>NZ_BAAHAD010000013.1:0-179148 GCF_054777855.1 Spirosoma jeollabukense
TAATAAAGCATCGGACTTACCCCACTGGTGGCTCAATTCACAGTTGAATAACTGTTTTTTTGAGTATTTTTCAATCCAGTTCAAACGTACTATAAAGTAGTATGACCAACAGATTTAACCTAAACACAAGCCGCATGGCGGCCGTAGTAGTTGCCACGATCTTATTGGCCATAGGTTGTCAGCCCGTAACGGATTTAGATCAACTTCCTTCAACGGCCCCAACCAATGCCAACGCCCGACTGGTTGCCGGAGAGGATTTTGTGGCCGGGGAACTACTGGTCAAATTTAAAAACAGCGTTGGAGCCGAAAAGCGACTAAACGCCTTAAGCCGAATCAAGGGAGCCGTTGCCGAACGGATTCTCACCAAGACGATGGAACGGCTAGGTGATGGGGAAGCGATCCATGTCATACATACCCCGTTAGCCGTATTAGAAGCGGTGGCGCAATTACGGGGATTACCCGACATTGAGTATGCCGAGCCTAATTTTATTTATCAGCATACGGCCACCTCGAATGACCCCTATTACACCAATGGGTCTCTTTGGGGTATGTATGGGGATGCTACGACTCCTGCCAATGCCTTTGGCAGTCAGGCCGGTGAAGCCTGGGCAAGTGGCCATACGGGTTCAAACACGGTTTATGTTGGCATCATTGATGAAGGCTACATGTACACGCATGAAGATTTAGCCGCTAACGCGGGCATCAATCCGGGAGAAACGGCGGGTAATGGTGTAGACGATGATCAGAACGGCTACGTCGATGATGTCTATGGCTGGGACTTTGCCAACGGTGATAATTCCGTATTTGATGGAACAGGCGACGATCACGGTACCCATGTGGCGGGGACAATCGGGGCAGTAGGGGGAAATGGAAAAGGGGTAGCAGGCGTGAATTGGTCGGTGAAATTAATTTCTGCCAAGTTCCTGGGACAAAAGGGCGGTACGACGGCCAACGCCATCAAGGCCGTTGATTATATAACTGACCTGAAAACCCGGCATAAACTCAACATTCCGGCTACCAATAACTCGTGGGGAGGGGGCGGTTTTTCCCAGGGACTGCAGGACGCCATTGCCCGGGCGGCAACGGCCGAAATTCTGTTTATTGCCGCTGCCGGCAATGATGGGTTAAATACCGAAACCAGCCTGAGCTATCCATCCGGTTACCCTAATGCCAATATTATTGCCGTCGCTTCCATCACCAATACGGGAGCCTTGTCCAGCTTTTCAAATTATGCCGCGACCCAGGTTGACATAGGCGCACCCGGTTCCGCCATTTATTCTACCTTACCCGCTAGTAGTAAAGGAAAAGTCATTTCTGCCTACGGGTCCTATAGCGGTACCTCAATGGCCACGCCCCACGTTACGGGTGGAGCTGCTTTGTATGCCGCTACCCATAGTGGGGCCTCAGCGGCCACTATAAAGGGCGCGATTTTAAGTAGTGCGGTGGCTACCCCCTCCCTGGCGGGTAAATGCTTAACCGGAGGCCGATTGAACGTGAGCGGCTTTTAAGCACGGAGAACCTAGGCTATATTATTCTCTCAAAGCTTGATTCGTAAGCATTTGTCCGTATAAATGTTTCATTTCCAGCCGCTCTTTGTCGGGGCGCGGACCTTCGCTTTCCTCAACTGCTCAGGCATGTATTGATCATGCCTGAGCAGTCCAGTTAGACTACCAGAGGCCTATTCCGCTGAGTAGGCTAGATGACTCGCCTACCTGTTAAGGTAAAGAAGCGAGAAGGATACTGAGTTAATAAGCTGATTGGCAAGGTCTAAAGCAGGCTCTCTACGGAATTTCTCTTTAATGACAAAGCAGCCTCGGTCGGGGCTGCTTTGTCATTAAAGAGAAAAATAATCTATTGACTTATACGATTAATGAAAGCCCTGCTGAGTCAGATACGTTTTGTCGGCTTCATCCCGAGGGTGAACCCCCACAACAATACCCCCACTTTTCAGCCCCGATTCATACGCTTTGGCCGTTTCTTCCGGAATCCCTGAATTGACTAAAGCCCCGATTAAGCCACCGGCTAACCCCCCGGCTCCCGCACCGGCTAAACCAGCGGCCAGTGGACCCGCAATCAGTAAACCTAGGCCAGGCAGGGCCAACGTCGTCCCGATAGCGGCAATAGCGGCCGCTACCGCTCCCACCGTACCGCCAATAGCAGACCCTTTACCAGCTCCTTCTAGGGCTTTATCCGTTAAGGCCGAATCATCCGAATCACGAGCATCAAAATGCTGTTTACGGGTTTCATCCGTCATGACGATATTCACATCATCTTTCGAAAAGCCATGCGCTAACAAGGCGTCGTAAGCGGTTTCGGCCGCGTCACGATCCGTAAAAATAGCCGTCATCAGCATGGATGAATCGGTTGATGATGAGCCACTAAAGCTGGTATTACTTGGTTGAGTCGTCATTGGAATGATTTGGTTTTGTTGGGTAAACCAACTAGTAACCTCTAGTCGGTTACAAACAAACCCTAGCAGAGCACGCTATGTTCACGTAATTTGAGCGAGCGGTAAAGAGCAGTCTCCTGAGGGGACCGAACTAGTAGGTGTTATCCATTCACCCTTTTCACCATTCAATAAGAATTAATAACCAATTTGTAGGAGCCCAGTTCTAGTAGACAATTCACTTACTTTCACTACTAATCTCCAAGCATATGGGCAATCTTCTGTATACAATCGCCGTGGTATTGATGTATGTCGTCAGCCAAAAGTGGACAGATGCGGGTGAAAAGAGAAGAGATACTTTTAAACACTTCGTAGGCGCTGAAAAATATGATTTTTTCGTCGTTGAGCCATGGTTAACTGCTTAGTTTTTTGGCGTTCGGCCAAGATTTGATCCTGACGACCCCAATAGGCATCGGCAGGCCGTACATTATCCAACGATTCGTGATACCGCTGATGATTATAGTATTCCACCCACTCAGCGACTCGTTGGCTCAGTTCATCTGGACTATAATAGTGTTCTAGAAGCAGCACATTTTTCATTGACCGATGATAGCGCTCGATCTTTCCCTGCGTCATAGGGTGAAAAGGAGCACTTCGAATATGCTCAATGCTTTCCCCTTTTAAATACTCCTTTAGATACCGAGACACATAGGCCGACCCATTGTCTGACAGCATACGAGGCCGCTGCCCACTTTTTAGACTACTGGCTTTCAGAGCCGCTTGCACAGTTCGTTCAACATCAGTGGCCTGCATACCGGGACATAACTCCCAAGCCAGAATGTACCGAGAATAGTCATCCAGCACCGTCGAGAGATAATACCAACCCCAGCCCTTGATCTTGAAATAGGTAAAATCAGTTTGCCAAAGTTGGTTAGGAGCTGTCGTAGGATTATAGAATTGATCAGCCGCTTCCATCAGCCGATAAGCGGGGGTAGTGATTAGTCCCCGACTTTTCAGAATACGGTAAACGGTTGATTCCGACACAAACCAATGCTCATTATCAACGATATGGCAAGCCAATTCACGGCATGATAGATCGGGGCGATCCAAAGCTAACTCCACCACACGCCCTTTTTCAGCTGGTGGTAGTTGGTTCCAAGCACTAGTACGTCGATAAGCGAGATCGGCCAAGCCATCATAGCCACTCTGCAAATACCGTTTGTACCATTGATAAAAGGTCGAGCGATGGACGCCTAACTCCCGGAGAGTGGCTTTGACGCTCAAGGGTGACTGCTCCACCAACGTAATAATCTCCATCTTTTCGGACTGAGTCATGCGATGGTAGGGATTAATCGTCGGCTTTGAGACTTTTTTTTAACAGCCGATTCTCCAGACTCAACTCAGCTACCAGTTGTTTGAGCGCTTCGTTTTCGGATTTAATCGATTGCACTTCAGGGGCAGTAGCTTCGCGAGTGGTATCGCCCGCCAGCCGCTTTTTACCGGCTTCTAAAAATTCCTTACTCCAGCGATAATAAATGTTGGTATTGAGTCCTTCCCGCCGACAGATTTCGGCCACTGACTGTTCACCCTGCAAACCTTCTAGGACAATCCGGATCTTTTCTTCGGCAGTATACTGACGTCGGGTTTGCCGCTGAATGTCTTTAATGATGGAAAGAGCTGGTTTACGTTCAGCAGCAGTTGAGAGGTTGGTAGCAGAACGCTTAGACTGGGATGATTTAACCGATTTGGACATTACTAAGGTGATTTGGGTGAAACAATTTACTGAATTGTCTCTTCCCATTTTCACCCCTTTTGTCCACTTTCATTTGACGACGTACAGCGAATCAAACGGCAGGCTGGCTTGAAGGGGCTCAGGAGCGAGTGTCGGTAAGGGAGTCGAGACGTTTAATAATACATCGGCTAGGGCAAAAACTTTCTGTTGGGTATCTTGATAATCCGACTGGTTGGACAAGTAAATCAGATCGAGATAATACGCCGGAAAACGCATCATCAGGGAGGTGTAGCGGTAGTCATCACCCCCATGACCAATAGAGCGGGTGGTTTTATAGGGTGTCACATTCAGACCGAAGGCATAATGAATGGTATCTCCGCTACTCAATACATAGCGGGTCTGTAGGGTCTTCACGAATGCTTGCCTGCCCAGACCCAGCCGATTGGTAGCGAAGTTCTGATCCCATAGAATCAGGTCATCCACCGACGTAATCAGGTTGTTGTCGCCAACTACCCCTTGATCATGGCGAATGGATAACGACTTATAGGTTCGTCTCTTTTCGTCGATCAACTGGTAGGGAGTTGCCCGACCCGCTCTGGCGATGGCCTGCGGATCATTGAAATACGTGTGGCTCATGCCCAAGGGCTTAAAAATGGATTGATCGGCAAATTCGGCTAAACTAAACCCACTGACTTTGCGAACGATTTCACCCAGTAAAATATAGTTGATGTTGGTATAGGCGAACTCATGGCCAGGCTCGAAATTAAGCTCTTGTTGCTTAGCCATTAACTGGACTAAATGCGCTGTGTTCTTATACTGCTTTCGTACTTGCCCTTTCAGATTGACTTTCCCGGATAGAGCCGCTAAAACATAAGCCTCTCGCAATCCGCTGGTGTGGCTGATCAGGTGTCGGATTGTAATGGTTTTCTTGATCTGAAATTGCGGAAAATAGGTACGGATGTCATCCTCAAAGGATAGTTTACCCTGCTCTTCGAGAAGGGCAATACAAGTGGCCGTGAATTGTTTGGCGGTGGAGGCAATGTTAAATAGACTAGCCGTTGTGAGGGGTATTTTGTTAGCTATATCGGCCATGCCATATCCTTTTTTGAGCAGAACGTCTCCTTTATATAGCACCGCGATCACGCCACCAGGCGTATTTGATGAGTTAGTATGGGCGAATATGGAATCTGTTTTCCGCTCTAAAGCAGTAGATGATAAGGGAGAGAAAGGGGATTGGGCAAACCCTATTGTTGCTGTTAGGTAGCAGAAGCCAAGCAGAAAATGGCTAGTTCTCATCATACACCGTTATAACTCGTAAGACGTTTAACCTCGTTAAGGAAACGGGTTATTTAAGCTTATAGTGTTACTGGCTGATACTGACATAGAGATGACTTAATTGGACGATTTTCAAGGCTAATTCTTGCTAGTTCATAGTCTATTTAACTGCCCCATTTAAGACGCAGATCATGATACCTCGTCGTCTCTGAAGAATGCTTATTCAAGAATGATTACTCGTCTCACCGGGGAGCGTTTTAGTAAGAACAGCTGATTTTTGAGGTTATTCACTTCGCAACGATTTTACTGGATTGGCCAAAGCGGCTTTTACACTCTGGTAGCTGACCGTTACTAAAGCTATGCCAACGGCTAACCCACCGGCTAAGGCGAATAGCCACCAGTCTAGATCAATTTTGTAAGCAAAATCTTGAAGCCACCTCGACATAATCCACCAAGCCAGGGGGGAAGCAAGAACGATAGCGACTACCACCAGTTTCAAAAAATCGCTCGACAGCAGCGCCACGATGCTGGCCACCGATGCACCTAACACTTTGCGGACGCCGATTTCTTTCGTGCGCTGCTCGGTCGTGAAGGCAGCTAAGCCGAATAAGCCCAGACAGGCAATGAAAATGGCTAAGCAAGCAAAGCTTGTAAAGATGCGGCTTACGCGCTGAATATTATCATACATGCGGGCATACGACTGATCCATGAACGTGTACCGGAAGGCTAGATGGGGCACAAACTCCTTCCATTTGGCTTCCATGGCCGTCAAGAGCTGCGGCATATCCTGCGTATTGACCTTCACAGAAATCATGCTGGGACTGGTATCGAAAAATAGAGCCAGTGGCTCAATTTTGTTTTGCAAGGTTTGGGAGTGAAAATCTTGCACTACCCCGATAATTTCGTAGGGGTCGTTCCCTAAGCGCGACAATTTTTTGCCAACGGGATTAGGCAGACCCAATTTTTGAGCCATCGTCTGATTGATGATGGTGGTTCGGCTATCGGCAGGCCGTTTCTCGGAAAAATTGCGCCCGGCCACCAATCTCATACCCAGCGTGGCTAAATAATCCGCATCCACAGCCCAGGCCTGCCCGGAAATGCCTGGGTCTATTTTTTCCTTACCTTGGTTAAAAAAAGTGTTACCGTTGCGCTTGGTCCCCTCAATGGGCAGGTAATCGCTGATACTGGCATCGACGACGCCGGGTAGGCGTTTGAGTTCAGACTTGAAGGGTTTCACCCGCTCATGGAGCAGATTCGTACCGTACAGCTGAATCACCTGGCTTCGGTCGAAGCCCACTTTCTGAGTCAGAATATAGTTCATCTGCCTACTGATAACCAGCGTTCCGACAAGCAGCAGCATCGAAACGGCAAACTGGAACACCACTAAGCTGCTTCGCAGCCCGGTGGAACGAGTCCCCTGGCGAAGTTTACCTTTCAGCACCGCAACCGGATTGAAACCCGATAGATAAAAGGCGGGATAAATCCCGGCCAGAAAACCCACCAAAAGCGTGGAGCCGACAAGGACCGGCACAAACCAGGTGGTTTGCCAGGGAAAAGCTAATGCCTTGCCTGATAACGTATTGAAGAAGGGCAGCAACAGCGTGGTAAGCGTAATGCCTACCCCAAAGGCGACCATAGTAATTAGCGTCGATTCGGCCAGAAACTGCCCAATTAACCAGCCCCGTCCCGAACCGACTACCTTACGCAGGCCCACTTCTTTCGCTCGATTGGCTGACTGAGCCGTTGACAGGTTGACAAAATTGACACAACCAATCAGCAGGATAAACAGGGCTGCGGCCCCAAAAAGCCAGATGATCCGAATGTCGCCATGGGTGTGACCATCGTCAATATCGCCCGAGTATAAATGAATGTCCCTCAGCGGTTGCAGATGAAGGGCGGCCGATTTCAAAAAAGCTTCCGGGTTAGCAAAGTCCACCTGTCGTAAAGCGGGTAGGAGGTAATTGGTGACAATATCCCGGGTCATCTTCTCTTCTAATGCCCTGATCGTTGTGCCGGGTTTGATTTGTACATAATTGGTATAATTACTTTGCAGCCAACGGGTTTGCTCGCCTTCGCCAAACTCCACTCCAGCCAACGTGAGCAGAAAATCATAGCTCAGGTGCGAGATGGTGGGCCTGTTTTTCATCACGCCACTAATTCGGTAGGGAACGCTGTCATTGCCATTTAGGTAGATGGCACTACCAATTGGGTTCTTGTCTTTGAAGTATTTTGCTGCCTTCCGTTCCGATATGACCACGGTGTGTGGTTCGACCAGGGCAGTGCTCACTTCCCCCCGAACCAGCGGTAGACGGAGAATATCCAAAATAGCCTGGTCGGCGTAGGCAAATCCCTCTTCATGGTACTGTGTGGGTTGGCCCTCCATACGGATTTCATTACTGCCCGCCCCGTAAAACAATGGGCTATCCAGTAAACGGCCTGCTTTTTCTATTTCCGGAAAGTTTTTCTGGATGGTGGCAGCAAAATTGGCCGAAAAGTCGGTGTCTGTTTTGCGTTGGCCGTCCAGCGTAATCGAGCGGTATACCCGATAGATATTTTCCGCGTTGGGTACCTGCTGGTCATAGCTGGTTTCCTGGACAATGTAGAGCGTAATTAGTAGACAGGCCGCTACGCCTAAGCCTAAGCCTGATACGTTGATGGCGGTAACTACTTTGTGGCTGAGCAGATAGCGCCAGGCGATTTTGAGATAGTTGTGGATCATAGCCGGTTGCCAGGTTGAGGGTTGATCATAGGGATGTGACGGTTTTTTTAGTAAGCGGGTGATAGGATGAATTAACCGCAGGACCGTTAACCCATACCGCCAACGAGCGGCGGGTACACCTAGGGTTTTCACCCAGTAGGCGTACATTTCGAGCAAATCACCTTGTAGCTCATCCTCTAATCCAGGTGGACTAAATCGGCTCAATAACCAAGTAGCCCAGCCTGGCGGTTTCGTATGACCTTCTTTCTTACGGCTGGTTAAACGCCCCATAGCTGTAAAATTGGGGTTGGAATCTGCTCCCAGAGTTGGGTCCGCACCTGCCGACACTCGATCAGGGCCCGCTGACCAGCCATCGTAACGGTAAACAGGCGTTTTTGGCGGCCTCCCCGCTCGGCGGTGGCTCCGCCCATCTGCGAAGCGACGAAGCCTTTCTCTTCGAGTCGCTGGAGAGCGGTATGGACCGTGGGAAAGCTAATGCTTCGTCCCATTTGCTGGTCAATGGTTTGGGTGATCGCAGCACAATAGGCTCCTTCTTGCAGCGCGGCCACCGTCAGTAAGATGACCTCTTCCAACTCCCCTAGAAAGACTCGTTTCATGGCGAAAAATGCCGGATTCCCGGTGCTTTAATAATTAGTATAGCTTTTGCCGTACAAATACCTGACCAATTTTCAAAAAGTGACTTATTTAGCTGAATTGGGGCATGGTGATTGTTTGGCCAGCGCTAGTTTGTCCAAAAATGGACAGACTCAAGTACAGAAACGGACAGAGTTTTAATGGCTTCTTAAACGCCCTATTTACGGACCAACTGATTTGGTCCTTCTCAAGCAGGAGGGTATTTTGAGACTATAAAATTGGTGATATATAATCAGGGTCAATAAGACTGGCTTGTAGGGCAGTACTCGTGCCATAGGCTTGTTGTTAATTGGCTTCTATCTAATCACCCCAATAAATTCATGCCTATTCAAGCCAATAGCCCACCAAACTGACACATCCTTTCGACAGTCTGTTTAACAAGTTGATTTATGGAGCCAACCTAAAAATTAGATGGGTTCAAGCTAGGCGCTAGCCATTGCCAACTTCCCCCTTTAATGTTGCTTTTACTTTTATCCGGTGATGTTGCCCCCAATCAGCCATTGCCCACAGGATAGGCCTCAAGGTCTGACCATAACTGGTAAGCGCGTATTCCACCGTGACCGGTTTGGTAGGCTGCACCGTGCGACAGATTAATCCGTTGATCTCCAGCTCTTGTAACTCCTTGGACAGCATTTTGGAGCCAATCCCGTTTACTTCCCGCATTAAGTCCATAAACCGTTTGTCACCAAAGCTCAAGCACCCAATGATCGTGATTTTCCATTTGCCGCTTAAAATATCCATCGTATCATGGATAGCCTTGAGCTGACTGGGACAGTGCAGCGGCTTTTGATCAATAAATACTTTCTTGTTCATCCGTCTAGGCGCAACGTAGTTTCTCGAAGGAAACTACTTTCT
Source organism: Spirosoma jeollabukense (assembly GCF_054777855.1). Lineage (NCBI taxonomy): Bacteria > Pseudomonadati > Bacteroidota > Cytophagia > Cytophagales > Cytophagaceae > Spirosoma > Spirosoma jeollabukense. The sequence goes on from NZ_BAAHAD010000013.1 coordinate 9,601, forward strand.
AAAGGGAAACTACTTTCTAAAGGGAAACCCATATCCAGGGTAAAGTTCGTTCATCTAGCTTTGTCAAAAAAGAGAGCTCATGAAAATAGATTTGACGCAGAAGGTTGCCCTCGTTACCGGCAGCTCAAAGGGTATTGGCGCTGCCATAGCCAAGGAACTTGCCGCCTGTGGCGCGATTGTCATTGTTACCTATCATTCGGCGGCAAGCGATGCAGAAGGCGTGGTTAAGGCCATCCAGGAGACAGGCGGACAGGCAATTGCCCTACAGGCCGATTTGGCCCGGCATACCGATATTATTAATTTGTTCAAACAGGTGCAGGAGCGGTTTGGCAAACTGGATGTGCTGGTGAATAACGCGGGCATCGCTCGATTCGGCCCCATTGAAGCGGTTACGGAGGATGATTTCCTGGAACAGTACCGGGTCAATGTGTTAGGACCAATACTGACGATCCAGGAATCTTTGAAGTATTTCCCCCAAACAGGAGGTAGCATTGTTAATATCAGTTCAGTAGGGGGACAGAATCCAGGGCCATACACCAGTATTTACACCTCATCGAAGGCGGCCCTGAACGCCTTAACCGTTTCTTTGTCAAGAGAACTGGTAAACCGCCACATCCGGGTCAATACGGTGGCACCGGGTCCAACAGAAACCGAAGGGTCAAAGGCGCTGGGACTGGCAGGCAGTGCCATCGAAAAGGGCATGATTGCCGCTATACCCATGGGTAGATTCGGCAAACCAACTGAAATAGCCCCAGCCGTTGCTTTCCTGGCATCGGATAACGCGGGCTGGATCACGGGTGAAAAATTAGCTGTTTCGGGAGGAATGCGCTAAACCGTATACGAATCTAGGGAGCAGCCAGGAGTGTTAAAAACAAGCCCTCTATCGGTTGGGTGAGGCTGTCTGCTTAAGCTGATCTATTGACCCAGATCGTTACCTTGTTAATCGTTAACTATAGTTTTTGAGTTCTAATCGACACTGTTTCACCCTACTTCCTGTGTAAGAAACAGATACATGGACCTCTCTTTGTCTCAAGCAGGAGGGTTTGTTGAGAAATTTCTAATTGTTTGCCTATCCCAACGTAATGAACTTCTCACTAATTAGTGAGCCCCCAACAGGGGTATAACCTTCGTGCCAATCAAGTCAATGGACTTCATCAGCTGGGTATGACTTAGTCCGGCATTGTCCATCTAAAAGGTAAATCGATCAACGCCACCAAAGGCTTCGCTATGCCGAATCAGCTTGTCAATGACCCGCTCAGGACCGCCAACTACCAATACGCCAGTGGGCGAGACTAACTCATCAAATTGACGCCTTGTCACTGGTGGCCAGCCTCGTTCCCGGCCTAACTTGGTCCATAACTCCGCATAACCCGGATAATAGTCGGAGATGGCCTGCTCATCCGTAGCACCCACGTAGCCGGGCGAATGCAACCCTACCCTTAACTGATCAGGCGAAAACCCGGCAGCTGTACCTGCTTTACGGTATAAATCGATTAAAGGACGAAAGCGATGGGTTTCTCCACCAATGACCGCCACCATCAGCGGCAAGCCTAAAGTGCCCGCCCGAATAAAGGAGTCTGGGGTTCCCCCTACTCCCAACCATACAGGTAACTTCGTCTGCAAGGCTCTGGGGTAGATGGGTTGATTTACCAGTCGTGGCCGGAATTTGCCCGACCAATTAATAAACTCTTCGTCGCGAATTTTGAGTAACAGCTCAAGCTTCTCCTTAAAGAGTTCATCATAATCCGAAAGGCTAAACCCAAACAAGGGAAACGCTTCTACTGATGAACCACGGCCAACCACCAGTTCCGCCCGACCGACCTTTGGAGATAAGATCAAGTGTAGCAAAACTTTGATAAACTCGCACGGGATCTGCCGCACTTAGTACGGTTACAGCACTGGTAAGCCGTATTCGCTTGGTACGTGCTGCGGCTGTAGCCAAAATCACGGCTGTTGCCGAATCCAGAAATTCTTTCTTGTGGTGTTCCCCAATCCCAAATACGTTAAAACCGACTTCATCGGCAAAAGCAATTCTTTCCAGCAATTGCTCCATCGCGTCTGCACTGGTTAAAGAATTTGTACCATACATCGCTGATGCGAAGCTATCAATGCCAATTTCCATAGTACGCTAGAACCCCAAATGGTTGACAAATGGTTCTCTAACGCCTGATAACCTAAAGGAAGCATTTGTTGAGACGGAGCCAAGTTCTTGACTACATCGTTCTGAGAAGCCGACGCGCTAAGAACTGGTTCATTAGACGCCTGAAAGTCACAGTTATGATCACAAGCTTGTCCGCGTTGAAGAGACCAATCTTACCAGCAGTCAATTGCAGTGGTTCGTCAGCTACCGGATGCTTATCGTAACCTTCCCTTGGGGGCTTGCCTGCTCGAAATAAGTGAATGCCGCTCTAGCCTCTTCAACATCAAAGTGTTTGGCCAGCAACGGTTTAATGGCACCAGTGTCCACTAAGGTGGCCAAGCGTGTCAACTGCTCGGCGTTTACCTGGCTCATCTGTCGGATAGCGGTGATCCCACGCTTCTGAGCTAAGTCTTGGTCAATTTGACCGACCAGGGTAACCAACATGCCCCCCTTTCGAAGAATCTGATAGGATCCCGCCAGCGCATCAGCGGCATTGACCAGTACAGCGTCGTACTCCTGAAGCAGGGCCGTAAAATCTTGCGTTCGGTAGTCGATTACCTGATCGGCACCCAGGTGTCGAGCGGCTTCCAACGACCCGCTGTCGACCGTCGTAGCCACAAAAGCTCCATGGTACTTGGCCAACTGAATTGCCAGCGAGCCAATCCCACCCAAGCCGCCATGAATAAGAATCTTCTGGCCCGGCTGCAAGTGAATATGTTCTTCGATGGCTTGCACGGCACTAGCTCCGGTCAGGGGTAGAGAAGCTGCTTCCTCCATGGTCAGTGAAGTTGGTTTTAGGGCTACCTTATTACTAGCTACAGCCACAAATTCAGCCAAGGAACCTGAGCCACCCATCAGCGTGCCGGCCTGTCCATATACCTCATCCCCCACCTTTAGCGACGTAACATTATCTGCCGTCTCAATCACCACGCCAGCAAAGTCCCCGGCTAATACCGCCGGGAAGGTAAGCGGTACTATTTGGTGAAGATAGCCCGCCCGCAGTAGCGAATCGATGGGATTTAGACTAGCACTATGCACGGCAACAAGTAGCTGGTTAGCTTGAGCCAATGGCTTAGGCGCATCAGCGATGAAATGAATGACGTCACTGCTTCCATACTGGTTAATGATGACCGCTTTCATGGATAGGCTGTTGGTTAATTGGTTTACCGGTTAACTCTGAAGAATAAAGCTTCTTTCGCTGAGGGCAGGCATACTGGATGGGGCTTCGTAAAAATAACGCAGCTCATCCGTTGGCTCCATCAGACCAAGGCTGTACAGAACTGGCACAAAATGGTCCGGCGTAGGCGAGGCTAGTTTACCTAACGAATGGCTGGATTGATAGTTGATGATATTAGTCACGGCGCGCGTATCGAGCTGCTCTTTGAGCCAGCCATCATAGTCGACCTCCCAGCCGTAGGGTGTCCTGTCACCCCGCGCTAATTTTTGCCTCACCAGCGATAGGTTATGAATCAGGGAGCCACTACCGATGATCAGAACGCCTTTTTCGCGCAAGGATTTTAGCTGCCGAGCTAACTCATAATGGTAGCCGGGAGATGCCTTGTAATTGAGACTAAGCTGAAAAACAGGAATATCAGCTTGGGGAAACAAGTGCATCAGCATCGGCCAGGCCCCGTGATCCAGGCCCCACTCGGTAGTCTGTTCTACGGCGGGAACCAGCCTGGCAATCTCCTGCCCAACAGCCGGAGCACCTTTTGGCGCATATTTGGGCAGGTAATACTCCGCTGGAAAGCCATGGTAGTCGTAGATTTGCGCCTGCTCGGGCGCAATATTGACAAAGGTCCCCTGGGTGCACCAGTGAGCCGACACGACAAGAGCCGCTTTTATTTCATACTGGCCCTGCAACTCTAACCCTAACCGACTGAGATTGCCCCAGAAGGGGTACTCCTGATCATTTTTTGGAATTTGCATCGGGCTGCCGTGTGAGGTAAACAGAACCGGCATCTTTTGGTTCTGAACGGGCAGCATATCGGTATATGCTTTTAACTGGCTCAAGGGACTGGCTGCTGTAAAGGCAGCTAGGGCCTTCATAAATTTACTGCGTTCCATAAGGATTTATTTGGCTTAGTGGATGATCATGTCTACGCTAAAGCGTTCTAGCCTGTTCAATGCATACAGTTGCCTGAACACTCATCCTGTCTTCTTCTGCTGATCGCTTGTTTGCTGACACAAAATTGCACACATTAGCTTTCTAAAAGTATCCAGCTACCTAAAGGTAACTAGTTACCTTTAGGTAGCTGGATATAACTGACTAATCGATGAACAAAACTCAGGAAGCGACGAATAACCATCCTTGCCGGTTTCGGCTCCAGGCCGTCGGCGATGCCATGTATGCTATTGGAGGCAAATGGAAAATGCAGATCATTGTGGCTATGCTGGAAGGTACGAACCGATTCAATGAACTGTTGCGGGTCATTGATGGCCTTTCCTCCAAAGTATTAGCCTCTGAACTGAAGGAGCTGGAAATGAACGGGTTCATAAAACGAACGGTTTCAACGGGGCCCCCAGTGGTAGTGGTATACGAATTAACGGAATATAGTAAGACGTTAGAAGATGTCCTGAAGTCTTTATTTGAATGGGGCGTTAAGCACCGAAAGGAAGTAAGGAAATAGTAATGACATCTATCTCGTCAAACGCCCCATTTGCGGACGTGAGAACTCTAGTTGTCTTATAGGGGAGCGACACGGAATCAGCCCAGTTGAGTAACTAGTTCTGGCTGAAATTAACTAATGGTTGGTGACCCCCTTTTAGGTGTACAATCAGGCGTCTCAAGTGGGAGCGATTCCTATGAACAAAACAAGCGTCGTCAACTAAAAATTATTCTATTTCGCATATTCAAACGTATAGGCCGTTCTTCGCTCCATAACCGCCACCATTCGATGGACTAATTTGTTGCGAATGGCATTGTAAACACTCATCTTTCGCTTACCAGCCGCTACTTTCCGCTCAAAATAATCTCTCAATTCCCCCTTTACTTTTACGGCAGCTAAGGAGGCCATATGCAATAAATGTTTCAGTTTCGTATTCGCCATCCGACTGACCTTAGTTCGACCCCTTACCGACGTGCCGGACTCATAAGCGAAAGGCGCCACACCGGCATAGCTAGCCAACTTTTTAGCATCCGTAAAGCGGGTAAAATTGCTGGTGAAGATGAGCATAAACAAGGCCGTTTGTCGACCCACGCCCGGTATGCTCATCAGTAAATCCATGTTCGATTTTAACTCAGGAGAAGTCTTGATGTGCCGCTCAATCTGAGCCTCTACTAGCTTGAGCTGCTTTTGTAAGCCAACCAAGGCTAGCTCACTGGTTTGCTGATGAAGCTTCAGTTCCGCTAAAAGGCCCATTGCCTGGTAGTCCTGACTTAAATCCGTGAAGGCCTTAGCCATCTCCATCAACCGTTCCCGTTGCTGGGCAAGCTGGCGAACCGTAGCTAATACTTTGTCATTCAGTCTAAAGAGGCTCTGATCACGCTGATGGCGGATACAATATTTAGCAATCTGTCGCGCATCAGCCTTATCGGTTTTTCCCCGCGTTAAGCCTAGCGAGCGTTTAATATGGACCGCTGATTGCAGCCATAAATTAGCGCCGATAGGATAAAAGAAGTTGATCGTTGGCTGGCAATAGATCCCCGTGTGTTCCATACAAAAGAGCGTTGTTTCCAGTCTGAAGTCGGGTAGCTTATTGAGTTGTTTGAGCAAGGTTTCCATCCCCGCTTTGGTGTTGGGTATAGAGAGTTCGAGTTGACGATTCTCCTGTGCATCAATGACACAAACTGCATTCGTTTTCTTGCCAATATCAGCGCCGATAAAGTAATTGTAAGTGATCATGGTTTAGCCGATTTAGGTTACAGACTAACACTAAGCAGACTGGCGAACGAAACTGTGATAGTAGGCCTTATGCCTCAATTCCTATAAGTTCCCTGTTCTGCATTCAACAGGTAGCGGGGTCTGTATCGCATCGATAGGCCTATAACCTGGTTTAATGATTAGCTCGCCCCACTACCTATTGAAATGTCTTGATTTTTAGCGACAAAGGCCATCCATGAATCTGAGTTTTGTCTCAGCAGCGAACCTAACAGTTTTAATGAGACCATTGGGCACAATCAAACTGACCTCATGGAGGCCCTGCCGGGGACGGCCACCACGGCCAGTAGCCCGGAGTAGGCCGTCTGTATACGAATAGTTAATAGGGCATCTTAAGCGTAGAAAGGTATAATGAGATAATCTGTTCGCAGAAAAGCGTCGTCTGTTAAAGGTAGACGTGGATTTAACTCACTGAAAAGTGTGCTGATGTTATCATGTCAATTCTACAGAACGCATTCCTTAGAATTGCCAATTGAAAACAATTCTCCGTAATTCTTAAAAGGCGACCCCTCTCCCCAAACTTGACTGTATTTCGTACCAAGGTCAGGCAATTGGCGAAATATAGTGGAAATCTAAATTTAAAAATTACTATAACTGTCTGATAATTAGCAATATATCTGTTTGGCATGTCGATTGTCTTTCTATTGTTACGTCTGACATTAAAATCAACCACAGTACAGGCTCATCTACAATCTGATTAACAAATCTGAGTTGATGGTAGGAATTGATTTTAACTGGCAGTGTAACAACAAGATTGCTAACCATTTTTAAACGTGTTAAATTATGAAAATCGTAGTCATAGGAGGTACCGGCCTCATTGGATCGAAACTTGTAGACAGACTTCGCCGACTGGGGCATGAGGTAATAGCCGCATCCCCCGCATCAGGGGTCAATACTATTACTGGTGAAGGACTAACAGAAGTGCTCGTAGATACGCAGGTCGTTGTGGATCTGGCAAACTCCCCTTCGTTTGAGGACAAAGCTGTGCTGGAATTCTTTGAAACCTCAGGACGTAATCTGCTTGGTGCCGAAATAAGAGCCGGTGTAAAACATCATATAGCTTTATCGATTGTTGGGGTCGGTACGGACCGGACAAAAGAAATCGGGTACTTTCGGGCTAAACTGGCGCAGGAAACCCTGATCAAAAAATCCGGAATTCCGTATAGTATTGTTCATTCAACGCAGTTTTTTGAGTTCCTAAGCGGTATTGCTCAATCGGGTACGGTTGGGCAAACGGTTCATCTATCCCCAGCATATGTGCAACCGATTGCCGCCGAAGATGTGGCAGACGCCATGCTGGATGTTACAATCGGCCCACCGCTAAATGCAACAATCGAAATCGCTGGCCCTGAACGGGTGCGTCTCTCAGAACTGGTACAGCGTTATCTGCGCGAAACCAACGACTCACGAACAGTAACGCCTGATGTACATGCCCGCTACTTTGGCGCCGAACTAACTGATCAAATGCTTGTTCCCGGTGATCACCCGCGTATTGGCTCGATCAATTTCGAGGCCTGGATTGCTAGTCAAAAGGTGAACGTATAGACGCATACGTTCTTTTCTCAAACCCGTTTAGTTAGTTTCTATCTATAGAACGAAGATGACGGGTGTCAGGTCTTCGAGGCTGTTGTAAGGGGTATGCACTTTCCACCCGTTCGTGCACGAGACAACCTACGTCGGCGCGGTGTCTCCGCGAAAACCGATCAACAACGCGACGATAGTATGGACAGAAACTTTCTACGGGAGCTATAAGCAAGTTCTCCTATTGCCGATAATCATAACGCGAACAACGTATTAAATAATAAAAACAATGACAACGGACCTTGAAAATCCACCCGTGAAGGATTATGCGACTGATCCTCACCTCTCAAAAGAAGTTAGAAGCTTTTTAAAGGTATTGAATACGGCGGGAAACCCACCGTTGGAAACACTTTCACCCCAGGAAGCGCAATTGGGACTTGTCCAGGCACAGGCATCTGTGGAGGTCGACCTGTCGGGTGTTGAGGTTAGTCAAAAAACCATCACGAGCGAAGGCTATACGGTTGACCTTCACCTTATTCGTCCACAAGGTGTACGTGAAATCTTACCCGTGTTTATGTTTATCCACGGTGGCGGCTGGGTATTAGGCGATTTCCCAACCCACCAGCGTTTGGTTCGGGATCTGGTGGTAGAATCTGGGTTTGCCGCCATATTTGTAGACTATACCCGTACCTCCGATGCACCCTATCCGCAAGCCATCCACGAGATTTACGCAGCGACCAAATGGGTGGCCGAACATGGCCGTGAAATCAATGTTGATGGAAACAATCTGGCCATTGTAGGCAATAGTGTGGGAGGCAACATGAGCACGGTGACCAGCTTACTGGCTAAAGAAAAAGGAGGGCCTGTCATTAAATTACAGATTCTGATGTGGCCCATTGTCGATGCCGATTTTGAGACGGATTCCTATCATCAGTTTGGGGAAGACCGTTTTCTGAGCACGTCGCTGATGAAGTGGATGTATGACTTATATATACCTGATCCTGAGCAACGCAAAACGATCTATGCTTCACCCCTGCAGGCATCCTTAGCGCAACTGAAAGGCCTGCCACCCGCCCTAATCCAAACGGCCGAAAATGATATCCTGCGGGATGAGGGTGAAGCGTATGGCCGTAAGCTAGACCAAGCTGGTGTAGCCGTAACGACGGTGCGCTACAATGGCATGATTCACGATTTCGGATTACTCAATGGGTTAGCGACCCTGCCGGCGGTTCGTTCACTAGTCGTACAGGCGGCTGCTGAACTGAAAAAATACCTCAGCTAAGGTCAAAAATTCGTCTGTTCATTTTTCTGATAAACAATAACCAGCTACAATCATGTATAAGCCAAAAAGTTTGTTAAGCGCAATTTTCATTGGTTCATTATTCACTCTTTTCTCGTTAAATCAAGTGGAAGCCCAATCAAAAGCAGTAAAAAATATTGTCCTGGTACACGGTGCCTTTGCCGATGGATCAAGTTGGACTAAAATTATCCCCCTTTTAGAAGCGAAAGGGTATAAGGTCACGGCTATTCAAAATCCCTTAACATCTTTAAAAGAAGATGTGGCAGCTGCCAAACGAGCGATTGCCTTGCAGGATGGTCCTGTGCTGTTAGTCGGCCATTCCTGGGGGGGCGTTGTCATTTCGGAGGCCGGGACTGACTCAAAGGTAGCCGGGCTAGTTTATATAGCGGCTTTTGCGCCCGATAATGGAGAATCGCTAAATGATATAGCGAAAACCGCTTCGCCAGCACCGGGTAATCAGGAAGTAAGGGCAGATGCTTTTGGTTATCTCTCCTTAACGCCTAAAGGTATTTATGAGGATTTTGCTCAGGACTTGCCCATTGCCGAGCGTAAACTTATTCTGGCTACACAAGGTCAGTGGGCAGGTTTCACCACGGACGAAAAGGTGTCTAATGCCGCCTGGCGGATAAAGCCTTCCTGGTATGTGGTTGCCAGCCAGGATCGAATGATAAACCCGGATCTGGAACGGATGTTGGCAAAGAAAATAAAAGCTAAAACGCTCGAAATCAATGCCAGTCACGTGCCGATGGTGTCCCAGCCAAAGAAAGTAGCCTCATTCATTATGGAGGCTGCCAGTAACATAAGTACTCAGGAACTAGTCTCTAAATAACCGGTTTTTTGCTCAGAAGGTAACAGGCTACCTTACGTCAACAGGTAGCCTGTGCATCATCTAGCCGAATGGTGGACTTGTTGAGGAAAGCTGTTTGAGAAGGCCAACGTTACTGTATATCAACGGACATGTCGAAATACCTCAACTTTGATCGGAGTCGCTGGTTAGACGTTCTCGTATTCATCCTTTTAGCCGGACAGTATAGCCTCATTATATTCGGGGCTACGCACGATCACCAGTTAAGCCAGCTAGTTACCCCAGCCTTTTGGCAGAAACCAAACCGTTCGTTTGGTGCGCTGAAGCAAATTGATGCCGGCGTCCTACGGATTAGCTACGCTGAAGTAGGGCCTCAAGACGGAATACCGGTGATTTTGTTGCACGGCTGGCCCTACGATATCCATAGCTATGGGGAAGTAGCGCCCTGGCTGGCTGCGCGTGGTTGCCGCGTCATTGTACCCTACTTACGTGGCCATGGTTCAACTTGTTTTCTAAGCCCAACTACACCGCGATCAGGACAACAGGCTGCTATCGGAGCCGATGTCATTGCCTTAATGGATGCGCTCAAGATACCCCGTGCCGTGCTGGCAGGCTATGACTGGGGTGGCCGGGCCGCCTGCGTGGTGGCTGCCCTTTGGCCAGAGCGATGCCTAGGGTTGGTATCCGTTAACAGCTACCTAATTCAGGATATTGCCAAAGCAACACTACCGCTCCCCGCAGCCGTTGAAGCTGGATTTTGGTACCAGTATTATTTCTTGACTGAGCGTGGGCGGGCGGGATTGATCGCCAACCGGCGCGATGTTGCGCGGCTCATGTGGACACGTAACTCGCCCAACTGGCGTTTCAGGGACGCTGATTTTGCCCAAAGTGCCCCAGCCTTCGACAACCCGGATTATGTCGATGTGGTCATCCATTCTTATCGCCATCGACTGGGTTTTGCCGCAGGATTTCCACCCTACGAAGCTATCGAGAAGCAACTCGCCCGACAACCCGTAATAATTGTTCCAACAATCACATTAGACGGCGATGCCGACGGTGTTATTCCGGCAACAGATGGCAAGGTAACGGCCGGTAAGTTTACCGGTTGGCGTCAACATCGTGTCATTCCGCAGGCAGGCCATAATTTACCTCAGGAAAACCCTGCCGCCTTTGGGGCTGCGGTCTGGGAGCTTGCTTCGAGAAAACGATGAAACCCGTTACATCAGCAGCAGCGTGATTGCCGAACGGATTCACTCGTCATTTTGCTAGATATACTTGTCAAACTATGGGGTCTCAAGGGTGGTTTGCCATGAAGTAGCGGCTGCGTCTGAGCATACATCGTATTTAAGGTCACTAAACTAACACAACACGATGCATATAGGTAAATCATATAAACTATCCGAATTTTTGATCTGGACCAGACGAAAAACGTATAGTCTTTTCCTGCTTGGGCTTCTACCGGTAATCTTCTATGAAGTCTTTGGGTTAAGATGGTTGACCGTACCCTGGCCCGTAGTGGCTCTGCTGGGAACGGCCACCGCATTCACCGTTGGGTTTAAAAATACCCAGACCTATAACAGGGCCGCTGAAGGGCAGAAAATCTGGACGGATATACTGAGTCTAAGCCGGTATTGGGCTGTTATTAGTTTGGATTTTTTTACCGAAGCACAAAAAAGCAAGGAATTAATTTACCGCCAACTGGCCTGGCTGACTGCCTTACGGTACTACTTGAGAGAAGATCGGGTGTGGGAAAGCGTCAATAAAAAGCACAACGCTGAATATCAGCAATTTTATTCCATTCCAGAACGAGAAGCCGCTTTGGACAGCGAGTTAGCCAGGTATTTGCCCGATCCTGAACTGACATCCATTCTGTCGGTTAAAAACAAGGCAACTCAACTCCTGGTCTTCCAAAGCAGGGCGGTTAAAGCACTGTATGTACAGGACAAAATTGTCGTACTGCAATTTGTGGAAATGGAGCGGGTCATTAAAGATCTTCTCCTTCAGCAGGGGAAAAGTGAGCAATTGAAAGATTCGCCCTATCCCCGACAGTACGCCATTATCAACACGTTTTTCGTTTGGCTGTTTTGTGTTCTGCTGCCATTCGGCATACTCCGGGATTTTGATCAGCTCAATCACATGATCAATGGCCCGCTGAGAGGCTACATGGTGTGGCTGGTTATTCCGTTCAGCATGCTTATTTCCTGGATGTACACCTCCCTGGAACAGGTCGGTGAAAGCACAGAAAATCCATTTGAAGGCAGTGCCAATGATGTACCGATTTCGCAAATAGGCCGGCAGCTCGAGATTGAACTTCGGCAGATGCTGGAGGAAGATGATTTACCCGCAGAACTGCAGCCCCAACATGATATCGCTCTATGAAGATGCTTAGAGTGCGGTCAAATACCCTTAAAACACTAAACGAAAAAACCATGGAAGCGCTTAATCAGGAAATTATTAACCCAGTAGCTATCCTAACAAATCTGAAGTCGAAACTACAAGCGGTTACGGATTTGTCTACCCTCTATCTCAGTCGTCCTCAAACGGATAGTCAACCAGATACGTCAACAGCTAATCAGACCATGAATGCATTGGGGATTCAGAAGGCCATTTTGCCCTGGATTCTGCAGCTGATGGGCATCCGCAGCTTGACCTTACGTTCCCAGCAGGACTTAACTCAACTGACAAACTTTAGACTTGACTTAACCAATGTAGCCAGTGAACAACACCGCTGGCATTACCTGCGAAATGATACGATCGTTGCTGAACTGCAGGCACTATTCCGGCAATGCCAGAGCGTTGCTTTTGATGATTGGTCAAGGGTAGTGAGTGCCTCTGACCTTTGGATTGGCTTATTGACTGATGTTATCCAGCCGATTGACAATAAGAACATTGAGTTTATTTTTTATCTGGGCGATCCGCTGACAAAGCTTTCGTTTCAGGTTGATGAGGCCCTGGATATCATTAGTGATTTTTCCCGCTATGGCCAGATAACCTTTGCCCTGGATGAACATGAGGCTATCAACCTGTGGATGGTGCTCAATGGTGTGCAACCACAAATGCCGGTGCTAAATCAACACTTTCTCGATCTGAAACGGAAGTATATGTCCATTTTCAGGGCGATGAACATTGCCCGGTTGCTGATTTATTCCCCAACGAATGCCATGCTGTTTACTCGACAGGAGCAGTTTATCCTGGCCCGCAGGAAAGTAGCCCCCCTCATTGAAATGGCACCCGATGCCCGGCAGCATTTCATTGAAGGCTATAGCATTGGCTTACTGCACCAACTTGATATGGCCCAGTGCCTGGCGCTTGGGCTTATCGTTTTCGGCTCGTATGGTGAAGTCGGAGTCAGTCCGGATCTGGAAGCCCTCATTGCCTATATAAACCAGTGGGTCGATGATCTCCAGCAACCAGAAGCGATATACCTCTACCAATAATAAATCGATGCATTTAGTAGGTGAGTTAAGGCTAAGACTTTTATAAGTAAGGTAAAACAGGTTATGCCCTCTTTGGAATGAAAAAGTCAAAAACACTTGATCCTTTTGATGGAAATTCAGCTCAAACCAGGCAGGATGGCGATGCGATCGAATTATTGCAAACGCAAATTAACTTGCTGGAGCGGGATCGGGATATATTGCTGGACTTAGGAAATGACATCACAAAGGTTCGAGAAAAAAACGACCTCATTACCCTATTTACATCAAGGATTAAAGGCCTCTTTTATTTTACTCACGCCATTATTTCCCTGGTTGATTGGCAAAAGGAAACCTATAACGGTTTTCTGCTTGACCCCTATTCGTCGGCCATTAAAAACCACAAAGAGTATGATTCGATTACCAAGAAGCATTTCTCTCTAAACGAGCCGTTCATTCAACAAGTTATGAGTTCGGGTGAGCTTACGTGCTTTACCTTGGAAAAAATCATGAATGCCCCGAACTATCCATCCTACCTGCGGGCAAACTTTGAAAGTGGCGTTCGGGAAATAATGATGGCTCCGCTGAAAAGTAAGATGCAGATTATTGGGTTCCTGCATATTTACTCGGATCGGTTAAACAGTTTTACGCCTGAGTTCAGGAGTATTATAAAAGGCATAGCTCCGCAGATTTCCAGCGCTGTTTCCAACATTATTAAGAATGAGGAACTTAAAAACAAAGAATGGGTCAACGAGGTATTGCTGGCGTTAAGTAATGATATGGTTACCGTCCGTAACCGAAGGGATTTGTTGAACGTAATTAATTCGGGACTAAGAAAACTGATTCCTTTCACAAATAGTGTAATGACCATACTCGATGAAACAGGCCAAACCTATAACGCCTTTTTGACCGATCCTGAGTCCAAATCAAAAAACTTTTCACTGTATACAGAAGCGATTTCCATACCGTATTCCGTTAACGACGGCATTTATGACGTAGCAGCGCGGTCAGAAAAGCCGGTATTGTTTGATATGAAAACGGTCAACACTAATACGGCTCCATTATGGTTCAAGCTCAATTATGCCGCCGGGGCGCGGGAGATGATGATCAAAGCCCTTCCTGGTGATGAGACGCCTAAACATACGTTACTATTATTTTCGGATGAACCCGGCACGTTTGACCACTATGCTATACAAATAATAGAGCGCATATCCAGTCAGTTATCTACAGCGGCCAGCAATATTTCAGTTAACGAGGAAATTCTGAACAAGGAAAGTGAAAAATCATTCCTACTGGATTTTAGTCAGAACATAGCGGCTGTCCGCACCAAAGCGGATTTAGAAGTGGCCATTTCGAGTGTATTACAGCAAGTGTTGAATATACGGCTTGCCATGATACGCATCATTGACGATGATGGAATAACACTGAGTCCTTATATGTATGACAAGGAAATGTTCTCTGGTGTAATAGAGAGCTTTGATGAGCTTGCGTCTAAAACGATTACTGTTACTGAACCCTTATCCGCTCGGGTGCTTACCAGTAAAGAGCCAGTTATTTTTAACATTGCAGCCGAAGAGAAAAAAGGAAATAAGTCCGATTACATTCAATTTTGGAAAAAAGTAGGCTTTAAGAATGCCTATGGGGCCGCTCTTCGTGTTGGAAATGTTGATCAGGGAACTCTATGGTTATTAACCGACGAAATTAATCTAACGCTACTTCGAGGAATCTGTGCACAGATATCCATAGCCATCTCCAATATTAGGGCGAATGAAAAAGTACTGACGTACAAACAATTGCTGGAAGTTGAAAATGACCAGCTAAAAGAACAAATAAAGACACTCTATAACTTTTCTGACATCATCGGCAGTGGAGCCGAAATGCAGAAAGTGTACCATCTGATGTCACTGGTGGCTGAGTCCAATTCAACGGTGCTGCTGCTTGGTGAAACCGGCACCGGCAAGGAACTAATTGCCCGGGCTATCCACAATGCATCGCCCCGGAAAAATAAAGTGATGATCAAGGTTAATTGTGCTGCTCTACCGGCCAATCTAATCGAGAGTGAATTGTTCGGTCATGAACGAGGTGCCTTCACCGGCGCTGTTGATAAACGAATTGGCAAGTTTGAATTGGCCCATAACAGCACCTTGTTCCTGGATGAAATCGGCGAGATGCCGCTGGAATCACAGGTAAAACTGTTGCGTGTACTTCAGGAAAAAGAACTGGAACGGGTTGGGGGACGAACACCCGTCAAAGTGGATGTACGCATCATTGCGGCCACCAACCGGAACCTGGAAGAGGAAGTTAAAGCGGGCCGCTTCCGTTCTGATTTATATTACCGGCTTAATGTGTTCCCTATCCATCTTCCGCCCTTACGGAATAGGCCCGAGGATATAGCACCTTTAGCCAATTTCTTCGTCGCGCGTTACAGCAAGAACGCCGGACGAAAGGTAAGTGCGATTTCGCCGAAAGTAATTCAGGAGCTAAAGGCGTATTCGTGGCCGGGAAACGTCAGAGAGCTGGAACACCTGATCGAACGAAGTGTGCTGCTGACCCATGACACTATACTTCGGGAAATCCATCTACCTACCTACCAAAGTGACCGAATAGAAACTGTCGAGTTAGCAAACCGAACCCTTGATGAAGTAGAACGGTCGTATATTATTGACACACTCAAGCGATTTAGTGGGAAAATATCAGGCCAGGGCGGAGCCGCTGATTTTTTAGCGATCCCATCGACCACGCTGCATTCCAAAATTAAAAAATTGGGGATAAATAAGTCTGACTACTTCTCAAAATAAGTGCACTAAGTTGTAATTCATACAGCCTACGGGTTTTCCTGATGATGTTTCTTCGCTGTATAAGCTGACTATATTTCGTGAATCACTTCGCCAATCAGCTAAATATCGCCTGAAAAAATTTACAAATTAGGCTGTAGTTTACTGGTAGACACGCGGTTAGCGCTATGGCACGTCAATTGTAAACACCCTATCAAGCCGATAAATTTCTGAACAGCTCAGTACATATAGGACAGACCCGTTGGTTGTCCACCCTGGTATTGCCAGATGCTTGTGTAAGTCAATGAACCACGGCTTTACACTATAATTAGATAGATAAAGTGAATGAAATGATCGAGTTCGTATTGGTATTCCGGCGGGATTATTCGACAGAAGCAATACAACCTACTGAGAAAGAACTGCTACAGCATACTAAGCATTGGCAGGATTGGTTCCTAAGTCTGGCTGCTCAGGACAAACTGGCCAGGCCAATTCAACGCTGGGATACGCAGGGGTTTGTGATACACCCGAATAAGGTCGTAGTGAAAGGGCCATATCTCGAAGGAGTTAGCCCGATGGGCGGGTTAATTTTTATCAAAGCGTACGATTATAGGGAAGCCAAAGAAATTGCTCAAAACGCACCCATACTGGAATTAGGTGGTACAGTGGAAATTCGGGCGATCAGTTGACGTATGCATAGTTAGCCGGTAACAAATAAAGGAAGATGAACGAGTTCTTGTTGCTTTTTCGAAGAGATTTTACAACTAAAGCAGTCCAACCTTCTCAGGAAATGATGGAGGATTACCGTACACACTGGCACGAATGGCTCGACAAACTGGCTATCCAGAACCTGTTAGTCCGGTCAGTACAGCATTTAGACCCCCGCGGAATGGTGATTGGGCCAGATAACACCGAATTCGATGGCCCTTTTAGTGAAACAGGGGAAGCTATTGGTAGTCTATTGATTTTAAAAGCTCCTGACTATGAAACGGCTGTTAATCTGGCAAAAGACTGTCCGATTCTGGAATTAGGTGGCAATGTGGAAGTACGTCAGGGGAATTAAACACCGTCCAGCTTCTTTATCAGTACTTTATTTCGTCACAGACAACGTTTATTGACGAAATAAAGTGAAATCGGAAAGGGAGATTTTAAAGTATACTGTTGAAAATCAATAGCTTAATTAATTGGCACGACGGTTGCAACTTAATAGACTATCCTACCGAAAAACCGAATCGAAGGTAACAGTTCAGATTTAGATTGGCCAGGTCAGGATTCGGCATAAGGCAGACAATACATTTTTTTCATAACTAAACGTAACCAATACAATGAGCATTTTTTTGAATTTATTTAAACTCAGAATGGCTGGAAAGCCAGCTAATGAAGCGAAAAAAGACTCGTTAGAACCTGTAGTGCCCAACCATCAGGAAGATGCCAGTCAAGGCGGGGAATTTGTCGACGATGTAATTTGGGAAGAAGATCAGTCTCAAAATGCAGAAAGCCAACAAGCGTTTTAATCAGACATGTATCAATGAGCGAGAGTCAAATCAAGCTTAAACCATTAACTGATATGAGCACCATTGGTCCAGCTAAAAAACGCGTTGTCATTGTTGGCGGAGGCTTTGCAGGCCTTAGTTTATGTCAGCAATTGTTCAACAATCTGTTCTACGAGATTACATTGATCGATAAGAACAATTACAATTATTTCACTCCCTTGCTTTATCAGGTTGCTACTGGTTTTCTAGAACCTTCGAGCATCAGTTACCCATTCCGAAAAATTTTCAGAGGGAAGAACTTGAACTTCAGAATGGGTACTCTGTTAAAGGTAAACACGGATGTGAATACATTGTCGTTAACAGATGGCAGTGAGATTGGCTATGATATTCTGGTTTTTGCGGCTGGTTCGAGGACTAATTTTTTGGGCAGTGAAAGCACTCAGCGACATGCCTTTTCTCTGAAAGGGATTGATGATGCTCTTCATATGCGTAACGAATTGATTAAAACCCTTGAAATGGCATCATTGGAAAGTAATCCGCTGATAAAGAAAAAATTGCTAACAGTCGTTATAGCTGGTGGTGGGCCAACCGGCGTAGAAATTGCCGGTATGCTGGCCGAAATGAACGAATACATCTTGGGTAAAGATTATCCGGGAATTAATAAGGAATTGGCCCAAATCTACCTTATAGATGCCTCTCCCTATCTTTTGGCTCCGATGAGTGAGAAAACCCATCAGGCTGCTTACAAAACGCTTACTCAGATGGGCGTACACGTAAAATTGAACACGCGAGTCATCCTATTTGAAAATGATAAAGTTTACTTATCAACCGGTGAAGTAATCGAAGCAAAAACGTTGCTCTGGGCGGCCGGGGTCATAGCCAATAGTTTCGAAGGAATAGCAGACAGCAGCATAGGGAGAGGTAACAGAATGATCACCGACCAGTACAATCGGGTTTTGGGCTACAATAACCTGTACGCCATCGGAGATATCAGTGTCCAGTTTACAGACATTCATTATCCGGCAGGACATCCGCAACTTGCGCAACCTGCTATTCAGCAAGGTAAAGCCTTGGCAAAGAATTTGTTATTATATGCAAAAGGGAAGCCAATGAAGCCTTTTAGCTATTTTGACAAGGGAGAAATGGCGATTATAGGGCGAAGACACGCTTACGCTGATTTGTTCAAGCATAAATTTCATATAGGCGGTTTATTGGGTCTAACGAGTTGGCTTTTTATCCACCTAATTTCATTAGTAAATTACAATAACATCATCAAAACCCTTTATAACTGGATCGTTGCTTATCTGACAAGGGATCAGGCATTGCGAATGATATTCCGATCGGAAAATAGAGAGACCCGAGTTTATAATGCAGTAAAACCGGTCGAAGTTTAGCACTTATTTCGTTATCAGTAACCTGATTTCCCGATAACGTTTATAGGTAATCGTTAGTTTGATTGGGATGTTAGAATCCCGTAAAACTGCATAATAAATTAGCATATGGCTCACCCCTTCATATTGGTTTTAGGCTAGAGAAGCTGAAGCTTGGTGGTTAATGAAATGGTACATCGATTGCAGAGGATTACCCCTCTGACGCGTCACGTATTGCCTCACGTTTTTCCTGTTTCACCTAACGAACATTAAATAAATGTTCCCAGCAGTAACAGCTGGCATTCGGTTTATGACCGAATGTTAATTCCAACAAAACCTCAATTCATAATTTATTACTGTTCAACACAATTAAAAAGTTAATAAGATGGAAAATAGATTAAACGTTTTCGAAAAAGGACCAAATGCCCTCAAACCGCTTTTCGGAATGGGTGGTTACCTGAAAAAATCTTCAGTTGAAGCCAGCCTTCAGGAGCTAATTGATGTCCGAGTTTCTCAAATAAACGGATGTGCTTACTGTCTTGATATGCATTACAAGGAAGCCCGGGCAAAAGGTGAATCTGAACAACGACTGTATGGATTAAACTCCTGGCGAGAAACTCCCTATTATACTGAACGGGAAAGAGCAGCGTTAAGCTGGGCCGAGGCAGTCACAAAATGTGATGTTCCTGATTCTGTTTATAACCAGGCTATTGAGCACTTCTCCGAAGAAGAGTTAATTGACCTAACGCTGGCTATATCAAATATTAACACCTGGAACCGTATAAATCTTGCTTTCCCTAATACACCAGGTAGTTATATGGTCGGCCAATTTGGATAGACTTAATGGATACCTATAGCCCACCTAGGGTTATAGCTGCAGTCAAATCAGGCAAGGGGAGTTTAAATACCCGTGTGCAACCTTGCCTGATTTGTCTAATCGCATTGGATCATTCATAAGATCATGATGAATCAGAATAGGGTAGCCATCATAAAAAAGTAAACCGAGAGATGAATTTTCAGGTGACAAGGCAGAAAGATGTACCATTATGACGACGGAACTTAGGATAACCAACCAATACGCGCCTGCTTCTGATCAGGGGTCTGGCAACATCCTTGAGTTGGTTGAGTACGGCGATTATACCGACGCTCGTTGCAAAGCGCTTCAACTTGTAATTAAAAACAGTTTACCTGACTTTGGAGAACCAATTCGACATACATTCCGGCACTTTCCGAATCTAGATAGTCCGCAGGCGCTGTACTTGGCGTTTTCGGCTGAAGCGGCTCGGCGGCAAGGAAAGTTTTGGCCGATGCACCAAGTCCTGTTCACTCATGGCTTAACCTGCACATCGAACACCCTGTCCAGCCTAGCGGTTGACGTTGGTTTGCAGTTGGATAGGTTCTTAGATGATTTACACGATGAAACGCTAAAAGCATCTGTTCAGGCCGATATAGAAGGGGGCATAACGGCTGGCATAACAAAAGCCCCTGCCCTATTTATAGGCACCCACCGGATTATTGGAAAATTGACTCAGGCTAAAATAATCCCATTGATCCAGCATTATTTACGTCACACGCCAACTCAAGTGTTAAGTACGGTGGATCAAGGAAGTGGTATCATTAATTGGTCTAATACTGGATGTCTTCTATAAGAAATCATTTATGCCCGGAAAGGCCGTTCTTTTCCTCCAATTGACTTTATAGAATGCATCTTCCTTTGTGTGCTTGCTTTGACGGCATTCATTAATTCGCCCTGTCAAAACGTAACAGCCTTACAAACACTTTCGCCCTTTCAAGTGCATACCAGGGAGCTAAGGATCCATCCAACGGATTTAAAAAAAATTTGGTACTACTTATCATACCCACCCGAAAATCTTATGAGCTGGATCAACCAATTGTTAACAAGTTCTATTGGTAAGAAAATAGTAATGGCCCTGACTGGCTTATTTCTTATCAGTTTCCTGATCGTTCACTGTGCTATCAATGCACTGATTTTCTATAACGATGGCGGTAAAACATTCACCCACTGGGCTCATTTTTTTGCCACCAATCCAATCATTCGTACAATCGAGATTTTTTTGATAGTTGGCTTTTTAATTCATATTGTTCAGGGCGTATTGCTCTGGAAACAAAATCGCAGAGCACGCCCTGTTCGGTATGCAGTACAAAAAGCATCTACGAACAGTGCCTGGTATAGTCGGAGTATGGCTTTATTAGGAACACTGATCTTACTGTTTCTAGTAATTCATACTTCGAATTTCTGGATACCTAATCGCACAAATCAGTTTCTATATAATGAGGAGCTGCCGCTTTATGACATGATGTTGGAAACGTTTCATAATCCTATAGAAGTGATCATATATACACTTGGCTGTTTTTCCCTATTTTGGCATCTGTTACATGGATTTAAAAGCGCCTTTCAATCGTTGGGTTTGAACCACATAAAATACAACTCCCTGATTGCCTCTACCGGGACCATGTTTTCAATAATTGTACCATTACTACTCGCCCTGATGCCTATATCAATTTACTTTCACTGGATACATTAGGTTCTGAACAAACGTGAAATCAGGAATTAGAGCGAATGGGTTTATATCAAATCCGAGTCTTAGGGTCGTAGAAATGGTAGCCTTACCAAGCCCGCTAGCGTATGCACTAAAGTATTGACTGGTGACGGGTAGGATCCATGTCTTGTACATTTATCAAAATATTATTTACTTATTCAATTAACGCCCGTTTGTCCAACACAGCCTGTCTTTATCTCAGAAGTTACACCCGGACATTTTTAGTAATCTCAACCGGGTCGCCGGAGCGATTGCCGTCTCATTAATCAACTGCTTATTCTCACCGTAGAGATGAGTTCGTGCGACATCTACGAATAATTGTAGCGGTCTTGTCCTGAGTGGAAACCGATGAGGTTAAGACACACTTTTTGCCACCCTCTCTGTTTCTTCTGACTAACCCGCAAACTGGAAAAGCTGGTTAAGTAGCGCTGTTTTCTTCATTAACAGCGGGTCGGGATAATAGCCCCGTTGGGGCTCTTTCTTAAGGGAAAGTAAGCCAAACCAACTCCCAAACTGCTCAACAAAGCGCCAGCGGTATATCCGCTCAAATTCTAACCAGTAACTTGACAGCCGACCAGAGGGTATCGGCTCCTGTAGATGAGGAAAAGCTTGTTGAACTTTAGCCGCATAAAAATCCGTGTTGCGCCATTCGCTTCCGTACCGATCTACCAAGTAGAGGGAAAAAGCCCAACCGAACTGACCTGCCTGGGTCTGGGTATCATCCAGGTAAGCCCAGTTAAAACGAAGGGTATAATCCTGGAGTGCTTGCCGGAAGCGTAAAGCTCGATGCTGGTCCATCGCCTGTTTACCCAGTTTAGTCAGCTGGAGGGTATTGTGCTGTTTCTTGGCATAGGGACTTAGCGAAAGGCAGACTTTAAGCGCCTGAAGAAAGGGAACATTATCCTCCGAAATCTTTTTGGTAATGCCTCGTTCGATATCATCCTGCACCAATAGCTTTCGGTCATACAGCTCTCGGCACAGGGCCAGGGGGAGATTACCCTTCGGGGTTAGCTTGATAGCTTGATGGGTGAGCAACTGCTGATAGAGCACCTCCATCAAGACAAAGAAGGGAATTTGATCCAATAATGAATCGGTCAGTCCCTGCTGTAAAGAGAGACATGATCCGCTGCCCAGCGGCTCGCTCAGCAGTACATGCATCTGCTGAGGGGAGAGTCCCTCGAAATCGGGCTGCGGCTGCTGATTGCGAGCTTGGGTGAAAGCAGTCATCTTCTGGTTTACCTCTTCTAGGGAGAGATGTCCTTTGGTCACTTCGGGGTGAGCAGCGATGAAAGCTTGCCAGATTTCTTGAGCGACTCCCATAGGACAAGATGTTAGACCAGTTGGTGAATAAGTCAAAGATATCCAAATTCGGGAAGCGTTCTCATCAATACTGAAAGCGTAATTTACTTCTTTAGGTTTGTAACATTTTCACAACGCTCCTTCGAAAAGGCTACAAACTCACATCTAAGCTAATTTTACATTTTCTAAACGCAGGTCTAAAAAACGAATAGGTCTTTCCAGCAAAACGGGGCCACCGTGGCGCGGCCATCCAGTCGGACAGCCGAAGCAGCCGGACCAAAATGAAAATAGAGTGCTGGGTGTGATTAAAAAATACTACAAAAACCGTCACGGGTTGACTGTGTGTTTTTTAATCACATCCAAAGATGAAGGAGCTGTGAGAATTTCATCCTGGCCACGATCAGGAGATAGATCCAGGGCAGCCTATCATTACTGGCCTAATTGTAGCCAGCCCTTCGAAAGGAAAGCGGAATGAACAGCTCAATTTTCCACGGATGCTAACGTGGCTTTTGCTAGTGCATCTTCTTTTGAGGCTCCAGTTCTTGGGATAGCGTCTTTTTTCGAGACTTTAACCATCAGATACCTGCTTCCTGTGCTCGGGATACCAGGTACGACGGGTGGTATTGGGGATTTAATAGCGTAATAAACAAAATCCGTATCTACCCCCAATCCAACGAGCACGGGGTTGCCCGTTATGCTGGGCTGTGCTGGCTGAGGTATCTGAGCTGTCACCTGCTGAGTAGTGTATATAAATACGCTTAAGCTTAGCAAAACCGCTGAAATAGCAGCTGCGAAGATTATGATTTGTTTAGTTAATGTATCTAGTGATCTCATTTTATTAGGACGTTTGATGAAACATAATATGGTGAATTGATCTTAGTTAGATGGATGCGAGTTTGAATTGCAGCAATTTACGGACGGCATCCGGTAGTCATTTTTTAGTTCTTCACCGTAAACTTAATTCTAACTTTTTATACAAGCGCCTGACCCACTTATGATTCACTAGCTTTCCCTACCTACGCAATCGCCGATAAATCTAGAGCACGCCAGTTATAATTTACAAGACGGTTTAACCGACATTTTGCTGTTTGGGACCGGGACGCCCGAACATTCGCTCCGATCTGCGATTCAGTGAATCGTTACCTGCTTCATTCTCCTTTGTTTACTAGTGAAATTCAAGTTTTCCCTCTATTTTCACTGGCTCACTTTTAGGGGATCAGTACAACTTAAACTAGGGGCCCAGCCCTATCCGGTCTGTTGTAGTCGCTTGAGTAAGCGCATGACCTGAGTGGCCTGAAAAGTACAACCTCGTACGGTTTGAAAGCCTGACTGGTTGAGGTAGTCGGCAATTTGAGAATAGTTCTTGCCAGCCTTGAACATCATATCGGCGACAGATAAGGTCCGCCGGTTGGCCGGGTCAGCTACCGCATTACGCCGGGTGGTCTCCCCGCCTTTCTGCTGACCCTTGGCTGTTAGATTTTCCGGTTTACCCAGTTTAGCCCCCTGGGCAATCTTAGCCGCTAAAGCCGACTTGGTACGGGCGCTGATTAATTCCCGTTCATGTTGAGCCAGTGAGGCAAAGATGCCAATGGTGAGGGTGTTGGCATCGGGCAAATCGACGCACTGAAAGTTAACCCCCGAATCCCGAAGGGTAAAGATAAACGAGGCATTGCGGCTAAGTCGATCTAATTTGGCAATGACCAGAATTGCCCCCTCTTTCTTGGCTCTATTAATAGCTTCTGCCAATTGAAGGCGCTGGTTATTCTTACCCGATTCAACTTCGGTATACTCCGCCAGGATGACCCCTTTAATAAATCCGGCCACCGCCGTTCGTTGTGCTTCCAATCCCAATCCCGAATCACCCTGTGCTTTGGTCGATACCCGGTAGTAAGCAACGTATTTAGTAAGACCTGTACTAACCAGGGCAGGGATTGATTTCTTGGCCATCACCTTACAGAATTACTTTATTAATCCGGAAGGTCAGAAAGGGGTATTTCTTGGAGAGCTCCATTAGTCTGGTTTCGGCTTCTCCTAAGCTCAATTGCTCGGCCGAGTCGGAAAGGGGTAAAAGTGCCCCGGTCGAGTCATCAAATCCGTTGACGCTGATCCACTCCCCCTGAACGGGTGTGAGAAACTGAACTTCATGGTAAACCATAACTTCTTTGCTTTGTCTGCTCAAAAATATAGTTTCTTCTTTACTTTACAAGGCTTAAATGTACGTTCAATAAATGTTAAATTGAGTATCTTTAAGCCATGAATCTTAGTTTTTGTGCCGTGGAACATTATTTTGGACACAAACTATCAATATATTGATCTAATGATGCAGCGATCCTACGTAGCCTACTTCCGGGTATCAACCCAGAAACAGGGACGAAGTGGCTTGGGCCTAGAAGCCCAACGCTCAACTGTCAATACATATCTAGGAAGTAGCGGAGTGCTTGTGGGAGAATTTACAGACGTTGAGTCAGGTAAGAAAAACGACAGGCCTCAACTGCTGGCTGCTATTGCTTACTGTAAAGAGCAACGAGCAATCCTGTTAATTGCTAAGCTGGACCGGCTGACCCGGAACGTTGCGTTTATCTTTACCCTTCGAGACTCAGGTATTGAATTTGTCTGTGCCGATATGCCCGAAGCCAATACGCTCACTATCGGCGTCATGGCCACCATGGCTCAATACGAGCGAGAATTAATCGGCGAACGTACTCGTAAGGCCCTTGCTGAAAAGAAGCGTCAGGGTACTCAATTGGGCAATCCCCAAAATTTAACGGAAGCTGCTATCCTAAAAAGCCGTCAGATTCGTCAGGCCAATGCTCGTCAAGATGAAAACAATCGAAGGGCCGCTACATTGGCCCGCTCACTACGGCAGGCGGGTCAGAACTGGAGTCAGATCGCTGAGACACTCAATACCAATGGATTTCGCACTCGTCGTGGTAAACCCTTCCATGTCATGCAGGTAAAACGGGTTATTGAATTAATGGGCTAGTTTTGCCTCCCAACAATAATTCAGTTATCCTTTTCATAGGTATTTTTTAAGAGACCCCTGTTTCTATGGCAAAACAATTAAAGAAAACTACACAGTTTCCAGATTACATTCTTCGAGATTGGGAAGTTACTGATGGAGTAAATTTTGCAATTGCTTTAAGCAGAATTACTGGCTAGTTGTTACACGTTGATTGGTGGACGCCTACTAACGATAAAGAAGTCGCTGAAAACATGAAATCTTTACGTGTATATGTCGGCAATAACGCCAATC
The DNA here is from genome assembly GCF_054777855.1 of Spirosoma jeollabukense. NCBI lineage: Bacteria > Pseudomonadati > Bacteroidota > Cytophagia > Cytophagales > Cytophagaceae > Spirosoma > Spirosoma jeollabukense. The sequence goes on from NZ_BAAHAD010000013.1 coordinate 35,411, forward strand.
AAATATATGATTTCAAAGGCAAGCAGTCTCTTGCAACTTTTACAAAGAACATTATTAAACCACTAGCTCAAAAACGAGGAGCAAATCATGGCGGTATTGCAACAAGATATTATGGCGAAAGCATATTATTCAGTTTACCATTGAGAGTAAAGCCTGATGAAAACAGAATAATCACAGCTCAAAAAATGATTATTGCTAATAAAGACTTTTTAAGGAAAATCCCTAAAAGACAAGATCCTAATGTCCCTGCACATATTGCAGCTAATTTTACCTTCGGGCACTGCAATCCTTTTGCAAATGCACTAAGTGATTTAAAAAATTACAAACCTGTAGCACTAATTGCTAAAAAATACAGTGATCTATTCGGTTTTAGTCAACCAGGTTATGTCCATAGTTTTGCCATAGACCATGATGGAAACGCTATTGATATCTGGGGAAAGGACACGGTGGAAAATATCGCACAAAGATACGGAGTGATAGAGTATGAATTAAGCGAAGTGGAACATTTTATTATTAGTCAAAAGCTAAAAAACAACTCAACAATAAAATATGGAGAAATTTACGAAAAATCGACAGCAATCATTAATGAATACTTTAAGTAAATTAATCTTACTGCATTGATTTTATTTGAAATAGGTCGTTTTTGTTTTTACAATGCTATACACAGCCAACTATTTACGAAATCGCATACGAGAATATACGTTGGAAGCAATTATGGATCAATGTCTTCCACTTATTCAAGATGAATTGCTTACTTCGAAGTTTCCCAGTTGGAGTCTATTTACATTAATGAGATGGGCATATGAATTTGCAGGTAGCAAATCCAAGTTAAAGGAGCTTACAAGCAGCCGATTTAAGACATTGTTTAATGGAATAACAGAAGTAAGTGATGAGCATGTTGGAAGATTTTTTAAAGAAGATAAAACCTTTAAACCATTTCAGATTTTATATAGTCAACAGTTTTACTTACAACGAAACGTTTATACTAGCGATATCTTATCTCAACTAAAGCTTTTTTGTACATTAAATGGTAATTATGATATTGAACAAGCTTTTAAGAAAAAAGCCGGATTAACTATTCAAGAATTTATACGAATTGTTTATGTAATAAATCTTGTTTACATTTCTGAAAGTTCCATCAAACATAAATATATATTCCGCAATAGATTACTTCCTGAATTATTACATGTGCTGCGTGAGTATACATCAGAAAAAGCTGTTGAGTCATTCTTTGATCTATTAACTGTAAATTTCTCTTCAAAAGATAAACGCTCAATATCTACTAAAACTGAAATCAGGAATTTAGAAATACAACCACTAGGACTTTCTTTTTTCACTAGATTTCCTTTCCTATTTTATAAAGGTAATTGTTATTTAGTGAATCATGGCCTGCTAAAATACGTCCTTGATTATTATATATACGATTTTTTACGCGATGAAGACTTTACAACTGAATTCGGTGGTCGAATTGAAAAGTATATAGAGTTGTCATTAAAAGATTTAAATATTGTTTTTAAGAATGAAACTTCTTTGAGGAAAATATTAGGTAAAGGTTCGAATGTCGTTGACTTCTATTTAGAGAACGAGAATATATTTTTTGAGTGCAAAGCCACTGAACTTCAGCCTTATGCAGCTGTCAATCCTACAGATACTATATTGTTCAAATCCCTCAAGGAGTCGCTCCTTAAAGCATATTTCAAACAGTTGCAAACCGCTGCACGCAATTTATCGCCAAATACAGAAGCATGGGGCGTCATATTGACATATAAAGAATTGTTCTGGAGTGATTTTAGAGATTTATATCAAGTTGGAATTACACAATATGGAGATATTGTTGGTTATAATCCTTTGCCGCCTGAAAATGTATTTATTGTTGATTTATACACTTGGAATAGAGTTCTGTATATTTTAAAACATTCAAATGTTTCATTGCAAACTATCTTAAAAAAGGCTAAGGAAAACAATAGCCATACTAGTACAGAAAAATTATTATTTAGTATGCATTTAGAAAGTTTCTCAATTCAATCTTCTGATATTGAAGTTGAGCTGACATTTTTAAAAGACGAGCAGGCCATAATTGATTTGTAAAAAGTTATTTCATTGATTCTTTTATATATATATTAATTTCACTCTTAATTGGAGTAAAAAATTTAACAAAAGTCTTCGATTGGAAAAATGGCTATATAACCCTATTTCATATAATCAAAGACTTTTTCCAATTCAGTATTTAATTTACCAAGTACCTTAAGGCCTTTATAATATTCAATCATCATTGTTAAAAACTTAAGGCTTGCCGATGCTATATACGTTGAGGATTGATTAATTATTGCCAAATTTATAGGTATCTGTGATTCGATGCTCATTGGTTTCAGTTCACGTGTTGTTCTCGTAATAATCCTTGTCGCGCTCACAGGAAAAATATGATCAGCGTAATAAAGATCATTAAAACTTTTAGGAAATTCACTATAGAGCATCGGATAATCTCCCAACAATAGCGTCTTTTCGGGAAAATCCGTTATTCTATAATAGGCTGTTTCTTTAGGAGGACCCGATAGTTTATACACACTCTCAAAAAGCAATGCCGCTTTAGCTACTTTTAAAAAAGAAGGATCCTTTTTGTAATTTTTATTTTCAATTAAATTAAGAAATAAAGACGTGTTCTTTGATGTAAAGGTCAAATCTGCGTTTTGGACAAGATTATTTATCAAATACCTTGTTGTCGGTATACGCCAAAATATAGAAATAAAAAACAACGAAATTGCAATCTTATTTTCTTCTATAAAAAGAGTCTCCGCATTCTTTTCATTACGAAATATTTCAATAGTTTTTGAAAATTTATTATCAATATCACGATAATATACATCCTCTAACTCATAACTTACTTCGCCATGCAATTCAATTGTATTGGCATCAAGCTCATAGAATATTCCTCCAGGAGCAATCGGCCTTTGACTTATAGTATCCTTTTTCTTATTGTATATATATAGTTGCTTTTCATTATTAGTAAAGCCCTTAATGTAGAATTGAGGTAGATAATGATGCTTGCTAGACTTGCTCATAGGATCCTTGATGCTAAGAACGATACTTATATCTCTAATTAATTTTTATGTGCGATTTTTTACTAAATAAACTGTTGCTTTTAATTCACCAATTCGTTCAATTATGCCTTGTTGCACCATATATAATAAATCTTTTTTTAATGTATTTATGGATATATCAGGTAACAGGGCTGCCAAATCACTAATCTTGACTGGTTGGTGATCTTGCAATACAGCTAGTACTTGCTGCTGACGGTCATTTAGGTATCCTCCCTTATCCTTGTACAATGCATATTTACTCTCCAGACGATTAGCCAATGTTAACAAACAGTCTAGAAAGAATATTATCCACTCACTAATCACCTCTTTATCCGTATTACGATATTGTTGGCCAGCCATTAACGCTCGGTAATAGTCGGCCTTTCGCTGTTCAATGATATTTTCAAATGATACATACTGAGCAAAATCATACCCTGTTCTTAATAATAGCAGCGTGGTCATCAGCCGCGATAAACGACCGTTTCCATCCTGAAAGGGATGTATAGACAAGAATTCATAGATAAATAATCCAATGATGATTAATGGATGAATGAGTTCATTATCTAAGCTAGTACGCACCCACTCAATCATCTCATACATCTCCGTCTCTGTTAGATGCGGAGCGGTTGTGTTAAAGATTATCCGCTGACTCCCGTCCGGATAATTGGCTACAACTTGGTTCGAGAGTGTTTTATAGCTACCCCGATGTCGCTGATCTTTGTCGCTGTACCGGAGCAAAATACCGTGCAGTTGCTTGACATAGGCTTCCGATAGGTTAATCTCCTTTGCATGATCTAGTATTAAGTCCAGCGCTTCGTAATAGCCAAATACCTCTTGTTCATCGCGCGTCTTAAACTCGGTAATCTTCACATTGCGCACGAGCCTTTCAACTTCATCGTTGGTCAGAATTGCGCCTTCGATTCGCGTTGATGAGCCTATACTTTCAATCGTAGCTACTCGTCGTAATTCGCGTAGATATCGGTTGTTCTTCTGTTCAATTGCCCCCCACTTTCCTCTAAACGCATCAATTACGCCAATCCGACGGATAACCTCCTGCATTTTAGCAAAGTCAAATTGTAGTTTATTTTCAAACGTCATATCTGTATTGTATCCATATTATATCCGTAAATGTAGTATATTTAAGCTGGCCAGATGTAAGTTTCAACCCCAACTTAGTTCTAATTGTATATGGATTGGCCTAAGCATTTTGTAATGATATGATACTTTACAAATACCTATCCAGGTTAGAAACCTTAACGAATGGTATGCTTCGGTTCACGCAGCCAAGCTCATTTAATGATCCATTTGAAGTGACACCGCATATTGATGCCTTAATTGAGCGGGATAAAATAACGCCCTTTGGTGAAGCACTTTTTTCTGGGCCCGATTTTGAGAAAGAGTTCTTTACGAATTTTAGTCAAGGTATTAACCAAATTATAGAGGAACATAACTTACCTCCAGAGGTTGCGCAGCTGCTTAAAGTAACAAAGCCTGAAGAGGCTTTAACTGCTACGCAGCCCTTGTTGATGTCAATCTTTAGCGATTTTGTCGGCTTGAATATGGATGGCATAAAAGATCATTATCAGGATACGCTGCAAAAAGACTTAAACAGTAAGTTTGGTCTATTATGCTTAACTGAGAAGCCTGACAATGAATTAATGTGGTCTCACTATGCTGATTCTCATAAAGGATTCGCCATTGGCTTCAAATCTGACCATCCCTACTTTAACCAACGAAAATCAGATCTTGACCAAACCAATTTTCTGCAGAAAGTAATTTATACTAAGCAAAGGCCAAGCCTTGCCTTCTTCGATCCTGAAGCGGATGAAGCAACAGCAGTCCCTAAACTGATACAGCAAATTTTTTTGACTAAAAGTCTCAATTGGAAATACGAGAAGGAATGGCGAATGATCAAATTACTCGAGGGAGCTGATTTGATAAAACAGGTATCAGTTGATCAAATCTATTTATTCAACTATCCAATAGACAGTATTGATCGGGTTGTATTGGGAGCTAAGTGCCCTCAACAATTAAAAATGGATATCAGTAAGTTCATTAGTGAAAAATCGGCATTGGCAAAAATTAAGCTCTACCAATGTACACTAGATCGTACTACTTATAAAATCAAATTAGGTAAAGTTGACTAAAGTGGTGCAGTAAGCAAGTTGAACCGTAGCAATTAATCGAGAATTTTCGTAAATTAACTAGGAGATAGAACCCCATTTCCTAGAATGACTTCAAAATCGACCGCAACCAAAACCACACCTAAAACCAAGGATAAATCAGCAAAGAAAAGTCGTAAGCCAACCAGTGTTCGGGATTCTAATGCAGGACACGACTTTCATGTTCTGTGGGCGACGCGAAAAGTGATTTCTATGCTTTCTCCAGACAATTCGCTTACCTGCGTTAAAATGGAGGGCGTTCATGAGTACGATACGGCCAATCTGTCCCCTGATGAGGATCACTTTCTAGCAGCTGACCTGACGGAATATTATCACGGAGAGCATTTTGCCGAAGCGGATCAGGTCATCATCTCTCAGTTAAAATATAGTACACGGCATCCAGATAAAGATTGGACGCTCGGTCGATTGCGAGAACGCAGTTCATCCGATTCAACCGATTCTGTTGTGCAGCGGTTGGCAGCCAGTTATACGGATCTAATAAGTAATGGTTTTTCACCAGCTGATATTGTCAGGAAGACAAAAATTCGGCTGGTTAGTAATCAGCCTTTAGATCCTAAACTAGAGACTTGGCTTACTACTGTCCAGTCGATTATTACGACTCAAACTAGGCCATTTACCAAGCTACAAGAATTAATTGATAAACTGCCGAAAAAACCAGTCTCGTTTACGAAGAACGTCGAGAAACTTCACGAGTTTCTCAACTTATCAGAAGTTGATTTTATTAATTTTCTGCAAGTTCTAGACCTGAGTGGTTGTGGTGAAGACTCACGAATGGAGCAGCACCTAACCATGATGCAGGAAATAGCGATGTCTGTCAATTCAGGAGACAGGAAGGATGTATTGCTAAAATTAACCGATTTAGTATGTAAAGAAGCTTTACCCGATAAAGAAAAATCAATTGGATTAATCCCTGGGGACATTCTAGCCGAACTAGGAATTTTTGCCATACGTGATTTATTCCCTGAGCCATCCTGGCTTATCCTTCCAGAAAAACTGATACGAACAGAAGAGGCTAAGGACTTAGCACAGACAGTCATTAAACACAAACGTATATTGGCCCATGGTGTCGCTGGCGTAGGAAAAAGTACAACTGTGCAACAAGTTAAGGACCATTTACCCGCTGGTTCACAGGCCATTATGTATGATTGTTACGGTGGCGGAGATTATTATTCAATAAATTCTGGTCGGCACACCTTACAGAGAGCCTTGCTTCAGCTTAGTAATGAACTATCAGCCCAAACAGGTATTCCTTATCTGATTAAACAACCCTCAAACCAATTTGACCAGCTTACTACTTTTCAGGACCGTCTGAACAAGGCAGCCCAAATTGTTGCTGCCGCAGGGGGCCTATTAGTGCTTATGATTGATGCCGCTGACAACTCCGTTATGAAAGCGGAAAAAGAGGGCGAAAAGCGATCGTTTGTTCCTCATTTGTGGGAACTTGATATGCCGTCTAACTGTCGACTGGTCATGACAGCACGTACTGCCCGTGCTGATTCGCTACAAGCGACAAAAGACACAATACGTTTTGAGTTAAACGGGTTTGGGCTTGACGCTTCAGCAACCCATTTAAGGCAAGTCTTTCCGGCGGCAAAGCAAAAAACAATAGAAGCTTTTCATACTCGTACTCGCCACAACCCCCGAGTCCAACAGTACTTACTCGAAAGAGCACAAAAGCTAGGGACTGACTTTACGAGGTTTCTCTATATTTTTCGTCAAGCTAATTTAATTCCTGATGAAATTTTTGAAGACTTAATTCGCGATGCTGTTCAACACCAGCCTGATCCCGTTCAAGCGAATCGTCAATTAGCCACCCTAATCTGTCTACAACGACCAATACCGATAGACGTTTTTGCCGGTGCCTGTGGCATTTCTGAAGCAGCTGCAACAAATTTCTGTCAGGCATTGCGGCCTGGACTCGTGTTTGAAGAGGGAACGATTAATTTTCGTGATGAAGATTTTGAAACGCATGTCCGGACAAGAACTGAAACCGTACAAATTCTTAAAGAAACTCATTTCCAATTAGCAGACTATTTTACCTCAAAAGCAGAAACTGATATCTATGCAGCTTTAGTTGTAGCCGACCATTATGTTGAGGCAGAACGATATGAGGATTTAATCCAATTAGGACTTAATGGCCCCTCTCTTGATATTATAACGGATAGTCTGCTACGCCTAAAAACTTATCGACGCCGACTGCAACTGGCTATAGAGGCAGCTGCTCGATTGAAACGCGATGCTGAAGGAGTTAAATTGCTTTTATTGGCCGCTGAAACAACCCGAACGAATGATGCCGCTAAAAGCCTGGTACTAGCGAATTTAACCTTAGCGAACTATTTCGGCAATGCTGGTAACCTCACTGATTATTTTGACAGAGATGATGAGAATAGCTATGAACCTCGCTGGTTGGGATCAATGCATTTCAAGTTGGCCGCTACGTATGCTAAAGATGAAACACAGCGTGCATTAGCTGAAGATCATCTCAAACAAGGGCGGGTATGGATTCGTCGGTACATGAAATTATCTGAAGATGAGCGGTATAACCAGAGAATAACTATAAACGACATTGCCAATGAAACAGAAGCAATCTTCTGGCTTTATGGTTCACAAGCAGCCAAGCAATCGCTCAATGGGTGGACGCCCATACAGGCAAGATTATATAGTTTGGCCATAGTGACCAAAAATGTTGCTATAAGGTTAAAAGATGACGCTATAGAGCGTTGTCTAGCTGATCTTAAATTAACAGTGCTAGGCGAAAGTATTGTTGTAGCAGCCCTTTGGGAAGAAGGGCGGACTATTCAAAAAGCTAGAATTGATAGGCTTGCTCGTCGTCTTCAGATCGCGATTCAAAAGAAACTTATTCAACGTGAAGATCGATCTAGTCAATCAATTCTAGATGATAAAGAGCCTGAATGGCCATTACTTTTAGCTGAGCTATTTGCCCGTTATAAAGTTGACAAAGCAATAATCGCGGATGTCATTAATGAATTGGTACATCCATTTCCAAACAGAGCACCTTTAGAGCATGGTGACTTTAAAGAGTTTATTTATGCATTAAGGTCAGTCACTCTTAAAGCCGCTTTACAAAAGACTGTTTTAACGATCGAAGAATTATTACCTGAGAAGCACCGTCAGACAGACGAGACAAAAAAAGGTACGTATACTCCTGATCGATACGACACCGACCGAAGAAGATTTGTTGAGAAAATAGGTTTCGTTTTACCAGTATATACTATACGGGCACAAACGATTGTTGGCTCGGCAGATGCAACAGTGATCAGTAAGCAAATCGAGGAAGGACTAACAGCCTTACATACCCTTCACGAAAGTAATCGCCTATATTTTATTGATAAGCAACGGAACTGGTTATTAGGAGGGGGTATTGCCTTAGCGAATCTGCCAGGTCAACGAGATTTATTAAGTAGACTATTTGAAGAAGCACCACGTTGCACAAACCGTTTTCAGGCGCGTGAACTTTGGATACGCTTAGCAAAAGAGATAGTGCATTTAGAAGAATACCAACAGTTTGCGCTGAGTTGGCTGGAAAAAGCAGCTGATGATGCACAAGATGATTCAATAGCAGTCGAAGACCGTTGGGAGATATTATTAAATTGTTCAATCGTTGCTTTCCCCTATGATAGAGATCTCAGTCAGGAATTTTACAGAAGAGCTGTAGAGGCTGCTGATCAGGGTGTTGGCGACGAGGTCGCCTACCGTCTTGGCATCAGTGCTCATCTTCTCGGGCGATATACATCGAGCTTTAATTCTATAGAAGGACATCAGCTGGGAGCTAAGCAGGCTGCGTTAGTTGAAGGGTATAAGCCATATATATCAGACGACATAGTACTACCTACAAAAAATACAATTGAGGCAGTAGCACGATTAAATATAAATGCAGGTCTTCGGCTTAGCAGCCGGTGGGATATGCGCAATATCTGTCCGTTAGATGATGCAATAGTACCTTTATTGACTGGGGCAACAGCCATGAATCAGTGGTCAGCGAACATCACCGTGCCCTTTTTACGATTACTGGGTGATGGACGAAACTACACTTCCCACGCATTGACATTGTTAGATATTTCAAAGCGAGAAAAGTGGCCAAACAGAGAAGGTGATATTCAAGACATTTTTAAAAAACTCTGTCAATGGGTGTTGCGAGATGCGCCAGTTAACTTTCGTCAAGAAGCCATCCAAAAATTAGTCGATTGGGCTAATGCGAATAACCTGAGTCAACTTGATGAAGTGAAGCAATTAGAACAAGCACTTTCATTTGTGTCAACATTGCATCCATCCGTCAAGAATACAGACCCAGAAAGCGAATATAAAATAGAAGCTAAAAAAAGGGCTAACGATTGGTACTCAAAAGCAACTCAAGGTAATTTGAAAGCCTTTCAGGATTGTGATGATTTGTATTTTCAGGTAGGAGAAAAAAAACTAGCTTCCTGTTTAACAGAGTTAGGAAACCGAATTTCATATTCACAAAGAATTGATTTCCTCAGCCTGATCAGCAATTTAAAACTGTTTCAGGACAGCCGTGAAGATCTTGCGGTAAGTTTATTAGCAACTTTTCTTAGAGATTGGCAGCGAAATAATAATGTAAATGAATGGGCTATAACAGGTTTGCCACATTTCTTTTCAAGAAATATAGGTCGTTTGACGAATCAAGGAGAATGGCCTTCACATGTGGAATCCGTTTGCCGTTTGCCTTTGGCCAATTCATCCCGCGCGGCCTTACTCCTACCTGGTGTAGCCGACAAACTCCATTATCTAAGTGCTGAAATGATGTGCCGTATTGCTCAGGCCACAACCGATACGTTAGAGGATACCTCAGCACGTGAGTTGATAACCTGGCTATTGGATAGATTGGAGAAGCAATTGATCAATGATGGCAAAACGTTGCCTTTTACTCAGTTGATTGACGATCCGTTGGCACTTTCGATTCCACCGATACAAAATCTGGCTGAATTGGCCTGGTACCTATTTGGTTATCCAGACAAACGAGTACGATGGCAAGCCGCTCATGCTATGCGAGACATTTTAACTATGAACTCAAATAGCTCACAGCGAAGCGATCTTCTAGCTACATTGTTAAGGCTTTCACACACCACCAGCTCACTGATTCCTGATAAAAATGATTTTTATTGGATGTCGGCTAGAGTCTGGCTACTGTTGTTGTTGGAGCAATTAGCTTTTGAAATACCCGATCAAATTGCTCTATATGCCGAAGAGATTGTAAAACATGCCTTAAACAAGTCGCTTCCGCATATACAAATACGAGGACTTGCCCGTTCGACTATACTCCGCTTACAGCAAGTTTATCCTCAATTGATTTCAGAAACATTAGAAGCAATTGAACTTGTAAACCAGCCTACCAAATATTTAATCGACCGTCGGCGATATGAAGCGTTAGGCGATGAACTAAATCTCGCCAAGAAAAAAGCTGATCGTTTTAAATTTGATCATTTCGATATTGAAGAATACTGGTTTAGACGATTAGGCGACGTGTTTGTTCAAGGAAGTAATACCATCGCTGTACTAACTGAACAATGGATATGTGATCGTTGGGGGTATACGAATGAGGATTGCGAAAAGAATTGGCCTTACCTAAACCGATATGAACACCGCCTAAAATATTATTATAAAACAGATGAACCAACTGTCGAGTCCCTGAAAATGAACCTGACTCTGAATGCCCTTATGTGTACGGCTGGAGAGTTAGTTGATCAGTGTAGTGTATTGATGGAAAATTATTCCGATAACGATACGATTTCATATTGGGATCAATGGGTTGACGACCGATTGTCAAATTCGCTAAATAAAGGATGGTTAGCGGATGTTCGAAGCCCTATCCCATTACGACCCGAGTGCTGGGGTAAAATGCCATCCCCCTGGGAACAACGCTCAGGCGATGATTTTCTTAGTTGTATGGGCATTAAGGAATTAGGCCGAGAGGACTGGATAGTCATTTATGGAGACTACGATTTTGGCGACAGTACTTATTCTGGTCATAGTTATGTAGAAAGCTTGCTGGTAAACCCGGACATGGCTACATCTTTTATGCGTGCGATACAATTAAGTGAGCCATCTCGATTCGTTTTTCCAACATTTGGATTCAAAGAGCACCATGAAGATGCGGATTGGATAACTGATTTATCTTCTGAGTTTTTAGTGGAGCCAATTATTCAACAAATTGATTCTGTTGATGAGGGACTAGAGGAGACGGATGGGAGCCTGCGGAAAATAAGCCGACTGCCTATCATACCAGCAGATAAAATAGTATCTGGACTTTCCTTATCTGCTGATAATAAGCTTCTTAACTTCAAAGATGCTAATAACTCTGTTGTGATTAAACGAGAAGTATGGAATGATGATCTGCGGAATGAGCGTTACCACAAAAATAACCCATACTCATCGGGTCATCGCATCTGGATGAATAGAAAAAAGTTGCTTGAGTATATGCACCAAACCAATCAGGATCTATTGATTGACGTTAGATTACAACGTAACTACCATGACTCAACCCGAGAAAAGCGAAATCATTATGACCATGGAAAACACATCTTACTCATCCTCCGCCAAGACGGAAGCCTCGAAACCGTGGATCAATGTTGCTCGCCTTGGCCAACGAATAATCCATGAACTAGGTATCCATAAAGATGTAAGCGTCCTTGAACGATGGATGTCCCACCGAGTAGCGGAACTAATGGATCGGGTCGAAACAGCTACTGATGCTACGATTCAGGAAAGTGCCGCCAAAGAATGTGAAGAGCTAATACTAAAGCTTTGGGAAAAAAGAAACTCATGGCCATCAGGCGGTCCTTTATCACCTATACTGCCTACCCTAAATCGACTCTTTAGTGACCCTGATGAATATTACCACCCTTTTTTTGAAAGCGAATCCGATACAGCTGGGGTAGTTGGTCAATTAATTAAACTACACAAACGAGAAATGCGACTTTTCCTCAGTAACCCGAATTTAGCCGTTTCAAAAGAAGCAGCTGAAGCTAGCGCAGAAACGCTTGAATCATTAACTGATGATTTAACTGACGATGAAAGACGGGCTTTTCAATTCGCTTTAATAGAAAGACTTTCGGAAAGTGAAACATCTGATCCTGAAACTCAATTAGAGTTAAACGAGGAAGATCTTCAAAATATAATTTACCAATCCAAAGACAATTTTGAACTACTTACCAAAGATCGAGCAGAATTGATAAAGCAGGTTTCAATGCCTCCATCAGATGGACCTAAGGAGGAGTTCAATCCATTTAAATAATCAAATTTATATCGACAGGTAAAAATTGATCAAATTACATAATGAGCTACTTTACAAAAAAGTTGACATAGGCAAACTGGTCAACAAATCGTACAATTAATCCAAACTACAACCAGAAATGCTAAACTATTAAAGTGAACGGGTTTATTGGACGCAAAAAAGGACAATTACCGCTACTTCTCTCCTACCCGACCACCGTTCAAAAAAACGTCCGTATAAAATCAGGACAAGACACTGGGTAATGTAGGCGTTACTTAGTCTCTTTATTTTAGTATGGCTAAAATCGTTAAGTTAGTAGCCACCATACCCTTACTGCAAACGTAGTGCCCATACCGCAGTTCGATGCTTTGCCCGGGTCCAATACCTAGCATGCCACCGGGCGAAGCCAGCATCAGATCGAGATTAAAGAAAAACCTGTGGATAAACCACCTAAAGTACCGATTCCTGCTCCTCGCAGTTCGCCGAGAAATAAGTGAATTCAATCTTGATTCAAGAAAGTACAACCAACTGTTGAAACATTAAATTTTAAAATTTTGACTCAAATCAGTCTATCAAAAGCTTATGAAAAGGTGACCTCAACTATGTGCCGACGGATCTGGGCATCGTACATATACTGCACAGTCATTCCGTACTGATTGGCAATTTCTTTAACAAGGGCTAATCCTAAACCCGTTGACTGAGGTAATGCTTGGTTTCGAACGAACCGTTGGAAAATGTCTTCTTCTGGAAAAGGGAGCGGGTCGCCTTGATTGGTAATAATAAACGAATGAACCGTAACCTGAATCAAAATTGACGTGTTCGAACTTCCATGGCGAATGGCATTTTTTATCAGATTAGAAAAAAGGACAAAGGCTAATTGCCGGTTCATTGTTCGATTAGGATTATCCGTAATGAGTCGGTTCAAGACCATCCCTTTATGAGCCGCATAATCAGTATAGTTTTCTATTAACTGATTGGTCAGCTCGCTAATATTGATCGATTCATTCTGGATAAATTGCTGATTGTCAATCTTAGTCAATAGCAAAAGCGACTGATTCATGGACGATAAGCGCTTAATGGTCTGCTGGGATCGCTGAATTCGATTCAAGTCGGCTTCGGTGAGCTGACTGGATTGTTGCAACAGGTCTAACTCGAAGGATAATATACTCAACGGTGTCTGCATCTCATGGGAAGCATTGTCGGCAAACTGTTTCTGCTGGTGGTATTGATGACCCGATCGCCGGGTCATCTCCTCAAGCGACCGGCTCAACAAAGCAAATTCGTCTACATCACTGATAGGAAACGTAACCGGTTTCGACTGATCAATGCGGTATTTCATTAATTGGCCGATAATCGTGTAGAAAGGACGCCAGATACGCTGTAAAATAACTGCTTCAAACAACAATAAGATAGCGACCAGCGCTAAAAAACAGATAATAATCCCCATCGATAAGATGTGGGCAATTTCATCAAATTCCAGGTACGGCTGATGCAGCGTAATTACGTAATACTGCTGCTTTACGGCATACGTAGCCAATAGCTTACGAACCCGCACGACTTCATTATCGAGAGGATCTACCAGTGTAGTGTCGATCAGAATGGGGGAACTCGTGCTGGTGTTAGTTGCAATTGCAATCTGTAGATTGTGGTCCCAGTTACGCAAAGTCGTCGCGTCGGGTGGATGTTGACGTAGGTTTTGTTTTACCTGTTCGAATTCACTCAGAAGTAATTCATCGATCTCAGTTGAAATGGTTTGATGAATAAAGTAATTCAATAAAAAAACGCCCCCTAACGCGAAAGGCAGTAGGGCCAGAAATATATAGCGGGTGGTTTTTTGAACTAGTTTCATTCGTCAGCGGTCAACACGTACCCAACCCCGTAGCGTGACTTGATGTAATCCGGGCACCCACAGGCCAGTAGCTTTTTACGGAGGTTTCGGACGTGCGTATAGAGGAAATCATGCGAATCCACATTGTCCATGTAATCACCCCAGACGTGTTCGGCAATAATCTCTTTTGATAATAAACGGTCCTTATTGGTAATCATAAAAAGCAGAAGGGCGTATTCTTTGGCCGTTAAATCAACCGGTTGATTAGCTACCTTAATTTCTTTCCGATTTGGGAACATTGCAATTTCCCCAAATGTGAGCTGAGTTTCACCCAGGTGCTGACGTCGGCGCATCAACGACCGAATTCGGGCATTTAATTCGGGCAGATAAAATGGTTTTGTTAGGTAATCATCGGCACCCAGGTTTAACCCGCTCAGCTTGTCATCCAGGGAATTTTTGGCTGATATAATAATAATACCGGCCTGCGAATGCGCTTCTTTTAACTGTTCTATAATGGACATGCCACTACCATCGGGAAGCGTAATATCCACCACAATACAATCGTAGATGTAATCATTCACTTTTTCCGAAGCCTGGCGAAAATTGTTGGCTGTCGACACCAGGTAACTTTCATTTTCCAGATAGTGCTGCATGGTCACCAGCAACCCAGGCTCGTCCTCAATTAGCAATATTTTCATAAAATACGACCTATTTTACCACTAAGTAAATCGTCAAAACTGAATACAATCCGAAGACAAACGTACTTGCTTCAGATTAGCCTGCCAAATCATAGTACCCTTAAGCTTACTACCTACTTTCATATCTTTTGCCTTTTCCGGATTTGACCTTCTTTACGTAAGCCGACATAAAATCCGACACTATTCGTATACAGATCGCCTACATCGGCCGCGATTGATGTACTGGCCGATGTACCGCCGAGAATAGGCAGTAGCGCGGATAAACTTAAAATCGACGAGAATTGGTGCACGGGTTGCTCAAAGGGGATCGCATACGTACCCAGATTTTCACTATAAGAAGCTTTAAGCTGAAAGTGCAGAAAATTGTAGGCATGACCGTCAAGGCCAATGTGCATAACAGCCACCCGATTATTATTGGTGAATCCATAGCGCGGCAATCCGCTTTGGCTATCATTTGAAGGGGAGATAAACGGGGTTCCTATGGTCTGACCAAAGCGTGACCATCCATCTACATACTGTGAATGGTTGAAATAGTTGTCACGACCACGGTGCGCGGCATCGTCTAGAAATAAGTCGCCCCCCTGGTTTTCAGTGAACAAGTACTCTAGAAGCAATGTTTGAAGCTGAAACCCGTGTGCATTGACCGGGCGAAGATTTCGAATACGTAGCCCATTCAATCCGTCGCGAAGATTAATGAGGTGAAACAGCGAGCCATCTTCATAAAGATTCTGGCGATACGCAAAAATAGAAAACCGGCGGGCTATATACTCCGCTCCCAAATCAACCGATCCAAGGTGATTCCCAATGCGATTCTCGCGGTCAAATGAACTGATTCGATTGGTATCAACATTTGTGCGGTTACCCAGCGTACTCGCGGTGACTACATCCATGTAATCGCTGAACTGGTTGGGGAGCTGATTATTTTTAATAACCGGATTTAGATTCTGATTCGTATTACCTCCCCACATGACCTGATGGTTAATTCCTCCATAGAGCTTGAGTCTCCATTTCGGCTTACCAAACCGAGCATACAACGCTTTTTGATGTAGCATTGTGTTTCTGACCAGGCGATCATTTTCAAACCAGCCGTGGGCGTAAAAACCTTTAAAGCCAAATAATCCGCGACTAGGTAAGTAATCAGGAACGGCCAACTGAATTTTCATCATCGGCAACGCATTGCCCGACCAGGCATAGGAACCCGATGTTAGGGTAGAATCAACCAGACCAATGATTTCCCGCCGTTTACCCGCCCACAATTCAAGTCCTTTTCCAAACTTTACTTTTACATAAGCTTCTGGTATAAGCAGTTTTTGCGTAACGCCTGCATTGTACACGGCTTCTCCTCCCCACCCCCAATCAATCCACCGGTTACGTGCCCGAATACTGTCCAGTTTATTTTTGGGCGTACCGTGATAATCCATCCAAACCGCCTGACGAATGGTCATAAAAGGAGTCTGGCCTGGGACAATACCGTATTGATTCGATCGCAGCCAGAAAGGTGTTAGGCCAGATGCCGCATAATAGCCACCTATTTCTGACCGGTAACGTACTGATTTTGTCGTCTGTGCAGAGCAAGTAGAAACGGCCAGCAAACCAATGGCTAATTGACGGGCAAGAGTGAATTTGGGCATATATGTGATTTATACCGTCTGGTTATTAACTACTTAGGCATGCTCCCACCTCCTATAAGAGCAAGGAAAATAAATATCTATTATGAAAAACGGGCGAAAGCAGTCTGGTCTTGATACGCTGCTTTTGTATCAAGACCAGACATTGCGATCAACTAAGGGAAAGATTAATTGGCCAATCGGGCTAGTGTGTCGGCAATACGACGTCGGGAAGTCAGTTTCAATACGCCATCGCTTAATAGCAAAGACACTGTTTTCGCATCTTCTCTGATCACTCTATTGACATGCTTGGGATTAATCATTGTCGACTTGTTGATTCGAATGAAATCCGTAAGTTGGTCTTCGAAAAATTTCAAGGTTCGACTAACGATCAATGGATACGTTTTGTCTTTTAAATAGACGGCCGTGTAGTTACCCCTGCCCTCTAACCGAGTAATCAGTTGAGTATCTTGCAGGTGTCGATAGGCTGGGATCAATAACTGGGAACTCTCTTTTGACAGAATTATCATGTGTTGAGTTATTATTATTTAGTTTAAGCAAATGATGTAAAGATTACTTTCCATAGACTTCGCTAAACCTAATAGATCAAACGTACTCAACGATTCTTTAGAAAATCTGTAGAGTGGCCACTAGGGTATTACCTATTGAAGTACAATTCCTGCCGATTTAAAGCTACGTTCACAGAAGCTGTCAAAGAAATTGTGCTACTATTTGATTGCCAATACAATGAGTCAAAAATTGGCGTAAACTATTCAGCCCCTTACGAATGGGTTTACGCCAACCAAAGCGAGCTAATTTATTTGTATCTGTTCAATGACTTACCGTAATAGATCCACTAAAACAAGAACAAGACCTACGACCAAGGCTATTATACCCAATGGTGACGCTACATTGAGAATGATTAATAATAAACCTATGATACCAACGATTGCCCCAATGGTTAGCAATGATTTTGCCATTGCCCGCTCAGGTGATAAATGATTTTTTATTTTCTTGTCAATACGCTTCAGCATTACACGCTGAACTAGTGTTGTTTTTTGAGCAGACAAAGCCTTTGTCGACAAATCCATCTGAGAGTTGGTCTTAGCCAGCAATTCACTCACGCGCGCCATACGTTTGGTTAATTTCCTATTCGACGTCAGCTTGCTGTCATTACGCACATAGGCTTCAAACCGATTCATCGCCAGTTTAGCCTGATCAACCTGTTGAGCCGAAAGGTCCTGCTCGGGTAGGGCTTTAGTAGTAGAGGCTATCTCCAGAGCTATCGGTTGAGTTTCTTTTGCAACACTAGTCACGTTGGGTTGAGTTGACTTAAATTGCTCCCGCGAAGTCGGTTGAAAATAAGCTACCGGACGGCTGCAGGAAAAGATAGAAACTCCCAAAAAAGTAGCAATTAAATAGTTAGAAAAGGTTTTCATAATGTACGTTTTAAAAAGTAAAAAATAAGATACTGTCCAACGGTTTTAACAAAGTATAAAGCGTACTTTAACAAAACGCCTAGGAAAAAAAGAAATAAACCTGGATTTATTTTGCATAAAATAAATCCAGGTTTGTAGTGACAGTGGAAGTATTTGCGTCAATCATGCCAAATGTATAGTTGAAATCTAAAGGAATTCTGAAGAATTGAAATAAATAATTAATAGTTAAATTTAATGCCCTAGTTAAAACCAATTAATTATAAATTTGATCAATTTTTACTATTTTGTTAGTCAAAATTTTATTTATTTAAATTCCAATACGTACGTCAAAAAATTAGGAAATTTACTTTTCGGCATAAAAAAAACCTTCTCATACAGAAGGTTTTTTATAAATCCACTAAATTTTACTTTTTTATTCTATTTTCTTAGCCGTTTTTTTCATCATCTTAGCCGTATGCTTCATCTTTTTGGCGCTATCTGCTCTCACATAATCGCCTTCCATTTTAGCTTCTTTTTTTTCTATTTTAGCATCGTGCTTCATTTCTTTCATGTCCATTTTCACCTCTTTTTTGGGTTTGTCCTGTGCCAGGCTAATCCCTGAGAATAATAAAATAGCTGCTGAGGCAATCATTAATTTTTTCATAGTGTACATGGTTAAAATGATTCAACATATTGACAGGCAGGCCATTGACTTTTTCAACCAGCCGTACTACTCAGACTTTACACTGGGCCCATGCTTTAACTCGTTGTGCGTTATCAATGGCATCAATAGCTTGAAAGAATCAAACCTACGAAATGATTCTAAAGCAATTCTGAAGACCGGTAGCGCTACTTGTTTACGCTAACCCCATTGGCCAGTTCGTCGTAAGTAATCTTATCATTATGCATCAGTGTCTTCTTTACTTTGGCTTGACGGTGGAGCAAATACAGGCTCCAGAAGACGCCCAAGCCAGCAAGTCCCAAAACAACAATCCACTCATGCTGTCGAAGGTTGGTTAACAATCTTTCAGCCACCTCAATAATACTATTTCCAGCTAAAGCCACCACCAAAGCCCATAGCAATGCGCCTATGGCATTTAACGCCAGAAACTGAAGTTTGGGGAATCTCGACAAGCCAATAGCTGCGGGTATAACCCCTCTGAGACCGTACAGAACCCGAAAACCCATTAATAAACCCACTCCATATCGATTAAGCCAGTACTGTACCCGGCTAAATCGCTGCTGCCATGTAGGACGATTAGCCAAAAACTGCGCACCATATCGGTGACCCAGGAAGAAATGTAGCTGCGTAATGACAAACGAGGAAAAGGCGGCAACCGCAATAACAGCAGGCAACGAAAAATAACCTTTATGCGCTAAATAAGCACCTACCAGCAGAAACGCTTCACTTTCGAGGATAACGCCCACGAACAGAATCGGGTAGCCGTAAGTAAGCATCAAATCCTGGAATGACATGGCCTGACAAATTAGAAAAAAAGCGTAAAATGATATAAAAGTCCGTTAGTTGGTGATCCATTTATTTTAGGCATATACGTGTCATTTATCAACTAACAAAATCAGGTTTTTAATTAAAGAGTGCAGATTAGGGTACATAGAATTAACAGTCTTGCACCAAAAGATTTGGAATTAATTCTTATAGTTTCACTTTGCGCCTGACAAATTCGAATCCACCACAGGAATACAGTAAAATAGCCCCTGTTTCGAGTACAGCTTCCATCTGATGACTTGCGTATACGCCCGTTTTGTAATCTTGTACCCAGTCAATCAAAGCGGCACAATAACCAAACAGGCACACCAGGCTACCGATTACCAAGCCTAAAATACTGAGTGAATAGCGCATAACTATTTTTAATTCTTTAAGCACTATTGGGTAGGGCGAGTGATGGTGGTATCATCTAGTAGAAGCAAATTGTTTGCCAGCTACTATCATTTTTTTGTCAGTCAGGCTATAATTCAGCAACGGGCATTAAAAAATGTATAGCCACGCAACAATACCTATTTTGCTTTAGTAGTACCGAACTATACGTTTATGGACTGTCAATTCTTATTACATATATAAAAATCAAATTTGGGCAATACTCACCACACAATTGACGAATTTCATGGACAAGTATAAAGACAGTATTACTTCTACATCAGGTAAATTCCAGCAAGGATTTTCATTTAATTCTCAACTTATTAAATCAGATATAAAGTAAACAGCTTTTATTAGGACGAGATTATAAGAGTATTTTCCCTAATTATGATCTTTCTTATTCATTCATTTACCATTTTTTCACATAGAATTAGTCTAGATAAATTACTAATATAAAAAAACGTTCGATTAATAAAGTAATTAAGCTAACTGAAAAGAGTATCCAACTCGTGAGTTAGATACTCTTTTTTTACTACCTCTTTTTGATCGCTATTAATTGAGTAATAGCACTCGGTCGATACAATGAACGACACCATTCTTGGCTACCCTATCAGCTGGCACAAAATAGCTGCATTGGTACTATTGCCTTTGCCGGTGATGGGTACTTTATTAACATTAACCGTAAACCGAACGCTGGTCCCCTGAGCCGTCACAACATTAGATCTATACTGGAACGTCTGCGAGAAGGCGTGGTAGTTCAATACATGATAAGCCAGCCAGTCAGCTAACATCTTTGGATCAGCAGCCTGAATGGCAGCAACATTCGCATAACCGGCGGCTTTAAAGGCGGCATTGTTTGGGGCAAATACGGTGTGGCCTCCTGCGAGTTTTGACTGAGTAAATTTTGCATCGTCGAGCCCACCCAAGCAACAGTAAACTACGACAGGTCCGACTTCTTCTGGATCAAATCTGTTGCACCAAGTGTAAAGGGCGTCAGCACCTGATTGATAATATGAACCACGCTACCCGTTATGGGAATATTCCCCTCTACAATCTTGGCCTTATTTATACAAATATCCGTATTGCTGACTTTGTAGAGAGTGGCCCGTCTCTCAGTCAATGTTATCTGGTAGGACGTATTAACGTTTGTCAGAAAAGCAGACAGGTCGATAACTGAGCCGACTACGTAATACTGAAAAATTTGTTTCAGGTCAGCGGCTGGCGCGGTACGCACAGCGCCAACACTGGTATAACCAACTGCCCTGAAGGCGTCAATAGTACTTTCTAGTGAGGACTGGACTTTTCCATAGAACACATGAACAAAATACCCTTTCTGCCGGGCGAACAACGAATACAGCCCAGGCTGGTGAAGAGCCGTTTGCCCACCAAAACGGCCAGTTGATCGCGGATCAGCTACCTGTTGGAGCGTTGAAGTTTGTCGATAAGCAACCGTTCGTGGTGACCGCTAGCCTGGATCAGCAGGAGTCGTTCTGGGTATCGTTATTGGCTGGCAGCCTGGCTTTGTGCAGACCGAAAGTTCACAGGTCGTTCGACTGAATCCGGATCAATTGGTATAAGTCGCCGATAACATTTTTTGGACGAATGTGTCTGACAAACTGTTTAGCAAATGCGGCATTTTCTAACAGAATGGATTACGTTGGAAAACAACTCCCCTCCTACTTGGCCATCGTTCATTTATACTGCCGAATAATTTAAGGGTATGACGCTTTGTGGCCGTTTAATTTGCTTCACCGGATACTCTCCGGCACGGATTGATTGGGGGATTCTGTGTGTTTAATCAGGATTATGGAGAGGACTTTATGATAGTGTCTCAGTTTAAATTTTTTTATGCTTGACTGTTCAAGTAAGGTGCATAAAATGCTATACGTAACCCAAGCAATGGAAACGGGATTTGTTAAATGTCCAATGGAACCCGCGAGACCGTTGAAATGACCGATAAATAAAGCGGCATCCGATGTGATTTATAACGAGTCTAAACCTGATTAGTTAGTGACTGAAAACACTCATTAAACTTTTAAGTATTGTTAAAATCTATAGTACTATACTATAGATTTTAATAAATAAGTATTAACTATTTATTTATTAAAATCCGACCTTAATATACTTAAAACAACGTTAAATGAAGACTATGAAACAGCACTTATCGTTAATCCTTTTTATGGGCGGTACGTTAATTTGTTTTGCTGGTTATTGTTGGGCGTTAATTGATTGGGTACAAGATTATAAAACGGGCGTATATGCACTTGAGCGCTGGGAAGCCTTTTATGAATCGTTAGCACTTCTCATTTATACAGCGTTAGCCGTTCGATTCATGATTAAACACCTTGCCTTTCCTAAAAACGATATGTAGGGTTTTCATCTGTGGTTGACAGTCTACGAAGAAATTCAAACTGAGACACTACCAACTTGTTAGAAAACTGTTGGTATGGGCTTTTCTACTTTGTCAGGAATTAGCCATCTCAAATTTAGAATACCCTTTATGATAAGAGGGCGCCACTCTAATTCATTCTATTCTTCAGAATTGCTTCAGAAAGCTAACCGACATTTAGCTCCTTATTTTAAATATTAGTCAATGTACTGATTCAGCCAGCCTAGTTAGTCAACTAACTGGCATCGCAATTCGCCACTTCATTCATGACTAGTCAGCAAGAAACCCCATTACGGATTCCAGGCTACCGTTACCTCCAGGATGCACAACGCATCAGTCGGCTCGAAGGCAATGGTAATAATACAATCATGAACGTACAGAGTGAGGCAAAACCCCTGTTGGTTAGTCAGACTCTAAAGCGGTTTGAGGAGCACTTACCCCATTTTATCCGCATCAGTAAGTCAACGATGGTCAATCCGCAGTATGTTGACCAGGTCATTCGGGAAGATGCCAAGGTGATTTATTTAAAACTAACCAACGGAATCTGTGTGTTGGTTTCCCGCCGTCGAACAGTCGAAACGTTGAAAGCACTTGCTCGATTAGGCCATATGTACGGGTAGGGTAAGTCTTTCATACCTAATGGTTTTACACCTGATCCATTTACTCCTTTTTCCGTATGCCCTGCCAACCCACATCCAAACTCGCCCAGCTATCGACTTATTGGGCAGCATTACGCTTTATCATTCAGATTGTCTTACTGCGATTCAGAAAGAGCCGTTGACCAGAAGCTACTCAATGCGTAAACTTACTAGCCAACTCTAGTGCATTATGCTTCCTAAATCTTAACAATCTACCTGCTTGGAAGGTGTTTGTTGAATGGCTATTTAACCCCTAATCGTCACCCTATTACCTGAAAATAGTAGCTTTTCTCAATAGCTTTGACACGACTTACTACGCTTTCTTACACGGATGAATTGGATCTATGCCTTACCCAATTGGCTCTTTTTTCTACTCGCCACTGGAATCACCATTGCCATTGCGGCCCTAGGCATGCTAGTGACCCGTAAATGGGTTCGACAGCACGCGGATCAATACGAACAGCAAAATGATTTGGTCAGTTACTTCCTGGGCGCATCGGGCGTGATCTACGGCATCGCCCTGGGGTTAGTGGCGGCCGGTGTGTGGACTAATTTTCAAACCTTGTCGGGGGAAGCCGATGACGAAGCGGGCATCACGGCCGCTATTTATCAGGATGTGAGCGCGTATCCCATGCCGCAACGGCAACGCTTACAACAGCATCTACGAAACTACGTCCAGGCGGTCATTGATCAGGATTGGCCCCAGCTGCACCAGGGACATACCCCCCAAGCGAGCACCAAAGTCCTCTACCAGCTTAAGCGAGAGTTATTCAACTTTGTGCCCACGGATGCAGGGTTACGACTAATTCATGAGCAGGCGCTGGTCCAGTACAATGAACTGGCCAAGGTTCGCCGGGATCGGTTACAAGGGAATCAAAGTAGTTTGCCGGCTGTCTTGTGGTGGGTGATCATTTTAGGGGCCTTCGTCAATATCATCATCACCTGGTTTTTCGTGAGTGATCATGTAGGCTATCATTTACTGCTGACCGTTCTGTTAGCCCTTTTATTAGGCTCCTTGCTGTTTCTAACGGCCGCTATGGATAATCCCTTTCAGGGCGAGTTTTGTATCGACGCGGGATCATTCAAACAAGTATTAGCGCAAATGCCAGCGCCTAAAACGCCACGATAATTGGCCTCCCGAGGCTTCCCACTCACGAATAGTTGGCAATTTCAGCCCGATATTCCTATGCAAAAGGCATTATTGGCCTTAGAGGTTGTCTACCGGTAATCGTTCACGAAGACATCCACTTGTTTGAAAAAATACTAAAGTTGGAGTGACAGCAGGCATCCAGGTAGGTTGAGGTAACATGTAAGAAATTCCACTTCTTCCCAATTGGATTGAAAACAAAGTCAGTATGAGCAAACGTTTTAAGCCATAGTGGACACGTAGACATGTGGATGTATTGTTATGACTACTAGTTAATTACTCAGCCTTTAACACCTGGGCCGGATTGCTTCGCGCCACACCAATTGTTTTTGAGCCGATGATTAGCAACGCAATCACCATAAATAGTCCCAGGCAACTCAGCAAACCAAGCACTGTAATGGGTGCATGATAGGCCATCTGCCTTAAAACCAGTTTATCAAAAAGCAAATAGGTTGCAGGCAGGGCCAGGAAAGCCGCAGCGAGTAAAAGGCTTAAGAATCCCTTACTTAAAAGATACACCAGACTCGCCTCACTGGCGCCCAGCACCTTCCGAACGCTTACTTCTTTCAGGCGGGTCTCCGCCGTGAAGACGACCATCCCGAACAGACCCAATGAGGCAATAAAAATGGTTAGAAACGCCAGGCAGCCAATGACTTTACTCATGACGGTTAAAGGGTGATAAAATTGCCTGATGTCATCCTTATATAAACCCGCCTTAAGGGGGTGAACCCGATCAATGGCACGCCAGGTCGATTGAATGCGAGCCAGCGTGGCGGGCGAATCGTTGGCCTGTATGCGTACATTCAGATAGCGGGCATCCTGAGGAGCATAGCGAAAAAAGGTGGGGTCAATTTTTTGATACAAGGAGCCATAGTGAAAGTCTTTCAGAACACCTACAATCTGATGGGCTTTCCATTCACCAGTAGCGACATCCCTATTGCTTTTTGGGGATCATGGTTGCCAATATTGAATCGTTTCAGTAGTTGCTGATTGACTAGAATTTCGCTTGTTTCACTCGGTACAGACTTAGGCAATACATTCCGACCAGCGAGCAGTTGATACTGGTGCAACGGTATGTACTTTTCGTCAATTCCATTCATCTTAGCCATGGCGGAATCCTGAGAATCCGTATACTTGACGTAAGCATCATACGAATTACCTAAACCCGTGACCATCTGAGATTGCGAAAGCCCACTTACACCGGCTAACTGGGCAATTTCTTTCTTAACCCGATCGGCCGGATTACCCTGCAACGCAATATTGACAATGTTTTCGGTTGTAAAGCCCAAGTCCTGCGAAATGAAATAATCGTATTGGGTGTAGATAATTAGGGTTGAGGCAATGAAGCACAGCGAAAACGTATATTGAAGAAAGATCAACGCCTTCCGCAGATTTAGGTGGCGAAACAACTTCAGAGCGGGAGCGCTCTTCAACACCTGCACCGGATTGATTCTGGCCAGTGATACCGCTGGCAAAAGACCCGAAAGGATTCCCACGACCACAGCCAACATCAAAAACGAAGCAACGACTACGGGGCTTACATCCAGCCGCGCGAAACTTGGTCCCATTGACAAAAAAGCGGCCCTCAAACCAAAAAATAAGCCTATGGAGACCAACAGGGCCAGTAACGCAATCACGACAGCCTCCACCACAAACTGCATAGCCACCTGGCTTTTCAGGGCTCCGAGTACCTTGCGAACCCCTACTTCGCGGGAGCGTCGGAGCGAACGGGCGATGGACAGATTCGTATAATTGAAACAGGCCGATAAAATAGCTACCATAGCGAGTCCGATAATCACCCACAGCACGCTACGCGGTACGCTATGCCCGATCTCATTATGGAGATCCTGGCCCAGGAAGATGTTGGTCAGGGGTTGTAGATGTGTCTTGATTGTTGCATCAGCCAGACGAGCATTTTCAACCCGACTCAGCCGATCCAGACCGGCCTGAATCTGGGTGGCATCGCCGGTTGGTGGCAACAGGAGATAAACATAAGAATCGGAGATATTTTCCCAATTATCAAACTCCTGTTTATAACGTGGCGTGTTTTCCAGCGTGGCAAACGAGGCCAATGCGTCAAATTGAAGATGGGAAAAAAAGGGAATATCCTTCATCACACCCGTCACGGTAAAGTTCGTTGAATCAACCTGAATCTGTCGATTCAGCGCAGAAGCATTGCCAAACAGTTTATGCGCTGCTTTCTGGGTGAGTACAATCGAATTCGGCTCCTGAAGAGCAGTGGTTGGATTCCCTTCGCGAAGCGGAAAGGTAAATACAGTAAAAAAAGAGGCTGTAGCCCACAATCCATTGATGGGTAAGGTGGTGTGTCCAACTGAAATATCACCCGGAAAGCCACGTCGAAGTATGACTACATCGTCTATACCGGCCAGTTTTTGAGAACTATACTTCCCAATTTTAATCGAGGTAGATGCCAACTCATTGGTATTGCCGGCCTGAGTTTGCTGAGTCGTGATAACGCGATAAATACGATCCCGATGCTCGTGAAATCGGTCATAGGACAGTAGGTCGTAGATGAGAGCAATGACCAGCAGGCCAACCGATAATCCAATCGAAAGTCCCGCCACGTTGATGAGGGAGAATAATTTATTCCGCACGATGCTGCGCCCGGATGTTTTGAGGTAACTGCCAATCATGATTGGTTGAGGAGAAAATGTACGGGAAGGGGTACGAAGGGTATAGATTCGGGCGAACTTGAGTACATCGAGGCTATAAATCCAACGGGCTTGCTTTGGCCCTTTTGTTAGGAGATTACGTTCAAAATATTCATTCAGATCACCCTGTAAGTCTTCCAGCAACTCGGGTCGGCAATACCAGCTGAGCAGACGCTGCGCCCACTTAGGTGGTTCGACGGACTTTCTATCTTCTGGTCTACCATGATTTGGCTCCTGATTGTCTGGCGTTTTCATAGGCTGGGTTTGAGAGCAAAGTCTGGAATTAAGTGCCAAAGTCCATCACGCACTTCCTTACTTTTTAGTAAAGCCGCCTTCCCTGCATTGGTCACCGAGTAATAGCGTTTGCGCTTGCCCCCTCGCGCACTGGTCGATTCACCCAGATTACTGTTGACCAATCCTTTCTCTTCCAGCCGATTGAGAACGGCATGAATAACCCCAAACTTGGCGGCTCGTCCGGTATGCTTTTCCAACTCGTCACAAATCGCTACGCTGTAGGCATCATTAATCAAAGCCGCAATAGTGAGTAAGACTAGTTCCTCAAATTCACCCAGGTTGGTTCCTTTCATGAACAAAATCAATTAATCCATCAAATGTATGTAAAATTGATTAACTACGTATTTGTATGTAAAATAAATTTTAGTAAGTAAATTTCGATGGTATTATTAGTAGAAGGCTATCCCTATGAAAATCTGCGGTTTCATAGAGATAGCCTTCTACTAGGTTAGTTCTATTAAATTAAACGCTCCTGTTAGTTCTCCTCTTCACCACCCGCCGATTTTCCTTTTTTTACCTTAGCCCCATTCAGATTACCTAGTTTATAGCTGAACGTCAGCCGGATACTGGAGTTATAGATATACTGGCGGAAATCCTGATTGAACTGGGCGGAATTCAGCACCGAGGTGAAGCCCATGCCGTTTGTCAGAAAATTCTCGGCGGCTAATCCAATACTGCCTCGTTTATTGGTGAATGATTTACGGGCTCCCAACGAGTATTGGGCAAACCCAATCCGATACCCTTGCAAAGCGATGTCCTTACCCCGATAGCCCAGATTAGCCTGAATCGCCCAGCCCTTATCGAATTGAATCTGGCTATCGAACCGACCACCCCAGCGAATACCCGTGTTACTCAGCGGAATGGATAGCCCCGACACATCCAGGGCCAACCCGCTGATGTACCGATACATAATATCCAGGTTCGTATTGATGCTCCACCGGGGTGTAATATTCACCGTAGCGAACAGGTTGGTGCCGTAGTTGTATTCCTTACCAATATTAGATCGGCGGCTAACCACCGCACCGATCAACGTATCGGAGCGTTGACTGATCGATTGAATATCATCCCGATTCAGGCGGGTATACAGCGTTAGGTTTAAATACGTTTTTTTGACGTAGGTACTGTACCCAAATTCGATCCGGTCGGTTATTTCCGGTTTCAAGTACGGGTTCCCGATGGAAACATTGTAGGGATTAGCCGCGTTGAAATTGGGATTCAGATCCTGAACGTTCGGACGCTGAATCCGGCGATTGTAGGCCAGTTTAATCGTGGTTGACTCGTTCAGTTTTTTTGAAAGATTAATACTCGGAACCAGTTTACCGTAGTTCGGAATGGAAATAGGCCCCTGGGTTCCAGCAGAGGCCTGTATACTTGTATACTCATAACGGGTACCCGCTTTAATCGTGATCTTAGTAGGCGTCGTATACGTATACGATAGATAAGCCGCTCCAATATTCTGATCATACAGCAGGGAACCATCCGGACGTTGGCTATCAACCGAATATTCGGAGGTTGGGCTAGCCAGCAAGTACTGATACTGACTGTTCACGCGCCGGTAGGTTTCTTTGGCCCCAAATTCCAGTTGCTGGGTTGGACTGATGGGTGTCTGATAATCTACTTGCAGCACAAACTCCTGACTGGTATTGAAGTTCAGGTTCCGTTGCCGCGTGGTCAGGATGCCCAGCGTATCCAGATTATTCGCATCAAAATTATTAGTCAGGTGATTCTGGCTATACTGGGTGGAAAGGCTTAATTCCCGCTGAGGACCGTCACCCGTGCCGGGATAGGTATGCTGGTAATCGACGTTCATATCGACTGAGTTCGACAAATCCTGGCTAGTTACATCCCGTCTCAACGGTGATCCTACGATATTGCCATTGAGTAAGCTAGTGGCCAGGTGCTGGTCGCGGCTTAAGTTGCGCACCCCAAACCGAACCCCGCCGGTGAGCGATTGATTTTTGGCGATATCGTAGTCCAGCCCCAGGGCATATTGCCCGAACAGACCGGTATCGAAGCCATCTGAGTGCTGAAGGGTCTGAACGGGGGGAATGGATTCACCCTGAAAGGTCGTCTGGGCTAAATCCGACCCCGATTTATTGTACACGCCCCGGCCATTGCCGTTCAGACTAACCCCCAGTTTACCTTTTCGGAAACTACCATTTACACCCAGGGTGGAGGCCCGGTTACCCACGCCCCCATCCACATCGAGGTGTAATCCCTGCAAGGTGTTCTTCTTGGTGATGATGTTGATAATACCGCCCGAACCTTCGGCATCGTATTTAGCTGAAGGTGAGGTGATAACCTCCACCGTTTTAATCAAATCAGCCGGAATCTGACGCAGTGCATCGGCCAGATTCCCCGCCAGAATCGACGAAGGTTTATTGTTGATCAACACGCGCACGTTGGAGCTACCCTGTAAGGATACATTACCCGCCAAATCCACCGACAGCATCGGCACCTTTTTAAGAATATCCGTGGCGTCTCCTCCTTTTGCGGCCAGATCGACGTCGGCATTATAGACCAGCCGGTCGACCTTGTCTTCTACCAGGGCTTTCGTTCCGGCCACGGTTACTTCACCCAGTGTGCGCGTGCTGGGACTGAGTCGGATAACGCCCATATCTTTTGCCTGACCTTTCGCCAGTACTACGTTGTCAACCGTTTTGGCGGAGTAGCCCAGAAAGGAAATTAGTAGTCTATAGGTGCCGGGCGCTACCTTGGTGAGCGTGAATTTGCCTTTATCATCGGCTACCGTGCCATCAACCAGTTTATCGGTAGCGGTATTATAGACGGCAATGTTGGCATACTCGACCGCTTTAGTCAGGGTTGAATCGACGACATAACCCGAAATTTTTGCATTGCCTTTTGATGACGTTTCGCCTACTGGCGAAGCAGCGGGTTGGCCTGATTGAGCCGGAACGGGTTGTGTGGGAACGCCGGCTGGCGTTTGGGCCAACGTAGTTCCCGTCGTTACTAAAATAAGAAGCCCTGTAGTTTTAAGCCACATAACGTGAGATTGAAAAAATTGAACCTGGCCAGATTGCACAAACTTGCCACTAGCCCTTGATGAAGAAAAAAATTAATAGACTGAATACCTAAACTATCCCGGTGGATGCCCTTTTTGGCTGGCCGAACAAAAAGTCATGGCCCGCTTATGTTTTGTCGATCAGCGAGCCACGACGTCAGTCAGTTGGTTTACTTTATACGCTGACCTTTCTCGTCGAATATCAGGTCTTTACCCCCGATTTCGGCTTCGTAGGTTTTCTTGCCTTTGGCATTTACAATTTCTGCCGCTTCCTTAATTTTTTTGCCGGTGTAGTGCCTCGTAACGTACTCACGAACGGCTGCTGGCAGAGCCGACACCGCAATCTCGGTTTCGGTCTCGATCAGATTTCCTTTCGCGTCAATGATTAATGACAGGTCTTTCCCATTTTGGGTGATGCCCGCTTCGTAATTTTTTCCCTCCATTTCCCATTTCACCTCTTTTGCCCCGGGATATAACTTAGCGACGGTAGCTTTCGCGGCAGCCGGAACATCAATAGCGATCATGATAACGGCAGAGGTTGGAGCAACTACGTAGTTAGTCAGCGCAACGGAAGCTGCGTGTGTTGACGTGAATACGATCAGGCCACTTAGCAATAAGGTATACATCTGTTTTGACTGGTTTAGTTTGTGGGTCAAAAGTACTCCCACATTCTGAAGCAACTTGGAAGTTTCAGCAGCCAGTCGCCCGTCATTAGAAATCAACCTGAAACATATGCCGACGCATGGACAGAGCATAGTTGTAGGTGACGGTCATGCCATACTGCTCAGCAATCTCTTTGACTAGCGCCAAGCCTAGGCCAGTTGATTGTGGTAGCGCCTGATTGCGGACAAATCGATGAAAAATCTGTTCTTCCGGAAAGGGTAAGGGGTCGCCTTCGTTGGTGATAATAAAACTATGGCTACCCACGTGCACCCAGATTGAACGGTTCGGCTCGCCATGACGAACCGCGTTTTTTATCAGATTGGAAAAGAGCACTTCGGCCAGTTGTCGATTCAGGTTCCAGGTAGGACCGTTTTTAATCATTCGGTTAATGGTTATGCCTTTGTGCGCCACGTAATCCAAATAATTGTCCAATACGTTATTCACCAATTCGCCGATATTAACCGCATCATGGTGCGCAAACTGCTGGTTATCAATCTTGGCCAGTAATAGCAGAGATTGATTCATGGCTGAAAGTCGCTGAATTTCCTGCTGTGACCGCTGAATTCGATCCAGATCGGCTTCATCCAGCCGCTCCGACTGTTGCAACAAGTCTAACTCGAAAGCCAGCACGCTTAAGGGCGTTTGCATCTCGTGGGACGCATTATCGGTAAACTGCTTTTGCTGCGCGTATTGATGGCGGCTTCGGCGGCTCATGGCTTCAAGCGACTGACTCAAGAGTTTAAACTCGGTCACGTCGCTCACAGGAAATGCGGTTTCGTCGGGCAGATCGATCCGAAACTGCTCTAATGTAGTCAGGATACCATAAAATGGATGCCAGATACGCCGGGTAACCAGTACGTCGGCTCCGATCAGCAGCACCACCACTACCAGAAAACAAACGGTCACACCAACGGATACAGCACTGGCTATTTCATCAAACTCCAGATACGATTGCTGTAGGGTGAGGACGTAATATCGATTGCCATCGGCATAACTTGCCTGAAGCATTCGAACGAGGGCCTGCTCCTTCTCCTTTGGGTTAACGGTGACGGTGTCTTTAAAGGTATGCCTGGGTTGAAGGGCCGACGTAGCCAGGGTTATCCGTACATTCGGGTCCCATCCGGGAAGGTCGGTGGCATCGGGGGGATGCTGGTGGAGTCGCTCCTGCACCTGGACAAGTTCACTACTCAACAACTCGTCGATTTCATGCAGCACGTCCCGGTGAATATAATATCTCAGCAAAAAAACACCGCCCAGGACGATAGGCAGGGCCGCCAGCAACAGATAAAGTGCTGTTTTATGGAGTAGTTTCATTCGCCTGCCGAGAAAATATAACCCGCTCCGTAACGCGTCTTAATGTAATCCGGGCAACCAGCCTCGACTAGTTTTCGACGCAGATTCTTGACATGCGTATAGAGAAAGTCGTGCGAGTCAATACCATCCATATAATCCCCCCAAACGTGCCCAACAATGCCGGCTTTCGACAGGAGTCGCTCCTTGTTGGTCACCAGAAACAGGAGCAGGTCAAACTCTTTGACCGTTAACTCCAGCACTTGGTTGTTCACCAGCACCTGTTTCTGGGAAGGCATCATCGAGATTGGCCCGAATACGAGTTCCGTTTCACCATCGTGCTGCCGACGGCGCATCAGGGAGCGAATGCGGGCATTTAGCTCCGGCAGGTGAAAGGGTTTGGTCAGGTAATCATCAGCGCCTAATTCCAGCCCCGTGAGTTTATCATCCAGCGAATTTTTGGCCGACACCACGATAATGCCCGCCTTTGAGCGCGCTTGTTTGAGTTCGTTGACAATCGCCAGGCCGTTCCCATCGGGCAGGGTTATGTCCACCACGATGCAATCGTAATCGTTATCATGGACTTTCTCCGAGGCTTTCCGGTAGGTATTCGCCGTTGAAACGTTGTATTGTTGCTCCTCTAAATAATGCCGTATAGCCACTAAGAGTGACGGCTCATCCTCAATCAGCAAAATTTTCATAGTTCATTCATCTGGATTACTCCCAAAGTACAGACCCAATCCTGATTACATTTTGAAGATGAGCTGAGCGGATGCGGCATTCGCTTCATCAACTACAGATTCTCCTCAGGTTTGCCCATTTACTTTGCTTATCCCCAGGTATTCATCGTGACGTTGCTCAACCACACCTTTTTTATCCGGTACACGTACTGGGGAGATAAGAAACGCTATGCCTATTCAACGTATGAAACAAAACCGGAGATTCGGTTCTTCGTTACCAGCCTGGGTACTGATCCATTGGCTTTTGCTGCTTCCAGGGGCCGTGGCCGTTGGACACCCCCTGAATACCAATGGTCGACAGACGTTTCGGGACACCCTTCCGACGCGCCCCGCTACGTTCCGCTGGGTGGCTCCGGCGGTGCTGATACCAGTTGGTCTAGCTTTATTACCCGACTATTCGAACAGTCATTTCGATCGCTTTTATGTCCGGAGTGAGCTTCAGGATAAAATCCACGTTCGCACCCATGCCGATGATTATTTGCAGTACGGGCCAGCCGTAGCCTGGATAGGCCTGAGCGTAGCGGGTGTGAAAGGCCGGTCACAACCCCTCGATCGGGCACTTATTGGTGTACTGGCGTATGGAATGAGTACGGTCGTCGTCCTGGGGCTCAAACATACCACGAACGAATTGCGCCCTGACGGATCGGATTACCTGTCCTTTCCATCGGGTCATACGGCCAACGCGTTTACCGGAGCGGGTTTGCTGGATCGGGAGTTTGGCGGGGTCAGTCCCTGGATTCCCATTGGTGGCTATGCCATGGCCACCTCGACCGGAATCCTGCGGATGACCAACGATAAACACTGGGTTTCTGACGTACTGGTTGGCGCGGGTATTGGGCTGCTTTCCACCGAAGTAGCGTATCACGTGTATCCGTGGCTGAAACGAAAATTGGGGCGACATAAACCAGCTATGCCTTAGTTGATCCGTAAGCGTCAGCAAAGGCGATTTGAGATTTAGCTTGACAAGTAGAAAACAGACTCGCATGAAAAAAGCTCGATTTCCGTCAAAATGGCTTTTTGCCGTTGGTGGTCTGCTGCTGTTATGTCCCAATCATGTCCTGGCGCAATACCCAATGATTAACGGCAACCCAGCCGCCCGAACATTGGTGACGGCAGGGCTTGACCAAGTCTATGATAATCAATTTTCTGCCGCCGACGCTACGTTTACTCAATTAGCGAAAGTAGCACCCAACCATCCATCCCTTGATTTGCTCCGGGGCGTCAGCTTATACTATCAGTGGTTCCCCGCTCGCACCGATGCGAAGTTGAAGCAACGATGCGGGCAACAGTTAGAACTGGCGGCAAAAAAGGCCGATGACTGGCAGAAAGCACAGAAGAAAAGCAAAGGCTCCGACCTGCCCGAAGCCATGTTTTTATACTTCACGGCGGAGGCTATGCTGGCTAAAATCAGTCATTTCGAACATGAACCGTTTGCGGCCATTCGGCACGCCAAAAATGCGTATCCATATATTCAGAAAGGCAAGCTTTTCCAGCAACAGTACCCAGACTTTTACCTCTCGACGGGTCTTTACAATTTCTATCGCGAGGTATATCCCGAAATTCACCCGTTCTATAAAACCGTGGCCTGGGTGATGACTTCCGGGGATAAAAAACTGGGCATGAGTCAACTCCAGATCGCGACCCAAAAAGCGCTCCTCGTGCGAACGGAAGCCATTCTCTACCTGACGCATTTACTAACGGATTACGAAAATAAACCTGCCGATGCGCTACCCTACCTGGCTCAACTGGTGATAAAGTATCCCGGCAATCCGTACTGGCGATATAAGTACGCAGAAGCCCTTCTGAACGCGCATCAAGTAGAGACCATTCCCCATGAAATCAATCACTTAATGGCGACTTCGGAGGAAGTTTATCATCAGATGGGAACGCTGGTTAAGGCTCGGTACGCGCTGGAAAAAGGACAGCGATCAACGGCCCAAACCCTGGCCAACGACGTGATTCGCAGTTCGGTGCGGGATGAAACTGTGCGGGCCTATGCGTATCTGGTTTTGGCCCGAATCGCCCGTATTCAGGGGCAGGAAAAACAGGCCAGGCAATACTATAAACAAATGCTTGAGTTTGCGGAGTACCCGATACTACGTAACGAGGCTCCTTGAACAAGCAATATGCGCATAGATAAACGACTACTATGGGGGAGTATATGGATACTGCTTCAAGCCCTATCCGGCTATGGACAGGATACGCTTGTTCACCGAAATTTAAATTATTACCTCGACGCAGGGCTTACAAACAGTCCCCTGTTGAAAGATAATATCAATGCCATTACGTTGAATCGGCTGGATAGCCTGCTTAATATTGCCAGTAACAAACCCTACGTTCAGGCCATTGGTCAGTACCTCTACGCCCCCTCCGGAACGAACTGGGGCTATGACCAGAATACGACCAACGGTGGTGCCTACACGGGCCTGATTCAGGCGAACCGAAATCTGCTGTATCGCCGGAACCTGCGGATTCAGAATAACCTGAATGCTGCCCTGCGCGATTCACTGGTCAACACGGTTCACATTAACCAGAACGATCTCCAGAAAGCCATTGTCGACCTCTACCTGACGGCCTATCAGGATTATCAGCAGATGGTCATATTCGGCGATTTGTACAAGATTTTCTCCCGACAAAACGAGGTATTGAAAGAGCTACTTCGGAAAGCGTTGTTCAACCAGTCGGATTATCTGGCATTTCGGGTCGACTGGCAGCAGAGCGAAGTAAATTACGAAGGGGCGAAAGTGCAGTTTTTACAGGATTTGCTGACGCTCAATACCCTTTGCAACATTCCCGAAATGGGTCTGGTACAACTCGAAAAGCCAGCTCTGGCTCCTCAGGCCCGCTTCACGCTGGACGACAATCCCTATTTTCTCCGCTTCCGCTACGACAGCGTCATTGTCGAACGTAATCGCCGGGTTATCGATATCTTTTATCGCCCCTCGCTGGACGTAGTGGCCAACGCCGGCACCAACGCCATTAGCTCCGATCTGATTACCCGGCGTTTTGGCTATAGCCTTGGGTTGAATTTTACCATGCCCATCTATAATGGGAACCAGCGTCGGCTGCAATACCAGAAACTCGACGTAGCGCAGCTTACCATCCAAAATTACCGGAATCAGTACCTCAACCGCTTCAACCTGCAATTGAGAACGGTAAACGAGCAACTACGCGTGAATCAGAATCTGATCAGCCTCACCGAAAAACAAAATACGGACGTCGAGAATCTGCTGACCATCAGTCAGACGCGGCTCTATCGGGGCGACATATCGGCCATTGATTACCTGCTCATCGTGCAGCGATACCTGAATATCAAGCTGTCGCTGATCCAGTTAACAGTCCAACGACAACGATACATCAACACATTCAACTACCGTAACTTTTAACGTATTGACCTCATCCATGCCGCCACTTTTGACTAAACAATTGTATCTGTTCGTGCTTATCGCGTCGCTGTTTCTGACGGGCTGCGGTTCGTCGTCAACAACTACCGACACGAGTACGCAGACGGCCGCTTCCGACGCTCTGAGACCCAAAACACCGGTGGACGTAACGACGGTAAAAGCCGACTCATTCCGGGAGGAAAAAACGTTTCGGGGCATGACGTATTACCTCACCAGTGGCGACATCAAATCGCCGATTGCGGGTTACGTAACCAAAGTATACGTCAAAATTGGCGATCAACTCCGCAAAGGATCGCCCCTGTTCGGACTGGAAACCAAGGAAGCCTATGCGCTGGGTGGCAAAAATTACCTCAATGACCCAACGCTCAAAGACATTGGCCAGTTGATCATCCGCGCTCCTGATAAGGGTCTGGTCACGCTGGTGCAAGCCGAAGAAAACGAGTATGTGCAGGACGGTACGGCACTGGCCTCCTTCTCGGCACCCGACATGTTTGTCTTCCTGATCGAAGTACCCGTCGAGCAGGATTCGTCGGTGCATGTAGGCAGCGTTTGCAGCATTCAGCTACCGAATGGTCGGCGCATTGCCGGACGGATTTCCCGAACGTTGCCCATGACTGATTCGCTTTCGCAAACCGAACGGTTCGTGGTTAAACCCGATCAGCCAATGGTGTTGCCCGCCCGACTCCAGCTCAACATCACGTTCACCAATCAGCAACGTAACAACGCCCAGTCTTTACCGAAAGAAGCGGTCCTGGCCAATGAACTTCAGACCGATTTCTGGGTCATGAAAATTATAAACGACACGACGGCGGTAAAAATCCCCGTCCAAACCGGCCTCCAGCGCGAGACACGTATCGAAATTCTCAGCCCACGGTTTGGCCCCAAAGACCGTTTCGTTAGTAAGGGTGGCTACGGCCTGGCCGATACCGCTTCCATAATCATAAACCGCCCCGCCCATGCCCACTGAACAGCCTGGCTTTTTTCGCTTTCGCAAGCCGATTCTGGGGCTGCTTCTCCTGCTGCTGGTAGGCGGCATTTTCGCGTACCGAAGTATCCAGGTATCCTTATTCCCTGAGCGAACATTTCCTAAAATAAAAGTCATTGCCGATGCAGGTGAACAGCCCGTGGAGCTGATGATGGTAGCCATTACGCAACCGCTGGAAAATGCCGTCAATCAGGTGGAAGGCGTCGAAATGGTACGTAGCACCACCAGCCGGGGCAGTTCCGAACTATCGATTTACCTGAACTGGTCGGTGGATATGGATGTCTCATTACAGCGCGTCAACGCCCGGATCAACCAGATTCAGAATACACTACTGCCTAATACAATCCTGTCGGTGGAGAAAATGTCGCCGTCAATTCTGCCTGTGATGGATTTCGCGCTGACCTCGACCAGTCGTGATTTAATCGAACTGCGAAAGCTGGCTATCTACACCATTCGGCCGTATTTAAGTCGGGTAACGGGCGTATCGAACGTGCAGGTGATGGGCGGCCGAACCAAAGAGTACTGGATTGTGCTCCAGCCTGACAAACTAGCCAGCCTGAACGTAACACCGGTGGCCATTACGACCGCTCTGGCGGCAACGAACTTCATCCAGGCCGACGGACTGGTTTCGGATTACAACCGCCTGTATCTGACGCTCACCGATGCGTCGGTTCATTCCCGACAGGATGTCGAAAATATCATTATTCGCAGCGATGGACAACGAGTACTTCGTTTAGCTGACGTAGCAACAATCGAACTGCATGAGCAACAGGAATACACCAAAATTGAAGCGAACGGCAAAGAAACGGTACTGGTCAACATCGTCAAGCAGCCGTCGGCGAATCTGATTAGTTTAAGCGATGGCATAACCCAGAAAGTTAAGGAATTAAAGAACCTGCTTCCCGCCGACGTAACGCTGACGCCCACCTACGTTCAGGCAGATTTTGTGACCGACGCCGTTAAAAGTGTGACTGACAGCATTTTTATTGGGCTGGTGCTGGCCATTGTCGTCACCAGCTTATTCCTTCGGTCACTAAAAGCCAGCTTCGTCATTCTACTTACGATTCCCATCATCTTGGCGGCTTCGATTTTTGTGCTGTTTGTAATGGGTTACACGCTCGACATCATGACGCTGGGCGGTATTGCAGCCGCCATCGGCCTGATTATCGACGATGCTGTCGTGATTGTGGAGCAGATTCACCGGGTAGAAGAAGAACCCGGCCGGTCCGCCGGTGCGGTGGATTCGCATGAAGGGAAGTCGGATGCCAGGACGATCCAGCAGGCCATTAGTTACCTCTTTCCGGCCATGGTTGGTTCATCGCTCAGCACCATCGTTATTTTCATCCCTTTCTCGCTGATGAGTGGTGTAGCGGGCGCGTTCTTCAAAGTGTTGGCCATGACGATGGTCGTTACGCTCACCTGCTCGTTTCTCATTACGTGGCTGGGGCTGCCGGTAATTTATGGTCTGTTTAGTTCGGGAAAGAAAAAACAAAATGATACGGCGACCCACCCCGCCATTGGCAACATACTATCCGTTTTCATTCACCGGCCCTGGATCGCGCTGGGCCTGGCCGGAGCGATGGCGCTCGCCGTTTTTCTGATCTATAGTCAGCTAGAAACGGGTTTTCTGCCCGACATGGATGAAGGGTCCATCGTTCTCGATTACCATTCCGCACCCGGTACGTCGCTGGCTGGAACCAATGTTATGCTCGATGGAGTCGATCAACAGATAAAAACCATTCCGGAAGTAGCCGCTTATTCGCGCCGTACGGGTGCACAGATGGGCTTTTTCATTACCGAACCCAACGGGGGTGATTACCTGATTTCGCTCAAAAAAGACCGAACCCGCTCCACCAATGAAGTCATCGACGAGTTGCGCGGAAAAATCGAAGCGACCCAGCCGGGACTGACCGTCGATTTCGGTCAGGTGATTGGCGATATGCTCGGCGATTTGATGAGCGAACCCAACCCCGTGGAAGTGAAAGTATTTGGTGATCAACCCGCCGAACTTCGCCCCCTAGCCGATCAGGTTAGTAGCATCGTGACCCAGGTACCCGGCACGGCCGACGTGTTCAATGGCATCACCATCGCCGGGCCTTCAGTAGTATTTAGCCCAAAATCCAGCGCCTTACTGCAATATGGCCTGTCACCCCTCGACCTGCAAAATCAGTTGACGACCCGGCTGATGGGTAACGAGGTCGGTAATATTCTGGAAGGCAACCAGTTCATCAAAATGCGTTTGAAGTACCCCGGCACAAGCAGCGATCTACAACTTCTCAAGCAAAGCCCCGTTTTTACCGCCGATGGCCGCAGTCGTTTATTATCCGACTTCGCTAATGTACGGGTCGATTCGGGGAGTGCGGAGATTCAGCGGGAAAACCTCCAGCCGATGGTCGCAATTACGGCTAGTCTGGCCGGTCGAGATTTGGGCAGTGTGATGGGCGAAATTCAACAGAAAGTAAGCACAGGCGTAACGCTTACATCTGGTCAGCACATCGAGTACGGCGGAGCCTTCGCCCAACAACAGCAATCCTTCCGGGAGTTGCTGCTCATTCTGGTATCAGCCTCGCTGCTGGTGTTTATCGTGTTGCTGTTTCTGTTCCGCGATTTGAAAGCCGCCGGACTGATTCTGTTCATTTCGGTATTAGGCGTATCGGGGTCTTTTATTGCCTTGTTCATTACCAAGACCCCGCTCAACGTGGGTAGCTATACGGGCATTATTATGATCGTGGGTATCATTGCAGAGAACGCTATTTTCACGTTTCAGCAGTTTGCCATTCACCACCAAACGGCCCTGGTCGCCGAATCCATTGAGTTTGCCATTTCAGCTCGTATCCGGCCCAAACTCATGACCGCCACCAGTGCCATTATCGCCCTGATGCCGCTGGCATTGGGCATCGGTACGGGCGCGCAACTTCATCAGCCGTTGGCTATTGCCGTGATTGGCGGGTTTTGCGCAGCCTTACCCTTGTTGCTCCTGATTTTTCCCGGTCTATTGCGATTAGCCTATAAAGACAAACCAGTAAACCAATTGATTGACAAACCAATAAACCAAGTAGGATGATTATGAAAACGTTCTGGATTTCTGCCGTATGCCTGTGTTTAACGGGCTCACTCTTCGCTCAATCAGCAAACTATCACCTCGTTAAGAAAACCACCATCGGGGGCGAAGGTGGCTGGGATTATTTACTGGCCGATGCAGAAGGGGGCCGGCTCTACGTATCACATGGTACGCAGGTGGAAGTGCTTGATCTGAAAAGTCATGAGAAAGTTGGCGTCATTACGCCGACTCCGGGTATTCATGGCATCGCTGTTGTGCCCGGCACCAATGTCGGCTACACAACAAATGGCCGCCCTAACACAGCAACGATGTTTGACACGAAGACGCTCAAAGCCAGCAAAGAAATCCCGACGGGCAAAAAACCTGACGCGATCATGTACGATGCTTTCTCCAAACGGGTCTTCATCTTCAACAATGAAGGCAATAGCGCAACAGTGCTGGATGCCACTACGGGCAACGTAGCAGGAACGGTTGAACTGGGTGGTGCGCCTGAAGCTACTGTCACCGATGATCACGGAACGATTTTCGTCAATCTGGAAGATAAAAATGAGGTAGCCGTTTTCGACGCCAGGTCGCTGGTGGTCAAACATCACTGGAAATTAGGCAAGGGCGAAGAACCGACCGGACTGGCTTTTGACAAACCGCATCATCGGTTGTTTAGCACCTGCGATAAGGTCATGGTAGTACTCGATTCGCAGACGGGTAAGGTGCTGGCTGAAGTACCCACCGGTAGCGGAACCGATGGTGCCGTATTTGACACATCGACTGGCTCGGCTATCAGTTCCAATGGCGAAGGCACGTTAACGGTCGTGAAGGAAGTAAAACCGGGTAACTTCGGGGTCGTTCAAACCGTGCCGACCATGCGTGGTGCCCGAACCATCACCATCGATCCAAAAAGTCACCATATTTTCGTAACAACCGCTGAATTTGGTCCGGCACCAGCTGCCACGACGGAAAACCCAAAGCCCCGACCTGCTGCGAAGCCGGGAACGTTCATGGTGCTGGAATACGCAGCCAAGTAGCATTGATCATTGCTGGATGGTTAAGGCTATCTAGCAATGTTTACGTTCACTTCCCCAAACGATACAGAACTTGCAGGTTTGCCCCCCAGGAAAGCTCGTCCCGTTTATTCTCAACCGGGCGAAGTTGCGGACTGATAAAAGGTCCTGCCCGAAACAACCACTTTTTCCAGGATCGTTCTACGGACGTACTCAGTATGAGGTTGTTGACTGTATGAATGTGATCCTTACTCCCTGATAACTCGTGTTCTGATGACCGGCCGTTTTCCCGATAATTATAACTCACCGTACTACGTTCCCAAAGATTTAACTCTGTGCCGAGTCCCAATCGTAATCCCCATTGCCGCCCCAACGGGTAATGATAGGCTACCTGGATGGGTACCTGAATGAGCAGTGTCAACTGACTAATATCCTCAATGTCAGACGAGGAAGGAACTTGTGAAGCGTATGTCTGGCGAAAATCTTCTTTCTGATGTTCGTTAAAGTCCTGTTCGTCCCGATAATGAAATCCCTGGTTATAAGCGAGTTGTAAGCCAGCCTGAACGCTCCAATGTCGCTTGACCATGATTTCTCCTAATAAAGCTCCTCCTACCTGATCGCTACCACCCGTAAGGCCAGCTCCTATTCGATATTGCGCGTTGGGTACCGATAAACTGGGCATTGCCAGGTGCCAGGATCGGCGAGGGGCTTTAACGGCCAATTCGCTTTTAGGAACAATAAGCGATCGGCTAGGCGAAATGATCGCTAATTGATTTGAGGCAGCGCCCATTTGCAAATTGGCTAGCGGTTCAATAGATATCATTGGGCGATTAACTACTGAGACCGATACGCTTGAATGGGAATTTTCCGGTTTGACGGGCGTAATTCCAGTCGTTAGCGGGTTAGAAGTAGTCCGTTGATTCTGGTAACGGGAATAATTTGTTGCCAGCAACTCATTTTTCTCGTTACCTGAGACGGTTTGTTTTTTGCCAAAACCCGTTTGTCGTCGAGTAGTCGAATGGCGGCTGTTTGCCCGTGTAGTAGGTAATAGACTACTGTTTGGAAAATCGCTTCCCATCAGTTCTATTCCCGAAGAAGAAGGATTCAGCAGGGTATCTGTCCCATTAGTTGGCCTTGACTTTTCTGTAGTTGAACGCTCTCCTGAACCTGACGGCAAAAGCACTACTGATTCATTAGTTTCTGTCTGTACCTGACTCGATCGCTCACGTCCTTCACTTCGTTGATTCCGTTCAGACAATATATTCGTCGGAGCTTGTTCAGCAGCTCTTGCCTCCGAACGAGGAGTACCTACTTCCGATTGCCTTGAAACCACTTCCTGCCCGGAGGGTGGTAATTTCGGACGTCCCATTGCTACCGAGCCAATAGGTTGAATGCCCGTTGGCTGACTGGCATCTGTCTGATCCAGTAGCTTTTGGCGAGTGGTTTCGCTGGCGGTATTCGGCAATGGTGTCGATTCAATCGAATTGCCGGATCGGGTAATGTAGACCGTATCATGGCGAATTATTTCGCCGGATGCCGTTTTATCAACCGGTCGCTGAGCCAGTGAATCAATCGATGACTGTAAATGTGTATTTCGATAGTTCTGGATTACGTTATAGGATAATGAACCGATTAGCAACAGGCCGCTTCCACCATATAGCAATAGCTTACCCCACCCAAAACCGGGCAGCGCAGGTTTGTTCGCGTTAACAAAACCCTGTATGCGTTCGACTTCACCGGAGTCAGCCTTGGCGGG
The DNA here is from genome assembly GCF_054777855.1 of Spirosoma jeollabukense. Taxonomy (NCBI): domain Bacteria; kingdom Pseudomonadati; phylum Bacteroidota; class Cytophagia; order Cytophagales; family Cytophagaceae; genus Spirosoma; species Spirosoma jeollabukense. The sequence goes on from NZ_BAAHAD010000013.1 coordinate 78,409, forward strand.
CAGGCCCAGCAGCTTGCGCCGGAATTCCTCGTCGAATCGGTCAGTTTTCATTGAATCGCTGATTGGGCCACGTATACTGTTGATACAAAGCCGGGTAGTGTAGTTTTATCATGAGTTGCAGTTTACGGCGGGCATCGCGCAGGTTCGATTTGGACGTACCTTTCTGAATACTCAGCAGATCGGCAATTTCGCGATGGGAGTACCCTTCCACGACAAACAGCGTAAAAACCATTCGGTAGGCCGGAGGTAGTTGTTGCACCATCGCCAGAATCTCCTGCGCTGAAATAGCCGCAATAACATCGTCGTTCCAGTTAACTACGTCTAGATCATCAAGACTGAACATATGAGCCCATTTTTGATTTTTTCGGTAATAGTCCACCGCCGTATTCACCAAAATAGTTCGCAACCAGGCCTTAAACGGCTGCGTTGGATCATATCGATCCAAATGGGTGAATACCTTCAAAAACCCTTCATTAATAATTTCTTCCGTTTCGTGCGGATGCGCCGTATACCGCTGACAGATGCTTTTTGCATAGCCTAAAAACTGGCTAATCAGGCTACGCTGCGCCCGGTCATCACCAGCCAGACAGGCTTGCAGGACACTGGCCAGATCATCTTCCGAGAAGCGGGTTTTCTTTTTAAAAAACAAGGGCTGCGCAGGTTAATGAGAGGTCAACCAATCATCTATACGAAGGTCAACTCACTAAGGTGGGGTGCGAATCTGTTTTTTTTCTGAAGATTTTTTTGACGAGCAACCCCACCCTTCACTCGCACCTGTCGTAATGGTAATTGAAGACAAACAAACTTCATCTATTGCTTTTATGAACGCATCTCACCGATTTATTGGACTTGCCCTGTTCATGGGCCTGTTGAGCGCGCCATTTGTATATGGTCAGGATAACATTATCCTGAAGAACGGCTCCGAAATTCAGGCCAAAGTGCTGGAAGTATCGCCCGGCCAAATTAAGTACCGACGTCAGGATAATCCCGATGGGCCGATTTACACAACGGGTACTACGGATGTATTACTGATCAAATATGCCAACGGCACCAAAGATGTATTGGGTCAGTCAGCCAATCGCCCACCGCGTACGGCACCTGCTCCTATGAATCCTACTGGCTCTGAAATGACCAATTCAATAGGCAATGCCGCCCTCGGCAGACTGGGCTATCATACGGGCTTTTTCAGCCGCTATTTTACGAATACTGCTGGCGAACGGATTGATAATTCTGTAGCTCGGTCACTATTGGTTGAACACCCAGACGCCATGCGGACTTACCGGCGTGGGCAGTCACTACGTCGATGGACATATGTGGCGGCTGGTACAGGTATAGCGTTGATTGGAGCCGGTGCGGTCGTTGCAGCAGTTGGTGATGGTGGTTTTGGGGGCAACGAAAGCAATCGGCGGGACGGTGTCAATACGAACTCAACGACAACTGCCGATGAGCGAAATCGTCGGGGAGATCATGGTTCCACGGAAGTTGGGATAGCCCTGGCCGGTGGTGGCGTATTACTGGTCGTTGCTGCCATTATCCTTGACCACCGGGCAACCGTACAGTTCCGGCGAGTGGCTGACCGCTACAATCAGCTACAACCCGCCACAAGCCTCCGCTTCGGAGCGAGTCAGCGCGGGCTGGGCGTCGGCATGGTCTATACGTTCTAATTCTGTATACCATGCTCCAAGCCATTGCTTTAGACGCCGACCCATCTGCGCTAGAAATTCTGGATACGTTTTGTCAAAAAACAGGCAACGTAGTGCTTTCCTGCACGTTTACCCATCCCTCCGAAGCCCGTCAGTATTTACATCGCCATCCAGTTGATTTGGTCTTTATGGACATCAATTTCCCAACCGAATCGGGCATTGATTTCTGGCAGTCTATTCGTCAACACGGAACAGGACATATAGAGGCAGGCCAGCCCCCAATGGTCATTTTCACAACGGCATCCAGCGAATATGCATTGGTCAGTTATGAGCTAGAGGCCATTGACTATTTACTAAAACCGTTCGCTTATGACCGGTTCGAGCAGGCCGTTCAAAAAGCGGCTTACTTCGCCAACTGGAATCGCCTGCCCACTGCCCAGCCAAGCACGTATCTTTCGGTGCGGGTTGACGCGGGTTTAGTCCGGATTAAACTCGCTGATATTGCGTGGATTGAAGCCTTGAGCAATTACCTGAAAATCCATTTGTCGGATCAGCGCTTCCTGGTCGTACGGATGACGATGAAGGCCATACTAAATGAACTACCTGCCACTGATTTTATTCGGGTTCATCGATCCTACATCGTCCCCATTCACCGGGTGCAGGCGATACATAACAAGCTGATTCGAATCGGCGAAAAACGAATCCCGCTGAGCAGCAACTACGACGATCAATTTGTTGCGCGTGTGCACGCGTACCAGCCTTCGTCCCAGTTTTTGCCACTTTCGTCACATAGGCAATCGCCCCTGCAACAGGCTTAGGGCAACGTTCGTACTGGCTACTGAAGACGAAGACGTCTAAATCCAGTAAAACAAACACAGCAAAAACACTATGAAAAATCTGCTTATGGCCGTTACGACGGCCCTGCTGTTGGTAGGCCTTATTTCGGCCTGTACACAAACCAGTGTAGACTCAGCAGCATCAACCAGCCTGGCCGATGCTCGGATTGCCTCCGTCACCAGCACATCAGCCGTGAGCGGTACCTGCGTGAAAGGGTCCAGTGAAACTGTTGTTAGTGCGTCGAGTTTACCAGCCGCCGTGCTCACTTACCTCAGTACCAACTATGCGGGTTATACGATCGTACAGGCCGAACAGGGAATTAACCTCAACGGTGGAGCTACGTATTATGAAGTCACGTTTACTTATAACGGGGCAACTAAAGAGCTTCATTTCGACATGACCGGTGCCGTTCTGGCCGAGATTGGCCGCGGAAAGGGTAAAGGTAAAAGCGGATCAGGCGGCAATACCGAGACAGTCATTACTGCCGATAAGCTACCAGCCGCGGCCCTGACCTATCTGAGTACTAATTTTTCTGGCTATACGCTGGTGCAGGCCGAACAGGGAACGGATAGTAGTGGGGCTACCTACTATGAAGTGAAGTTCACCTACAACGGGAAGACCAAAGAGATTCACTTTGATGCGAACGGCGCTTTGCTTTAGTAGACTTTTTTACTCCTTCATACACAGGAGTTTTATGTAGAAATCAGGAATCAGTAGATACGCCAGGTCAGCTTGATCTGGCGTTTTTTAAAGTTACTGACCTGCCGACCTCGATCAGCACGTAAACCCGAACTCGTTAATTTTCCTACCTATAACCCAGACAGCCAATCGCTTATGATTACGTTCACTCATCTCTGCCGGTATATCGATCAGCAATTCACCCTACCGACACCAGACATCAAGCCAGATCACCGCTTGCAAACCGATTTGGGCCTAAACGCGATGGAGGTCACCGAAGTGGTCGTTTTTCTGGAATTACTGTACGGGGTAACCTTACCAGACGAGACGTTAACGCCCTCCCTTTCTGTAACGCAATTGTGTTCGCTCATTGAACATTATAGGAACAGCCAACAGGCAGATTCAGCCTTTCTGGTGTACCGAAATCCTCGGCTAGTATTCTCCAGAGCCCGTTTGGACCGAAACCCAATCGTCGTGAAAAATCTGTGCTGGAATTCTACACTACATCAAGACTTGCTCCTGAGTGACTCCGATGTCCAAACCATACGGATATAAGTCACAGAATTGATGACTATCCCGATTTCGATCGATGCCGACCACCACCTGACGGATGTATTTGATGTGACGGTTTACATACTGCTTTGCACTAAGGCGGAGTTAGCCTATTTGAGAGATTCCGAGAGTATACGTCCGATGGCTCCTGATTTTCCTCAGTTTTCGGCGTTAGCTTGTCGAATGGAAACGGATGTAGATCGTCATTTTGGCGGTAAAAAAGGGGAATGATTATTGACAGCATGCTAGCCAATACATCGAAACTCTGGAAAATTCTGGCTGGCCATCACTCAGTATATTCGGTCGGTGTAAATCACGGCAACTTTAGTTTGACGAATCAGCGAGCAAGGCGATATTATTAGCTTTCCCTTCTGCCAGAAACTTCTGGCAGTACGTGGTATTGAATTTATGGGTTTTTAGAAGTTTCAGCGATGAAGCGTCCCAGCCGTCAATGGCCTTCCCGCTTAACAGAGTCTCCTGCTTCACCAGATTGTCAATACGACTAAACTCGTCAGTACCAAAATGGTATAGGTCGGCATCACAGAGAATTTTTTCAGGTAATGAATGGGGACACTGTGGCATTTTGGTCGCCATGATGCACTGTTCCACCTGGGCAATAAGTAATGGGGAAACCTCCGCCTGGCTGCTTAAAAAATCCCGGGCAAGCTGAGCACTTTTTTCTTCATGCAGTGGTGGAACTACAAAAAGATAGCCCGTATCATGAAACCAACTGGCCACATGAAGAATAAATTGGGTATTGGCATCCAGTTCATAATGGGCCGCGATTTGCCCGGTACGTTGTACGACCGTTTGGGTGTGCTCAAGATTATGATACACGAGAATCGGCGACGTATAATTTCTAAACAGCAATGTCACAGTCTGTATGGTCTTCTCCTTGAGCAATTCGATGAATTGAAGCGTCATGCTAATCCGGATTTATACGATGATCAAATTACCAGTTTGATTTATGGCCAGCCGTTGATATAAAAAGCTCTCTTTTCTACTTTGTCAATACGTTGGGGCGGAGATGCCAAAGGCGCCTATGACTACCTATACGATAAGTATATCCGAAAAGAGGGGAATCAATCAAAAATTATTTACCCTTCCGTTTGACGGAAGGGTAAATAATTTTTAGACGAATGATCATCAACTTTTACAAAAGGCGGAATAAGTTCGACCGTTTCAGGGGTCCTGAACCCACGGCCATAAAGTAATCGACGGGGTAAATAGTGCTAAGTATTAGTCACTTCACCGAATATTTCCTCCGGGATTTAACTTGCTGGGCACACTTGCGGGAATACTTTTGTCGAAGTTACTGTCCGTGAGTGCCGTGAGAAAGGCCACAATCTGTGCCTGCTCATTGTTGCGCAGGTTAATGCGTCGTACTTGCGTGTCTAACTGTTGCCGCCCTACGTGCGGATTTTGGGAGTTCCCATCACCAATTCGGTCATAAAAGGCGACCACCTGATCAAGTGTTTGGAACACCCCGCTATGCATGTATGGAGCCGTTAAACTTACGTTACGCAAACTGGGCGTTCGAAAGGCATACGTCCCGCCCGCACCCCCATCCGAAGCCGCCAGCTTTGCATTATCCGGCACCGACAGGACATGAGCCTGATAATCGGAAAACATGGTGCCCGAATGACAAGTAGTACACCCTTCATTGGTGAAGGTCTGTAAGCCCTGAATCTGCAAGGCCGTCATGGCCGTTTTATCCCCTTTTTGATAACGGTCGAAAGGCGAGTCTGTAGCCGTCAGCGTCCGCTCAAAAGCCGCCAGTGCTTTCCCAATGTTAGTGGTAGTAATGGACTGTTGTGTGCCGAATGCCTGCTGAAATAAAGACTGGTAGTCGGCAATAGTGCTCAGCCGGGCAACTAGGCTATCCATTGTTAGTATATCAGTGTAAGCATGTCCCCGCATTTCTTCAAAGGTCGTCAGCGGCCCATTGGCCTGGAGTTCCAGACTAGCCGTGCGGGAATCCCAGAACATGGGAGCCGTTGTCGGATTAAACAAGCCATTAGCATCCATGCCGTTATAGGCCGTATTTAAAATGGTCTGGGAATTCCGTTTCGTAAACGACACATCATTGGGTAACAGAAAGTGGCGGGCACTTCCATACCCAACGGCATTTTCTCCTAATGACAGGTCAAGCCCATCGGTGTAGGCATTGTTGGGGTGATGGCAGGTAGCACAGGCAACATCTTTACTTCCTGATAAAATTGGGTCCCAAAATAAGGCTTTGCCAAGGGCTACCTGAGCTTGACTGGTAGTGGCATTGGTTGAATTTGGAGTGGTGATCGCCGTCGAAAAGGCGGGATTCACCACATCTGTTTGTTTGGTGCAGGCATTCAGGATGGCCACCATAAACAGGCAAAATGAGACCATTAGTACCCATAGCTGTACATTTCTATCCATTTTCATCAACGTGTGATCGTTTTTTGTTTCGATGCCGTCCGTGTATACCTACAATTGTTCCTGAAAATAGTGGCTTACAGTACCAGTTGACCAACCCAACCCATTGATAGCCATAAACACAGCTCGGTTTTACAGGATTACGACCGCCCTTTAGCTTCTGTTGCATTGCCTGACCGATTAGTGACGAAGGCCCTAAATGCTGGGATGAAACGCTGAATGTGTTCATAAAAAACCTTCAGGGTTTACCTCACACATGCAAAAACAGGGGTTTCAGGCGACAAATTGAATCGCCTGAAATCCCTGTTTTAGGGAAAGGAAATTACTTGGTTACCTTGAATGAATCGAGTTCTTTACCGTTCACATCAATCTGGCGGATAGTCAGATTTTTGCCGTCTACGTCGGCTACCGTGAGGGAGTGTACATTCGAAAAAAACTTGTCCGTAAATCGCTGCCACGAGTCGGGGTCGTTGTTTTGCTCGGGGTTATACAGCGTTTGACCACCTGCGCCCGTCACCAGATAAATGATGCCTTTTGGTTTGGTGTTTGTCTTCCCGTTAAACGATTTGTCGAGTGTCCATTGGCCGTTGACAACCCGACCACGGGCCGATTTAGCACCCATACTCGCGACCAGCAAAACGCCTTTTTTATCTGGAACAAAGGTCAGCGGGAAAGAGCGCTGGTAATTATGCACGTGTCCCGTGAACACTACGTCTACATTGCCCTTTTCAAAGATGGGCGACAGAAGCCGGGTGTGTTGCTGCTCATAATGCTCGCGCGCCGAGTTGAAGCCGGGGTGGTGGAACATCACAAACCGCCAGGTAGCCTCTTTAGCACTGGCTAAATCAGCCGAGATCCAGTCCTGCAACGCTTTATCCGTAAAATCAACGTAGGGGTTCGAGTCGATTACGGTCCAGTGGGCATTGGCGTAATCGAAGGAGTAATTCGACATTTTCATATAGGCATCACCAGCGGCATCGGTAAATGCTTTGCGATTATCGGCCGAGGCCGTCATCGTCGGCACAAGTGGGCCACCTTCTGTACCCGTTAGGCCGTTTAAGGGCTGATTCCAGTAATAGTAATACGCCAGCGCATCGGGGTATTTGTCCAGATCACGCGTATCGGTATCGTGGTTGCCCGGAGCCACAATCATCGGCACTGACCGTAGTAGCGGTGCCCCTGCCGTATCAACCTGGTTGGCGTTATAGATCGGCCAGAAGCGAGATCGATATTCTGAAATCAAGCCCCGTTCATAAACAATATCACCCGGAACGACCACGAAATCTGGTTTCGCTAAATAGGCGCGGGAAGCCAGTTTTTTCTGAGCGGGCGTTTCTGCCCCAATATCGGCAAATGCCACAAAGCGGTACGGCTGGTCGGCTTTTTTCGAGGCTTGTGCTTCAGCGGTAAACACGACCTTGCCCGCTTTCGACACCCGGTAGTTAAACTTGCTGCCCGGCGTCAGACCCGTAAACGCTGTCTGAAAAACCCGGTGTGGCTCAATGCCAGCCACCGCCACCCGAACGGACGTAGGGGTTTCCGTTTTTTTCCAGGGGCCATTGCCTTTAGGTTGATATTCAACTGTCCAGTCGGTGCTCGCGTCGGGTGCGTGCCAAAGCAATTGAAGGCTTTCGGCAGAAGGCGTGGGACCAATCTGAAGATAAGGCCGCGCAATGAACGGGTCATCCGTTTTTTTGTCCTGTGCCGAACAGGCTTGGGCTACCACAAACTGAGCCAGTAGCAACAGGAGTATAAGCTTGTTTTTCATCGATGGCTATTTGTTAGAGGATCAAAAAGTTAATACACAGAAAAGCCCAGAGGTAAAAGGAGATTCCCCGAGTTCGGAGTGCTTCTCTTTTTATTCCTGGGCATCTCTGAGGGATAAATCGTACAGTTTTTAGTGCAGATTACCCTTGCCATTGCTTGGGTAGGCACCGATATCGGTACTCGGTGGCGTGATTTCCGATGAACCAAAGTTGGGACTCACCGGCACAACCGTCAGCGGACTGAAACTGGTTGTGCCTTTGCCAATAGCGGGTGACGTTGATAGTAGGCGGAAGTTCCAGGTGCCTACATACGTAACATCCGATATTTTCTTGGTTGCCACATAGGGCAATGGGAAGTTCACAAACTGTGGGTTGTTTTTCTGAACCACTGCCGACCCATCATAGACCTGACCAGGTTTATAACCAGCGGGCAGGAACGTTGAAGGCGCTGGAATGTCAGTGGTTTGTGGTTTGGTGGTGAAGAGAACCGGATAAATCTGGTTGGCCATTTTCAGCGAATCAACATAGTTGTAGTTATTACCGTATTTGATGTTGGCCGTATCGGCTACTACCAGCGCGTTGCCTGCATACGACTGCGTAGCACCGACGATGCGCGGGCCATATTTACTATCAACCATTAGGTTGTTATAATAACCCCCTTTTGCACCTTCCTCAAAGTTAATCGAACCGCCCCGGCCATCTTGCGCCCGGCGATATCCATTTGCCACCAGCGTGTTGTTATAGAACATCAGGTTGGTTTGTGGCTGGCCGGGCTTCTGACCATTATTAGACGCTTTAGGGCCGTTCGTGGCAGCACCAATTACTACGTTATACGCGAAGTTACCTACCGTACCGCCTTTCACGTTCCAGGCTTCGCCACCCGTGAACCCGCACTTTTCGAAGGTGTTCCGCATGACATTGTACTTACCACCAAAGGGACGCATTGGATCATCGACCGAGCCATAAATCCAGGAATCTTCCAGAACCACGATGCCATCTGAGTTAGCCGAAGAGACTACGTACGCTTTGCCCCCGTTCGCAATAAAGGACACAGGCGAGGTCACGACTGTGCCGCCCCCAAACTCCAGGTGCGTCCACTTGATGATGATGTTTTTGAACGTCGTTTCACCCAGGATACCCCCCCACAGACCCGCATAAGCCGGATCTTTAGTTACATCAGCGCCAGGGGTATCGGTTTTAGTCGTATTTGGAACGGTGAAATAGATTGGCTTTTCCTGTGTACCCAATGATAAAAACGAGCCTTTCACGATGAAACTCCACACGCCCTTGCCATCGAAATATACCTTGGCCCCGGGCTGAACGACCAGCGTATCACCTTCATTGATAAATACATCGCCGGTAACCCGGTAGGTCGAATCGGCCAGGAGAGTCCCTTTCACGACACCCGACAACGGCGTTTTCGTGCTAATGGCAACACCCGCTTTAAAAAACGGAGCCGATACCTGCACATCTTCTGATTTGCTGCAACCGGTAAGTCCGGCCATCAGCCCGGCAGCAACGGTAACAGCTGCCAAACGGAAACGAATCTGATAGTTCATAGTTGAAAAAAAATAAAGAAGCAATGCGTGATGAAACGATTAGTGTTTATAGCGGAATCCGATCAGATAGGTCTGACCAAACAGATCTTTCTGCACCAGAATCCGATCGGTGCGGAGTTGCTCCGGCAGACTACTCAGGGTATTGGGCTTCAGAATCTCGGAGATGATTGGGTTATTGAGCAAATTGGTCAGCTTGGCAAAGACCGAGAATCGGGTACCCGAAGCCCGGTTCGTCCCAAAGCGCTTCTCCGCCGAGAAATCCAGTTGCGACGTACCCCGCTGCCAATAATCCAGATTCAAATACGGCGACACGACGTTGATCCGCTTCCCCGTGTATACCCAGGCTAGTTGCGCGTCGACATTGATCCGCTGATTTTTATACACCAGCGACAGGTTCGCAATGTGATCGGACTGTCCCTGTAAGGGCCGTGTCTGCGATGCATTGGTCACCACGGTTGCCCCTTGGGCATCACGACCATAGACCAGTTTTGAGGTCGTAATACTCGATTTGGTAAAGGTGTAGTTACCCGTTAACCCCCAGTCACTGAACAACTTGGCAAACACTAATTCAGCGCCAAAGTTGGTCGCCGTACCGAAGTTAAGCGGCTGGTAAAGCGTATTGACCTGGCTGACCTGGTTAAAGCCGTATTCAATCGGATTCTGGATGTTTTTATAAAACCCACCGATCAGCAATTGCTGACTACCGCCCGGAAACAGTTCATACCGCAAGTCAATGTTATCGGCAACGGTATGCTTGAGGTAGGGGTTACCCGACTCGGTGTAATAATCACCAGGAAACAGGGCCGGAACCAGTTCAAAATAACCCGGTCGGCTGATACCCCGGAAGTAGGAGAACCGGACATTTTCCAGGGTCGACAAATGATACTTCAGGTGCAGACTTGGTAAGATATCCAGGTAATTGATTTTCCCCGTTTTCCCCGTCGAGGTGACTGGAAGTTGTGATACATAGGCCTGATTGGTGTTTTCGAAGCGAACGCCACCCATCAGTTGCCAGCGACTCGCCAAGGTAACTTTCCCCTGCACATAGCCCGCTGCAATTTGCTCTTTAGCCGTATAGTTGTTGCCATTCGCACTATCCGACAAGGCCGTGGCTGTGGGGAAGAACGACAGGGTTGCCTGATTGATGGTCGTGTACACCTGTCGATCGCCACCGGGTAATACCGTCGACAAACTGTAATCATTGTAGTAATTAGTCCGGTCTTTATGACGGTACATGCCGCCTACTGACACTTCCGCATTAGCCATCGGATAGTAGCTCAGGTTAAGGTAGCTCGTTAGATCGCGGTCACTGTTGCGCGTCCAGATATAACTCACCGGGTTAATGAACTGCGATCCGGCGATGGGATTGCCGTTTATATCGGGTTCTACCCGGTAGGTAACGCTATAGTTGGCCCAACTCGGCGTTTGACTCTTCGCCTGGGAATACACCGCCGACCAGTTCAACTTAAGCCGGGCATTGGTTGGATTTCCAACTAGAATATGATCGCCCTGCAAGGTGGCACTATAGATGTTCTGCCGCCGAAACACCGACCGTTCACTGGTGGTAATATCCCCAAATTTGGTCAGTTGGTCGCCCAGAATAGTTCGGTGTTGTTTATCGTCGAGCTGCATAAAGAGGCCGTACAAACTCAGTTTGTGACGATCCGTAAACGCATAATCGAACTTGGCATTCAGCCCCGTTCGGGCCTGTTCATTGGAATTAATCCGGTTATCGACCGAGGTGAAAATAGGCGTATTGGGCAACGGGTCCGGACTTGGCTGGCCGTTGATGGTGAAAAACGTAGTGGTGCCACCCCGATAGGTATGCTGGTAACTACCGCCCAGTAAAAAGCCCAGCCGGTGATTGAAAATCCGGTTACCGATGGATAGGCTAAACAAGCCATTTACGGGCAGTGACACCTTGTTGTAATTGAGCGACGTGCGCGAAAACTGCGACGGTTGCGCGTAGGCCGTGTTACTGCCCATGATCTCCGAGGGCGAACGGAAGTTGATGTCTTTGGTGCTGAATCCCTGGAAAGGTTGTTTACCAAAAATCTGGCTGTATCCGCCCGATGCGGTGGCCGACAGGGTCAGGTAATCGGGGGCCGATTTCATAATCATGTTCATCGAACCCCCAATGGCATCGCCTTCCATGTTGGGCGTCAGCGCCTTCACAACTTCTAAGCGTTCGAGCAGATCGGCCGGAAAAATATCCATCGGCACGTAGCGGTTTTTATTGTCAGGACTAGGAATTTTGATCCCGTTGACCAGCGTATAATTGTACCGCCGATCCATACCCCGGATGATCGCAAATTGCCCATCGCCTGTGCCATTCCGCACCACCGAAACGCCTGAAACGCGCTGCAATACGTTGGCCACCGTAATGTCAGGTAATAACGAGATGGCTTTGGCACCAATGATATTCAGGACATTATCGGCTTTCTGCTCGGTTTTTCGGGTGTTATTCTCATTTTCCCGATCACTGAAAGCTGTCACGACTACTTCGGTCAAGTCGTGGCTACTTTCCGCCAGGGTAAAGTTTTGGATGAACACATCATTATTAACGACAATCGTTTTATGCGTTTTCTGGTAACTCACATACTGAACCAGATACGTGTACGTCCCGGCAGGAACCCCTTTGATGAGGTAGTTGCCATCTAGCCCGACCGTACCCCCGAATTTGGTATTGGCCAGACTTACCGTCGCGCCAATGAGTGGTTCGCCGGTTCGGGAATCCATCACGGAGCCTTTCAGCGTAGCCGCCTGCACCGCAAGCGATCCAAGTAGTAGCAATACGTATAACGTAAGTTTCATAGTTATGGCGTCAAATCGTTGCTATTCATTAGTTGCCCTGCACCATAAGCGGCTCAATCTGAAATAGCCCCGGTGTGGCTGGATTGATCGTCACTTTTACGGCATGGATATTATCTTCTCCGAAGAGTTGTAGCCGGGTGAAATTGTCGAGGTCTTTCTTGCCCTTGCCACCCTTCACGTAGACTGGCTTATCGACCAGAAAAATGTGCGAATCACCATTGACCAGCAGCACGGGCTTTTTAAAGTCTACGGTCAGATTCTGGAGCTTTTCTTTCAACGCGATAAAGGCATTCGCTTCCTTCGCGTCCTTTGCCGGGTTGTACATATCGGCCTGCGTGAACAGCACCACTGCGATGTTGTTAGCCGCTTTCGCCTGAGAAAAAACTTCATCCAACCAGGCAAGATTGGCCTTATTCCGGTCGTAGAATTCGGCATTGTTCCCCTTCGGGTCGGGGTAAAAATTGTTGTTTGTCCCAACGATGTGGACGGTGGCAAAAGCGACATTTCCGTGCTGCCAGCGGTTGTTTTCAACGTATCTGGCAAACTCTGGATGCCTGGCCTGGGAGAGCATCGGCAGTTTCGATTTGCCCAGACTGTTCTGGCCGTCGAAGAACAGTTTCCGGATCGTGCCCAGCCGCTCGTCGATGTCATATTTACCCGGTGTATGTTTGTTACAATCGGTCCACTCATTGTCACCAGGCGTATAAATCAGCGGTTTTTCAAACTGATTGAAATAGCCGTGAATCTTTTTGTAATACGCATCCGAGCAATCGTTCTCACTCGACTTGATATCACCGACGTGCACATTGAATACCTGATTCTGTTTGTTCACATCCCGAATCAGATTCTCAAAACGGCCATAGTCTTCGGGAAGATTATAGGGCATATCGCCGAACGCGACAAAACTAAACGGTGCCTGCTGAGCCTGAGTCGAAAAACCCAGTAGCATCAAGGTGCTAAAGACCAACAGGAAAGAACTTTGTCTTTGTTTCATGGGTATAAAATGGGTCATTAAACGGGTTGGCTTATCGTAGTTTTACGTCACGACAGACCGTCCCAAACGTTTCGGCATTGACCGCTTTTAAGCTGACAGTCGGGCCATTGACCAAAATCAGGGCCAGTACGGGCGGTTCGGTGAAATATTGAAACTGCTTCATCCAGGGCGTGGCCAGCATTGCGTAGGGAGCCGAACCTCCTCCCCCATTGTTGAGGTGGTAAAACGAACGGCTCAGTTTCAGCCTGGGTAATGCATAACTTTCCGGATACATCGGTGTATCGGGCGTTACATGCAGGAAAGCGAAGTTGTGTTCGTCCCCTGAAAGGAAGGCCAGAAACTTTTTGCTCTTGTTGACACACAAATCCAGCAACTGATCCCTGCGCTCCAGAATACCCGTTTTCACTGGCTTTCCGGCTACTTCCGGCCGTTCAGCGTTATTACCCTCGTACCACATGGCACCGTTCGCATGATCGCCATTGGGGAAGACCGCACTGTGTACATTGACAAAAATGTGGTCGATGGACGGGTCTTTCTCCAGTTTCTGGATGGTTTCGGTCAGCCACTTGAACTGCGCATCCATGATGTAGCCTTCCGGCGATCCATCAACTCCTGGATAATGTGACTTCCAGTACTCGGTATTCAGCACGATCATCCCTACATTGTCGTAGGTATAGTAGTACACATTTTCCTGATAGGTCGGGAAATCAACCTGCTTGTTATCAGGGTCGTAGCTTGCACCATCCTCGCTGGCGGGGCCATTAGTTGGGTGAACAAAAGCGCGGGCAAACGTGGCCTCCCCCGATTCGGTCTGATAGGGAAACCGATCGATCTTCGGATTTTTCTTTGTCTCCGGGTCGGGCGCAAACGTCAAGTAATTCACTTCATGATCGCCCATACCGGTATATACTGGGATCTTGTGCCAGAACGGTTCCAGCGCCCGCTTCCAGTTCGTATACTCCATCAGGTGGCCATCTTCACTCGGATTTCCGCCGGTTGTCAGATCGCCCGTGGCCTGCATAAAAACGGCTCCATTCAGCATGGCAGCGGCCATAATTGCCCGCGACGACTGGTAATTCGTGCCACCGAAATCACGCTCTCCACCGCCTGTTGTCCCTCGATTCGCACAGGCAAATGCGAACGTAAACGGCTTGCGACTACCCGAAGCAGGTGCTGTTTGGAAACGATGCTGATCGCTCCGGGCGGCATACGTAAGGGTATATACGTAAGCCATTTCTGATCGTAATCCACTGATCGTGATCTCATGATGCGTTGTTTCCTTCGGATCACTGAACGTCTGGTTGCCAACCGAAATTGTCGTCTTTACCGGCACCTGCGTTTCATACGAAATAACGCAGCCCGTCGATGTGAGGTTGTTGATAAAGGGCCCTTCAATAACCGTTGGTACTACGGTATAAGGCCCTTTTCCCGTGAACGCCACCCGACCTTCGTAGATGATCCGTCCGGCATTGTCAAGTGCACGATAGCCAATAACGCCCTGACCTTTTTCAATTAGCTTGAAGAAATCGTTAACGGCTTTAATTGTGCCTTTGATATCCAGCAGAGCTTTTCCATCCTGAATGGGTACCGTGCGGGGTAGAAACGCAATGGCTGGATATTCGGCTTTTTCATTGTAGGGCCCATAGGCCACAGTTCCTGTAAAACCCGGTTTACTAAAATTCAGGAGAATACCCGTTTCATTACCAACCGGATTGCCTACCATCTGCGTCAAAGAATAGACATCTTTTTTATCCAGGTCAACCAGTTTCTGACCGTTTCGTGTCAGGACCAACTGGCCTGTTTCACTATAGTTTAAGCCCGATAAAACTCGGGGAATTGTTGGCTTAGCCGATTGCGCCTGGGTAAATAACGGGCAAAGCGCGGCCAGACAAGCCACCAATAAGGCTTTATGAAGGACTGACAACATGTGTAGTTGGATAATGAGTTATTTGACCGTTTACTGCTTTTGACTAGGCCCGTACACGTATACTCCGAACGTTCCGGGCGTCGGTGTTTTCCCATCGGCCTGGTAGTCAGCCCCGCTTAAGTAAATACGATGCGTTGTGCCCCGATGAACCATTGTTTTCTGGCCAGGCTTCGTGGGAAGCGTTTGAACCACAGAATAGTTGTCGGCCGAATCTTGGTGAATAATCGTGACATTACCCTCGCCATTTGAGGTCATGATCAATTTTAGATCTTTCTCATACACCACTGCATCGACACCACCACCAATTGGCAGGCTCTGAACGATTTTACCAGTCGACGCATCCATCACCACCAGCGCCTGAGGTTTACGACAAACCGAAAACAACCGGTTTGTGCTCGCATCGAAGGCAATCCCCGTTGGTACACCGCCATTAGGTGCCACAGAATACTTGTTTTTTACCTTGAGTGACTTCGCGTCGATCTCGAAAATCTCGTTGGTATCTTCGTTGTTATTGAAAATACTTCCTTTCTCGTTGGCGACCGCAAACTCGGGGGCGCCACCCATGTCTACCGTGCCAACCACTTTATCGGTTGTGGCGTCGATAGCTACCGCATCTCCGCTGCCATTGTTAAAGACAAAAATCCGCTTTGTGCCCTTATCGTACATAATGGCGTCGGCCTTTTTACCCGGAACCGAAATCGTTTGCAGGACTTTGAACGTATTGTAATCAAAAACAGTGATCGTGTTGTCTGTTCCGTTGGTGATGTAGCCTTTGTTAAGGTCTTTCGCCAGACCGATACCGTGCACCCCTTTCAGGCCGGTGATCTCACCAATTTGTTTGTTCGTGTTTAAATCAATAACATGTACCCGATCAAAGTGCGATACGAAGAGCCGTTCACGTTCGCCATCCATTTTTAGGTAATCCCATTTGCCATCACCCGTAGGCAGATTGATTTTCTCAATAAAGGAATACGCAGGCGTAGTTTGCGCGGTAACATGTACGTGGCTAGCGCCTATCAGGCAGGCAGCAACAGCAATTTTTTTGATTAAAGAGACCATAGGTTGTCGAATGAAAAGGAAATTGTTTCGATCCTTTTCGCCAGCAAACTTATAGACTATTTCTAAGACATAACATGTCAGTAATTCGAATTAATTATTTGATAATAAGCAATTTACAATTAATTAATATTGATTTATTATATAACAAAAGACATAACCGATCGACTGCTTTCCAGGGCAGATCTAGCGGTTATGGCTACAATATGGTTGGTTTGGTTAGCGGCTAAAGTCCACGTTTGGACGTTCCATTTTACGTTGGTTGCGTTTTACTGTATAGCTGCCGAGTGGCATCATGCGTACAAAAGTGATGGCCAATTTTGAAGCAAATCTGAAGTTGATGCAGATTTGATCTGCTTCTATCAATATGTCAAGCTACTCCTCTACTAATCCTAAACAGTAGCGCTGTCAACGGTAGGGGTTATTCCCCAAAACCAGGATCGGGGTAATCTTCAAAGTCTCTTCAGAATGCCATCGTTAGTTTGTATTCATAATCTCTGTTCTAGTGTAAGAACTAACCGAATGACGACAAACCAACTCCAACACCATATTCATCATCGCTTTGGCCGATTGGCTACCCGTTTCCCAAGTCTTGTCAGCTGGCTGGTCGAACGTTTATCGACCGAGCATTTCCGAGGTTTACCGTTGACGGTGCTTGTCGGGTTGATGATCGTCAATGTGATGGTGCTTTCCGAAATTGCCGAGAATCTGGTCAATGCTGAGCCAATGGTTCGTGTCGATCACGGATTCACCCAGTGGCTCTTTCGGGAGCGAAGTACGCCAATCAGCCAACTGCTTTATGCACTAACTTGGCTAGGTTCTGCTTATGTAACGATTGGTTTGACGCTGGTTGGATCAGCGGTTTTATATTATCAAAAAAAGACGCGTAACATCATAACTCTCTGGATTTTAATGGCGGGCGTCGGCTTATTTGTTCAGGTTGGTAAACGAACATTTATTCGGGCACGCCCGACAGAAGTGGCCTATTATACAGAATCAGGTTATTCATTTCCCAGTGGGCATTCAGCTACAGCCATGACGCTTTACGGATTACTCGGTTACTGGCTGGTTCGGGGGCGTCGTCGCATTCGAAATCGGTGGCTGGTGGGTTTCTGTGCCGTTGGGTTGATTTTGGTGGTCGGTTTTAGTCGAATTTATTTAGGCGTTCATTTTTTGAGCGACGTATTGGGAGGCTACCTGCTAGGTGCCTGCTGGCTGATTGTTGGGATTGTGCTCACCGAATGGCAGCGAAGCAATCACGCGTCCAACGTTGCCTAGGGCCCCAGCATTTAGTTCATTCACTTGTCTACGTATGTTTTTATCCGGTTTGCTTTTATTTGGTTGCGCGCTATTGGCCTTTTCGCTTAGTGCTGTTTGCGGGGGTGGGGCTGGTCTGTTGTTATTACCTGTACTGGGTACCCTGTTGCCTGGCGCTCAGGTTCCGGCGGCTTTGTCCATCGGTACGGTCTCTAGTTCTATTTCCCGAATCATTGCCTTCTGGTCCCGCATTCGCTGGGACGTAGTGGTTTGGTTCGTACCCCCGGCCTTACCCGCCGTATGGATAGGGGCTAAGCTACTGACCTATATTAATCCCCTCTATCTGGAGCTATTGATGGGATTGTTTTTGATGGCCAACCTTCCGTTAATTTTTCGCTCCACCAAAGAATTGGAAGAAATCAATCCCTTACCCAAAGGGTACTTAGCCCTGATTGGTCTGGCAGCGGGTTTTGTATCAGGTTTAACAGGCGCGGTTGGGTTGCTATTCAATCGATTCTATCTGCGCTACGGCATGAGTAAAGAGGAAATTGTAGCCACAAGGGCGGCTAACGAGGTGATGCTGCATCTGATCAAACTAGCACTATACGCTTCCTTTGGCCTATTGACGGGTAAAGCAATCACCTTTGGGGCCGTAATTGCCGTGGCGGCCATGCTCTCTTCCTGGGGCATGAAATGGTTGTTGCCCCGTCTGAGTGAAAGTCTTTTCCGACGTATTGGCTACACGGCTATGGTGGTTTCCGGCTTAAGTTTATTCACCGAAGCGGCTGGCCAGGTCGTAACGAAATCGCCCATTGATATTGACTACTCTCCCGTAGCCAACGGCATGACCACCCAGCTACAATGGCGAAATAAACTCTTTGCCCTCGAATTTGAATACGATGAAGGCTTTGAATTCGAGCATAACATTTCATTCAGCGAGTTACCACCCGATAAACAGGTTCAGGCAATGAAACTCAGTCAAGGAGCCGATAAAGTCGTTTTTGAAGAAGTATTCAGTTTCGATACCCACTCCTATGAAGTTTATGTTTATCGAAAAGGGAAATTGGAAAAGTTTGATATGTAATAGTTTCAATCACCTAAGGATTATCATTAAAAAAGGAGAGTCATAAAATAGGCTTCTGAAGATTACTCCTTCAGAAGCCTATTTTATTATAAGGTGAATTTTAGCGCCAGATTCACAATCCGGCCTTCCAGGGGTGCCCACACCGGCCGGAAGGTAGGTTGTACCGTCGGGTTAGTACCCAGCACAACGGTTTCGTAGTTAGCCTGTTTCACATTGAAGATGTTCTCCCCATTGAGCACTAGGCGCCAATGATCATTGTAATGGTATTCAGCCGCTGCGGCAAAGAAGGTATAATTGGGCACTTTCTGGTTGTTGTAAAGATACTGTGTACCTACGTAGCTGGCTTCGATCCCAAACCGGAAGTGCTCATTTTCCCAGGCAAGTGTAGTCGAAAATTTATCCTGGGGTGCCAGCGGCAGGTACGTATTATCGGTTGGTCCGTCACGCCGGGCAAGCGTGTGGTTGTAGCCAAAATACAACTCGTAGGCTTTGTATTCGAGCCGTACGTAGGTATCGGTGCCGACGCTGAAGATATTGTAAGGCGCGTTGATCAACTGCGTGTAAGCGCCCAGGTTGCTCGACAAACTGGCAAAAGCCGACACAACCGGCGAATTGACGTAAGTGTAATAAAGCGCCTGATCGACTTGGACTGAAAACCCGCTTTCAAACGTTTTAGAATAAGCAATGTCAATGTTGGTCCCGACAGATCGTTCAGCCTTCACGGTGGCTACGTCAATTGGCAGTAAGCGGGGAAAGATCAAACTAACATTTAAGGCCCCTGGTGTTTGGTTGACAAACAGGTTTGGCGTTTTGTAACCGGTTCCGACGCTCAACCGAATCGTCCAGGGATCGGATGGTTTGAGTTTAACCGATAAGCGAGGGAGTAGAAAACTCCCAAACGTATTGTGGTGATCGTACCGAAGTCCCGCCTGGATCGCTACTTTTTCGCCCACCTGCCAGTCGTCCTGCACAAACCCACCGATGGTATTATAGGTGTAATCCACGAGACGAGTGCTATCGGGATTCTTACGAAACGCTTCAACCGTCAGGTTGGCCCCCACAATAAGCTGGTGTTTACCAAAGCGGGTCAAATCATTGGCTTCCAAATAAATCGATGACTGTCGCCCGTCGGAGAGTTTCAGATAATCCGTGTTCTGCCGATGGAAAGTGCTAGCAGCTCCTTTGACCGTCAGGGCGTTGGTTTCCGAAGTATTGAGGCTAGCGTTGAAATCAACGGTGTGGCGCTGTAGATCGGTAACATTTTTATAGGAAACCGGTTCTGTACCCTCAAGAGCAGGCAGGTAGCCACCCGTTCGGTTCTCGGTAGTGAATGCATACCCGATATCAAGTTTGGTATGATCGGTCGGGTTCCAGAAAAACTTGGGGTGGAAATTAAACTGCTTGATGCCGGGGCTATCGGTAAACCCGTCGCCGGTTACATCGACAGCCTTCTGGTAGGTATAGCCCGTAAAGAGCGTCAGGCCAGTTTTGCCATAGCGTTGTGAGTAGTAGGCATTTAGATTTGTCTCTTTCAGATTCGAGTGGTTCAGCAGGGCCGTAAATTCGGGAGTATCCGAGTGCGGTGTCTTCGAGACGATATTAATCATACCACCAATGGCTCCTCCGCCGTAGAGTGTTGATACGGAGCCTTTTACCACCTCGATCTGCTTTAAATCCAGCGGTGGGATTTGCAAAACACCCAGATTTCCGGAAAATCCTTCGTAAAGTGGCAGCCCATCACGCAAAATCTGGGTGTATTTCGGATCAAGCCCCTGCATCCGAATGGCCTGGTTTCCATTGACGGCCGAGGTGCGCTGGACGTGAATGATGGAAATATCGCCCAGAATACTGCTCACGTTGCCCGGTACGACCGCACTTTCCTCGTCCATATCTTCCTGGCCCAGCACTTCCACTTTAATGGGCAAGTCTTCGATGCGCGAGTTGGTTCGGGTAGACGTAACGGTTACTTCGTCCAGCGACTCATCCTGGCTATGCAGTTGAAAAACGAGCGTGTCACTCCCCGCCGTAAGCGGGAACGATTCGGTTTCGTAGCCAACCGCACTTACAGTAAGCGCCGTGACGCTGGCCGGGGTACTGAGCATTGTAGCTAGACCGTTCACGTTGGTAACAACTCCAATAATGGGTTTTATACTGGAGGGGGTACGGATCGTGGCCCCGATGATGGGTTCGTGGGTAGCACTATCTTCCACCCGAATCATTTGGTTTGTCTGACCAAATACCGATGCGACTGCCAGCGTTAGCCAGGCGAGAAGAATAAGTTGTTTCATAAGCGACAAAATTTGCCAGCAAGTTTCGACATGAATTATGAAGCAATTTTGAAGTTGTTCGCTTTTGAGTTTATAAGTCCGATTTGGAATGAATGCTCTCTACGGGTCTGTTCATACTGATAGGTCAGTGGCAGTCCGTACCGATCGCAGATTTGCTTAACTAAAGCCAGGCCTAACCCAATGGAATCAGGGCGGGCAGGATCCTTGACAAACCGATTAAATAACTGACTTTCGGCAAACGGAAGCGGCTCTCCCGAATTGCAAATCGTCAGTTGAGAATTTGTCAATGAAAGCGCAACACGACCGCCAACGGGACAATGCCGTGCCGTATTTTTTAAGAGATTGGTAATTAGTATCTCCGCCAGTTGACGGTTTATAAATAGTCCTACATCTGGCTGAATGGTTTGGGTAACAATCAAGTGTTTGTGGACGAAAAAGGGCTCAAAATCAAGCATAGACTGATTGACGAGCGTACTCAGATTGACGGTTTCATCGGCCGAAAACTGGTCGTTTTCAACCTGCGTTAGTAATAAAAGGGAGCGATTTAACTGGCTTAAGCGGCTCAGAGCATTGGTAGCTCGTTGTAAATGTGAATGGTCATCTTCAGTTAGGTACTGCGACTGGAGCAAAAAATCTAACTCAGCTAATGCGATGGCTAAAGGCGTTTGTAGTTCATGGGACGCATTTTCGGTAAACTGCTTCTGCAGGGAAAACTGCTGCCGTAGTTTTCGGGTTAATTCGCCTAGTGACTGGCTCAGTAAATTAAACTCCCGTATGTGAGTCTGGGGAAAGAATGGGCTCGCAAGCTGATCGAGCTTAAATTGGCCAAGCTGATCGATCGTGATATAGAAAGGACGCCATAAACGTCTTGAAAAGCCGAGTCCTACCAGAACGGACAAGGCCATAAGCGCCAAAAAGCCGATGATGATCCAAATCGACAGATCACGTGCCAACTCGTTAAATTCATAATATGGGAGACGAGTCCTCACGAGATAATACTGCCCGCCGACGTTCACCGTTGTCTGAAACTGGCGCACGGCAATGGTTTCATTCGCTTCTACTGAATCCAGAATTGTCAGATCCCTATATTCAGACTGTATCGGTTGGCTGACGGATTCGATATGCGGATTATCATCGCCATCGCCAAGTCGGACGAGCGGCTTTTGCTGAAGCCGCTTTTGGGCCTGTTCTACCTGACTGATCAGAATTTCGTCTACTTCATGCCGAATTTTGCGATGGATGAGCGTAAAGAATCCAACCGACCCCAGTAGGGCAATAAGAAAGGCCGTCAGCAACAGGTAACGGGCTGTTTGGCTGAACAGACTCATGGCGTACGAACAGAAAAGATGTAACCAGCTCCATAACGGGTCTGAAT
The DNA here is from genome assembly GCF_054777855.1 of Spirosoma jeollabukense. Classification (NCBI taxonomy): domain Bacteria; kingdom Pseudomonadati; phylum Bacteroidota; class Cytophagia; order Cytophagales; family Cytophagaceae; genus Spirosoma; species Spirosoma jeollabukense. Next base: position 100,651 of record NZ_BAAHAD010000013.1, read on the forward strand.
ATAATCAGGGCTGCCAGCCGCCATGAGTTTCCGGCGCAGATTCTTTACATGGGTATAGAGAAACTCGTGCGAATCAACGGCATCCATCGCGTCACCCCAGACATGCTCGGCGATGGCCGATTTGGATAGGAGTCGGTCAGCGTTGGTGACCAGAAACAGGAGTAGTTCATACTCTTTACTCGTCAATTTGGCATCCGTATCACCAATGTGAACGCGTTGCTGATTTAACCAGAGAGTCAGTTCCCCTGCCTTTAACTGCTCATGTCCGCCAAATAACCGCCGACGGAGTACCGACCTAATTCGGGCATTCAGTTCCGGCAGATGAAAGGGTTTGGTCAGGTAATCATCCGCGCCGATCTCAAGTCCGGTGAGTTTATCCGTCAGGGTATCCTTCGCTGTGACTACAATAATCCCAGCCGCTGACTTACGACTTTTTAAAGCCCGCACTAGGTCGAACCCGTGTCCGCCGGGCAACATTAAATCCACCACGACACAATCGTAGTCGTAATCGTTCGCTTTTTGAGCAGCCTCTGGATACGTACCGGCAGTTGTAACGGTGTATCCCTCCCCTTCCAGATAGTGACGCACAGCCTGCTGTAGATCAGGCTCGTCTTCTATTAACAATATCTTCATTCGTTCTGAACGGCCACTAAAAATATACATGTTCGGTTCGTCAGCCTGAAGATAGGGGCTTGTTACCCTTTCTATCCTAAGCAATCGGATATATTGCGTGTGAAATAGGTGGGAACGAAGGAATTTATTCAAAAAACGAACCTCAGTGGCCGACCATTAACTAGCTCACGGCTTGCTTAGATAATCAGTAAGCCGTGATCAATTTATCGGCTTTCTTGATACAGCCTATTTCCTTTTTCGTGGTCAATACAAGCTGATTGTAAACTACTGTTGGATCAACTATTAACCCCACTATATCGGAATCTATTCGTGCCGTAAAGCTCGTACTGGATTTCTACGAGCCAATCGTATGGCATGATAGCCAGTCGTCAGGGCCGCAATCAATAGGGCTACTCCTCCGGCCATCACAAATTCTCCTAGGCCAATGGACGTTTGGTAAGCAAACTCCTGCAACCAGCGATTCATAGCAAACCAAGCCAGCGGACTCGCCAGCAAAATAGCCAGTCCTACCAGTCGTAGAAACTCCTTCGACAACAGGTAGATTAAACCAGATTCATTGGCGCCCATCACTTTGCGAACCCCGACTTCTTTAGTTCGTTGAGCGGTGGCAAACGAAGACAACCCGTAGAGTCCCAGGCAGGCGACGATAATCGTCAGCAGGCTAAAATAAGTAAAGATCGTAACTAGGCGACGCTCCTGGCGGTACTGCTTCTCGAACGTCGCATCCAGAAAGGTAAAATCGAAGGCCTGATTCGGTACGACTTTTTCCCATTGGCTTTCGACCAGGTTGATTTGTAAGGGTAATTGTCCAGCCGATAAACGCACGAGTATCTTTTGGGGAAATTGCTCCGCGTTATTCTGCAAAACCATTGGCTCAATCGGCTTATGAGGGGACTGAAAATGAAAATCCTTAATTACGCCGACTACGCTACCGCGCCAGGTCTCTTCGCCGGTCGGCCCTTGGCTAAGGCTCTTTCCAAGGGCTGCTTCAGGTCCGGGTCCCCATCCCATCTTTTTTACCAAGGTTTCATTGACCATCACGTCATGGATTGCCTCCCCTGGCTTCTCAGCGCTGAGCTTTACAGTCGTAAAATTTCGACCGGCAACCAGGGGAATGCCTAACACCGCCAGATAGTTTTCGTCAATATCAATGCTTCGCTGGGGCAGTGGAAGCATTTTGCCATCCTTTTCCAGGTTGAACGCTGACAGGTTCATCTCCTGGCTAGGGAGTGAATTAGAGCCGCTCAGCGCTACTGCGCGCAAATAAGTCAACTCAGAAAGAGCCTTTTTAAGGGTAGATATAGCTCCGCTAGCCGCTGCCGGGGGAACGTCCAATACGAGTACCTGTTCTCGTTGAAAGCCCAGATTCTTATGTTGCAGATAGTGTAATTGTTTATAGACGACCAGCGTACCGATGATGATGGTTATCGAAATGGTAAACTGTAGCACGACTAGCCCTTGCCCAAGCTGAACTTTCGCTGATTTTCCACCCAGACGCAGTTTTCCCTTTAAGGCACTTACTGGCTCAAAAGAAGACAGGTAAGAAGCCGGGTAGCTTCCGGCTAAAACGCCCAAGATAATAAAAATAGCCCCCAGCAAGCTGGCTATCGGCCAATTCAGGAGCGAAACAAGCGAGAAATGGGTATCAGCTAGTTCGTTATAGATAGGTAACAGCAGGATGACTAGGATCAGCGAGAGCACTAAGGCAACTCCGGTTAACAGCAGGGACTCACCCAGAAATAGACCTAGTAACTGAAAACGGGCTGCCCCAATCGCTTTGCGAACGCCTACTTCCCGGCTTCGCCCAACCGATTGGGCTAGGGAAAGGTTGATATAGTTAATCGAGGCAATTAACAACAAAAATCCAGCTACAATGGAGAAGATAATCAAATAGGCACGATTGGCCTTGGGCGTATCGAACAGTTTAGGTTCACCCAGATGAATATCCTTCAGATTCTCCAGGGCGAAGGCAATATGGCCCCCTCTTTTGGCAAAGTCGGGCTGTATTTTTTGGGCAATATGATCTAGTTTTGGGGGAAAGCTGGCTCCATTGTTCGACTGCTTAAACAAGACGTAAAGAATACACCAAGCCTGGTTCTCTAACTTCTCAGCATCTTGGGAAAGTAACACCTGGAATGGCATATCGGTAGCAGATGGTATATCCCGTAGTACGCCGGTAATCTGATACGTGTTTCCGCCCGACTGGATGACTTCTCCGAGTATGCCTTTCCCTACCTGCCAGTCTAAACCAAAAAATTTGCGGGCCACACTCTCGGTAATGACGGCTGAGCCGGGTCGAATGAGAGCGGTTTGTAAATCACCTTCCAGCATGGGGTAAGTAAATACCTGTAAAAAGACTGGGTCGTAGACGTTGTATACTTGATCGATGCTCACTAATCGGGGCGCTTTAGCCGTTGAGTGTGGAACTAACTTAAACGTAGTTTTGCCTGAATTGGCTTGCAGGCGGATGATGGTTTCAACTTCTGCATAGTCCGTCCGTATTTGTTCACCGATAAAGTTGGGCGTCCAAGCTGTATGATTTTCTTTACCATCCGTGGTTAAGCGGGTCGTCAGCCGAAAGATGCGATTCGCGTTTTGGTGGTAATTGTCATAGCTCAGTTCCTGCTGAACGTACAGCATAATCAGGATACAACTAGCCATACTGACAACCAATCCGAGCAGGTTGATTGAAGTAGACAGCTTATGACGTTTTAGGTTACGCCAAGCACTTCGAAAATAATTGTCGAACATAAGAAGGCTATTAAGTGAAGGACTGATTATGCCTAGATAAAATACCTTCGCCTATTCCATAAACCTACTATGACGTTATAATCTAGCGACTAGCTACTAATGCATTAAAGAAACCGATCGTAATTCACGGTTCGTCTCGGAGTCGCGTACGACTTGCGCCGGGCAGCCGTAGCGGTTATGGATCGGATGTACGAACCTGATGCCTATTTGAGTACTTCGTATCGCATTAACGACTCTGTTGAATCTCGGCCAATTTGAAGAGCGGGTACATCTAACCAACCAGTCCGTTGGGCGGTACTAGTTTAGGGTATATACCCCTAGTGTCTTACTCGGAAATAAGTTGTCAATTTTTTATCCTAAAAAAGACTTCCTAGATCTATTTAAAATCTACATAAAATTTCGTCCAATTTAATGCTAGCTATTACTATTTTTTGAACTACCTAATTTGTTGTGATACAGACAATTGTGTTTGGACTTGCAACACAATACTGGACAAATCTTTAAGCAACATGTTGCTGTTGCCCATTATAATAGTCAAAGGGGGAAAGATACCCCAGCGATGAATGCCTCCGTTGCCGATTGTACCAGATCTCGATGTATTCAAACGTCGCCTGTTTAGCCGCTTCTCTAGTTTTAAAGTCGTGTTGGTAAATCATTTCTGACTTTAAGCTTTTGAAAAAGCTTTCGGCTACGGCATTGTCCCAACAGTTACCTTTTCCACTCATGCTTTGTGTAACCAGCGGGTGTTTTTTCAGCAGTCTAGTAAAACTATAACAGGCATACTGCACTCCTCGATCAGAGTGAAAGATTAAATCCCGCTCAATAGGCCGGTTTTTAATCGCCATCTGCCAAGCCGGAATGGTTGTTTCAGCGGCCTTCATGGACGTACTCAAAGCCCAGCCAATCACTTTCCGATCATACAAATCCATAATCATAGTCAGGTACAGCCAGCATTCACCAGTCCGGATATACGTCAGATCCGAAACCCAGGCCTGGCCCGGTTTTACCGGATTAAATTGGCGGTTCAAATGATTTTCGGCCACCGGGTAAGTGTGCTTGGAATCCGTAGTCGTGACCACATACTTCTTCTGAATAACACTTTTCAGATTAGCCTGCTTCATGAGTCTGGCCACCCGGGGCCGGGATACCTTTACGCCCTGGGCCTTCAGATCTCGCGTGATTTTTGGGCTCCCATATCGTCCTTTACTGGCTTTGAATAAGCTGCTGATTAATTGAGTGATAGCGTCATTTTCACTGGCTCTTTTGGATGGTCGTTGGGCTAGCCAATAATAATAGCTACTGCGGCTCACTAGTAGCACTTTACACATCCGCACCGGCGGACCGGTCTCAACGGGAAACTCATGATGGTGAGCCTTTATAAATCCGAATATTTTCCGTCGCTCCTGGAGAAGATGCCGACCGCCTTTTTTAAGATATCGCGTTCCAATTCGGCTTGTTTAAGCTCCTTTTTCAGCCGCAGTATTTCTTGTTGCTCTTGGCTCACCTGGGCCCTGCTAACGGCTGGGGTGCTTGGAGTCACCACTCGTTCTCTGCGCCATCTGGTTAGAATTTGTGGGGTTATGCCTAATTCTTCAGCGGTTGCTTTTAAAGAACCTTTTGCCTCTGAAAGCTCCACGGCCATCTTTTTGAACTCGTCGTCGTACTGTCTCCTTGTTTTCATTGTCCACTAAGTTAGATCGTCCTTAACTTAATGTCCAGTCAAATGTAGCAGCTCCAGTTTCAAACGAACAAAAGATAAAATCGTTCATAAATACCTCCATAAAAATGATATTCTAGTTAATCTTTTGTAGGATCCCAAATACCCTCTCCTACCCAACACCTTACTGCTGAATGTAATAGGTTTAGAAAAAGTGTATAAAAACATTGGTTTCTAAAGTACACAATTTGTGATGTTGAAAAGAATATGCTTAGCCTTTTTCTATCGCCTGAAGTAACTCTTTTTTGTATAGGCTACTTAGTGGAATCATAACGATTCCTTCCGTTCGTTTGACTCCGATTTGATCCTTTTCCACAAACTCGATTTTATCCAGTGAAACAATATAGGATTTGTGAACCCGCCTAAAATGAGTGACGGGAAATTCCCCTTCCAATTTATTAAGAGTCGTTTTGGTAGCGATATGATCGTCAGCGCGAAAAATAGTGGCGTAGTTTCGATCTGCTTCCACGTAGCATATGGAATCGAACAGCATACGAACTTTCTTGTTGTCTGACCTAACGTATAAGGAATCGATAAGTTTTGGACTAATCTCTTGAGCCTGGGCTGGCAGTTGAATTCGTTCCTGTGCTTTTTGCACTGCCTTAGCAAAGCGATCGAACGAATACGGTTTACGAAGGTAATCGACTACATTATATTCGTAACTCTCCAAAGCATATTCTGCGTGAGCCGTTATCAAGATATATCGCTGGTCAGCTTTCATAAGTTTCATAAAGTCAATACCGTCGATGTCAAAATTGGGCATCTCTATGTCCAGAAAAATTAAATCGACGGTATTCGTTTGTAGAAAAAGAAGGGCTTTTTGCGGATCAGTGAAAGTGCCCATTAACTTTAAATATGGGACTTTCCTGATATTCTTATCAACTAAAAAATTAACTGATAGTTCTTCATCGTCTAAAACAATACAGGTCATGTTATCAATATTTAAAAGTGGATCTTGTTAAACCTCGGTTTGAGATGCTAACCCATCTTGCAGATCATTCGTATTTACTGATAAATCGATACAAAAGCTTTCTTCGTCCTGATTAATATCAAATGAATAATTGCGGTACGTTAAATCCAGTCGCCGACGTGTGTTATTCAGGCCAATAAGTGTTGAGCTAACCCTCTTTTTAAGGTTTTTCTGATTGCAAGTGAAAAATTTAAGATGAGGAGGAGTAGCTTCAATAGTTATGATCAATGGCTTTTCGGGATTAAGCATATTTCCGTGTTTAAATGCGTTTTCCAACAGACCAATAAAGAGGAAGGGTAATACCTGAATTTGGTCAACTGAGCCCTTTACCGAAAAGTCAATGCATAGTTTATTGTTGTTACGCAACTGGAGCAGCTCAATAAAGTGCCGCATGTGTTTGATCTCTTCATCCAAATTAACACGATCTACATTGTCTCGTACACTATACTGCATGATGTCAGAAAGCATCAAAATAGAATTAGCTAATTCATCGGAGTACTCCGAACTTTTCATGTAGAAGTAGTTCAGCGTGTTAAATAAGAAGTGTGGATTAATCTGGGCCTTTAAATTCTTCAGCTCTGTTTTAAGGGCTTCCTCTTTCAGTAATGCACTTTTTAAATCCTGCCGACGAGCCTCTTCGAGAGCTACTTTCATATCTGCTTCTACATCGGGAACAACTTCAGTCATCTTTTTGGCACTATCAGTAAAGAAATAAGCTGACAGATACGCTACCACTATGAAGCAAACCCACATATTAAAATAGCGGGAAGCCTTGGGAGAGTTCATGTGCTGACTCTTCAACAGCTCCTGCCGGTTGACAGCCCATTTTTCACCCTTAGCTAACGCAGTCTCGTAGCGTGTCGATTCAACTGACGTCAGGTAATTATACTGGTAGGAATACCCTTTCTCCATAAAAGTTGTATAAACCAGAATACCCAATACGATTGAAAACCAGATAAACGATGCTTCTCTACCCAGCAGCATTGCAACGAGCACAATGAGTGAATGTCCCAATCCAAAATCAGTTAATAATGTATCATTACTAGGATTACCCAAGCCAATCATAAAACAGAAGCTCATCATCATGATGGCTATCAGACTTGCCCATCGCAGGCGTTGTTCAAACTTGTTTGTTGTTTTAAAAGCGATAGTGAACCCTAGTATATTCCGGGATTGAGTAGGGCTCATGTTAACATAGGTGTACACGAGCGAAATGGCATTGGTAACCCCAACCAGAACGTACACATACCATAACACTTGCACGGGCACTGCCCGGCCCGTGGAGAACCATTCCGTTAGGATGTACTCAGCTGCCAGCACCAGATAAGTAATGTTAACAACTAAAAGCAACCGGCGCTGACTTTCAGCCACTGGTCGCGTTAATTTTTGGAGCGCCCTGTGCAGTAGATGGCTGATATTGAGTTCACTTGATTTAAGTATCATTAGTGTGTAAGAGGATTGGCTAGCAGAGCTACATTTTATAATGATTCCGAATCATTCGCTCATAAATGGTGGTAGGCAGTAATTTCTTCAGCACCACAGAAAACTTTTCCAGTGGTTTACCAACCCGGTACATCCGCTCAACTTGCTTAGACTCAATAATTTCCTCAATCAACGGCCCAAATACGTCGGCTTCGATCCCCCCGCTGACACTCTCGTCGATTAATTCATAAGTACGGTCAAATGTTTCTTTGTAAGCACTGTCGTTAGGCAATGAGACGCGTAGTCTATTTTTATTGATGTCGGTTTTTGTCCCGCCCGGCTGCACGTAACAGGCTTGAATACCGAACTGTGCAACCTCAAATCGTAAGGCTTCCGTCAGCCGATCCACGGCGGCTTTCGAAGCGCAATAGCCTCCCCTAAAAGGCAAACCAGCTTCAGCGGCAATCGAACTGATATTAATAATTAAGCCTGACTTAAGGGTTCGCATAGATGGTAAAACGGCTTGAATCGTACGTAGCGTACCCATGACGTTGGTGTCAAATACCCGTTGTACTTCTTCCAGCGGAAGGGCTTCGACCGGTCCTGCGATAGCCAGACCAGCATTGTTTATAAGTACGTCTATACGACCATGTTTTTCGATGATCCGTTGAACAGCATTCTTAATACTTTCATCGTCACATACGTCCATATTCAGCGTATTGAATGGTTTCGGCAGGCGTTCAATGGACCGTGAGGTGCCATATACTACGTAATTCTGCTTGGTTAGGTAATTGGCAATGGTCTCACCCAGGCCCGTTGAAGCGCCTGTAATCAAAATAATCTTTTCCATAGGAAATTCTAAAACTCGGAATTTGTAACTGTTAACTCACTATCGGCGGTAAGTAGTAGCTGCCGTTATTTAAAAGGAAACCCAAAAATGCCACTTTGAATTGTTTCAGGTGGCAATTATTCAAACAATGAAGTGATGGTAATGTGGCTTAAGTAAGGCTCCAAAGCGACTTTACTGCGGAAAGATCGGCAACCAGTAATTTGATTATCCGTTCGTCGCGAATCTCAACAAAAAAATCACCCAACGCATACAAATTAACGCGTGATTTTTCGACAGGTCGACTTAGCAAGAAAGAACCCTGGTCCCAAACACGTTGATACTGATCCTATCTTGATAACGTATTGAACTCGTTAAGAGTCATGATAAATTCGCTAGTGGACTCCCTTATAAAAGGGTATGAAATTACTAAATAAAGCAATGCTTTTGTTCCTTAAGTTGAGAGGCAAGTCTTGCTGCCATGATACTCCTTTCCTATTTGTCTATTTGCTAGGAATTACCTGTCAAGCGGCAATCAATCTTCATAAAGCTGTGGTCAGAAGCGGGTCACGCTAGCTGTATGGCTATGACTCATCCTGGAATAAGAAACAGCAGTGGCTTACTTCGTGTTATACGACCAAGTGGAGTAATATATTAACTGCGAAATAGACTTATTATCGCTTCTATAATGGAGTCAACAAACCTCTCTATTCGTGAACCTTAGGGCGGTTCTTGAAGTGGGTGATAGTTTAGTGATTTAAAAATTTATGCTTTCTCATTATTTATTAAAAGATCTTATTCCTGTAGGCATTGATGTAGATGCCAATGGGAATATAGATAGTTACTATAAACTTCCAGCTCCTATACTTTGGGTATTGCGAATTCCTCATCCCGATGATTTAAGTAAATACACGCATATGGAGGTTATTGTCACTAAAGTTGCGGTAAGTATTCCAGTCTCTGCTGAAAATAAGGCTACAGCATGGGTGGTTCCTCTTAACGAAGACGACGAACCAGATATTAATGGGGCTTTGGCCTTTGAGGGTGTCAGTTCGTATGAAGGAGTTCTAGCCAAATTAGGATTTACACCTGATCTGCCAACTAACTAGTTAGTTGGGTCGCTTTGACGTAACGGTTGAATCGAGGCTTTAGGTAATCATAATGGCCCTAATACAGCGGGTCCGAGGAGCATTACAACGGAGCTACAACCGTTAGGGTCCTGTAGAAAAACATCACAATCATGAAGATTTACTGTCTCTTTCTACTCTTATTTTGTTTGACTGACTGTCACAAAAGCGAAGTTGAACCCGAAGAGGTTAAGGTAACAATACTTGATTATACAGTGGGGTTTGTTGCTTGTAGTGGCGGATACACACTTCAAATGGAAAACGATGGTTTGTACCGAACTCTTTCGCTCCCTAAGCCTTATGATGATGCAGCTAAATTGAAATTACCCGCTTCCGTATGGATTCGCTTTAAAAACCCAACAGGGAGCTGTAGTCAAACTCAAGCCTTGATTGATGTAACGGCTATAAGACATCAGTGAATTTTGATTTTTTCAAATCGACTAACATAATTGCACTTATACAACAGTGCTATCCAACCTTTCCAGCAATAAGATAATCTTATGATAAAACTGGACCATGAACAAAAAGCCAATCAACTGTCTGACGATTATATGCATTTTACTCACATCTAGCTGTCATCAGGGAGCTATTGAGCAGGAAAGCGGATGCGGCTGTAAAGGAAAAGCGACTGAAAGTGTTACAGACGTGCCAGCACAGATAACTATTTCAGCGGGTAGGTATTTAACTTTAGAAAAAGCTGTCTCTACTAATGGCGCAGTTACTAGAACGCTATTCTTGTGTGATACCTCGATGCTCAGCGGCTTGTCTACATCTAAAACTGGGGAATACGATTATCTAGTCAGTGGCAATTTAAGACCTCCATGCGTAAACACAGGAGTTGTCTATATTTGGAATATGGAGCTCACTGCTATCCGTAAAAAGTAATTGACTATTTCTAATAATTGAGCAGCGTCAATTCAATAAATGTTTCGAAGTTAAAGTGTATATCGTCACCCGCATCTGTCCACTTTTGGCTGACGACATACACCATACACCTTACAAAGATCAAAAATTTGGCATAAGTGGAGCTTTCTTAGCTATACCCTAAAAGTTGGCTTCAGCCTCTTTCTCCTTTTTTTAAAAGCGACGATGTACTATTAGGGGATTTTCAAACTTCTACTGGACAATACGTTACGATTATTCAGAGGCAGTTAAGCAGTTAATGTGCCTAGTCACGGATTAGGATTAAGGCTCAGCCTACATTGACGTTCTCAATACCTCTCTCCTACCCCTATTCTGCTTTGTACAAAATATATTTCCTACTTATTACAACGTTCGTTCGCTGGTTACCTTTGGTTCATGGCGCTGTCGATTAGCCTGCGTTTTGAACGTATCCGAATAGCTATTTTCTAAACCTGAGGGGGTCACGCGAATGTCACCTAGGACGGTTGGGTTCAGCTTAGTGGACCCTATTTTTAGTAATTGAAGTTCGCTACCAAGTGGCATTGTTTTTTTCGTTAATTCGTTCTCGATGAATTGATGAGCCGCATCTTCGGTGGCAAATCGGTTCACGATCTGGCCTTTCGTGGTATTGATCAAAAGAATAGGCCGTTTTACCTGACGGAGTTGTTCCGCTTTCAAATCTTCATTAAAATCCTTTCCCCTGGGTCGAACGATGGCTACCGAGCGGGTGAACTGACCGTGCTGAATGAGTTGATTCGTTACGGTGTTTAACAGGGCCGTATTAATCGGAATTTCCAGTGTGGGTATGTTGGCTTCTGCCCGCCATTGGAACATGTTCTTTTTTAAATCAGCCCCTCCTTCGTTTAATGTCTCAGGCATATACGTTTGCATGGCCCGGCTGTGTTCTTCAAGTAAGCTTGTAAAGACTTTCTGGAGAGCAGGTGAGGGAATCTGTAGAGCAACATACCCCTGCTGACTGGCCTGGGTTAACGATAAATTGTCTTTTGACATCGCCACCAATGCCGTAAGCGCGTAACGGGCTCCTTTATCATCGTTGTCAAACGCCAATACGAGTTGCGTTGAGGGATTCATGAATTTCTCCAGGGTCGTCAGATTATCCAGCGATAAGCTACCACCGATGGAGGCATACCGGCTGTCGGCCTGGGGATGGAGGCCCGTACTAATTTCCATTTGTCGGTAAGATAACAAATCAATAGCGCTTTCACCGACGAGGAGCCGCTGCGTTGGCATTTCATTGGCGTTGGAGATCCATACACCGTGGCTGCGGTCTGAGCCGGCGGCGTGACTTTTAAACGTTGCGCTTCGCAGCTCCAATCCGTTGATGGCTTCTCCATCGCCTGAAATGTACGGGAAGGCGATATTTTCCAGTACCCGTTCACCGTTGGGTGAGGGTTGGTTACCAGCCAGGTAGATTGGTTTGCCCTCGTCAAAATAGAATCGCTGGGTGGCCACTGTCCCCGAAAACTGGGGTGAGTTGAGTAGTTCGGGAAGAATATAGCGTTCTTGGGTCAGGTAATTTTTGTCGGGTAGCTGGCTGAGTTTATAGAGTTCCAGAGAGAATTCCTTCTCAGTGCCTGCTTCCCGAAAGCTTTGATGAATAAAGTTTTCCAACTTTTTCACCGATTGCTTTCGCTCGGGAACGATACCCAGATAATCTTTGAGGACGTCGTTAATGCACTGCGCGGGGGTACGGTTGGGATTGTTGAATTGACTAAAGCAGGCCGTTAACCGATTGGATACGAAATTGATCAATGTACCGCGATCCGCGTAGGAACCCGTTTTAAAATATACTTGATTTGCTGAGTCGTTGGGGTTTTTAACGACGATATGATCATCGAACCCGGCATGGTAAAGAACAGGCAGCGTTTTTCCTTTCTTGGGTTGCCACTCGTATCCTGAATGCAGGGCCAGTTCGATAATTGAGATTTGGTTCCGGTAATCCTGAAAACTGGGTTGGTTGTAGGTAGGCATATTTGTATCCAATTACTAGATAGATAACTATGAAACGTTTGATTCTTTTCGTAAGTCTTACCCTGCTGTTGAGCTGCAAAAAAGGGGGTGGGGATGAGCTCACCCCGGCGTTTGATCCGGCGCTGGTCGCTGGCACCTGGAAACTCCAGGCCTTAACGATTGACCCATCAGAAACCGGCGTATGGGGTAAGGATGTGACGGACTTATTAGCCGCGTATCGAACTCAGATTGGGGATGAATGCATTGATAATTTTCGCATGAACATGACCAGCGCCGGTACCATCTCGCGCACAACGTCCGATAACTGCAACTCCCGCACGCTGACCCTGTTTGGTTTTGCCGAAGGGGGCGTTTGGAAAGCCGCTGGCTCTACGTTACGTATTGTATCGCCCTACGAATCCGGTGAGTACATCAATGTGACGGTTGATCAGTCGACGATGATTTGGCACCGGCACATTGATGTGATCGACAGTGAAGATAATAGAGTTCACACAGCGACACTAACCTGGGCTCGTCAGTAACGTACGCTACACTCACCCTACGCTAAGACCCTGATCCTTCTGGGTCTTTTTGTTTTTAGCTTGGCTTTTCTTTTTACTTGACTCCTTCTGAGCGGTTTGTTCTCCAGCGTTACCGACGTTCGGGTCAATACCACGATTGGTAGCGTCCCTCTTTTGTTGTTGCTCAGGTAACCTAGTCTTCGTGGTAGCCCCCCCGGCTGAAGTGCCTTGCAGTTGATCGGATGACCGTTCCATTTCCTTCGCTGTTTTTACATCGAGGGTTTGTTTGATCGCTTCGGAAGGGGGCGAAAAGCTGAGGCTTCGTTTACCAGCGGACACCTGGACATCGGCATCAAACTTCTGACCGTTTTCACTCGTCAAACCACTCAAGCGAATAGCTCCCCCTTGTTGCAAAGTTTCCTGTTGTTCTTTCGATAGGGTAACGCCTTTAATTTGAATAGGTACGTGAAACCGGTCGGCCCGCCAAACTGTCAGCGAATTGGTCTCCTGATCGACCCCCACGTAAGCGGTAAATTTCTTTTTCGTATACTGGTCGTCTAACTCGACCTGCTTACCTAATTCCCCTTTTTGTTTCAACGTATCTTTGTCTTCCTGACTAAACGAGTAGCCCCATTTTTGATCGGGCACTTGCAGCGTCTGCTTGACAGTTTGGAAATAGGGTTTTACTTCCTCCCCCTGCCCCACCAAATAGAGCTTTCCCCGCAAGGCCGTTTCCTGATTATTATACACCGATTTGAAGTCAATTACGCCGGTTTTTTCGCCCTTTAGTAACCGGTCCAGATTGCCTGTTTCAGCTAAGATTTCCCGGGTGAGCCCCATTTTTTCCAGGGATGCTTCGACGTCTTGCCATTGATAGCGCGTTTTCTTTCCCATGTCTAGCGACGGATTTTCTTGAAGGTTATATGCTTTTTTAAAATTGTGGAGAAAGTTAGCGATGAGCCCGCCGTTTACGATCTCCAGGCTTCGGTCCGGGTGTCGTTGCTTGGCTGGTTCAGCCTCTCCCGGTTTATCATTAGTCTCTGGCAGGGCTTGAATGGTCTCGACTTGGTAGAGCTGATCCGCTCGAATTTGGTCTAAGGCTGGGTCCTTAACAATTTGGTGCAGTTCCCATAGGTAGTCTGTTAATTTTTCCTGCAAGCCCTTGTTTTCAGTAGGAAGATTCAGCGTCGTAAGCTTTTCGGCAAGCTCCTTCCTCCCTAATCGTCCATCTCGCAGGGCTGCACTAATTTCATCATTACTCAGAAAACCATCGTTCCCCAAGTACTGACGCAGTTCCTGGTATTCTTCCGGCAAGAGCAGTTCGTAGAACTGTTCTTTGAGTTGCTCGGCTTCGGGGGCCGTTTCGCTGACGGGCGAAATTTTTAAGCTGGGTGACCGTTTGGGTTTGTTCTGTTTAGCCATCGTGCTTGTTACTCAGCGTTTAGGGATATTGGGAAAACAGTCTTTAAGTAAGCGAATTACTATAGTATATACTACTAAACCATAGTATCCAAGAATTTTTATTTTTATTTTTGGCTATGCGCATTTCAAATCAGTTACTCACCATTTACGGCCTATTGGTCGGGTCTCAATCTGGTATAGCTCAGGGCGTCTTTACTGCTCCTACCCTGCTCTCACCCAACTCAGAGCAGGTTACATCCGATACGGCCGCTCCACACGCTGAGCATTCCTTTCCAATTACGTACCTCGACAAAACCAATTCCCTGGCCAGCTTTTCGAAACCGACCTCATCGGCTGTGACCGATGTTCCCCTTAGGGATAGCGTACAGTTTTTACGATACGTGGATAGTTTGGCTATTCTTCGGGTAACGGCGCTTCGGAACAAGGAAGTAGCGGGCAAAACAGTCCTTACGGATCGGCAACGATCGTTGAATCGCTTACGAGATATTCCCTCAATTTTACCTTTTTATGTGGCAGCGGATAAAGTAACCGGTCGGGTGAGAACCCGCATGAGTTCTGGGTTTGGTATGCGGCAACATCCCGTACTAGGGAGTCTGGCATCTCACACGGGTATTGACTTACCGGCTCCGCTGGGAACCCTAGTTTACGCTACTGCCGATGGCTTTTGTCGGCAACTCATCAATCAACCGGACGGCATTGGGTTAGCAATTTACCTAACGCACGGACGGGGCCATCAAACCCTCTATGGACATCTACTCTCATCTTGGGTTAAACCTGGTGACTTTGTCTATCGTGGCCAAGTTATTGGGCAGGTTGGCGCATCGGGCATGACTACCGGTCCCCACCTGCACTACGGCGTTCGGTATAACGGGCAGGTTGTCGATCCCCTACCCTACTGTTTCCTCCTGTCTAAACCGGCTCAGTTAACGACCACATTCACAAGAAAGTAGCCTATTCACTGGATTGATCCATTTCATCCAACGTTTCCCGAAACGCTTTCAGCAACTGAAGTTTCTTCTCCTCAACCTTACTTTCTCCGGCAATGATGTCGAAGGCCGTATTCGGTTCACGTAACAACCAGGCCGGATTAACCCGTCGTTGATTGATGTAGTAGTCCAGGATGTGCAGTAATCGATGGCTGCTAATCTCCATGGATGTTTCAGCCCTGTGGAGCATGGGTTGTTTAATCCCGATGGCGCTGGCTGCCTCAGCCTGCGTCAAGCCCAGTTCAATCCGGGCCTCTCGTAATCGGTTACTCAAACGTTCCTGCATTCCTGTCGCGCCAATTCCAAGTCAAATTATATGCTAAATAATCAAATTGGCTTGACATAAGCTGCATTAGTCCTCTTCGGCTTCCTGGTATTGGGTAACTAAGTGCTGATAGGTTGGATCATTGTTCAGGCGATTCAACTCCGATGCTACTAATTTTTTTATTTCTTTTTTAACCTGTTTGAAGTTATCAGCCACTAGCTTATTGAGTTCCTCATCCGTGTAATTAGCCATTTCGGGCCGCTCCGGAATAGGGGTTAGCTTCGTTAGCTGGTCAACCATGGCTGGTTCAACGACCAGTTCGCCATTGAAGGTTTTTAGCTTCACTTTTTGATCAAAATTATCGGTTACGCTGCCCACAAACGAACCTTGAGAAATGGAGGAGATTTTAGATTCGGGGATTAACGGTTCCATCCGTTCGGACAGGCTTATATTCGTATCCCGTTCGTTGATGGATACGGACCGGCTTTGCTGACGAATCTTCCCAAATCGCGTGGATAGGTCTTTAGCCGTCTCTCCCACTACCTGACCGGAGAATATATTTCCAATAATCGTCCAGATGGCTGCGGCCTCTTTGTCACCATACATTTTTTTAATTTGGGTGTAATCCTGAATACCCAGACAGGTGGATATCTTGTTACTCCGAGCCGTAGCGATGAGGTTATCCAAACCCATCAAATAGATCGTTGGTAATTCATCAACAATGATCGAGCACTTCAACTGGCCTTCTTTATTGATCAGTTTCACCATCCGAGAGTTAATCAAGCCAATTATGATCCCCTGGGTATCCTTACGTTCCTGATTGTTTCCTAAACAGAGAATCTTAGGCTCCTTGGGATTGTTAATATCCAGGCTAAAATCATTTCCCGTCAATACCCAGTACAAGGCTGGACTGGCCACGCGCCCCAGTGCAATCAGCGCCGATGAAATCTGTCCTTCCAACTGGTTGTTAGCGCCCTTCAATAAGGCAGAGGCAAAAGGACTTAGTAGTAATTCAATATCTTCCTCGGATTGCAGAATGGGAAATAATTGTTCCTTAACGGTGGCAATCAGTTCGATAACGTGTGGTAAGGTGCAATAGAACCGACCATCGTGTTCAACCCCTTTTTGGTTGGCTTCCTGTAGCATCCGGTCGTCGTATCGCTTCAAATACCAGATAACGGAGGTCAGAAAGTTAATGGCTGAATCAGCAAAGTAATCACCACTCTTTCCAATCCAGTCCCGGTTGATATTATACATTATGATTTTCGCCGCTTCCAGGGCATCCTGAATATCGGTCATTTTTGTCGGCAGCAAGGGATTGATCCGTAGCGATTCCCGCGGTTTATCAAAATTGACATTACAAAACATAGGCGTTGCCCCTAGCTCACCCGTCTTTTTATTCTTGTTCAACTCGGGGTACTTATCCTTATTTTTCAGATAATAGGTGTAGGCAATTTTGGTGAGCGTCGGATATTTGATGTCATAGACCATCATCGAAAAGCCCTTCTCGATATGCTGGCGGATGAAGTTATTGAGCACAGCGAACGACTTGCCGGACCCCGGCGTACCCACAATCATCGTTGCCCGGTAAGGATTGATGATATTTACCCAACCAGTCCTTTGCTGCTTTCCATAGATGTAACTGATTGGAATATTGACCGAATCCGTATTCTCCAGTTTCTCTTCCTGGTGCATAAACTGCTCGTTGACTTCATTATACGGATCGTCCCGTAAATTGAAACCCAGGATGCGTCTTGCCAGGCTTACCGCACTCAGCAGTAGTATAAATCCAGCCAGTGTTGTGATCAGGTAAAGCGTGTTTCGGGTGTCCACAGGCACCGACGATACCCGCAACAAAAAGAAGTTACTCAGGAAAAGGACTAGTCCGGGTAAACCATTGACCCATACGGTCGTCCAGGTTGTAGTCAAATCCTTTTTGGGTTTATTCGCCCAGCCGTACAGCCCCAGCAACCCCAAACAGATCAGCTTTGTATACAGCGTGTTAGTAAACAGGTGACTTTGCCGATTTACCTTAATCAGGAAGTTATTGACGATGGTCCATGTATAGCCACGCGTTTCCAGACTATCAAAACAGAAAAAGTAGGCGTGCACCATCAGGATGACAAAGCTGACAGTGAGTATACCCCGGTGTACCCAATCATTTTGCTGTTGTTCGTGTTGATTACTCATATACGTCCTTTTTAAATTGTTGATTACCAAACCCCTAACCTACTTTTTGCGGTAATGAAATCAAACAGTCGTCTGCATTAGTGTAGGTGTATTGATAACTTAAATAGTGGCTGTGAGTCTCATTGGTCCCCAAAAAAAAGGCGTTCGTCCCCCTAAAAATCCGATTTGTCCTTAATAAATTTTTCATCTTTTTTTAAATTTTATTCGTAAAACTAATTGCCTGTTGAATCACCCGGTGTCCAGACCTCGCCCCTGACAGTTATAATTCTCGGCCTTTGTCGCGTTTTTTTATACCTTTCCCTACGTTTTTATACTTGCCTGTTTGCTCGTAGCCGAATACGTCTGCGGCTCGGATGTTTAAAAGGGATGTATGTAGGGTCGACTCATTCATGTAAGCGTTCGTGTCCTGCTTAGATTCCAGATCGGTTTGTTTAATCAAGCCTTTTCCCTGTAAGCTCCGCTTCTCTAACACGCTGACCAAGTCCTCATCGGAGAACATAACCAAGGCCGGATCACGATGATGTATTCGCTCCCGAAAGAAGGCAAGATCGTTCGACTTTTCGTTACTGTTCTCTGCTTGGTCACGCTTGGCCTGGTCTATCAATTGCGCCAAAGCGACCATGTATCGACCGGCCTCAGTCGATAATCCCTTTTGCCAGTGCACTATGTTGAGATAAGGCATCTGTTTTTCGAACATTTTTCCAGCCGGTACGGCTGCCTGAAGGGGGGCACGGTGGTAGCGTATTGTAAAAGCGGATTCGTTTTCTGCCTTACCCGTTGCCAGCCGTTGTGGATCTAGCACAATGCCCCGTTGATAAAAATAGCGTACCTGGTCCACGGCTAAAACGGGGCCGTCTGCCTGTAGCCGAGCGACGTAGTTGGCGTTCAATTGAGCATGGATACTACTCATCCGCTCCGGTTTCAAAATACGTTTCAGGTGATCCGCCCGTACATCGTAGTAGCTTTCCTTAAAAGGCTTTTTCGACCCACTCAGCAGCATAACCGTCCGTTCTCCACGTGAATAAAGCGTAGGCATGGTAAGCTCAGGCCCATCACCGGCTTGAATTCGCGCTAGCGCTGCTCGCCCGATCTGGTAAGCTACATGGCGATTGGTCGGACTGGTGATCCAGCCATCGACCGTTATTTCCACACTAAGGGCCGAAAAGAAGTCATTTTTGTTTTGAGCACTACCCCGGATCTCACTAGCGATCTGGGTATAGGTTTCCATCGTGCGCCTAAAGGCCAACTGTTCCTTCTTAATAATGTCAGGTAGTTGCGCCCGTTTGTACGCTTCAAAGCGACGCACGGCCTCGTTGAGTTCCCCCTCGCTTAGTTTGTGCTGGGTAATGGCCTGGAGCCGGGCTTGCATAGCTGCCGTTGGAAAATTTTCAAGCAAGGCGCTATCGTAATAGATGTGCTGCTGTTTTTTGTACGCCCGTACCTCATCCGACAGGATCGATGCCAGCACGTTATACTTCTCATACGTAAGCTCAGTTGACGGGCCTTGCCCCTGCTGCTGGCCCCTCTTGCCAAACTGCTTTTCTATTTCCTTCCAGGTAGCCCAGGTTCCGATTTCACTCGCTTTAATTCGGGGTGTTGCCGGTTTACCGGCCTCATCGGTGAACTGGTAACTAATGCCCCGAAAGGCTTTTCCAGCCCTTGTACTCTGATGTAAAACCGTATGAATATGCTGTTTCTTCAACAAGGCTCGGTATTCATCTAGGTTGTTAAACGCCGCTTGCTGAAAGGTTTCCCGCAAAATGGCTTCCAGCTGGTCTTTCCTGTCAAAGCCCCTTGTTGGCTGGGCCTGTCCGGGCATCACGGCGTCAGCTTGCACCGGTATCGCCTGCTGGATCTGCTCCGTAGTTTTCCCTTTACCTCGACCTTGTGCTTTGATGAGACCAAAGCGCAGCTCCAGCTGCTGGCGTACGGCATTGGTCCGCCGTTTGATAAAGGAATCGTTGATCTTATAACCCGTTTCATCGACGCAGGTGGTCACAATATGAATGTGAGGATGGGCCGTATCGTGATGGCGATAAACCATATAGGGTTGATGCCGGTAGCCCATTTCAGCCATAAACTGGTGGGCCATCGCCTTGAATTTATCATCGCTAACCTGCTCAGTGGGGTGCAAACTCAGCGAAAAATGAAGCGTTGGCTTTTTGACATTCGCATTCTTTTGGGCCTGACTTTCTAAAACATTTGTGGCATAACGCCGACTTTTTTCAGCTAACTCATTGTTGGCAAAGCCAGCGGCACTCAGTACATGGGCCTGTTTCTGAACAACTTTTTGTTCATTATAGCGCAGCGCCCCGCCGATTTGTGCCCCAACTGTTAGCCGAATGACCATCCTATTTTTTATAAATTGCTTCGGTTTGTGCCTTCACCAACGTGTCTATTTGCGTAAGTAAGGGCCCAATTTTATCGATTAGGACCTTACTGGTTTGTACCTCATAATAGAGTTTCCCAGTATGCTCAATGCTGTTGATGCGCCTGGCGATCTGGTTGTAATTCGTATCCAGGTGCTTTAACTGCTGGCGGATATTATGCAGCGTCTGGGTTAGTTCGATCACCTGGTCATTGTTGACCGCTCCGTTTGTCGCCGTCAACTTGGGTGCATTTCGGGTCAAAATAATTTCGCGGAGGTAGTCCGCTATCCGGCCAACGCGACCACTTTGCCAAGCCCTGAAATCCCGTTGAATGGCTTCATTATCCCGCTCATTGACGCGTGTCACCAGCCGGTAAGCGAGTACCTCGTCACCGGAAAGATTCGGCCGTCCACCTGTATGTACGTTCTTGTTGTCTGCCTGGTTATCCATAGCCCTGTAGTAAATTAGACTGCGTAGCTAAGAGCTGCCCCCGGAGTCAAGACCCTATAGGGGCAAGATGCTGGCCGTAGTCGCGTTAGCGCAAGGTCAGGTTTTGCGGCACGCAAAACACATCTTGCTCTTTGTTACAAAACAAAGCTACTCCTAAAAACGAGATGCTCATAAACCGGACAAGAATTTTTTTTAAGGGCGGTTGAGCCGTATGCATCAACACGTAAAAATGATAGAATGTAACCTTTTTACATTCTTACAGACAGGACGTCAACTATGGATAAGCACCTTTTACTACAAACCGGCTACAGAGGACAATAATGTAAAAAACTTACATTGTAATAATGTTACAAAGTAGGTCTACTCTGAATAGAACCTTCACAACCCTAATCGATCGCTGAAGATATACTGATGTGAAAATGTAATTTGATTACATTTTCACATCAGTATATAAACCATATTTGGTATACGTGCCCCTCACGGCTATGGGCTTACAAAGACATTTCCTTACAATGTTAAGTGCTTACATTTTCACATGGGAGCTTATTCGCAATGTGAAACCCTTACAATGTAAGAAAAGTATAATGTCATATTTTTACATTGTATTATTATTACATTTTCACATTGTTAATTTTGTTATTATTACAATGGCAATTCTTTACAATGTGTATTTATCACAATATACATCCTATACATTTTTACATTGTTAGAAAGTAATTTTATGTCAATGTTTGTTTTTATCATTCTACTTTTTATACATTTAGGCATTCTTACAATGTATAGCTATACATTGTAAGAATATAACATTTTTACAATGTCATAATGTAATAAATCAACATTTTAACCTTTTGTAATGGCAAAGTATATCTCATTTTGTTCTCAGAAAGGGGGCGTAGGCAAGACCAGCATTACCACGCACGTCGCTACCTACTTCTATCAGGTAGAGCGGATTCCGGTGGCTATTTTTGATTGTGACTTTCCGCAACACAGCTTACAATCAATTCGTACCTCAGAAATCGAACGGTTAAAAACGGATGAGGGGTTTTTAAGGAAGGCCGAAAAATTGGGACAAACCCCGTATCCGATCTATGCCGACTCAGTAGCCAATACGTTACCTAAGCTGGAGGCGTACGCCAATAAGAATGAGCTTGTCCTCATAGACTTACCCGGTACATTAAACGTGGAGGGGATGCCCAGTATGATACAGCGGTTAGACGCTGCGGTCCTCCTATTAGAAGCTGATCCACTGTCGTTTGAATCAACAATGCATACCGTGTTGGCGATGGCTAAGTTCTCCAACAAAAACGGAGGTATGGTTCCGACGTATTTGCTATGGAACAAGTTTGATAGCCGCGAACGAAAAGATCGGTATTCAGGACTGGAGCAAGCAGC
Source organism: Spirosoma jeollabukense (assembly GCF_054777855.1). NCBI lineage: Bacteria > Pseudomonadati > Bacteroidota > Cytophagia > Cytophagales > Cytophagaceae > Spirosoma > Spirosoma jeollabukense. Next base: position 122,566 of record NZ_BAAHAD010000013.1, read on the forward strand.
TATAAACTACTTAGATAGTTTAAACGAATCTCGTAAAACGCCGATGAACGTTCATTTTATGGAACATCGTATTCCCGATACAGTAGCCATCAAAGATACCCGATCCACTTTATTTCCGAACGCTGTTATTAAACCTTTAATTCAGGAACTGAATAAAATATTTGCTTCTAATTCATAAACCGTATACTTTTATGGCCAAGAATATTAAAAACACAGTGCCAACGATCAATCCACCCAATAGTGGATTGAGGGCATGGCTAAACCAGACCAGTCCTGTTTCAGGTGAGTCGGCAGCCGATGATTCAGAACCGAAGGCGGTAACAACCCCAATACAGGGTGATATTTCCGAACCGGAGATGTCGGCTGAGACGCAGGAGGTAAACCAATCTGAACCAGAGGCAATGGCGTCTGTTGAGGAAGTTAGTCAACCCAGCAAGGGGGATGTAGCTAGAAAAGGGGAAGAGGTGGCAACTTCCCAGGAACCAGTGGTTACCAAGGAGGTGGCTCCAGCTCCTCGGAAACCAAAAAATAGGGGAGGGGAGGAGCCAAAGTCCAGTTCGTATCTGGAAACGTTCTTTAAAAAGCCGGTAAAAGCAAACGGTTCCAGCTTAGCAAGCGAGGGAAAACCGATTCGTGTTTCGGAGGAGTCTCATTTGTTACTTTCTGTACTGGTCAGCGAGGCCCGTCGGCAAGGATACAAACTGAACGTAGGTGATTTAATCGACAATTTGTTGGCTCATCACCGGTCGGAACACAAAAGTGAGGTTAACGAGTTGATCGCTAAATGGAAGACCCGTAAAAGTTTTGACTGATGGATACCATACTACTAGTGATCGGTGTAGTAGGCTTAAGTATCTCGGGCTGGGTGCTGAGGGGGTATTTTTTAAATACGCCTTCAGCTGTACCCTCCGCAGATAAACAAAGCATGGGAAGCGTAGTCGATCCGGCTGAATCTGGCCAGGAAAAGCCAGTTACGTATGTCACCTCGCAGGAGCATCAGCAAGTTCTTATGCGACTGGCTGAATTGGAGAAAGGGGGTTACTCGCCAACGATCAAGGAAAACGGCACTGGTCAACCTACCGACACTACTGAGCCACAAGCATCAACTACTACTGGCTCAACGGCTAGTCAGGAGAAAGAAACGACTTCTGATGAGCCGGAGCTGTCTGAAGCCTGGAAGGAAATTTATGCCTTGCAGCAGGCTTATAGACTGGAGCGTGAAAAGGAAAGCGAAATTGATTATGAACGGGAACAGATCCTATTTGATTTGTCTCAAGGATACGATGGGCGATTTACAGAAAGTTCGGCCCCTACCGAGCTGTCTGAAGAAGAGCGTATGAATCAACGCCTACTGGATAATCAGTTTGAAGATGGCGAAGAGTTGACCCTGTATCAGGAGCGGATGAATGAATTGGCTACGTTGACGAAAGAAGTGCTACTGACTCGTTTAGAGGAGAAAGACAATCAGCTCAGAGAGCAACAGGAAAGGCATCAAGCTGCCTTATTGACGATCATTAGTACGCTTATTGAACGATTGCCAGGCGATGTAAATGTGAAGAGCGTCGTTCAATCTAGTTACGTGGCGGCTTCAAAGGAAATATCCAATGAAGAGGGCGAAGCCAACCGCGTATCTTTTGCGGAGATGTTTCACCAACATGTGAGAAATTGAAAATTTTGTAAAAAATGTTTGAAAATTTTTGCGAGGACGAAACGAATATTTCTAGGGATGAACCCCTTTTTTTTGGGGACCAATGAGACTCACAGCCACTATTTAAGTTATCAATGTTGCAACATCGAATACTTAACGTGTTTGTATTCTCCGTTGACGGCTGTAGGTTAGTTGTATAATAGTTTATGAAAGGTTGATTGAGCGGTCTAAAAACTAATTTATATAATACTCTTTCACTATAAAGTTCAATTTTCAAAATTATGAAACAGAGACGCAGTAGGGGATTGGCTCAGCGTGCGCTGCTAACCAGCAATAGACTTATGAAGGACGATCCATCAGTAAGCTCAGTCCCCTTATTCCACCGCTTTCAAGAAGCGAATCGAGTACCACAGCCAAAAACTTCCTGAAGGGAAATTGGCATGGGTTGTATCCGCTAACCCAAACTTAGGTCTACAGGGCTGCCCTCAGACAAAACCAACTGGTAACCCTCCTTTTAAAATTCATTCATTAGTTCACTAATTAATTTTTTTTACCATGAAAAACGTTCGCGTTCATTACTTCGCAGCGCTCGCCCTGGTGGTAGGTTTTGTTCTATCAACGGGTAATCTGTATGGCCAGGGCCTACAATCGGGCGCTATTGCCAAGGGTGTTGATAAAGCGACCTCGGAGCTTCAAGATGTCGGCAAAAGCGTAGGTGACCTCATGTTGCCTTTATGTCTGATTATGGGCTTTGTGGGGGGTATATCCTGCGCTTCAAAATTCTTCAACAATGACCCCGATTTCAAGAAAAGTGTCATTAACTGGGGCGCGGCTATCGTGTTTGCCGGTGTCGTCGGGCTCGTCTTAACGGCAGCCTTCGGCAAATAAGCGCTTCACGATGGCGTACGAAATTAATAAAGGCGCGGATCGCCCTCCCCAGGTACGGGGCGTAGTAGGCATGGATTACCTGGCTCTACTGGTAAAATGGATTATTGGCATCGTCGTTACGGGGGGGGTATCAGCGGTCTTTGTGCCGCTACCGGGATGGATGATTTTTTCAGCCTGTGGCCTGGGGAGTTACGCCGTCTACATGGGCCTGGTCAAACGCTCAGCCAATCAGGGGGCGGGGGGCTACGAACGGGCGAAAGCCCGCAAGAAATTACCGGGGATCGTAACGGTTCGGCATGATTCGGTTTACCGAAATCTTCGTAAAAAATAAGTACAACTAACGGCGCAACTATGGCATATTCTGTAAAAGAACTGGCAAAAGTCTTTCCACTCGGCGCGGTCGAAGAAAACTGTATTTTTTCTAAGTGGGGCGACTTAACGCTGGCTTTCCAACTTACCCTCCCGGAAATTTTTACCCTCAATGCGCGGTTTGAAAACGGCTCGGAAATGGGTGACTACCGTGAATTGGTGGAGACCTGGACAAAAGCAATAGGCGTTTTGCCAGCGGGTACAATTCTTCACAAACAGGATTGGTTTGTTGAAGAAAGATATCGTCCTAACGCCAAGGAGTTACCCGAAAGTTACTTGGACCGTTCATCCGAACTCCACTTCAACGAGCGCCCGTTTTTGCATCATGAGTGCTTTATGTACGTAACGTATTCTCAGGGTGAGCGAACGCGTACGAAGGCGGGGGCAACTTCCTTACTCAAACCGGGGCTAGTCCCAAAGCGGGCGCTGAATACCCAGGAGATTGATAAGTTCATGGTGGCGGTTCTCCAGTTGACATCGATCCTTGATTCCTCCAGACTCATTAGATGCCGGCGCCTAGGGAATGACGAATTGCAACCGGATCGGGATGCTCCGGTTGGGCAGGCCGGTTTAATCGAGCGGTACATGACCTTATCGCTCAAAGATGAAGTCGTACCCTTAATGGATATGGACTTTACCTCAGAGGATGAGCTGCGGATAGGGGGGAAGTTTGTTAAATACTTTACCATTTCACAAGTGGATGATATGCCGGATGCGATAAACACCAATGTTCGGATTGGCGCATTATCAACGGAAAACTCGAATCTATCGGTAGGGTACGCAACCCCCATCGGCCTGATGCTAGACTGCAATCACATCTACAATCAGTACGTGTTTGTCGATGATAAAACGCTCATCACGGCGGAGCTTGAAAAGAAAGCGGGCAACATGCTGGCTTTATCCAACTTTGATAGAGCCAACTCCGTCAATGCGGGCATGGTCAACAACTTCCTGACCTTGGCGGCTGAAAAATCGTGGACGCCAATTCGAATTCATTCCAATGTACAGGTGTGGACCTATGATAAGCTGCGGTTACCCGAACTGCGTAACAAAACAACCGCAGCTATTGCTAAGATGAATTTGAAGCCGCGTGAGAACACCAAAGATGCCGCGTTTCTGTTCTGGGCCGGTATACCGGGTAATTCTCCCGATCTGCCCCGTGAAGACACGTTTACGCAGTTTGCTCCCCAGGCGGCCTGTCTGTTCAACCATGAAACAAATTACTATACCTCGGAATCGTCAAGGAATAGCGTCCGGGTTGTCGATCGCCTGTCCGGCCGGCCCCTCTGGGTGGATTTTTCGGATGAACCCATGCAAAAAAATTGGGTCACCAATCGCAACAAATTCATCATTGGCCCTTCGGGATCGGGTAAAAGCTTTTTAACCAACCACCTGCTACGGAGCTATCATACGCACGGCGCGCACGTGGTGATCGTCGACGTTGGGGATTCGTACCGGGGTTTGTGCGCCATGCTGGGAGGGAAATACATTACCTACACCATGGAAAAGCCGATTCACTTCAACCCGTTTCACATTGAGGGACGGTTGATGCCGGATACGGAGAAAGCGGAATCGTTAAAAAACTTGCTGCTGACGCTATGGAAATCGGTAGAAGAGAAAACCAACCGCTCGGAATATAATGCGCTATCGTCGGCGGTGATGGGCTATTTTAGTAAGCTTCGGGAGAACCCCGACATTGTCGCCTGCTTCAATACTTTCTATGAGTTCATGCACGACGATTTTAAAGCGTATCTGAACCGGGAAGGGGTTAAAGATGACTACTTTGATTTTGACAATTTCATGTTCAATCTCAAACCCTATTATACGGGAGGTGAATTTGATTTTCTGCTCAATTCCACGGAAAACCTGGATTTACTCCACGAACCGTTTATCGTCTTTGAGTTGGACAACGTGAAGGATCACCCGATCCTATTTCCTATTGTCACCATCATTGTGATGGATACATTTATTTCTAAAATGCGAAGGCTGGAAGGGACTCGGAAAATCATTTTGATTGAAGAGGCTTGGAAAGCGATCATGACGCCGAACATGGCGGGCTACATAAAGTACCTCTACAAAACGGTACGTAAGTTCGACGGAGAAGCCTGGATCGTAACCCAGGAGATTCAGGATATCATCAATAATCCAATCGTTCAAGATTCCATCGTCAACAACGCCGATTGTAAGATTCTGATGGATCAGCGCAAGTACGAAAACAAATTCACTTTTGTCAAAGAGTTGCTGGGCCTGACCGATAAGGAAAAAGACTTAGTCTTATCGATGAACCGGGATAACGATCCCAATCGCAAGTACAAAGAATTTTTTGTCAGCTGGGGTGGACAGCGGTATCGTGTCTATGGTCTGGAAGTTTCACGGCCCGAATACTATGCCTTCACCACCGAGCAAAGAGAAAAAATCCGGGTCTCTCGTAAGGTTAAGTCGAACGGTGGAAATTATGATTTAGCCCTTAAAGAAGTAGTCGCTGAAGATCTAAATGCATAAATTCTATGAAACCAGTCAAGTTTGTTAATCGGGGCATTTCTTCGTTGCTTCTAGTGGCTGTAAGCGCAGCATTAAGCCTGGCTCAGTCGGCTGACACGACGGGTACGCCGCCCGATATGAGCCAGTATATGCCCATCGTTGATGTGCCACTCATCGGCAAAGCAACCGTTATCTTTCCGGGGCAAGCACCCATCAAAGTCGCAAAAGATGATCTGGGCGACGTGATTGGCAACTACGTGGAAAACTTGTCGAATCAGCTTTCTCCGGATAATGTCTTGAGTAGCATTGGCACTGATCTGACGGGCTACTTCGCGAGCATGAAGGATGAGCTTTCCGATGAAGTCTCCAATCTGATTGGTGAAAAGGAAGATCAGATTATGTCGGGTATTAGTGATAAGATTGCGCAACTAGCCTCAAAAATTGCGGATGTGGGTACCACACCGGCCGGAGAAGTTGAACGGCTGAAAAAGATGGTGGCGGATGGTTACTCGGCGCAGCAAAAAATTACCTACCAGACGCTTAAGGTCGATTACGCCTGGAAAAAATCGCATACCTCCCTTTCCCCTGAGTTCTGTTCCTACTATAAGGAATTGAACATTAAAGGGCTATTTGACGCGATAAAAAGCCACGTTCAGGATCTGAATAAGGTGTTGAGTTCACCCGTCTTTTCAGCGCAGGAACGCCAAGGCTATGCGTCATTACTTAAATCGGTGGGGAATACGCAGGATCTAGCCTCTTCGGTCAACATTGTTTGTAACTTAGGAAGCAACGGGTTAGGGGTTACGGTTTCTTGGATGTCCCAGGGGGAACGCATGGACGTACTGGATCAGGCGGCTGAAGACATCAAAAAGCGATTGGAAGCGATTGGTAGCCTGCGGGACCAGTTACGGCGAATCTACGTCTACCGTATCGCAAAGCAGCAGTCGGATGAATTCAAGCAAAATAGCTTTCAACGAAAATCGGGCCTCAACCATGTCTATTCAAACTAATTACGCGCGTTTAGTAAGCCTGCTAGTCATCCTAGGGCTACTAAATTTTTTACCCTTTCGTAGCCAGGCTCAGGATGAAGCTACCGATGTTTTAGGCCCAGGGCAATTGCAGGGAGGTATGCCAACCGATCCAGCGCTTCAGGCTGAGATTGATAAGGTGCTCGGCATGACCGAAAGTAAGATCAAACGGGGAATTGTTGATCCGGGCGTCGATCTAATGAACCTGATGGTCAATAAGGCGCTGGATGAGATGATTAAAGCCATTGCGGATGCGGTTGTTGTGGCTCCTGCGGCGGAAAAGATCATGTCAATTTATCAGATGACCAAGGATAAGCGACTCGTTAAAAAACTGGCTTCATTGCGGGAAGTATGGAAGGACGGACAGGAGCGGTTGAATAAGCTCAACTATCAGGATTTCAAACTAAGGTACGAATGGGCCCTGCAACATAATGAAGAGACTAAAGCCCTCAAAGATTCTCCGATCAAAGGCATAGAAAGCAAAATGACCAAAGATATATGGGGAACCGAAGTCTCCGCTATTGATCAGAGTTACGACAATGGCGGACCGACCTCAAAAATGATCAAACGCTATCTTGATAAGGCATCAACGGATGATGTAGCCTTTTATAACAACGCCACCGTCATGGGGACGCTGGGTAATACGGATTTGATAAAGGCCCGTAACGCGTTTAGTGCCATGAAAGGCAAGCCTGTTTTTCTATCGCCCTATGAACGGCTAAAATCGCAGCAGAAGTCGCTAGCTCAAGCCAAACAGCAGCATCAGGATCTAGTCAGTTTTGGGACGAAGGTTGCAGCCTCGGTTGACTATTACCGGTTGGCGGAATCGGAACAGGCTATGCGGTCGATGCTAAGCAAAAAAATCTCTGACCCGTATATGGTTCGCTTCAAAAAGAAATGAAAAACATACTCTTGATGCTAGGCTTGCTGACGGCGGCTTGTCAGACCAAGCACGAACGGTTTAGGCGGGAAGCCTCTGCTTTCCCTCCTGGTTACATAGGCCGCTGGGAGACTGTCGTACCGGGTATGGGCAATCAGATTTTCCAAGCAGGCGTTTCCGTTGAAGCCTCAGGTGATTCGTTGCTATGGACCTACTTTTCTCAGTTGGTCGATACGACCAATCAGAAGACCTATGCCTGCGGTCCTATTGTGACAACGATGCCAATCTGGTGGGATGACTCGCTGCAACTGGCTCAGGCAAATCATGGCGTTGGGCAGGGCTATGGGTTTGATTTTTTGCGACTGGTCAGTACAGACCGTCTACAGATAAATTCACCCGCCCTGGCCACCAGCTGCCGGGGGCCGGGCGGCTTTAATGCGAGTCAGTTACTGTTATCTAAAGTCACTTCTTTCCGCTACAAACCATGATGTTACTTCAAGCTCCTGGAACCGGCTGGAACGCTTCGGGTGCCAGTGGTGCCATAACCAGTATTGAAGAAGCCGCTGATGCCTTGTTTGATACAATGCTGCCTGAATTCTCATCCTTCATGGCCATCGGGCAGGCGATAGGACTTATAGGCGCTTTGTTTTATGTCTTCTACCGGTTATGGGCGCATCAGGCCCGAAATGAAGCGATTGACATTTTCCCATTGATTCGGCCACTGGTCATTTCGATGCTTTTATTGTCCTATCCTGGGTTATATGGTGGCCTGGTGTATGTAGGCAGAACGCTCAACGAGGCTACGCAGGAAATGGGGGCTTCCCGGCGCGATGACGTGGAGCAGCAGGTAATTACCAACGCAAAAACGCGCATCCAGAATTTGACTAATTCCAACAATCCACCGCCGGTAGCCGCTGCGGAGGACAATCGGTCCTGGTTTCAGTTAATGACCGATGCAGTCATGGGTATGTCTAATTCGATCTCATCAGCGGCTGCGGATGCGGTCAATTTTGTGATCGACACGACGGTGAATTATGTCTTGATGGCTTTATTCAGGCTTATTTATTTTATCGTCATCATTGGCATCAAAATCATCTCCACGTATTTTCTGATTATCCTGGGCATATTCGGTCCCCTGACGATTGGATTAGGCTGCTTTGACTGGTTTTATTCATCCATTGCGGCCTGGGTGGGTCGGGTTTTACACACCCTTTTATGGATTCCGATTGCTAACATATACGGCTTCATTCTGGATAGTTTTCATCTGTCCAGTTTGACGGTTGAGTTTCAGCAACTTCAGGGTAATCCCGGTATGCCTAGCTCATCGATTGCCAATCTGTTATTTTATGCGGTGGGCATCTTTGGGTATTTGCTGGTTCCTAAACTGGCAACCTGGGTGTTGGATTCGACAGGAGTTTCGGACGGATTGCGAGCGATGTCGGCTCCCTTGCGTACCGCGGGTCAGGTAGCGGGAGCGGCCTCGGGCCAGATGGGGGGTCGGGTGATCGCTGCGGCGAGTAGCTATTAACTAAAAAATTCACGTGTATGAATGCAAATTTTAATTTTCGCTACCTGCGAAATATAGAGTCGTCGTTTCATTTCGTACGGGCTATTGTCTTTTTAGCCTTAATTGGCTTGCTGGGTTTTGCTTCCTGGGTGGCTTATCTGTCCTATAAGAACAGTCACGAATCGCGCGAAAAGATCTATGTGTTGGATAGCTCGGGAAAGTCCATTATGCTGGCTTTGGCGCAGGAACAAAATGCAAATCGACCCGCCGAGGCCAAGGATCATGTCAAAACATTTCTCAAGCTTTTCTTCAATCAGGAACCGGATGAGAAAGCCATCGATGAGAACATGAAGCAAGCGGCTTACCTAGGTGATGAATCAATTACTCGGCATTATCTTGATCTACGGGAAAAGGGATTCTATACAAAGCTGCTTCAGGGAAATACCATTCAAAAAATTATGATTGATTCGGTAGGTCTTGATATGAGTAAGTCCCCTTACTACTGTTCCATCCATGCCCGGATACTCCTGGTCCGGGCAACCAATATCACGTTCCGAAAATTAAAAGCGGATTGTTATCTGATTGACGCGACCCGAACCGATAATAATCCGCATGGCTTTGTCATCGAGCGGTTTCGGGTAACCGATAACTCGGACATCGAAACGATTAACCGCGACCAGTACGAATTCAATCGCTGAGAATTCTTCTGCTTCCTTAAGTACCATGGTATCCAGATTCTTACATCGGCGGCAAATGCCGCCCTCGGAGCGTATGGCATTCGCCTATCAACGGGCTCAACACCAGTTCGTCACGTGGCTTGGCAAGCTCGTTCGTACATGGGAAACGCAGCCCGTCCGCACTCGAAAAATGCAATTAATTTCCGCTTTAGTGGTCCTGCTTTTACTGAGTTGCCTGAGTGTGTATCATACGGCTACCAGCCTGGCACGGTCCAGCCTAGCGCGGCCCAACCTGTCGCGGCCCGACCATTTTCCGACTTCTACAAATCAAAAACAACATGGACAACAACCAAGCGTTGGACCGCTTCGACGGAAGTAGAATCAAGCAGCTATTTCAGGATAAACGTTTCGTAACGTTCCTGACAGGGGCTGGCGTTTGCCTGATTCTTATTATCTATTATTTCATCCATCACACGCGGCCTAAAGAGACGGAGACGGGTAAGCTTCCTGTCAGCCTGAACGCAAATTTGCCCAATGCGGGCGATTCAACGGGCCTGCCATCCCGATCCAAACTAGAGCTGGCGGCTGATGCACAGCCGCTGGCTATGCCAGATCGGGGAGAACGGGGACTTAACTCGAATGTTCCAGGAACCCCGCAACCGGATATACCACGTCGTGGAGAAGCTGATTCCTACATTTATGGAAACGGTGTGCCTAAAGAAATTTATCAAGAACCCGATACGTCAACCATTCCCCCTCGTACCTTTTCCAGAAGCCGTAGATCAGCCAAGTCATCATTGGTTCGCGCTGATCTGTTATCGGATGAGCAGGAGGATGACGGCGATGAGAGCCCCGCTAAAACGAAAGCAGCCATCGAGAAGGAGAAAAAATTATTAGCGCTACTCCAGGAATACAAGGCGGATAAACTGAAACGGCAACAGGAAGCGCAGGGACGCGCCCTCAAGCCCGAAACGGTTGATGTAACAACCGTTTCGTCACTGAACGGTCCAACGGGCAAAAACAGTTTTTATGGTCTTCAGTCTGATATGCGTAAGCAGCAGATGGACGCTACGAAGGATTCGCTTTCAGTAACCGTGAAAGCAATGGTTTTTTCTGACCAGGTAATTACATCGGGAGGCCGGGTCACGCTCCGGCTTTTGGAAACGATCACGCTACGTGGCCGCCTGATTCCTGAGGGGTGTCTCCTGTACGGGGTGGCCAATTTTGGTCGACAACGAGTCAACATTGCCATTAACCAGGTACAATATGAGGGACGTATTTTGCCCATGAGACTAACCGTGTACGATATGGATGGCTTGTCCGGAATCTATGTACCGAACGTGCTGGCGGTCGAACAAGGTCGTCAGGTAGTCGCTCAGGCAGGCCAGGGCTTCAATGTTTCCCCACCCGTTTATTCAACCAATGTTCCAGCCGTAGCAGCGGCTTCAGCGTTACAAGCCGGTCTTCAGGGAGGACGTAGTTTTCTTTCCCGTAAGGTGTCCGTTCAGAAAGCTACCCTTAAAAACAACTATTACGTCCTGCTTAAATAAGTTTCAGCTATGAAAAATGTATTGTATCTAACCGCTTTTCTTTTCGTCTTGAACCGGATAGCCTTCGCTCAGGCTCCTGACTCGGGGAAAAATTCGACGCCTAGCAAGACCAATTCTCTGGCGCAACGGCTTGACTCCTTACGCAAATGGGTGACCGGAAACAGCCATTCAGCGCCACCTAGCGCGGTTACACCCGGTAACACCCGTGCAGGGATGCCGGGAGAAGCTCCCACACTGCCCACTATATTTTCCTACGGCTCTATTCCCATTCAGGATCGGAACGTCATACGGTCCTACTATGTTGATTTAGCCTTTAACAAAACGACCTGTATCCTATTTAAATCACCTATTCGGTCGGTTGATTTAGGCTCGAAGGATATTATTGCCGATAAAGCCAATGCGGTTGATAACGTGTTACGCGTAAAAGCGTCCAGCATTGGTTTCAATGAAACGAACTTCAGTGTTATGACCGCCGATGGCCAGTTTTACAGCTTCGTAGTGAATTACAACGAATATCCCACGATGTTGGCCCTGGATTTATCGGTGAATGAGGATGGCGTTGTTCAACAGAAAGCCCGCTCGGTTAATCAGAAAGGTACCATTGTCAATTTTGCGGGGGTAAACACGTCGCAACAGGAGATTGTACAAAACTGTGCGCACATTATCGATCAGCGCCGACGAGTCAAACATCTTGGCATTAATAAATACGACATCCAGGCGAGCGTACGGGGGCTGTACTATAAGGACAACGTACTCTATTATAAGATAGGGATAAAGAACAAATCTGCTATTAATTACGACCTTGAATATATCCGTTTTTTTATTACGGATAGGACGATCGCGAAAGTGACATCCCATCAGGAATTAGAGGTGGTTCCCATCTACGTATATAATCAACCGTTAGTTATAATTCCCGGTCATCAAACGGTTGAAAAAGTATACGCCTTTCAAAAGTTTACCATCCCCGATGACAAGGTGGTTCAAATTATTCTAGGGGAGAAAAACGGGGGTCGCACCGTTTCTTTCACGATGGCTAACCAAGATATTTTAGACGCCGATACCTTATGAAAACGATTCAGATAATTTTGCTTTTCGTGAGCTTACTGGTAGTCCGACAGGCCCCTGCTCAGCGGCATATAAAAGGCCAGACAGCCATTAGTTGTGTAGTAGGTATCGTTGATAACTTACCCAAAATTGCCTCGCCCCAGGCACCGGGTAGCGGCTATATGGGGGCCGTTGATTACGTATGGTATCGCAAAAACGAGCGGTATTGGAAAGCTTCCTTTACGTACATGCGTAAGTATTACGAAGCCCAGACTAGGCCTCTACCTTTGGTGGAGCACTATTGGTTAGCCCTGGAGTATGTACCTCGCGGTTTTTATACGACTCACCGCTGGCTCTATGTTGCGCCAACAGCGGGTCTCTATGTGGGCTATGAATCGGTCAACCGCAACCAGGCAAACCTAGCCGAAGGCATCATACAGAATAAGTCAACAGGGGCCATTGGGCCTCAGCTTGGGCTGGAAGCTGAAGCATACGTAGGCCCGTCGCTGGCTCTTGTTGGGGGAATCACCGAACGGTACATCCCGTTTTCAGAAGTTTCTACGTTTCGCACCACTGGATACCTGGGTATCCGTTACTGTTTCTTCCGATGAGAACGTCAATTTACTGGGCCTGCGGCCTATCACTGGCGCTTGCAGCCTGTCAAACTGAATCGCTCGATATACAGCGAACGTTTCCTTTTCAACTGGAGATGGATGGGTTCCCGGCATCGATTCCCTGGCAAAAACCAACCTCTGTGGGCTTTGGGATTAAGCCAGAATACCTCATGTCGGGCAATGCCTATCGGCTCTCCTGGCAGGTAGCGGCTCCCCGTAAAGGGGTATTGTTGCTGAACAACAAGGTTCTAGCGCCTGGTGGAAAAATCGTCGTTTCAGCTAACATGAGCCGGTTACTGAGCGATACACTTACGTACCTGCCGACTGATTCAGGTTCTCATGCGCTAACGCTTCGTGTGGTTGATTCAATGGGCCAATCGAACGATACAACCTTCACCTTAAGGGCAGTTAATTAACATGGTAGCACTCAAATCGTCGTCAGAGCCAGTTTCTACCCCGCCAGCTACTCGTGAGCGAAAAAGTAGACCAGCGGCTCCCTGGCAAGAGTGGCTGGTGTTACTGGCTTTGTTTATAATCGTTTATCTCCTGTATCAACGGATAGTCGCCCCTTGGGTAAACGTTTACCTATCCGATAGCCTATGGGAGCACTTTTTTACACGATTTCAGTACCGATAAAGGCAATTTTAACCGTTACTTCCCCTACTACTATGATTAGTTTGGACCATTATAAACAGTTGCTTGCGCTCACCAATTTTCAGTATGAGCAAGCGCGTCAACTGATCAGCGATTTCACTGATCAGGGAATTTTGCTTGGTCTGCCTGCTACAGCAGACAAACCCGAACACTCGTTTCTCGAGTCAAAGGCTACCTACCAGGCCCGCAACGAACTCTATGATGCCCTTCAATTCCGTCAGTATTCACTGGCCATCGATTTGGAATATCAAGTGGCGGCTCTATTGTGCGAGTTGAACCTACCGGCGGATAATTCACAAGAAGCCCGTGCGCTTTTTGGGCATATGTTGCTGGAAACAAAGCCCTTTGTCAAACGGCTGTATGCAAATTGGGGGGTTGACGATTCGGCGTACCGGGCTCCTGATTTCAATCTTGTTTTGTTATGGTATAGCCGAATAGTGCTTAACGGCTGGGCGATTCCAGCTTCTCTGTCTCAGGAGATGGTCACTTCGGAGGGGTATGAAGAGGCTAGTATACCGGCTACCGGGTCTTTAGTGGATCAAAAGTCGACAGACGTAAGCTGGGATTCGATTATAGAGTTGCAGACAACCCTAGGGGGTAAATTTAACCCCCAAGCCGAACTTGATTCCCTGACGTTTACATCGAACGATACCGACGCCATAGGCTATGAGGTAGCTAGCGACATTGACCTTGATACGGCATCTCAATCGGATCAATTCATAGCCATGTTTAAGGACCATTTTCCGACCGATAGCCAGGCCGACCGATTTGCCAATCCGAATCCGCCTGTTGCAGAAGGTTAGTTCTACCTACAGCCTGATCGTTCCCCGTTTGCCTGGTAATCCTATAAACCTTCGGATAAATACTTTAACCCATTCCATGCCCAATACCTCAATCAGCCTACCGACCCTAAAGGTACGGACATGGAAGCTCGTTCTTTTTGAACTCTCTAAACTCGTTAATAGCTACATGGAACTTAACATTTTTAAGCGTAAATCGCTTCCAATGGCCTTTTTAAGCTTGGTATTGATTCTGGTTTCACTTTGCATTGTCAGTTTTCTGATCGCAGAATTCATCGTTCATTTTTGCTCTCGTACCGGCTCCGGTGTTGTTTTCAGCTTATCTCCTTCACGCAAATGACTGCTGCCCAGATCCGAGAAAACATCCTATTGTTAGAATCGTAGTGGAGAGAAGTTGCCAAAACTGTCCACCATCCGAACTCCGACTCAATCGAGTAAACCCAGGACGATTCGGATTGGCTGTTGTAGCGAACAGAATTTGGCTGTCCAGAGCAAAAAATGAAGTAATTCCCCGATGCAGACTAGTATCTGCTGGCAGTTGCTGCCAGTTTTTCCCACCATCTTGAGTCTTTAAAATAACCGCATCATGTGGATTCAATAAACTGGCTCCTGTAATAAACCCAATTTGTGGGGAGACAAACTGTACAGAATTAAAACTGGGATCTATGTTGCTTAAATCAGGTAGTATCTGCGTATACTTAACTTCATTAGTTCCGAGTAGCTTAGGATCACTGTCTTTGCACCCTATTAAAAATAGGAAGGCAACAAGTTTGATAATAGGAATCAAACAGAATTTCTTTTGAAGCAACTTCATAATGATAAAAGTTTATTGCTAACTCGTCGATTCAAATAACTAGTAAATCGTTGCAAGAATGTTACCTATTCCATCTATATTTTTATTCAGCTAAATAAAATGACCTGAGATGGGCTTTCATGAAGTGGCCCCACATATTAGTCGATTATTGTCTGATAAACAGACGGAAGTTCTATTTTAAATCAAAGGGTGAGGCTTTTTTGTGCTTTATTAACCATCCAATTAGAGTCCTTTCTTTACTGGTACACGACGTGTACATTAAGCAATTTCTATACCTTGATCCTGTTGCTTTTTAGCCGTCGTTTTCTCGGAGTGTTTCGTTTGTTGCGGTTCTTTTTCCTGACCAATCATTTGCAGACGTGTTTCGACCTGGCGCAGCTCTGATTTTAAATCCTGAAGTTTATCACGCTTGCCCCAGGGCTTGGCTACGATGTCTGTCAGCAGCTTATACTGCTGGGTTAGGTTGTCAATTTTTTCCCGTTGGTATTCCATCAGGGAAGGAATTTTTTCGAGTCCCCGAACAAACTGCCTGGCCGCTACGTCTGGACTGCGGCCGCTTAAATAGCCATTGTTATACGAGTACGTTAGTTGATCGCCCTTGACGATAAAGGCATTTTCTTTAACTACCTTTCCATCGACGCTGTAGCCAGCATCGGTTCGCACGTATAAGCCGAAACCGTGTAAGATACCCAGCTGCTTTAGGCCGCCCTTGGTATCTAGTTGTTGATCGACCTGGTTGATGTATTCACCCAACTCTTTCACTTTAGTGATCGGCTTGTCCGTTAACGTAATTTTTACGGTATTGGGTAGATTACCTTCTTTATCAAACTGAGTAACGGCGGTTAGCTTCGTATAATCAGACTGGAGCTGCGATAACGTTTTCTGCGCTTTCTCCATTGAATTAGCTACCTCTGTTAACATCGACCCTGCTTTGTAGCCCTCCTTCTGAAATAATTTCAACTCACTCTCCAGGGCGGTGATCTGTTTTTCTAACCGGGCTTTTTGTAACAGGTCTTGATTGCCCGATAGGATGGCCACATACTCCGAAAAGTTTATGCCGGTAGCCTCATCAAAGGCACCTTCGTCTAAGCGACGACCCGTCATTGATCCGCTCTTGATCTGCGCGATAAAGGTGGCCTTGGTATGCAGTAAATTAAACTTATAGTTGTCCAGCGACTGCTCGGTAGCAAAGACGTAGTTTTTAACTTCGTTATTAAAGTGATCACGGGCGACAACATTGCCGGTTCGTGAACCACGTCCGACGCGCTGGTCGAGTTCAGCCGGTTTCCAGGGAATATCCAGATGGTACATGGCAACGACCCGCTGCTGCGCGTTTACGCCGGTGCCCATCGTTCCCGTCGAGCCCATCAGCACGCGCACCTCACCCGTATTGGCCTTATCCCACAGTGCATTCCGCTCCTTGTCACTTTTGCACTCCTGAGCAAACCGAATCTGATGGGCGGGGATGCCATAGTCCTGTACTAGTTTGTCGCGTAGGGCGCTGTAAGCGTTCCAGGTAGCACCCGGTTTATACGTACCCGTATCACAAAAGACCATTTGTGTTCCATTGTAAGGGGCGCTCTCCTGGTAGTGGCTGGCGATCAGCGCTGCACAACGGGAGAGTTTACTGCTCGGGTGATCGGCCAGACTTGGGTCAATCAACCGCATGTCCAACGCGGCTTTTTTGGCGTAGTTGGTGGCAATGAGCATTTTCGCCGTTTGCTCTTTTTCCGACAGGGGCGCGCGACCCAATATCGTTCCGTCGCCGGTTTTGGCGAATTCAATCAGTTTTTTGTTGAAGTCGGCCTGATCCGGCGTTGGCGGTAGGCTGATCAGCCTATCGACCGCTTTAGGGCGGTCGAGGCCCACCATCGAAGCTGTCCGATAATCCGTGATCTGGCTATAAAACTGAGCCAGTTCGGGCACTTTGATGAAATGGCGAAAGCGTTCTTTGACCAGTAGCTGATTGGTAACACTGTACTCGTAATCCGACGTTTTCTTGGCGTAAACCGCGGCCCAGGCATCGAAATTGTCGATATGCTGCCGGGCCATTTCCTTTGGCCGTAAGTACTTAAAGAGCAAGTACATTTCTGTCAGTGAGTTAGTGATGGTCGTACCGGACAGGAACGTCGCGCCTAGATCTTTGCCCGTTCGCTCCTGGATGCTTCGCATAGCGTAGAGCAGGTTGGTGGCCCGCTGGCTGCCTTCCGGACTGCCTAACCCGGCAACCCGGTTGTGGCGGGTAGTAAACTGTAAATTCTTAAACTGATGTGATTCATCGACAAACAAGTGATCGATGCCCATCGTACCGAAATGGGGAACCGAATCAGTCTTTTTGTCCAATTCACTTTGCAACCTCAATAGTTTAACCGTTAAGTTGGCCTTACGCGTTTCTAACCCTTTCAATAGCGATTTGGAAATGGTGCCTCCCGTTTTCTCCAACGTCTTTAAATCTTTCTCCAGGTTACGCAGCTCGTCCCGCATGACTTTCTGCTGCACGTCGGGGGCCTGAGGAATGCGGGCAAACTGATCATGCGTCAGGATGATACAATCCCAGGCCCCGTTTTTAATCGAGTTTAGGAACCGTTCCCGGTTGGCCGGCGTGAAGTCGTCCTGACCGGGGTAAAGCAGCTTGGCATGGGGATAAGCCGTTCGGTAGGTTTCGGCAATCTGGTTGACATTGGCTTTCATGGCCAGGATCATGGGTTTATTGACCAGACCTAACCGCTTCATCTCGTAGGAGGCTACCGTCATTATAAGCGTTTTGCCGGTTCCGACCTCATGATCGGCGATCCCCCCGCCATTTTGAAGCAGCATCCAGGTTACATCCTTCTGCGATCCGTATAAACCGGGGATGCCAAGTCCTTTCAGGTTTAAATCGGGAAACTGTTGGTGAGCACCGTCATACTGCGGTTTGACAAAGCAATTGTATAACCGGTTGTAGCGATCAGCCAGGTCCTGTTTTAACTGCAGGTTCTGGGTGGGTAGCCATTCAATAAAGGCGGTACGGATCTGCTCAATTTTAGTAGCGGCCAACTGGGTCGCTTCGCCATCGAGCATCTTCTCCCCGTCTGGCCCTTCCTTATTGATATTGGGGGTTGTATTATACAACGCATACTCCATTAGGGTTAGTCCATCATACATCCGGAATTGTCCCTGTACGGCGTACTGCTGGGTAATGGTTGCGTTCTTATAGTTCCACGAGGGCAGATCGACGCTGAATTCGTCTACGGAAGGCGCATAGCTCACCGTGAGGTTACTACCGAACAAATCCTTCGCAAAGCGTTCGTAGATTTCGGTCGGAATCCAGCGTTCCCCTAAATTAAAATCCAGTTCATCAAAGCTAATGGGCGTGGGCTGACCATCCCGGAGGGCTCTTAGAGCAGGCCCGGCCAGTGGATCGGCTGCCAGCGCTGCCATCGCTTCCAACTTTTCCACCACGTTTCCACTGACCAGGGTAGTTGGCGTCTGGTACTGCTGTTCCAGCGGGTTGTACAGGATCTGCCCGTTTAAGTCCTTGACGAGCTGCGACCCGGTCAGTTTGGTAAGTTCCTGGAGATAGTCCATATCAACCCGACCCAGTTTACTCAAGCAAGCCGTCAGGGCATCCTGGGCGGTGAACTGCACTACCTTGGCCTGCTGAATGCTGACGGGCTGATTGAAAATATCCGCCCGAATAAACTGTTTGTTCGCATTGGCCTGCTCCAGCGCCAGCAGGCTGCGGCCATCAGGATCGAGCAGCGCCAGTCCCGCATTCTTACCTTCGTTGATGGCTCCGTAGCGCGTGATAAAAGCACCGTAGGCCGTATTTAAGGCCAAGCGCAAGTCGGGCTGTGGCTGCTGGGACTGGGTTTCCTGACGGTACAACCGCTCGTAGGCATCCCGGATTTGGAGCATGGCTCCCAGCCGGGCGTGGTCCACCTGGCCAGGCATTGTCTCCAAGGTTCTATAATCAGGAGCCAACCGACCGACCTCGCCTTGTTGGAATACCAGACTACCCACCTGGTAAAACTCCTCCAAGGGCAGTGTTAACGGACGAGGTGGGCGAATCGCGGCTTCACTCAGGGCAAACAATTCTCCCTGTACAAACAGGGGCGATGAGGAGCGGTCCGCGGCTCGGCTTGGCTGGACCCGCTGCGCGGTAGACTGCATCCTATGCTGCTCAAAGCCTTGTTGCCTGAAGGTGCGGCCCATATCCTCACCCACATAGCGGCCAACCTGCTGGGCGATTTTGTCCATCCCACCTTCATGCTCATAGAGCAATGCAGGTTTGCCGTATTGATCGGTGTCAATTCTCTGGCTGGTGGCAACGATGTTTTCCCCATTAGCAAACAGTTCATTGATAACCGTCTTAGCGGGGCTAACGGTGGACTTGATAAATTTCTTTTCCTGATCGGTGAGTGCCGTTTTACCGCTTCGTTTCTGAAGCAGCACCAGATCGCTACCGACGCTCGTGCCGGCATAATCGGTAAACAGGTTATGGGGCAATCGAACGGCGGATAATAGGTCGCAGGTCTTCATCAGGTACTGACGGACCGGCTCATTCGCGGGGGAATTCAGCAGGGCGTCCGTCGTCAGAATAGCCGCTACCCCGCCTTCCCGAAGAGCATCCACACTTTTGACGCTGAAATACGTGTGTAGCCGGGCGCAGGCCGACCGGCGCTGTTTGTCTTTACTATTGGCCAGGGCCTCATCCCAAATGGCGACGTTGCCAAAGGGAATGTTGCTAGCCACCAGATCGAAGCGATCATTAAGCTGACGGCCCGTTTCTTCAAACCCTTTATTGTCAACGGTATATTGTGGGTAGAGGGCTTTGAGGACCAGGACGGTAGCCGGGTCTTTTTCGATCAGCTGCGCGGCACCAATCAGAAGACCACCCTGGGCAAAAGCCTGGGGAAAAATGCCCGTTCCGGCTGATGGATCTAAATAGTCAATAGGAGCAGAACCCATAACGCTGGCCAGTTCCTTACCAACCTGCTCCACAAGCTGCGGGGGCGTATAAAACCCAGACAGGACGTTATTTCTGATGCCCGAGAGGTACGCCTCCGCCCGATCGCCAGCAGCCTGGGTTATTAACTGGTGCAGTTGCTGAACACCGGGACGCAGCTGGTTATCCAGGGCAGTCGTCCAAAATTTATCATCCTGGATGGGCAGTAAAACCGATTTTAGGGCACCAAAGCCACTGTAGGCCGACAAAATCGCTCGTTCTGAAGCGGTTAATTCAGCCCGGTTAGCGGCTTTGGTGCGCTCCTCGACCAGAAACGCCAGCCGTAAGGCTTCCAGGTTGGCGGCTAGATGCGCGCGATGATTAAACGCCATGGGTCAGGTGTTTATCGCGGTACTCAGTAATCAATCCAATGATGTAAGCATCGGCCAATCGGCTCCGAGGCTCAACCAGCAAGGGTATAAATTTCTCGAGCAGAACGGGGAAGTGGGGCGAGCTGGCCAGTTCAGGCTGCTGGTCGAAATCGTCAGCCAGAATGTCTTTTAGTCGGCTGGCCGCGTCCAGGGTAGGGGTGATGGTTTCGAGTAACACCGACTCGGCGTTATCGATGGCTTGCTGAAGCGGTACGCCTTGCCGACGTAGTTCTTCGAACGTGTTTTGCGCGGCTGTGACGGCCGACTGCTGCTGATTGGCATGGATGGGCAAATCAGCCGCAAGTCGGCTCAACCGAAGAGAAAAGTAATCCGTTTCCATAGTTGACTAACACGAGTTGAACTACCGCACTGGCAGCCCGGCGTTTAATCAAATATGGCGATTTAAAATCGAGATCACTAGCCCCTCACTATCAGTCGATTGGTGAGGTATTATAGGTAGTTATCTGACTGGGGACTAACCATTAGTATTGGGGGATGAAACAGCTCATCGTAGGGATAAAACGAAAAACGGGACTGTATAAAAAAAATTTGTTTATTGTTATGTCCTAAGATTTTAGTCTGGAACGGATACCGTTACATTTGATTAACTTCATTGATTCAACCAAGTTCGAAGCCTACGCCAAAAGGAGGTCTTCGTTTCAATTAGACCATTTTCGGATGAGGGTATAGTGTCAGGGGCTTTATTGTCCTCGGAGACCATTAGCAGTTTATCGTAATTCTGTTGAAACCCCATATAATTATCTTCCAGAACAACTTCATATTTATACGGTAACTCTAACAGCTTTGCCCACTCATTCAGGCGGCTGAAGACATCCATGTAAATTTTTGCCGTGGAATCATCGGGCAGTTTAAACCGGCGCCCAAAATCCAGGAAATTAATTGGATTAGCCACGAAATGCTGAAATCTGTACAGAACGAATCCCCGATCTCCTGCTTCGATGTAGTGCGATAACCAATATAAGACAAACTCTTCCTCGTAGCTAACGATAGCCCAGTGAAGGTCCGTTGTGGCCTGTTCAAACGTAACTGGGACAGGCGTTGATGGATCTATCTTGTTTAACGAAATAAGTACCTTCCGGATGGTAGTATCATTGCTACAAAACAGGGTATTTTGTTCCAAAGGAAAAGGTTGCCAGGGAACCTCCTTCCAAATGGATTGATACTGTTTTTGGTAAAAAACAATAGCTTGTTTCATAGTGTCGTTTCTTTTAAACCGACCGCCGGGCGGCCCCGCGTTAAAATGAAATTCTCTTCGCAAGATATTAATTGATAACTACTTAGCTATTCTGTACGAAAGTTTTGTACTTGTTATACAGAGTACCCCTTTAAGAAGTATTTCTTCCTAATGGGTCGCAACGGCGCAAAGTGGATTTACACAGTAAGCTAGGAGAACTCCAACAACTTACCTATTTAGTGAGAAGTGTCGGGAATATGTTGTAGCGCGGCAGCCACTAATGTCACAAAATTTACCTCCAAATTGATGGCTAAATCCCAGGCCACGGGTAAGGTGGGGTTTTTTAAACCTCGTTCAATTTGTGAAATGTACGTTCGATCCAACCCACACTTTTCGGCCAACTCCTCCTGAGTTATTCCTTTATTTCGCCGCTCTTGTCGGATGGCTTTCCCAAATGCCACTGATATAGGACTTGCCTCTGCCATAGGCCGGCAAAGTTCGTTGTGTCTGAGCGGTAAAAAAATGGACTATAGTCTACATTTAACTCATTCGATTGAACGGATATAGAGCGATGACTTACCATAGCTCACTTTCTCGGTATAGTTTTCCAATTCCCGGTCGATGAGTTTATTATCATACGATACAGGCCGCGTAATGAATTTTGAATCGATAAAGATTACGTTAAGCCGCTCAATGGATGGTTGATCTGATCTCTTTTCATCGTTGGCTTGTACATGCTTTAGTAAATGCTCATTGGCCGTGCCCGTTTTGATCTGCTCCTGATCTTCAAAATAGCGGAATGAACAATACCAGTAGCGGTAATAATGCTCATAGTTAGAGGTACAAAACTCAAATTTTTCGGGCGTATGTCGAATCGCTCGTAGTAAGGTATCAATTTCCTGTAGCTTTTGTTGCTGGCCAGGTGTTAGTTGATCCAGATAGGATTTATTAAATAGTTTATCCCGTTGCTCTTTGAGAATAGCTAACGCTGATGCGGCTTTAACCCCCCGGCCAATTTGGTATTTATGCTTATTGTAGAACGTGAGGGATATAGCGGGCCGCTCAAAGTTGACAAGTTTGAAATTCTTGTAGGGCTTACCAGGCCTGTAATAAGGTCGAAATAGTTCCATATGTTCTGCCGGAACAAAGTAATACTCCAGATCAGATTCGACAGGTAAAGCGCTGACCTGATGGATAATCGGTTGCAGATCGGTTTGATAATGCTTTAGTAGTAACCGAATAGCAGGCAGGGGGGCTAGATCGGATTGCTTAGCTTTAGCCATAAGGGGGATTTTTAGCAAAAATAGCATAACTATTTCCCTGTAAGGTAAATAGTTTATATAAATTTAGCCTTTTTACCCTTTTATATAATCAAGATTAGCGTTTATGATTTTTTGATTTTATCAATATCTTTTTTTGATTGATTTGGTAGCCTATTAATGTGCTAATTATTAATTATTTATAAGCTAAATAACAAGTTTTAAAAGGGAAAATAACAAGTTTTAAAAGGGAAAATTGACCAAGAATAACAAGCTCTTAAGGGAGTTATTACAAGTTTTGAAAGGCATTATTACAAGATTTAAAAGGCTGCAATCTGGAATACAAGTTTTGAAAGGTGCTATTACAAGTTTTGGAAGGTGTAAAAAGACAGCTATTAAAAGGATTAGTTTTTGTGACTGTCAGCCACTTTTAACTTAGTTTGTCCTCGATAAATCGCGTTTTGTCCCGAAAATTGTCCCTTTTATCCCCCGTTTATGAGAGGAGTTGTCGCTAAAAACTAAGAAAAACAAGTTTTGAAGGGTGCTATTACAAGGGCACTAGGGGATGAGTTGCCCATCTATAACAAAAATGCTTTCATCGCCTTTGTTATTTCTAGAACTTTTTGAATCTTTGTTGAAATGCTCATTTATGAAAAAGGAATCTTCAACACAATTATCTCTGTTTGAACGACATACAACTAACTATCAGTCGAACGTTTTTACTCTATCTCGCCAAGAATTTACTGAATTAGAAAAGAAAATAGTTATCCTTTTGGTCAATCAATTAGGTAATAAGGCTGTTACTGGTAAGCTTCCGCCTGACAAGAATATTGAGTTCAGTATTCCTTATTCAGAGCTAACCACGAAGAATCATTCGCAGGTGACTGAAGCGGCTGAAGGTCTTTCAAAGAAACGTATTTCTTACAAGGACGAAATTAAGGGCGAATACATATTTGTTACTCCTTTTCCTTTTGTAAAATCTCAAATGGATAATGGGCGACGGTATATCGAAATAAAAGTGCTGGCTGATGTTGTTCCTCATTTCGCCGCTCTTGGCAAACGTTTTACTAAGTACGAGTTAGATGTAATGTGGTCACTCTCTTCAATCTACGCGATGCGTATGTTCGAGATCATATCTATGCATCAACATATTCATAAAAACCATTTCGTATTTGCCGTTGATGAACTTCGCTTTATCCTAAATTGTCCAGAAACCTACCGATATAATGATTTTGTAAAGTATGTGCTTGAAGTAACGCAACGTGAATTGAAACAAAAAGCAAATATTCTTCTGGAATGGAAACCTTCGTCAAAAATTGGCAAACGGGTGCTAGAGCTAGAATTTGAAATCAAGACAGAACAACAATTGGCTTATGAAGGCGTCAAAGAAGATGGTCTTAAGCTAAGTGCTATGTCACCTAATGAATTAGTTATAAAAGGGTATGAGGTTATGGGGACGTACCAGTTAAAACCCTGGCAAAAAGATGCGATAGTTACGGATATGCAATTGCTGGAGACCTTATTTAGGGTCCATTCAGAGTTTGTAAATGGCCTCCGCTCTGAAGTTAAAAATCGAAGTAGGTATTTAGCAAAATCATTGGGCTTAGACAAATTGAAGCCCCCCAAACCAGCGCCATTAGCTACCGCTTCAACGACAGTTCCACAACTGAGCTTAATGCAATCAACTCCAAACGTTCGCACTGGTGGTGCAGCTAAATCAATAGGTTCTTTAATTGGAGATATGGTACCCAGCAATGAATCCAAGTAATTATTTATCAAAAACCTAATTTTGTATAGCTATTTCAGTAGTATACGTTTTGTTGTATAACTTTCATTATGTTAACCTGACCCCTTGATGAAGCCCCTATTCATCTCCGACTAAGTAGCAAAATTACATCTTCTCGAGCGGTGAGACTACACCAGAAAAGATTTATAAGAAATAGCTGGTTAGGCGATCATACCCTTTAATCGGGGTAGTTAACACAAAACCGCCTTTTTCGCCACGTAAAGGGCTTAACAATCTTTATAATAACTACTTACAAAAATTTTATGCTTTAAACGACCGTTTTAAAGGGTATAAAATATATGCAATAAAGGTACGTGCAAGTGCATCACGATTCGCTATCTTTAGTTCGCAATACTGCCTTAAGAGTAAAAGCACCTTTTCTTATGATTTTTGGGTATGTCCGGGTATCAAAAACGGATCAGACGGCCGAGGGTCAAAAGAGTCTGATTGCTCGCTACGTGGTCGAGCGGAAGATGATCGTCGATGAATGGATCGAGGTCGATGTGTCCACTCGTCAATCGGAAAAGAAACGTCGAATCACGGAGCTAGTAGACAAAGTGACCAGTGTTGACACGATCATCGTTTCGGAGCTTTCACGGCTGGGTCGCTCAACCCAGCAAGTGCTGAGTCTAGTCAAGAAACTCATGGAGGAAAAAAAGTGCCGGGTAGTCATGATCAAACAAGGCCTTGATATTGACCCCAAGAACCATCAGGATATGATGACCAAAGTATTACTGACCGTTTTCAGTCTAATGGCTGAACTGGAGCGTGATTTTGTCTCCGAGCGGACCAAGGAAGGCTTGAGAGCACGAAAGGAACGAGGAGTCATTTTAGGCAAACCCAAAGGAGTTATTCAGACCTCGATCTATGACAAAGATTACAATCGGATCATGGATCTAAAAAATTTAGGGGTTCCCATTCGAGCCATCATCGACGTTCACCTGAAATATGGCAAATATCTTTCCCTGAAGAAATACATTGAGCGAAAGGCAAAGGCTTTACAAACCCAATTAACCTCTATTCACTAATTTCAATGCTGGTCTATCACATCGGTGAGGTATTCCCTCACCCCGAGCTAAAGCGGGTTGGCTTCGATGCCCCTCGGGCCATGATCATACCCAATGGCTTTTTTAATATCGTGCTTCACTCGAGCCAACCCCAGCTTGACAAGGAGTTGGCTTCAGCAGCCATGCACGTTGGTCTCTACCAGAAAGATGCCATTCCATTCGTGTTATTGAACTGGCCAGGAAAGATGGCCTTT
Source organism: Spirosoma jeollabukense (assembly GCF_054777855.1). NCBI lineage: Bacteria > Pseudomonadati > Bacteroidota > Cytophagia > Cytophagales > Cytophagaceae > Spirosoma > Spirosoma jeollabukense. The sequence goes on from NZ_BAAHAD010000013.1 coordinate 148,379, forward strand.
GAGGTCATCCTGAATGTCCATACACTAACCGATGAGTTTGCCGATGCCTGGTTGAACGGGTCGGGCAATACAATTATCTTCTTTGTGTTGGATGCTCACACGAACGTCATTGTCGCTATGCGAACCTTTAGCATCCCACCGATACTGGCGGAGAAAATCCGGGACTGTCTGGAGAAGCAGGACGAGCAGTACAGCAATGCCGCTGAGGTTGATGTTCGCATGGAAGCGATCATGACCGAAGTACCGCTACAAACGATGTTCGAGCGGGGTAAGCTATTCCGAGTCGGTTAACATGGCAAAACTTATTTTTGACTCCACCAAGCTGGGGGTGATGATCAGGCAACAGCGAGCGGGACGAACCTATCGGGAGATAGCCCAGGAGTTGGGTACGGTAAGTGCGTCTACCATTTACCGACTAGAGAGTAATCACTTTCCCGATATGCACGTCTTTACCCGGATCTGCGAGTGGCTAAACGTATCACCCAATACGTTCTTCATCGAATCAGGTAGTGAGCCTGGAACTACCACCTATTCGCAGGCTAAAATAGTGGATTTGGTCCGTTCAGATGCCGCCCTAACGCCTTCGGCCGCCAACGTTTTGTCTGCATTAGTAACGGCAGCTTATCAAACCTGTCAGTCAACTAAAATTGATACTTAATTAGCTGCATCATGCGTCACCCCGTCGAAAAATATAATCAGAACCAAGCCGAAGCCTTGGCTAGCTTACCCGAAGAGAAGCGCGAGTGGATGGCTCGTATGTTTCGCATTGGCAATGCCACCTACTGTTATTATAACAGGGCTAAGGAACTAGCCGTCTTTGGGCAGGCCAATGGTCAACTGGATTCAGAACCAATCGCTCCCAGCGAAGACCTAGTAGACTGGCTGGAACGGCAACTCGCAGGGCAATCCGAAAGCCGCTCAGCTCGTGAATTACTCCAGATCTACTTTGAGGAATACTTGGAAGGGTTACAGCACGAAGGCCTTCGTCGGACTATGATACGGGAAGGATTAGATAAAGCTAAAAACAGTTTTCCCTTTCGACGGTACGTCTTGGAACGGCATGACATTGGCATGGATGAGTTTTTACGAATGAACCTGAGTGCTGAAGACTATGCCTACCACGTTGAATGTGGCAAACCATTAACCGACAATGATGAATCAGCTCAATAAGCCCTTAAAGACGGTCTATATTATCGCTGCTGGTGTACCGGGTGACAAGTCTGCGGAACCGATGGCTGTTTACTACCGGGGGATTGTTCAGCCATACGAAATGACCTTTAATCCGAATGGGGCGAAGCGATTTGCCACCAAGGCGCTGGCCGAATCATTTCGTAAGACATTAAACGGGCCCGGCCGGTTTACGGTTGTCGAACATGTACTGTACCGTCAGATTGTAAAGTAGGCTATCAAATTGCTTAGTTATCAAACGGAAAAAATTGCATGTCTTTTGGCTACCTATATAGCACATAGTAGAATGCCTTAATTTTAAGCAAACGACTCTTCTTTCAGGTGAGTTAATGCTTCTTGAATTGTTGAATGATATAGTAGATCCCATTCAAACAAAGTTCGGCCTTGGTCTTCAACCTCATAAATAAGACCATCCCTAGTAATCCCATTAACCAAAAAGCCTTCGTCGGTTGTCCAGTTATCCAATAAATATGCTTCACTCATAGAAGTACCGAACTGATCTAAAACATGAGAAGTGTAGGCTTCCTGAATGAGCTCGACAAGCAGGCTTTTGTTCGACGTATCCATAGGAGGACAATTGAATAGGTTTGCGTTCAAAAGTTAAAATAAGTAATTCTAACGGTAAATGAAAATTTATACGCTCAAAATTAACCTGTCTTTACAATGGTATCTAAAAAAATGAAAGATTTCATCCTAATCGCTTGTATGCCAAACATTTAAGTGCTTTCTGTGGCGGATTTACAGATTACTGGACATATAGCCATTCTGACCAATAATGGTCCCAGATAATTAACTCAAGGTGTTCCATAAACATCGCTAATGATTGAACAACTCGTCGAAGCCGGGTTATGCCCTGCCTAAAATAAGAGATGGCCAACTTTTGGTTGCCATCTCGATATATTTTAACCTTCTCCGAGGCTTCTTCAAAAACAGTTTGTAACGATAGCACGTAAGCCATGACGACGATGGCTACCAGCAGCATGATTTTACCATTGTCCTTCAAATTCAGATCTTCAATCGGGGCCGCCCGTGCGGTTGAAACCTTGGCTTTTAAACTGCTTAAAGCAGGTTTCAATGCGCCAGCGTAGCCGGTAAGCCTGAGCGATTTTGTGTTTGTTGGTCAGACTAGAAACAAAGTGGAGAAGGGGCTCCTTGGGGTCATTTTTAGGGTTTTTGAGAATAACCGTTGACAAGCAACACTCATTCAGGATAAAGGACTTAATAACCCCATGCTTCCGATGAAGAGCCTGCCGGCACAATTTAGAGAAAGCAGCGCCTGGAGCTTGACCAATAGGAATCTTGTAACAAGCTTCGGGTAACCGAATAACAAACGGGGCCGCCCGCGCGGTGGATGTCGGATTCGACTAAATGACGCAGCCATTTTTCGCCAATATATCGCACGGGCGACCCCGTCCCGATCGGCTAGCAAAATTTTACCGGCCAACCTGTAACTCTGTAAGGCTTGGGTGATTAATTGCTTTCGTTCGACCTCACTGCTATGGCCCTTTTTGTCTAATTGGAGCCGCAGTGGCGGACCACCAGTATATCGGAATGGCCGTGTTACCAAAGAGAATGCATAATGTAAGCAGATGCACACTTTTTTGACCGATCTGCCAGGTGGTGGCATCCATGATCAAATATGTGAAGTGGCCTTCGAAGAAGCGGAAGATGAATTGCAGGATACCGGTAACGAGCTGATTGGGTTTCTCAAAGCGAAAGAATCGAATAAGCCGTTTATAATGAGAAGCGGGTTTAGTTACCTGATTAGCTAGCAACTGGGGTAAATAATCTTTGAGAACATTCAAGTTGGTTGAGCGAGCCAAAACGATGGCTGAACAGACCAGCATTAATGTCTGCAGTACATGGTCGGGTATACCGACAAAATACTTCCTACATTTGGTTAAGAGTGGGTGAGTCATGAGGTAAGTGCGATAAGTTTTAGCCGACTTAAACTTATCAAAGACTGCCCACTTTTCTACTTAAAAACCTCATGTCCAGTAATCTGGCGGATTTACCCTAAATGTGTTAGATACCCCTACAAAGTCATATTGCCTTTTGCGGCAGGGTGACCAGTTGCCACCAGTAAGCCCGAAACGTATAGAAAGTTGCCTTCCATTGGTGGACGGTAATCGGTTTATGGATAAAGGAGGCTGCCCCTAACTGATAGCAGGTTTCCAGATCAACCTGATCTTCTGACTGGCTTAACACGCAGACGGGTATGGGTTGGTAGGCGGGATTCGACTTGATGGCTTTCAGTAACGCCCACCCATCTTCCCGGCGGGGCAAGTAGAGGTCCAGCAAAATGAGTGTGGGCAGTTGATGCGTTTCAGAGGAGCAAGCTTCCAGATAGCCTAACGCCTGACGGGGGTCAGCCACCCACAGGGGAGTTATTTCGGGAAAACATTCCTTTAAAACAGACCGAATCAGTAGCCAGTGATCGGCATTATCCTCCACCACCAGAATGGGTAGTTTATTTACTTTTTTTCGTTGAGTGGTTGTTTCTAGGGGCATTAAAGCGACGCTGAGAGTATATATGAAAATAGTATCACATACGCCATTAGGTCTTGATTAGTTTGATTTTAAGGGAGAATTATTGAATTAGGGGTAGTTTTGCCGTTTCGTACAAAATCCGTCACTTGAGCGATTTTATCAACTCAACGGCGTCTAAAAGTCAAGGTTCAAAAAGTCACACCTTTCTGAACCACAATCAATTAGCGATTTTTAGGATCGAATCAATGCGAAAAATAGGGCCACAAAGTAGGTCCACTAACTATTCTGGCTTTTACTTTATGAACCCGGCTTTCTGGATCGATTTAGTTGATAGTCAATTTGTTATAAACTTGGTGCCCCCCAAGTGACGGATTTTGTACGAAACGGCAAAGCGACCCAATTAGGATCAATATAAGCTTAGGTTTTCTATTGTGTAGATAAAATCAAAAAAGCCCATCAACAATTTAGATGGGCTTTTGGATGTATAGCAACTTGAGTTATCGACGCCCCTTATGTTGATTTAGCCAAAAGCCACGGGTAACGCATTGATCCCGTACTTACACCGCATCGTGGCCAATGAATCCAGAGAAATCACCTTTGTCGGGCAATTACCCAACAGACTGGGTAGTATTACGTCTAAAAAGTGCATGAGTTGAGGCTGGCCATTCATCTTTACCAGCTTCACCGAGTTAAACCAACCCGCATCCACCAGTTGAGCGGCTTTGTGATTCCGGTGACGCGGATAACTAACAAAGGCCTGTTGGCGATCCGGCGTTAAGAAATGAACACAGATTGTTTGCGGGGTATCGGCAAAAGTAGGGTATGTGTATTGGTACATACCGGGAAGAAGATAGGTAGCTGATAGTTGCATAGAGGTTGTTACAGTGATCTATGTCAAATATACCTATGTTCATGTAAGTAATATTACTTATTTATTATTTGGTATTATACTGAGAAAAGAAACTATTTATAGCGTATTTATTTGCCTTACAGTTACATTTTGTTTCAGGATTGCAGTTCGTTCCTTTGGCGCGGGATAGTCAACAAGTCAAGAGAAACGTAGCGATAGAAGTTGGTAGAAGTTTACTGGCAGGTAAGGGCTAGATTAAATTTAGATTAAAAAGGGCCGTAACTAGAGGAATGGTTTTATAAAGTAAACGAGACCGTGTTTATGGAAACAATCCTATTTTTTAACTTACTGTCCGCTTGGGCCTAGCTAAAGACCAAATCGGTAATTACCAGCCTATGGCAGCGAGTATGAAGGATGGAACAGATGGGCATGCTAATCAGTATACCTTTATGAAAAATAAACGCTGTCGTCATAACGGCTTTATTTTGGTGTGGATAGAAACGGAAAGCCCGGCTACGTTGTAGGTGGGTTTTTTTATTTCCAGAAAACGGTATGGCCTAAAACTACCGACTTATCCACGCAGTAGGACCAAGTGCTGGAGGTAATTCAGTCAGCGTAAGTTTTCAACGACAGAGATCTAGCTGGTAGCGCTTCAACCGTCAGATGGCAATGATGAGATGGGAAGTTGTTTGGGCGATTCAACCGGGCCTATCTATAAGACCTTCTAGCCTCCTAGTGCCACGAAGCCAGCGTTGAAATAGGTTAGTTGAACGTGGGGATAAGGCCCGGTTTGTCAAGAAGGTAAGCCAGGCCTTTCTGATGTATTCCTGCTTATTACTGATCATCCTCCCTTTTCTCCGTCTTGGTGGTCGTTACTGGGCCACCCGGCTGTTCCTTCCCGTTCTCCTCGGAATCAGTCTTGACGGTCGTTGTTTTGGTGGTCGTTGTCTTAGTTTCTTCTGAATCTGGCATGTTGCTTTTGTTTAAGGTTCCTACTGACAACTAGTTAGTCGAAAACATGTTATCAACATCAGCAAAAGATAAAGACAGCTTTAGCTAACGCACCAGCGCCCATATCCAGCTTAGAGCGAGCGCCACAAAGACCGTTATGGCGAAGGCTACCCATACCCAGGGTTTGTCAAGGAGTGAGAAAGTTTTTATTTCCATACTTTACTAGACTAGTTATTACCTATCAGGTCACATTGTAAACAAATTATAGTGTAAACTACCTATTGGCAACAAAACAGAAGCCGCCTGTAAATAGCTGGGTAGGTTCACCTAAAAGGCTACACGATCCGTGAGATAAAAGGAAGTCCGGCTATTTCTGGCTTTTGTTGGTAAGCCTGGTGTAGGTAGGGTAATGTCTATCTCTTGCCTGTACCGTTTCAGAGTGCCTACTGACTTGGTTGACTCCTACCTTACAGCTTAGTTAAGTCATATAACTTGCCGACCTTTTGTCGAATCAACTGTCGTACGTTTGCGGAGTGGTCCGAATCACTACTAAAGCCGCCATGCTCCCGGCCTTTCAGGGGGCAGATAAGCACAGTGCCATAGGCAGTGGAAAACTCCGTCAAGGGAGTCTGGCAAACTGGGCAGTAGGCTTTTAGCTTGACAACCTCCCACTGGTGCTCACTTAGGTTCCACCGCCATCGCCATATCCAGTAGGAGAATGTATCACTGCTGTACAAAAAAAGAGCCGGTTTTTTTCTGGCTTTGAGGGCGTAGACAATGACCCAGGCTGAAATGCGCCACACACTCCGTACAGCGCCCGTAAGACGTTTGAGAACGGCTTGAACCCGGCTTGGCTCCATTGATTGACAGTTATTGACGCGCCAGAGAGCTATATTGTCGAATCACACTATAAATATATAAACAGGTAAAGAAATAGAGGAAAAACAAATAAATGCATGGCTGGTCTTCGCGTGCATATTTATTAAATGGGGGTCTTGAGTTAACTTATTTGATCATCATTCTTGATACGCTCTATTTCAGAGAGTCGCACCTCCACCTGTTGTTCAAGGGCCTTTATCTTTTTTGCTAGCCTTTCTTTCCTGGCCCGTAGCACGTCATTTCTATACAGTACATCTTTCAGTCGTGAATCGGCTTCTACATAGCCCAAAGGTATGGGGGGATAGTCTCCGGAAGAAACGGCAACGGTCAAAAACGAAGGGTCGCGTTTCAAGCTGACCCTTGCCGACGGGAAATCCACTACCTTTGCTTATGCACAAAGTAGTTAGTAGTCAACAGCCCGATGAGCGGGCTAGGCTGGTTTTTAAGAAAACGCTGACTATTGTTACCGGCAAATGGCGACTCCAGATCATCTACCTCCTGGCCGAGAGAACACGTCGGTATGGGGACTTACGCCGTGCGATGCCCCAAACCAGTGAGAAAGTACTCATGACGGAACTGAACGAATTAGTCGCCCTGGGCTTCGTACAAAAAGAGGCCTTCCCCGAAAGGCCTCCCCGGGTTGAATACAGACTGACGCCAAAGGCGCAAACGATACTACCTGTTCTTGATCGGCTCGTCCTGGCGGTCGAGGCTTTTTTGATTTAATAAGGCTGATTATGCCCCTTTGGCAGTCCTGCGAGCGCCCTGTATCCATCAGGTAGCTGACCAACATTAGTCTACAAAATCGGAATTTTGTTTCCTTTTTCACCTAGCGTATCATAACGCCCGTGGCGGTTGCAAAAGTTGGTATGCCTTTGGAGTGTGTGGTTACACAGGCTCATTTGAGGCTTGACTGCTACTCCGTACCAATACGACAGCGCATTTTGTTGACGATCTGGTTACCTATGGCTGGCTAAAGCTAGTAGCTGACACAGACTACCCGTTGGTAATGGAAAATTCTGCATCCATCAAGATACAATGCCTAGAACGACTACCTGGAAGGCAAGGTGACAACATTTAACCAATACTCATTCAAGATTCGGAAGCAGTGTTCCCAGTTGTCAAGGCCTATGGGCTTGCTCAAAAAGGAGTGTGCACCTAGCTCATACGCTCTGTTCACGATAGCTTGATCTTGATGACTGCTTAAAATAATGACCGGCAACCGAGGATACCGACTTCGCAGTTGGGTTAACAACTGCCAGCCTTGAGTTGGATCAGGCAAAAAAAGATCCAGTAAAATTAAGCGCGGAAAGTCATTAGAGTCACTTTGGGTGCAATTCAAATGAGTGAGTGCCTCCTCAGGGCTTTTAGCAAAAACGGGGAGGACACGAGGTATTCCCACTTGTAAGGAGTAGGCAATCAGGAGTTGGTGATCCTTGTTATCTTCTACCACTAAAAGAGGCAGCGATTTGTTTGGACGGCTACGGGCGGCATACAATTAATTCAATGTAACTACATAGATTTAGTAGTATTCAGCTGAAACTCACAACTCCAAGCGGTGCGCTATTCAATGGCTCGGCTAAGGAAGTGTCATTCTTGCTAGCCTTGTGCATCATGTCGGCTGCGGATGAAGTTTGGTCACTACTAGCGACTAGATCCTAGGGCAATCTATGTAGGTTGTGTAGAAAATGTAGGTTTAAAAACCGTATGCTACGGATAGTAGTTGACAGTTATTAAAAATGGCTCATCAAAAAACGCCCCATTTAAGTAACAGACACAGGTAAGCTCAGGTGTCTCCCTTAGGAGCATTTTATGATACAGAGATTTATAGGAGCTGTCCAGTGGCCAGTCGAAATGCCTCAATAAAGGCTTCCCCTCGTTTACCGATGAATAAAGCAGGCGAGGTCAGGTGTATTTCTTTGGGTAGCTTACAAGTTGGTTAATGTAAAGCCCATAATCATGAAAGTAAACGCAGCTTTCCGACGAGCTTTGACCCTTACGCTCGTGCTTACTTCATCCGGCCTCCTGGCGCAAAATGCCCAAGACTCGTTATCGATTCATACCATTCTCCGACAGGAGGAGCAGGCCTGGAACAAAGGGGATGCCCCGGCTTACTCCCAATCCTTTTCTCCCGATGGCACCTTTACCAACATTGCGGGTATGTTCTTTAAAGGCCACAAAGCGTTTTTAGACCAACACGAGGTAATTTTTAAAAGCTTCTTCAAGTATACGATCTTAAAGCAGAAACTCGTGTCTTTGAAATTTGTCCGCTCCGATGTGGCCCTTTTAGAGACCTTATGCCAGGTCTCCGGCTTTGCCAAAGAAGGGCTTCCCCCCAGAATTCAATTAGATGCCAAGGGGCAACTCAACACCCGTTTACTCCAGGTGGTCACCAAAGAGGCCGGTGCATGGAAAATTGTCTCGTATCACAATGTCGATATAAAACCCGGAACCCCCATCCCCGAATAGGTAGTATCCGTTGTCAGCGTCTAATTAGGGGTGCAGCGACCAATCGGCCGGGATGGGATCGCACTCGTGTGCGTTTAAGAAGGTAGTGAAAAGCCTCTAGCCGGGAAGCCGGCATTCGCTACCAGGTAACGACTAAGGGAAGAAGAGGCATAAAACGTTGCTGTTGACCGTATTTGCCGTCGTCAAATTGTAACGTGATCCGATAGTCCTTTCCGGGTGAACAATGAATTAGGCTTTCAGCAAGCACCTTTTTCATCGCCGGCGATAAGGCGTCTGTGGACGGGGGTAGTGTTAAGGTTACCTTCGTCAGTTCCTGGAACCCCTTGGCATGAGTCAGAGGCTGTTGCTTTTCTGGCGGGTAGTCTTTAGGAGCTAAGCCAAAAAAAGGCATCTCAAAGAGCATGGGTTCAGCCGGATAGTCCTCATTGGAGGCTATGTTGGCATACTGGCCTGGGGGTAAATAATCGGAGTGGTAGCGCCAGCCATCCTCAAAAAGTAAGCGAATGGACTGGCCCGATGGCGGCTTGGTTCGGAAACAAAAGCCAAGGGGACAATACTGGGTGTGCTCATATTGCGATCGTTCCCAGAGGTGGGTTCGTTTAATCACCGGATTTTTAAGTTCATCCTCACTGATCACCCAGGCCAATTCTACATACGTATTCTGAAAAAAGAAGCGTCGACAAGCGGTTCCCTGTCCGGGATGGACATTGGCGGTGCCTTCCGTTAGTCCAAACGATTGTAAGGAAGTGGCGGCTTGCTGAGGCTGATGCGTAAAGATAAATAGATGGTCTAACTCCATGGTCAGGGCGATTCGTACTAGCCAGGGAAGACTTTCTGGCGTAAGGGATAGCCCCAGCAACCAGGAGAGCCGGTTCAGCCGGACGGTTAAGTCGGAAATTTCAGTCGTATGATTCGGCCAGTTCAAAGATTGACGATAATCTCGGGACGTTGGGCATATTCTCGCATCAGCAAGTTCGGCGTAACCTGGGCAAACTGCTTAAAATCTTTCGCCAGGTGGTCATAATCCGTGTAGCCGAATTCAACGGCTACGGTCAACCAATCCTGGTCAGGGTGCCTCTCTTTATAGGTTATCGTCTGAAAAAATCGACTAATCCGACTATAGAGTTTAGGACCGATGCCAATCCGTTCACTAAATTTTCGCTCAAATTGACGGGGACTCAGATTGGCTTGATCAGCCAGCCAATCCAATGAAAAAGGTACCGGGTGATGCAGTAATAGCTCCCCAATGCGATCAATGGGATGCGCTTCCCGCTTGACCTTTTTTAGTTTACTTACCATGTACTGCTCAATCCGTTCGATCATCTCAGTCTCGTCTTTCGCATTCGCCAGTTGATCATTGACCGTCTGTAGTTCCGAATTTAGGACGGACTCCCCATCACAAAACTGCCCGGTCAGCTCCGTACTGGGCAACCCGACTAAACGATAGAGAGCCCCCGGTTGAAAAATGACCTGTACCATCAGGAAGTCGGTCTGCACAACGCATTGGAAGTCAAGCCGGGAGACTTGTTGGCCAAACAGGGCATTTTGGGCGATCGGCACCGTTTTCCCCGTTACCGGATCATAGGAGGTGATGAAGCCCCGAACAAAAAATATCAGGGCTTGCTCGAGCCGGGTTGGATAGGGCGTTTTGGGGAAATCAGCGGGTTGGTAAACTAAATTCACCAATAAGTACTTCCTGATATACGGCTGCAGGGCCAGGCAAGGACGTACTTCACGAAAGATCATAGCGCCTCAAGGATGGCCACCAGTTTTTCGGGCATGGAGAAAAACGGGGAATGACTACTGGCTAAGGTATACATTTTCTGGATCGGTACGTTATTGGCTATACTCTGTTTGTCCAGGTCTTTGGCCTGAGTACAAAGAATATACACTTTGGGGATAGCTCCGTACTGAGCATCCGACACCTGTACCGGTGTCCCCAGACAACCCATTGGTTGCGGCCCTATGTGCGCTTTGGCAAAGGCTATATCGTCAGCCGAACAGTCCTGGTAAAATAACTGGGCGACTCGATCCGGATCGACCCTGGAAGTCTGCTTGTCATCCGCTAGCAGAAGGCACTGACTGAGGGAGGGTCCTAACGCAGGTTTACCCGCGGCTTTATTCAGTTCTTCGGCTTTGGCGGCCAGGGCAAATACAGACTCACCATTTTTAGGCATGAAGGCATCCAGAAAGACCAGTTTGGCCACTTTCTGTTTGCCTAATCGCTCAGCGGCCTGGGCAATAACAACGCCCGCCATGGAGTGCCCAACGAGAATAATGGGACCTGTTTGGGCCTTGGCGAGCTGAACGACTTTATTTGTATACTCCTCCAGAGTAACCGTAGCGGGGGACGTTTTGTCGTCACCGTGCCCGGGTAAATCCATCGCCACCACCCGATTACCCTTGGCTTCCAGCAGGGGTACTACCTTTTTCCAACACCAGGCCCCCTGCCAGCCTCCATGAACGAGCACGTAGGTTCTCGATTGAGCGCGGGAAACGGTTTGACATAGGCCAGCAAGAAGCAGCAAAAGAAGACTTATTTTCATGATTGTCGCGGTTTAATGTCCGTTACAAACCTATCCCTTCGCAAGCAGATACAACAAGTAAAAAATCGACATCTATTTCCGGCTAGAACAGCCTGTTATAGATTGTACTAGCCTTGACCCACCCGTTCATAAAACGCCCGAATTAATGAGCAGATACATGAATACGTCGTCGTCTCAGGCGAGAGCCCATTCATAAACGTTTCATCGTCTCAAGGAGGAGCCTTTGAGGAGACGATGGTTTTAATCGTTGTCCAACTTGATCAGTTGCCTACGAAAGGGGAACGCCTCGTTGAGCTAGTCAGTCTCGGTGAAAATGCCGGTCCATCGCGCCCCAGAAATCCACCTCCGCTCGTTCCGTCAGTTGGGTACCCTTGCTGAAGCTCATGAAGCCGTGGTAAGCACCGGCGTACAAATGCAACTCGGTCGACACCCCGTGCCGGAGCAGGTTATGGACAAAGCGTAGGTTCTCATCCAGAAACAGGTCCAGTTCGCCCACGAAAAGATAACTGGGCGGCAGGCCAGCGAGGTTTTCGACCCGTCCGGGTGCGGCATAAGCGGGCGTATCCGGGCCACCGGGTTCGCGGCCCAAAACGGCACACCAGGCAAACCGGTTGTTGGCCGCCGTCCACAGGAATTCGCCCACGTTTGGCAGGGGGTTTGGCGCGGCAGGGGTGCCGGTGCGGTCGTCTAGCATGGGGTTTTGAAGAAACTGGGCTGAGATAGCAGGGCCATGATGATCACGGGCGTAGAGGGCCAGGGCCGCAGCAAGGCAGCCTCCGCCACTCTCGCCCGCAATCGCAATACGTACACGCGGCAGTTGCAGCGCATCGGCCGAGTCGTGCAACCACTGCAAGGCCTGGTAGCCATCGTCGAGTCCGGCGGGGTACGGGTTTTCGGGGGCCAGCCGGTAATCGACCACCACCACGACGCACCCTAGCCGGTGGGCAAAGTACCGACTTTGGGCATCGTACTGATCCGCCGTGCCTCTGATCATGCCCCCCCCGTGGAAGAAGAGCAGCCCGCCGGTACGCGGTGCCGTCGGCAAATAAACCAACACGCGCAGGGCCGAGCCATCGGATCGGGACAACCGGTGCTCCTCAACGGTTATCCCCGGAGCAGACGGGGCAGACACCTTGAATTGGCTCAGCGCGATACGGTTCACCGGCAGCGATTCCCGCGTTAGAGTGGGCGTGTTTATCCCTTCCAGCGCCTTTGCCAGCTCAGGGTCAACCAAGTGTTTCGTGTTCATCGCCAATTGAGTTAGATTAATAGTTACCCCCCGAAGCGTGCTAGCCGCGTAGCTGTCCGTGTTCCTTTTCTTCAAAATAATGGCCCAGCTCGAGGTCGGCCAAGAGCGACGGCTGGCCGGGAGTCCAGCCCAACTGCTGCTGCGTGCGTGCGCTGGATGCCGGGCAATCGACCGACAGAAAAGCACCGATCCAGCCAAAATGGTCAGCCGCTTCGTCGGCTGTTTTGCTCACGATGGGCAGGTTCAGGTGCTGACCGATGATGGTTGCGATGTCGCGGACGGCTATGCCCTCATCGGCCACGCCGTGGAATTTGGCCCCTGGCGTGCCCTTTTCTAAAGCCAGTCGGAACAACCGAACGGCGTCGAGCCGGTGTACCGCAGGCCAGCGGTTGATGCCCTCGCCAATGTAGGCTGACACGCCTTTAGCCCGCGCCAGGCTGATCAGGGTCGGTACGAAGCCGTAATCACCCTGGCCGTGTACCGATGGAGCCAGGCGAACCACCGACGTGCGAACGCCTTGGGTGGCCAATACCCCCATGACTTCTTCCGACGGAATGCGGGGTGCCGAAGCCGCGTTGGGGTCGAGCGGGTCGGTCTCGGTGGCGATGCGTCCCGGTGTGAGGACGGTAACCCCGGAGGTGATGACCAAGGGCCGGTCAGAGCCGATGAGCGCACTACCCAGGGCCTCCACCGCCTGCCGGTCGGTCTCCCCGGCGGTGGCGTAGGCAGAAAAGTCGTGGTTGTAGGCCGTGTGGATGACCCCGTCCGAAGCGGCTGCGCCCCGCCGGAGACTGTCTAGATCGGTCAGCGAACCCCGGTGGACCTCAACCCCGATGGCCGTTAATTGTTGGGCCGTCTCTTCCGAGCGGGCCAGGCCGAGGACCTGATGGCCCGCGCCGATTAATTCCTGAATAAGGGAAGAGCCGACATAGCCCGTTGCGCCGGTGACGAATACTTTCATGTGGTTGTTGGCTAGCCGGATGTGATGGCTACCTCGGCCACAAAGGTCGGTAGACGGGTGAGGGCTGGTTTGCGCCGGTCAAACCATTTACTGTATCATTCAAACAATCAAACTAAACCCGAAGCGCACCCGGTACTACGCCCGTCTGCCGCTTGAAGAAATTGCAGAAATGGGCCACGTCGGCGAAGCCCAAGCTGTCGGAGATTTCCGAGACGGTCCAGTTGGTTTGTTTGAGCAGTATTTTAGCTTCCTGCGCCACCCGGCTGCTGATCAGTTCGGTGGTGGTGCGGCCGGTTGTTTCTTTCAGCACCCGGTTAAGGTGGTTGACGTGCAGCGCCAACTGATCAGCGTAGTCTTTGGCCGTGCGCAGACGTAGTTGCTGCTGGGGGGTGGCTAAGGGAAACTGGCGTTCGAGCAATTCGGTAAATAGGGCCGTTACCCGCGCCGAAGCCGTGTGCGGAGCAGCCAGTAGGGGAGCGGGCTGTAGTTTCTGCCCGACGTGAATCAGTTCGAGCAGGTAAGCCCGCAACAGATCGTATTTGTAGGCGTAGGTCGACGTGATTTCCCCTTTCATTTTCAGGAAGAGAGCCTCAATGACCACGTATTCGTCATGGGTGACCATCAACACCGGCTGATTGCCCGGCCGAAAAATGGGTAGGTCATCCAGCCCCGCCCGCCCTTTGGCCGGCAGCAGAAACTCGTCCGTGAAGATGCAGAAGTGGCCGGTCTGATCCAAGTCGTGGGGAAGCCACCGGTAGGGTACCTGAGCCGTGGCAAACCACAGGGCGTGCTGCCCGATGTCCACCACCTTATCGGCGTACTCGACCCGGCTACGCCCGCGAACCAAGCTGATTTTATAGAATGCCCGCCGGTCGAAGGTCGTCGGCGGCTTGGTGTGGTAGCCGAGCATAAGGTCGGCCACGTCGAAGACGTTGAAATGGCCTAGTTCGTGTTTGATGCCCGGCGGCAGCAACGTGCCGGATGCGCCATCGGCGGGTGTTAAGCGATCGTAGAGTTCCTGGAGGGGGCGTGGCTTCATAATAAACCGTTGTAAAAATCAAAGGTACGGTATTTTTGGTAGTGAGTTACCTGCGGTTATCGGCGAAGAAGAACTGATTGATCAATAAGTTGAGGGTTGTGTCAGGGAGCGCAACCGGCTTCGAGAAGCAAACGGTTCGGCGAGTCACCGGCGGACCGGCCACTGAGACTACCGCCCCGCATCTGGAGTCCTTTATCCACCTGATTGCCTCAGTTTTTGCCTGCTCCCACGAACGTAGCCAATGGCGAAAGGGTTGGTTCGTACGACGGCCAAAGACGTATTCCCCAATACCGGGAGGCTTGTCCTTAGCGTTTAGGGGAACTCTAGAACTCTATTAGTCATGCCGATGGCCGTCAGCCGTCAACTTCAGCGACTGGGCATTAGACTAATCATTCCGGTCAAGCCCTCGATGGGGGGTAACGGCGCTGGTCGAAATGAAGTCCTGGAACGGACCGTCGTTTACGTTACTCATCGCCTAAAACGTATTTATGTCCATA
Source organism: Spirosoma jeollabukense (assembly GCF_054777855.1). Classification (NCBI taxonomy): domain Bacteria; kingdom Pseudomonadati; phylum Bacteroidota; class Cytophagia; order Cytophagales; family Cytophagaceae; genus Spirosoma; species Spirosoma jeollabukense. The sequence continues at coordinate 163,498 of NZ_BAAHAD010000013.1, forward strand.
AAGGCAACTCAACCAGTACGCATTCCTATACTCATTGATGCCTTAATAAATGCCCATTTCTCGAAGCAAATGTACGTGTCGTCTCAAGGCAGGTGCAATATTTATGAACAGATCATTGAACGGCTATACAGGCCATTTTATGCTAACACGAGCCCATACTTAGGCAAGGTATTATCTCAGCCGTTACCTTTGGCCTAGCCAGCCAAGTGGCTGAAGAGAAGAACCGGTTCGCATGACCCAACAACAACCAACTAAGCGGACTCTCCAACTGGCCGAGCAGTACGTTCAGGCCATGACCCACCATCTGGCGGATCTGACGACGGGTCAAACCGACACCGTCCTGAAGCTGGCTGACATCGCCCACCAACTAGCCGTCCACCCCCGGTATCTGAGCCGGGTGGTTCTTCAGGTGTCCGGTCAATCCCCCTGCTTTCACTTCGAATTGGGCTTAGCTCAGGTCGCCCAAACGCTGCTCTGCCGGCATGATCTTTCCATTACCGATGTGGCCCACCGGCTGGGCTACGACCCCTCTAATTTCACTAAGTTCTTCAAGAAGTATGCCGGGCAAACCCCTTCGGTCTTTAAGAAGTCTATGTTAGGGGCCAATCGGTGAACCAATCACCATTCTCGACGTGGGTGATTTACGGACCTTTGAGCAACCATTTAACAACGATATGTCACGCAATAATATCCTAGGAACCTGGACACTCGAATCGGCTATTCTTCATAGTAAGCAACATAAAATATCAATCTTGGGGGCTAGCCCCCATGGCCTGCTGGTGTTCACGGAAAATTTGTATTTTAGTGTAATAGTAAGTAATCCTGAAATTCCGGCCTTCGCTTCGGGGGATAGGCTGAGTGGCAGCGATGAGGAGAACCGAGCCGTCGTCCAGAACAGCTTAGCGCTTTTCGGAACCTATGAAGTCGATGGAGAAGGTGATTTCCTGGGTCAGCACATCCTTAGCGCCAGCTTTCCGAACTGGACCGGCTTAGATCGGGGGAGGGACCAGCTTGGTCTGCGCAGACGAGAAGACACACTGCTTGAAACAATGCCGGTAGGGGATGGGGCCATCGTCGAACTAGTTTGGCGTCGTGTTGAGTAGCGAAGGCGCTGTTGACTTAATGAAGCGGACTGCTGACGGACTCCCTGTCAGCGCTTGGCGGACAGGTTTTATGTTGCCCTACTCTAGCTGGTCAACAGCCCCCAGCGTTGGGTCAATTGGCCGATTCAAGCGGTGCCTCTTCAGAAGTGTATTTCTTGAATCAGCCATAGCTCAATGTTAAGAGAATGCTTTTGATGGAAATTGGTATGCACTTATTTTATAGATTAATCAACCGTTCTTATCTAACTATCCTTTAGCCTGCTTTGATCAAGTGAACTACTACCTGCTAGGTTTCTTGACTTGGCTGCTGTTCTGTCCCGGAACAGCCACCGCTCAAACAAGCCCCCGACAGCTTACCATTCAGGTCAATCCCACGGTCGAAACGATTGCTACGTTAATGAACCAGTTGTCGGCCGAATTGCTGCCCGACTCGGCCAAGGACCCGGCAGGCTACCGACGCTCACGGGCCATGCGGATTAATTATCAAGCGTTCCAGTCCTACGCGGACCATCCCGCTATTAGGGCCACCAAAGCGTTAGCCGACAAAGTAGGTACGGGGGTGTATCTGTTAGGCTTGTACGCCCGCCCATTACCCGCTACCGGATGGCAAACCCCTGTCTCCCCTTTGTTACTGGCAGCCATCCACCCGAATGCCGATTCGGCCCAGGTAGTTCTTACGGGGTATATGACCCAGGTCGCTCAATTCTATCACGATGTTGACATGGCGGCCTTTCTAACCCAACAGGCCGATGTCTACCAAAAAGCCATCGATCAGGTGAGTCAAAACCAGCCCTCCGCTCGCTTTATTCCCACCCTGGAAGCCTACTATGGAAGTCGAAAGCAAGCCTATACCATTGTGGTCATGCCGTTCTTTATTACTCAATGGGGAATGGGCTGGCAAACGGGCGCTGGTCAAGAGGCTCGGCTTTTCAACATAAGTGCTCCCTATCGAGACCAGCATGTACTCGGTCAACGGGTCGTGGACCCGGGCTTCAACGACCGGGAAGCCGTTCGGACGCTTTGTGTGCACGAGTTTGGTCATTCCTTTGTCAATCCCTACACCATGCAACCCGAACTGGCCGAGCGGATCAACCAGTATAAAGACTTGTTTAAACCCGTCCCCAATCAGGCCCAGTATACCGACTGGCTGACGGTTTTCAATGAATTGACGGTGCGAGCGGGTGAAATACGGATTGCCTTAAAAATGGGGCTTCCGAAAGAGAGCCAGCGACTTCGAGACTTGTACAAGGATTGGCCTTACTTAGATCATTTTAGTGCCCAACTGGCTTATTATGAGAAGAATCGGGCTCGTTACCCAGCCTTTACGGATTTTCTGCCTGAACTGATTGGCTCGTTGGAAAAGCTACGCTTTCGTTGACAATCCATTTGTTTGGTAAAAGGCTTGAGGGGAACGGGCTATTTATTTGAGCGAATTGTGAGACAGTGATCTTTTCTGACCTTCAAAAGCCATCCATAGCATACGACCCCTTACTGCCTAAATTAATTGGTCTTTACGCTAGTCACCTTTTGTAAGCGGGACCTTAGGCTGGCGGTAGAGACGAATTAGCCCCCAAACTAAACCGATCAGGGCAAGCACGACGACCGCGGCTAGTTCATGCTGTCGCAGATCCGTGATGAGTACTTCCAAGCCTTGAGCGATCGTGTTACCCGCCAAGGCCACCACCAGGGCCCAGATCAGCGCTCCCACTCCATTCAGTAGCGTGAATTGGCGGGCTGGGTAGGCTGATGTTCCAATAGCGACTGGAATTAGGGTCCGTAAGCCCAACAGCGCGCGAAACCCCAGCACCAAGCTACTGCCATAGCGTTGTAGCATGGCGTCTACCCGAACCAGACGCGATTGCCAGGCTGGACGACGGCTAAGTAAAGCGGTGCCAAAGCGATCGCCGAGCACAAACCAAATTTGGGCCATCGTAAAGGAGGCTAGGGCGGCCAGGCCAATCACCACGGGCAGGGCGAAGTAGCCTCGGTGGGCTAGATAAGCAGCCAAGATCAAAAACGCCTCGCCTTCCAGTAGTACACCCACAAACAGGATCGGGTAGCCATAGGTAATGATCAAGGACTCAAGAGGCATGTGTAGTCGAATAAACGGGTCAGTCTTAGGCAAGAACTGACTAGTGGCGTCTTTGTTTCTAGCTGCTTAAAGAGTGATTTACGGGTGTTCTGCTCACTGGCTCTTCGATATGGCCTTTTTTAGGCGGACGCCTAAAAAAGGCCATATCGGCATTGTTTGATTGCTTAGATGACATCTTTTTCGTTTCACTTTATGGAGCGTTATTATAAGACCCTGATTTTTTACTATCTGTGCCGTGTGCGACCACCGCTAAGCGCGGTTCCCCCGCAACGGCGGACCGTGCCGGGACCAGCGGCTAAACTGGGCACTGCCGCTCAATTCACCGCATACAATTTGTTTCCAATCGTCATCAGAAATTCATGAGTAAATCGGCTCTTTCAGGCTTGCCCAAGTGGAAAGTTATTCGGGATAATGCCTATCTTTCCAAACTTTCTCTTAGAGCCTGCCTTCTATGAATTGCACTATTTTGATCGTTACCGGCGATGGTGGCGAAAGTTATGAAACCCTCTACGCTGTTCACCGTTTTCAGGAAGAGGGCGATTCAACCCGAATTGCCGCTCCCAGTAAACGGCGACTCAACTTGGTTATGCACGATTTTGAACCCGGCTGGGATACCTATATTGAGCGGCCCGGTTATTGTCTAGCTTCAGATCTAGCCATACAGGATGTGGTTGTCGAGGAATATAATGCGATTTTGTTGCTGGGTGGCCGTGCCCCCGAATACCTACGTAATCATGCCGCCCTGTTGGATGTCGTCCGCCAATTTGACCAGCAGGGTAAATGGGTTTTTGCGATCTGCCACGGGATACAGATTCTGGTCACGGCAGGTTTAGCCACCAACCGAACCCTAACCGCTTATGAACATGTCCGCACTGAAATTGAGATGGGAGGGGGTACGTATTCAACCCAGCAAGCCGTACGGGATAGGAACATGGTCACGGGTCAGACTTGGCAATCACACCCCGAATTTTATCGGCTGGTATTTGCCTGCCTCAATGAAGCGCAACTCGTAGAGAAGTAAGGAAGAATTGAGCGTTTTTACGAGACACTAACTTTTAATACCTGTCCAACTCAATCAGTCGCATACGCCTGGCATACTCGATCTAGTTAGGCACTCCAAATAAAGCCTTACCGACTTCTCCGCTGGTATTACCGTTCCCTCATATTTATAGCTTTTATACCATACATATTACTAATTTGTTACCTTACTATGTATTCTTTAACATGAACTGTGTTAAAAGTCAAGCAATCGAGCGTAAAATAGGCTGATAATTTGGATCATAATCTTCGTTGAATTTAACCACTGCATACGCCTGCCGAAGTAGTTTGTTGACGACCGCCATTAAAGCTACATTGGTTACTTTACCCGCAGCTTTTAAGCGCTGGTAACATTCTCGACATGGTTTATTATACCGGATCGCCGACAAACTAGCCATATATAATTGACCTCTTAGATGAGCATCTCCAGAGCGGTTAATACCCTTAGTTATGCCTACTTTTCCCGATTGATAGATGATCGGAGCCACGCCAATAAATTTAGCCAATGCCTTAGCTGAAGCAAAGTCTCGAAAGCCATTCGTCGTTTCAATTAGAGCGGTGGCCACGGCCTGAGAGATCCCTTTAATAGAGGTCAATCGCTTGTACTGGTGGGCGAAATCAGCTTGACACACCTGATTAATTTCTGCCTTTAATTGAGCAATAGCCGCCTGAAAATTAGCAATCATCTCTAGCAAACTTTGCTGAACGGTCACATCTTTTAAGGGTAAAGGCTGGAACGACTCCTGTAAATTAAGTAGCGCTACCCGCTGTTTTTGATATTGACGTAGCAACGTTCGTTTTTGTCTGAGCAACAACAAACCCTCGCTACTCATCTGATAAACAGGCGGTTGAATGATCCTCCCATATTCTGATAATAAGACTGCATCACGCGAATCAGTCTTAGTGACCGACAAATGCATTTTCGCGAAATGATGGCTCTGCTTAGGATTAATGACCGAGATCGTCACCTTAGATTGGGTAAGCATGTAGGTCACTAAAACTGAGTAAGAGCCAGTCGCTTCCAACACACAATGAGCCAGGTCAGGCAACTGATTTAAAAGGGCACGAATACCGTCTGGTGAATTGGCATATTCATTTACTTTCCAGCCAGCATTAAGCTTTGGAACAGCCACAGAAAGGCTATCTTTGGCTACATCGATACCAATGTAAGTTGTCATACGAAGAGGTAGTTACAAAGGGGAAAAAGAAAGGGATAACAGGGAGTTGGCGCCTTGAATTTTTAGACCCTAGCATAGCATACGCGGTTTTTCACCAATTGAACTGTCCAGGCTTTAAAATTCACCAGCAAGAGTCAAAACATGTTAAACAGGGTTAGCTAATAAAGCATCGGACTTACCCCACTGGTGGCTCAATTCACAGTTGAATAACTGTTTTTTTGAGTATTTTTCAATCCAGTTCAAACGTACTATAAAGGCACTTATACAACAGATTCGGGAGGTTATTTAAGGTCTTTAAACACAATAGTAAAGGGAACAGAATCCATACCCAATTCATGCCTTTTTCCATTAAATTCATCCAAGGTTAGAGGACCAAAATAATTCCTGTCTGTCGCTTTAGAAATCTTCTGGTTCAGGGGAATGATGAAGTAGTTAGTTATTGACTTATCAATATTTCTACTCTCGTTAAGGGGGTGTTGTTTGGCAACAATAAACTGGTCGGTTTGACCTATTGCAAAGACAGTAGCTTTAATGACCCCAACTCTAATTTCTTTATCTTCAATACCAATGGACATCTCGTTATAGTCATTATAAGCCTCTAGGTAGTAAGGCCCATTTAATTGTTTTTCATAGGTCGATGATCCATCCCAAATGCACGCAGATAATCCACAGATTATTACTACCGGAATGAGTTTTAGATCAATTTTCATGACAGCTATACTTTGTCAAAATTATATTTTTCCGATAGCTTACTTTTACTGTTTATCAGTCTATTTATGACTTTAAACACATAACATAAAATTAGTTATACAACATCTCTTTTCTAAGTACAAAAATAGCTTGAATATGATTGAGTTACAGAGTTGAATTTTTCTATTATGGAAGTACAGCATTTTTGCTTGTTTGATTTGATAAATCAGTAAAATAACTTATACGGTTTCCTTCAATTTTATAAGGTATTGCTAGGGGCTCTACCTGACTAATCTCGTTTAACTGATTAGTTCGTAAGTCGATAGCACATAGTTTAAAGCCGGACTTTTTCCAACTTTTTATGAACTGAGGAAGAATCAGCCAATGGTCTTTAAAAATAACGTTTGTCCCGAATTGTAAACCCGGATTAAAAGCTACTGAATTTATCGAAAGATGTCCTACCTCTGGACAACCTTGGCAGAGTTCCATCACGTCCACAAACTCAATAGTCGTATTAGTATAGTTATATATCAATGGGTTATCTGTAGGAAGGTACAATTGCATTTATTTGTTGGCTGTTGTATAACTAATTTTATGTTAAGAGAGTAATAAAAGAATTGAACAATTCTTTAGCATGAGTAAATATAGTAAAAGTTAAATTTTAGTGTAATCAATTTCAACTGTGACGAAGCATGACAGTTTTCATGAAGTTATTTGGCGTGTTTCTCATTTTATTGGGTTGTTTTAGCTTGTACTCGGCCTTTTTTACCGGCAACAAACGAACTTATCTTTGGCTCCCATCCCCTCTTAAATATTCTTGGGAAAAACTATTTGGAGGAAATGTTAATAAGGCAATAAACATTATAGGTGGATTTATAAGTATTTTTCTTGGGCTTATTTTGCTCAGATCAAACGTAGTTTTTTGAAGTTAAATTTGTTGTATAAGTGCAATTATGATAACCAAAGAAAAAATATTGCTCAATATTCAAGCCTACAAAGCTGCTATAGACGAAGTTAATACTAGGTTTCTACAGTATTGCAATGGCTGGAACATAGGTCAATTACCTATAGGTGGAACTCTAGGACCAATGGATTACAAATTTCATGGCATTGGTTGTCGAGCTGAAAAATTAGGTCAGGTTATTGACTTTGATTATAACAAAGATGAATACATTGAACATGTAACTACTGCCAATGTCCACTTAATAGTTAACCGCTTCGACATTTACAGATTCTTCAACTTTGTTAGGTCAAGCTCGGATCAGAGTGATGTGAATGGATTAGAGGCTGAGAGCCTAGAGCCACTATTTGAGGAGTTAGTAGCTGAAGGCAAATTAGAAAAACCTGACCAGTGGCACTTCAAATTTCCAACCTTTTCAGTTGTATAATTTGCTTTATGATAACCAATCGTTCTTTAGCGAATATTTGTCTTTCAATTCGTTCAGGTCTTTATGGTTGTAGTTTTTGGCTTCTAGATACTGGATTACTTGCTCAGCTGTTCTTCCAATGCTCTTTCGCAGCTCTTGCCAATCGATTAAATAGGAAGCCTGTACTTTGTCATTGAACACTAACTGGACATTGGATTTACTCTCTTTGAAGGAAAATGGCCCATCCATAAAGAGAAATTCACGTCTACCATTCGCAATAGTATCAAGCCACCAGGAGAGTATGAGAGGTGCATTGTCATTCCATCCTTTCTCCGGAAAAGCCTGTTGACCAACCTGCAAATAGATCGTGCCCGCAATCAGGCTCCCAGATTGTTCTAGAGTTATCAGGTCAACTACTACAACTGCTTCAAGCATACAAAAACTGTTACAAATCAAACGTTATGCTAACTTAGAAGCTGCTCCTGGAGATAGTTTACTCGCAATTGGCAATCTCACAATCTAGGGATATTCTATTAACATAATACTAGCCTTTTCTTTCCCCTTTCCAACGTACAATCCGGCCTGTTTTCATTGCTTCTGTGGGATGGTTGATCTAGGAATATTCCCTTAACATAACGTACCTTATACAACACTTCCCCAAAAAGTGCAATTATTGTTAGTCTCGAAACGGGGTGGTGACATCGTATGTCACCACCCCGTTTTTTGGCTATGTTCGTTCTCCTCTATTGATTTCAACTACGCACGTACTTGGTCGCTCTATCCGGTAGTGCTTAACGTAGGTGGTATGCCTTTTTGATAGCGTCAATCTCAGATTGAAGGTTGTCCAGCCGCTGGTCAATGACCTGCATTCTTTCGGTCAATGCCAATCGTTGGGCTGTAATTGCTTCTCTGGCTCTTGTAACCACCTTCCTTTGGTCGATTATGAGTTGTCGCGTCAACCTCGCACTAGCCAACCAACTAGCATCATCGTCAAACGGATGGTTCTCCATAGGTATGTAAATGCCCTTTGAGTAAATCATTGCCCATGGCTCCGGCAACAGGCAATGCTGGCAATCAATTGGGCTTTATTGACGGCTGGTAAAGAGAATTTCTTCCCACTCACGCTGAAGCAAGCGCAAGGGTCTTTGTAGAGGTTTTCCATCAAAGGCCTCAATAGGCAGCCAGGTGCCACATCCGGGGCTGTCGGACAATTTTACGTTGACAAGTTTCCAGCCAGCCCTAACTAAGACCGAAAGCATCTCAAAACAGGAATCAATGGTTTTTCCTCCGTACGTACATTCATGATAGTCGCATAGGGAATCATAACCGGAGAAGTAGACAATCACCATATGGTCAAGAGTTTACGTTGCCATTCTACAAAAACAGAAAAGCCTCGAAGAACTTATTGTTCATATGATTTATTTTACGGCCCTTTTATTCGATCAATAACCGGCTAAGGGTGCATCGGACGATCAAACAGGATAAAACTCAAATTGAAAAATGAACGACCCTCAGCTACTGCCTAAACGCTCACCCAACCCTTAAGGATGATAATACCGATCATACAAACGTTTCCCCTCCGGTTGGGTCTTCACCCAATCGGTGAATTCGCGTACGGCCTGCGTCTCGTTGCGCGCCTGGGCTAAAGCGGCTTCCCGCTGCTGGTTGGCCAGAATGGCCCCGCCCACCAGCACCAGAAAACCCGCAAAGATCAGTAGAGCCGATTGCCAGGAGGTGAACCCGATCCGGCTGGCCAGTACATCGGCTTTGCTGCGGCTGGCCCATTCAATCCGATTAACAGCCCGTGTACTGGCCTGCTCAATACGCTCCGCGGTGGCCAGCCCAATGGCTCGTATTTCGTTCACCCCTTCATCCGTAGCCGCCTTCAGGTTGCTCAGCGTAGGCATACCCTTGGTCAGCTCAGGGAGCATCAACTCAGCCATCTTCTGACTATTCAGCGTAAACTCAACACCTTGTCGAGCGGCCTGCATCAACGCCTCCAATTCGGCTGGGCTGGCCCCTCGGGGCCGTTTTTCCCAGCGATTGAAGCGTTCATTTAACCCTTCGATAGCGGTGCTCTGGCGGCTTAGTTCATCCACCAACCGTTGAATCGGATCAGAAGCGGGAGCAGGCTGCGGAGCCGGTGCGGGGCTACCCGCTGCGGGTATGGGGGTACTCGACGTAGGTTTCTGATTCAGGTTTTTTAGGAATTTGTTCTCGTTCATCGCTCTAAACCCCGACCCTGACGGGGCGTTTGTTGGATACTTTGTTCAATGCGTTGCTCCTGCTTTAGGCTTTCGGCCCGTTCTATCGCCAACTGACGAGCCTCCTCCTGCTGGCGCTGCTGGGCCAGTTGCTGACGAATCTGTTCGGCCTGCTCTAAGCCTTGGCTTAACGTGCGAACATCTTGTTGCTGGTAAGCCTGCCCTAAACCCATTTGTAACTCAATTTGCCGCTGCTGGCTGGCCAGCTCCAGGGCTTGAGCCTGCTCCCGTTGCTGGCTCCGTTCCAGCGCAGCCGCCTGGCTCAGTTCTGCTTTCAGGCCTTCATCCCCGTATTTCATGCCGTGTAGATACCGAAAGGATTCGGTTAAACTCCGCTCGTAGCCAAACCCCTGATCGAAGCGTTGCTCTACCCGCTGGCTAAAGCCGTTGCGCTCAAAACCGCCTAAGACTACGCCTTTGGTGGTGCCTTTGTGATTGGTCAGCGGACTCAGATGGTAGGGGTTCTTCCGTGCGTGCAAGCCTTCCGTAAGATCCTGCCGATAGGTCTTTAGGTTCTCGGTACGACTCACAATTACGTGGATGTGAGTCTGATCGCCCACCTTAATCCCTCCTTTGGCCTGCTCTCCCAACTGAACGGCACGGTCGGTGTAGTCGTAGCTACGGCTATGCTCAATCTTGGCATACCACACCAGATCCCGGCTGTCAATCCCCTTTCCAAAATTCTGGGCGTAGGCTTCCATCGCCGAACGGGTAAAGGCCTTTAAGGCCTCTGGATCGGAGCCAATATGGGCGAGTTCGGACTTGGAAGGGGCTAAGACAATCTGATAGTACTTATCATCGTCCCGGCCTAAATTCCGTTTGTTGGCATCCAGCTCAGCCGTGACCTGATACCCCGGTACCTGTTCGGCTTCCCGGCCAAACCACTGGCCAAGCTGTTCCTTCTCCAGATAGGCTACCAGGCCCCCACAGGAGCCACTGCGATTCGATAGGCCTGAACCACCGGGCGGTATCTTGGTCATCATAGGCCGTTCTGCTGGGCAATGAGTTGATCGGCTTGTTGCTTGTACTCGCTCCGGAGCGCGTTATCCACTAGAGCCGTTCGGAACGAGAGCCGCAGTAACGTCTGCACCGCTTCGACCACGCCGGTCAACTGCTCTTCCAACTGCGCCGGGGTTAACCCTGCCCCGGAACCTGCTTCCGAGGCCTGCCGTAAGGCCTGCACGTCGGCCTGCATGGGTTTGAGGAGGGTTTTCTCCTGCTCGCGGATAAATCCAATAAAGCGTTTATCCAGCGCGTCCACTTTATCGGTCAATTTCTTCAAGACAACATCCGGCGCATCGGCTTTGGGATAGCGGGGATCGAGCTTAGTCACGGCGAAAAATTGCACCATTGCACTCACCAAATCTTTGTGAGACAAGCCTAATTGATCACCTAGTTTCTCCAATTGGCGGTGGGTACCCAGGCTAATCGATAAACTCTTCCGATCAGACATATTGATAAAATTTACGCATTTTACAATTGATTATTAGGCAGTTATATAAATAGTATTCAAAAAATTAGTTTGTTACAGATATATACGGATAGTAAATTACTGATTATCAACCTCGTAGAGCGAGACGAACGGTATGGAACGTAGTGGAATAGCGTTCCGTCTCGCTCTTTAATAAGACCGTACCACGACACGCGCGCCGGAGGGTTTACTATCTCATTGGGAAGCTATATAGGATTAGATAAACTACCAAATTATACATTGGCCAGCTGGGGAAATTAAATAGATAGGGCTATGTGTATTGGAAAGGGGATAGTATAGGATTGTCTCTTTTCTTTTCAGCAGTCTTTACTAAAGGGGTATTTGAATTACTATTGGAATAATACAAATCGTGGAACAGTTAACTAAATTTATAGTTACGCGCCCCGGTGCGGTTTTAGTTTTTGCTTTCTTTTTTCCCATTCGCTTTAGCTAGTCTTATTTGCTGCTTTTTTCATTGTGGATAAGTTTAGTTTTTTACCCCTTTTTTACCTCTCAAAAGCCGGTTTTTTGGCATTTGCACTTTAGCAAATTATTCTTTTGCAAACTTTACGGCCTCGTAACTAATTGATTATTAGTAATTTATAGGTATGTTTTATGCGTAATTGGCGGAGTTTTATGCGTAATTGGCGGAGTTTTTAAGGGTATTTTATGCGTAATTGGCGGAAATATGACCTTTTTAGTTGCTTATTTTGTGGACTTTATTTAAAATTACGCACAAAATAGAAAGAATGACGCAGATAGAGACATTCAAGCAAACCAATGCTATTACAGGTGCTAGATATGACTATACCACTACAGAGAAGCGGTTGATCTATTTATCACTTATTGAAGTGATGAAAACCGTTCAAAATGGAATCGCTGACGATTTTTTTAAAAGGGAACTGATTCTATTTATTCCTGAAAGTCAGCTTAAGAAGTCTGATGAGCATGATCATAGATACAGAGATTACAGAAAAGCAGTCGTTAGCCTACGTAAGAAAGATTTCTCTATCGATGCTCCTGATGGGGGGTGGATTGAGACAGGGTTTGTCAATGGTGGCCAATACATAAAGGGCAAAGGACTAGAAGTATCTATTTCAAAATATGTTCTGCCTTATCTCTACGAACTGACGAAGCGGTTTACCGTACTTGATGCTACGGTAGTGATGACCTTAACTAGTAAGTTTTCTCAGCGATTTTACGAATGGTGCTGTCAATGGAGGTCGGTCGGTCGGTTTGAGTATAATCCTGATAGCTTAAAAGAAGTACTGTGCATTAAGCTTCCAGTTGGCCAACTAAAGAGAGATGTCATTGAGGTAGCTCAAGCTGAACTGATGGACATGTACGAGGAAGGCATAAGTGATTTGTATTTCACTTACAGCGAGGAGAGAGGTGGTCGTGGCCGTGGCGGATCTGTAAAGGGATGGGTTTTTAAAATTCATACGAAGAAGAAAGAAGTAGCTCAGGAAAGGGCCAAGAATGAGGATGTCGTCTTCGTCATGCGCTTTTTAGGTCAAATCTTTGGGAAAGACTCACCATTACTAGATCAGGCCTTAGAAGCGCTTAAAACGCACGAAAACGTCAAGCTATTTGCCGAGCGAGCGGATGAGTTACAGACATCGGGCAAACTTGATCAAACCAAAAATAAGCCCGGCTACATTCGCTCAATCCTTCAGAAAGAATTTGGCCTCGATAAGAAGTAAAAAAGCGTAGTAAAGCTGTTATTTAACCAACCAAAGAATAAGCAAATGAATGCAACTGCAATTCGTCAAGGCATTAGTTACGTCACTAACAGTAAGGGGGAAAAAACGGCTTTGCAACTGGATTTGACCAATGTAGCTGTTCAGGAGATTGTAGAAGACCTAATGGACACCCTTGATGCTGTAGAGCGACGTGGTGAGCCTACGCGCCCTTTTGAAGACGTAAAAAACGAAATCTTAGCAAGCCGTGGCTTATAAGATTGTCGTAACCGAGTCAGCGGCCAAGGAGTTAAAACGCATTCCGGCCAAGATGCAAGACCGGATATTCGAAAAAATAGAGGATCTAGCAGAGGAGCCAAAACCACATGGCCATAAGAAGTTGAAGAACTTCGATATGCCGGGCAGCGACCAAGATGATTACTACCGGATTCGAGTGGGCGATTACCGTGTTATCTACACGATAGAAAATGAGCAGATAACTATCTTCATTATGAAGATAGCTCATCGTAAAGATGTTTATGAATAGAAACGCTAACCAAATAACCGTTGGAAGAATCCCCTTTTTTCCTGTACCGGTATTCGGTCGGCAAGTTGGGTAATCATGCCTTTAATATCATCCAGTTCAGTACGTAAGTCTTCCTGTTTCATGGGTGGCTGATTCCCTTTTTTTAGCTGTTCTTGAGCATATTGGCGTAGATCTTCATTCATGTACTGACCAATAGTCTTACCCGTTCGTGTTGCAGCTTTTTCTATGGCCGTTCGTGTTTCCAGATCCACACCTCTAACCGTCCAAGGTGTTACATCGGGAGCTTTACGAGGACGCCCGCCTCTGTTTTTGTCTATTTCAGGTTTTGTCTGACTTAACTCCAGTTCTGTCAGCGCTGATTCTGTGTCCTGCTGACGTAACTCCGGTTCTGTCAACACTATTTCGGCGGGTTGCTGACTTAACTCCGGTTCTGTCAGTGCCGTTTTTATAGGCTGCTGACGTAACTCCGGTTTTGTATTTGCATCAATTGGGTCCATAACAGTTGTGTCAGACGTTTTGTCAGACACATAGTTAAAGGATTTTTCAGGTATATACAAAACCTAGGTTTTGTCAGCGCAAACAAACTTAGGGGGAGAGCTTATCATAACATAGATTATACAACAAAATTAACCTGAGCTAGGATGGAAGGAATCTTGGAGCGATTAAATCAACTCAGTCTTCGGTATCCAGAAGATATTACCCTTTACCCGCATACGAAAGAGAGTCATCTAAAGGTAGTGAAGGGTATTGGTCGCATTCCTGATAAATTCAATCCTTATCTGTTGGAGTTCTTAAAGTTTACCAATGGAGCGTCTATCTTAGATTACTGCTTCATGGGATTCAAAAACAGACAGTTAGGCATTGATTTAGATACCTATATGCTTGATTTTTGGTTTGAACATAACAGATACGCCTTTGCCTTGCCGTTTATGAGAAACACCCAAAAGGAGCACTTCTGCTTATGGATGGAACCAGGGGAGACTTTCCATAGTGTGGTTTACATAGATATGAACGTTGAAGGAAATCCCGTGCCGATTGCTTCTACCTTCTACCACTTTATAGACACGTTTGTCCGTGATTTAGCAGATAGTCTCTTAAAAGGGGAGACTCTTTATATAACTGAGAATCATTGGCCATTAAACCAAGCGCATTGGCTAAAAAACGATCCTAACTTAGAGAAGGTCAAACTAGAGGAGCCAACACCACTTAAGTAGTTCATCAAGTGATACAAACTTTCGTTGGCTAACATAAAGCAAATTATACAACAGTTTTGAATGAGAGATTTTAAAGTCCAAGTTGATAGTATATCTTCAAAAGAAGACTTTACTAGGTTTTTAGGTACTCTACTTGAAGACCTTCAATCAGACCGATCTGCTTGGGAAAATAATACTCTGGATGAGTACCTAGACGGGATCAAAAGTTGGACTGAAGATATGGACGGCTATTACATCAACATAGGTAAGCCGATTCCAGAAAACGTTAATTGGCGTGTTTTTGCCGAAATTCTAACGGCTGCAACTCGATACGAATAGTTTCCAGACTAACATAATGCCACTTATATAACGGTTATGCAGCTATTAAAAGAGCTACTAAAAGCCCTAGGTACGGGTCTATTGATATGCGTGTTAATAGCCCTCTTCTTCATTCTTCTATTTTTTATACCCTTGTGGTTTAATCACAGCTAGTTTTTGAGGATTCAGTTTACATATTGCCACTTATATAACAGATTTAAATGAATTTTGACGATTACTATTGGCATGACTCTACGCTCAAATCAATCAATATTGATCGAAGCAATCCGGGTCATAACGACTCTATCGTACTTGAAATAGAATGGTATGATACGGGGATCAGTAAGTTGATTTTCCAGGACGTTTACAAAGCAAAGTTTGACTTGAACTTTGGTATCATAGCCCAAGAATCAATATTGGATGCTTACAGTACAAAGGAAAATGAAGAATTGTATCTGCTGGCTACTAAATGGACAGGTGTGTTTCCAGTTCATGAGCTAACCTGTTACATTATTAACACTAATTCAACCGCTGGTCAGATTAAGATCTGCGCTAAGGGCTTTACAATAGATGACAAAAACTGAACTACTTGTCCATTATATGGAAATAGTTTCTTAACATGAACTGTGTTAAAAGTCAAGCAATCGAGCGTAAAATAGGCTGATAATTTGGATCATAATCTTCGTTGAATTTAACCACTGCATACGCCTG
>NZ_BAAHAD010000014.1:0-177004 GCF_054777855.1 Spirosoma jeollabukense
CAGCAGAAGTTGAGGAGTGGTCCGCTGAACGTTTTGGTTGGGATTTGACTGATTTGGACATAACTAAGGTGGTTTGGGTGAAACAATTTAGAAAATTGTCTCTTCCCATTTTCACCCTATTTGTCCACTTTTACTTGACGACGTACAGTTTAAAGTGCGAAGACAATCTGCTTGGGCTCTCCCGGCTGCTTTTTTTCTAGTACTTGCTTTTGAAGTGGTCAGGTTCAGAGACACGGATGACCTTGCAAGACTTGTTTTCCTCTCTTTCATTTTTCTACTTTTTCTTCTTATCGTTTCCTTATTTTCCGTCTTTACATATTTGAAGCTTACTCGTGTTGTAACAACCTATTTTTATGATCAAAATTTCAATTGTTGGCATTTCACTACTTATTTAGGAACAAGTATTGTAGCCAATAATGATGTAGTAGAAAGACAAGGAGAGTTATCATATATAAACACTCGATTCAAATCTAAATTATTCATAATCAAAGGAAAAGAATTTTATTTCCCACTGGAAAAATTAGAATAGTCGAATAATACAAGTTTAGAGATATAGTACCTCTGGAAATAGATAATTCACTGACTATCAAATATTTTCACCAAAATTAGTAGCCTTAATTTTTTAGTGGTACCAAAAAAAATCCCCATAAGTGATTGACTTACAGGGATTTATAGTGGAGACGGAGAGATTCGAACTCTCGTCCAGTCAAGGAAACCAACGCGCTTTCTACATGCTTAGGTACACTTGGGATTGTCGGGAATCGGCCCGGTGTATACCAGACCAAGCGTCATCCGTAGGTGCTTGTGTCTCACTCAGCCGTTAACACCATAAACTGAGCCAGCGCTGCGAGTCGATGCCTCCTGATCCAGCCAGCAGCACGTAGGCCGGGGAGACAATGGCTATTGCTTAATCCTCCGGATTAGGCAGCCATGGCGTAGTTATATTCGCCAGTTATTGTTTTGACGATTTGTTTGGGCGGGAAATTCCGTCAACTCCCGGCATGCTTACACGCGACCTCAGCAAGCTGTCAATTCCGGTCGTCCCCAAATTAACGGCCCCGTTTCCGGGCGTGTATTGTAACTAACCTCGCCAAACCACATTTAGTTCGACAAGTATGGCTCATTAATTATAATTTTTCAATGAATTTTAATAACTTATTTACCCTGAAATTAGTTATGCGTTATATAGAACGCGGCCTATAGATTAGCTTGACTCAGCAATGACCATAACCCCTTTTGAAACAAATCTGTATCAGCAATTAACGCCGTTTTTTACGGGGCATCAGTTCCTGTTGCTTCCCGAAAAGAAACAGTTCCGGCGTGTCATTGACAACGGGTTCCAGAACATCATTCTGTCGTCGGTATTCTATAGTGAAGACACGAAACTGGAGGTTAATTTTGGGTGTCGGAACGATCAGGTTGAGCAGGTTGCCCAGCAGTTTCTAAATAATCTGCCCGATTACCGACCCGATGCGAATACGCTTATCGTTTCCATCGGTCGGTTTAGCGGTTTTCAATACTTCCGCTACAGAATTCATTCGCCAGACGAACTAGCCGATGTTTGTGCACAAATTGAGCAGTTCTTCGAGACACAGGGGTTCAATTTTCTGAACGCAGCTTCTACTTTACCAACGCTCGACCGACTGCTGAATGAACATCCCGGCCAGCCTTGCCAATACGTTTATAACCAGACCCATCGGTGCTACAAAGGCCTGATTGCGGCTCGCTTGAACCATAATCCTCACTTCGACGGGCTGGTGGACAGTTACCGACATATGCTCATTCGGATGACGCAGAATCCCTACGAGCAACTTCATTTCGAGCGACTGATTTCGTATTTGCAGCACTACTCAGCCAATTAACGTATCGTCGGCCTAAGTATGTTGATACGTGTTACTCTTGCTATCCGGCCTGAAGGCCGACGGTACGTTTACTGCTTCACAAATTGCGCAATGGCAGTGGCCAGTCCAGGCGTAAGCGGCAAATCCGGGTTAACGTAGGTTTTCAGATTCGCCAGTTGATCGTCGGAGGCTACATCTTTCAATACGTGGGTCATATTCTCGAACAGCATCATTTTGTCTTTCGGCCGTTCAGCTTTCAGTTTTTCAGCATCCGTTACCGTTACCTGCAAATCCCGTTTTCCCTGTATAATGAGCACCGGTACGTTCAGCAATGCAATTTGATCGGTTGGATCGTAGCGCATCCAGGAAATCATGTAAGGCTGCACGCTGGGCCGGAACAGTTGCTGAACGGAAGGTATTTTTGTCGGCAACGTACCTAACGTATTGCCGGCCCGCAACGTATCGAGCGAAGCAAAAACGGCCTGACGATCGGCTTCAGCCAGTTGTGGTCCCAATTGCGCCCGCAACGTATTGGCAATGTCCTCACCCGGCCCGGCCAGCGACACAAACGCGTCGGCGTCGGCCTGTCGGGCGGCAATCATGCCAATTAGCGATCCTTCGCTGTGCCCTACTACGACAACTTTCGAGAAACGTGGATCAGCCTTAAGTTCTTTGATGTACCCGACCGCATCGGCAATGTAGGTTTCAAAACGCAGGTCTATTTCCTTCGCCGTTACATCAATGCTTTTGCCCGAAAACCGTTTATCATACCGTAGCACAGCGATTCCCTGCTTCACCAGGCTGTCGCTAAGCATCCGCAACGAAGCGGCTTTCGGCGTGCCCAGGGCACCTACAGGCACGGGGCTGTTTCCATCCCGATCCGTCGGACCAGACCCGGCAATCAACAACACGACCGGCAGTGGACCCGTGGTATTGCCGGGCAACGTCAAGGTACCATCGAGAGTCAGTGCATCTGAAACGAGCAACATGGGCTCCTCTGTCTGTGCCCGTGAAACCAGCGGAATTGATGTTAGCAACAAGGCGGAGAATAAAACGCTACGTATCATATCGATGGGGCAGAAAACGGAATGAACGGTTGATGATGGACTGGGTTTGGAACCCTGCTTTAATCCAGTGGCAGTTGGGTTGGTCAATGTGGGGTAGGCTTCACAAATTGCGCAATGGCAGGCGCCAGCCCTGGGCTAAGGGACTGCGTAACAGCGGTATATGTTTTTGCATTTTCATTTTGCTCCTTTCCTTCATAGGTTCTGAGCATGTGTGTCATGTTAGGAATAAGAACGAGTCGGGCGTCGGGTCGGGCAGCGTTTAAGAGCTCTGCTTCCTTTACGGCTACTTGAAAATCATTGGTTCCCTGAATAATAAGCACCGGCCCGCGATAAGCTTTTATATCAGTGACCGGGTCGTGTTTCATCCACGAAATCAGGTACGTTTGCGAACTGGGCCTGAATACTTTCATCAGGGCTGGACTGGTCGTGGAAACGGCATGGCCCGCTTTTAGCGATTCCAGGATCCGGTATGATTCGGGTTTAAGCGAATCGGGCATCGCATAGGCAAACTGACTTTTCATAACATCAGCAATGTTACGGCCAATGCCCGCAATCGAAACAAAACCCGAAGCATTGGCTGCCTGTGCCGCAATCATGCCTACCTGTGATCCCTCGCTATGGCCCACCACGAAAACTTTCGAGAACCGTTTGTCGCCCTGCAACAGGCGAATGAAACCAACGGCATCCTCAATTACTGCATCAAACAACCGATCGGCTGGCGTTACTTTTTTAACGTCTGTTGCTTTACTTTTCCCGGCGCCCCGTTTATCGTAGCGCGCTACTGCCATGCCGCGACTGACTAAACTATCAGCCAGCATCTTGTGCACGTTCGTGATCAGGCCAAGCCCACTGTTCCCATCCCGATCGGTGGGACCAGAACCCGCTAACAACAACACTGCAGGTATGGGTCCTGTTGTATTAACAGGCAATGTCAACGTACCATCCAACAGGAAGGCGTCCGTCTTAAGTTGGATCGGCTCGTCCGTTTGAGCCAATACAGCCGGGCACATAGCCAGCAGAAAAAAGGTGAAGAGAATAATGCGGTTCATCGGCGTAGAAGGCTAACCCTTAATTAAGTTGATGTGCTTTTTCCTGCTGGAAATAGATGTAGGAGTAAACGACCGGAACGAGCGATGTGAGTAAAATAACACCGACCACACTAACTTCAGTATACGGCGTCGGCACAACCAGGGCTAACACCGCACTCAACAGGCCACCCACTACCATCAACCGGCCGCCCATGCGGTGCGTTTTGCGCCAGACGGTTTCGTTTTGCAGCGTCCAGGGCGTGCGAATGCCTATAAACCAGTTTGGCTTTACGGTAGTCATGTAGTTTCCGATACCAGCCAGCAGTAGCCCAATAATGGCTAACATAACAGCATACGATTGCCGCTCATTGGCCTGATGGCCAGCCATGTACCACATCCAGCCCAGTATGGCGGCAAAGCCAAGCGTAATGACGAAACGAAGTTTTTGATAATTCGACGACTGCAAACGGCCTTTGGGATCAATGCTGGGCAGGTAACGTAGCACCAGATACAGAATAACCGACGCAATGCCTACGAGTAAAGTGGCTTCCCCTTTTGGCATCCATCCGTCAGCATGACCATGCACATCAAAGTGCGTTGCGATCTCTGCTGGCAGTTGGTGCCAGAGCAATCCCACGTACACAAAAGGAGCTATCAGCACTGTAACTATCAGAATTTCGGCAGATGTGTTCGTTGTTTTCATAAGTGTTAAGGAAGTTTAACGGGTTGGTTGGGAGGTTTTTGTTTCGGCAGATGGGTCTTCGGTTTTCTGGAAACTCAAGAGCCAGGCAAGCAGCTCATCGAGGACGGTGGTATTGAGCGAGTAGTTGATAAACTGTCCCTGCTTCACCGACTCAACCAGGCCAGCCTGACGTAGCAAATCGAGATGGTGCGAAATGCTGGGCTTTGTCATATCGAATCGCTCGGCAATATCACCGGCGTTCAAATCACCCCCGCGCAGCAGGTCCAGTATCTGCCGACGGGTCGGATCGTTCAGGGCTTTAAAGAGGTTGTTCATCACCAGATCATTAAACGGTTAGACAAATATCTAATTAATCATTTAGACAATTATCTAATTAATAGGAATGGTCATTTTTAAGGATGATCGGCAATATAGGTTGATGGATGGAAGTTTGAACCAGATTATTTTTGAACGACACTGATATTACCACTTCCTTCAATATAGCAAGTCTTAACATCGCCTATTTGATCGATGCCCTGTTGTCGCAACATACCCATCAATTCTGAGGTTGTAATCAGCTCCTTTTTCATGTTTTGCCGCTGTAGAACCCCGTTTTTGATGAGCAGCACGGGATCGGGCTCCCCTATTTTGCTGAAGAATACCGACCGAAAGCCCAGCCAATTGATGGCATAATCCCAGAATACCAGCACACCCACAAGCAGGCAACCTTCTGTCACCGACGTATACTCACCCGCCATGGCATTTTGCGCGGCATCTGAAATCAACGTAATGAGCAGCAAATCCCCGATGCCTAATTGCCCGGCCCCGCGCCTGAAAAACCGGATATAAAGAAAACAAAACCAGTACGTTAATGAACCCCGAATCATAACTTCCCAGAGCGACATGCTGGGAACAAACATTTTATGCCAATCGATATCGGCAAGCAGCAAGGCATTCATAGACATTCAGGTTAACGTAACAGGTAGGTATGAACCAAATTCAGCCGGTATAATTTGGGATTCACTACTTCTTATTAGGAACGTATCGACAAGCCTCGTAACTCCTATATCCCCTGAAGGGGACTTTAGTCGAGCGTAGGCAAAATCCATTCAGGGGCGGTCCGACGGTTCGGTTCAGGAATATAGCTTCCAATTGCTTTTTTTATTACACAAAGCTATCGTATTTCCGATCGATCAACTCCGCCACTAATCCTGTCCAGCCGGTCTGGTGGCTGGCACCCACTCCCCTCCCATTGTCGCCATCAAAGTACTCGTAGAAAAGCACATAATCTTTGAAATGTGGGTCCTGATACTTTGGATGCTCACCAAATACGGGCCGCTTCCCAGTTGCATCGCGTGTAAAGATACTTATCAGGCGATTCGTGAGTTCGTGCGCAACGGCCTTAAGCGTAATCTGCTTACCCGATCCAATGGGGTATTCAACCGTAAACTCATCGCCAAAGTAGTCGTAGAACCGATCCAGGCTTTCGATCAGCAAATAATTAATGGGCATCCAGACGGGACCACGCCAGTTGCTGTTTCCCCCAAACATATCGCTATCACTTTCAGCCGGGGTATAAGCCAGTTGGAACGTAGTGTTTTCCAGGGTAAAATCATATGGGTGATCCTGATACACTTTCGATACCCCCCGGATACCATGCGGACTCAGGAACTCGGTTTCGTCCAGCACTTTACTGAGCAACGCTTTTAGCCGAAACCCACGCAGTAAACTTAGCAGCCGCTTTTCGCCGACGCCTTTTTCGGTGTAGCGCGACACCTGGTTGTATAAATCAGGCCGGTGTCCCTGAAACCAGATCATCCGTTGCAGAAACGGCGTATTGGCCTTGAGTAATTCATTGTCCAGAATCTCCACGGCAAACATCGGAATTAAGCCTACAATCGTCCGCACGCGCAACCGCAGCACGTTCCCATCATCAAGACGTAGCTGATCGTAGAAGAACGCATCCTCCTCGTCCCACAAGCCAATATTGGTTTGCCCAATGTTGGTGATGGCCCCGGCGATGTATAGAAAATGGTCGAAAAACTTGGTGGCCATTTCGTCATACACACAGTCGTGCTGCGCCAACTCAAGCGCAATACGCATCATATTCAGCGCGTACATGGCCATCCAGCTCGTCCCGTCGGCCTGCTCCAGATGACTACCATCGGGAAATAACGTGTTCCGGTCAAAGACGCCAATGTTGTCTAAACCCAGAAAACCGCCCTCAAAAATATTATTCCCCGATTGATCTTTGCGGTTCACCCACCAGGTGAAGTTGAGCATGAGCTTATGAAAAATACCCCGTAAAAAGGTCAGATCTTCTTCGCCGGGCGGTTTTCGCTCCAGTTCCAGGTGATATATCCGCCACGCGGCCCACGCCTGAACCGGCGGATTCACATCGCTGAACGCCCACTCATAAGCAGGCAGTTGCCCGTTGGGGTGCATAAACCATTCATTCGTGAGCAGCATCAGTTGCTGCTTGGCAAAATCGGGGTCAATGACCGCCAGGGCCACGCAGTGAAAGGCCCAGTCCCAGGCCGCATACCAGGGATATTCCCATTTATCGGGCATGGAAATAACACCCGCGTTAATGAGTTGCAGCCATGTATGGTTGCGCCCCTGCAATCGTTCGGGTGGTGGCGGTGGACTATTCGGATCACCCGCCAGCCAGCGCGATACGTCATAGTAATAGTATTGCTTGCTCCACAGCATCCCGGCAAACGCCTGCCGTTGCACGAGTTTTTCGTCGGCAGTCGCTTTTTTAGGCTGGAGGTGTTTATAGAATTCGTCGGCTTCCCCTTTTCGCTGCGCGACAATCGCATCGAAATCGTCCATGGGCTTCGCCAGTCCAGCCGATTCAAGCCGCACCCGAATTGTAGACGACGCTCCGGCGTCAATGTTGAGGACGTAGTGGGCGGCTGCCTTCGTACCCGTCTGGGCAGGGTTGACGGTAGCCGCGCCATGAATCACATGATCGTTGATACCGTCTTTAGGATACCGTGACCCGTTATGCGTATTGTACAGCCGGGCCAGGTTCGATTCGTTTTCGCAGAACAGCCATTCCGGGCTCCCGTCGGCACTCAATACGTAGTGGCCTACATCCGAATCCTCAACGGAGACCGTTTTATTGGGCTGTAAAACAAGCTGGGGATAATAGTTGGGCACGCCATCGGTATCGTCGCCAAACCCCCACGTATTCCTGAACCAGAGCGTGGGCAACACATGAAGGCTGGCAGCTTCGGGACCGCGATTATGGACGGTTATGGTCATCAGGATATCCTTGGGACCTGCTTTAGCGTATTCAACAAAGACATCGAAATAGCGATCGTCATCAAACAGGCCCGTGTCGAGCAGCTCAAACTCCGGATCATGGCGCGTCCGACGGCCGTTTTCGTCAATGAGCCACTGGTACGGGTAGGCGGTTTGCGGGTATTTATACAGCATTCGCTGGTACGAATGCGTTGGCGTGTTATCTATGTAATAATAGAGTTCTTTAACATCTTCGCCGTGATTGCCCTGGTGGTTAGTCAAGCCAAAATAGCGCTCCTTCAAAATAGGATCCTGACCGTTCCAGAGCGACAGGGCCAGGCAAAGCTGCTGTTTCTCGTCGCAGAAGCCCGCAATGCCCTCTTCGCCCCAGCGGTACGTATAGCTACGCGCCATGTCGTGCGTTGTGTAGTTCCAGGCATCGCCATTTGAGCTATAATCTTCCCGCACAGTTCCCCACTGGCGATCAGAAACATAAGGCCCCCACCTCCGCCAGGCAGGGTCGTCTAATCGTTGTTGTTCGGCAGTCATACTTATGTACGATACAGGATGTAGGAAGTAGGATATACAACTGAATTCGCCTATATCATACACCATACATCCTATATCTTTCTCATCCGTTTGTAGAAAATCCTTCGAACACCGTCATGCCGCCGTCGATGAAGATGCTGGCGCCCGTAATGTAGTCTGACTGGTCGGAGGATAAGAAAACGGCGAGATTACCAATGTCCTGAGGCTGACCGATGCGGTTGTAGGGCACAAGCGTCATCAGGCTGTTCAAGGCTTCGGGGGTTTCCCAGGCGGCCCGGTTGATGGGTGTTTGAATAGCACCCGGACATATGCTGTTAACGCGAATCTTACGGTCGCCGTATTCCTGCGCCAGCGACTGCATCAGCATTTTGATGCCCCCTTTGGACGTAGCATAGTTGACATGGCCGCCCCAGGGGATCAGTTCGTGGACTGAACTCATGCAAATTATTTTTCCGGTAGCTGCCGATACGTCCGGACGCGGTCCCCGGCGCAAAAACTCCCGAATGGCTTCGCGGGCACACAGAAACTGCCCTGTCAAATTAACGCTAATGACCGTGTTCCATTGGTCGAGGGTCATTTCGTGAAATTTGGAATCACGTTGCAGGCCCGCATTGTTGATCAGAATATCGACCGTACCGTAAGCCGCCACTACGTCGGCAAACATCTTGATCACCTCATCTTCCTTGCTGACGTCGCACTGGGCTACCATACCCGCACCACCGGCATCCGTAATTTCTTTCAATACAGCATCGGCCGCTGGCTTTGTCCCCTCAACCGGGTAGTTTATTACTACGGTAGCACCGGCAGCCGCCAGCGACTTTGCGACACCCGCACCAATGCCACTACTGGCCCCGGTGATCAGTGCAATTTGTCCTTTCAATAGTTGATCCATAAAGTTTACGAAGCGTTTTTTTAGTGGCATGGCCTTTACCAAATCTGTAAATGAGCCATTATTCCTTTGTTTGTTGCTGCAAAGTACAGACTCCCCATCGGTCGCACAATAAATTAACCAACTGTTAATTTTCTGGACTTTCACCTGGAGCCGTGCCACCGGTTGTCTTGAACGTACTTAGGAACCGTGGCACGGCGCTAAGCCAAAGTCCAGACTGTTGAAAAAGTCTATAGATAACGCATCAGGCTTTTTCTAAAATTTATCGGCTATTTTAGGGCTTCTGCCTTCAAATCTTTCCACTAGTATACAACTTCCTCATGTTCACTACAAAACGTGTTCCGTTCCACATAATTTTTCCCTTTGCCTGGCGATCTGTCCTAATCTTCTTCGGGTATTCAACCCTTATTTGTATAGGTTACAAGGTCCTGGACTGGACATTTCTTGCCATTCCTTTCGTTCCGATTGCCACAATTGGAACAGCCGTTGCTTTTTATGTCGGCTTTAAAAATAACTCTTCCTATGACCGGCTTTGGGAGGCCCGCCGGATTTGGGGAAGTATCACCAACGCCAGTCGGTCATGGGCCATTATGGTACTCGACTACGTGAAAGAACATCCAGCGACTCAACCGCTTCCTGATACAGACTTAGCGCACATTCGACAGCAGCTACTTTACCGGCATCTGGCCTACATAACCGCTCTGCGCGTACAGCTTCGGCAAAAACTCGTCTGGGAACAACATTTCAACACGGCACATGAGCTTGTTGAACGTATTGATGCGTTCCGGCAATGCAGTCTGGATGTTGAGTTAAGCCGTTTTTTGCCTAAAGACGAAGTAGAAGCAATTATAAAGCACCCGAATCCAGCCACGAATCTGCTCCGGGAGCAGTCGGCGCTACTGGCCCAGCTACGCGACAGCGGGTACATGAGTGATTATTACCACGTAGAACTGGAACGAATGCTAGCCGAATTTTATAATCAGCAGGGAGCCTGTGAGCGCATAAAATCGTTTCCGTTCCCGCGTCAGTACGCCTATTTCAGCTTTGTCTTCACCTGGCTGTTTATCATTGTACTACCCTATGGCCTACTAACCGAAATGGCCCGTGTCAGTGGCTGGCATGTCTGGTTAACTATTCCGTTCTATACGGTTATTGCCTGGATTTTCAATACGATGGAAGTGATTGGCGACACCAGCGAAAATCCGTTTGAGAATAGTATCAACGACGTACCCATGACAGCAATCTGCCGCACTATTGAAATCGACCTGCGTGATATGCTGGGGGAATCAGAACTTCCCAAACGTGTGCAGGCTGTAGATAATATTTTGATGTAGTTAGGACGATTTTGCCGCACGTGACGCCTGATCAATGTGTAGAAAAGTAATTTGACAAACCGGCTTGACCCGTTACAAAGTCCTTACTAATCAACTGGAAACTTAAGCGAGATCGCGCAAATACGTCCCTAATGAGTACATATAGCTGGCCATTTACACTGATCCGTAAATGGCCATTTTTTATAGAATTGGATTATTAGCATGAAAACTAGGTGTATAAAAAAATAAAGTCCTAAAAATTAGGATTATTAGAAAAATACAATTCATAAGTCAAAAATAGGGACTTGCTGTACTTTTCCAATAATCACCCCATTATACTGATAGCGAATTGTCTTTTTAGAAGAATATTCATCGAAACGAGGCCATATGAGCCTTATGGTGTTGCATTAAACCGAGTTTAGGCCACACCTTTGTCCCGGTAAAACATAAATTTCAATCCAACATGAAACAGTTCCGTTTATCAATCGCCGTACTATTATCAGTATGGAGTCTGGCAGGCACAGGAGTGGTCATCGCCGACAATGGTGCAGGAGCGAATGGGGTGAAAGTTGAGAAGTCCGAACAAAAGAAAGTACGCATTTATACACAGCCGGGCGCAGCGGTTGACGTGGCACTTATTGATGCCGACGGCAACGTACTCTACCGGGGAGTCATTTCCAAAAACAGCAAAAAGGCGACTGCATTCAATCTGAATAATCTACCCGATGGTCAGTATTATCTGACAGCCGGCAACAATGCCTGGTGGATGTCGCAGGGAATTTCGATCAAAGCAAACGCACTCAGCATCGATGATCGTAACATTCAACAAGTGATGGAACCAACGTTGACGGCCTACGAAAAGAACAAAATCGAAGTGTCGCTTCCTAATAAGAACCTCGCTGAAGCGAACGTAGCGATCTATGATGCTCAGAACGTACTGGTTCAAACCGACTCGTTCAAAGGCTCGACCCGCCGGTTCGATTTATCGGGCCTTCCCGATGGCGCCTACACGTTTGTGGTTGGCCCAAACCAGAAGCAATTTACAACACGCGTAAACATTCGGCACTAGGTTGCTGTACTGTGATTCGCTAGCCTTCGGGCGTGTTTAATTACACATTCTCAACTCAATGCGGTTAGGCTTTTCGGACAAGCCCTGCCGCCCATTCAACTCCCAGCCTGCTGCGTTCTTACGATCGCAGCAGGCTTTTTTTAGGTGTTTTACAGAAAACGGCGTGCCACGGTTTAAAACCGTGGCACGCCGTTTTTACGTATCTACGGGCTTTAGCCCGTGTTTGAGTTGATATGAAACACGGGCTAAAGCCCGTAGATACCTTAGTTTGCCATCACTTTCTGATGCTGGTTGTATTGAGTACGTGTAGGAGTCAGTCGTCGGCGGGCAATGGTGAGTGTCTTGCCGCCAGCCAATTCAATGAAGGCATTCATCCCAAAAGCAATACGCTTTACATACGCCAGATTCACTACGTGTGATTTATGGATACGGGCAAAGGGCGCATTGCTCAATTCCATTTCAAAACTTTTCAGCGTTTTTGCCATCAGGTACCGCCGTTTGTCACGGGTATGGATAAACGTGTAGTTCCCTGAACCTTCCAGCCAGACAATGTCTTCACTGGCAATCACGATGGATCGATTTTGACAGAAAAGCGTAATGCGATGCGTTGCTGGTGAATAGACAGCTGAGTCGGGTGCATGAACCGGGCTTACGGGTAGTGGTGCTAAAGTAGTCATTGGAAGAGGGGGTAAGATTGCCGTGCTTAATATTGAGAACAAACCTAGCTGTCACGCCCCCTCCGTTCAATTATAAGTGCGTCAAACGGTACAGAAGACCGTATGAATCGTATAAAAGAGCACTTAAACTGTTTTGCTAATTTTAACTATTTGTCTACCGGGCTAATGCTGCTCTCGACCGAATTGCTGATGAAGGCGACTCGCTTGCTATCGGGCGACCAGGAAGGCGTATTGATCGTACCCTGACCCCCGTAGATATAGGCTACCACTTTAGGTTGCCCAACACCCGAGATGGGGAGCATCCGCAGGTAAACGTGCTTGTAAAACGGGTGATCGTCGGGCTTCACCTCTTCTTTCAAAAAGGAAATGAACAGCAGCCACTTCCCATCGGGCGAAATGTGCGGAAACCAGTCGTGAAACTCGCCGGTCGTTGTGACGGCTTCCTGCTGACTGCCATCGGGTTTCATTCGCCAGATTTGCATGGTTCCGGTTCGGTTGGAGTTAAAATAAATGTACTGGCCATCGGGTGTGAATTCCGGACCGTCATCCAGGCCTTTGGCATCGGTTAACCGAACCTCTTCTCCACCGGCGGCAGGCACGCTGTAAATGTCGAATTCATTATTCCGCTGTCCCGTAAAGATCAATGTCTTCTTATCCACCGACCAGCTGTGCAGGTACGAGGGACCTTTGGGCGTAATCTGTTTCGGATTCCCACCCGTTACCGGAACGGTGTAAATAATGGAGCCGCCTAACTCTTTGACACCACTGCTCAGACCCAGCATCTTTCCATCGAAAGACAGTACGTGGTCATTATTATTGTTTTTTACCTCACCCGTATTCAGTACTGTAGGCTTACGTTTGGCCAGGTTGAAGATATACATCAGCCCATCGCTGTTGTATAGCAGGGTTTTACCATCGGGCGTCCAGTTGGGTGCCTGAATTGACTTGGGCGAATTGAAAATCACCTGCCGGTCCCCGGTTGTTACGTCCAGAATCTCCAGATTGCTGGCCAGATATTCGCGGTAAGGCACCAGTCCGTCGGGCGCGGGCGCACTGATCCGTACATCGCGGAAGACGCCCCGTTCTACTACGTCTTTGTTGTGCGAGCCAACAAATAAACCAACATACACCTCCTCGCCAAGCGGAAGGTCAGCCACCTGTTCGGTTACAAAAGGCTCCCCGAACTTGGCCACGCGCATCGTGTAGGTATTCCCTTTCCGTTCCAGTTGGATAACGTCGGCACCCGTTATTTTTGATTTAATCTCCTCTGTATTAGCCCCGGCAGTACGCCGAAATTGCAATGACGTCAACCCATCACCATGTTCAACGGCATTAATGTGGGGCGATTTACCATCCAGACTGCTCCGAACCATCCAGCCCACTTTCCGATGCGGATCAACGCCTTTTCCTACTAACGCAGCCCGGGTATAAAGGATAAAATCACCTTTCAGGCGTTTCCACATAAAATGAAACTCGTCGTGATCGAACCAGACGTTGTAGCCCGAACCGGATAGTTCATAAGTACGCGTCCTGGGATTATAACTGGCAGAACCGGGTTTCAGCACGGCACCAACGTCACCATGTCCCTCAAAGATGCCTATCTTTTGCGCCTGAACGGTAACGTTGGTTGTCAAAAATAAACTGCCTAAACAGGCAAAAAAGATCAATTTAAGGTTTTTCATCAGGGTCTTACTTTGTGTAATCAGATTGGAAGTTGCTATTTCGTAGCAAGGCGTTAGTCTTGACATTCTACCGATTAAGGGATCATTAAATATCTAATCTAACACAGCGAACTCGCGGAGAACACAGGCCCGCTGTCGTTTATGTCCGTTAATCCTTCCTGTTCTTTGTGTTAGAAAAAGCCTTTTTGGTTAGATTCCTGCATAAAATCCCTTACCTGGCTGTATCTATACGATGCTTCATACAAATCTGTCTCAAACACTATCTTTTTCATGGTCCTCTTCTTGCCATCGTCCCTTCGTAAAATAGCCTTGCTGAGTCTTTTTATGGCTTACGCTTTTAACACATTGGCTCAGACAAAACCTAAAACCTTTACGTTTCTCATTTACCACAAACTGAATCCCGGACTCACCGTTCAGGACGCGCTGTCTGTTGAACGGGAATGGCGCAAAGTCAATCAGGCCGCCGTTGACGAGGGTAAGCTCGAAGGCTGGTATATGACCGTCAAGCAGTTTACGTCGAACCCAAACCAGACGGAGTATGACTACGTAACGAAAATTGTTACGTCGGAAATGGCCATCAAAGGAGCTTCACCGGAGGCTATGGCCCGAATGTATGGCGACAGTGTAAAAACAAAAATGGCGGATCTGGGACGCCGTGACCGCGCCACAGCACCCGTTGTTAAAATGGAAATCTGGGAAAATACGGATGCCTCGTTTGACCCCAAATTTGCCCCCGACGGCACACAGCTCATGGTGGTTGACCGGCTTCAACGACGAAACCCACTGGCCACTGTTGACCTGGGCCCGTTGAAACGCCTGAGTGATGAACGTATCAGGAAAAACACGCTTCTCGGCTGGGACTTCTCGGCGTTGGCGGTTCCCAACGGCAGCGAGAAGGGCTATGAGTATACTAGCACGCAATACGTATCGAACATGAGCGCCCTGGCCGATCCGGCCTATAAGCAGTTCCGTACCCAAATTAATCAGACGTTCGACGTAGTGCGGCAGGAAATTTACCGGTTTCAGGAGTTTACGGTTAAACCTGGCAAATAAAAAATGAGTACCACAGAGGTCATGGAGTAAACATAGAGATTCACGGAGTAAGAGATAAATGAAGTTCTCTGTGAATCTCCGTGTTTACTCCATGACCTCTGTGGTATAACTTTAAATAACTTTCTCAACCACGTTATGAACGGAAAGAGTGACGATTTACACGGTAATGCTCCCGATAAATCTCCGGTAGCCCTGCTGATTATTGATATGATCAACGATCTGGAGTTTCCCGGAGGAGATCTGTTAGAAGAAACAGCCCGCGCGGCAGCCGACCGCATTGCGACCCTAAAAGGCAAAGCCAAAACGCTGAACATTCCGGTTGTGTATGTCAATGATAACTTTGGCCGCTGGCAATCCAATTTCAATGACGTACTGGAACACGTACTGACGGATGGCGTTCGGGGCCAGCCATTGGCCGAAATCCTCAAGCCCGACCCTGATGATTATTTTGTGCTTAAGCCAAAAAACTCGGCCTTCTATGCCACCACGCTCGATACGCTGCTAACCTACCTGAACGCAAAACACCTGATTCTAACCGGACTCAGTACTGATTCGTGCGTGTTGTTTACGGCCAACGATGCCTATATGCGCGACTTAAAACTCAGCGTTCCCTCCGACTGCGTTGCGTCCATTAAACCTACGCACACGACGGATGCGCTGGCTTATATGAAGCGGGTTCTGAATGCCGACACAACGCCATCCACCCAGATTGACCTGGCGGCCATGAGCCGGAATCTGTCTCTGGCTTAGCCAATTACCCCCATTTTTTACTACTTACGAATGAAACGATTCTGCCTGTACCTACCTCTTTTTCTATTGATACCCTTTCTAACCAAAGCCGCACCGGGCGATGTGCATATTGCGATTGAGACCCAGCAGACAGCCCTGGTAATCAGGGTCGACAAAGAACAAACGCCTACCATTGTCCACCTGGGTCCGAAGCTACGTAACGCGGCCGAATATGCCGCCATTCCGGGGAATGGCAAGCGGGGGGAGGATTATACAGGCATCTACAATTCGGCCTATACCCCCGCCGGTAGCCGCAATTTGCTGGAACCCGCCATTCAGGTTACCCATGCCGACGGCAACCCGTCACTTGATCTCAAATACGTTCGGCATGAAACGCAACATGTGGCGGATGGCGTCGTGCTAACGAAGGTATATTTGAAAGACCCGCAGTACCCGTTTGAGGTGACGCTGTATTACAAAGCGTACCGGAATGAAGATGTAATAGAGCAGTGGTCATCGATTCGGCACACCGAAAAAAAGCCGGTCGTATTGCAGAAATATGCATCGGCGAACCTCTATCTTCCGGCTCAGCAGTACTACCTAACGCATTTTCACGGCGACTGGGCCAATGAAATGAATCCTTCTGAAATACCGCTCACAGAAGGCATCAAAATCCTGGATTCCAAGTTGGGCACACGCGCCGATTTATTTCAGCCACCGTCGTTTCTGGTATCCCTCAATCAACCCGCCGACGAAGACAAGGGCGAAGTTATTGCCGGTACGCTGGCCTGGTCGGGCAATTACCAACTGGCGTTTGAGGTTGATCCGCTGCACAACCTACGTATCATTCCCGGCATCAATCCATACGCGTCAGCTTATTCCCTGGCGCCCAACACTGACTTTACTACGCCTGCTTTTCTGTTCACCTACTCGCAGCAAGGCACGGGTGGCGCCAGCCGGAGTTTGCACCGCTGGGCGCGAAAACACCGCATTCCGCAGGGGCAGGGCAATCGGCTGACGCTACTGAACAACTGGGAAGCTACGTATTTCGATTTCAACGAGGAAAAACTGTCGACGCTCATTAAAGACGGCAAAAAACTTGGCGTCGATCTGTTTCTCCTCGACGATGGCTGGTTTGGCAATAAATATCCCCGCAACGACGATCATACCTCACTGGGCGACTGGCAGGAGAATACCAAAAAGTTACCGCATGGGCTGGGTTATCTGGTGAAAGAAGCCGAGAGCGCAGGGATTAAATTCGGCATCTGGCTGGAGCCCGAAATGGTCAGCCCCAAAAGTGAACTCTACGAAAAACACCCCGACTGGGTTATCAAGCTGCCAAACCGTCAGGAGTATTATTTCCGAAATCAACTGGTGCTGGACCTGTCGAATCCTAAAGTGCAGGATTTTGTCTATGAGGTCGTGAACGGCATCATGACGAAGAACCCAACGCTGAGCTACATCAAATGGGATTGCAATGCCGTCATTTACAATGCGTACTCAGCCACCAACCCGAACCAGTCGAACCTCTTTGTCGACTACGTTCAGGGTCTATACAACGTAGTGGAACGGATCCGGACCAAGTACCCAACGCTGCCCATGATGCTGTGTTCAGGGGGCGGTGGGCGCGTCGATTATGGAGCGCTACGGTACTTCACCGAATACTGGCCCAGCGACAACACCGATGCCCTGGAACGAGTGTTTATTCAGTGGAATTACTCGTATTTCTTCCCATCCATCGCGAGTTGCAACCACGTAACGGACTGGGGCAAACAGTCCATCAAGTTCCGCACCGACGTAGCGATGATGGGCAAACTAGGGTACGATATTGTCGTCAGCAAACTCACCGAACCCGAACTGCAATTCAGCCAACAGGCGCTGAAGGATTACGAACGTATCAAACCCGTCATCTGGCAGGGTGACCAGTTTCGACTATCATCTCCCTACACAAACGATGTAGCGTCGGTGCTCTACGTGAGTGAAGCCAAAGACAGGGCAATGTGGTTTACGTACCTGGCCAGGAACCGCTACAAAACGGGCAGCCTAACGCCTATCAAACTGAAAGGGCTCGACCCCGACAAAAAATATACGATTCAAGAGCTTAACGTCTATCCGGGCACCAAATCAGCAATCAACACATCCACCGCGACCTATTCGGGTAACTACCTGATGACCATCGGCTTCAACCCCCAGGTGAGCACCCGTCAGGAAAGCGTGGTGCTGGAAGTGAGTGCAGCCAAGTAAACGTTCGTTTTTTGTCCCGTTGTTCGGCGTAGTCTCTGACTACGTCGCAGTGTTATCCGGTCTCCGACCGGTATGCATAACGCTGGTCAGAGACCAAATAACGCAACGGCGTAGTCAGAGACTACGCCGAACAACGGAGCACTTCAACTACTTCCCATCGGCCTTCGCATTCATCGTGTTGGCAGCGTCCTTGCGTTGGAACGCTACCCATTCCAGGGCAAGCAGATTCTTGCCGTCGGGTTTGACGAACACGAAATATAGATCGTGTTTGCCACCGGGATTCTGAACTGACGTGCTCACATCCGTAAACTTCCGCCGGTCGCCGGTTGGCGTGGTATTCGCTGTGCTGATCACGGGTCCCGTTGGTGAGTCGGTATGCACTTCGATGGTGGCAGTCTGGTCCAGCGACGCATAATGATATGTTAACTGGTCGATGCTTTTCAGATCTATCGCCTTCAGCACGAAGTAGGATTGATTATTGATGTTGCCTAACCGTCTCCCCTGCTTCGCCATCTCATGGATTTCGTCGGCATCGCCCGCCAGCACCCTGGTCGTCCGAAGCACCAAGGCATCGCTTTTCATTAACGCCAGTTTGGGTTGTGATCCGCCAACGCTTCCCTTGTCGGTATACGTAGCGGTCAGGATGTAGCGGCTCTGCTCATCGGTACCAACATGATCTTTCAGCACCAGACTCCCCTGTTGCGGCAGATGATTGTCGGCAGGTTGCATGCCTAACGAGAAAATGTATTTCACCATTTCGGTCGTTTCCTCCCGCGAGAGCTGCGGGTGCGCACTCATGGCATGTTCGCCCCAGACACCCCCACCCCCAATGATGATCTTGTTCGCCAGCTTGGCCGTAGCGGTCTTGTCACTCTGGTATTTTTTGGCGATTTCGGTGAACGACGGCCCAACGGATTTGGCCGCAACCTGGTGACAGGCTTTGCAATCGCTGCCCGCAATCAGCGATTTTCCTAAATTGTACGAGGCTGAGATTCGCTGGTGGCCAATCTGTTGATCATTACCGGCTACTTTCGGGATGAAGGTCAGCGCCACTTTCACTTTATTTTTATCAATCACTTTATCTTCCTTATCGCTCACGGCCACCGAATACCGGAAAGGCGTCTCATTCGGAAAGAAAAACGTGCTGTTGTCAGTGGTGGCAATCGCTACCGAAGGGGTGGTGTTCCCCACCTTGATGGTCAGCGTGTCGGTAGTTGCCTGACCCGCCGGGTCCGTTACGGTCAGCGTCGCTTTGTAAATCCCATTTTTACGGAACGTATGGGTTGGCTTGGCCTCGGTTGATGCAACCTGACTCCCTTCAAATCGCCACTGGTAGTTTAACTGATCCGACTTGTCATAATCGTAACTCGTGTTGCCAAAAGCCACCGTCAGCGGAGCCAGACCGATGGTATCTTTTGCCGTTATCTGCGCCACTGGTGCGCGGTTACCCGGGTTGAAGTCGATACGTACCAAACGGGCGTCATCGTTGTCGATGCCATAGACCGAACCATATTCGAGCATGTAAATAGACCCTTCCGGTCCAATTTCCATATCCACCGGACGCCGAAAATCGCCCGTAACAGGCATGAACCGTTCCATGTACTGATAATTCTGCTGGTCATCCAAACGTACCGCAAAGACCCAGTTCCGCATCCAGTCATACATAAATAGCGCCTTATCGTAGTAAGCCGGCATTTTGGTTTTCGACTGAAGCGATGCGTTGTAATGATACACGGGTCCACCCATTGCACACCGGCCACCAACGCCCAGTTCCGGAAATTCGTCGGACTTATTGTACGGATACCAGACCATTGGCTTGTTGGTCGGCGGCAATTGTTTTGCGCCCGTATTATTGGGTGAGTTGTTGATTGGCGCATTCGGGTCAAACAACGTACCAACAGCTTTGGTGGCAAAATCGTATTGGTGATACGGCTTGCTGTCGCCTACAAAGAAAGGCCAGCCATAATTGCCTGCTTTTTTTGCCTGATTGAATTCATCGTAACCACGCGGCCCCTGCGGTCCGTCGGTGCCCGAATCTGGCCCAATTTCACCCCAATACACAATCGACGTAGCGGGATCAACCGAAATACGATACGGATTTCGGCACCCCATTACATAAATTTCGGGTCGTGTTCCACCCGTGCCTTTTGGAAAAAGATTACCATCGGGAATGGTGTAGGAGCCATCCGGTTCAACATGAATACGTAGTATTTTACCCCGCAAATCATTCGGGTTGCCTGCCGACCGAGCCGCATCGAATGTCAGCCGACCTTCGCGCCAATCGGTCGGCGAAAACCCGCTCGACTCAAATGGAACTGTATTATCACCGGTCGAAATGAAGAGGTTGCCATGTGTGTCCCAGGCCATCGAACCGCCTGTATGCGCACTCACTTCCAGATCGATCGGAAATTCGATAATGGACTTTTCACTGGCTAAATCCAGCGTATTGTCTTTCGTGATGACAAAGCGGGCAATACGTTGTCTGGTCTGTTCTTTGTCCTGAATCGTGTAGAAAAAGTAGAGGTAATGGTTCTGATTGAAATTCGGGTCGATGGTCATGCCCAGCAGCCCATTCAGGTATTTCTCGACGGCTTTCACCGGAAAATCGTGCAGCAATCGGGTTTTCTTCTGCACCGGATCGTACATGTAAAACTTACCATGACGTTCCACAAAAAATACGCGGCCATCGGGCGCAACGGCCAGCTCCATCGGCTCGTTGAGGTCATTCGACAGCACCGTTTTCGTAAACCGATTTTCGGCAGGCCGGTTGGTGGTGTCTATCGTAGCTTCGGCCGTTAATGATTTTATGGGCGTCTCATCGTGATGAACCGTGCCAGTCAACGTAGCAAGCGTACCCAGCAGGGCGCTACCCAGCGACAAATAAGTAAACAGGGAGAAGGACATGGTTTTAAGGATGATATGTTTCTATGGATTAGGAAAATCTGAACCTCTACCCATACTATCACCAAAGCATGACCAACTCCTTGTCTAACCATACATGACCGGCTAAACTAACTGAAACATAGTCTTTTCCACCTACTCCACGGCCTTCACGGTATAGCCTTTTTTGCGCAACATATTGATGATACCTTTTTCGTTACCCAAGTGCCCGGCTCCGAAGGCAAAAAACGTCGGCTTTTCTTTGGCAGCTTTCTCGATCACCGGAATCCAGCTGGTGTTACGTTCGGTCAGTAAACTTTCTTCGTACTGCGAAAAGTCGCCCCCACTGAACTCGCTGGCTTCCATTGCACTCATCAGTTTATTAATGTCGTGGGTTTTATACAAGGCAATGAAATCTGAAAACTCCTTTTTTGCAGCTTCAGGCTTTCTGGCTATATCGACCAATCCTTTCAGCTGATCCTGCATGGGTATTTTGTCCATCGCATTCAGTTGCGTCGATAAGTTTTCCAGGCCCAGTACTTCTTTTTTTTCGCTGGCCGCCATCTCAGAAAATTTCAGATCATACGACACAGGCTGGCACGGCAGAATCGTCATATACATCATCGAAAGCAGGGCAATGGGTTTAAGCATTCCCATCTGCGCCAGTCCAACGTGCATTTTCTCATTCAGGTACTTATCCAGTATCGTATACTCCTCAGGTTTAAGTAGTTCCTTTACAGTCTTACCGGCTGG
The DNA here is from genome assembly GCF_054777855.1 of Spirosoma jeollabukense. Lineage (NCBI taxonomy): Bacteria > Pseudomonadati > Bacteroidota > Cytophagia > Cytophagales > Cytophagaceae > Spirosoma > Spirosoma jeollabukense. The sequence goes on from NZ_BAAHAD010000014.1 coordinate 21,706, forward strand.
CATCATCATCGCTTTCTGCATGTCGGCCATCATCGTGGGGTCGTCCATATCAAGTTCCAGATACACTTGCTGGCTTTCACCCACGGCTTTTTTCATAGCATCGGTAATGATCAAATCCGTTGGACAAACGAGGTGGAATGTACCGTAGAGGTACGACGGTTTCGCCAGACCCGGACCCGTTACTTCGTATAGCAACGCTTTATCCTGCGCCTGCGTGGTGAGCAGCGCACCCGCGGCCAATAAGCCAGTCAGTACGTATTGGATGGCCTTTATTTTCTTCATAATTGTCATTAGTTGGGTAGTATAATTTACTCTTCGCCGGGTTTAAAACTAAGCAGAATGGTCGACAAATCTACAACTTTGTGTCCCAAAGTCACATTCGGTTTTGCTTCGTAACTTTGATTTTGCCGATCCTGCTTAACAGACGCCCTGACCCCATGATTGCACAACAACTCAAACCCGAACGCCCCCAGACAAAGGCTTTTACGAACAAGATTCGCCTTGTTACGGCGGCTTCACTGTTCGACGGCCATGATGCGGCTATCAACCTGATGCGTCGGCTGATGCAGGCGTCGGGTGCGGAAGTGATTCACCTGGGACACAACCGTTCAGTAGCCGAAATCGTGGATTGTGCCATTCAGGAAGATGTCCAGGGCATTGCCGTAACGAGCTATCAGGGTGGGCATCTGGAGTTTTTCAAATACATGTATGACCTGCTTCAGGAGCGTGGGGCGGGCCATATCAAAATCTTTGGGGGCGGTGGCGGTACGATTCTCCCCGCCGAGATCGATCAACTTCACGCCTACGGCATCGCACGGATTTATTCGCCCGACGATGGCCGTTCGATGGGCTTGCAGGGTATGATTGACGATTTGCTACGTCAATGCGATTTTACCTTACCCCCAGCCCCCCGCATCGGCGGACCGCCCCTGTTTTCAGGGGCGGGGGGAAATATGTCCCCGGACGATGTCGATGTAATCGCCCGGCTCATCACCACCGCCGAAAATCACCCGGATCAATACCATGCTCCTGCCTCCACACACCACGTTCCCGTCCTTGGTATTACCGGGACGGGGGGTGCGGGTAAATCATCGCTGGTGGATGAACTGGTGCTACGTTTCCTGCGAACGTATCCGGATAAAACACTGGCCATCATCTCGGTAGACCCATCGAAGCGCAAGACGGGCGGAGCGTTGTTAGGGGATCGCATTCGCATGAACGCGATCAATTCTCCGCGTGTATACATGCGGTCACTGGCGACACGGCAGTCGAATCTGGCCCTGAGTCGCCATGTTCAGGATGCGATCGATATTTGTAAAGCCGCTCAGTTCGATCTGATTATCGTCGAAACATCGGGCATTGGTCAGTCGGATACGGAAATTACCGAACATGCCGATCAAACGCTCTATGTGATGACGGCCGAATATGGCGCAGCCACGCAGTTAGAAAAAATCGACATGCTCGATTTCGCCGATGTCATTGCCATCAACAAATTTGATAAACGAGGCTCGCTGGACGCCCTGCGCGATGTCAGGAAACAGTACCGGCGCAATTACAATCTCTGGGACGTAGCGGATGATGAATTACCCATTTTGGGAACCGTTGCCGCCCAGTTCAACGATCCGGGCATGAACGCGCTGTTCGAGCGACTGATGTCAGTATTCGGTTTACGGTTTTCAGTGGCTGACGCACGCCAATCCGAATACCGTAAACCGAATACCGTAAACCCCACACCCATTATCCCCCCAGACCGAGTGCGGTATCTGGCCGAAATTGTGGAAGAAAGCCGACGTTATGATACGTTCGTTCAGGAGCAAACAACGCTGGCAAGGCAGCTTTATCAACTCGATGGAACACTGAAGTTGCTATCCCAATCCCTCCCCTTAAACCAAAGGGAGGGGGGCAATCCACTGCAGGAAGAGTTAAAAGCCCTTTACGCTACCTTCAACGTTCAGCTCCACCCAATTTGCCGAACCCTGCTCCAACAGTGGCCTGAGATGCAGAAACGCTACGTAGCAGACTTTTACGAGTTTAACGTTCGGGGTAAAGTTATCCGGCAGCCGTTGTATTCTGAAACCCTTTCCCATCTAAAAATCCCCAAAGTCAGTCTGCCGAAGTACCACGATTGGGGTGATGTTCTGCGCTGGCTCCTGACGGAGAACGTACCGGGAGAGTTTCCATATACGGCTGGTGTTTTCCCCCTAAAACGAGAGGGCGAAGATCCAACACGCATGTTTGCGGGCGAAGGTGGACCTGAACGGACCAATCGCCGGTTTCACTACGTATCAAAGGGCTTACCCGCCAAGCGCCTGTCAACCGCCTTTGACTCCGTGACACTCTATGGGGAAGACCCGGCGCTACGTCCCGATATTTTCGGAAAAGTCGGCAACTCCGGGGTGAGCATCTGCACACTCGATGATGCCAAGAAACTCTATTCCGGCTTCGACCTCTGCGACCCTGCGACGTCGGTATCCATGACCATCAACGGGCCCGCGCCCATGCTCCTTGGCTATTTCCTGAACGCAGCCATTGATCAGCAGTGCGAAAAATGGCTACGCCAGCAGGGGGCAGGGAGCGAGGAGCAGGGAGCTGCTGATACGCTCTTTTCCCTTCCTCCGAGCCCCGTGCCCCCTGCTCTGCGCTACCAAGGGCCTCTGCCCGATGGCAATGATGGGCTGGGCTTGCTGCTGCTTGGGACAACGGGCGATAAAGTACTGCCACCAGAAATTTACGAGCAAATCAAAGCCGATACGTTGCGTAAGGTGCGCGGAACGGTGCAGGCGGATATTTTAAAAGAAGATCAGGCCCAGAATACCTGCATTTTCTCGACGGAGTTTGCCCTCAAAATGATGGGTGATATCCAGCAGTATTTCACCAACAACCGGGTGCAGAATTTTTACTCGGTGTCGATTTCAGGCTATCACATCGCCGAAGCTGGCGCCAACCCGATTTCGCAACTGGCCTTTACGCTGTCCAATGGGTTTACATTCGTGGAATATTACCTCAGCCGGGGTATGCACGTAGATGACTTTGCCCCAAACCTCTCGTTCTTTTTTTCGAACGGAATGGACCCGGAATACACCGTTCTGGGGCGGGTGGCCCGACGTATCTGGGCGAAGGCGATGCGCAACAAATACAACGCCAACGACCGATCCCAGAAACTCAAATACCATATTCAAACCTCTGGCCGAAGTCTCCACGCCCAGGAAATCGGGTTCAACGACATTCGCACTACGTTACAAGCCTTGCTGGCCATCTATGACAACTGCAACTCGCTTCATACCAACGCCTACGACGAAGCTATTACGACACCAACCGAAGAATCTGTCCGGCGGGCGATGGCCATTCAGCTTATTATCAACCGGGAGTTTGGCCTGACGAAAAACGAGAATCCGTTGCAGGGTGCTTTCGTTGTGGAAGAGTTAACTGATCTGGTAGAAGAAGCGGTATATCAGGAATTTATGGCCCTCAACGAGCGCGGGGGTGTCCTGGGCGCGATGGAACGCATGTACCAACGCAGCAAAATTCAGGAAGAATCGATGCAGTACGAAACGATGAAACACAACGGTGATTTGCCGATTGTTGGCGTCAATACGTTCCTCGATCCGGCTGGTTCGCCAACCATCGTTCCCACCGAAGTCATCCGCTCAACCGACGACGAAAAACGCTACGCGGTTGAATCCTGTCAGGCATTTCAGGCGGCTCACCACGATGAAGCCGCAATAGCCCTGGCAAACCTACAGGCTACAGCCCTGGCCAATGGCAATATTTTCGAGAGTTTGATGGAAGCAACCAAAGTGTGTTCACTTGGCCAACTAGCCAACGCGCTCTACGAAGTGGGCGGGCAGTACCGGCGAAACATGTGAGGAGATTGCCCAACATCAGGTTCAGCCAGGTTTTTCAACGTTGTTCCTGCGGATTAGTCTTGTTCCCTACTCGTACCGCATTAAATCTTAAGAAAATCTAACCTTAACACTACACCGTTCGTTAAGGGGAGTATCCTATGGATATAGTATAGTACAAACAAACACGTACTCAACGCCAGCATACAACCATTATGAATGAAAATCAATTAAACAGACGCCAGGTTATTGGCGGCCTTGGTAGTGGTCTTGCCGCTACCCTAATGGCATCTCCAGTGTTTGCAGATTCGGACCCTCAACTTACCGAGGGAGCTGCTCCGGCAGCACTTGTCGATCCGACCACAAAATATCCCAAGCCTCCTTTTAAGCCCCAGCCTCAACCCTGGCCAGGCCTGGCCAGTAAAATGGACCCCCGGCCCGATCATGGCGAGACCAGCTACAAAGGATCGGGACGTTTACAGGGTCGTAAAGCCTTGATTACCGGCGGTGATTCAGGGATGGGTCGAGCGGCCGCAATCGCCTATGCGCGTGAAGGAGCTGATGTAGCCATTAACTACCTGCCCGCTGAGGAACCCGATGCCAAAGAAGTAATTGACCTGATCAAAAAAGAAGGCCGAAAAGCGATTGCCATTCCCGGCGATATCCGCGACGAAGCTTTTTGCAAACGACTGGTCGATGAAGCGGTGAAAGGATTAGGTGGCCTGGATATTCTGGTCAGCAATGCCGCCCGCCAGCAAAGCCGTGAATCCATTCTCGACGTATCTTCGGAGGATTTCGACGCGACCATGAAGACGAACATTTATGCGCCTTTCTGGATTATTAAAGCCGCTTTGCCGCATATGCCAGCCGGATCGTCCATCATTGGTACGACATCGGAACAGGCCTATGACCCTTCACCCAATTTATATGACTATGCCCAAACCAAAGCAGCCACGATGAATTTTGTCAAGTCGCTGGCAAAACAGCTTGGTCCCAAAGGCATACGGGTGAATGGCGTAGCGCCGGGGCCTATCTGGACGCCCTTGCAACCCAGTGGTGGTGCCACGCAGGAAAAACTAAAAACCTTTGGGGGAAATACGCCCCTGGGTCGACCTGGCCAACCCGCCGAACTAGCGTCTATTTACGTTCAACTGGCTGCCAACGATGGTAGTTATGCCACGGGACAGGTGTATGGAGCCGCTGGTGGGGGTGGACAGCCTTAGTGGCGTTATTATGCGAAAAATGAGGTAAGGTTACCCTGAAGCCATACGTATCGAAGCGCACAAAATGGAGCTTTTGCTACCATGTTTAGGCTGATATAGAGACCTGGATGGCTGAAAATTATTTGACAGGCTAAGTTGCTGTTGGTCAAGGCTTGTATGTTCACTTTGGCAATATAAGCCCTGATTAACAGTAACTTATCTTAACCGCTACGGGACAATGTTATTAGCCTGTGCCGTGAAGTGGATAAGCTAATGTCCCGGACCACAGAAAAATTCTATACTGGTAAAGAAGGCTTCGCTGGAATTCGTTCCTGCAACCGGGCTAGGGAAGCATTCGGCAATCTAGACAGAACTAAGCGTGCAAACCACTCAGCCTCTTCTATCAGGGGATACCCCGAGAAAATAAAGGCTCGTATGCCCATGTCCATATACCGATTAATTTTTTCTACGATCTGATCGGCGCTACCGACTAGAGCACCACCCGCTCCCGAACGGGCTTTCCCAATATCGGTCCATAGCAATGGCTCCACAAAGCCATCGTTATCGGCACCTTTACGCAGTTCATTTTGCCGCTGAACACCCAATGACCACGAACTTTGGGAGGCATTTTTCAGCGCTGCACCCCGTACCGGATCAAACTTCGACATGATGTGCCGGGACCAGGCCCTGGCTTCATCCTCCGTTTCCCGCACGATTATGTGAATACGCAACCCGAAATCGATCTGTCGACCGTAGCGGGCTGCCCGTTCTGCTACGTCCTGCATGTTGCCATACAACAACTCCTCGGTTTCGGGCCACATCAGAAAGACATCGCAGTAACGGGCGCATACGTCCCGCGCGCCATCCGACATACCGCCGAAATAGAGCAGTGGTCCGCCGTTTTGCTGATAGGGTTTTACCGGCTCAGTCGCTAAACTGATTTTACCATATACAGGGCCATTGTGTTCAATTCGGTCCTGTGTCCAGGCCTGTTTCAGAATCTGAATGGTTTCGGCGCAGCGCTGGTAACGCAGGTGAGCGTCTTCACGATAACCGGGTAAGTCAGAGTTGATAATGTTGATCGTCAATCGCCCCTCCAGCATCTGATCGAGGGAGGCCAACGTACGAGCCAGCATTGGTGGGTGCATTTCTCCACAGCGGATGGCCGTTAGTAAACTAATTCTCTGTAAGTCAGGAGCCACTCCCGCTGCAAAGGGAATCACCTCCTGACCCGTCATGTATGACGTGGGCAATAATAAATTACTGAATCCCAGCCGTTCGGCAGCCAGAGCGACGTTCCGGCAATGGGCAAATGTACTGCGGGCGGGATCGCGAACGCTCAGAAATTCGGTATCCTCTCCGCAGAGGTCAGAAAACCAGGACACTTCGCAAACGCGCCCGGTTGTTCGTACAGGGACAGACTCAATTGGCTGTTGAAGCATGGACAATCTGATTGGTAGCCATAAGCAAACTTGATAGACTAGAACATATTACCTTCATTCCGGGCGGAGTTAGTCATCCGTTATGGGCGGTCTTAGCCCGTCGATACCGATTGACACCAAAAATGACTAACCCCACTCCCCCGGCAATCGCTACGTCGCGGGCTTCCCGTCCAGCGCTGTTGCTGAGCAACCAGGCACAAAGTAACACCGCCAATGCCGAAACGACCAGCCCACCTGCTACCTGAAACTGCGCCATTGGCACGTCAGTACGAAGACGCAGTATGGGGACAGCCGCACAAGTCAGGGCAAAATAGGCGAGTCGAATCAGCGTACTGAGCGTCAGCGCGTATAGAAACGTACCTGTTATAGCCAGTAGGAGTTGCAACGCAGCCGTTAGGAGAATCGCTACGTAGGGCGTTCGAAAACGGGGATGTGTCTGGGCTAACCAGTCCGGCAATTGTTTTTGTTCGGCCATTGCAAACAGCAGGCGAGGCCCCGTCAGCATCAGCGCATGAAGCGTGCCCATCGCCGTAATCAACGCTACTATCGTGATAAACAAAGCCCCACCCGGTCCAATAAAGTGACCGGCGGCATCGGCGAGTGGACGTTCGGAATGGGTTAGATCGGGTAATGTGCCAATGCAGACAAGCTGTACAGCGATAAACAGCACAGCTACGGTTCCGATGGAAACCAGCAACGACAAGGGTACTGTCCGCTGGGGTTGCTGGACCTCCCCCGCCGGTATGGCCGCGACATCGAAACCCGAAAATGTGAAAATAAGGAGCAATACCGCCTGTGAAAAGGAGGTATACCCAGGAAATTCGGGAAACGTAAAGGCAGCCGTATCGATAAAAAATAAGCCCACAATGGCGAAAAGACCAATCGTCAGTAATTTGCTGACGGTAAACACGGTATTCACCCGCGCCGACCGCTGCACACCCACGTAGTTTATACCGGTTACACCAACAATAAGCCCCGTTATCAGACTTGCCCGCTCCCAGCCGCCCGCCAATTGGGGTCTGAAAAGGGCTGCGTAACTAACGAACAGGTTGCAAATAGACGCAAAGGCCGCCATGCGCGATAGCCAGAACAACCAGCCGACCTCAAAGCCAACCAGCGGTCCGAAGGCAACCCGAGCATACAGATACGGACCGCCCGTAGCACTGAATCGACTGCTCACCTCGGCAAAACAAAGGATAATCAGGATCACGACCGTCGCACTGACAACGTAAGCGAGTAAACTCCAGACACCAATCAGCGCATATAGTTTCGCAGGCAACCCCAGGATACCCGCGCCAATGGTGATGTTGATAATGAGCGCGATGAAATCGAACCGGTTGATACCCCGGAGTAGTCGGGAAGATGAATCCGTCGTGTGTGCCACCCCTATGTTGATTTAATCGATTGGTTCATCTACCGGAACTCTGCTGCTTCATTGAACAAAAGCACTCCAGGTTTTGTGGCTAACCTACGAAAAAGTCTTATAAAGTCGGTTTGGCATACACGCTATGTTCAATCAACATAGGTAACGTCGTGTTCTCATACACCGATAAATTCGCATCGCGAACCTGTAACATAATGGGTCGGATGGTACACGTTTCTTCATCTGCACAATCATCGCAGCGAACGTAGAAATTCAGCGAGACGCAGGCTGTTGGCGCAATCGGTCCATCGATAATGCGCACGACCTGTGCCAAATTAACCCGTCCCGGATCAACACGTAGCAGATACCCGCCCCCTTTTCCCTTCTGACTCTGGAGGATACCATGATTACGCAGTTCCAGCAGGATAGCCTCTAAAAACTTTTTAGGTATATTTTCTTTGGCTGAAATGAAGGAAATCAACACTGGCCCTTTCCCATATTCTTCGGTAAGAACTTTTAAGGCTTTAATCGCGTATTTAGCTTTTTTCGAAATCATAGTATTGATCTAGCTTCCAGATGCAGTAGATGGGACGTAAAAGGCCAAATATAAGCTACTTTTCTATAACTCTCCTACTTCTATAGATATTATTCTCATAAAGACTATCCACTCTCTAAATACGAAAGCCCCTACCGTTTCCGACAGGGGCTTTCATATATAAATTAAAGTATTCCGGTAAATCCCGGTCTTACTTCACTTCTTCGTACGGTACATCCGATACGTTGTCACCGGCTGGCTGGCCCTGGCCGTTGGCCGAACCATTGCCGTTGCCGCCAAAACCAGCTCCGTCCGTTGGGTTGGCACTGGCGCCATCTGCGGCACCGGCGCTATACATTTCGGTCGAGGCCGTTGCCCAGGCAGCGTTCAACGCTTCGAGGGCTGTGTCGATGGCAGTTATATCGCGGGCACCGTGTGCCGTGCGAAGTTTAGCCAGCGCATCTTCAATCGCCGTCTTGTTACCAGCCGACAGTTTATCGCCGTATTCTTTCAGCTGCTTCTCGGTCTGGAACACCATTGAGTCGGCCGCGTTGACTTTCTCAACCGTTTCGCGTTCCTTCTTATCCGCTTCTTCGTTGGCTTTGGCTTCTTCGCGCATCCGGGTGATTTCAGCGTCGGTCAAGCCGCTCGATGCTTCGATCCGGATTTTCTGCTCTTTACCCGTGCCTTTATCTTTGGCCGTTACGTGCAGAATACCGTTGGCATCTACGTCGAACGTTACTTCAATCTGAGGAACACCTCGTGGTGCTGGTGGAATATCGGACAGGATAAACCGACCTAATTGACGGTTCTGAGCTGCCATTGGGCGCTCACCCTGCAGGATGTTAATTTCCACGCTTGGCTGATTGTCCGAAGCTGTTGAATAAACTTCAACTTTCTTGCTTGGGATCGTCGTGTTAGCGTCCACCATTTTGGTAAATACGCCACCCATCGTTTCGATACCCAGCGATAGCGGAATCACGTCGAGCAACAGTACGTCCTTCACTTCACCCGTCAGTACACCACCTTGAATAGCAGCACCAATGGCTACGGCTTCATCAGGGTTAACGGCTTTCGAAGGCTTCCGGCCGAACAGTTTTTCAACTTCTTCCTGCACTTTCGGAATCCGGGTCGAACCACCCACTAGAATAACTTCGTCGATCTGGCTAGCCGACAGACCGGCGTTTTTCAGGGCACGACGGCAAGGTTCCAGGCTCCGCTGAATCAGCGAATCGGCTAATTGCTCGAACTTGGCCCGGCTCAATGTCCGTACTAAGTGCTTGGGAATACCATTCACCGGCATGATATACGGCAGGTTGATTTCCGTCGAGTTCGAGCTCGATAGTTCAACTTTTGCCTTTTCAGCGGCTTCTTTTAAGCGTTGCAGGGCCATTGGGTCCTGACGCAAATCTATTGCTTCGTCTTTCTTGAACTCATCGGCAAGCCAGTCGATGATCACCTGGTCGAAGTCATCACCGCCGAGGTGCGTATCACCATCGGTCGATTTTACTTCAAACACCCCATCACCCAATTCTAGAATCGAAATATCAAACGTACCGCCACCAAGGTCAAATACGGCAATTTTCTGATCGTGGTTGGTTTTATCCAGACCATAGGCTAAAGCAGCAGCGGTTGGCTCATTGATGATCCGTTTTACATCCAGACCGGCAATCGCACCCGCTTCTTTAGTAGCCTGACGCTCCGCATCATTAAAGTAGGCAGGAACCGTGATAACGGCTTCTGTAACCGTTTGGCCAAGGTAGTCTTCAGCCGTCTGCTTCATCTTTTGCAGAATCAGCGCGGAAATCTCCTGGGGTGTATATTGACGATCACCGATACGTACACGGGGTGTACTGTTCGGACCGTTTTCTACGTCGTAAGCGACATTTTTAATTTCGTTCGTTACTTCACTATAGCGTTTACCCATGAAACGCTTAATCGAAGAAATCGTATTTTTTGGGTTGGTGATGGCCTGGCGTTTGGCGGGTGCACCGACTTTACGTTCGCCGTTGCCGTTGTCCATAAACGCGACCACAGACGGTGTAGTCCGGGCTCCTTCGGAGTTGGGGATTACAACCGGCTCGTTGCCTTCCATCACGGCCACGCACGAGTTCGTGGTGCCTAAGTCAATACCAATAATCTTTCCCATAACTTGGTTTAGTTTCTTGTATGCTGTGGTTAAAACTGACAGACATGTTCTATCTAACAATACAGATGCCAGCCCGAAAAATTGATTGATTTGCTGTCAGATTGGCAGAAGATACGTTACAAAGGGCCATATTGGCGCGTAATGTAAACTTATAGCACAAATACATGACAAATCTCGCCGACTGGCATTCATTATGGAAAGGCCAGGCAACGAGACGCCATACTATTACGGCAATCAACTCTTTATGTTCGTCCCTGAACGATAAGCGTGGCGAACGGAAAAGTCCCGTCGTAATCACCTACCTACTACTGGGTGATTACGACGGGACTACGTACTATTTCTACAAAGAATTTATTTGACGTGTGCGGGATTACTTGCCAAACAAGCCACCCAGCATACCGCCAAGACCACCTCCGCCACCAGTCTGTTGACCAGCAACCCGCATCAGGTCGTTCATATCCAGTTTGCCATCTGCCATAGCAGAACCGGCCATACCCATCCAGTCAACGCCTTGCTGACCCGTTGCGGCTCCCATAATCGAATTACCATCGACACTGGAATCATTCGGATCAGCCGCTTTGTGCATCAGTTTACTCAATACCATCGGCACCACGGCACTTGCGACCGACATAGCTACCTGGGGCGAAATACCCAGTTTCTCCATTAGGTTTTGTTCAACATGCTGCTGAACGCCCTGTGTTACGGAGCTTTGCTGCACATTGCCACCATTAACGACCATCCCAAGCAAATTACCAAGACCACCACCCTGCGCCTGTTGCCCCAGGCCACTCATGATGCTGCTGGCAACCGTTTGCATGACACTGTCATTTTGTGCATTAGGAATAGCGGGATTATTGATTACCGCCTGGCCCGCGTGTTGCTTGACCAGATTCATTAAGGTTTCTAACATGATAATAAAGGTTTGTATTGAGTTTAACGGATAAGAATTGTAACAATCCGCACTAAAATGATATTGATTACATACTTAACCCATAATTGGTTAATTTGTCTTGAATCTGCCGGTATATATGACGAACGAAGAACCTAGAAGTAGCGATCCTATTGCAGATACTACGTCCTTTAGCGAACAAATCAGCCCCTTTCTAACGGGATTACTCTACCCAAGTGAATCCGACGAACCCCTGGCACCCATAACCTGCTATCTCAAACAGGCTGAGCCCTTGACGGTTAGCCAAATTAAAGATTGGCAGATGCTGCCGCCTTCCATATACGTGGAAGAAATGCCAGAAAATGACTTTTGGGAGCCAGTTACCAATGAACAGGATTGGTATACGGATGAGGAGAAAACCCGAACGGCCAAATTCCAACAACTCAAGCAGTTTTTAGAAAAAGAATTGACCGTGCGGCAGGTGTTCCTGGTGGGCGAGACGGAACTGGACGCCTATTTGCTGGGCCGCCAGGCTGATGGCGAACGGGTAGGGATCAAGACAAAAATCGTGCAGACGTAGTGCGGTTTTCCGTATACGGTACTGCTTTAAAACAACAAAACCCCGGCTCATCACCGGGGTTTTATATAGTCAGTTCTGTTTACTTCACTTGTTCAACAACAGCGGCAAAGGCTTCCGGGTGGTTCATGGCTAGATCGGCCAATACTTTCCGGTTTAGTTCGATGCCTGATTTATTCAGTGCACCCATAAATGCCGAATACGATAGACCGTGAATCCGGGCACCAGCGTTGATTCGTTGAATCCAGAGACCCCGGAAATCACGCTTTTTGGCTTTTCGGTCACGATAAGCGTATCCTAAGCCTTTTTCGACGGCGTTCTTGGCAACCGTCCAAACATTTTTACGCCGACCAAAGTAGCCCTTGGCCAACTTCATTACTTTTTTTCTACGTGCCCGTGAGGCTACGTGATTGACTGAACGTGGCATTGTTTGTTACTTGTTTTTTGACGACGGGCGGAAGAAGAACGTAGCGTGTAGAATAAATAGTGACGAGTAATCTTTTCGTTAACTACCATTCATCATGCATCATTCATCAGTCTCTTTTTAGCCCGGCCTCGGGTGAAACGTGAAACCAGGACGCAACTGCGTCCTTTGCGATGCTACACAACAAGTTTCATTGTGCTCATCTTTTAATGCTGACTAGATGTTCAACAGCGCTTTGATACGACGCTCATCAGGGGCAGCAACCAGCGTGTCGTGCACTAAATTGCGCTTCTGCTTGGTTCCTTTTTTCGTCAGGATGTGACTGTGGAAGGCGTGCTTCCGTTTGATTTTTCCGGTGCCAGTCAGCTTGAAACGCTTCTTGGCAGCCGAGTTTGTTTTTACTTTTGGCATTGCAGTAACCCGCTTTGTACGGAAATTTAAGTAAACAGGGCGCAAAGATACAAAAAAAAGCTCATAATCAGCAGATCATTGTTATTCGTATAAAATGTTACAGATACCTAGTTGGGCTGATGACAAAGGCTATAAACCAACGTCAAAAACCCTGTTCCGATTTTCGCTGGAACGAATCGAAACAGGGTTATAAAATGAGGTAGTCGAGCAGAAGCAACGCTTGTTTTAGCGCTGCCAGTGGCTCATAGGTTATTTTTTAGGAACAACCACTTTCGGCGACAGGAACATACTCATGCGCTTGCCTTCGAGTTTGGGTTCGGCTTCAATCTTGCCGTAGTCTTCCAGTCCTTTAGAGAAGCGCTCCAGCAGTTGAAAGCCCCGGTCTTTAAAGACAATGGCCCGGCCAACAAACTGAACGTAGGCTTTCACCTTCGCCCCTTCTTTAAGGAAGTTAATAGCATGTTTAAGCTTAAAATCGAAGTCGTGATCGTCGGTGTTGGGACCGAAACGAATCTCTTTAATAACAACCTTTGTGGCGTTAGCCTTGATCTCTTTCTGCTTTTTCTTCTGCTCATATTTGAACTTGGAGTAGTCCACAATACGACAGACGGGCGGAACAGCATTGGGCGACACCTCAACCAAGTCGAGGTTTTGCGCTTTGGCCATTGCCTGCGCCTTACTTATTTCGTAGATTCCCTGCTCTACATTTTCACCGACCACCCGCACTTCGCGGGCCAGTATGCGCTCATTGACTTTGTAGGGTTCTTCAACCACGCGACGGGGTGGTCTGCGCTGGGGTAATGCCATAAATTGTGTTTAGCGTAACAAATGTTTGAAACTGACGTTTTAAGGTCGTTTGGATAACGTACCCACGTCTAAAAAGTTCGGAAAACTATTTAAAATACTGGTTATAATCAATAGTAATCCGCCGATAGTTGATCGAATGAATACGTCATAATCAACTATCGACGGACGACTGATAATTAAATCCTTACATCTTCACTTCAGCTTTGAACGTATTGATAAACTCATCTACGCTCATACTTCCCAAATCGCCCTGGCCTTTTCGCCGGATCGATACTTTGCCATCGGCGGCTTCCTTCTCACCAACAATCAACATATAAGGCACTTTATTCACTTCGGCATCGCGGATTTTACGACCAATTTTCTCGTCGCGCAAATCGACAAACCCGCGAATGTCCTGCTCCTGTAAGGTAAAAAACAGATCATTTGCGTAGCTTTCATATTTTTCCGAAATCGGCAGGATGGCAATTTGATCCGGTGAAAGCCAGAGGGGGAAATTACCGCCCGAATTCTCAATCAAAATCGCGATGAACCGCTCCATCGAACCAAAAGGTGCCCGGTGAATCATTACAGGGCGATGCTTTTGATTATCAGCACCAATATATTCTAACTCAAAGCGATTCGGCAGGTTATAATCCACCTGTATCGTACCCAACTGCCATTTCCGGCCCAGGGCATCACGAACCATGAAATCAAGCTTGGGACCATAGAAAGCCGCTTCGCCCAACTCCGTTACCGTGCGCAGGCCTTTTTCAGCGGCTGCTTCAATAATAGCCGACTCCGCTTTTTCCCACAACTCATCGGAACCGATGTACTTCGTGTTATTCTCCGGGTCACGTAGCGAAATCTGAGCGCTGTAGTCATCAAATCCAAGTGATTTAAAGACATAAAGCACCAGGTCGATCACCTTCATGAACTCGTCTTTAACCTGATCGGGGCGACAGAATATGTGCGCGTCATCCTGGGTGAAGCCCCGTACGCGCGTTAACCCATGCAATTCACCCGACTGCTCATAACGATATACAGTCCCAAACTCAGCCAGCCGCAACGGCAGATCACGATACGAACGCGGCTTGGTTTTGTAGATCTCGCAGTGATGCGGGCAATTCATGGGTTTCAGCAAAAACTCCTCGTTCGGATCGGGCGTTTTGATTGGCTGGAACGAATCTTCGCCATATTTTTCCCAGTGACCCGATGTGACATACAGTTGTTTACTACCAATGTGGGGTGTAACAACCTGCAAATAACCCGCCCGCGATTGTGCTTTTCGCAGAAAATTCTCCAGCCGCTCACGCAACATTGTGCCTTTCGGTAGCCATAAAGGAAGCCCGGCTCCTACTTTCTCCGAAAACGCGAACAGTTCCAGCTCTTTACCCAACTTACGGTGGTCCCGCTTTTTAGCTTCTTCGAGCAGGTACAGGTATTCGTCGAGTTCTTTTTGTTTAGGATACGTAACGGCGTAAATCCGGGTCAGCTGCTTATTTTTTTCATTACCGCGCCAATAAGCGCCGGCTACGTTCATCAGCTTAGCGGCCTTGATAAAACCCGTGTTTGGGATGTGTGGCCCGCGGCATAAATCGGTAAAGTCGCCCTGGGTGTAGAACGTAATGGTTCCATCGTCCAGACCTTCGAGCAGGTCGAGTTTATAGGGATCGCCTTTCTCCTCAAAATAGGCGACCGCATCGGCTTTGCTCATTGGCTTGCGGATGTATTGCTGTTTCTGACGGGCCAGTTCGAGCATTTTGTCCTCTACTTTCTTGAAGTCTTCCTGCGAAAATGGCTGTCCGCCGAGGTCGACATCGTAGTAAAAGCCCGTTTCAATAGCCGGTCCAATACCGAACTTCGTGCCGGGGTACAAGGCTTCGAGCGCTTCAGCCAACAAGTGAGCTGATGAATGCCAGAAGGTGGCTTTCCCTTCGGCATCATTCCACGTCAGAAGCTGCACATTGGCGTCCTCATCAATGGGTCGAGTAGCATCCTGGACGACGCCGTTCACTTTGGCAGCCAGTACGTTACGAGCCAGCCCTTCGCTAATTTGGGTAGCAATATCCAACCCGGTACTACCTTTGGGATATTGCCGAACGCTACCGTCGGGCAGCGTCACGCGGATTTGTTCGTCCTGCGCAATCATACTTGTACTTATTTATTTGTGGGCACCCGCAGCTTACCTACAACTGTAAGCCACTTACTTTTTGATATATAATGTAATGAATAGACATACATCATGTATCCTACTTTATACATCAATTCAACGGTTTTACGGTTCGCCGAAGCGAATCGCCTGACCTGGATGTAACCTTTGTTTTCGGCTGGATCGTCATAATACGAACACGGGTCGTATCTATTTCGGTTCGCTTTCTGGCTGTCTGCACCTGTTCGTCAGGCGCATCCGGCAAAAGTAATGAGTTATATGAATTTTGCGCGTATTGTCGCCGTCTCGAGCGCCATAAACCTGCGGCAGCCTGCCGATCCGCTACGTTCTGCTGGGTCGCTTTCGTATAGGCAGCAATGGCCTGATCATACTGGGCCATTTGCTCAAAGCAATAGCCAATATACGTAAAGATACGTGGAAACTGGGGGCGCAGTTGCTGCACTCGCTGATAATTGGCCTGAGCGGCATCATACCGGCGGTATTTCTGGTTGATCAGTCCCATCTGAAAAAAAGCCTGGTAGTAATTCGGCTGTACCTGTACGGTTTGCTGGTATGAAGCAATCGCACTATCAAGCTTGCCTTCTACGTGGTAAATCAAGCCCCGTCCGTAGTAGAGTCTGGGATTATTAGGGAAATACTGCAAGGCTTGCCTGTTGTAAATAAGCGCCGAATTTGGGTCGCGCAATACGCGATAAATGGAGGCTAGCTGATTGTACGTCTCCAGATAGCGGGGCTTAAGCCGAAGCGACTGCTGATAAAGGGCGAGCGCCTGTAATGTATCACCCTGGCGAGCAGCCATCAGCCCTTTAAAAAAATACGCTTCACCATCGTATGGTGCCATTTGAAGGGCTTTTGCTACGTATAACTTCGCCTTGTCGAACTGATTCTGTTGCTGCAGCAAATCACCCTGCAATGTGTATAATTCAGGGGTATCAACACCCAGAATTTCAGCGCGCTGTGCATTCTGAAGCGCTCTATCGGGTTGGTTCAACGCCCGCAGAATCTGCGCGCGGGTCAGGTAATAGAACCCGGCATTATCATTTCGGCTAATGGCTTCGTCGATATCGGCAAGGGCATCAGTTATCCTTCCCATCGATAACAGGATAATGGCCCGTTTAGCGTAGGCCGACGCAGGTGACGATTGATTTATAGCGTGCGTTAACGCGCGCAACGCCCCTTCCGTACGACTGCTGTCGCCGGGCTTCGGGAAATCCGGTATGCTGGCAGTCTGCCGATTATCGCTCCCACAGGAAAATAGTAAAAGCGAGAGAGTGAATGAGCAAAAGAGCGAACGAAACTTACGCCAACCTTCCGCCCAAACGGGTTTTTGCGCTTTCATAAACTCGACGCGAACCGATAAAATACGCCCAAAGGTAATCGTTTGTGTGCCTGATCGGCCACGAACAGCTCGCCCCATTCGGAGTTCGGTACGTTGCCAAACGTTTGCTGCATGAGGTTCTCTAAAATGAGCGATGAGAACCCGAGTGAGTACAGATTTATGATGAAGAAAAAATCGGTGCGGTCGAGTAAATCAGCACAGGATTTGAGCAGCTCATTGAGCTGTTCTTCAAGTACCCACTTTTCCCCATCGGGACCACGGCCGTAGGCGGGTGGGTCCAGAATGATGCCGTTATACTTGTTACCCCGCCGAACCTCGCGTCGAACGAATTTTACGGCATCTTCAACCACCCAGCGAATGTTATCCAACTCGCTATGATCCATGTTTTCCCGCGCCCAGCTAATCACAGGCTTCACGGCATCAACGTGGGTTACGTCGGCTCCTGCCTGACGAGCCGCCAGCGACGCCCCGCCCGTGTAGGCAAACAGATTTAATACTTTTGGCCGGGGTACATTCTCCGAAATGGTTTTTATTCTGTCGTGGATAAAAACCCAGTTGTCAGCCTGCTCAGGAAACAAACCTACGTGCTTAAACGTCGTTAGTGCCAGTTTAAACTTAAGGTTTAAGCCATCCTGCTGAAATTTAACGTACCATGGATCGCGCATATCAGGCGTCGTTTGCCAGTCACCTCGTTCTGGCGACTGCCGGTCGCGCCGAAAAATGGCATGCGCCTGGCGTTCCCAATCCGAATCAGACAGCGATTTGTCCCAGATAGCCTGTGGTTCTGGCCGGGCCAGGATAAACTCACCAAAACGTTCGAGTTTCTGAAAATTACCCGAGTCGATCAGTTCATATTGAGACCAAATCCTGGGCGTAATTAATTGAATGTCATCCATATGCTTCTAATTATGAATGATAAATTATGAATTATTTTTTAGCATACTAATTCATAATTTATCATTCATAATTCATAATTCTCTTTCTGTCCCATTTTTAAAATCAGCTCAAATTCATCGGGACGGACAGGCATGACTGACAACCGCGACTGCCGGATAAGGCTAATGTTTGCCAGCAGCGGCTCCGCTTTAATAAGAGCGAGTGGAACAGGTTTGTCGAAGACCATTATCGGTTCAAGATCAACAACCACCCATCCAAATTTGGCTTGTGCCGGATCATTGGTTACCGTAGGATCGGGATAGGCTTCCTGTACTACTTTCGCCAACCCAATAACACCAGGTTTGATAACACTGTGATAAAACAAGACCTGATCGCCCAGTTGCATGGCTTTCAGATTATTACGTGCCTGGTAGTTACGAACGCCTTCCCAGATGGCGCGCCCTTGTTCAATAAAGTGATGCCACCCGTAATGATCGGGTTCAGATTTGACGAGCCAGTAGTTCAAACTAAGCGAAAAATGTAGAGTGAAAAGTGAAGAATAAGGTAGAGAAGCTATTTTTCACTATTCACTCTACATTATTCACTGTTTTTTCAATAATAATCGTCGTGTTCCTGACTGCTGCCGAACGGTGAGCCATATTCATCGGTATCATCGTCGTAGCGGGAAACAATTCCTTTCGACGCCAGTGCTTTCTGAAGGATCATAATCTGACCCGTATGATACATGTCGTGATTGATGATCCCATGCAACATGTCGTAGTACGTATAGTCACGACCGGGTACTACATCCTCCAGGAACTCGTCGTCGTCGCGCTTATCCAACTCGTTAATAAGTTCTTCCTGACTTAAACTCAGTTCCATTTCGAGAGCTTCCCACTCAAAATCATCAATTTTATCGGGTAATGCCCCAAAATTTTTATCGGGCGTCGTAATATCAAATTTTTCATCGCCCTGCATTTTCTTAACGCAGAAAATGCGCCAGCTGGTCATGTGAAAAACCAGCTCGGCAATGCTGTGGGTATTGGGAGAAATCCGTCGTCCGGCCATATCGGGCGTTACTCCCCGCAACACGTCAACGACGGAGGGACCATGCCAGGCTTCCTCTCCTTCGTATGTTGTGTTTAAAAGATCTATAATGCGGATTAGTTCGTCGTTGGGAATCATAAGTGAGTATGAATAAAGCGCAAAGGTAAATCAATATTGACAGGCTTCCGAAAAAAAAGCCACGGAAACGCTTTCTCTACTGCCGCCAAAACGACTATAACCTTGGGGTAAAAACAAAAATAGAGGAGCCTGTTTTCACGGTAAATGAGTCATACACATCGCCAGTTATATAACAAACAGCACCCCCAGAATAGCAGTTTACCTCCGCTCCAAATTACCTTTTTCTGGCTGCGGGCGGACAACATACACGTCGAGCAACGCGTAGGGACGAGCCAGATACTCCCGAATAAGGGTACGTAGTGAATAGCCATCGGGGACATCCTGAGCAGCAAAGGCGATGGCTTCCATCCCTTCATGATTGCCGATGTAGAGCGCGCGGGCGTTGTGGAAATTTTGGGAGATGATCGTAATTTTCTCCTGATTGAAAACGTCCTTACAACGTACTACTGAATCAAACGTGCGGTAACCCGCATAATCGAGCGTCATGACCGATGCAGGGACCCCAAGTTTCACCAATGCGCGCTGCATGTCTACCGGTTCATTATAATACTCTGAATCATTATTCCCACTCAGAATCAGGTACTTCACCTTGCCCTCTTTCCAGAGCCGGGCCGTAGCTTCCATCCGGTACCGGAAAAACAGATTTTCTTTACCAGTCCTGACAAATTTGCTGGTACCTAATACCAGACCAACCTCATTGGATGGTAATTCGCTAACGTTGAAATAGATTTGATTGCGTGTACTGCTAACCACCCACCAGTTGCAAATAAGCACGACCGTTGCCCCAATAAACAGGCATACAATACCGATTTTGATGGTCAGCTTGACCACCCGGACTCCCACAGCTTCCTGGGGCGGATCGTCGCTGTACTTAGTGGCCAAGGTCGTGTTCATTCATTTACAAGCTAAAATGCGGATTTTCGATTAGCCCAACCACATTACCAAAGGGATCTCTGATGGTTGCGGTCTTAATTCCATCGCCCACATCCTGAATGTCGGTGTGGGCAGTGGCACCTAAACTCATAAAGTGTTGCAAACCAGTTTCGATATTGGCAACACCCCAATACGTGATTGTACTGCCATCAGCAATTTGTGCAGCAGGATCGAGCCCCAACTCATAGCCTCCCACGTTAAATCCTACGTAGAATGGCTGGTCGAAGTAAGGTTCAATGCCTAATGCCTTCGCATACCACTCTTTTGTGCTACTAAGATCCGGAGCCGCGTAAAGTACCGTTCGTAATCCTAACAAGGGTTTATCCATCACGTAGTAAGCGTTTACTGCCTTATTTCTCTCAAGAAAACAAGCCTAACTGTACAGACTCCTTAGCCTCTGATTCCGTTGCAACTTCACCAATGGGTTCAATAATCAACGGAGCTTTAACCGACTCTTTGACCACCTTGGGCGCCAGTAGTTTAACTTCTTTCACTTTAACATAGGGAAGTTTGGTCCCCAAGGCTTTCCAGCCTCGTACATCAATGAAGCCTTCCGGTTCCAACACCATTTTCTCCAGGGGTCCCCGGTCTTTCACCTGGTGCTGAAGTTCAATACGTGGATGACTGTCAGCCGTTACGGCTAAAGCCTTCGACCCTTTTGTGTCGCCAATGAAGCTGAATTTCTTATCGATCGTTGTCGTCTCGACTTTAAACCGCTTCACATACCAGGCCTTCTGCGCAGCTTCGTAATATACCGCAGAGATCACCGTTTCAGGATCAAACTTCTGCAAAACAGCAATCTCATTCGGCTCGTATCGATTCGTAAGGTCAAAACTGGTCAATTCGTACTGGCCTTCTTTATACACCACTAAAATACTGTCTTTAGCGTCGAAGTTACCCAGTAATTTACCTCGCTCGTCCCGGTTAAGTCGTCCTAGGTGCTCGTCGTACCAGATATCGACACCACCAAGCGTCGATACGCCACCCGTTTTCTGCGTAATTTTCCGAACCGGATATTTCGTCAGAATATTACCCTGTGCCGACCGGTTTTTGATCGCAATGGACGCAAAATCAAAGTCGAACTGTTTGATCTTGGCCGAACTCTGCGCCGTCAGATTTACGGTAATGACTTCGGCTTCGCCGTTATCGTTCGCACTGAAATATGTCAGTTTCGATTTGGGGTTGCCCATCGTCAGATCGTACTCGCGGTCACGCGTAACGCCCGTGACGGGGAATCGCTTGGCCATCGAAATGCCCGACTTCCCGTCCAGATAAATCATATTATAAATCTTACGCTCGTCATTTTTCTTGAATACCGCTACGTAGACAATGTCCTTTCCGACAAACACCTTATCGGCCACTTTCACGACCATGCACTTGCCATCGCGCCGGAACACGATAATGTCATCAATATCCGAGCAATCGCTAACGTACTCATCTTTCTTCAGACCTGAACCGATGAAACCCCCTTCGCGGTCAACATACAGTTTCTGGTTAGCAGCCGCCACAACGCTCGCGGCAATGGTGTTAAACGCCCGGATCTCGGTTTTGCGTTCGCGGCCTTTGCCATACTTCTTTTGCAGATCTTTGTAATACGCAATGGCATAGCGCGTGATGTTAGCCAGATTATCTTCCGTCTCGGCCAGTTCCTGCTCCAGCCGACGCATTAACTCTTCCGCCTTGAAGCCATCGAACTTGGAAATCCGCTTGATTTTAATTTCTGTCAGGCGGATAAGATCATCCTGAACGATAGTCCGGTAAAACTGCTTTTTGAATGGTTTAAGCGCTTTATCAATCGTTTCAAGAACGGCCTCGAACGTTTCGCACTCTTCAATTTTACGATAAATCCGATTCTCGATGAAAATCTTTTCGAGCGAACTGTACAACAGCCGCTCCAATAACTCACTACGTCGAATTTCCAGCTCACGTTGCAGCAACTGCACCGTTTGATGGGTATTGACCCGCAGAATCTGCGAGACGCTGACAAAGTGGGGTTTGTCGCCGATGATCACGCAGGCGTTGGGCGAAATGGACACCTCGCAGTCGGTAAAGGCGTAGAGCGCATCAATCGTTACGTCGGGTGAGACACCGGGTTGCAAATGCACCAGAATCTCGACGTCCTTGGCGGTATTATCGACCACAGCTGCTACGTTCCGGCTCGGCGCTTTGATCCGTATTTTTCCTACCTCAGCCGCCTTCACAATCGAATCGATCAATTGTGAGGTCGTTATGCCATAAGGCACATCGCGAATGGCGAGGGTCTTCTTGTCAATTTCCTCAATTTTGGCCCGTACCCGCACTTTGCCACCCCGATGCCCATCGTTGTAATTACTGACATCGATATGGCCTCCGGTCTGAAAATCGGGGAACAGCGAGATCGGTTTATCCTTGAGAATATTGATCGAGGCCTCAATCAGTTCATTAAAGTTGTGCGGCAGGATTTTGGTTGAAAGCCCAACGGCAATACCTTCTACACCCTGTGCCAGCAGCAGCGGAAACTTAACGGGCAACGTAACGGGCTCTCGTTTCCGGCCGTCGTAGGAAAGTTGCCATTCTGTGGTTTTGTCGTTGTAAACAGCATCCTGAGCGAACTTGGAGAGCCGTACTTCAATGTAACGCGGAGCAGCCGCGCCATCGCCCGTCCGGACATCGCCCCAGCTTCCCTGGGTATCGAACAGGAGTTCTTTTTGACCAATATTGACCAGCGCTTCACCAATGGACGCATCGCCGTGCGGGTGAAACTGCATCGTTTGCCCGATCACGTTGGCCACTTTATTAAAGCGTCCATCGTCCATCTCTTTCAGAGCGTGCAGAATCCGGCGCTGAACGGGCTTCAGCCCGTCTTCTACAGCCGGTACGGCCCGTTCGAGAATAACGTAGGATGCGTAATCGAGAAAGTAATTTTCATATAGGCCCGACACGACCGTCTGATCATGCAGGGCCTGGGTAGGTGGTTCACTTGAGGCATCATTCAGCTCAACGGCGTCGGTCGGTACAGTTTCGTCGGCAGTTAACTCCGCGTCGGGCTGCAATTGATCGTCGTCCATTGGTAGTTCATTTTCTTCGTTTGTCATCGACTTGTTGCAGGAACTATTCCACTAGATTTATTGGCGGATGTGGAGAACGTTACGTATAGCGTTCGACTCCTTAAATATACAAAGAAAAGTTGAAAAAACAGGCACCAAAGGCTCAAAAAGGCCAATTTCGCTGACTACGTAGTTTCGTTGGTTTAATAGCCCCGTCCCAACTCTACTGCATTTTCCAACGGTTCCCCGGCGCGCAAACGACTGAAATTGCGCAGGAACTGCGTCACCTTCCCGGCATCTTCATGGGGCTGCCCTCCGCCCGTATGCTGCGTCAGCAAAACGTTCGGCAATGTCCAGAGCGGATTATCGGCCGGAATGGGTTCTTTAGCCGTTACGTCGAGTACAGCGCCGGCTAGTTTCCCCGCTTGCAAGGCCCTGATTAGGGCCGGCTCATCGGTGGTGGTGCCCCGCCCTACATTGGCATACAGGCTACCGGGTTTCATCGCCCCGATCAGATCAGCCGAATAGAACCCCACTGCCGTACCAGGCAGGCAATTGATAACAATATCCGTTTGCGGTAACACGGCCTTCAGTTGATCCGCCGTGTGTAAATCAGCATGGAGATCAGTACGGGCCAGCATCTTTATCTCGCAATTGAAGCCTCTCAGCATTTGGCGCATGGCCTGCCCAATGGTACCCGTCCCCAGAATAACCACCTCCTTATGACGTAGTGAATCCATACGCTCACGGATGGGGGCACCCACCCATTCGGACCGACTTTGCAGCACTGCCAATTCAGGAATACGCCGGTACATGGCTAAAATTCCCGCCAGCATGGTTTCAGCACAGGGCCAGGCAAAGTAATCGCCCATGTTGGCAATGGACGCCGTTAGCTGCACATGTTTGTAGCCATCGAACCCGGCCGAATCCAACTGCCAGAATTTCAGATTCGGCACAGGGTCGGTAAACCAGGCGGCAGGTGGATTACCCAGCACCATCTCCGCCGATTGAAACTCGGCCTGCTGCTGGTCGACGGGAAGATCATGCCGAAAAACGATCGTTATGGGTTCGGCGTCCTGATCAATTGAAAGTTGTTGCCGAAGTTCGGCTTTAAGCGAATCGTTGAGCGCACTATTAACAAAGAGTTTCATTCTATTTCTACGAAAAATCCACCAGTTTGGTTGCGTTTATTACTTTTGATTCCCGCCGGGTTAAAACCCAGCGCAATTGATAGTTGCCTGACATTAATCAATTGCTAACTCATACTAGCAATTTTTCAATGACAATCTAATTTGGCAACTGCGCCGGGTTAAAACCCGACGAGAATGAAAACCTATTATTCAGCTCATTTCCCTCCTTTCAGTTGGCCCAGCAGCCAGGCGGTCATCTTTTCGGTTTGTTCCGGATAGGTCCAGTGACCGGTGTCTTTGTAAGTAACGTCCAGCATCTTGGGGCCAGGGATGACGTTATAGGCCGCGTACATGGATGTGGGCGGGCAGGTTTCATCATTGAAGCCCCACGAATAATAACCCGGTACGTTCACGAAACGCGCAAAGTTCACTACGTCATAATAACCCGTCGTTTTGATACGGTCGGGTTTGTTATTATAATCCAGTTCTTTACCCGCGAACAAATGCGGCCAGCCCCCTGCCCGACCGTTGAGGTAACCCGTTACGTCGCATAGAGCCGGGTAATAAGCGCCCAGCCACTTGATGCGGGAATCAAGTCCGGCGGTAACGATACTCAGCGCGCCCCCCTGACTTCCGCCCGTAACCGCCATATTCTGGCCATCATATTGCGGTAGGCTGGCCAGGAAATCTACGGCCCGTACGCAACCTAAATAAACCCGTTTGTAGTAATACCGGTCACGGTCGTCGAGGTTAGCCGCTGGATAGCCATTCAAAGGTCCCCGGCTGAGGTTTTCATAAACAACGGGGTCCATCGTAACCGGCACACCATGAATACCGACTTCGAGCGTGATGAAGCCCTTTTCCGCTTCGGCAATCATACCATTGTAGGGCCGAACACCAGCGCCCGGCACACGCAAAATGGCGGGGTATTTTCCTTCTTTTTTCGGAACGCACAAAATTCCGTAGAAGCGGGAATTATTGATATTTTGTAAATTAAGGTGATACACGTTGGTGAGTTCGGTGCAGCGTTCCGGTAGCAACGTCATCCGCGCATCCACTGGAATCTTGGCCAGGTCCGCTTTGGCATTATCCCAGAATGCCTTAAAATCGGTGGGGTTAGCAACAGTTGGCTTTATGACCTGTGGGTCAAATCCCGCGGTTGTCAGCCCCCGATACTCTTTACCATCCAACTCGACGGTAGCAATGCAGCGCAGAAAACCCGCCGTCTTCATGGTGCCGCCGTCTAGCGCGACTATACCGTCGGGCAACGTAACCGTTTCTTTTTTGGCAGGCGGCATCTTCTCGGGTCCAATCTCGTAGCGTAGTTTAGCGCCCTTCAGCAATACGTTGTTTCGGTAGACTGATACGTTGAATTTAACCGGCTCACCCGTTTTATACACCCAGTCGGCATGGTCGGGCGTGACAATAACTTTAACGAAACGTTCGACAGGTTGAGCCAGCACCTGACTAACCCAGATCAGCAGCAAACTGGGGAAAAGTAGTTTTTTCATGGAATGAGAGGGACGATTTGTTCTTCATTCAGAGAAAGCAACTTCCGTCGAAATTATAATCAGCCGTAGAAATCTGCTTTTGATCTGACTGGGATCAATGCCGGTGCAGATCAAACGCAGCTCAGTCAATCAGTGCTGGGGTTTGAACGCGTCGGTTCAGTTGTATATTCACCATGCACCGAATAAGTAACGTCAGGGGGAAGACCACATCGAAACCGCCGGGTATGTTCGATAAAAAAATCCCGAGCAGAATCAGAACCGACGTAATGCCAAAATACAGAGTCCGGCGCCGGGCGGTAGCTTTCGAACTGGTTGCCCAGTAAATCAGGGGCAGGTGCAGCGGCATTAAGTAGAGTAACGTTGGATTCCAGCCCGTAACACCGTCGTCCCGAATCATCCACAGCAGGAACAGAAACCAGCCCAGAAAGCCTACGGTGCCGAACAGAAGGCGGTCGAACCAGCGATCGACTTTTCCGGCCACCATATACCGCCGAATCGTAAATAGTGCGACAATAATGCCCAGGATCGTGAAGACCACATCGGGATCGAAAAAGAAGGGAACCTGTTGACGAAATAATTTTTGAGCCGCAAAAATCGTTTGTTCGCTCTGGACCAGCGGAACCGATTGTCCATTGGCCTGCCGCAACGTTGCCCGGGCGAGCTGGTCATGCAATTCATTGGGGAGGTACATGGCCCGCCAGCCATCGGTCTGCTCATCGGCGGGTTGTCCAATCGCCAGGTTCATGCCTAATTGATACCAGGGGCGCTCATTCAGGTACTCATTCATCAGATCGCGGTACGAC
This sequence comes from Spirosoma jeollabukense, assembly GCF_054777855.1. NCBI lineage: Bacteria > Pseudomonadati > Bacteroidota > Cytophagia > Cytophagales > Cytophagaceae > Spirosoma > Spirosoma jeollabukense. The sequence goes on from NZ_BAAHAD010000014.1 coordinate 48,299, forward strand.
TTGCCGGTCATACGCGACCGGGATGGAATGGTCAGGCTATCACCACAGGCATCGACAATCATGTCGCGGGGACGAGTCGAGCAGTTGTCATAATAGAACTTATACCGGTATTCGCGATTCTCGGGTAAATAATTCTTTTCCAGAGCCGCAAACAACCGTTGCCGCTGGGCAGGGGAAAGATTCAGCGACTGTTCCCGAATACTCCGGTTCGTCTGCTGATAGTAATACATGACCTGGTAGATGTTGTAAACCGCGACATGATAGGGCAACGTACCCCGTAAGAATTTAAGAATAAACCCGTCAGCATTGTAGTCGAAGCCGCCATAGCTGTAATCCCGATCAATGCCAAGTGCCGGATCAACAAGCCGAATTTCGGTATGGCCAAACACCGACGAAATGTCATCATCACCGGGGCCATACGTAATCAGGCTCATCCGCGCAGCAGGCGACAGCGTTTGGCTAACGGGTGCACTTTGGGCGACTGGTGAATGAGAAGTGAAGACTGATAGACCAAGGAAAAGTAGTAAAATGGAAAACCACTTCGTTGCCCTATGCCTCTTGCCCCTTACCCCTACCCAATTACTCATCGTCTTCATTGTCATCACTGTCGTTGTCATACACTCGTTTAGCTTTTCCCCGGCTCGGTTCTTTTCCCTGTACACAAACGACAAGTTCACCTTTTATCGTTTTTTGAGCAAAGTACGTAATAAGCTCCGACAACGGACCCCGTTGATTCTCTTCAAACTTCTTGGTCAATTCGCGGGATACGCTGGCGGGGCGTTCAGCTCCGAACGTATCCGCAAACTGTTGAAGGGTTTTGAGTAATCGGTGGGGCGATTCGTAGAAAACCATGGTTCGCTCCTCCCCTGCCAGTTCGCCCAGTCGCGCCTGACGACCTTTTTTGTGCGGCAGAAATCCCTCGAACGTAAACCGATCATTGGGTAAGCCCGAATTAACAAGGGCTGGTACAAAGGCTGTTGGGCCGGGCAGGCATTCTACCTGAATATCATTTTTGATACATTCGCGTACCAGTAAAAAACCAGGATCTGAGATTCCCGGCGTTCCTGCGTCTGACACCAACGCCAACGTTTTCCCTTCTTTCAACTGGGCCACCAATCGCTGTACGGTCTGATGTTCGTTGAAGATATGGTAGCTATGTAGCGGCTTACTGATGTTCAGATGACGTAGCAACACGCCCGACGTACGGGTATCTTCGGCCAGAATCGCGTCTACGCTTTGCAGAATTTTAATGGCCCGTAGTGTAATGTCGTCAAGATTACCGATGGGCGTCGGCACGAGGTACAATTTCATGACGCAAAACTAGTCAATAGTCGTCAGTCATTGGTACGGAGAATACGCCTATTGACTAATCACTAACAGCCGTTGACTAACCAATCAAGGAATCAATCACGGCGGCCAGTTTACGGTCTTTTTCAGTCACTACGTTACCGGCATCGTGGGTAGACAGTTTAATCGTCACCTGATTATACACATTCGACCACCAGGGATGATGATCCATCTTCTCGGCAGCGAGGGCCACTCGGGTCATAAAGGCAAAAGCCTCACTAAAATTGGCAAACGTAAACTCGCGGGTGAGTTGATTGTCCTGTTCCTGCCACATAAAAATAGTCGTTAGTCAATGGTTAGGAGTCAACAGTGAAGTGAAGAGCCTTGTTAACTACCAGATTAAATAAAAATGCGTAACCAACTTACATTAAGTTGGTTACGCATCAGTTTGGCAGAGAGCGAGGGATTCGAACCCCCGGTACCCTTGCGAGTACTTCTGATTTCGAATCAGACCCATTCGACCACTCTGGCAGCTCTCTATTTTGTTGGTCGTACGTCCGCTTATGAGCGGTGCAGAGAGGAAGAGATTCGAACTCTCGATACAGTTTCCCGCATACACACTTTCCAGGCGTGCTCCTTCAACCACTCGGACACCTCTCTAGTAAAACCACCTATTTGGTTGATAAACAGGCAGTTGATTATTTCTATTTGCGCGTTTTTGTAGACCGTTTATTCGTAGATCACTGAAAAATACGAACGTAATCGCAAACCGGAACGCGAAATAACAAGAAGAGAAGTAGAAAAGCAAGAACTAGCCTGGAAGAAAAAAAGCAGTTGGTAGTAACTTGTTGGAACTGAGTAGATAAAAGAAAGACTACTCAACCGGCAAATGTCCACATTTATTAAAAAAGTACCCTACAATGGAAGCTTTATTAATTTGATGCCAAATGAGCTTAGTTAGATCCACCCTGAAAGTAGCTCAGGATCACCACTGATGAAGTATGACTGTTAAAACAAGTTTATAATATACTGGACGATTAAAACAAATACCGCAAAGCCTAGAGCCATTACTATCGTCCAGGGACCGGGGAGTGAAATTTTTTTAGTAAGCATAGGAATGGAAGTGAAATAGACCCAATATACGCTTACCACAAACTATGAGGATTTATACTTAAGTAATTTTAATATTATTTTAATATAAACGAAACTAATCAGGGAGTGAAACTAGAAAGGATACACGCTTAGAATAAACGCAAAATTCCCCGAACAAGTAGAAAGAAGACAGTTGCGCTAATTAGGATAATAAGCGTCCAGGGACCGGGGATAGGAAGAAGAGTCTTCTTTTTCATGGTTGTTGAAGCACACGATAAATAAAACTCAAAGGTAACCATCAACAACCAGACACGAAATGTTACTGATATAATATTTTAATAAATATCATTACCTACCGGTAGATTAAGCCAAATAACGACGGCAAAGAGTAAGATGCAAATGAGAAAAAAAGCAAAATCCGACAGTTATAACCGGTTGTCGCGAAGATTCGAGAGGACTGTAATTAGGCTTAGTAATAACCAGAGTGTACTCACGATGAGCAGGAATATAAGTACTTCCATGAATCTCGAACTGGCATAGAAGTGGATAGTTCAAGTCCAAAAAGGCTCGGCGTAATCCAAATCGTTTTTTTATAAGGCCGTTCTATGAAGTTTTCAGTAAACTGACTTTTCTATAATACTGCTTCATTGGTCTGCCATTTCCCCACTTTGAGACTGGGCTAGTCGTGTTCGCAACGCCGATGGATTGCTTTCATTACCCAGAAACACCATGAGTTTGGTAATAGCGGCTTCTGTTGTAATGTCGGCTCCGCTTACAACGCCGATTTGCTGAAGTTCTTTGCTGGTCTGGTATTGACCCTGCGTAACGCGGCCACCCTCGCACTGCGATACGTTGAACACCATGACTCCACGGTCGATCGCGTCTTTGATCGTGTCCAGAAACCACCTGTCTGTAGGCGCATTTCCAGCGCCAAAGGTTTCAAGTACCAACCCCCGCAGGTTTTTAATGGTAACAATGGATTCTACCACCGGTTGCGTAATGCCTGGAAAGAGCTTTAGAATCGTTACGTTCGTATCCAGCGTAGTACGTAGTGTCAGGGACTGTTCAGGTTGATACGGCCGAATGAATGGCCGGTTGTAGTCGATACTGACACCCGCAGTGGCCAGATGTGGATAGTTTTCCGAAGTAAACGCATTAAACTGGACGCTCTCGTGCTTGGTGGAACGGTTACCTCGCAGTAGAAATGAATTGAAATACACGCAAACCTCCGGAACAATCGGGCGGCCATTTTTCTGGTCTCCAGTGGCGGCCGAATCCACGGCGGCAGCGTCCACTGCGGCAGCAATTTCAAGTGCCGTAATAAAATTTTCGCGGGCGTCGCTACGGGCCACTCCAATGGGTAATTGCGCGCCCGTCAGAATAACCGGTTTATTCAGACCAACCAGCATAAAACTCAGCGCCGACGCCGTATACGCCATCGTATCAGTACCGTGTAGAATGACAAAGCTGTCATATTGCTCGTAATTCTGTTGAATGATTTGTGCCAACTCGACCCAGATCGTCGGTTTCATGTTGGACGAATCAATGATTTCGGGCAACGTGAGCATGGTAATCTCAAAATCCAGCCGGTGCAATTCGGGTAGGCGATCCAGCACACGCTCGAAATCGAAGGGAATGAGTTGGCTGGTTTTCTGGTCATACACCATGCCAAACGTACCACCGGTGTAAATAACCAAAACCGAGGCACGTGGACGATTCAGAATACTGGGGTTAATATAAACTGTTTTGTAAGGCATATTGTATCGACGGACTTCAGCCCGTAGTTTTTGTCAAAAGCAATACGGACTGACGCCGAATGCGGCCTGGCAATTAGCTATGTCAACCCGGCAATAAATTAGCGTAAAGGGCTGGCAGTAAGGACAGTGCGTTAGCGGTTGTGTGGCGAGCCACATCATCCAGGCTAATCTGTTTCAGGTCGGCAATACGTTGGGCTATGATTTGTACGTAAGAAGGTTCGTTACGTTTACCCCGGTATGGAACTGGCGCGAGGTAAGGCGCATCCGTTTCAAGCACCAGATGCGCCAGGTCAACGTGCGGTAGTACGTTGTGTAATCCCCCGTTTTTGAATGTACTAACCCCGCCAATACCGAGTTTAAACCCTAGCTCAATGGCTCGATTAGCCTCGTCGAGCGTGCCAACGAAGCAGTGAAAAATACCGGTCAGCCCGGGTAGTGCTAATTTCTCGATGAGATCAGCGGCTTCGGCAAAGGCGTTTCGATCGTGACCGGAACGGGTATGCATCGAAACGGGTAACTTCTGTGCTGCGGCCCATCGCAACTGCGTTTCGAAGGCAACGAACTGCTGATCTACGTAGCTCATATCCCAATAAAAATCCAGGCCTATTTCGCCAACGGCCATAAACGCATGGCGATTCAGTTGGTCTTCTACATGAGCCAACTCATCCTCAAACGTACTGGTAACGTAGGCTGGATGCAGGCCCATCATCGGCAGGCAACGTTCGGGGTATGTTTCGGCGAGTGCCATCATGCCGGGCACAGTTTCGCGGGCGCAGTTGGGCATCCAGATCTGGCTTACCAGTTGGTTTTCAGCACGATGCAGCATTGCCTCCCGATCTTCATCAAACTGGTCGTCGTAAATGTGGGCGTGGGTGTCAATAAATGTCATAAGAAGCTGTTTGAAACCCCCTCAATCCCCTGAAGGGGACTTTGTTAGAGAGGGAGAAAAGTCCCCTTCAGGGGATTGAGGGGGTTTCAGACCAAGTAAGAAATAATTTTCAGATAGTTTCTAAGTAAATTTAGTCGTAAGTCGGAGAGTCGTAAGGCATAAGCATTCTTACTGTAATCTACTTATGCCTTACGACTCTCCGACTTACAACTAGCTATATTTCCTTCCTTTCCAATTAATGGGCGTGGGTGATAAGTAAAAAATAACCGATAGCGGTCCGATAATGAGTTGATAAATCTCAAATAGCAACGCGTAAGGCCATAAGTTGGTTTGCCGCAGCCGACCTAATCCAAATGAAATGACCAGCGTTTGAATAAACAGTTTCACTACGTATAGAGCAACAGCCAGCGCGGGTGAGAACCAGGCGAGCAGCACCAAAAGCGGCAGCGTCAGGTATTGTGCATACAGTGAAATAACCATCCAGACAGGTAAGCTCATAGCACCCCGCATCCAGCGTTTACGTTGTTGCAGGAACGCCCGGAACGTATCAACAGGCTTTGTGTGAGCCAGCACCTGTTCACTTAGCAAATTGCGAAAGTCGTAACCTTTGGCCACAACTGCCTGAAACAGCGTGTAATCCTCAACTACCGAAAACGGCAGTGATTCATACCCGCCAACGGCCTCGTAAGCCACCCGGCTGACAGCCATATTGTTGCCCATAGCAGTAACGGGAACGCCCACACTACTCATCAAATGCGTCAGGGTGAGGTTGTAAAGCCAGTCGATGGTCTGAAGTTTGTGAAAGAGTTTCGGGCCCGTGGGCAACGTAATACCCGTAATGATACCCACCGATTGCGTAAACTGACGGCTCATGTCGGGGAGCCATTCGGGCGGCACTCGCGTATCGGCATCTGTAAAAAAGAGAAACTGGCCACGCGCCATGCGTGCTAACTGGGCCAGTACATTGGCTTTCCCAACCAAACCTGCCCTATTTTCGATTATGGTAACGAGCTGAAAATTTGCTTTATCAGCGATAAAGTCGGCGACAACCGATCCAGTTCGGTCGGTAGACTGGTCATTGCCAATCAGCACTTCAACAGCATCAGATGAGCAATCGAGTTGACTGATGGCTTTCAGGCAATCCAGAATCGTTGCTTCTTCATTGCGGGCGGCAATCAGGATACTAATCTGCGGATAATTCGGGCCTGACCGGTGCGCGGCTGATTGATCAGTAGCCAGCATAAGTAGGCTGCGGAACAGACCGAAAAGAGTAACCGCGATCCGAAAAATAAGCCAGCATCCGGGGCAGCACGTAGCGCATCGTCGGCCAGGCTTTCAGACTATCGTGGAAGACGACGATGGAACCCGGTTCGGTATATTGAATGGTTTTACGCAGACACACATCGGCGGGCAATTTGCGATCAAAATCACCGGTCAATACGTCCCACATGAGGATCGAATAATTTTCCAGCACCTCCGCCACCTGCGACTTTCTGATCCGCCCATAAGGTGGGCGGAACAGAGCCGTTTCAACGCCTAATTGCACCTGGCATTTTTGGATATTTTCCAGATAGGTCGCATCATCCGTTTTCCAGCCGTTCAGGTGATTAAACGTGTGATTGCCGACCATATGCCCCGCTTCCAGTACTTTGTAGAGAATGTCCCGGTGTTTCTGGACATTATCGCCAATGCAGAAAAACGTAGCCTGTGCCGCAAATTTATCCAGTTGCTCCAGCACAAACTCCGTCACAACCGGAATTGGCCCATCATCGAACGTCAGATAAATCGTTGGTTCGACCCTATCTTCGATCTTCCACCAGAACTCGGGGTATACCGTTCTGAGCAAAAAATTAGACTTATGCAGAAAGAATGACAAAGGGATGTATGATTTATGATATAGGATGTATGAAATATGATGTACTCAAAGGCATACATCCTATAGCATACACCATACATCAGTTAAGATTTCGTCCTTTCCAAATATAGCCTTTTCCCTGAGCCGCCAGCCCGAAGAAAAGCACATAGAGCGGATAGATCAATTGGGTCAATGGAATGACGCCTACCGATGATTTTTTTTGTAAAAAAACAAGAACTTGGCGTAAAAACAAAAACTCCGGTATGGCTTTCAGGCCAATAACGAAAAGAGCCATATTTCCGTTTAAAAATCCTAGTAACCAACCCGCCACTGCTACGACCGGAGCCACATTACTCAGGAAAACAAACACCGCCAGCAGCGAGGGCAAATAGCTATCGTAAGCCTTCCACTTACTGGCCCATCGTTTCCGCTGATTGTAGAAGGCCACCCAGGATTGGTGCGCCTGCGTTCGGACAATAGCGTCGGCGTTTTTCAAAAATTGAACGCCATCCGGATAGCGCGCAGCAATTTTATGCATCAGAAACTCATCGTCGCCCGACGCCAGATGATCGACGCCAGCAAAACCGCCCACTTCGCTAAATACTTCTTTTACGTAACAGAGGTTGGCCCCATTGCACATGGTTGGATAACCAAGGGCTAGCGTACAGGCACCGGTACCGATCAGGCTGGAAAATTCGACCGTTTGTAACGAATCAACGACGCTACGTTCGGTGGTAAAGGTGACTGGGGCCGAAATCAGTTTTGCCCCCGTTTTCTGGTAGAAAGCGGCCAGTGTAGCCAACCAACGGGGTTCCACCCGACAATCACCATCAGTCGTAACGATCAGATCACCAGTAGCTAGCGCGATACTTTGGGTGATTGCCCGCTTTTTGGGCGATGCCGTCCGCTCGTTGGTTAAGGGCAGAGGGTGAAGGGCAAAGGGAGCCTGTCCGGCGTATGCTGTAACGATACGTAGCGTATCATCCGTGGATGAATCGTCGGCCACAATGACCTCAAAACGCGCGTAAGTTTGCTGGCGGAGGTCATTCAATAGGTTTCCGATGTTATCAGCCTCGTTGCGAACAGGAATAATGACGGTGATGAATGGACCATTAGCTAAGCTTGACCCGGCCTGAAACCGGGGCATTCGCAACCAGGCGACCCAGAGTGTTAGCGTAAACAGCGCATAAAGCAGGCTAACTGCCAGTAAGAAAATCGTCATTAAAGTCATTACTATACAGTCATCGCTTCTTACTTAATAGCCTACCAGAATCCCACTATAGACGGTTGACTGACGACTATTGACTAATCTTCAGTTTCCAGACCCAGATAAGTCCGACAAGTACAGGCGTCAGGACGTTGGCGATCCAGAGCGTCAGCGTTGCCGTAATCAGCACTGGTGCTGGCACCCCAAACGGCGCAAATACCCATAGGGAAGCCGCTTCCCGAACGCCCAGATCACTCAGTAGATTGAACGCGGGCGTGATGGTTTTCGCCAGAAATACCAAGCCAATGCCCGACGCCGAACGATCCATTGGTAAGCGTATACCCACCAGCCGCATCGCCAGGTAAAATTGAATCGAAAAAACAACGTAGCGTATGGCGGCCATACTAAGTGCCAGACCAATTTCTTTATCCGAATAGCGTCCTGCTACGTTCCAGTAGTCAGCAAATCGGCTCAGGCCCGGACGTTTCCCCAACCACCGGACAAGCCGTTTCCGTACCAGTCCGAACCCCACACCACCCAACGATAGAATCGCCACTAAAATCAGCAACCATTGTCCAGTGGGTGTAGCGCGCTCAGGCGCCACGGTCAGGTGGTGCGCCCAGGCAATCGACCCAAAAACCAGTGCTACATAGAATTGCATGCCGCCCGATACCAGCGACGCACCCACGGCTTCAGCCCGGTGGTTACGTAGTGAAAGCACCCGGCCAGCCGTATCGCCCAACTGCGCCGGCAATGCAAACCCCAGCGATACGCCCGCCAGAACACCGCGGTAGGCATCCCAAAAGGTTGTTCTCTGAACGCGCTGGAGCAGGATTTGCCACTTCAAGGCCTCGAACCCCCAGTTTACAGGCGTGAGCAGGATAAGTCCCATGGCCCAACGCTCAGGCTGTTCGACCGTTTGAAGTTGCGTGCGCACCATTGTCCAGTCGAACGGCTGTTGGCGGAGCACATAGCCGATGTAGACAACAAGGCCAACAAAAACAGCAATTTTAGCCCAGACGATGATTTTTTTACCTGGTTTCAGCGACAAAACAGATGAGAACACGTTACTTTGTATAAGACCCTACTGCCCCACCCCAATTATGATTATCGCGCCAAATTTATCTGCCATCACCAAAGAAAAAATTATTCTCGGTGTCGATCCCGGAACCCAAGTTGCCGGTTACGGCATCATTGCGGTGAAAGGGGGCGTCATGAGCATGATGCAATACGGCGTCGTTCAGTTGACCAAATATAGTACGTATCAACTGAAGCTCCAGAAACTCTACGAAACCATTGTGCGGCTGATCGACGAATATCACCCCGACGAAATGGCGATTGAAGATCCTTTTTTCGGAAAAAACGTGCAGGTGATGCTCAAGCTGGGCCGGGCGCAGGGCGTCGTGATGGCAGCAGCTTTATCACGAAATATCCCCATTGTCGAATATGCCCCCCGCCGTATCAAACAATCGGTAACGGGCAACGGAAACGCAACAAAAGACCAGGTATCACAAATGGTCGGGCATCTGCTGAAGGAAACCTTAGATCCTCAGTTTTTCGACGCAACGGATGCGCTGGCTATTGCCATTTGCCACCATTTTCACGAAAACGCCTTGCCTGTTGCACCGGGAAAGAAGACAAAAAAAGGGGCTTGGGGCGCGTTTGTCAGCGAGAATTCGGGGCGGATTATGTAAACGAAGCGTAATTCATTTGCGTTTTGAATATATATAATAGTAGTTTTCTACAACAAATACAACTTATGGAAACGACATTCACCATACGGAAAGATGAGTTAGATAATGAGTTTTTAGAGTCCTTAAAACGACTCTTTAAAAATGACCGTGAATTGCATATTACGGTCACTTCGGCAACTGATTTTAACTTGACTCAACCCGAATCAACAGCGGAATATATTGCCCGATTAGAAAAAGCTGCCCAAAATTTGGAGGCTGGACGTAACAAAGTCACTATGACAAATGAGCAATTTGATGATTTCTCGCTGAATCTGCTTAAATGAGAAATATCATCTTTGAACAAGATCCATTTGACGATTACACGGATTGGGCAATTTACAACAAATCGGTTTTCAAGCGTATTTATGAAGTTATTCGAGACATTAGACGACACCCATTTGAGGGAATCGGCAAACCCGAACTGTTAAAAGGAAACCTCTCCGGCTACTGGTCTCGTAGAATTACTGACGAGCATCGGCTTGTTTATAAAATTGATACCAACGGAGATATTCTGATTATTTCGGTTAAAGGTCACTACAGCGACAAATAGTGTTGTTTACTGCTTCTGTTTCTTGGATACTCTATCTCACTCTGTCTATTCACCGACACATTCGGCCTGTAAACCGCAATTCAACGTAGCGATAAAGCCAGTTTAGCGGATTCGGGAGTAACTTTCTCCCATGAATAATCGGTTTACGCAAGTCGCGATTCACCTGCTTAGCTGCTTTGCCTTTCTCAGCCTACCCTATGTTCTGGCGGAGGATGGTTTTTCAAAGCTGGCGGAACTCCCCGTCAACCCACATGAGCAGCGCAACCTGGTGTCGTACCTGCTGACGATTGCCTTTTTTTACACCAATTACTACGTCCTGATTCCGAAGCTGTTTTTCAGGCGAAAGTATTTTCTCTACACGCTCTGTTCAGTGGGTTGCTTTTTACTCATCGAAAGCACCCTTGTTGTCATTAATCGGCAGGGACGGGATCGGCCAGCGATGCGTCAGGGTCCACCGCCATCCATAGACCGCCTGGAACGGATGCCACCACCCTTCCCGGACGGAGATCCGCCACCATTCCCACCCGGCCGATTTCCGGAATCTGGCCCGCAGCGGGCAGGATTACCGTCTGAGCTGAGCCAGACTTTTTTCCTGACACTGGTTGGATTCCTGTTAGCCCTCGCGCTACGTATCAACAACCGATGGCGCGAAACGGAACGCGAAAAGATCCAGACCGAACTCTCTTATCTGAAAGCCCAGATTAATCCCCATTTTCTGTTCAATACGCTCAATAGTATCTATTCACTGGCCATTATCGAATCGCCACCGACGGCCGATGCCATTGTCAAACTGTCGTCGTTTCTGCGCTACGTTATTCAGGAATCACAGAAAAACCAAGTGTTGCTACGTAACGAATTGGAATACATTGGGCAATATATTGCCCTGCAACGACTGCGGCTGGGCGATACGGCACAAATTGATTTCACGATTGAAGGCAATACCAATCGTAAACAAATCGCCCCCCTCTTGCTGATTTCCTTTATCGAAAACGCATTCAAATACGGTGTTAGCCCCGAAGAACCGTCGGCCATTCAGGTTAGTATCTCCATGCAGGGGAATACCCTGCGCTGCTACGTAGTGAATAAAAAAGTACGGGTATTTCAACCAACGGCGGTGGCCAGCGGCATTGGTTTGACCAATACGAAAGCCCGGCTACAACTCTTGTATCCAGATCGTCATCAACTGATTATCGACGACAAACCAGCTAGTTTTACGGTCGATTTATCCATCACCCTGTCATGATTCGCGCGATTGCTTTAGACGACGAGCCCCCTGCCCTGCGCGTGCTTTCACATTTCTGCCAGCAGGTCGACTTTATTGATCTGCAAAAGACATTTACCCGTACCGACGAAGCACTGCGGCATCTGGAGCAGTTCCCGACTGATCTCCTGTTTTTAGACATAAATATGCCGTCGATGTCGGGTATTGATTTTTATCGGTCCACCGCGCAACAGCCCGATCCTCAACCACTGATGGTTATTTTCACGACTGCCTACGCCGAGTTTGCCGTGGAAGGATTCAATCTGAACGCTGTCGATTATCTTCTGAAACCTTTCACATTCGAGCGGTTTCAGCAAGCCGTCAATAAAGCCGAAGGATTTCATCAGTGGCAGCAACGGCCTGATAAGACGAACGAAACGTATCTATATGTCCGGGCCGATTACAAATTGTATCAGGTGCCGTTAACCGATATTCTGTACATCGAAGGCCTGGATGATTACCTCAAAATTCATCGCCAGCGCGACAAACCTATTGTTTGCCGCATGACCATGAAAGCCATGTTGCAACAACTTCCCGAAACCGGCCGGGCCACCCAGCGATTCATTCGGGTACATCGATCGTACATTGTGCCGCTCAACCGCATCGAAGCCGTACAGAACAAGACGATTCTGCTGGCGGGTCGCGAGATTCCAATTGGCGCCAGTTATGAGGCCGACTTCTTCCAGCTGTTCGGTACGTAGCCTCTGTCTTCACCGGGCTTTCTAAAACACTTCATTAACCGACACAATTGGGCTGTTTACCGCAAAACGACCGCGCCGGGCAACGATATGCCTGCTGTCGTCGTAGTGATTGGTATACAACGTAATCTTACTTTCTGCTAACTAATAACTATGGAACGGATTGAGTTTTTGAAAAGAGGGTTTGGGAGCTTACTGGGTATGGCGGCCGTAGCACCGATGGTTGGCGCTTGTTCTTCGTCAACGGTTGATCCGGTTACCAGCACCACCACGGGTACCAGTACGTCAACGGGCACCTCAAATGGTAGTTCGTCAAGTAATTGCGCTGTCTCCCCCAGCGAAACCGAAGGGCCGTTTCCAACAAAAGTGCCGGCCAATTTCGTCCGGAGTGACATCCGTTCGGATCGAACCGGAGTCGCGTTCACGATCAACATTACGATCAAAAATAACAACAACAGTTGCGCTGCCTTATCGGGTGCGCTCGTCGACATCTGGCACTGCGACAAAGACGGGTACTATTCCGAATATGGCGGAACCGGCATGCAAAGCGTCAATTACACGAGTGTCGATTTCCTGCGGGGCCGTCAAACATCCGACGCCAACGGCCTGGTGACGTTTACATCTATTTTTCCGGGTTGGTATTCAGGCCGGGCGCCCCACATTCACGTCCATGTGTATAATTCGTCCGGGAAATCGCTGCTGGTTACGCAAATTGCTTTCCCATATGATATCTCGAATACCGTTTATACAACGGCACAAGCGTATGGCTACACGAAAGGTGCACAAGACACAAAAAATGAGCGGGATAACGTATTTTCTGATTCCTACGCCACCGAAATAGCCACGGTTACGGGCAGTATTTCAGCCGGATACGTACTGGCGTTCAATGTTGTCGTAAGTGCATAAAAATTATTTTCAACACTGAGCCCCCGAAGCGTCGGACCGCAGAGAACACAAAGATTTTTTCAAATCAGTACCCTCAATCTCTGTGGCTCTGTGTTGAATCTCAAAAAAATGGCCAAAGGACTTATTCGCTTGTGTTATCGGAAAATCATCGACGCAGCTTCTCAAAAAGCGTGGGACAAATTCGTGTTTGAGGATACCTACATGGAATTTTTCATGCAGGCTCAATTTTATAACCAGGAGAACCAATACGCTACGTTCCAGGAGTTGGTCGAGCATGTCCCCCATGCCGACAAACTGCACTACCTGACGAGTACGGCCGCCATTGGCTACATCCGGCAGTTGAATCAGCTCATTCCAGATATAGCGAACGTTTCCGGCAAATTGTGCCTCCCGTTTACGCAATTCAAGTTCGACATCATTCAATCGCACGTGCAGAATAAGGAGGCCCACAAAATCGCCATCGCCTTTTACAGCGATCCGCTGACCTGGATTGATACGCTTAACAATCAACTATTTATCGCCTACGGCGATCAGCGGGAAGCCTTGCGGGATGGCAAAGAAATCGATACGGACATGATCGCCCTGCAACCCTACCTTAGCATATCCTCCTTTCAACCGGGTCAATTTCAGTAAGCCAATGATGGATACCCAACTTCAGGCGCAGTTGTATCTGGCCGACCAGCGCGGATGCTCACAACGCGATTATTTCAGAAGCTACCACAGCTTTTCATTTGGCCAGTACGCTGACGAGCACAAAATGCCGTTTGGGGCTTTGCAGGTTGTAAATGACGATACGTTAACAGCCGGGAATCGTATCAGGATGCAGGTTGAGTCAGACACCGACGTAGTGATTCTCCCGATTGTTGGCGGGCTTGAATACAAAAGCAGTCTGGGAGATGGTTTCCTAGAAGCAGGTCAGGTTCAGATTTTCTCGCTGGCCAACGGTATGAGCTATGAAATCATCAATCCCTATGAAACGGAACTGATCAATTTCGTCCAAATCTGGCTGACGAATAACTCAAGTGATTTTACGCCCGGCCTCGGGCAAACCAGTTTTGATTTATCGAATAAAAACAACCTGCTATCCGCTTTTTCAGTGAACGAGAACGCACTACGTAGCCGTGGCTTCATTGGGAAATTTGACGGTCGGAACGATGGTATTTATCCGTTAGAAAACCCGGAAACTACCGGAGTTTTTGTCTTTGTGCTGAGCGGTGTTTTCGAAGTTCAGGATCGGTTACTACACGAACGCGATGGCTTGTCGTTGACGAACGGACAGGAACCAGTTATTGAATTCGAGGCTTTATCGAACGATGCCCTCGTGCTGTTGATGGAAATTCCGCTACGTAGTTAGTCGCGTAGAAACAGAACGCAGCTACAGTTTAAAATACATGTTGCTCTGAATACCTCCATAGAAGCGATACAGGGTCAACACACAGCTTGACGAGATGGCCTTACCATCGTTGAACGCCGGTTTCCAGTTCATCTTTTCGGGTGTCCATTCGGGCATATTTCGAATGATCTGCTGAACATAGCTGACGACCGACGGAACCCGCTGATCGTTTCCTGTGGTGGCATTAACCGACACATCCACGTTAACGACCTGCCCTATTTCGTTGATCCGCAACGTAGCCGTTATTTTTCGAATGCGCTCGCCATCCAATACGTTTCCCAATTTCTGTTTCAGATAAGCCGACAGATCATTCGGCTTGCCCATGAACTTGGCGGCCTGATAGAACGGTTCACAGGTTTGCTTATCCCCTTCCGGCGTATAACACTGGCTCCGGGCGACGCGCCCGTTGCGATAAAGTTCTTTTCGTTTGATGGCACCGTCCTCATAAAACACCATGAAGGGACCGTTTATAAAGTCGTCTTTATAGTCGCAGCTGATATGTAGCTGTCCCCCAGGATACATGATTTTCGTAGGGCCATGTCGAATAATTCGGTTGACACTATCCAATGAAAACCCGTTTGGCAGTGTCTTAGGCAGTAATGTATATGAATCGAGCCGGAGTAACGTGCCGTTTTTTCGCAGAATTTTAACGCTAAAGTATTGATTGCGTTTGCCGTAATACATGATTTCTTCGTCGTACTCCGGATGGAATCGACGGACTATATTATCATGAACAACTCCCGTGGAATCAACCTGCGCCCGTATGGGTTGACTGACCAGCAGCCCACATAATAGCCAAAAAAGTGCCTTCATCACGCGATCATTTTCAAGGGGCACCTCTCCCATTGTACACAGAAATAACCCCCGTTGACAACTGATTGATGACTAAGATAGTTAAATATTTTAGTCAGTATCCGCTACGTATATGCCCACATTTCAAAAAATCATTCATCTACCCGCCTACTCGCGTGGTTTCCATTTGATTACCCGAGCCATCGAACGGGAGTTTACGGATCTGCAACGGATTCGCGTTGGTTTGCTGCACGTTTTTATTCAACATACGTCGGCCAGCCTGACCATCAACGAGAATGCCGACCCAACGGTACGTGGAGACTTCGAGCGGTTTTTCAACAAAACGGTTCCCGAAAATGAGCCCTATTACCAACACGATTATGAAGGGTCCGACGATATGCCCGCCCACCTGAAAGCCGCTATGCTGGGGCACGCCGTTACGATTCCCATCACGAATGGCCGCCTGAATCTGGGAACCTGGCAAGGCATTTACCTGGGCGAACACCGCGATCACGGCGGGTCGCGAACGCTGGTATTGACAGCCTGGGGTGATTAGATAACTAATTTCTCCTGGTTATTATATAGCCAGATCCGCCGTTTAGCAGACACTACGGTGAACATGAGTATTTTTCCACTACCCTGTAAAACAGTTCACTCACCTGGGATTAGCTGCCATTCACCCACACCTGGTGGCATTTGCATAAAGTTATTCAGAGATTTAAGGGTCATGTACGTTCGTCGTTCGGCGATGATGCATCTATCCACCCATTTCTCATACATATTGAGGGCCCGTAGCAGGATCAGGTTTATCAAAAAGCTTGACCGATACGGGCTTTTCAATACGCTTAAACAACCCTATTCACCCATGAACATGTCCAATTTTTTCTCTTTCAAGTATCTGAAACAGGGTATAGCCGAGGTCAAAGAAACACGCAACCGAGCCAGACAGAACGAAGTTTACATTGGCCAGCTTCACTCATTGCTCATGCTACAAGATCAGATTTCGGCTATCCCGCCCGCCAACCTTCAGATTCGGGTTTCAGGCTCCTATTACACTGATTTTTTTCTGCACGGGCAGTCGCTAATCAACAAAATGAATCATGGGCTGGCGGTTTCGGGAATTGACCGCACGTTGACGCAGTTTGAGAACGTACTGGATTTTGGCTGTGGCTGCGGCCGAACATTGATTCCGCTGGCTTTGCGGTCGACGAATGCCAAAGGAATTCATGGTGTAGACATTGACGCGGAGGCTGTCACCTGGCTTAGCGAACATTATTCACAGGTAGGTTCGGTAAAACTGAACCCTTCCTGGCCTGCTATGTTGCATGACGATCAAACGTTTGACCTCGTGTTCGCCATCAGTGTCTTTACGCATCTACCCGAAGATATGGAACAGGCCTGGCTAGCCGACATAAGTCGCGTACTGCGCCAGGGTGGCTATGCCTTGCTAACCATCCATGGCGACGCGTTCTTTCATCAGCTTGGCTCCACTGCAGTACAGACGATCCGGCAGGCCGGTTTTTTTTACGCATCCGAAGATACGTGCACCGATGGCTTACCTTCATTCTACAAGAACAGCTACCATACAGAATCCTACATTCAGGAAAGGTGGAGCCAGTATTTTGATGTTATAAACGTGATTTCAAGGGGTATAGATCAACAGGATCTGGTCATACTCCGGAAGCGTTAACTGGTTGACCAATCACTTTACCATTTTCCACACCTCGGCAACGCTCGTAACCGGCAATTGACAGGCGCGGTTGTAACACACATATATGGCTGTTTTTTCATCGATTGGACCACGCTGGTGCAGGAGCGGCAAATCGCTCTTGCTGACCGAACCACACAGCACTTTGTTGGGATAGAATTCGGCGTCTAGTTCAGCCCGAAATCGTTCGGTGTCGGGACCCACAATGGCAATTTCGGCCGTTGGACGCGTTCGTAAAGCAAACAGAGCCGCCCAGTTGGTCAGGTAATCGGCATTTTGCTGGACGAGCGGTTGTACACGGCCCAGCATCTGGTCGGCCCGTTCGGCGTATTCACTACGTTCGAGCAGCAGACTTAACATGTACAAATTCTCGGCCATCATTGAATTTGATGACGGGATTACGTTGTCAAACAGTTCTTTACGTCGGGCAATGAGTTCTTCGCCGTTTTTATCTGTGAAGAAAAACATCGGATCGGGTCCGGTTTCATACTCGCCGGCATCACTGAAATTCGTCAGGACGTACTGCATCAATTGGTCAGCTTCCGTCAACCAGCTTTGAACAAAAGTTGCCTGATAGAGCGCCAGCAATCCGTCGATTACAGCCGCATAGTCGTCCAGGAAACCCGCCTGACGAGCGCGGCCCATTTTGTACGTATGCCAGAGTCGGCCGTTACGGGTATCACGCATCTTTTTCAGTAGAAAATACGCCAGTCGAAGCGCCAGTGCCAGAAATTCCGGTTCCCCGAAAACGCGGTAAGCCGTAGCCAATCCTTTTAGCATCAGACCGTTCCACGAGCAGAGAATCTTGTCATCCAGTCCCGGCCGAATGCGTTCATTACGTACCCGAAGCAATCGAACGTGCGTCGCATCTAACCGCAGGTTAAGGTCATCCAGAGACCAGCCCATGCGTTCCGCAAACGATTTATTGGATTCTGTCCGGTGTAAGATATTACGGCCGTGTTCCCAGTTGCCTTCATCAGTCAGATTATACAATTCGGCGAACCAGTCATAATCAGGGCCCAGTATGTCAAGTAGTTCGGGGGTCGTAAACGTGTAGAATTTCCCTTCAACGCCTTCACTGTCGGCGTCAAGGGCGGAGTAAAACCCACCTTCCGGACTCAGTAGCTCGCGTTGCATGAAGCCAATTGTCTGATAGACAACGTGCTTGTAGAGTTCCGATTTTGTCAGGCTATAGGCTTCTGCGTACAGAGCCAGCAACTGCCCATTGTCGTAAAGCATCTTTTCAAAATGGGGTGCAAACCAGTCAACATCGGTTGAATAGCGTGCAAACCCGCCCCCGAGTTGATCGTAAATACCGCCCAACGCCATACGGTCGAGGGTAATTTTGACCTGATGCAATGCGGAGTCGTTGCCCGTCACGGCGTAGTAACGTAGTAAAAACCGCCAGATGCTGGGCATTGGAAACTTCGGTGACCGGCGCATTCCCCCTTTCTCGTCATCGGCTTTGACGGCGACTTTTCGATAGAACACGTCGAGCGTTTCGGGCGCAAACAATGGGTCGTTCTGCGTCAGGCCGTACCGTTCGGCATCGGTAAGGTTCAACTCCCGGGCAAATCCTTCCGCCGATTGCGCCAGATCGGCGCGGTTGTTATCGAAGGCCGATCGAATGCTTTCTAACAAATTGACCCAGTTTCGCTTCGGAAGGTACGTAACACCATAGAAGGGTTTGGCATCGGGCATCAGAAATACGTTGAGCGGCCAGCCACCCTGCACACCCATCGCCTGCACCGCATCCATGTAGATGGCGTCTACATCCGGGCGCTCCTCGCGGTCAACTTTAATGCATACGAACTGCTCGTTCATCACCTGCGCTACGTCGGTTTTCTCAAACGATTCCCGTTCCATTACGTGGCACCAGTGGCAGGCCGAATAGCCGATACTGACCAGCATTGGTTTATCTTCAGCGATGGCTTTGGCAAGGGCTTCCTCGCCCCAGGGATACCAGTCAACTGGATTTTCGGCGTGCTGGAGTAAGTAAGGACTGGTTTCGTATTGCAGTTGATTAGGCATGATGTTGAGGTTTTGACACAGAGTTTTCCTATTTCCTCCGGGTATCTCATTTAGTTCTGTTATAACTACAGGAGTTACGCACCAGTTTTTACTTTAGTGTATGATTGGTAAAAAAGACCAGACAATCGGTGCAGGGGGCCGGTTTAGAGAGTGAACCAGCCATCAAAACGGCATCACAGTCCCTATATTTGTTTGTCAGGCTGGCCGAATGGGCCTATTGACACCCAGTCAACTATACCCTTTACGTAAACTACAGGAGTTGATATGACCGCTTTACTGAACGCCATCAATAAAAATAACAGCTTACTTGTTCAGCAACTCATTCAAAACGGGGCTGATGTCAATGAGTTGGATTCAAATCAGGATGCCCCATTGGTCATTGCGGCTTACAAGGGGTATACCCATATCGTCAAATTACTGTTGGATGCTGGCGCTGATGTGCGGGCTGTTGACCCGGGGATGAAGGCTACCGCTTTACACGCGGCCGCCTATGCTGGCCGAACGGAAGCGGCTCAACTCTTGATTGAATACAATATTGATATTAATAAACAAGGTCCTTATAATGGATACACCGCCCTGCATGATGCGATTTGGCAGAATAACATTGACATTGTCAAATTACTCTTAGCCGCCAATGCAGATTTAAGCCTGCTTTCGAATGATGGTAAATCGCCCCTGGACTTTGCCAAACTCAAAAACCGCAGAGAAATAATAGCCCTGATTGAGCATAAAATAGGAAAATAGCCACAAGTTAGCGGCATCTCTAAGAGGTCTGTACAGCACCGGTCCTCGTTTAACGGTCTGGCTTTTTTATGTCAACTCATTCTGCCTGATCTCCTTGAATTACCTGTACAGCAAGCAGGGTTACACGGTTCGTTACCCCACTAAAAAGTAGTTAATGTAGCGTTCGTGCAGGGCCGGTTCGTCCGGCGGTACGGCCCCACCTAATGGCTAATGATAATTTTTTTCGTCTGGCTTTGGGTTTCGTTTTGAATGCGCAGAACGTACAGCCCAACGGGCAAATCCGCTACGTTCACTATTCCGGTTTTGCTGGTCACGGCTTTTCTGATGACCGTTTGTCCGAACATATTGACCAATCCAATTTCGGTGGAGGCCGGGGGAAGTTGATCGAATGTTAGGGTCAGAATCGTTTGGGCCGGATTAGGCGACGCCACTATGTTTGGCAGCAAGGGTTCCGTTGCAGTAACGCTGCCCATATCAAAACGGCACAGATATACCTCGCGCCCCGTCAGTTCAATGGTGTGTTGCCAGGATTTATAGCGTACTGTCAGACTTGTTTTCTGTCCATCATTCGCATATGGATTCTGGGCCGCAATCAGAATTTTATTCTCCTTCACCACCCCCCGCCACACAGGAAGTTGCTTATCCATGAGGTCGCGGGCAGGCGTTTCGATCACCAGTTCATGCGTTCCCTGAAACATATCGGCGAAACGGGACAGTCGATACAGCCCATGAGTGAAGTGCTCATAGGCCGCGTAATTATCCGCCCGGCTCTGGGTGAGAAATGGGTCTTCCCAGAGCCAGAGCCCAGCTGCGCCCGAAAAAAACGGAAAAATGGCGGTCGCTTCGGCCATAAATGGCTGAATGAAATTCGGATAGCTGCTCGATTCATTATGGTACCGCATCCAGACCCAGGGCACCACGGGCTTATTGCTCCAGGCGCGGTTTACTTCTACCTGAAACAACAGATACGCCAGATAATCTCTGGCCAGCGGGTTCGGGTAATCATAGAAATAATAGGCCGAGGGCGACAAGGCGTCCAGTTGTTCATAATACGGTCCACCAATGCCCGTTCCGCTGGCCTCCTGAACCAGGTAGTTTGTCAGGTTGATTTTAGTTGTCCAATCGGCCCAGGAGAAGGTTGGTACGTTCAAATACGTATTCAGCACGGGCGTGTCGGCATAACTGCTGATACTGGCTCCACCCAGGTCGGCGTGTTGACGAATATACCGTACCCCCTCGGCATGAAGATTACGCATGTCCTGTTTATACGTGGCGATGAACGTAGCATCCGCTAGATTTCGATACGTTTCCGGGACGCGCGTGTCCTGTTTGAGTCTGAGAATACGGGCATCGGTTTCCTGAAACCGCTCAATGTCCAGCACCAGTCGGCTCGCCTGAACGATATACAACCCAGCCGAATTTTTCTGTCCCCCACTTATGTCAGACAAGAAGCGATCCCACTTGGCGCGGTAGGCATCCAGATCATTCGCCCACGGACTTTCGATGGTTTCCCAGGGTTGATTAAGACCCGTTGCAAAGCCATAGTAGATAATAACGCGCTGCTTGAACTGAACCAGTGAGCCAAATTCGCTGTCCTTGACATCGACTAAATTACTAAAGCCATGACGTAGTGGACTGGCCTGCGTGTCCGTAAATCGCGGTCCATTATAGATGACGGGAAATGGAAGGGTAAAATCAGGGAACTTGCTCCACTCAATCTGATTGGGCTGGCTGACGGGCGTAAACGTAAGCCGATCCGCACACTGTTCCTGAGCCGTTGCCAGTGGCTGACTGCCTAGCCAAATCCCAGTTACCCACAAACAAAAAAAAACAATCGGACGGCGCATAACGTAAAGTTTCGGTAAAGTTAAGCCAAGAGATTGTACGTATGACAGAGCCAGCCGGTCAGCCTCAACGGAATCTCCAATGAGTAGCTGATCTATCGGAAGTCAATACCCTACATCAAGCAACCTGCCGATACAAAAGCTCTTTTCAAATGATGGTAACCCTTAATCTAAGTTAAGCGTATTTCTTAATTTAGTTTATGGGTTGCTTCCGGCAAGAACGGCCACCTTTGCCTGGCTGAATAAGCCCAATCGAAACTTAACTACGTCACCTCACAAGACCACAATCGAGCAATTAGTTATGAAAGCCGCTGTTTTAATGAATCCAGGGGGTGCAGACGCCTTCCAGCTTGAAGAAAGACCGATACCACAGGCCAGCGAAGGTACCATCCTGATTAAAGTAAAAGCCTTTGGGCTAAACCGATCGGAGTTAATGACGCGTAAGGGCTATTCGCCAAACGTCAAATTTCCGCGCGTATTAGGGATTGAATGCGTAGGGGAAGTAGTATCTGACCCATCCGGCGATTATCAAAGAGGACAGAAAGTCGCGGCTTTGATGGGCGGCATGGGACGGGATTTCGACGGAAGTTATGCCGAATATACAGTGCTGCCAAAATCGATCGTATTCCCGTTCGAGAGTCAGTTGGGTTGGGATCAACTCGGTGCCATACCCGAAATGTATCAAACTGTTTACGGATCGCTTAGTCTGGCCTTGAATTGTCAAAAAGGTGAGAATCTGCTTATTAGAGGGGGTACGTCGTCCATAGGCATGCTGGCGACCCAGTTGGCAAAGCGCATGGGCCTACAGGTTATTGCGACAACGAGAAACCCCGACAAAGCACCCTTACTGATGACTAACGGAGCCACCTACTGCCTCATTGACGATGGTGAATTAGCCAGCAAAGTAAAGGCCATTTTCCCCGACGGCGTCGATAAAGTATTGGAACTGGTTGGTACGGTAACGCTGAAAGATTCCTTACACTGCGCTAAACCTGGGGGGACGGTATGTATGACCGGTATGCTGGCTGAACAATGGGAAATCCCGAATTTCGCTCCGATGGATTTCATACCGCCACTGGTCAGTCTGACGATTTACAATAGCGGTGCGGCCAGCATAGTTCCAGCGGTTTTTCAGGAATTTATACGTACCGTTGAGGCTGGGCAGATCCACTTAAACGTGAGCAAAGTCTTTCACCTCGATGATATTGCCCGCGCGCATGCGTATATGGAAAGCAATCAGGCAGGCGGCAAAATTGTCGTAGTAACCTAGACAGATCAGTTAATAAGCGACTGATAAACAGCAATATACTGGCGGGCGCTTTTCTCCCAATTGAATTGGGCTGCGTGTTTAACAATAGCCTCCGCCAGGTTTGAGGTCTCATATTCCTGCATGCCCTGCCGATACACGTTCTGCACTACGTTGGCCTTAAAGTCAGGAAAGTAAAACGCAGCATCCCCTCCTATTTCCGGTAAAGACGTAAAGCGGGAGAGAAAAACAGGCTTCCCAAACTGCATGGCTTCGACCACCGGCAGGCCAAAGCCTTCGGCCAGCGAAGGATGTAAGAAAGCTTTACAATGCCTTAAATACCAGATTTTGTCCGCTTCAGAAACCGTTCCGGGCAGATGCAGCCGCTTCTCAACGCCCAATTCGTGAGCCAAACGCTTCATCTGGTCTACGTAATGCGGGTCGTCATGATGACCAACGATGATCATTTCCAGATCGGGATTTGATTCCAGCAACGGTAGTAGTACGTGAAAATTCTTTTTTTTATTCAGATAGCCAATCCCTAACAAAAACTCCCGGGCTGGCTTATACCCCACTACGTCTCCGGTTGCCTCCGGTAGTTTATTCACACCGTTATGGATCACGTGAACGGGCTTCTCGCCGACGTAGCAGTTAGTCAGTACATCCCGTTTAGTGAATTCAGAAATACAGATAATGGCATCACTTTTATCGATCAGTGACTGCGTATGGGCCATGCTTTTCTGCTGAACGGACTCAGATTTTCCTTCGTGCAATACGTTCAAATCATGAATGGTCAGCACTATTTTCAGGTTAGGAAACCGTTTTTGGTTCGGAAAAATCCGCCCGGACTGAAAAGGCGCATGCCATACGCGACAATCCAGCAAAAAGGGTTGAAAGAATTTGTGCCATTTTCGCTCCACTAAATGATACGGTTCGGGCCGGAGGATAAGTTTCTTACGGGGCGGCAAAAACATCTGCATGAACGGCTCGTTTTCTTCAGCAAGCACCTGATTGATTTGTTCGCCTAGATTTTGGCAGTAATAGTACAAGCCAGAATGAGGAAATTTCATCAGGTCGCAGTCAAGAATGATACGGGACATAGGTCAGAAACGTGGTTGACGAGGGGTGTCAACAATGCGCAATTTATAGGTTATGCAACAATAACGGCGATTCTATTGTATTGGTTGTATAGACGGCTTCGTCTTTCCTATTCCAACCCTTCTGTCTGGTTCGGTGTCCCAAGCTATAGAACCGTGTAGTTTACGGCAAACTTATATTTGTAGCGAACATTTTATTTAACATGTTAAACAACCTGTAAGGTTATTGTGTATGATTCGAATCACCTTCGATTGCGAGAGGATGAAGTATGCCAATACTGGTCTATACTACTATTGCCTCAATCTGGGGAAAGCCCTTCAACAGAACTCGACCCAGGAGCAATTGTCAGTATTTGGACCGAGCCACATCCGCTCAGCCTTTGGTCCTTCGGTACCCGTTATTCCACAGCATTCGCTCCAGAAATTTTTTATGCCCTCACTTAGCCAGTTTCAGATCTGGCATAGTACCTATCAAAGTTCCCAATACCTGCCCCGACGAAATAGCCGGATTAAAGTTGTGCTTACCATCCATGACCTTAATTTCCTGCATGAGGACAAGACCGAGCAGAAAAAGAAACGTTGCCTTGACGATGTACAGCGTAATATAGACCGTAGCGATGCCATCGTCTGTATTTCTGAGTTCACAAAAAACGACGTATTGACCCACTGTGATACGGGAAATAAACCTGTTCATATGATCTATAATGGCACCAACGGACTGGAGACGCCCTTGCTGAAAGAGAAATCCTATCGGCCAACCATTCCATTTTTATTCAACATTGGCGCCATTGCCCGTAAAAAAAATCAGCACCAGATTTTGCCGTTATTACAAAGCAACCCGGCGCTGGAACTGGTGCTGGCTGGTCGGCATGAGGATAAAGATTATGCCCATTTTCTAAAGCAGCAGGCATCGGTATTAAACGTTGAGGACCGGATGCACCTGGTAGATGAAATCAGCGAACAGGAAAAATCGTGGTATTACCATAACTGTCAGGCCGTTGTAATGCCATCGCTGGCCGAAGGTTTCGGACTCCCGGTTACCGAAGCCATGTCCATCGGCAAACCGGTTTTCTTATCGAAACACACAGCCCTACCCGAAATAGGTAAGGATCTGGCTTTCTATTTCTACGGCTTTGACAACATGCAGGAAGACTTTATGGCCGGCATGCGCCATTACAAAAAGGCCGGAAGCCAGATGAAGGAAGCGATGAAAGCCCATAGTGCTACGTTCAACTGGGAAGACTCAGCCAAAAAATACATCGAAGTCTACCGGTCATTAGCCTAGAGATTCAGTATCTACAGCGGCAGGCACGGAGAACACAGAGAAATCTAGTATATCTTTTTTCTCAATGTTCTCCGTGCCTGCCGCTGTAGATACTGAATATGTTAAACCATTTAAGCCGTAAATTTGTGGGTAGTACCCACGTTAACGTTAACGAATGAAGATTTATAGACGGCTGATGGTATATGCCAAGCCTTATGGAAAGTTCATTGTCCCCTTTATCGTATTCACCCTCATCGGCGTATTTTTCAACGTCTTTCAATTTGCGTTGATCATACCGCTGCTCAATTTCCTGTTTGATCCCATCAACACAGCCGATGCGGCTAAATACGCCCTGACGCCCACCTTCCGGTTGTCGCCCGATTATTTCAAGGATATCTTTTACCACCTGATCTACAATTTCAAAACTACCAACCCTGTCTATGCGCTGTATTTTCTGGCAGGCATGATCGTAGTAGCGGTGGTTATGACCAACTTGTTCCGGTTTCTGGCTCAGCGATCCCTGCTCAGTGTCAGAACCTTACTGGTGAAGCGGCTTAGGGAAGCCCTGTTCGAAAAAATAAATTACCTGCACTTAGGCTACTTTACCAAGGAACATAAAGGGGATTTACTGTCCCGGCTCAACGGCGATGTTTATGCGATCGAAGGTGTAGCGGGCAGTTCGATTGAAGTGGTATTTAAAGAGCCCTTTATGCTCATTGGCTATTTTGTGGCGCTTTTTGCCATTTCGGCCAAGCTGACGTTCTTTACGCTTATCATTATTCCTATTTCAGCCGTCGGTATCGCGGCCGTGACAAAAAAACTCAAAAAGGAAGCCAAAGATGTGCAGTCGTCTATGGGGCGGATGCTCACCCTGATGGACGAGACGCTCATGGGGATGCGGATTCTGCGATCGTTCAATGCGACGCCGTTTATTTTAAAGCGGTTTAGTCTGGAGAATGATTTCTATAGAAAGGCTAGTCTGGATGGTTTTAAGCGCAAGGAACTAGCCCCGGCCTTTTCCGAAGCGTCGGGTGTGTTTGTCGTAGCTTGTATTCTGGTATATGGAGGTAGTCTGGTGCTGAGTAGTCAGGGAAGTTTACAAGCCAGTTCGTTCATTGCCTTCATCGCCATTTTTTCGCAGGTGATACGTCCCGCGAAAGCCATTGTGGTAGCTCTTACCAATATTCAGCAGGGACAGGCCGCTGGCGAACGTATTATCGAGCTACTGGACAAACCCATCGAAATCCTGGATAAGCCAGATGCCAAAGTTATGGAACCGTTCCGGCGGGACATCGTCTTCGACAATGTTAGCTTCCAGTATGGTGATAAACCAGTCCTGAAAAATATCAGCTTCCGGATTGAAAAAGGTAAAAAAATCGCTCTTGTAGGCCCGTCTGGCGTCGGGAAATCGACCATTGCCGATCTGATTCCCCGTTTTTATGAATCCACGCGGGGAAGCGTCAAAATTGACGGTATTGACGTCCGGGACTACAAAATGGAATCACTCCGTGAACAGATGAGCTTTGTGACGCAGGAAATCATTCTGTTCAATGATACGATCTTCAACAACATAGCCCTGGGGAAGCCGGATGCCAGCCTGGAAGACGTTATCGAAGCGGCAAAAATAGCCAACGCCCATAATTTTATCATGGAAACCGAAGATGGCTACAACACCAACATCGGCGACCGGGGCATTCGCCTGAGCGGTGGCCAGCGTCAGCGGTTGAGTATAGCGCGGGCTGTCTTCAAAAAACCATCCATTCTGATTCTCGACGAAGCGACATCTGCCCTGGATGTCGAATCGGAGAAATCGGTGCAGATTGCCCTGAATAACCTGATGGAAGGACGTACTACGCTGGTGATCGCCCACCGACTGAGCACCATCAAAGAAGCCGACGAAATTTTAATCATGGAAGGCGGGCGGATTGTCGAACGAGGTAATCACTTCGAACTGATCAACAGCGAAGACAGCATCTACAAACGCCTGAATATGATGCAGGAGGTATTTCAATAATCTTTTTAACGGCCTGTAACGTAGTCAACAGCTTTGGCGAACTTGGCCAGTACTTTATCCCAGGTGTAATTCTGCTCAATGTAGGCTTTGCCATTTTCTCCCATTTCGCGCGTGTCCTGGGCTAAAAGTTTGTGAACGGCCTCGTTGAAACCAGCATACTCTGTATATAGCATACCACCCTGACTGATTTGAACGTGGTCTCTGATGACTTCGCACTTACCGTTTGCAATAACCGGGACACCGTACGAAAAGCTTTCTAACGTAACCATCGACAGACTTTCATACAGCGAAGCAATAACCAATGCTTTAGCGCCTTTCAACAGCGTAACTTTTACGGCTTCCTCCACAAATCCTGCCAGCACTATATCGGGGTGCTCAGGGATTGTCATAAACGTCTGACCCACCAGCACCAGCTTTAACGGAGATGGATTTTCCTCTTTGTAGCGGATAAAGTAGTCGAACAGTACGTCGCAACCTTTCGACGTATCGATCCGGCCAATATAAATTACGTAGGGCGCATCAGTGCCCAAAATAGCCGCAGCTGACAGATCCGTGTTTACCTGAGCAGGTTCAATACCCGCGCCCAGAATATCGGTGTACTGCGTCTTATTGGGGAAAGCCTGATCAACAAATCGTTTCTCACCCGCCGAGATGTACAGCATGGCTTTGGGCAACGAAAAAAAGCGCTTGAACACCGGCAGATGAATGGGGGGTTCATCGTGAGCGGTCGGAATCAGAATGGACTTCCGGGGGGCAACCTTTAGCCCGGCAATCGTTGGATAATAGAGATATGTAACAAAGACTAAGGCATCGTATTTTTTATAATTCTGCTTTAAATACGTTATCAATTCGGGAACATAAGGGCCCTGGTATTCGGCCCAGAGCTGGCCATAATACTTCGTTGTTTTCCCCGAAATATGCCGCCCTACTTCTTCCAGGGCGATCGACAGTTTGCTTTTGCCCGGCGGTGGCTTTCTCGTCAGTTTGTGGATCATCAGCGCAAAGCCTTCCTCATCCCGGTTGTGCAGGGTGGGGAACCGCAGGACATTTACACCATTGATGACACTGGCACCAGCCGGAAAATGATTGGCCCACGTTACGTATTCCAGCGCGCAACTGGTCAATACGTCAACCTCATACAGGGCCGTTAATCGTTCGGCCAGTATCCGACAGTAGTATTCCGCTCCACCATTGACTTCTTCTCCATACCGCTGAACCACGAATGCTATTTTCTTCATTTTAAATAGTTTAAACACAGAGCCTCAGAAAGTTTCACTAAGTAAAAGGAAGGGCTTTGTTTGCTCTATGACAACCTCCGTTTTCTCCGTGTTTAACAACCTTGTTTATAATGTTTCATAAAAATCATTCTGCCGTTTTTGCCGGTCAATATCTTTTAGGTGAATCAGGCAAAAACTTTCATCGGTCGAAGGAAGATACTGACAATGTCGAAAGCCAGCTAGTTCTTCATGAACCTTGTTTTTCCACGCGATACCCTGCTGTAGCTTAAAAATCCGCATCTGATAATCCGGAAAATTGATACGTCCTTTAGTATCTACGTTCCAGTTCCATTTATCAATAAATTCCTTCGTAAGTCCCTCAACCAGGTTAACTCTTGGCACAGCAAAACAATCGCTTTGCGTATGCTTTATCAACTCGCGTTTGATGTTTTGAATCAATTTTTCGGCAGGCAGTTCATCGGCATCAATCTGAAACAGATAATCGCCCGAAGCCATACCGATCAGGTTGTTTTTGAACGTAGCAAAATCATTATCAAGTTTTTGCTGCTTAACAATCAGTTTGCCGCGATATTTATCAATTATGTCGGCTACCCGTTTGTCGGCTCTGGTGCTGTCCTGCAAAACAAGAATCTCATCCTGGCGATCTTTGTGCTGCACTAAAAACGAAAGCAGTCGCTCCAGCTCATCGGCTTCATTGCATACCGTAATTCCGTAAGACAACTTGAGTTTCCGTTGAAATAATCGTCCAAACATCGTTTCAGAACTTACTAATGAGCTGGTTTTCGTAAGAGGTCTGGTCATTGATCCGGATGCGGTACCCATGCCATGTAAACGTTGGTGGAGCAATGGCCAATAACCTGGACAAGAAGCTTCTAGGCTTCATAATCCTGGCGTGAATGGCTTCATGAAGGTATTCGATCTGGGCGAGTTTCCCGGCATCTATTTTTTTTGCATCCACCGACACAATAATTCCATTTTCTTTCTTTTCGCCCAGGGGCTTTATTTTTTTGCTGAGGTCGAAGCTGGTGCGGGGCTGTTCCTCCGCTTGATACGTTTCAACATCTGTATCGATGTAAATCGTTGAACACCATGGCTCAATTTCCCGCAAAATTGCTACGTTGCCGTTTCTTATTACGAATCCGATATCATAGGTTTTCTTCACGGAAGAATTGTTTCTAAATCCCCATTTTCGAATAAAGTTTCTGTTGGATTGAGCCTCTATTTGCTGCGTCCTGCGGCTATATTCATCCGAAAAACGGGACGTTTTACTCACAAAATGATAACAGATGGCATTTAAAGAAACAACCATCTCCAGTCCCTTTAAAGAAAGCCGAAGTATCAAATCATCGTCTTCGCAAAACATAGGGTTGAAAACAGGATCCAATCCACCGATTTCCAGCAGCACTTTTCGGGCAGCACATAAAAAAAAGGAAATTTTATTGCTGTCCGCTAAATTCCTGTTTTCCCCGATATTTTTTTGCTGTTCCTGCCGGGAAAACTGAAATAAAGCGTCACGCTGGAACGTAGCGATATCGACACCAAAATCACGAACAATTTTACCGGGTCGTTCATCATCCGCAAAGATAGGTGGTTCCACGGTAGTGTAAAAAACCACGCGGTGGACCGATTGAAGAGAAGCCAAATGCTCGACGAATCCCGGCGTTAGCACCATGTCATTATGAGCAAATAATACATAGTCTGACGTAGCGAGTTCGATGCATTTATTGTACGTATCCGAGAGAGTTCGCTCTTCATTTTCATAATAGTACTCTACATGAGCATCCTGTAGCGAATCGAGCCATTCGTGGGTTCCGTCTGTGCTGTGATAGCTGACAAAAACGATTTCAATTTCTGGATATAGCAAACGGGTTTCGGCATAGAAATGCTGTGTGTAGAGCAGGTTATTTTTTAATCCGACCAATAAAGAAAGGCTCATTTTTCGTCAACGTTATCGCTACTATACAACACCATTTGCCGGGTTTCATTGCACCACAAACCACTCATTTAGCTGGCGGAATACTACGTGACCCGGCCTCGGCTCCTGAACAATGACAGCCAAATTGAGGTAATGATTTGGTCTTTTGTCGTATTTTGCAACAATAATCCAATAAAAATAAGAAAGCTGCTGCAGCCTGACAGACGTTGTTCGACAAACGAATCGGCTATGGCTCCTCGTTAGTATTCCAAACAAGCACTCATGAAACGATCTTATTCCGTTATGACGACTCTCCGATTTCTGCTCGTCTTCACTGTCCTTTTCAGTATAGTAACCGGCTGCAAAAAGGACGATGGAGCAACGCCCACGGAGTCCACTCAAACTGACTTACTGGTGGCCAATAACTGGGTCACCAACAGCATTACAACGACTGACGGACAGGATATCAAAGAAAGCCGATTGGGTCTGGAGTCTCAGGTGTTATTTACATTAACCATGCAGTTTCGGGCTGATGGAACGGTTCGAGCCCTTGATCCCAAACGGTCTAACACGGTGGTTAACGGAGGTTCCTGGAAATTCGCGGCCGACAATCAGTCAATAGATGTTGACGTGACCGGATTTAAAGGAAATTTCCCCATTATTCAACTGACGAAGAACAAGCTGATTTTACGCCAGGATAATAAAGCTACGGTCGATGGCGTCAAAACCAACATCTACCTGGTATTTGTACCAAGTTTATAAAGCGTGAAATTCGAAACTGAACCTGGTTTCTATGTATCGGCCGATGCCTGGGGAGATCCAACCCATAAACCGGTACTTCTGTTACACGGTGGAGGCCAAACCCGCTATTCATGGGGTGATACGGCCAGCTGGTTAGCCGAAGCTGGTTGGTATGCCATTGCCCTCGACGCTCGGGGTCATGGCGATAGCGATTGGTCGCCAGAAGGTCATTACGGGCTTGAGTATTTAGCCAGCGACCTGCGCGCGGTGGCGGCCCAACTTAACCAGAAACCAGCGCTCGTGGGCGCGTCGATGGGCGGTATGACGGCGCTCATTGCCGAAGGCGAACGACCAGCTAATACAGATTCCATATGCACCGCCATCGTGCTGGTAGACATAGCCCCCCGTACTGAACAGAAGGGTATCGAGCGGATTTTTGCTTTTATGAGTGGCAATCAAAAAGGGTTTGCCAGTTTAGACGAAGCCGCCGAGGCCGTAGCAGCTTACCTCCCCCACCGGTCGAACGCGACCCCGGCCCGCCCGTCGGATCATAAGCGATTAGAGAAAAATCTACGTCTGCGACAGGCAGCGGATGGCGAGTCTCGCTATTTCTGGCACTGGGACCCGAAAATGCTGGCGTTGTGGCGACAAAACAGTGGCCCTGACCAAGCAATACGTAATGAAGAACGACTCTACGCGGCCGCTCGTGCCCTTACGGTTCCCACGCTGATCGTGCGCGGTGGCATGAGCGACGTAGTGAGCGATAAAGTTGTAGCCGAATTCCTGGATGCCGTCCCACACGTTCAAAGCGTGAGCGTTGCCGATGCAGGCCACATGGTTGCCGGCGACTCCAACCACGCGTTTACCCGAGCCGTAATTGACTTTTTAAAGAGTGAAAGAGCGAATGAGTGAAAGAGCGATGTAACTTGCTTAACCGCTCATTCACTCTTTCACTCTTTATGCAGAAAAACAACCCTCGTATCCTTACCGCCTGGACCTTTTACGATTGGGCAAATTCTGTCCACGCGCTCGTCATTGTATCCAGTATTTTCCCGGTTTATTTCTCGGCGACAGCGCTCAACGAGACGGGTGGTCCCGTAATCAACTTTTTGGGGCTTTCCATCAAAAACTCGGTGCTGTTCTCGTATACTATCTCGGCCGCTTTTCTATTTACGGCCCTCCTATCCCCTATCTGCACCGCCATCGCCGATTATAGTGGTAACAAGAAACTGTTCATGAAGGTGTTTTGCTATACGGGCGCGGTCAGTTGTAGCCTGCTTTACTTCTTCACAAAGGAAACCACTACGTTCGCGGTTATCTGCTTCTGGCTCAGCCTGATTGGCTGGAGCGGAAGTATTGTCTTTTACAATTCTTACCTGCCCGACATTGCCACTGAAGATCAATACGATCGGGTTAGCGCGCGGGGGTTCTCAATGGGCTACATCGGGAGCGTTCTGCTCATGGTGTTGAATCTGCTGGTGATTCTCAAACGCGAATGGTTCGGCAACATCTCCGAGGCACTGGCTTCCCGAATTGCCTTCCTGACAGTCGGGCTGTGGTGGATTGGTTTCGCCCAGATTCCGTTCAGCCGGTTGCCCGATGGCCTTAAAAAGACAACCGAACGTAGCGGAAATTATTTGCTGAATGGCTTCAAGGAACTGCGTCATGTCTGGAGTAACTTGCAGGAGCAGCCTCTAGCGAAACGCTTTTTAGTCGCTTTTTTCGTCTATAATATGGCCGTGCAAACAGTTATGTATGTCGCCACTATTTTCGGGACTGATGAATTGCACTTACCCGGTCCGAGTTTAATCATCACCATTCTGCTCATTCAGTTGGTGGCCATTCCGGGGGCGTATGGATTCTCGCGGCTGTCGGAACGGTTCGGCAATACGCATGCCCTGATGACAGCCGTGGTGATCTGGATTCTGTTTTGTGCCGGGGCCTATTTCGTGCAGACACAAACGCAGTTTTTCGGGCTGGCCGGTGTGGCTGGCTTAGTCATGGGCGGTATTCAATCACTATCGCGCTCGACTTATTCCAAGCTTATCCCGGCTACGACCGACACGGCTTCTTATTTTAGTTTCTACGACGTAACCGAAAAAACGTCTATCGTATTCGGTACGCTGGTTTACGGGCTTATTGAACAAATAACGGGGAGTATGCGCAACAGTGTGCTGGCGTTACTGGTGCTGTTTATCATTGGCTTTGTGCTTTTGTGGCGAATTCCGTCGCAAAAAATTTACCGCACCCATTTGGAAACAGAGGAAGTTTTGTAAGTTTGCAACCCCGGAAGGCGTTAGCGACGATGGTTTACAAGAACTTCGTCGTTAACGCTTTCTCGGGGACAAAGGAGGTTAGCTCAGTTGGTTCAGAGCGCTGCTTTGACAGAGCAGAGGTCAGCGGTTCGAGCCCGCTACTTCCTACTGAAAAACCAAAAAGCCGTTTGCTCATTCGAGCAAACGGCTTTTTGGTTAACTCATCTTGCTCATTCACATCATCGGTTAGTTTCAGGGGATTTGATTACCAAAAGTTCTATGGAGAAGGATGTGGCCCATGAACTGATTCAACTGGCTCAACATGACGGAGTCGTTCGGGAACGATTATTAGTGGAGAATAAGCTATCGGATGGCTATAATCCAGAAATGGAAGCTGTCCATAGAGCCAATGCTGCCCGACTACGGGAAATTATTTTTTCCATTGGATGGCCAACCCGGTCGAAGGTGGGTGCGGAAGCCAGCGATGCGGCCTGGCTTATTGTACAGCATTCGATTGGCGAAGCTTCTTTCATGCGGGACAGCTATCAATGGATGCTGGACTCGATGGACGACATCAACCCTCAAAATGTAGCCTATCTGTATGATCGGATTTGTTATTTTGAGGGAAAGCCCCAACGATACGGCACCCAGTATGATAATGGGAAACTGTACCCGGTAGAGGACAAGGCAATGGTGAATGTACTTCGGGAAGAGCTAAAGCTGCCCCTCATTTCCTTAACAGACATAATTGCCTATTCGCACACTGAAACGTCGGGCGATTTACATACGGATGCAGGTTTCAACGCGTGGCGACTAAAAGCGGGCTGGATCTAATTAGAATTAACACGTTACTTTCGTCAAGTACTTTTTCAATACCCTCACACATTGTTTTAATACGCTGGTAAGACGCGTCCGAATTGGCTTCTTTATCCAGTTCTATTCGTATGCGACCCGCCCTTTCTTCCAGCTTGAATCTAGTCTTGTCATCCAGTGTCGTTGTAATATCCACGTGATCACCTGAAAAACTACTGGGAGCCACCTGGGTATTGATAAAATCCTGAACACGTTTGGTTTTTTCCTTTTCGAATTTGGCCAGGAATTCATACGTATTGGGGGAGTCAGTAACCGAAATTTTACGGTTATTGCCGTCAGAACAAGCCAGCAGTGCGCTGATCAAAAGAAGTACAGATATACTTGAAACAGCTTTCATAATGAATAGTGCTTTACAAGGAACTATGCAATGTAGGGTAGCTTATCAGCTAACATTTAGCAAAATACATTAACGGTGGTTTTGCCGGATAAACGCTCAGTAGGTTATGACAATCTTTGACTTACCACTATTTTTTACAGCCGATTCGAAGCAGAAAAACAACGACGAATGGAACCTATAGGAGTGATTATTAAAAATGCCTGGCCATACCAGCAGGATAAAATGAATTTGCCGGTTCATAATCTGGAGATGGCCATTCCCTTTTACGAAACGATTATGGGATTTCGGGTGGTTTCCCGGCAGGATTCACCCCATAAATCCGCTACGTTGGATAAGAACGGATTTCAACTTGGTCTGGCCGAGAATGGCGGTGATCCAACCCAGGACGGTTGCTTTTTTGAGGTCGATAATCTCGAAAGAGCGCTTGGGGAATTGAAGGCAAATGGTCTGAAAAAGGACGTATCGAACGTTGACCATCAAAAACATGGAGATACCAACTGGAACGTCTTTTTTGTCGTTGCTCCCGACGGACTTTGTTATTGCTACGGCGAACGGCAGCCTTGAGTTTAAATTCAAAAAGAAAGCGTTCACCCGTCGACAAGTTGATTAGTTACGTGGCTGAATGTGCTTTTAGAGATGTACTCCATCTGCCCATCTCTAAACCCTGACAATCGAATGACAACGACACGCCGACATTTTTTGCGAAACTCACTCATAACCGCTTCGGGAGCCGGACTAATTACGCTTCCCACGCTGGAAGCAATCGCCAGCCAACGGAAACGGGTTGCTCCCGGCGATAAACTTCAGATTGGTGTAATTGGCTGCAATGGCATGGGCTGGTCGGATCTCCGCTCCCATTTGCTATTGAGCGACGTCGAGTGTGTCGCCCTCGCCGATGTCGATCAGAGTGTGCTGGACAAACGAGCGGCTGATGTTGAGGCCATACAACATAAACGCCCCCAGCTTTTCAAAGACTACCGGAAAATGCTGGAAAATAAGGATATCGACGCGGTCATTATTGGTACGCCGGATCATTGGCACTGCATGGCCATGACCGATGCGTTATCGGCTGGGAAACACGTCTATTGCGAAAAACCTTTAGCCAACAGCATCGAGGAGTGTAATTTGATGCTGACCGCTGCCCGCAAAGCCAATAAAATTGTGCAGATAGGTCAATGGCAACGTAGTGGTTCGCATTATGCCAAAGCGATTGAGTACGTCCGTTCGGGCAAATTAGGGAATATTCGTTTGGTGAAAGTGTGGGCGTATCAGGGCTGGATGAAACCCGTTCCGGTTAAGCCCGACAGTGCACCACCGGCCGGCGTTGACTACGATATGTGGCTGGGTCCAGCCCCGAAGCGCCCCTTTAATCCGAACCGATTTCATTTCAATTTTCGCTGGTTCTGGGATTATGCCGGTGGCCTGATGACCGACTGGGGTGTTCATGAAATCGATATTGCCCTCTTTGCCATGAACGCCAAAGCGCCCAGATCGGTGATGGCGTCGGGCGGCAAACTCGCCTATCCCGATGATGCCTCCGAAACACCCGATACGTTACAGACGGTCTATGAATATGAAGGCTTCAACATGCTCTGGGAACACGCTACGGGCATCGACGGTGGCAACTATGGACGGACGGAGGGCATTGCGTTTATCGGGAATAACGCTACGCTGGTACTGAACCGAGACGGCTGGGAACTGCTCCCCGAAACGGAAACCAAAAATGGCATCAAAGTCTATAAAGTCGAGGATATTCCCAGGCAGGTTCGTAACGGGGAGTATCTCAATGAACACACGAAAAACTTTGTTCAGGCGATAAAAACCAACGATGCCAGCATTCTGAAATGTGGCATCGAAACGGGTAGTATTGCCGCCATCAATGCTCACATGGGAAACATTGCCTACAAAACAGGCCGTAAAGTATATTGGGATGCCGCAGCGAAAGGCTTTAAAAATGACCCACAGGCCAACGCCATGATTGCGGCTCATTACCACAACGGCTGGAAATTGCCGGTGGTTTAACGTAGCGTGGTGCTTCAGCCCGCGTAGTCATAGGCTAAGTTGTAGGTCTATTTTTAACCTATACACGGGCTGAAGCACCGCACTACGTTAGTTCGCTGGCAGAAACACATTCACCGATGGGTGCATTGTGTACAACCGGTACTGCTTGCCGTCGTTGACGACAATACCACTCGATTTATTACCGCCAACAATTGGATTTCCGGCGAACTTCGTCCAGTGAATCAGGTCTTTCGATACCGCTACGTTCGTTGACCACTCGTGCCAGTCGGAAAAGGCCGATGCGTGGTAGTAGGCATAATAAAGCCCTTTGTGCTTAATGACCTGGTTCATCGCTATAGCGTAGCGATCATAATCCGTTGGGCCTTTAGCCAGGACAGGTTCATCCTGAATGTTGGTCCACACCTTCCGGTCTTTAGACGTTGCCAGCCAGACTGCCTGATCCTTTCGTTCGTAGAAAAGATACCAGACATCGCCCTCTTTCCAGATCGCTGGCGTTCCGTAGGGCCCTTTGCTGAGCGGCTGGCCGTTAGTGTACCGAATATCAAGCGGTCCCTGCTCCGTCCAGGTTACGCGATCCGTTGAGGTGAGCAGATGGGCCACATCATTCAGCCCCTCGGCAAACATGTAATACGTACTGCCGTCTTTAAGCACCGTCATGTCTTCCACCCAGCCTGCTGTATGAATGGGGTTATTTTTGTAACGCGTCCAGGTTAGGCCATCCGCCGACGTAGCATAGCCGAGGTGTTTGACTTTATCTCCGTCTTCGCGGTAGCCCGTATACCACATGTGATACGTATCGCCTTCGTGCAGGATATAGCCCCGTTCCCGAATTTTGTTATCCCACGTATCGGCACTCGTACCCGCGAAAACCGGGTTGTTTTTATAGGGGACAAATGAAACCAGTTCCGTTGGAAATTGCGGCTCATCTTTCGACGGCAAGGACACAGTAACCAGCCGATTTCCTTCACCCGTCAGCAGGCAGGCACAAACAAGAGCGACGAACGTAGCGATTGAATTCATATAAAGCCTAATCTGGCGCGAGTATTAACCGCGCCAGCCTGTGTTAGTCGTTCATTGTCAGGTATAATTCCTCGACTTTTTGCCGTGCCCAGGGCGTTTTCCGAAGAAAGGTCAGGCTTGATTTAATGCTCGGATTATCGGTAAAACAGCGAATGTTAATGCGATACCCCATTTCTTCCCAACCATAATGAGCAACCAGCTCGTTCAGAATTGTTTCGAGTGTTTTGCCATGTAGCGGATTGTTGAGCTGGGCGTTGGTCATGGTTAAGCGTTTTGGTATTCGACCGTTTTTTTATTGATCCGGTCGCTGGAGATGGAGCAAGCTGCGTAATTCACCCAAATTTAGCCAATGAGAAACATTCTCCAGAATGGCACTCTCCGCTTTGCAATTAAATACATTACCCTGTTGGTAGCAAAGCCCAATCAACATTTCATCCTGATGACCAATGGCCAATACCTGTATTTCACCCATCGGTTGCTGATCCCTAATGTCAATCCAGTTAATGCTGCTTGTTCCCTGATTCATTTTACGTCCATTTTGAGAGTGCTTTAGGCTACGGAATCCATTAATTCCACTGATCTACCTTAGGTCAAAGCCTGTAAGCGGACTCTTTTGTTCAATAATGTACGAAAAATTAGCTGGAGTAGCGTCCTGTATTTTGATATAGGCCCACTGGAGTAAAACCCCGTGCAGATGAGTTAGCTGGCTTCGAGGCCAGGTCTTCTTTTTCCTGTATCTTTAAAAAGAAGCTAGCCATCCCACCGAGTGCTGGCCGAAAACAGGTTCATTACCACACATACGTACCAACAGCCCCGGCCGACAACGTAATGCTCAACTGTTTACCCTGGCTATCAATCGCGAACGTCTGTGCAGATGGACTGTCGTTCAGGACAATGAGCACGGTATGGCCGTCGGGTGTTTTGAAGGCAACGTTAGGCAAGGTTTTGGGCAGGTCGGATTCGATACGAACAGAACCCGGCCGGACAAATTTCGACGCTACAGCTACGTTGTAATAAGCCGGATTTCGCGTTACGGTATTGCCGTCGATGGTTAGAGCCCCCAGACACTTGTCGCAACCGCCCGGCGTGTGGGGTTCCTGTTTTGGATCGGCTGCCAGATTCCA
Source organism: Spirosoma jeollabukense (assembly GCF_054777855.1). Taxonomy (NCBI): domain Bacteria; kingdom Pseudomonadati; phylum Bacteroidota; class Cytophagia; order Cytophagales; family Cytophagaceae; genus Spirosoma; species Spirosoma jeollabukense. The sequence goes on from NZ_BAAHAD010000014.1 coordinate 87,192, forward strand.
CTGCAATACCGTGCGACTCCAGTTTCGTGTAGCCCCAATAATCAACTCCCGCACGTGCCAGACCAGATCACCTTTCAGGTTGCCCGGTGCGCCAATCCACTGCTCGGTGAAATACAGATTTTTGTCGGGGTAAGCGTTATGCACCTCCGAGAGCGCACTGATCGGCCCGGCGTAGAGGTGAAAGGCGGAGCCATCAACGTACTGGCGAGCATCGGCATCCTTCAGCACCGTAATGGGATAGTCCGGATGGTCGGCGTTATGGTCATACAGAATAATCTTTGTTTTGATGCCAGCCGCTTTGAACGCCGGACCCAGACTCTTTTTAATGAAAAGTGCCTGTTCGGCGGGCAGCATCAATAAACTGGGATTATTGCCCGGATGCAGCGGTTCGTTCTGGATCGTTATCGCATCGATCGGAATGCCTTCACGCTGCATGCCCTGAATATACTTAACAAAATACGTAGCATAGGCATCGTAGAACTCCGGCTTCAGGCTCCCTCCTTTCGAGTTGCCGTTGGTCTTCATCCAGGTCGGGGGTGACCAGGGAGAACCCAGAATTTTGATTTTCGGATTGATGGTAAGAATCTGTTTGAGCACCGGAATCAGATGCGTTTTGTCGGGAGCCAGGCTGAACTTAGTCAGTTTCGGATCGGTCTCCCCAGCGGGCAGATCGTCATACGAGAATACCCGATCGTCCAGGTCCGACGCCCCAAGGCTAATCCGCAGATAACTAACGCCAATTCCCTGTCCCGAGGTTGAAAACAGGTCATTCAGCAAGGCAGTCCGGGCAGCGGCCCCCATGGTATGAATAAGCATGGCACTGCCGCCAGTCAACGTATACCCGAACCCGTCGATGGGCTGGTAGGTTTTTGCCGGATCGACATGAATGGTTGGTCCATTTTTAGTCGCATCGGTAAACGCCAGCGACGGTTGCTTCGCAAACAGGATATTTCGGCCTGGATCAGTTAACCAGCATTCGGCCTGTTTGTGGGCCTGTCGTTTCGGTACAGCCTGCCCATAAGCGACAATTGACGTGAAACCAATTATCCAAAAACTTAGCTGCCAAAATCGTCTTAGGTCCGCGCGCATAATCAAACCAGTTTTGTTGCGATGTTCTTTGGTTATAAGAACTCCATTCTCGCTAAAAACTACCGATGCGGGTCAGGATGATTAAGTAGCGGTCCATTTTTTTCTTTCTGCTTTCGCTTCCGATGATTCAGTGCTACGTTCCGCAACTCATAATCAATGCCCTGCACCTTGGCTATTTCGCGATAATCGTGGAGCATGTTGAAAATATCGTGATCGATAAAAGGCGCTTTCGTACCATCAATAATGACCTCATCACCCGGCTTAAGTGTTCCGAGGGCTTCTTTTAGCTGCGGCTTACTCAGAAAATAGAGATCTTTCTCAAATTCAATCGTCACCTTGCTCCCATCGCGATCCATTCGGAATGTCGAATGAAAATTAGTGTATAGTACATAAATAATCCCAACTACCGAACCCAGTGCGATACCAATCAACAGATCGGTGAAAACAATGCCCGCCACGGTCACGATGAAAGGGACAAACTGGCTCCAGCCATCCCGGTACGTCTTTTTAAAGATGGCTGGCTTCGCTAATTTATACCCAACCATGATCAGGATTGCGGCCAGACAGGACAGTGGAACCAGGTTGAGAAATGGGCCGCCCAGGAACACCGCAATCAACAGAAGAACGCCATGAGATACCGCCGATATCCGGGTTCTGGCGCCCCCATACACGTTAGCCGAGGTACGCACCACTACCGACGTAATGGGCAAGCCGCCAATCATACCCGACAGCAGGTTACCGACGCCCTGAGCAATTAATTCCTGATTGGTGGAGGATACCCGTTTGGCCGAATCGAGCCGATCAGAGGCTTCTAGATTTAGTAAGGTTTCGAGGCTGGCAACGAGTGCAATGGTAGCCGCAACGCCATAGATCTTAGGATCACCGAGTTTACTAAAATCAGGAAAATTAAAAATCGAGGATAAACTTTTTCCGGGTGCAATGGTCGGGATCTGCACCATGTGCTGATGGGCCGTATCGCCTAAATACCAATCCGGTATGGCTACCCGAAAAAACTCATTCAGCGCTACCCCGAGACCAACGACAACCAGCGCAGAGGGGAAGTTTTTGAAGAACGCCTTGGTGCTACGTCCCGCCACGCGCTCCCAGCCCATCAAAAATACCAGCGAAACAATACTGATGACTACGGCCCCGGGACTGGCGGTTTCGATGGCCCGATAGATTTCAGAAATCGTATTTTCGCCGTCGGCGAGTTGCTGAAACTCGAACTCCCCTTCATAATCATTGTCCCGGCCAAGGGCATGCGGGATTTGCTTCAGAATAATGACAATCCCAATGGCGACGAGCATTCCCTTAATCACGCTGTCGGGAAAAAAACTGCTAAACCGCCCCGCTTTGATGATACCCATCAGGAGTTGCAGTACACCCGCCAGGATAACAGCCACTAAAAATGTCTCGTAAGAACCTAATTTTGCAATGGCATCGGCTACAATAACGGCCAGGCCAGCCGCCGGACCACTCACACTAACTTCTGACCCTGATAACAACCCAATGACAATGCCACCAATCACACCGGCGACCAAGCCAGAAAACAAAGGTGCCCCCGAGGCCAGCGCTATGCCCAGACAAAGGGGCAGGGCGACCAGAAAGACCGATAAGCCAGCGGGGAGATCCTGGCGCAAATACCCTGTCTTATAATGGGTAAGGGTACGAAGCGGACTAACTCGTTTCATAAAAGTGATTATGTTGGGCGTAAGTTATTTTTGTAACGCCAACCTGACAGGCATCGTTACACGAAATTAAAAAGAGATTAAAATATAATTAATACTCAGTTGGCAATTTTCCTTTCCTCATCCGAACAGGCCTTCATAAGCGCCCATCTGACCACTGATGTTCGGGCATTGGTACTACGTGGTCAGCCGGGCGAACTGGACATCAAAAAAGTGGCGGCTCAGATCGTGGCCCGGCAAAAGGCCAGGGAGAAATTACCAACCTGGTACGCCAACGACAGGCTAATTTTTCCGCCTGCGCTCTCGGTTGAACAGGCATCGTCTGAGCGAACGGCTCAGTATAAAGCCTCACTCATTAGCGGACGGTTACTGCTGGATCTCACCGGCGGCATGGGTGTCGATACGTGGGCGTTTGCCCAGCGGGTTGACCGTGTAATGTATGTCGAGCGCAACCCGGAGTTAGCCGCTCTGGCCGCTCATAATCTGCCTTTACTGGGCACCAGAAACGTAGTCGTTCAATCGGGGGATGGGTTAGCGCTGCTCAATGATTCTCCGGAGAACAAGACGGCGTTCGAGATTGCCAACTGGATTTATCTTGACCCGCACCGACGTAATGAGCTGGGTGGCAAGATGGTACGACTGGAAGACTGCGAACCCGATGTATCGCGGCCAAGTATGGTTGCTGCTCTATTGAAAAAGGCCCAACACATTTTATTAAAGGCGTCCCCGTTACTTGACATTGACAAGGCCGTCCAACAGCTACAGGGAGCGGTCAATTCAGTCCATGTTGTGGCCGTTCAGGGCGAGGTGAAAGAGATCTTATTTGTGCTTGCTAATCAGCCAACTGTGAAAGAAACCATTAGCTTTAATGCCGTTAATATCGTAGCGGATCGCACCATCAGTTTACGTTTTCAATGGGGAGATGAGCGTGAGGCTGAGGTCAATTTTGGTGATCCTGAACAGTACGTATACGAACCCAATGCAGCTGTGCTTAAGACCGGGGCCTTTCGGTTGGTGGCCGCCCGATTCGGTTTGACAAAACTGGCTCCGAACAGCCATTTGTATACCAGTTCTTTGCTACGTACTGATTTTCCTGGCCGGATATTTTCGCTGCAAGCCGTTATTAGACCCGATTCCAAAACGCTTAAAACAATCTTGCCAACCATGAAAGCGAACCTGACAATACGTAATTTCCCACAGTCGGTAGCTGATTTACGTAAAAAGTTGAACCTGAACGAAGGCGGTGATGTCTATATACTGGCAACAACCTTATTGAACGGCGACAAACGGCTACTGATCACTAAAAAAGTTGATAACCCCGTTTAAAATTCCACAAATGTTGCGCATAGCAAGCCGTAAAATCAGGCACCGATTATAACCAATTCATTACACGAAAATTTGAACAAACCACCAAAAATCATGAATACCCTAGTACGTTTTACTCTATTTTTTTGTCTAGTGGCACTGACGCATTCAACCTACGCTCAAACCGTTTATGCGGGGGAAAGCACGGTTGATAAGGCTAAAATGCCGGGCCTCTATTTAACTATTCAGGGCGATGGCAAACAAATTGAAAAAGATTGGGAAGCCCAACTCAAGACGTATGGCCGCCTGACAACTTCGCGCGGGACTTACCGTGTTCCCAATGCCAGCATCCCAGCCATTTCGTCGGAACCCATCAATTTGGTCAGCACCGTAAAAACAACCCGTACATCGGCCACTATTTTTACGGCCTATGATTTGGGCAGTGGGAACTACGTAACAACCGGCGGAACCGGATATTCGGCGGCCGAAAGTCTCTTGAAAGATTTTGCGGGCAACTCGCTGTTCAATCAGGAAGTGAGAACGGCCGAAAGCGGGTTTGATGACGCTCAGAAGAACCATCAGAAAGCCGTGAAAAATGGCGAACGGCTGCAGCGTGCCATTGAACAAAATGCAAAAGAGAAAGAAAAACTGCTGAAACGAATCGACGATAACGCCAAAGAACTGGAGCAACTGAACAAGGACATTGAAACCAATAAAACCGAGCAGGAAACGGCAACGACGGAGTTGGAAAACCAAAAGAAGAACGTTGAAGCTGTGAAAGCAAAAAAAAGCAATTGAGGAAATACTAAGTCAGATAAGTCGCCCATAAAGGCGTACGTAGCAGGAACACTATCTCCTGCTACGTACGCCTTTTTCTATGGCAGGCTCATGAGTTTATGTGACGTTCCGACCTTACCTGATCACGCGATTAACCCTGACAATCTTCCGTTCGTCTGTCCTGATGCAACAAATCTATCTCCGGACTATCGCTAGACGCAACCGGTGAGGAAATTCTCCCGTATTGGGTAAAACGGCGATTTCACTCTCTACATTCTTATGCAAAAACTTTTCATCCTCTTCCTTTTTGTCGGGCTACAAGTGCAGGCCCAGGACACAACCGCCATCCAATCTTACGTTGACCCCACCGCTGGGAATCAAATGGCAACGGGTTCGATTGATTCACCGATTATTGAGCCATTGCTTCCCCACAAAATGCTCTTTACACAACGGGTTTTCTGGGGGCCTAACGGCTTGCTTAGAACCCTGAATGTTGCCCCGCTTACGGCAGAAGGCCGGGAGAAAGAGCTTAAGGTACGTCAGTTCATGCTCATCTCGCACCAGGTAACAGGGTACGTAACACTGGCCGGTTTTCTGATGCAGGGCATTCTGGAGGTTAAATTAAACAAGGCTACAGGTACTACGTATGATCAGCTTTACAAAGCTCAGCAAACAACACTGGCTATCACCAATATCGCGTATGGCACGACGGCGCTGCTTTCCCTAACCGCTCCGCCAAAACAACTGAGCGACCAAAAGACATCGGTTGGTGGCCTGAAACTGCACAAATACTTAGCCATTATTCACCTGACAGGCTTTGTGGCAACCAACATACTGGCGGGGAAAGTCGCCCAGCATTCCGAACTCAGGCCCTATCGACAGGCTGCCACCTTTACGACTTTCGCAGCCTTTGCCCCGGCGCTTATTGCCCTTAAATTCTAAACCATTCTTTTAGTCGTAAGCCATAAGCACAAAAGCCGATAGTGAATCAAGTTCTATCGGCTTTTGTGCTTATGGCTTATGTATTTGCTTTACCTTCCTCTTTCTGACTGCTGGTCCTGGTAGTCGTTCAGTATTTTGTCAAACTCCTCTATGAGCGGATCGGCATTTAGCAAATCACAGTCGGAGGCCAGCGCGGAAATTGTTTTACTGGCTATCATCAACCTATCGGTTTCCCCTAGCTGGTGATCCTTTTTATCGCCTTGATAGTGAACGGCAAGTACAGCCATATCAGCGTTTTGCCAGACTTCACCCGTTAATACCAGTGAATGATTCTTATTCCTGACGCCAACCTGAACGGGTCGGGTCGGCCGGAATTGACCTTTCCCATTTTTTGCCAGAAAAGCTGCTTTCGCTTCATCCCTATAATCACAGATCAGTTTAAATAGCTTGTTGTCGTAGAAAAGTAGAAACAGATTTGTTGTCAGTACGTCTGCTACTTGCAACTTCGTTGACTTGAACGAACGTATATGCGTGCAGGGCAGTGTCAAGGTTCCTTTAACGTAGGCTTGCTCTTGCTCCTGAAAATCAGAACTGTTCAGCGAATCAGGTGTAGTCACCCCAATGACGTACCGGCCAAGTCCAACTGGTTGCGACTGGGGATAGCCAGGCGCCGGTAGCACGAGGAAGACAAGTAGTAAAAACTTCATCGACATTGTCTTCATAACAACCTATTCAAAAATCGAAATCAGGAGGTCAATCTTTCGTCTTAGCAATAAAAAAACTACCATAAACAGCTGTATTCCAGCGAATTGTGTTAACATTTTGATTTCAAAAGCAAAGCTAATACACAAAGTATGTGTATTCATAACAAATTGACTTTTTATAGAAATCTATTCGCTGTGGGACCAGCTAACTACGTCTACTCACGTATAAGTACTCGCGTCATTTTATTGAATAATACCAACGAAAAATATGAGTATTTGCCCCTAGCCCAATCCGTATAAGTCCTGTTTTCTGGCATAATTGGTCTCAGTAGGTTTGTGTAGAGTTTCAACACAATCTATTCCCTACCAGTAAAACCAGGAAATCATGATCAAGAATTCGAAACCTGTTACATCCGATATGCCTTCGGCTCCAGGTGTATCGCCCCTCGACAACGAGTCGTGTATGCTCGTCCCTCCTTCGCCTGAAGCCCAGGAAATAATCAAAAAGGAACTGGACAAGCTTCAAAAGCGAGACATTCCGTTTGCAGCAACCATTTCTTTTCGACAGAGTAATCCGGTCGGGTTCGACGATGGATTGATCTTTCCGGGCACCCTTTTTCCGTTAGGTACGACTGCTTCTATAGCCAGCAATGCTGCGGCCGACCGCGCTCCGTTGCGGGGGACTGTCCGTGTAGCGGTCGTGTTAGTCAACTTTACGGATCGCGCGATTACGCAGCCAGTCAGTCATTATACGGATCTGTTCTTCTCATTGGGGGTTGTGCCCACGGGCAGTGTGCGTGAGTATTACCGCGAGGTATCGAACAATGCCGTCGACATTCAGGGGCAGGTAATCGGCCCGGTCACACTTTCCCATCCACTGTCGTATTATGCCCATGGCGCATCAGGTAGAGGCAACGTATTGCCCAATGCCCGGACCATGGCGCAGGAAGCCGCTCAACTGGCGAATCCACTTATAAATTTCGGCAGTTACGATAACGATGGAAACGGTTTCGTCGACGCGTTCATCGTCATTCATGCTGGGCGTGGCGCCGAAGAAACGACGGCGCTTACGGATATCTGGTCGCATAAGTGGGTGTTACCCAGCGTCTTTACCGCAGACGGTAAAAGTATCTACGCATACCTGACCGTACCGGAAGATTGTAAATTAGGGGTGTGCGCCCACGAACTGGGGCATCTGCTGTTCGGCTTTCCTGACCTGTATGACACCGATGAAATAAACGCCAGCGAAGGCATTGGCAACTGGTGCCTCATGGCCGGTGGTAGTTGGAATGGCGGTGGCAACCGACCTGCCCATCCGTCAGCCTGGTGCAAGGTGCAGCAGGGGTGGGTGACGGTGGTGAATCAGACCGCTAATGGCCTCGTCAGCATTCCCGATGTAAAGTCCAGTTTTCGGGTAAACCGGCTCTGGAAAACGGGGTCAGCAGGCAGCGAATATTTTCTGGTTGAAAACCGCCAGAAGACTGGTTTTGATGACCATCTGCCCCAGGGTGGGTTGCTGATCTGGCATATCGATGATGCCGTGGCCGACAATACCAATGAAGCCCATTACAAAGTGGCGCTGATGCAGGCCGATGGCCTTCGCGACCTTGAGAAGTTGAATGGGTTTAACCGGGGCGACGGGGGCGATCCCTACCCGGGCACAACGAACAATCGATCATTTACCAGCTCAAGTACTCCGAACTCAAATTCGTATGCAGGGTCGTCTACCTGCGTCGCCATTACGTCAATCAGCGATTCGGCCGCTACCATGTCGGCGCAGTTTCAGGTACGTTGTAAGGTACTGGTGAAAGAAATAAAAGATAAGGACGTAGTCAAGGATAAGGAGTTGACCAAAGAGCGGAAAGATCTGATCAAAGAAAAGGAGTTGGCCAAAGAGCATAAAGATTTGATCCTTGAAAAACCACAACCCGATAAGCAAATAAAGGAAAAGGATAAAGACATCTTTGAAAAGCCCGGTGATGGGAAATTTAATGACGGGAAATTGGCCGAGCAGGGAGGGGGCGGCTTTGGTTTCGGAGGTGGCACACCCGACGTACTAGGGCGGATGTCGGCTCTCGAAAACCGGATGAATGCCCTGGAACCCTTTATCAGCCAGTCGTTACGCCCCGACTTGATCAATGGAGCCTACCGGCAGGAAACCGACCAGTCGGCCGTTGATCCCGAACTGGATATAGCCAGTAAACGCACGCTGGATTCGAAAGTACCTGACACACTCTAATTGCATTGCTACTACGTAGCCGTTCCTACTATACCGGCTACGCAGTGGCAATGCATTGAACTATGCAGACACTCGTCATTCTTGGTCAGAGTCAGGACACAACCGCTTTAGCCTTAGCGAACTACATACGGCAGCAGGGCCCGCTACGGGTTGATTTTGTTACCGACCTGGACCTGATAACGGCAACCGACTGGCAGATTTCGCTCTCGACGGCAACATCTGGCTGGCGCATCGTTTTGGCCGACGGGCGGGTATTCTCATCCGATACGGTCGATACGGTTTATTCGCGGCTGTCGTACCTGCCATCTGGCGTTTTCACTCAGCAGGCAGATACAGACTATGCCCAGGCGGAATGGCACGCTATGATAGCCGGATGGCTCCGTCATCTGGGACCATCGCTGGTTGGTGCGCTATCCCCAACATCGCTGGCGACCAGTTCGGCCAACGCCTTACTACGTCTATACCAGCTGGCGCAAGCAGGACTACCGGTACCCAATATGTCGGTATCGACAACGGAGCGTTCCCGTTCTCAACAAGGCCTGATTGATAATCGGACGGGGCAATGGCATCAGGAACCCCTCTCGATGCAGGCCAGTTCGGTATTGGCAACAGGGAAAAATCTGACAGGCTCCCTGGCGGGCATGTTCGAGCACGCCATTCATCAGTTACAGACCGATCTTGGCTGCGACCTGCTTCAGGTCTACTTTATCCGTACCGTTCAGGGTGACTGGAAGGCAACCGACTACCAGACACAGGTGGTACCGCACACAGCGGATGAAGTAACGGCGCTGGCGATGTACCTCCTGCGCTACGTCCAGTCATCGGCCAGCAGGAGCCAGATGTACACGTCTACCACCCTTTTTGACCATGTCCTATGATTCTGATTGCGGGTATTGTTTCCGAAGATCCTACGGCGCAGGTCATTGAAAGCGCTGAAGCCTTAGGCCTTGATTTTGCGGTGTTCAATCAGCGCGACGCGGGCCAGTATGAATTACACACTACGTTAACGAACAATTGCCTTAAGGCTGATTTATGCATTGCCGGGCAATGGATCGACCTGATGGCACTCGATGGGATTTATGTACGCATGATGCCCCCCGAAACCTTCCCGGATACGTATGTCAACGGCACGCGTCATTCGCTCCCACCCGACATCAAGCAGCGACGCTTCTTTATCAATACCGTATTCAGCCAGCTAATGGACCTTCTTCCGGTGCGGGTCATGAATCGACCCGAAGCGATGGGGTCAAATTTTTCAAAACCCTATCAGCTCGCCACAATCCGGGAGGTAGGTTTAGGGGTTCCGGCTACGCTGATCACCAATCAGCCAGCCGCCGTAAATGCGTTCGAAGACGGGTACGGTTCGCTGATTTTCAAGTCGATCAGTTCTACCCGGTCTATCGTCAAGGTACTCGACGCCACCTATCGAACCCGCCTGAATCACCTGTCGGCACTGCCTACCCAGTTTCAGTCCTGCCTGCAAGGGCACAACATTCGGGTGCACGTAGTGGGCGATCAGCTTTTTGCGGCTCACATCAGCAGCACGAACGTCGATTATCGGTATGCCCATTCGCAGGGAGGCCAAACGACGATGTATCCGGTTGAGTTACCTGAACGCGTACAAAAACAGTGTTTCGCCTTATCGAAACAGCTAAATCTGCCTTTGTGTGGGATCGATCTTTTTCAGACCGAATCAGATGAATACTTTTGTTTTGAAGTAAATCCGTCGCCCGGCTATACGTATTTTCAGCACGAAGCCGGGTTACCAATTTCAGAGGCTATTGTCCGTTATCTTTCTACGGGTACTGCCCGGTAAATCCTATGCAAATCATCGAAAACTGGACGCGCGTCCGGGGCATTCTTAATGCCTTTTCTGCCGAAAGTGATACGGAGAATTTCGGCGAATTATCCCTGTCGATTCAACAGACAACGAGTCTTGAGGGCATTGCTGATTTAATTTCCCCAAAAGCGCTTACCCAGGCCCAGGTTTATGTGCCCACGGCCGATCTGACAGGGACGACGGTCAGGCCGGGGCAAACGGTCGAGCTTATTCTGCACATAACATCCAGCGGCCGACTCTATGCTCAGACGGGCAGCCTCCGCGTCATTAACGGCTGACAACGTACTGGCCGGTTTAGAAGCCATTTGACTTGCCCCTATCCGGTTAATTGGCGCTGGGGCCTTGAAGTACTATGCTGATACTCAATTACCAGCCGTATAGATGGTCGCCAGGTCGAACCAGTACCCACGTAAGTACCGAACCAGTTCCGTTAATCCCTGCTGACTGGCTGGCTTAGTGATGAAGGTGTTCGCCCCAAATTTGTAGGCCTGCTCCACATCATCCGGCTGACTGGATGTCGTCAGAATAATTACCGGAATATGACAATGACGGGGCGATTGTTTCAGATACTGAAGCACCCCAAAGCCACTGACAAAGGGCATGTTCAGATCCAGCAAAATCAAATCAGGCAAAAAAAGGGGTGTCTGAATCATGGCCAGCACTTCATTGCCATCCGAAGCGATGTCCAGTATAAATTTTTCTGACTCCTGCTCAAAGGCGATTTTGATTAAATACTGATCATCTGGGTCATCATCGACGATGAGCACGCGGTAAGTAGATTTCATGGAGTCTGCTAAAGAGGAGTGGGTTTGTTCAGATCACAATGATAGCATAAATTAACGTCTCGTGGCTAGCTAATTAACATTGTCTGGTGACGGATTTTCCTACACAGCAATGCCCTCTTCGGTACGTACAGATTCGGGCCGTGAAGCGTTCACAGCCCGAATACAGTTGTTCACGCACATTGCGCCGGGGTTGATAGACAGTCCCTTTCTTATCGTCCACTCAATTACTACTTTTAAATGCGAATCCAGCGGATAAGACAAGTTCGCTGGTTAGTCGTTTCATTACCTACCCGGACCCCATGTTCACAACCTTCACTTCCTTTTTTTTGTCCCGTTCTGAGAATGCGGACAGAATACACTCAAAGACGACTTCTAACCAGCCAGGTTTATCACGGGCTAAGCCATTAGGGCTAGTTGGTATGGGGCTTGTCGTCGCTGGACTACTAACCGCCTGTGCTGATCATCAGGATGTGCCCAGGGCAGCCGCAACGGTTAACCTGGTCAATAGCAGTGGCAGTATTGGCATCGCGGAACTAAGCGAGGACAACCAGGGCGTGGTTAGCCTGAAGGTGACAGTAAGTGGCTTGCCCACTGGTGCTCACGGCATCCACTTCCACGCCATTGGTTCAGCCCAGCCCAATGACTCGCCCGCCTTCAATTCATCGGGCGCCCACTATAATCCCGCTTCTCATCAGCACGGCTTGAACAATCCGCTGGGCACCCACGCCGGGGATCTACCTAACCTGATTGTCGATAGTCAGGGAAAGGGAACATTGATAACGACCACGAACCGCATCACCTTGTCGGATGGACCCATGACGCTCTTTGATAGTGATGGTTCATCATTGATTATTCATGCCAACGCTGACGATCAGGTAACCGACCCGACGGGAAACAGCGGTGGCCGGATTGCCGGTGGCGTCGTGGTCCGAAAATAGAGCCATAGGATTTAGCTATCCCTACCCAAACGCCACCGATTGCCGACCTGACCGCCCCTCTTTCACGAGGATCGGTCAAGCAATTGCAGAGGACAAAGGAACGATCACCAGCGTGGTACCCGGGAGAGAACAAGCGACTACGGCATTAACAAAAAGAGCTATACTTTACATAAAGTAGGCAGTAAAAGCCCGGCGCAGGAAGTGCCGGGCTTTTACTGCCTACTTTATCCTTTCTCCTACTCAACTGAATGGTTATTGTTTAGTATTTTGGTTGCGGGTTTCCTCTTTTCTACTAACCATGGTTCGGCTATCTAGTTTACTGATTCTCTTTGCATTAACTGGTTACAGCAGTTTAGCCCAGGCTGTTTTTCGTATCAATTCGCTTCCCGCTGCAGGTTTACCATTAACTAAAAACTGGAAATGGCACGCCGGGGATACGCCTGACTGGGCTAGCCCAGCTTTCGATGATCGAGGCTGGCCATCCATAGACCCCAGTCAGGAAATCGACCAGCTTCCTCAGATACAACAGGCGGGTATTGGCTGGCTTCGGCTTCACCTCGATATTGATTCTGCGTTGGCCCATACCGTAATCAGCATGCTCATTGATCAGCAGGTAGCCTCCCAGATTTATCTGAATGGGCGACTTATTGGCGACTTTGGCAACGTGAACGCAAATCCAAGCCTGGTAAAAGCCTACAACCCATCGGGCGCTACGTCGACTTCGGGGCAACGTATCTATTTTCAAGCCGGGGCTGCATCCCGTCAGGTGCTGGCTGTCCGGTTTGCCGTACAACCCGGCATTCAGTACCGGAAATTCTGGGGGCGGTCGAATCCATTTCTACTACTTAGGCTCACCCGGACCGACCAACGTAGTGACGATGAAGAGGGCGGCATCCTGGATGCCGGGCTGCTTAATTATTTTAAGGCTGGTCTGTTTTTTATTCTGACCCTGTTACATCTGCTCTTTTACTCCTGGTATCCTGCCCAAAAAGTTAACCTATGGTTTGGCTTGTACTGTCTATGTGCCACGGCTTCTCTTTTATTGCTGCCGTTCACATTTCAACAGGTGCACAGTGTGCCCTTTCGAACCTACGCTGCCATTGGCCAATGGGCGCTTTTCTTTGGGGGACAACTTACCTTTCTGCTGGCGGTGTACAGTGAATTTGAGAAACGGAAAGGATTTATTTTTTATTCCGCGCTAGTCGCTTTCAGTTGTTTTCTGCTTGTGTACACCTTCGTCGTTGATTTGCCCGTTTATGCCGCGATGCTGGTTGCCTTGCCAACGAATGTGGAATACCTCCGGATTTTGCTGGTAGCAGGCCGAAAACGGGGGAAAGAGTACCGGATACTGGCGATAGGCGCTCCAGCTATTGTTGTATGCAGCGTATTGTTTATAGTGATCCCATTTCTGGAGATCGACCCACACACAAAATCCATATTGAACCAGGTATTCTATAATCTCGGCGTGCTCAGTTTACCCGTCTGCATGACCCTGTTTCTGGCGGGTAAGTTTGCTCAAACGAACAGGTCACTGGCCGAAAAACTGGTGCAGGTAGAAGCGCTGTCGGCCCAGACGCTGGCTCAGGAGCAGGAAAAACAACAACTCCTGGCCAGCCATAATGTAAGTCTGGAAAAAGAGGTGTCAGCCCGAACCGCTTTGCTTAGCCAGTCGCTCGAGGAGTTGAAAAATACGCAGGTGCAGCTTGTTCAGAAAGAGAAAATGGCCAGCCTGGGTGAGCTGACGGCGGGCATCGCCCATGAGATTCAGAACCCACTGAACTTTGTCAATAACTTCTCCCAATTGAGCGTGGAACTGGTTGAAGATCTGACGGAAGAGCGTCAAAAAAATCAGCGGGACACAGACCTGGAAAGGGAGCTACTTACGGATCTCAGCGCCAATCTACAAAAGATCAATCATCATGGTAGCCGGGCATCGGGCATCGTTAAAAGCATGCTGGAACACTCCCGCACGAGCACGGGCGAGAAGCAACTTACGGACCTGAATATACTGACGGATGAGTACCTGCGGTTATCCTACCATGGGCTAAGGGCGAAAGACAAAACCTTTAATTGTGCCCTGGACACCCAGTTTGACCCAGCTCTTGATAAACTGGAGGTTATTCCTCAGGATCTGGGCCGGGTACTGCTCAATCTATTTAACAATGCCTTTTATGCCGTGGCAGCGCGCCAAAAGCAGGGCGAATCGGGCTATCAACCCTGCATCTCGGTAAAGACCAGTCAGCAGGAAGGCCAAGTCCAGATTCAGATTCGGGATAATGGTATAGGCATTCCCGAAGCGGTGTTGGCCAAGATTTTTCAGCCTTTTTTTACGACCAAACCCACTGGCGAGGGCACAGGCTTAGGGTTATCGTTAAGCTATGACATTATTACCAAGGGGCATGGCGGCTCATTGCTGGTGAATAGTCAGGAAGGCGCTGGCACTGAATTTATCGTTGAATTGCCAGCTGCTAAGGGCTAGTCGTGCTATAGGCAGTAGCCTCTTTATTTTCAATAAAGCCCGGTCAATTGCTCAAGCGAGCATTGACTTATTAGTTCTTTGGGTCTGTCCAAAGGCATTCATACGTATATTTAACATTGGATGGTTAAAGCGCCATATAGAAACTAGTTTTATGTATTTGGCCATCCAAATGACGTTAACAAAGTAGAGACGTAGCCAAAAGCCCGAAAATCAAGTTAACGGGTAAGGTATACCTCAACGAAAACCTATGAAATTGTCAAGAAAGCTACATCCACTTTGGGCGATCTGGCTGCTTTTCCTGCTGCTGGGAGCGAAAGCCGATCTGCCAGCCGACCAGATACTGGGGCGGTGGCTATTTCCCTCGAAAGGATCCAGCGTCGATATTTACCGGATAGGCAATCAGTATTTCGCCCGCGTGGCCGAGGTGGATAAGGCTGGGGAGAAAAATTATGGATTGATAAAAGATAAAGTCCTCATCCGCAACCTCACCTTCGATGGAGAGGTCTGGTCAGACGGGGATTTAGTGCATCCAAAAACAGGCATGACCCTAAGCGTTGAGGTGCATCTGAGTGGCCCGCATACCATAACCGTAACGGTCTACAAAGGGATCAAACTACTGCACAAAAAATTTATCATGACCCGACAAACAATCTAGTTGGCTTAGCAATCCACCCGGCTTCGCCTTACGCACGTTTCAGCGGTGAAATTCACCCCATCCAGAAACCTATAATACTCTTACCCTCTCTCAAATACATCCAACTACTCCCCTATTACGTGGTGCCTTACCTGATTATCATCGACAGCTGAGCGTTGTTTATGCAGCGCTCAGGAAAGTAATTATGGTATTCTTTGTAGATCAAATGCCATAACCTGGATCAACACACAAACACGGGTTATTACGATCTGGACATCCAATACGAATGCAACAGGGGAAGGAGCCTGAGGAAGTTACCAGCTTAGCGTTGGCGAGTTGGGGCAGCAAACGGAGTATGGCTTATTGTCAAACGTGCCCCAGAGTGTTCAGTTTTTATACACTTTTCCCATTTTCTAAAAACGATTTAAAGGACTATTGATCTAATTTGAAGCACATTTCGTAACCTTGTGCTATGCGAATCATCTATGTTATCATACTGCTCGTTGTAGCCTTGGTTCTCTACTTAAGCTGGATACCTGACCCAAGGCTGGTAAAAGTGAATTTTATCCCGCATTGGATTAGCCACTGGGCCGATGAGGAACTCTTTGAGGATATTCGTACCGGAGTTCCTTTAGTAATTCTTGGCTTTTGCGTGGGACTATTACCTATTGTGGGTCCTTCGGAGAACGTATCTCGCTGGCTTATTACATGGCTACTACTTACAGCATTGGTCATTCTGGCTGAACTCGGTCAGCTATTTTTACCCAAACGAGCTTTCAGCCTGGCCGATATTGGCTGGGGGTCTGGTGGTGCCCTACTGGGTTTGACGTTAGCGGCTATTGCCAAAGATAATATTCCCCGTTTTTTTAAACCAGCCAAAAAGGTGTAACGTAGGTTTGAGCCATTTTTCTATTAATGGGAAAGTTTACCTAGCAGCCTGTTAATCACCACCGCTACTCTTGACAGCCTTCTTACGGACGTCGGTAGCCAGCTTTGCACATTGATTGCCCGAGGTTTGGTAACGGTAGCCACCGCGGCAAATTTTTCCACAATTCGCACAAAGTCATTCTATTCGGATGGTAGATAGCATAGCAAACAGTCCCTTATATTTTTACAGGGTTTTAAGAGGTATTTAGTGATTTATAGAAAAGGGTTGTTAAGAACAGTTAGTTTCCCTCTTTGAAAAATACCCGTTTCACGCGTTCACTCACACCGGTCAGAATTTCATACGGTATTGTTCCGATACGTTGTGCCAGTTCAGTAATGGGAATTTCGTTCCCAAAAACGACTACTTCATCGCCCTCCGTGGCCGAAGCTTCTGTTACGTCAATCATCGTCATGTCCATACAGACATTACCTACCGTTGGACAACGTATGCCATTCACCCAGACCTCACCAACGCCATTTCCGAGTCGGCGGTCATACCCGTCGGCGTACCCGATTGCGATGGTGGCAATGCGGGCGTCGTGGTCGAGTACGGCCCGGCGACTGTACCCCACCGATTCGCCAGCCCGAACGGTTTTAATCTGACTGATCACGGTACGTAGTGTGCCCACCATCTGCAGTGCCGATTGGTTCATACCGGTGGCTTCGACGCCATAGAGACCAATCCCAAGCCGAACCATATCAAGTTTATAATCCGGGAAGCGTACGATACCTGCCGAGTTGAGCAGATGGCGCGTGGGTTTGTAGCCCAACGCCGTTTCGAGCGCATCGGTAACCCGCAGAAACGTTGTGTACTGTAGCTGTGAAAACGTATTAAACTGCGCATCGTCGGCCCCAACCAGATGACTGAATACCGTGGCCACATGCATGTCTGGGCGATTTTTCAGGTACTTCGCTACGTCGGCTACCTCTGTTTCCAAGAAACCCAGCCGATGCATGCCCGTGTCGATTTTTAAGTGCAGCGGGTGTGGGGCAGCGAGCATGGGGCGTGGGGCATGAAGCAAGGGGGGCTCCGCATAGTTTATTCCCTGCTCCTGGCTCCGCCCCCCATGCCCACTGCCCCATGCCAGAAAGTCGCCCCACTCACGTAGTAACCGCATGCTGTAGATCTCGGGCTCCAGGTTGTATTCCAGCAACGTAGCAAAAGTTTCGGGAGCCGGGTTCATCACCATGATAGGCAGCGTAACCCCATTTTGGCGAAGTTGTACGCCCTCATCCGCATAGGCTACACCCAGATAATCGACCCGATGAAACTGAAGCAATTGAGCCACTTCAGCGCTACCGCTGCCATAGGCAAAGGCTTTCACCATCACCATGAGCTTTGTATTAGGTGATCGGATTGCCGCACCACCGTCCGTACGACTAACCTTTTCCCTATAATAATTCAGGTTGTGGGTCAGCGCATCGAGGTTGATTTCGAGCACGGTACCATGAACTTTTCGTTCCAGCCGGGTCACAATCCGCTCAAACGAGAACGGCCGGGCTCCTTTTACCAATACCGTGCTGTCGCGTAGTTCATTAAACGCAAAGTGGGTCAGAAAGTCGTCGGTAGTTGGATAGAACAAACTGGTATCCGCAAAGAACCGGGCATTCCGGCTCACCACCGGCCCGATGCCAATGAATTGCGCCACGTCATTCGCCCGCATCAAGGCGCCAACCTGTTCATACAGATCCGCTTCGGGTTGACCCGACTGCAACACATCCGACAAAATAACCACGCGTCGCGCTCGGGTGCGTTGCTGATGCTGGAAACTCAACGCGAGCTGCAGGCCCACTACGTCATTGTTGTATGAATCATCAATGACCACGCAATTGTTGATGCCCTCTTTCTGCTCCAGCCGCATGGAAACCGGCCGCAATCGGTTCAGGCGCGTCTGAAGTTCGTCGCGGCTACGGGGTTTCAGCGTCAGCATGGTTACGATGCAGTGCATCAGATTTTCTACCGAAGCCGGATCAACAAACGGCAGCTTTACCGAAGCAAAAATGCCCGACGGCCCTTGCAGCACCAATTGATTACCTTCTACAACCCCCTGATACGTTGCCTTCCGACCCTTCAGCGACCACGTAACAAGCCGCATAGCTGGATTGACGGCTTTCAGAAGCATATTCACTTCTTCGTCTATTCCGGCGTAATCGACGCAGTAAATCAGGGTGTTGACGTGGATGAAAAGCCGGAGTTTCTCGGCAATTTTCTGCTTATGCGTTCGAAACCCTTCGTCGTGGGCCGTGCCGATGTTGGTAAAAATGCCGATGGTTGGCTGGATAATAGCCTCCAGCGTCTGCATCTCCTGCGCTTTGGAAATGCCGGCCTCGAAGATGCCCAGCGTATGGCTATCGTTCAACTCATGCACCGACAAAGGCACGCCCAGCTGCGAGTTGTAGCTTTTGGGGCTTTTCGCCACTACGAACGAATTGGTTGCCTCTCCCCCATCGAGCAGTTGAGCCAGCCATTCTTTCACGATAGTTTTGCCGTTGCTTCCCGTGATGCCAATGACCGGAATATGGAACTGTCGGCGATGTTCGGCTGCCAACGCTTGCAGCGTTTCCAGACTACTATCCACCTCAATGATGGTGGCCTCCGCGTAACGGGCTAACTCAGCCCGTCGATCCGGCGTCAGGGAAGCTCGCTCGACAACAAACTGACGCACACCCTTTTGGTATAGGTCGCCGATGAAATCATGCCCGTCGTGGTGTTCCCCTTTGATCGCAAAAAAAACGGCATCGGCCACCCGAGCATCGGTGGATTTGCCGGTCACCTGCCGGGAGTCAGTTAACCATACGCGATTACCTAACTCAATATCTGTCAATACCATACGAAGTCATTCGATCAGTCAGCCAGTCAAGGATTGAGCGGCTACCTCTATATTTTACATCCACCGACGTCGGCGGAAATACGTAATCATACCAATTGTCACCACCACCATTACGCCCCAAACCACAAAGTAGCCATTGCGGGTTTTTAGCTCAGGCATGTTTTCGAAGTTCATGCCATACACACCAACGATAAACGTTAAGGGCATAAAAATCGCCGAGAAAATCGTGAGCGTTTTCATGACCGAGTTCATGCGGTTGCTGACGATCGAATAATAAACGTCCATCAGGCCGGAGGTAAGTTCCCGATAGGATTCAAGCGTTTCAATGATCTGGTTCACGTGGTCGGCCAGATCGTGTAGATACGGCAGCGTGTTGTGCTGAATCAGCTCGGATTCTTCACGAAGTAACGTAGCAATCACGTCACGTAGCGGATGAACTGTTCGGCGAATAAAGGCCAGTTCGCGCTTGAGCTTATACAGCGTGCCCAGCGTTTGCTGCGTGGCCCGTTCCTGCACAATTTCATCTTCCAGCTCGTCCATCTTCTCGCCGATCCGTTCGGTGATCAGGAAATAATGATCGACAATAACATCCATCAACGCGTAGAGAAGATAATCGGCTCCATTGCGACGCGTCTTGCCCGACGACAGTTTAATCCGTTCGATGACCGGCTCAAATATGTCTTTGGATCGCTCTTCCTGAAACGAGATCAGGTAGTTTTTACCCAGCACCAGACTAACGTGCTCAATCTCGATTTCCTGCCGCTCCCGACTATGATGCAACATTTTGAGTGTCACGAATACCACCGTATCGTCATACAGGTCGATCTTGGGTTTTTGCTCGGTATTCAGTACGTCTTCGAGCAGCAGTGGGTGCAGGTGAAACTGCCTGCCAAGAGCCGCGACAACCTGTGGTTCATGAATGCCGTCAACATCGATCCAGTGCACGTAGGGCGTTTCGGGAACGGGTAACTGGCAGGTGATCAGCTTTGTCGGCGCGTCGATATGATAATCGGTCGCATTGTAGTCGATGCGTTTGATTTTTGTCGCGTGTTCGATTTCCACTCCCACGTAGGTGAGTGTACCGGGCGACGTACCGAGGGTTTTCTCGGCCGAGCGATTGTGTCGGCGTCTCGACATAGTTTATCAAATGGGCGGTCCAACGGACAACTCCTTTTTCGGATCAAAGATAAACCAACTACTACGTGTCTTATCTAATGTTCAGAAAATCGTATTTTAACGGTATGTATCGCTCCTTCCTTTTCCTGATTACAGCCGCTTTTTTACTGAACGCCTGCAGTAGTGGCAAAACGGCGCTCCGGCAGGGCAAGTTTGATCTTGCCGTTAAGAAAGCGTCACAACGGCTCGGTCAACGACCGGGCCTGAGCAAGCGGGGTCATCCGGCCGCTACGCTGGTGTTGAAACAGGCCTTCATTCAGGCTTACGAACAGCATCAGACAGCCATTCGCCGGTTGTCCTCCCCGTCCAGCAACACGGATTTTCGGTGGGAACGTGTGTATCATGAATATGAACAACTCCAGACGCTGACCGACAATGCCCGGCGTGGCATACCGCCAACCTGCGACAGTTGTGCTACGTGGCTGGCTGCCTATCCGACAACGTATCAGGATCGGCAGCAGGAAACCCGCGAACTGGCAGCCACGGATCGCTATGCGGTTGCGGAACAGGCGTTTGCCTATCGGGAGGAAAACCGCCTGGCGGCAAAAGATGCCTACCTGAATTACCGGAAAGCTCTGGACTGGATACCGAATTACCGGCAAGCGCGTGCCAAATCAGACGAGGCTTTCCCCTTTGCTATTTTGCGGGTGGTTGTGGAGCCGCTCAGCCCAACAAACGAAATTAATCCCAACGATAATCAGGAATTGCAACAGTTGATTCTGCAACAGATTGGCCGGAATGCGGCCCCATCAACCTTTGTCCGGCTTTACCCACCCAACGAAATGGCGGGCGAGGGGTACCCTATTCATCAGGCCATCCAGATGGTTGTAACGGATTATACGGGATACAATGAAAGTAATTCCTCTTCCTCTACCACCGTCTACAGTAATCAGGAATACAAAGTGGGCGAGAAGAAGATTAATGACTCGACCAAAGTAGACATCAAAGAGAAAGTGCATGGTACGCTAACTACGTATCGACGGGAAATTCGGGCGGGGCTTGATCTCAAGATGCGGGCAATCGAAACACAAACGGGAAAGGTTTTATGGGAGGAACCCATTTCGGAAAGCCGTAGCTGGTATACCGAATGGCAAACGTTCAGTGGTGACGACCGAGCGCTAAACGGTCAATCGTTGAAAAGCGCCAATATGTTTTCACCCTCCCGCTGGCAACTCTACGACAGCATGCGTGATGAACTGGCCGACGATGTGGCCCGGCGATTACAGGCGAAGTATGCTAAGGACCAATAAACGCTCTGGTAATTCTACTGAAGCGAACGACGCAGCCCCCGGTCTAATTCATTGAGTTCAACAAAGAACGTACCGATGAAAACCTGTGAACGTCGTTCACAGGTTGCTCGCCAAAAACGTCATTTTGGCGAGCAACCTGCTTATCATTTATTCCGTTCGTAAGGTCTTCATCGGATTCATCAGCGCGGCTTTCACACTCTGGAAACCAACAGTCACTAAAGCGACAATGAACGTGATCAGAATCGCCAGAATAAAAGTGCCAGCGCCAGGTTCAATCCGATATACAAACCCCATCAGCCACTTGTTCATGATCCACCAGGCCAGCGGAGCGGCCAGTATAAACGCAATCAGCAACAGGCGAGTAAACTCTTTTCCGAACAGCCAAAGGATGCCGGACGTATTGGCCCCCAATACCTTGCGCACACCGATTTCCTTCTTTTTCTGATCTGCCATGAACGAGACCAATCCGTATAAGCCCAGACAACCCACAAAAATAGCAATACCGGCAAACGCCTGAATGAGCCTTAGTAGCATATTATCCAGTTTATAGAGCCGGGCAATGTCCTCGTCCAGGAAATGATACGTAAAAATGGAAGAAGGGTACATGGCTGTCCAGGCTTTTTCGAGTCCGGCTAACGTTGGTCCTATATTGGCCAGATTTACGTTTACTCCGCAACTACCATAATTCTGGCTTTGGGTCGTGAGGCAAAGTGGTTCAATGGCGGTATGAAATGATTTAAAATGGAAGTCCTTCATAACGCCAACGATGGTTCCCGGTCGGCCATTGATCGTAGCGGATTTCCCGATCACATCTCGTGCAGAAGCTACTCCAAGGGCCTTCACGGCCGTTTCATTGAGCAAATACTCCCGGATCGTGTCCGACGGATACACGTTCCGTCCGGCCAGAATGGGTATATGGAACGTAGGGATATACTGATGATCTGCGGCTTTAATGGAAATGGAAAAATTTTCCGGTTTGGGACGTGAATCAAAGCGAATATTGGTCCTTCCCAGGAAGTCAGAGGCAGGAGGTGTATCAAAAAAGGTTACCTTTTCGACACCGGATTGCTCCGAAAACTGTGCGCCCAACGTAGTGATTTTTGCGTTTTTATTGTCTGGAATAGGAAGAATGACCATGGCCTCTTTCCGAAAACCCAGATCAGCCTGTTGAGAATATCGCAACTGGCTGGTAATGATCAGCGTGCCGATTATGAGCAGTTGAGTGATCGCAAACTGAGCGACAACCAACCCCTTTCGCAGGGAAAAACCGCCTACCGACTGTTGGGATAGTTTTCCTTTCAGCGCCAGCACGGGTTGAAAACGAGTCAGAATCAGGCCGGGGTAGGCACCAGAACAAAAAATCACGATCAGCAGCAAACCGGGCAAAAAGGCCAGTAGATACGTATCCGTCATCAGATTAAGTGCCAGTTCAATGTCAAACCATTGATTGACAACAGGCAAAACCAGGTACGCCAATCCCAACGCAATAATCAGGGCTATGCCGGCAATGAGAGCCGTCTCCGTAATAAATTGCCAGAAAAGCGCTCCCCGCTGGCTTCCTAACGCTTTTCGAACCCCAATTTCCCGGGAGCGGCCCAGTGCCTGAGCTGTTGCCAGGTTAATGAAGTTGACACAGGCCGTGACGACCAGAAAAAAGCCGATAAGCGCAAAGGTCCAGAGGTTTTTTTTCTCGGTGTGCCCACGCAGATTCGGATTGAAATGAACATCGGCGAGCGGCTGTAATTTAAATCGAAAATACTTCGCCATCTCTTTATCATAGTGTGTAGCCGAAATCGCTGAAAGAATCAACGAATCGACCGCTGCCGCCGTTACGTTCGGTTTGAGCCGGATAAAACACTGCATCTCTTTGTTGACACTGAACCACCAGTCTTTTTCGACCATCCAGGGGCTATGGTCCTGCAAATTGCCAAAGGGGATATAGATTTCTGAACGAAAGTCGGTGTTGGGCGGCAGGTTCTGAAGAACACCTGTAATCCGTATCGCCAATGCCTCATCCACACGTAGCAGCTTACCGATAGGGTCTTGAGTGCCAAAATATTTTTTAGCGATTCGATCCGTGATAAGGGCTGTATTTCGTTCCTGCAACGCCGTTTGCCGATTACCCTGTAGTAGCGGAAAATTGACCATGTTCAGAAAATCCGGATCGGCAAACGCAATATCGTCTTCAAACTTTTTCTGGGGCGATACGGTCACCACTCGTTTTGGCAAAAAGGCAATACGGCCGACTTTCTCCGCAACACTATACCCGCTTCGGAATGCCTCGCCCATTGGATTGGGAACACCTGTGCTGTAACTCACTTTATCGCCATGAAACTCGGTGTAAATCCGATAAATGCGGCTTTGATCGGCATGAAACGTATCGAAGCTCAGATGATATCTGATTAGCGTAAAGATCAGAATGGCACAGGCAATACCCAGGCTCAGGCTCACCACATTGATCAGCGTATACGATTTGTGCCGATTCAGTTTTCTCAAAGCGATTTTAACATAATTGCTTAGCATGACCATTGGGTTTGGTTGTGAATAATCCGTCGTTTCAGGGTAAAAAGGAGTCGATTGAGCCTGGTTACGCCAAAGCCGGGGATGCAGTAGCAACAGCATTTCCAGCACATACAGCAGCTGGGCTCTGGTATACCCGTATCGTTGGACTCGCTTCTGAAATAATTCATACAGATCACCCAGAATTTCATCTCGTATATGAGGTGCTGCCAATCGAACCAATAATTGCTCTGCCCAGCGTGGGGGCTCCGCTTGCCTGCTCTGGGAGTGTCTATTTTTTCGATTCATGTCAGTTGGCTAAAAGCGGTTTTCGGAATAGCCTCCCACAATTCATTCCGGATACGTCGCGCTTCCAGCAAGGATTGTTCACCCGCGAGAGATATCGTGAACAAGCGCTTGCTCCGTCCGCCCCGTTCAGCGATGGGTTCGCTAAAACGGGAACAGACCAACCCTTTTTCCTCTAACCGCTGCATGGTTCGGTGAACAACCCCCAAGCTCATGGGCCGCGCCAAATGCTTACTTAGTTTCTCCACGACGGCTACGCCGTAGGCATCATCGTAGAGCAGCGCGATCGTCAGCAGGACAATTTCTTCGAACTCACCTAATTGAGTACCTTTCATACCTTGGTATTACCTGCTAAGGAAATAAAATTTATCTTTCCCTTTTGCATAGCAAATCAAAGGCCAACACCTTCTACAGGCTCTACCGGCACAAAAACGCCCATTTCGTATTTTCTCCGGGTGCGTATCGTCCGTTTTCGGACGTTCGTCCGTCCAGATCTGGACGGCTGTTAAGGTGATCGTACTCACGTCAACAAGACCGATAAAGCTTGACGCCAATGGCCTGTTAAACAATGTATTTTTCTACGGGGCTGGGGCTACGACGAAGCTGATGCCTTAAAAATCTGGATATTCAGATAAAGGCTTTACGACCCCGTCTGCAAAACTACCTGGCGGGACAGGTTAGCTTTCGACTGGCCTTTGATTTTATTGATTTGGTGAATTCTATAGTTTCCATTGTACCTGCCAGGAAATAAAAGCTATAGAATCCACTGAATCAATCAGTATTCTTTTTTACTCCGACTTCGTCAGACCGGACGTTGGCGACTGGATAAGTTTCATTGTAAAGTCCATCACCCGGTCATGATGTTTCAACCTATCGTCGGCGGTGGGGGCAATGAGGTGGTCGGGAATAATGCCCCGGTCGGTGTATGGGTAGGCGGCTACGTTCGCCATATGAAAGCCAAACATGCCAATACCGAGGTCAATTTTAGAATTGGGCAATTGAGTGATCGTAAAAATACCGCTGCTGTTCAGCTTATACCCACCGCCCGTTTCCTGTCCAATGAACGTAGCCCCTCCCGGTCGGGATGATCTGTCGGCATGAACGCGGGCTGCAAATTCAGTCGTGACGGAAAAACTGTTTCCGTTAAGCAGCACGTAGAGCTTGCCGTGGTAGGCATCTTTTTGAGGTTTCGTAACCTTTAGTCCACGCTGCGCCGTGAATACATACCCATCCTTACGCTTTTTCACGACGATGAATTTGGCCATCCGATATAGCTTCGATGTCCAGGCCGGGAACGAGTACTTCTTTTTTTGCCGAACGCTGATATGATCGTAGTAACGAAACGGCTTGTTGGCTAAGTAGCTGTATAGCAGAACACCCAGCGATTCTTCACCTCCTTCGTTATCCCGCACATCGAGCACCAGATTCTGAATACCGTTTGTCTTGATTTCCCGAAAAGCATCCTGCAAAAACGACTTGTATTTCAGGCCATTCCCCTCAGTAAAAAATCCCTCAATCGTCATGATAGCGGTTTGCTTATCCGCAAACGTCAATCGAAACGGCTTTTGGGAAGCAGGTTTGTGAGCCTCGACATACGCTTTAATGGTTTTCTCTGTAACGGCCGGCAACGTAACGATTTTCTCTTCCGAACCCATTCGATACGTAACGGTAAACGTATCAGGGACACCAATGAACGTAGCATAATAACCCGAAAAATAGCGGTTCAGGTCTTCCAGCTTCCCGCCTATCCGATTGCCATCGGCAAAGGTCATGTTGGGTACTAACGTCTGAACGATTTCAGTAGTGGGCTTTCCATTTATTGACACCAACTCTACTCCCTCAGGCACTAAATCCTGACCGTAGTTGCCTACTATCCAGGCTTTTTCATTCAGAAAATATAGCTTTAACGGAAATAGCTTTTCGCTAAAGAAGGGGTAATGTTCATCTTTCCCGGAAACAATCCATTTGATGTGTCCGTCGCGCAGGGCAACCAACAGGGGCATCATCGTTACGTAGAATTCTTGCTGCGTCATGGGCCGGTTCAGTTGAGCAGCTGTGGTGGTGAAGAGTGAGTCAAAGACAAGTTTCGGCGTGTAGCGATACATTTCCGGGTGAACCTCGTTGAGGGCCGTTCTAAAGCGAGTAAAATCAGTTTGGAGTTGTTCCGGCGTAAGCGTCTGCGCGGTAAGCGATCCGTTCAGCGTCAGGCTGAGGATAAGGGAAAACAAAATTGATTTCATTAGTCGTTGTTGGTAGTTAACGACACAAAACTGGTCTACAGAATGCGCTACTCAAACGAAGCCACTACCCAAGAGCTCGGTTTTTCGGCTGAAGTGTCGGATTTACTCACCCAACCACAGCTTCAATTCACCGGCTTTATCGCGGCTGACCACCACCTCTTCCTCAAAAGCCGGGCGCAGGTTAATCTTAAGTTTCCCGTTGAAATACAGATGGACCTTATCAACGGCCCGCAGTTCGGCAATCACCTGTCGGTTGAGTCGGAAAAAGCGCCGGGGGTCGAGCATCTGAAGCAGTTCATCCATTGTGTAATCAACCAGCCACTCATGTTCGTCGCGGGTTTTCAGAAACGACAGTTTGTTGCGGGAGAAGAAATAAGCGACCTCGTCGATGCTCACCGAAAAAAGCCGCTGTCCCTGCCTGATCATAAAGCGATCACGGAAAGCAGAGGGCATGGGGCGCGGGGCATGGGGGATGGAGGGTGTGGCACTCGGAGCAATGTGCTGAAGTTGCTGGAGTAGATTCGTCATCGACACTTCCAGACTGTTCATCCCTGATTTACGTTCCTGGTCAGCGAACACATTACGTAACGCCTGAAGTTTGGTCAATGCCTGTCGCAAATCAGCCTCTTTGATGGGCTTAAGCAGGTAGTCTATACTATTGACTTTAAACGCTTTGATGGCGTATTCGTCGTAGGCCGTTGTGAAAATAACCGGGCTCGCTACGGGTACTCGACTGAAAATATCGAAACTCTGCCCATCCGCCAGTTCGATGTCCATAAAGATCAGGTCGGGTTTGGGGTTGGCACGTAGCCACTCAACCGACTCTTCAACACTACCCGTCATCCCCACGACCCGGCCCTCAGCCACTACGTCGGCTAGGAGTCGCTGGAGTTTACGGGCCGTCGGTTCTTCGTCTTCAATGATAAGTATAGTCATAGCTCGTTTCCCTGATTAACGGCACCATCACCTGAAAGCAATCATCGGTTTGTTTAATAACCACGTCAGGTTGCCCCAGCAGCCGGTATTTGGTGATAATGGTTGACAGTCCGGTTCGGTTTGATGGCACTACATTCGGTTTCCGGCGCAGGCTATTTTCGACAAACAGACGTTGCTCCTGATCAGTATAAATTCGAATGAGGAGCGGTTTGCTGGGCAATGCCGTGTTGTGCTTGACAGCGTTCTCAACCAGCAGTTGCAAGGTAAGGGGCGGGATAAAAAAGGCCATATAGTGCTTATCGACAGCTATATCCAGTTCAACACTACGTCCAAAACGCATTTGCAGCAAATGGAAATACGCCTGAATAAATTGCACCTCGCTCGACAGGCTTGTTAGCAGTTGCTCGTTCGTCTGCAATACGTAACGATATACCGACGCCAGTTCCTCAATGAACCGCTCGGCCTGCTTCGGATTTTCACCGACCAGCGACGAGAGTGTACTGAGGCTATTGAACAGAAAGTGCGGATTTATCTGGGCCTTCAACGAATCGAGTTGACTCTGGAGGGCTTCTTTCTTGAGTCGTTCCGCTTCGTAATACGTTGCCCACCACTGATGATACAGGTAGCGCGCTTCGTATATGACAGCCAGCGGCACAATGAACAGAAACGGAATCATCGTATTGACCCAATACGATCGCTCGGTCATCGGATATCCCCAGAACTGCGTTTTGTCGTAGATATAAACAAGGCCCACCCGTTGAATCACCATTGTAACGGTAAACCAGATGACCTGCACCAGCATACGTAACCGTGTCTGATCCAGACGAGGATAGCGCCGACGTGCCTGAATAATGCCAATCCGCGCCACCTCCCAAACCAGTACGCACTCGACCAGACTAACGCCCAGCGCCCAGCCTCGCCCAATATGCCGAGCGTCGTTATCGGGCTGGAAGAAAATAAAATTCGAGACAATTGAAATCAGCGGCACGCCCACCAGCCGCAACCACCGATCGTTCAGTTTTTCCATTCGTCGTAAATATGCCAAAACCGTTGCTGAAGCAAAAGCGAATGATGACCGAACTGTCGGAAAAGCCCGCTAAAACGGATAGATAGCGGCTCTCAACTCGCCTGGCTATCTTTGGCTGTCTTTTAAGCTTCTACTATGAAACTCTTCGCTGCTTTCTTCCTCACTATTGCCCTACTTGGACACACTAGTTTTTGCCTGGCCCAATCGGTCAACAAAGCCCGGCGCTACGTCATGATCGGCTACGTAAGCGGCAATGGATGGACAAAAAATCAGATTGAGGCTCAGAAACTTACGCACATTAACTACGCGTTTGCCATTCCAGCCAAAAACGGCGAACTGGCGCCCTTAACAACCAAAGATGCCGCGAATCTAGCCGCGCTGACGTCGTTGAGAGCAATCAACAAAGACCTGAAGATTTTGATTTCGGTGGGCGGCTGGGGCGGTTGCACGTATTTTTCGGATGCGGCCCTGACAGAGGCTTCCCGTCGGAAATTTGCCAATAGTGCTGTAGCGCTACTCAAAAAACACAAACTCGATGGCGTCGATATTGACTGGGAATACCCCGGTCAGATTGGAGCTGGCAACATCTTCCGGCCCGAAGACAAGCAGAATTTCACGTTATTTCTGAAAGCCATCCGGGATCGGCTGGACGAAGCAGGCAAGGTCGACAAACGCGCGGGCGCGAATCATTACCTACTGACGGCCGCCACCGGGGGCGACACCGCTTTTGTGAAGCACACGGAGCTTGGCAACGCGCAGAAATACCTCGACTACGTCAATATTATGACCTATGATCTTTATCACGGAAACGATAGGCAAACCGGCCATCACAGTCCTTTATATCAGTCGGATAAGGTGCCCCACGCCCGTAACGGCAGTGTAACCGCTGTTGAGGGACACATTCAGGCGGGTGTTCCCGCCAGCAAAATCGTGCTGGGTCTTCCCTTTTACGGGCGCGGCTGGGCCGATGCGAAGGCCCGGAACAACGGGCTTTATCAACCGGCCAGCGGCAAACACTCGTTTATCAGCTATGACGAGCTGGTTGCGGCATTCATCAATAAAAACGGGTTTACCCGCCACTGGGATGACGTAGCAAAATCCCCCTATCTGTGGAATCCAACCTCCCGTATTTTCATCTCCTACGCGGATCCCGAATCGCTCAAAAACCGGGTCGACTATGTCAAATCGAAGCATCTGGCGGGTGTTATGTTCTGGGAATACGTCTATGATCTGCAGCAGAAAAGTGCCCTGCTCAACGCGCTGGTTCAGGATTTGAGCAAGTGATTTACCTGATGTGTCGCCTATCTGGATGACTAGACTTGATTAAAACCCATTGTCGAAAATTCAGTGGGGGTTTTGTGGTAAAACTCTTTGAACACAATCGTAAAATACGAGGGGGTTTTAAAGCCCACTAGATAAGCTGTTTGGGAGGGCGTGTGGCCCGACCGAAGCAGGTCAGCGGCTTTGCGAAGACGGTACTGACGGATCAATTCGTTAGGAGCCAGTTGAACGAGACTGTGGATTTTTCGGTAGAGCGTTTTTCGGCTCATGGCTACCTGATCGGCTAACCAATCGACGTCGAGCGAGGAATCGCCAAGATTGTCTTCCAGGAGTTTATAGACCCGATGCAGAAAAACATCTTCCACTACGTTAATCGGGCTGGGCATATCGGGTTGGGCAAACTGCTGCCGATAATGATCGCGCAGTTTGTGCTGATGCGACAGTAGGTTACGTAGTCGCAGGTGCAGTTCGTCCAGGTGAAATGGCTTGGACAGGTAATCATCAGCGCCTTCCTGGAGCCCGTCAATACGGCTCTGATGGGCTGCTTTTGCCGTCAGCAATATCACCAGAATATGGTCCGTATCGGGATGGTTTTTGATAAGCCTCGTTAATTCATAGCCATCCATACGGGGCATCATAATATCCGAAATCACGATATCAGGCAGTTCGTCCTGGGCCAGTTGCCAGCCCGTTTCGCCATTCGTAGCCCGCAGTATCCGATAGGTTCCTGCCAGTTCACCAGCCAGAAATTCACGTAGCTCGTCGTTATCTTCGACCACCAGAATCGTTTGCCATTCATCACCCGATCGACTGTCAGCAGGAACGGGAGTTAAAGGCGTTCGATCATCCATGGCGGGGTGTAGGCTGCCGGGTAAAACAACCGCAGGAACATCCGTAGTAGCGGTTACCGCCTGCACTGGCAATGTTACCACGAACGTAGTGCCCATGTTCAGTTGGCTATCGACCCGGATTTCACCACCAATCAGCTCAATCAACTCGTTGACAAGCGCCAACCCAATGCCAGTGCCTTCATACGCACGAGTACGCGAATTGTCTACCTGATAGAAACGATCGAAAATGTGCGGCAGTTTCTCCGGGGAAATGCCAATACCTGTGTCGGCAATACGAATCTGCACGGCAGATACCTTACCCATAGCCGAAACGGGCGTTAGCGCAACCGTTACCTGCCCACCTTCTCCGGTAAATTTCAGCGCATTCGACAGCAGGTTGGTTAAAATCTTTTCCCATTTATCGGCATCGAAAAGCTGTTCCTGGAGTGACCCTTCCTGTGAATACAGGAGAGTTACCCCTTTCTGATCAGCCTTTTGCCAGAACGGCTCAACGACCTGACAGACAAATTCGGGTACGTCTCCCCGCATGAGTGATACTGTCATGTGATTGGCCTCCAGCTTAGACAGATCCAGTAGCTGGTTAATAAGCCGGAGCAGTTGGTTCGCGTTACGTTGCACCAGCGCCAGTGTCTGTCGGGTTGGCAGGTCGAACTGGCTACTCTGTAGCAGTTTCTCAACTGGCGATATAATCAACGATAAAGGGGTGCGAAATTCATGGGTGATGTTGGAGAAAAACCGAGTTTTCAACTCGTCGACCGTCTTGAGTTGCTCGGCCTGTCGGCGGTTGAGTTCTAACTCCTGCTGCTGCCGAATCCGGTTCGTATACACCCGGATATAGCCCCAGATGGCGCCACCCACCAGCAACGCATAAAGGCTATAGGCCCACCAGGTAGCCCACCACGGCGGCCGGATGACCAGTTGAAGAGACGCTGTCTTTGTCGTCCAGATGCCATCGCTGTTGGCAGCTTTTACCCGCAAGGTATAGGTCCCGGGCGATAGATTCGTGTAGTTCGCCAGATGGCGGTTGCCATTCTGCACCCAGTTTTTGTCGACGCCCACGAGTTGATAGGCATACTGGTTGCGCTCGGGTTGCGTGTAGGCTAGCGCAGCAAATCCGATCGACAGGAAGTTTTCATCGTGATTTAGTGTAATAACGCTGTCTGTGATGAGTCGAGGCTGGTCCATCACGTTTAATTCGGTGATGTAGACGGGAAATGGCCGGGTATCGTCGCGAATACTGTCGGGATTGAAATAGACAATGCCATTCAGGCTGCCGAAAAAGAGCCGGTTATCCTGTTTAAAAACCGCATTTCGCAGGAAATCGTTACTAGCCAAACCATTGGTTGTCTGATAATTGCGGACAACTTTGGTTTGCAGATTAACCCGGCAAAGTCCTTTATCGGTACTTAGCCACAGATGGCCGGCATTATCGCTCGTGATCCCTAAAATATTGTTACTGGGAAGACCATCCCGAGTGGTAATGGCGGTAAATTGTCCTGTTTTAGCCTCGAACCGATTCACGCCACCCTGCTGAGTGCCGACCCAGATTGTACCGGCTTTATCTTCATGGATCGTCATGATGTCGTCACAATTCAATCGACTTTTTGGCCCGGCGGTGTAGTGTGTGAATCGACCGCTACGTGGATTCAGACGGGCAATTCCTTTTTTTCGGAACGGGATCCACACGTCGCCGGTCCGGCTTACGAGCAAGCCCCAAACGTACTGGTCAGGCAATCCATTGGGGTTACTGGCGTCATATTTATAGTATTTGTAGGTATGCGTGCGGGGGTTAAACGACGCAATACCGGAGGCTGGCGAAATATATCCACCAATCCATAGTTCACCCGTTGGCGCACGACTCGCGTATTCGGCGGGTACGTCAGAAGGATAGCTGTCGTAACGTCCCGTTGCCCGATCAAAATGGTATAAACCAGACCAGGTTCCCAGCCAGACACCGTCTGCATCATCAGGCACTAATGCCTGCGTATAATTTTTAAAATGATCGCTGGAGCCCAGGGTTTCGACCGGTATTAATTGCGAACGGTGATTGAGCGGACGGTATACGTTATAGCCATTACTGATCCAGAAATGCCCTTTTGTATCAGGCAGAAAAGACACAACTTTATTTTCGGGCAGGTTGGACGTGCCTCGATTGGGTCGCACCTGAAAGGTCATAAATGGCTTGGTATTTACGGCCTGCCGATCAATACCGTTGTCGGTTCCTACCCACAGTGTACCCACCCGGTCATGATAAACGGTCTGGGCGGTATTGCTGCTGATTCCCTTTGGCGCATTCGGATCGGGATGATACGTAAAAACCTGATTTCGAATTGGGTTAACCCGCTGCAAACCAGTGGTTGTGGCCATCCAGATCATACCCTGTGCATCCATATGGATGGAGTTCAGAAACGTAAATGGATTGATTTGCCCATTCGGATTATAAGGCTCCAGTTGCCAGGGCCGACGACGCATATCCAGTCGAAATAAGCCATAACCGGCATTGGCCGTAGCCATCCAAAGGACTTGTTGCGCATCCAGGTAAAACGCTATAAACGTAGGCTGATTAGCCTTATTTACGCCTGGCACGGGAACTGGTGTATACCTGCCCGTTGACCGGTCTAATACGTATAAGCCCCGGTAGGTTCCCACCCATAAGCGGTGCTGAGGGTCTTCAAAGACCGTTTTAATCGACGCTTCGGGATCGGGTGCCGGAAAAAGTGTAAACCGGTGTACGGCGGGTTCATAGCGAGCCACACCGCCTAACGTACTGACCCACAGCACATGCCGGCTGTCTTCAAAAATAGAGTGCTGGTAATTCCATTTATCCGCATTGCTGGCCCGAATGGGGTGAGGGGTAACCCGTCTGGTCAGTTTATCAACCTCATGCAGGCCGCCCTGCGTGACTACCCAAAGTCGATTTTGATGGTCCTCACATAAACCCGAGATCTGGCTGTTCTGAAAACTGTGAACCGGGTCGTTCAGTGTGGGCTTTAACGTAGTGAATGTGTAGCCGTCATATTTGTTCAGGCCATCGTTGGTACCAAACCACATGAACCCTTCCCGGTCCTGAAGGATGCAGTTAACCGAATTATTGGAAAGGCCATCTTTAACGGACAGATGATCAAATTGATTGAGTGCAGGTTGCTCCTGCTCCGTATTGACTTTATCAAAACGATGGAGTTGGGCGAATCCCGGCACACCGGGAATCAGCAGGAGCAAAAACAGATAGGGTCGCACCGTAGAAGGTAGCTTAAGATTTTGCGAATCAGGAATTATGTAACGTATTACCGACCCATTTTCCCCTGCTTATCAATGCCCCATCCACCTTAAGCAGGCTGATTTAAATAGTCGAACAAATGTAGAGATTGTATTCGTTTTTACGTACGGTGAATATATCAGGTTTCTGGCTAGATGTCCGTTTTCTTTGAGCGAACGGCATAGGGCAAGGAGCAAGGAGCATGGGGCATTGGGCATAGGTAAACTTGCTGTCGGACTCCCCCTGCGCTCCTACCCTATGCCCCGAGCCCCATGCCCTATGCTATACGTGCCAAACACGCCTGTCCCAAACCGTACGCTGACTGTCCAGTTTCGGACAGTCAGCGTTTATCCATTTCTTCAAAAACGCCTGTTTCGATAAAAGAGCAAGCATTTTAAGTTCTGGCAAGGCATTTGATCAGCAAACATAGAACTAATACAACCCTATGAAACGGACCTACTTAGGCGAGTTTGAAGAGATTGTTCTCCTCACGGTTGCCGTGCTGGACGGGCAGGCGTATGGCGTAGCCCTCACGCACGAGATCATTGAGCAGACTGGCCGCTCGGTACGCCTGAATCAGATTCATGCGGCTTTGCAACGGCTGGAAGACAAAGGCATGGTGAAATCCGAAATGGGTGAACCTACGGCCGAACGCGGTGGTCGACGCAAACGACTGTTCACGGTTACAGCCTACGGTCGGCGGACGTTGCAGGAAATTCAGGAGGTACGGGTGAGTTTATGGCATCGGATGCCGGACCCGCTCAATCCGGCCATGAGTTTATGAAGACGAACCCACACCGAAATCAATCCGGCGGATCGCCACCCCGATGGGCGGACCGGCTGTTGGCCTGGTTTTGTACCCCCCAAAAACTGGAAGAAATTCTGGGGGATCTGCACGAGGAGTTTGCCTATCAGGCAGGCCGCGTTGGTGTGCAGCGTGCCCGACAACTTTATGTACAGGAGGTGATGGGCTTTATAACCGTTTTTCCGTCGAAGCAGACCCCCGATTCCGTTTTTTTCACCTTTTTACTCCATCCCGATATGCTGGCTAATTACCTAAAAATCGCTCTTCGCACCCTTTGGAAAAACAAAGTGTATTCGGGAATAAACGTAGCGGGACTAGCCATTGGACTGGCCGCCTGCCTGGCCATCGGCCTGTATATTCTTGACGAGTTTACCTATGATCGGTTCAATACTCATTATGACAATATTTACCGAATTGTTGAAAAGCAAAAACAAGCCAACGACCTCTACAACGTAGCGGTGACACCGGGCCCATTGGCCGCGACCCTGACAAAAGACTTTCCGGACGTTCTGCAAACTACCCGCGTTGGTCGCTGGAGTGGTGCACTGACCCACGGACGTAAGGCTGTCGAGGCCGATAATATGTTTTTTATTGACCCTTCCTTTTTTAGCCTGTTCACGTATCCGCTGGTGCTGGGGAATGTCAACAACGTCTTTCTGAGTCCCGATGAAGTCATTATCAGCGAGTCGATGGCTGAACGCTTTTTCGGCACAAACTGGGCCAGGACGTCAATACTTGGCAAACCGTTTAAACTCAACAGTGACCATACCCTAACGCTGGTGGGCGTGGCTAAAAATCCGCCCGAACATTCTCATTTACAGTTCGATGTATTGTTGCCATTCAAGTACCTGGAGCAGTATGATGCCTGGAGTATGAAATGGAATAGCAATAGTTACCATACCTATATCCGGTTACGTCCGGAAACAAATCTGGCTTCCTTTACCAACAAAATTCAGTTACAGCTAAAGCGATACACCAATGAAAGCGGAACGACGCTGGGCCTGCAACCGCTTCGCGACATTTATTTAAAATCAACCTTCGACTTTCAAACCGATTGGGGCAAACGTAGCAACATGCTGTATGTCCGGATTTTCCTGACCGTCGGGCTGATCGTTTTATTGATTGCCGTCGTCAACTTCATCAACCTGGCTACGGCGCGGGCCAGCCAACGTGCCCGTGAGGTAGGTGTCCGAAAAACAATCGGCGCACAGCGGTCAAGTCTGGTCGTGCAGTTTCTGGGCGAATCATTTTTATTGACTAGCCTGGCCGTTGTCGGGGCACTGCTGTTAATGCAAAGTCTGCTACCCCTGTTTAATAGCCTGTCCGATAAAAGCCTGAGCTTGCCCTATCAGGACGTACGTTTCTGGGGTACCCTCCTGGTCCTGACGGTATTCGTCAGCCTGCTGACCGGCTTGTATCCCGCGTTCTTCCTATCGTCGTTCCGACCTGCCCGCGTACTGAAAGGTGTCTTTACGATAAAAACTGGGCAAACCTTTCGGCAGTCGCTGGTTGTCGGACAATTTGCGCTATCTATCGTGCTGGCCATTGCCACAGTGGTCATTTACCAACAGCTAAATTTCATACAAACCAAGAAGTTGGGTTTCGACAAATCGCAATTACTTTATGTCCGGCTCAAAGGCGATTTACGGGCTAAAGCCTTGTCAATCAAACAGGATATTCAACGTCTGCCAGGTGTTGCGAACGTATCGACAACGACCAGCAATTTGGTAGATGTCATGAATTCGGGCACGATTGAGTGGCAGGGACAAACGCCTAAAGATGAGTTTTTGATCACGAACATGAATGTCGACGCCGATTTCATGAACACAACGGGCATGTCGCTGGCGGCTGGGCGCAATTTCTCGGCTCAAATTACGTCTGATACCGCTTCGAAATTAGGTAGTTACCTCATCAACGAATCGGCCGCCAAACGAATGGGCTGGACACCGGCGTCGGCGCTGGGCAAGACCATCAAATTCTGGGGTATGGACGGGAAAGTCGTTGGCGTACTCCGGGATTTTCATTTTCGACCGTTGCGCGTAGCCATCGAGCCCTTCATTTTCCGATTCCGCCCCAAAGACTTTTATTTCAACCTGCTGATCAAAACCCAGCCGAATGCGGTACCACGTACATTGGCTGACATTGGGAGGATATACAAAACGTATGACGCCACATTTCCAATTAGTTACGGGTTCGTGGATCAGGATCTGAACACACAATACCGGACCGAGCAGCGCACCGGCCAAATCGTTCTGTATTTCTCCATACTAGCCATTCTGGTTTCCTGCCTTGGCCTGTTCGGACTAACAACGTTTACGACGGAGCAACGTATCAAGGAAATTGGTGTGCGGAAGGTACTGGGCGCGTCGGTGAGCAGCATCGTTACGCTCCTCTCCAAAGACTTTGTTAAACTCGTCCTGATCGCGCTTTTGATAGCCTCTCCCGTTGCCTGGTGGGCCTCCAAAGTCTGGTTGCAGGATTTCGTCTATAAAATTGACGTCGAATGGTGGGTCTTTGCCCTTGTCGGCATCCTGTCTATCAGCATTGCGCTACTAACCGTCGGTTTTCAAAGTGTGAAAGCCGCCCTGATGAACCCAGTCCAATCACTACGTAGTGAATAGCAGGGGGCGCCGGGGTAAGGGACAAAGGCGGTCCGTCGTCACGCGGTCCGTCGTCACGGTAAAGGCAAAACCTACCCCACGCCCTCTGCCCATACCCCCATGCCCACGCCCTATGCCACACACCCCGCCCCGCTTCGCCGACTGGCTCCTCAAACGGTTCTGTGCCCCCCACCGATACGAGGAAATCCAGGGGGATCTGCACGAAGAGTTTGCGTATCAGGTCCGCCGGGTTGGGGAACGGCGGGCCCGCTGGCGCTACGTAATGGATGTACTCGGATTCTTCAAACCCTTTGCTCTTAAACGAAAACCTACTCTCCACTACAGCGGAGAATCATCATCAGCTTATTTTCTCACTCCTGCTATGTTACGCAACTACTTCAGAACCGCCTGGCGCAATTTGTTAAAAAATAGATTCTATTCGCTGATCAACCTGACGGGGCTGACGGCCGGGCTGACCATTGGTATTTTGATTCTCCTGTGGGTGCAGGATGAACTTAGTTTTGATCGTTTTCATCGGCAGGCATCGGTCATTTACCGGCTCGAAAACCGAGTCGGCACCGGAAGCAGTCAACAGATCTGGACGACCACCGTAGCCCCGATCGCCACTTTCGCCAAGCGAGAAGTTCCGGAGGTAAAAGATGCCGTTCGCATAGCCTACAATGGCGGGTACACGCTGTTTAAGTACAAGAATAAAGTTTTCAATGAAGAGCATTCGTACTACACGGACCCAACCTTGTTTTCAGTATTCGATTTTAACCTGATCCAGGGAAATCCAGCAAAGCCCTTTTCAGACAATAACTCCATTATTCTTACCGAAACGACTGCCAAACGCTATTTCGGGGATGAAAACCCGATTGGAAAAGTGCTGGCAGCGAATGACAAGGCCAGCTTTACGGTCAGTGGCGTTATCCGCGACTTCCCGAAAAACTCAAGCATTCAGGGCGACATGTTTCTGCCCATATCCCTCCTGTTCAAAAACATGTATGCAGGAAACCGTGAAGGGAAAAATATGGATAACGATTTTGCGCAATTCAGTTACGATACGTATCTATTACTGCAACCGGGCGCTTCCATAGGCAAACTAGCCACAAAACTGCGTACCATTCACCTCCGAAATAAACCGGATGATACCGACCTGACCTATCTGTTGCAGGCGCTACCCGACATGCACCTCTACAAAGCCGACGGCACCAATGGCGGCATCGAAACGGTCAGCATGTTTTCCATCATTGCCCTGCTGATTCTGGCCATTGCCTGCATCAATTACGTCAATCTTTCCACGGCCCGTTCGCTGCTACGATCAAAAGAGGTGAGTATGCGTAAAATCGTTGGGGCGGCACGGGCGCAATTGTTTCTGCAATTTCTGGTTGAAACCGCACTGCTCTTTTCACTGGCGGCAATCCTGGCGATTGGCCTGATGTATGTGCTCCTGCCGACCTACAATACGTTGTCGGGGAAGAAGCTCGCCCTCGACTTTTCCGACTACCACATCTGGCTGGTTATCGGGCTGACGATTACGGGCACTTTACTGCTGTCGAGCATTTACCCGGCTGTGCTGCTCTCCTCGTTTGAGCCACTTAAAGCGCTGAAAGGCAAAGTATCGGCCCGCCTTAGCGAGGCTTCGTTCCGTAAGGTTCTGGTGGTAACTCAGTTTGCTGTTTCGGTTATTCTGATGGCTGGTACGTTCATCATTAGCCACCAGCTCCAGTACATTCGCTCCAAGGAATTAGGCTACGATAAAACCCATGTGTTCGCTTTCTTCATGCGCGGCATGGGCAAACATTACGACGCCGTGAAGGCTGAATTGCTGGCCCAGCCGGGCGTAACGGGCGTTACCCGAGCGAATTCCAATATTGTCCAGATTGGCCAGCAAACCGGTGATAACGATTGGGACGGCAAGGAACAAGGCGAAACCATGATGATGCGCCCCCTTGCGATTGACAAGGACTTCATTCCGTTCTTTAAAATGAAGTTACAGCAGGGCGCCAATTTTACGGGATCAGTAGCTGATTCCCTGCATTTTATCCTGAACGAAACCGCCGTAAAGGCCGCCCGCCTTAAAAACCCGATCGGCAAACGGTTCCGGCTCTGGAAGCACAATGGAACCATTGTCGGCGTTGTCAAGGACTTTCATTTTGCGTCGATGCGTCAGAAAATAGAGCCCTCTGTCTTCTATTATGCGCCCAACGACATGAATGGAATTTACATCAAGACAACCGGCAAAGATGTCGACCGGGCCGTCGCGGTTGCGCAGCGTTCCTGGAAACAGTACAACACCGACTATCCGTTCGACTATTTCTTTTTGGACGATTTATTCAATAACCTCTACAAGTCGGAACAGCAGACGGGATTCCTGTTCACCCTTTTCGCGTCCATTGCCATCCTGATCTCCTGCCTGGGTTTATTCGGCCTGGCGTCATACACGGCACAGGTACGTACCCGCGAAATTGGTGTTCGTAAAGTACTGGGGGCCAGTGTATCGGGCATCATTCAGCTGTTAGCGAAGGATTTTGTCAAGTTGGTCATAATCGCGATTATCATTGCCGTTCCCGTTGCCTGGTATACCATGAGCCAATGGTTGCAGGGTTTTGCCTATCGAATCGAGGTTCAATGGTGGATGTTTGCCCTGGCGGGTTTGTTGTCGTTAGCCATCGCCCTCTTGACAGTCAGTTTTCAGAGCATTAAGGCGGCCCTGTTGAACCCAGTCCAATCACTACGTAGTGAATAGCAGGGGGCATGGGGGTACGGGCCAAGGGCGGTCCGTCGTCACGGTAAAGGCAAAACCTACCCCACGCCCTCTGCCCTACCCCACACACCCTATGCCACACACCCCACCCCGCTTCGCGGATCGACTGCTCAAATTTTTCTGCGCTCCTCACCGCTTGGAAGAAGTGCAGGGCGATTTGCACGAGGAGTTTGCGTATCAGGTTCGGCGGATTGGCGGGCGTCGGGCGCGGTGGCGCTACGTATGGGATGTGATCGGATTTATCAAGCCATTTACTATCAAGCGTGAACGAGCTGAGTACCTGAACCCAACAAATACGGATATGCTACGTAACTACCTGACAATCGCCTGGAGAAACACACTCCGATATCAACTAAACAGTACGCTTACAATCGTCGGTCTGGCGTTAGGACTGGCTTGCTGTTTACTCATTATTCTTCACGTAAAAGAAGAAATAAGTTACGATAAAGGCTTTTCCAAAGCAGATCGCATCTACCGGATAACGTCGGAGAATATTGGGGAGAAAAACCGCCAGTGGGCAGCTACCTCGCCTATTTTGGGGGTGGAGATGCAGCAACAAATTCCCGCGATTGAGCGTGTGGCCCGATTTCACCGCCCCTATCCCGACCGGGTGTTCAGCTACAGATCAGCCGGTGGGGAGTCAAGGCATTTTGAAGAGAAAAGCGGTTATTTCGCCGACTCAACGGTGGTGGATGTGTTCGACCTTGCCTTTGTGAAGGGAGATACCCGAAGGGCGCTCAACCAACCCGATGCGATTGTGCTGACGGAGGCCTTAGCGAAAAAATATTTTGGCGATGAAGAGCCGCTGGGAAAACACATACAGGATGACCTTGACAAGCGCCTGCTGACCGTAACGGGCGTGATTAAGCCGTATTCATTCCCAACGCATCTGCAGTTCGATTACCTCATTTCAATGGTTACATTCTACCAGAATACGGACAAAGAAACACTGGAAAACCGAGGATGGGCGGGCTTTTATAACTACATATTGTTGAACAGCAATACGTCGCGTTCGGCCGTGGAAGCGCGCATTCCCGAGTTTATGGTGAACTTCTACGCGGCAAAAGGAGAAACCAGAAAAGAAATCCTGGCTACCCGAAGAACGTCAATTCAGCCTATTACCGATATTCACCTTCGATCGAAACTGGAGAAGGAAATGAGCCCTAATAGCGACATTACCTGCGTATACGTTTTTTCGATTGCCGCCTTATTTATTCTGTTGGTTGCTGCGGTAAACTTCATCAACATGGCTACTGCCCAGGCCTTTAACCGAATGAAAGAAGTTGGTGTACGGAAAGTGCTTGGTGCTCGCCAAGTGCAGTTGATCCGGCAGTTTCTTGGCGAATCATTCATTCTGACACTGGCCGCTGCTTTATTGGCACTCCTATTATTCAGGCTGGCCATTCCGTTTTATAACGAACTGACAACCAAGAACCTCCGATTTGGCCTGTTGTTCACTCCCCAGAACGTAGCAATTATGGTCCTACTTGCTGGCCTGATCAGCTTAGTGGCTGGTTTTTACCCCGCCTGGTTCATTTCTAATTTTGAACCGGTTAATTCACTGAAAGGAAAGCGCAATTCGGCCTCGTCAGTTAACGTGGTGCGAAAAGGGCTAATTGTCTTTCAGTTTACAGTCTCTGTTTTCATGATTTTCGGAACCATTGTGGTGTACCGGCAAATGAAGTTTTTCCGGAGCAAAGACCTGGGTTTCGATCAGGAGCAAGTCGTAGCCGTAAAGCTCTACGGGAAAGCCATGTGGGACAAAGCCAATACGATTCAGGAGGAGTTTCAAAAGAATGCCGCCATTACCAGTGTGGCCCGAATTTCTACGCTGCCCGGCGACCGTTTCAGTACAGATATGCTTACCCCGCTGGGAAGGTCCGAGGATGCGAGTCAGATGCGATTTATGTGGGCCGACGAGAATACGCTTCCTGCGCTCCAGATCGGGATGAAAGCTGGTCGAAATTTTAGTAAGCGAGCCGACAACGCTCATTTTCCTCTTATTCTTAACGAAGCAGCGGCTAAAGCGCTAAAATTAGATTCGCCTGTTGGCCAGAAAGCTGTTGCCCTAGGGGATACAGGTGAGATTGTTGGTATTGCAAAAGACTTTAATTTTGCGTCTCTTCATACTACCGTAGAGCCCCTGGTTATCGTTCAGAAACCTGACCAGACAAACTACTTTTTGCTGAAAATCAAAGGTGATAAACTGGCAGAAACCTTACAATCGGCCCACGCTACGTTAGCCCGACTATCGCCCGAAAGCTTGTTCATTTATACGTTTCTGGATGAAAAAATGGCTCGCCTGTACGATTCGGAACAACGGGTCGGTCATGTGTTGAATGTGTTCGCCCTGTTTGCCATTTTCATTTCCTGCTTAGGGTTATTCGGTTTGTCTGCCTACGCGGCTCAATTGCGAACGAAGGAAGTGGGCATTCGAAAAGTACTTGGCTCGACCGTTTCGGGCATCATCGTGTTACTATCCAAAGACTTCCTTCAGTTGGTCGTAATCGCTACGTTGCTGGCCTTACCCATTGCCTGGTGGACCATGAATCGATGGCTGGAAGGATTCGCCTATCCAATTTCCATTGACTGGTGGATGTTTGCCCTGACCAGCGTAGTAACAATTTCAGTAGCTATATTAACGATCAGTTTTCAAAGCATTAAGGCGGCTCTGATGAATCCGGTGAAATCGCTACGTTCTGAATAGCAGCGGGTCAGGGGCACCAGGTAGACAAATTCGGTGAAACGTTTTAACAGGCGACTACAATCTGTAGGCATGAAGCAACGAAAAGAAAGTTTTGTCGTCTTTGCGGCATACCCTTCTTCAATCACCCAAGATCATGCTTCACAACTACATCAAAATCGCCTGGCGCAACATTGCCAAAAGCAAAATATTTTCGTTCATCAATGTGCTGGGTCTGGCGCTGGGTATGACGAGTAGTCTGCTGATTCTGCTCTGGGTGCAGGATGAACGTAGCATTGACCAGTTCCATGCCAATGGCTCCCGCCTTTATCAGGTCATGGAAAACCAGCAATGGACGGGGAATGAAACAAGCACCACAACCGCCACCCCTGGTCCATTGGCCACCGCCCTTAAAGCTGAAGTACCCGGCGTTGAACGTACGGTCAAGATTACCTGGACCGAGGAACATCTGCTGGCTGTAGGCGAAAAATCATATAAAGAAAAAGGCCGCTTTGCCACCACGGATTTATTCCAGATTTTCTCCTTCCCATTGGTGCAGG
Organism: Spirosoma jeollabukense; assembly: GCF_054777855.1. Lineage (NCBI taxonomy): Bacteria > Pseudomonadati > Bacteroidota > Cytophagia > Cytophagales > Cytophagaceae > Spirosoma > Spirosoma jeollabukense. Next base: position 130,607 of record NZ_BAAHAD010000014.1, read on the forward strand.
GCAACCCGAAAACTGCCCTCGTTGGTCCAACGTCAATCGTTATTTCGGAAAAAGTAGCCCTGAAGCTGTTCGGCCGGACAGATGTTGTTGGTCGCACGATTCGCATCGATAACAAAGACGACCGCCAGATATCAGGCGTTTTGCAGGACATTCCCGAAACCTCGTCGCTGAAGTTTGATTTCGTGATGCCCGAAGAGCCGTATGAAAAACAGAATGAATGGCTGACCAAGTGGGACAATAACGGCATCCGCACGTTTGCGCTCCTTCACCCCACGGCCGATGTGAATGCCGTGAATGCAAAGATTCTGAATATGGTTCGACAGCACGACAAAAAGGTGACAACCATCACTACGTTCCTGTATCCCTATCAGCATACGTATCTGTATTCGAAATTTACGAATGGCCAGCCCGATGGCGGACGTATCGAGTATGTTCGCCTGTTTACCATCGTCGCTATTTTTCTGCTGATCATTGCCTGCATCAATTTCATGAATCTGGCCACCGCCCGTTCGGCCAAACGGGCAAAGGAAGTGGGGATTCGGAAAGTGGTTGGAGCCGAACGATCGTACCTCGTCGGCCAATTCGTTGGTGAAGCGATCCTGATGGCCCTTATGTCCCTGCTGATTGCCGTGATCCTGGTTCAACTGCTGTTACCACTTTTCAATACGTTAACCGAGAAACACATGGCCATTCAGTACGCGAATCCGCTGTATTGGCTGACTGTGCTGGGGCTGGCCCTGGCTACGGGCATTATTTCGGGGAGTTATCCGGCGTTGTTCCTGTCGGCGCTTCAACCCGTGAAGGTCTTGAAAGGGACATTACGTTTCAAAGCCGGAGCCGTGTTGTTTCGACAGGGATTGGTCGTCTTTCAGTTTTCGCTGTCCTTACTGCTGATTATCGGTACGCTGATTGCAGGTCGACAGGTGGATTACATTCGCACAAAAAACCTTGGCCTCGACCGGGAGAACGTAGTGTATATGAATCTGGAAGGCGACTTGCCCAAGCATTTTGATACCTTCCGGGAGCAGCTGCTTCAATCGCCGGGTATTCAGGCCGTATCTTCATCCAGCAACAATCCGCTGGAGATCAGCAATTCAACAATTGGCGTCGAGTGGAAAGGAAAACCCGAGGGCGACAAGACGCTTTTCACGCAAATGGCGGTCAGCTATGATTTTTTAACGACGATGAGAATTAGGCTATTAAATGGCCGGGACTTTTCGAAGGATTTCGCCACGGACAGTACAAACTACGTCGTTAACGAAGAAGCAGCCCGGCGAATGGGCATGAAAAATCCCGTAGGTCAGGACCTGAAATTCTGGAATAAGCCCGGCAAAATCATTGGCCTGATCCGGAATTTCCACCTGAATTCATTACGGGTTGCCATTGAGCCACTTATCCTGCGGCTGGATTCCACCAACAACATGTTGCTGGTCCGCACGAAGCCCGGCCAGACCGAACAGGCGGTGGCCAGTATGGAGCGACTGGCGAAACAGTTTAATCCAGCCTATCCGTTTGCCTACCGATTTGCCGATGAAAGTTTTAAGGAGCAGTACAAGAGCGAAACCCTGGTCGGGAAGCTGGCCAACTACTTCGCCATCATCGCGATATTCATTGCCTGTCTGGGCTTGTTCGGCCTGGCTATGTTCACCGCTGAGCAACGTACTAAAGAAATTGGTGTTCGTAAAGTGCTGGGCGCATCCGTTGCCAGCATCGTTGGCCTGCTGTCAAAAGACTTTCTGAAGTTGGTCATGATAGCGATCCTTATTGCATCGCCTTTAGCGTGGTATACGATGCACCAATGGCTGGAGGATTTCGCCTATCGAATTGATATTGACTGGTGGATCTTCGCGGTGGCGGGGCTGCTGGCGGTTGGTATTGCCCAACTGACGGTGAGTTTCCAGAGCATCAAAGCCGCGCTGATGAATCCCGTCAAATCACTACGTTCCGAATAAGGTAGAGACCGCACTGGCAGACCGGCATAGTTGCGTCTTCCATGCGTCAGCCTCTCTTATAAAAACGCATCCTAATCCAGGTTCAGCACACTGGAGTAAGACGGCGTGTCCATAACCCAGCCAGATCCTTTACGATACTGGTGCCATTCCCGTGCTTTATAGTTGTACACGAACCCTTCCAGAATACCGTAATTTTCTTCATCAATCAGGGCGAGCTACTTTCTTCAAATCGAGCTTCAAGCCTTCCAGATGACAAACCTCTACAATGATCGGGCTTTCGCCGGTTTCGTTATCGTACAGCAATAAATCAGGGACGGGCGGTCCGTCGTTACGGCTGGCTCTGGTCTCGTCAATCATGGTTTCTGGAAAAGGCTCCAATTGAATTGTCCCCTCAACGTAGTAAAGCATGCCCAAGCGAGTGTTGAGCTTACTGATGATGCGCTGATGGTCTTTGGGACCATAAACGCTCATGTCATCTTCGTGGACAAATGAATAGTCGAACGTTGGTTTCGATGGGTACATCGCCTGTTGGTACGTGTGTAATATTCCAAAGATAGGGGAAGCGAAGGTATTAACCAGCGTACGGAATCGACTCATACTGCCATCCATACAATTCAGATAAGGAAAACCGCACTTCAAATAAGTAAGCATTTTCCCTGTCCCCTATAGCTCTCATCTTTGCCCACGTAAACGACAAACACAAACAGACAGCCTCTCTTTAAAAACCCCTCATTAACCAACAAACAAATGCTAGCCGAACAATCCACATTAACCCAGATTAATGGGCTACGCGCCTATCAGGGCGGCTTTTTTCGGGTACTTGTTTCACCCCAGCAAACCGATGGCAGTCTCGCCATCATTGATATTACCTTACCCAAAGGCAGTGAGCCACCCAGGCACCTTCACACCCGCGAAGATGAAACGTTTTACATCATTGACGGCCGCGTACAGTTCGAGATTGGCGATACTTTAATCGATGGTAAAGTTGGGCAGGCCGTATTCGCTCCGCGTAATATTGAGCACCAGTTTACTATCCAGACGGATAAAGCCCGGATGCTTAGTGTCATTACGCCCGGCGATTTCGTCAACTTCTTTTTGGAGTTCAGTCAGCCAATTGCCGACGAACCGATTAATTTACAAGCTCCGCAAGGCCCACCACCCGCCGACGTAGTAGCCCAATTGGTTTCACGCCTGACTAGCCGTTTCGGTGCGCAGTTTGTATAAATCAGCCTATGAAGCAACTGGTTAAACCCGTAGGTCACTGTGATCTACGGGTTTATTTTTTATCCAGTCCCGAATAAACTCTCCGGAAACCAATCGAGCCCTGTCAATTGTTGGCCTACTATTGGGTAATTTTACCGACACATTAAATCGGAGGGCTTTGAACCCTCGCAGATCGCAAAATGAGCAAGCACGGACGCATTCTGGTCGCTATGAGTGGCGGCATTGATTCCTCACTGGCAGCGGTTATGCTGCATGAAGAGGGCTACGAGGTCATTGGCATGACCATGAAAACCTGGGACTATGCGTCTTCGGGAGGCACAAAAAAAGAAACCGGCTGTTGCAGCCTGGATAGCATCAACGATGCCCGCAACATTGCCGTAAGCCTTGGTTTCCCACACTATATTCTAGATATCCGGGAGGAATTTGGGGATGCCGTTATCGATCATTTCACGGGTGAATACCTCGAAGGCCGGACACCAAACCCCTGCGTTATGTGCAATACCCACATCAAATGGGATGCGCTGCTCCGGCGGGCTGATCGGCTTGACTGTGAATCGATTGCAACCGGACACTACGCCCATATTCGGGAGGAAGCAACTGGCAGATTTGTGCTTTCGAAAGGTATTGATACATTAAAAGATCAATCGTACGTATTGTGGGGCGTTTCGCAGGCGAGTTTAAGCCGGACGAAATTACCACTTGGTCACTTGCGAAAATCAGAAATCCGGGAAATGGCCAAAGAGCGCGGTTTCATGGAATTAGTCACCAAATCGGAATCCTACGAAATCTGTTTCGTACCGGACAACGACTATCGTGGTTTTCTGAAACGACGCATGCCGGGTCTGGAAGCCGACGTTGCCGGAGGGAATTTCGTGATGGAAGGCACCGGTAAAATTATGGGCAAGCATCAAGGCTATCCTTTTTATACCATTGGCCAACGAAAAGGCTTGGGTATGGCTTTTGGCCAACCCATGTTCGTGACCGAAATTCGAAAAGACACGAACGAAGTTGTATTGGGCGTAGATAAGGATCTATTCCGGGACGGCATGATTGTCAGCAAGCTGAACCTGCAAAAGTACGATCAGCTTACCGGTCCATTGGAAACCGTCACGAAAGTGCGCTACAAAGACCCAGGCACCCCAGCAACGATTTCGCAACAGGGCAATACAATCGAAGTACTTTTTCAGGAAGGTGTTTCAGCCATTGCACCCGGTCAGGCAGCCGTGTTTTACGAAGGCGACGATGTAATTGGTGGTGGTTGGATTATGAAAAGTTTCCGTCAGGCCGATGGTCCACAAATCGACCATTTTGCCGATCGGAATCGATCAACAACTACCGTTGAACTAGGTAACTAATACCAAGAGCACCAGGTCGTTACGAAGGTTCACTTGTATACCGATAACCCCGAAATGGACAACGTATCGTTGCCTATTCCGGGGTTATTTACCGTTTACTCAGTTCTTTTGGCAGGCGTGTGGTTATTTGCTTACTTACAGACAGTTAGCTCTAATTCACCCATACCATGAACAGCCTCTCTCTTTCCTCTGTCCGCAACCCGGACCCCATCAAACTTAATCAACGGGAATTTCGGTTTATTCAGTTAGCCTGTTCCGAATTAACCTATGTCCAGATTGCTGACCAAATGAATGTCAGTCCCCGTACTGTCGACGGCTACCGCGAATCGCTTTTCGGAAGAGTACACGTCAAAAGTCGGGTTGGGCTGGCGTTGTGGGCGGTCAAAGTGGGGTTAGTTGTGTTGTAAACGGCGTCATGAACAAAGAATCCTGATTACATACCTCGTAGCCGGAGTATATAATCAGGATTCTTTGTTCATGACACTCCGAATGTAATCGTGTAATCGCGCAACAGGTTTAAAAATCAGCTTTCCGGCACAATTCCTTATCTTGCTAGCTGTTTTTTATACGCATATGATCCCGACCCCTATTCGCGAGATTGCCAAACTAATTGACCACGCGCTGTTGCATCCTACACTAACGGATGCAGAACTTCGTGCGGGTTGCGAACTGGCTCTGACCTATAACGTAGCATCGGTTTGCATCAAACCCTATGCCGTTTCGATGGCGTCCGAACACTTAGCTGGCTCTGACGTATTGGTCGGGACAGTCATTGGTTTCCCGCATGGTTCAAACTCGATCAGCCTTAAAGTAGCCGAAACTATTCAGGCTTGCCGCGATGGAGCTGTCGAGATTGATATGGTTGTTACTATTGGCAAGGTACTGAGTGAGGACTGGGCGTATGTGAAGGCTGAAATCCAGGCTGTTCACGAAACGTGCCGGGCCGAGAGCGCCATCCTGAAAGTAATTTTCGAGACTGATTTCCTTCCTACCGATTCGCTCAAAATTCGACTCTGCGACATCTGCACAGACGTCGGTGTCGAGTTTGTAAAGACCTCAACGGGTTTTGGCTTTGTGAAAGGGCCGGGAGGTACCTATGATTACGTTGGGGCTACCAAACACGACCTGGAGCTAATGCGTAAATACATAGGGCCAAGGGTTCAGGTCAAAGCATCGGGTGGCATTCGTACCCTGGATGAGTTGCTGCGTGTAAAAAAAACAGGGGTCACCCGAGTTGGCACGTCGGCAACCGTGGCTATTATGACCGAGGCTTATCACCGATTCGGCCATGTGGTCCCAAGTTTATTAACTCCAATCAGTGGCGGATCGAATGAATATTGAAACGTATCAATGATTCGCCGATCTATACATCATTTATCATTCATAATTCATCATTATTGAGAAATGCTCAATCTCGGCTTTGTGTCGGCCATCCTGGCTGATTATGACCTGAATGGGGTCTTACGTTTTGCGTCTGAACACAAATTCAAATGCGTTGAACTGATGTGCTGGCCCAGCGGAAACGCCGATGCCCGTCGGTATGCCGGCGTAACCCACATAGACGTTGACAACCTGAATGTTGACCAGATTCACACGCTGACGCGGCTCTACCATGTGTCGATTTCGGGGCTGGGTTATTATCCGAATCCTCTCGATCCAAACCCGGAACAAGCCGAATTCTACCGCGAACATATCAAGAAACTCATCCGGGCTGCGGCAAAACTGGGCGTCCCTGTTGTCAATACGTTCATCGGCCGTAATCCCTCCCTGAACATCACCGATAATCTGAAGCAATACGCTGAACACTGGCCCGCCATCGTGAAAGTGGCCGAGGAGTGTAATGTAAAGATTGGCATCGAAAACTGCCCCATGTGGTTCACAAACGATGAATGGCCCGGCGGCAAGAACCTGGCCACTACGCCCGCCATCTGGGATCGGATGTTCGACATTATTCCGTCGCGGGCGTTGGGTCTAAATTACGATCCCAGCCACCTCATCTGGCAGATAATGGACGAAGTGAAGCCCATTTACGATTACCGGGATCGCCTGCATCACATTCACCTGAAAGACGTTAAGCTCTATCGCGATAAGTTGAACCAGGTGGGAATCATGGCGAATCCATTGGAATACCATTCCCCCAAACTTCCGGGCCTGGGCGATGTTCGCTGGCGGGAGTTTTTCACAGCGCTTACCGATGTTCGCTACCGGGGTCCGGTTTGCATTGAAGTTGAAGACAAAGCATTCGAAGGCAGCCCCGACGATGTGCAAACCGCCATTCTGACCGCCCGGAATTACCTGAGCCAGTTTTTGGTGTTGTAACCTAATCAGATTTTTTTCGTATATTCATCAAAAACACAACTATGGTCGTGACTGCCCCTCTAGCAGAACAGATTACCGAACGGCTGAAAAATGAAGCAGTGGTCTTTATTGCCGCTTCGCTAGATGAATACTGGAACGTACTGGATGAATTGGGCGAAGAACCATTTCCGGTTGAGTACGACATCGAGTATATAAACGGGCAGATACGAGCACAGATTGGCATGGCAAGCGACAGACACGAGACAATTGTAGCGAATGTTATAAGTACACTACGAGCAGTATTCTACGACCTGCCGAACACCCGCGTAATGGGCAGCAATAAATTGGTATACGTACCAGCCTGCGAATTAGCCGTCAAGCCCGATGTGCTGGTCATGAGCGAAGAGAGTCAACTCTTACCCCGTAAGGGTCAGGAGTCAGGCATTACAAACCCATATCTGCTGGTTGAAGTCCATTCCGACTCAACGTATCGGGAAAATAGGCACGTTAAGCTACGCTGCTACAAACAACTCGAATCCGTACAGTATATTATTTACATTGAACAAGGCGTACATTTTGTTTCGATGTATACCAAACAACAGGATAGTCGCCACTGGCTCAATGAAGATTATGATACGCTCGACATGGCGGTCAGCATCGGCGAGTTTACCATTTCAATGAAGGATATATACCACAAAGTGGTTATGAATACCCGTGCTACAAACGCTTAACGAACTCGATACCGATCTTTTCCTGTGGCTCAATGGTCGCTACACACCCTGGCTCGATCCAATCATGATCGGGATCACGGAACGTAACACCTGGATACCATTTTACGCACTGCTGGTCGGGTGGTTAATATATACACATCGCCGACAAGCTGCCGGCCTTATACTCACCATCATTGCGGCTGTAGCTGTGGGTGATCAACTTTCTTCATCTGTCTTTAAACCCCTCACCCACCGGCTACGGCCCTGTCATACGGCGGCTATTCAAAAAGTAATGCATCCAGTCATGGAGTGTGGTGGTCAATATGGATTCGTGTCATCACACGCAGCCACTACGTTTGCGCTGGCAACTACTCTTTGGTTATTGCTTGGCAAGCAGTATCGCTGGCTAAGATGGGGTTTTTTATGGGCCGCTGTTGTATCGTACAGTCGCATCTACGTAGCTGCCCATTACCCACTCGACGTATTGGCCGGAACAGGTGTTGGGGTCTTAGCGGCCTTTTTTTGCGTAGCTGTTTATCAAAAAATAAGGCGACGTTCGTCTGTTTCGAGTGATCATTAATCGTACTCATGTGCGAAACATTGACGAACAGGGAGCAAACTGCCCATTTTTTCCGTACCTTTGCGGAAAATTTGTGCGGCACTCATGGCATCGTTTAACCCGGTTAAGATTTTTTCTGGCACTCAATCTACGTATCTGGCCGAAAAAATTGCCCATTACTATGGCAAAGACTTAGGCGGATACACCTGCCGACGGTTTAGTGATGGGGAGATGTCGCCGAGTTTTGAGGAATCGGTTCGGGGTTGTGATGTATTTTTGATTCAATCGACCCCCCCTCCGGGTGATAATCTGCTGGAACTGTTGCTGATGGTGGATGCCGCTCGCCGAGCGTCGGCCCACTACGTCACCGTCGTCATTCCGTACTTTGGCTACGCCCGTCAGGATCGGAAAGACAAGCCGCGCGTGTCGATTGCTGCGAAGCTGGTCGCTAATATGCTGGCTGCATCCGGTGCTGACAGACTGATGACGATTGACCTCCATGCGGGACAAATTCAGGGATTTTTCGATTTCCCGGTAGATCATCTGGAAGGAACATCGGTTTTTGTGCCGTATATCAAGAGCCTGAACCTGGAAAATCTGGTAGTTGCCTCGCCGGATGTGGGCGGTGCCAACCGGGCCCGAACGTTCGCGAAGCATTTCAACGCCGACATTGTGCTCTGCGACAAACACCGCAAACGGGCCAACGAGATTGCGTCGATGCAGGTTATTGGCGACGTTGAAGGGGCTAACGTAGTACTGGTGGACGATTTGATCGACACGGGTGGTACGATGGCCAAAGCCGCCCAGATTATTCTGGACAAAGGTGCTTTATCCGTTCGGGCTGTTTGTACGCATCCGATCATGTCGGGGAAGGCGCATGAAAACATCGCCAATTCGGTGTTGGATGAGCTGGTTGTGGCTGATACCCTGCCATTAAAGCAATCTAACGATAAAATTAGAGTGTTGTCGGTGGCCGAATTATTTGCCAAAGCCATTGGCCGCATTCGTGATCATGAATCTATTAGTTCTCTGTTTATAAAACAATTGTAGTACCGGGCGTCCATGTCCGGGTATCATTCATATTTTTCGGCTGACTATGGACAGTTGGCAAAACATAACATGAAAAAAATCGAGATTGTAGGGTATCAACGAGCGAATCTCGGCCGCACGGAATCACAAGCGATTCGGGCCGAGGGTAATGTTCCGTGCGTATTGTACGGTGGTCAGGAACAAGTGCATTTTTATGCACCAGCGATCCTGTTCCGCGACTTACTGTATACACCCAATATTTTTGAAGTGGCTCTGAACATTGAGGGAGCTGAATACCGGGCTGTTCTCCAGGAAGCGCAATTTCACCCAGTAAGCGACGTTCTGTTGCACGCTGACTTTCTGCTGATTACGGATCAGAAGCCCATCAAAATTGCGGTTCCTGTTCGTTTGCTCGGAACGGCTCCTGGCGTACAAAAAGGCGGTAAGCTGGTAACGCGTGTTCGGAAACTGCGGGTGAAAGGTACCGTTGAAAACATCCCTGATTTTATTGATATTGACGTATCAAATCTTGACCTGGGCAAATCCGTTCGCGTTGGTCAGATTCAGGTTAAAAATATCGAGCTGCTCGAAGCCGCTTCGAACCCAGTAGCCAGCATCGAAATACCACGTGCACTCCGTGGTAAATAATAAAAACGTACTGGACGTTTTTTAAAGCTAATAGACCATAAAAATACCCTACCAAGAAGTTGGCGGGGTATTTTTATGAGCAGCCTACTGACCAGATTCATAACTTCATACCACGCAGTCGCAAGCTGTTACTCACTACCGATACCGAGCTAAGTGCCATGGCGGCCCCAGCGACCATTGGATTTAGTAAAAAACCAAATGCAGGATACAGTACGCCTGCTGCGAGAGGAATACCGATCAAGTTGTAAATGAACGCCCAGAACAAATTCTGGCGGATGACCCGAACAGTTTGCCTTGAGAGTTGAAGCGCCCTGGGTACGCTGTTCAGATCAGACGTAATAAGCGTCATTCGGGCTACGTCCATAGCAATGTCGGAGCCTTTTCCCATAGCGATACTCAGGTCAGCCTGCGCCAGTGCTTGCGAGTCGTTAATACCGTCGCCAATCATAGCTACGATCTTTCCATTTGCCTGCAATCCTTTCACGAAATCAGCTTTATCACCGGGCATCGTTTCGGCCTGATAGGTATTCAAACCAACCTGGCTGGCTACGGCTGCAGCCGTTTGAGCGTTGTCGCCCGTGAGCATATAAACGTCAAGGCCACGCTTTTTTAGCGTCTCAATCGCTTGTTTTGAACCAGCTTTGATCGGGTCAGCGATGGCAATTATCGCCAATATGTCATCCGGTTGATCTACTTTTTGACGGGCAAAAAATACAACTGTTTTCGCTTCGCTTTGCCATTGAGCCGCTAATTTGTCCAGATCGATCGGCAATAAAATCTGATGTTCGGAAAGTAGGTTTCGGTTGCCAGCATAATATGTTTCAGTCTCATAACGAGCCATAATCCCTCTGCCTGTTATACTGTCAAATGCATCCAGACGGAGTGGCTGGCTACCAGCAAGATACGTCGTTACAGCCTCAGCCAGGGGATGTTCCGACTGGGCTTCCATTGTGTAGAGTATCGATTGCCATTGCGCGCTCTCATTACCAGATACGGTCCATCGCAAGTCTGTCACAGCGGGTTTTCCCAGCGTGATGGTGCCCGTTTTATCCAGCACAACCGCATTCACTTTATGAGCGATCTCAAGCCCTTCAGCATCTTTAATGAGGATATTGTTCTCTGCTCCTTTTCCCACCCCGACCATAATGGCGGTTGGCGTGGCCAACCCCAGCGCGCAGGGGCAGGCAATGACCAGCACCGTTACCGACGTCATAAGAGCCGTCGTAAACGGATCGGAACCGGGCACTAAATAGGACCCAAACAGTAGCCAGACAACAAAGGTCAGCAACGCAATCCCCAGCACTACGGGAACAAAGACGCCCGCAATCCGGTCGACCAGTTGCTGCACCGGGGCTTTACTACCCTGCGCTTCCTGCACGGTACGAATGATTTGGGCCAGCAACGTATCGGCACCTACTTTTTCAGCCCGAAATCGGAAGCTCCCTTTCTGATTAATCGTCCCCGCGAAAACGGTGGTGCCAGCCAGTTTTTCAACAGGAACCGGCTCTCCGCTGATCATGCTCTCGTCCACGAACGACTGACCGGACTCAACACGACCGTCAACCGGAATTTTCTCACCAGGACGTACCAGCAACAAATTTCCGATCTGCACCGATGTGATAGGAAGCTCACGCTCCGTAGTTCCTTCAACGAGATGTACCGTTTTGGGTTGCAGGCTCATCAGTTTCTTGATAGCCGACGATGTGTTCGATTTAGCCCGTTCTTCCAGCAGTTTACCAAGTAAAATGAAGGTGACAACCACCGAAGCCGCTTCAAAATAGACGTGCGGATGCAGACCTCGCTGGTGCCAGAACGCTGGATTTACTGTATTAAAGGCGCTGAACAGAAACGCAATGCCGGTGCTTAAGGCCACCAGCGTGTCCATATTGGCTTTTCTATGACGCGCCTGTTTCCAGGCATTGACAAAGAACGACCGACCCAGCCCAAACACAACCGGAGCCGATAGCCCCATCATGATCCAGTTTGCATAGGGAAGATCCATCAGAAACATACCGATAATAACAACTGGTAGTGACAGGATCGAGGCCCAAATGGTCCGTTGTCTGATCGATTCACTACGTTGCTGCTGGGCTTCCGCCTGCACCGCCTGCGGGTCTTCGACGTCAACCACCATGTCGTACCCGGCCGAGCGAACGGCATTTTGAAGGTCAATCGGGTTTACTACTTTTGGGTCAAACTGTACCCAGGCCGACTGGTTGGCATAATTTACACCCGCGTCGCTGACCCCTGGTGTGTGTTTCAAGGTGGACTCAACACTGACGGCACAGGCCGCACAGGACATTTCCAGCACGGGATATGTCTTTCTAACTTCAGCCGCAGATCCACCCTTCGCCGTTTTGTTGGGACGAATCGCGGGTGAAGGATCAATTGTGCTCGTAGCCATGACGTCTCCCTAGTTTAAAGGCTCCGCTTTGTAACCGGCCTTTTCGATGGCCTGCCTGACAACAGCGGCACTGCTGGAATCTACGGTCAGTATTTTACCGGGGTCCTGAATGTCAACCTGCCAATGGCCTTCGCCAACAGCTTCGTTCAGAAATGGCGTTACGGTGGCGATACAGGCACCACATTTTATATTGGTTTTGAATTTCAGCGTTTCCATTGATTTTAACTGTTTATTAGTTCACTACAAATGTCGCCAGCCAGCCCCTGGTTACGCTTACAGAATTACCGTTGAACGTAACAGAATTGTGCGACAAGTTTTAGGACTTTCGCACCGAGCCGTGCCACCGCAACGGCGGACCGTGGTTCCTAAGTACGGTTAATCCAACCGTGGCACGGCTCGGTGCGAAAGTCCTGCTTTTTTATAATGGCGATCCGGATTCCTGAGGATACCCACCCGACGCCAACAGGCCAGCGGGCACCGTTAAGGTCCCTGTTTGTGGATCTATCAGGCCATTGCGTTCCTCTTCGATGTTAGTCGCCTGCGTATAAACGTCCCCCGCAATCGACCGTTTTCGCATTTCCTGCTTAAACAGCCGAATCCGTTCCGCGCGGTCTTCGGACTCCTGGGGACCACCATAGTTGGCAAAGCCAAAACCACCCCACTCACTAACGATCAGCGGAACCTGTCGGCGGTAAAAAAACGGATCGCCCACTACGAGGGGAAAGGCGGCTACAGTATCCAGGTCACCCGCCACCAATCGATCAAGTAGCGATTGCCAATGCGCCAGATCTGGTGTATATAAATGAGCCGTTAACAAATCAGATTTGAGTCGACCTTCATAGGAAACATGTTGCCAGCCATCATTATCCACCACCAGAAACTGTGGGTAAGCCAGTTGCATAAAATGATACATGTTCATGACGTACTCGCGGGTTTCGGGATTCGTCGCGATATCCTGCGCGCCCCAGTCTTCGTTGTAGAGGCTCCAGATAATAACGGATGGATGGGTGCCGATCAGCGCCAGCATTCGCAATAATTCAGCCTGGTGATTCCGGCGACTACGTGCCGTAGAACTGTGCGGACTGGGCACTTCCACCCAAAGCAAAAGCCCTAATTTATCGGCCAGATTGTAGATACGGGGATCAATACCGGCAATATGAACCCGGACTAAATTGCAGCCCAGTTCCTTCATAGCCTGCATATGCCGCTTCATCTCTTCGTAGGTTGCCGTGCCCGGCTGATACAAAATCCCGTCCAGATAAATGGGCTTGTTATTAAGATATACGAATCGGCCTCTCGCTTCAATCTTACGCAATCCGAACTGGGTTTCAATCTGCGCTATGTGTCCTTCGGCATCAATGAGTTGGGCAACGAGCCGATACCGAACCGGGGTTTCGGGCGACCAAAGCTCCGTACCCGGCGCTTCAAGCGAGACACGCTGCTGCTTCTGCCCGGCTTCCAGACGTAGCGGAAAATCGGAGGTGGCCAGCGGTGGCGTTGACTCTGTTGCTTTTCGATCAAACACCTGAAGCCGCAGCACGTAGTTGCCAGGATCGTGAATACGCGTGGTTAAGGTAAACCGCAACAGGTGATCTTCAATCGTGCTGGCAACACCCACCCGTGATCGTAATCGATTCCGTTCTACCGTTTCGAGCCAGACCGAGCGCACGGCACCCGTGTAGGTCTGGTACCAGATGCCACCTCGTTTATAGACGTGAGACTCCTGCTTTCCGCGTGGCGTTTCGGCGTCCATTGTATCGGCGATACGTACCGTCAGCCGATTAACCGGGCGAAGGTACTCATCGGTCAGTTCGTAGGAAAAAGACGTGTATTCACCTAAATGCACGTCTTCACCCTCAATCGTACTGAGTGGGTGGCCATTCAGCCATACACGGGTTTCGTAACCACAGGCACCAAATGTGAGCTGGATGATCGATCGGGCCAGTGGTTCACTACGTTCCGGGAGGTCAAATTCCCGCTCATACCAGGCAATTACCTTGTCTTGCCAGATTACGGGATTAAGTTGCCCTTTAGCCTGCGCCATATGGGCTTCTATTGAACCAGGCCACTGGGCAGTTCCTTCGTATGGGTGCCCCAGATACCATCGCTCGTGTAGACCCGAATCGTTGGCATCAAGCGAAAATTGCCATTCGCCATCGAGCAGCCAATGCTGGTTTGGGCGTAAAACGGCTCTGGGTAAGGGATTAATAAGTTCTTCTGGAGCAGCCGTTTCTTCTTTGCTGCTTGAAAAGCCAAAATTTGATTGTATTTCAGTCATAACGCTTGAGACAGGTAATCGCTAAAAATCAGTGGTATATCTAGTATACCCATTACCCTTAGTAACTGTTAAAAAGGGCACTTTAGTCATTCCCACTACGTGCATATTACGCATAAAAGCAGTTCGAGCGATTTAACTCTCTTTTAACCAGAGATTAAGCCCGATTTAAGTTGTGAGCAACACTTTTGTGTACTTAAAAATACGTGCGCCGTCGTCGGTATGAATAAATTCATTAAGAGTATCTTATCGTTCTCCCTCAAGAACAAATTTTTCATCTTTTTCCTCACAGCTTTATCGGTCGTAGCAGGTGTTATTAGTTATCAAAACACACCCATCGAAGCGTTTCCTGACGTCACCAATACGCAAATTACGCTCATTACGCAATGGCCTGGCCGATCGGCAGAGGAGATTGAAAAGTTCGTGACCATACCCATCGAGATTGGCCTCAACCCCGTTCAGAAGCGTACAGACATTCGGTCAACATCCATTTTTGGCCTGTCGGTCGTGAAGGTGTTGTTTGATGATGGGGTCGACGACATATTTGCCCGCCAGCAGGTCAACAATCTGCTCAACGGCGTCGAATTACCCGAGGGCATCCGACCTGACGTTCAGCCGCCTTATGGCCCTACGGGAGAGATTTTTCGCTATACGCTTCAATCGCCAACCCGTACGGCCCGCGAACTGAAAACGTTGCAGGACTGGGTTATCGACCGCCAGTTGAAGAGCGTATCGGGGGTAGCTGACGTAGTAAGTTTCGGGGGGGAGGTCAAAACCTACGAGATTTCGGTTGATCCCCGTCGACTCATCGACTATAACATTACTCCTTTACAACTGTATCAGGCCGTAGCCAGTTCCAATGTAAACGTGGGGGGCGACGTGATTGAGAAAAATTCCGAATCCTACGTAGTGCGGGGTATTGGTTTGCTACGTAACCAGCAGGATATACAGAACATAATCATCAAAAACATTAAGGGAACGCCCATCACGGTGCACAATGTCGCGCAGGTATCCGAATCGGCACTGCCCCGGCTTGGTCAGGCAGGCCGCAACAAGGAGGACGATGTGGTGGAGTGTATTGTGATCATGCGGAAAGGCGAGAATCCGAGCGAGGTAATCGAACGGGTGAAGGCCAAAATTAATGAGCTGAATACAAGCATTTTGCCGAGCGATGTAGAGATTAATACGTTCTACAACCGCGAAACGCTCATTAATTTTTCCACGCACACGGTTACGCACAACCTTATCGAAGGGATCGTATTCGTAACCGTGATCGTCTTTCTGTTCATGGCTGATTGGCGCACCACCGTTACGGTGTCTATCGTTATTCCGCTGGCCTTATTGTTCGCGTTTATTTGTTTACGGCTCAAAGGTATGTCGGCCAATTTGCTATCGATGGGTGCCATTGACTTTGGCATCATCGTAGACGGCGCTGTTGTGATGGTGGAGGGTATTTTCGTAACCCTCGACGAAATGGCCCATCAGCAGGGTATGGCGAAGTTCAACAAATTAGCCAAACTAGGGATTCTGCGCAAGACCGGCACCGAAATGGGCAAGGCAATTTTCTTCTCCAAACTCATCATCATTACGTGTTTGGTGCCGATTTTCTCGTTCCAGAAAGTGGAAGGAAAGATGTTTTCGCCCTTAGCCTGGACACTCGGTTTTGCGCTGCTCGGTGCCCTGATTTTCACCCTGACACTCGTGCCGGTATTGGCCAGCATCCTGCTCAAAAAGAACGTTCGGGAGAAGCACAACCCCTTTGTGAACGTAGTGACCAAGTATGCCACAAAGACGTTCAATTTCACCTACGCACACAAAAAGATGAGTCTGGTCTTTACGGCTGTGCTGGTGGCCGTTGGCTTGTCGGGCTTTACCTTGCTGGGTACCGAGTTCCTGCCCGAATTAAACGAGGGTTCCATTTACGTAAGGGCCACCATGCCCATGAGTATTTCACTACCCGAATCGGTGAAGCAAACCGTGCAGATGCGCCATATTTTTGAGGAGTTCCCGGAAGTGAAAGGCGTTATCTCACAAACCGGCCGACCAAACGACGGAACTGACCCTACGGGCTTTTATAACATTGAGTTCCTGGTAGACATCTACCCGCAGGATGAATGGAAAAGTCACATGACCAAAGAGGAATTAGTGGAGAAGATGCAGGAAAAACTTCAAATCTTTCCGGGTGTAAATTTCGGTTTCTCGCAGCCCATTATGGACAACGTCGAAGAGGCTGTTTCTGGGGTAAAAGGCTCCATTGCCGTTAAGATTTATGGTCCGGATCAGACTATTCTGGAGGGCAAAGCGGGCGAGATTCAAAAACAACTGGCCACTGTTCAGGGTATTGAGGACTTGGGCGTAATTCGCACGACCGGCCAGCCCGAGATGCGTATTGAGCTGGACGATCGGAAGTTAGCGCTTTATGGCATCAACAAAAACGATGCGGAAGCCGTGATCGAGATGGCCATTGGCGGTAAAGCAGCCACCCAGATTTATGAAGGTGAGCGTAAATTTGACCTGCGCATTCGTTACGATCGGCCGTTTCGCTCCAGCGAGCAGCAGATCAGCCAGTTGATGGTTCCTACCGAAGCGGGCACCATGATTCCGATTAAAGAGATCGCCCGCGTATATACCCAAACGGGACCCGTTCTGATCTTCCGGGAAGCCAGTCAACGGTATGGGGCAGTTAAGTTTTCGGTTCGGGGACGCGACATGGGTAGCGCTGTTGCCGAAGCCCAACAGAAAGTGCAGGCAAATGTTAAACTCCCGTCGGGTTATACGGTGAAATGGGCGGGCGATTTCGAGAATCAGCAACGAGCCACCGCTCGTCTGGTGCAGGTAGTCCCAATTAGTTTACTGGCTATATTTTTCATTCTTTTCGTGTTGTTCGGAAATGTAAAAGATGCCGGACTGGTGCTATTTAACGTACCATTTGCGATTATCGGCGGTATTGCCGCGCTGCTCATCACACATGTCAATTTCAGTATTTCGGCGGGTATCGGCTTCATTGCCCTGTTTGGTATTTGTATTCAGAACGGTGTAATTTTGATCTCCGTCTTTAAGAAAAATCTGCGGGGTGGCATACCGCTCAACGAATCCATACGAGAGGGCGTTATCTCCAGGATCAGGCCGGTAGTGATGACGGCCATGATGGCGGGTATCGGCCTGATTCCGGCCGCTATCTCGCACGGAATTGGTTCCGAAACAGCTAAGCCATTAGCCATCGTAGTAATTGGTGGACTGATCACGGCTACCTTACTTACGCTGTTCGTGTTCCCGCTTATTTTCTATGTTTTCTACAAACAAAAGTTTAGCGAGATCTAGTAAATACGCTTTTTTGATACGCCAGATAATTTTAGCTTTTTAATACCGTTATATTAAAAAAGATTTGCAACATTTGCATTATCAAACAAGAGCCACGTTTTTTCGGTTGTTCTTGACAAGACATTGCTAGTTTAGCATAAAGATCCTTTACAAAGGGAAGGTTGAACATCAAGATCAGGTGACCGCCCGGTTGCCGGTCTTGAAATGGTGTGGATAGAAGCGGAAAGCCGCCCCGATTTTCGGAGCGGCTTTTTTGTTTTCCCCTTTTAAAACGGCAAATTCCTGGTTTAACTCACTTTTAATGCTGTTTTCAAGTCCTTTTAATATGCCGCCCCGACCTTCATCCAACCGAAGGAATATGTGTTCCACTTGCACGGTTTTGTGAGACCCGCCGGAGTACATAGCAGCCTCTGTAAACTAATAATTCATTCTGTAGTTTTTAAATTAGACAAGAGCTATGTATGTTGCCGATATGAAGATTCTGGTGGTAGAAGATGAGCCCAAATTGGCCTCGTTTGTTAGGAAAGGTTTGGAGGAACAATCCTGTGAAGTGGATGTAGCCTTCGACGGACAAGTTGGCCGTACAATGGCCCTTAATAATCTCTATGATGTGATTATAATGGACATAAATCTGCCCAAAATGAACGGCTTTGATGTTGTCCAATCCATTCGGCAGGAGAAAAACCGAACACCGGTACTGATGCTTACAGCTATGGGTTCCGTAGATGATAAACTCACGGGATTTGAAGCCGGCGCGGATGATTATTTGGTCAAGCCATTTGAGTTCAGGGAGTTGATGGCCCGGCTGCGCGCGCTTACGAAACGTAGTAGCGAAGCCGGTATGCAGGCGAACGTACTGAAAGTAGCCGACCTCGAACTAGACCTCAACGAAAAAATAGCGCGCAGGGGTGACAAACGAATTGAATTAACAGCCAAAGAATTTGGCCTGCTGGAATATTTTATGCGCAACAGAGGTCGCGTCGTGTCGCGGGTAGATATTGCCGAGAAAGTCTGGGATATTCATTTCGACACCGGTACCAACGTTATTGATGTATATGTCAATTTTCTGAGAAAGAAAATTGACAAAGATTTTCCTCAGAAACTCATTCATACGGTCATTGGAATGGGGTATATGCTGAAGGAAGAATAGATATCCGTTAAGGTATAAGTCGTAAGGCGCAAGTGGCTGACGCGAGTATATAAATTGTGTATTAGGTACTTTTGCCTTACGACTTATACCTTAATTTTATTATGAATATCCGTACCCGCCTGACGCTGCTGTTTGTGCTCCTGGTTGCGTCAATCATGCTGCTTTTTACAGTTACGGTATACTATCTCTATGAGCAGTTCAGGCAACAGGAGTTTGAGCAACGCCTAGAAGACAAAGCCTTCACTACGGTGCGGCTCCGCGAAGATGTGGGTGTAGTGCCCCAGGCAGACTTACCCGTGATTGTCGATGAGCAGGTCACGATTTACAACAGTCGGGGTGTGGTAATTTATAATCAGAAGCGGGACAAGCAGCAGTCTCGTTTCAGAATTCCGTCAGATTTCCTACGCAAAATCACCCTTCGGCAACCGCAATACATTCGATCCGGCGACATCGAAGCGGTTGGTGTTCTTCACATTAATTCGCGGGGCGAATCGTTGTATATTATTGCATCGGGAAATGACCGATACGGCTTTAGTAAACTGGTTCGTCTACGCGAGATCTTATTTTCCAGTTGGCTGCTGAGCCTGATTATCGTTGGCATTGCAGGTTATCTTTTTGCTACGGATGCCCTCAGGCCCGTGGCTGAACTCATTGCGCAGGTAAATGCTATTTCGGCAACAAATATCCACGAACGACTGCGGGTAGGTCGGCAGCGGGATGAACTGGCCGATCTGGCCCGCACCTTTAACGCGTTGCTTACCCGGCTCGAAGAAGCCTTTGTGCTACAGAAAAGTTTTGTCTCCCATGCATCACACGAATTGCGTACACCTCTCACCGTGATGATGGGGCAAATTGAAGTAACCCGCCTGCTGAATCGTTCAAACGACGAATACGAAGTATCGCTGGATGGGTTACTCGACGAAGTCAAAAGTATGATTCGCCTTGTGAACGGTCTGCTTGAATTAGCCCGTGCCAGCTCCGACGTAGCAACTGTTCATTATCAGCCGGTTCGAATCGACGAATTATTGTGGCAGGCCCAAAGTCAACTTATCCAGAAAAAACCGGAATACCAGATTGACATTGATTTTGACAACCTACCGCATCACGAAGAGGAACTAGTCATTGTGGGAGAAGAATCGCTGCTCCAGACCGCGTTTCAGAACCTTATGGAGAATGGATGTAAGTACTCAGCCGATGGGCGCGTATCGGTGCTTATTTCATTTGAGCGTGGCCAAGTACAGCTTACCTTCAGCGATCACGGTTATGGAATTCCAGCGACCGACCTGCCGCATATTTTCGAGCCTTTCTATCGCTCCGAGACAACCATGACTATAAAGGGTCATGGCATTGGCCTCACACTGACCCAACGTATCATTGAATTGCACAAAGGGCAGATTACCGTTGAGTCTGTTGTTGGACAAGGCACTACGTTCCGAATAACACTGCCTATCCCCTATCGCTCTTCAACTGATCTAAACGCTGAGTATAGTTCTAAAAAATCTGACCTTAAATCGGACGCAGATTTCTAAGTAACCTCAAGCGGTTGGCGGATTTAGCAGCTTCGATTGGATCGCATCAATGAACAGCATTCACGGAGCAAAAGCCATTGTAAAAGCGCCTGACAAACGTGCGAACGACTAAATTACTTTCGTTCGGTTCACGTTACGTCAGGCGCTTTCTAGGTCAGCCAGGCAAGCGTGTCTAGTGTCGCCTGTCAGTTAATGCTCTAGCTATTCTTCATGCTTTTATGCATCTTTTTCATCGCCTTTGCAGAATCGGCTTTCATATCATTACCTTCCTTCTTGGCTTCTTTCTTCATTGCCTTCGCTTCCTTCTTCATGTCTTTGTGTGCCTGTTTGGTATCATCCTGAGCAAAGGCAGCACTGTTCATCAATAGGATGGCAACAGCAGCAATTAGTAAGTTTTTCATTAGTCTATCTGGTTTATGAGCTTATTATTTAGTGTATAGAACCAGGCTTCTACCAAATAGTTATTAAACTTATATTAAATCAATTTGTGCGCTAGCTGTTTGACTTAGGGTATCTCTTCTTGCCTTTTACGGATGATGCACCAGTTTTTACGCTGCTGTTTGCATCGACTTTGGTTGGGCCATTATTTGTCGGATTAGCGGCAGCCTGACTCTGATCGTTTGTTAAACCGGTTCCTCCTCCGCCAGTACCTGTCGAAACTCCATTCGTTCCATCGTGCGTATCGGCTGCCGATGGGCTTGACCGGACAGCATCAGTAGGAGACATTGTCCCGGCTTTACTACCCGAGGATTTCTTTGACGTAGTGGATTTAGCTGGCTTCTGTTGAGCAACGGCCGAACCGGCCAGCAGGCAAACAAGGGCAAGGGTCGCAAGTGAGTTAGTCATGGGTAGTCGTCGTTTAACGTGAGTAATACCCATAACAACCCACCTGCCTCCAAGTAGTTTTGTGAAAGCGTAAGAATTAATTAAAAGTGTATGTCGACCCTTAGGCAGCCACCTTAAACTCTGATGTTAGGTGGAATGTAACGTCGGGGTTATTTTGCTGATTCATACGTAGCATCCAATCGGATTCAGCCAGAAAGACTGGATTCTGATCTTTGTCGTAGGCAATCTGGTTGCCCTTTAATCGAATAAACTCCGCTAGCTTAGCCGGATTTTCGGCCGTTATCCAGCAGGCTTTTGTGTAATTCAACGGCACCCAGCGACATTTAGCGCCGTATTCGTTTTCCAGCCGGTATTGAATAACTTCAAATTGCAGTTCGCCAACCGTACCAACGATCTTGCGATTCCCTAACTCAAGTGTAAATAACTGAGCAACACCTTCATCGGTCAATTGTTGAATGCCCTTATCGAGTTGCTTCGCTTTCATGGGGTCCAGGTTGACAAGTTCCTTGAAGATTTCGGGCGAAAAGCTCGGAATTCCCTGAAATTGCAACTCCTCACCTTCCGTAAGCGTATCGCCAATTTTGAACGTACCGGTGTCGTAAAGACCCACTACGTCGCCAGGAAATCCTTCTTCGAGCACGCTCTTGCTGTCGGCCATAAAACTGAACGGGCTGGCAAACCGCACGTTTTTATCCAGGCGTGTGTGGTGGTAGAACTTGTTACGTTCAAACACCCCCGAACAGATACGCAAAAACGCAATACGGTCGCGGTGGCGCGGATCCAGGTTAGCGTGGATCTTGAAAACAAAACCAGTAAAGTTTTTCTCGCCGGGGAAGACTTCACGCTTATCCGTCGGGCGAGCGATGGGTTCAGGCGAAATCTGGCAAAATCCATCGAGCAATTCTTTCACCCCGAAATTATTGACCGCCGACCCGAAAAATACGGGAGCCAGCTTACCATCTAAATACGTCTGCCGGTCGAACGGATCATATATGCCCTCGATCAATTCAACGTCCTCCCGAAGTTGAGCCGCATCGCGCGCGCCCACTTTCTCATCAAGCAAACCATCGGCCAGCTCAATGGATAGTACGTCGTCCTCAACTTTGGTTTTATTGACTTTAAAGAAATATAACTTTTTCTCGATCAGGTTATATACCCCTTTAAACTCAGAACCCATATTGACGGGCCAGGTCATCGGCCGGACGCGGATGTTTAATTTCTCCTCCAGTTCGTCCAGAAGATCGAACGGATCACGGCCTTCGCGGTCAAGTTTATTGATAAAAATAATAACGGGGGTATCGCGCATCCGGCAAACTTCCATCAACCGTTCGGTTTGCTCTTCAACCCCTTTTACGCAGTCAATTACCAGAATAACACTGTCTACAGCCGTCAGGGTGCGGTACGTATCCTCTGCAAAGTCCTTGTGACCAGGCGTATCGAGGATATTGACTTTCAAGTGATCGTATTCAAACGTCATGACCGACGTAGCGACAGAGATACCCCGTTGCTTTTCAATTTCCATAAAATCTGACGTAGCAGACTTCTTGATTTTATTGGATTTAACCGCACCAGCCGTCTGGATAGCGCCCCCAAACAGCAGCAATTTTTCAGTTAATGTAGTTTTCCCGGCATCCGGGTGACTAATGATGGCGAACGTCCGCCGACGGGCGGTTTCTGCCTGGATATTCGTTTGCATTATTCTCAGAATCAGATCACAAAGATACGAATTGAATGATGAATTATGAATGATAAATGAGGACAGGGAGTTGCTAGCCCCTCATTTATCATTCATAATTCATCATTTTAAACGAACGCCCAAAAGAGCAAGGCCCAGCCTGCAATCATGGCCAGGCCACCTAAGGGTGTAATGGCCCCCAGCCATGTAATACCGGTGAAACACAGTATATAGAGCGAGCCCGAAAAAATCAATGTGCCGCCCAGAAGTGAGTATCCTGACCAACCCAGCAACTTAACAATCGTTGAATTACTGGCAAATACGTGCATCAACAAGCCAACCAGTATAAGGGCTAACGCATGATAAAATTGATATTTAACAGCGGTTTCGAACGTAGCAGCCCGTCCCGATGCATCGAGCATCGTCCGTAAGGCATGAGCCCCAAACGCGCCGAGCCCAACGCCCAACAAGCCTAAAACAGCACCTGATTGAATAAAGAATTTCATATCTCTGTTGTCATACTGACGAAGGAAGCATCTTCGGATCAGATTAATTGATAGCTATTGAAGATGCTTCCTTCAACAGCGGGCCGACGTTCCAGCAAGACAGAAGACAGCTAAGCTCTGGCGCCAAAAATAGCACTCCCAACCCGAACCAATGTACTGCCCTCTTCAACAGCGATATGATAATCCCCACTCATGCCCATGGACAACTCGTGAAACTGAACAATAGGGTGCTGAATTTGAGCCAGACGATCATATAGCTGCTTCAGTCCGCGAAACTCCTGCCGAATTTGCGCTTCATCGTCCGTATTTGTTGCTAAGCCCATCAGACCTACCAGACGAACATGTTGCAGATCATCTACTTCCGGAGCGTTAAGTAGGGCTTCAGCTTCTTCGGGCGCTAAACCGAATTTTGTTTCCTCATCGGCAATATAGATTTGCAACAGGCAGTCAATAATACGATTCTGTTTGGCAGCCTGTTTGTTGATTTCCTGTAGGAGCTTCAGGCTGTCTACCGAATGGATCAAAGCCACAAATGGGGCAATGTACTTAACTTTGTTACTCTGTAAATGACCAATCAAATGCCATTGAACATCGGCAGGAAGCTGTGGTTGTTTGTCAACCATTTCCTGCACTTTATTTTCACCAAACCGCCGGGCACCCGCATCGTAGGCTTCACGTAGTAATTCGACAGGTTTCGTTTTGGTAACGGCAATCAGTTTGGCCTTACCTTGTAATTCACGCTCAATCCGGCGAATTGTATCAGCAATCATAGTAAAGTAAATTGTGAACGTATTCCGCCCATTTATTAAGATTCTGCAAAGATAGGTTTGAGAACTTCGCAGAAACACGTAGTTTTTGGCCAAAATTCATTAGAAAGCCTCAGAACAGCACAATAATTAGTTGGCTGCTTTGGTTTTGGTAACGATTAAACTGAAACTCATCCACGTAGGATATGACCCCAATGGAACCTAGACCCCAACCCCGCAACAACAGCCGCAGTTACCTACTGGCAGCCCTATTGATCCTGGCCGCCCTGAACGTACTGCTTCTCTATTTCTATTACCAGGAACGGCAGGATAATAAAACTAAAGATGCTACTATTGCGGCCAAAACAGAGGAGGTATTGATTGCCAAAACCCAGCTTGACTCTATTTCGACCCAGTTAGATGCTAAAATTGCCGAAATTCAGAAACTAGGCGGCAGTGTCGATTCATTGATGAAAATAAAGGCACAACTGGAGATTGATAAGAAAGAGCTTAGAAATGTCAGTGCGTTTGACAGTAAAAAGTATAACCGAAAAATTAAAGAATATCAGAACCTGCTGGCTCAGAAAGACGAAGAAATTGCCCGTCTGAAAGAAGAGAATGGCATCCTGACCGTGCGCAATGACTCGTTAACGAATGAAAATAGTACGTTAAAGACCGAACGCCAGAGTTTGAGCGATTCAGTCATGTCGGTTTCAGTAAAAAATCAGGAATTAGCTGAAAAAGTTACTATAGCGGCCGCACTCAGGGCCGAAGCGGTCACCGTTAACGCTGTTAACGCCAAGGGAAAAGAAAGTGACGGTGGCACCTACAAAAGTAAGAAGCTCGACAAGATTCATGTTTCGGTTCTGCTGGCTCCCAATGGGTTAGCCAAAAAGGACGAAAAAGAATTATACATACGCGTTCTCGATCCGACCGGTGCGGTGATATCAGACATGGCAACAGGCTCCGGAGAGTTTACGTACAACAATCAGGGGATGATTTACACGGCCAAACAGCGTTTCACCTTTGACAATACTCGTCAGCGGCTTGATTTTTTTTATGGCCGGGGTGGGCAGCGTTTCAACGAAGGGAAGTATAGTATTGAGGTTTACTGTGAAGGCTTCCGCATTGGAGAAGGTGAGTTTACGGTAAAGTAGTAAAAGGTGCCGTGCACGTAGCCAGGAGCATAGGTAGGCAGTTTTTGCCCTATACTCTTGGCTACGTGCATTTTTATTCCTACCTTTGCGCCCTAATTTCAAACCAATTACAATAAAATGTTTCCAAATAACTACGAAACGGTGTTCATTTTAACTCCCGTTTTATCTGATATTCAGATGAAGGACGCCGTTGACAAGTTCCGTAAAGTGCTTACCGACAACGGTGCGGAGCTTGTTCACGAAGATCACATGGGCCTGCGCAAGCTAGCCTATCCGATTCAGCACAAGAACACGGGTTACTACCAACTCTTCGAGTTTAAGGCCCCTGGCACCATCATCGAGAAACTCAACACCGAGTATCTCCGTGACGAGCGCATCATCCGTCACCTGACGGTTTCGCTTGATAAGCACGCTGTTGCTTACAACGATCGCAAGCGGAATGGCTTAGTGGGTAAGAAAAAACAAACCGAAAACGAAGGCAAGTAATCATGAGTCTGCAAAACGAATCTGTCTCGAAGACCGAGAACCGCAAAAAATACGACCGTTTCAAGAAAGCCGGTATTAAGTATATCGACTACAAAGACGGCAACTTCCTGCTGAAATTGTTGAACGAACAGGGTAAAATTCTGCCCCGTCGCTTAACCGGCACCACCTTGAAAAACCAGCGCAAAGTGGCTCAGGCCGTTAAGCGTGCCCGTCATCTGGCCATTCTGCCCTACGTAGGCGATTCACTGAAATAAATTTTAGTCACTAGTCGAAAGTCGTCAGTCAACAGGGCTAACGACGTTCGACTGTTTACTGACGACTTTCCAAAAATGAATATCATTTTAAAAACCGATATCGCCGGCCTGGGCTATAAGAACGACACTGTTGTTGTGAAGCCAGGTTACGGCCGCAATTACCTGATTCCACAGGGATTTGCGATGATGGCAACCGATTCAAATAAAAAGATCGTTGCCGAAAACATTCGCCAGGCAGCTCACAAAGCCGAAAAACTAAAAAGCGACGCGCAAGCAATTGCGGAAGCAATTGGTGATACTGTACTGACCATCCCGGCAAAAGCTGGTGACAGTGGCAAAATCTTCGGTCGTGTTACAAACACGCAGGTAGCCGATGCCCTACGCACGAAAGGCTTTGATATTGACCGGAAGAAAATTACGGTTGAAGACGTAAAAGTTCTTGGTACGTATGAAGCTTCACTTGACCTGCACAAGGACGTGAAGCACAAAGTGAAATTCGAAGTCGTTTCGGCCGAATAAGCCCTACTGATTTCAAGTCAAACCGACTGGCACGTTTTAAAACGAAGCCAGTCGGTTTTTTATGTTTATATCAGAAAGATCAATCTACTTTTAAGCAAGTTTGCCAAGAAACAAAAACAGCCTAATTTAACTAATAATCAGCCAGTTATCTTATAAAATCTTTTACACTAAACGGACTTTTTAGGTCCGTTTTTTTGTTGATAAAGTATGCAGTTTCATACCGAATTTTCGCCTGAACCACTCCCCCATCGCATTGGGCTGAACAGCCAGATTGTGACGGTTGGCTCGTGCTTTGCCGACGTAATGGGGCGTCGATTGACTGATAATAAACTAAGCGTACTGAACAATCCATTCGGGACGATCTTCAATCCAATTTCCATCGCAACCTTGCTGACGATGGCGTTGTATGGAACCACTCCAGATGAGAAACGGTACATTGAGCGGGAGGGAGTCTGGTTTCATTACGACTTTCATTCATCACTCTGGGCGAATAGCCGCGATGAACTCCGTAACAAATTAGAGAACTGCCTGTCGCAAACCGCCGAAGCCATTCGAAAGGCGGATTTTCTACTCCTTACACTCGGTTCGGCGATAGTCTACCGACATATTGAAACGGGCAAGGTAGTGGCTAATTGCCATAAAATGCCTAACGCGCTGTTTGAAAAATATCTGTATAACATTGATCATCTCCGTGATGAACTGACACGCTTAGTAAAGACGCTACGCAAAGCCAATCCCAAATTGAACGTAGTACTCACCGTTAGCCCTGTCCGTCACACGCGCGATACACTTCCGCTTAATAGTGTCAGCAAATCCATCCTGCGGGTCATTGCTCATGAGTTGACTATCTGGAATAACTGGGTTACGTATTTTCCAGCATACGAACTGATGATGGACGATCTGCGTGATTATCGCTTTTATGAAGTCGATATGATACACCCCAATGCGCAGGCACAGGCGTATATTTTTGGAAAATTCACGGAGAGCGCTTTTGACCCCGAACTTCGTAAGTTCATTACCGATTGGTCTCAAATCAGTAAATCGCTGGCCCATCGTCCACTTTATGGTGATAACAGCCCGGCTCATCAGCAGTTTCTAGTCAACTTGTTGACACAACTGGATGCCCTGTCGACTCGTATTGACGTATCAACGGAACTGGCTGACGTTAGAAGCCGTTTAGAAAAATGTGCACAGCGCCCTTCGGAGTTGCAGAACGTATAACTCCCGGAGCCTTGTCCATTTAAGGTGCATTTTCATTCCAGATTAGCCAATACAAATTACCCGATGTCTGATTACCGATTGAATAAAGAAGCTGTTTTACGGGCATTAAGCACTGTTGAAGAACCTGATCTAAAACGTGATATCGTTTCACTCAATATGGTGAAGGATGTGACGCTGGGCATCGGTTCGGTTCGGTTTACAGTTGTCTTGACAACGCCCGCCTGTCCACTCAAAGAAGTTATTCGCAAGCGATGCGAAGACGCTATTCATACGGCTATTGGCGCTGATATTCAGGTTACGATTGACATGACATCAGACGTAACGTCGACACGTGCAAATGCGCCGACCTTACCGGGCGTAAAAAATATTATTGCTGTCTCGTCCGGTAAAGGGGGCGTTGGTAAATCTACCGTAACAGCCAATCTGGCCATTGCCCTCCACAAATCGGGGGCGAAGGTTGGTATTATTGACGCTGATATCTATGGTCCATCCATGCCGACCATGTTCGGAGCCGAAAACATCCAGCCGCGAATCTTTCAGGTAGATGGACAAACCCGAATGGAGCCGGTTCAGCAGTTTGGTATCAAAATGCTGTCAATGGGTTTATTGGTGGCGCCAGGCCAGGCTATCATCTGGCGTGGTACTATGGCTGGACGGGCGTTGCAGCAATTCTTTTCCGATGCTGACTGGGGCGAATTAGACTACCTGCTGATTGATTTGCCGCCGGGTACGGGCGATATACACCTGACACTGGTGCAAACTGTGCCGGTTACGGGCGCGATCATCGTTACAACCCCTCAGAAGGTAGCGCTGGCCGATGCTACAAAAGGGCTGGCGATGTTCCGTCAACCACAGATTAACGTACCCGTATTGGGTGTCATTGAAAATATGTCCTACTTCACACCCGCCGAACTCCCTGATCACAAATATTATATTTTTGGCAAGGGCGGTGGCCAACGGTTAGCCGATCAGTTTGACGTACCGCTGTTGGCCCAGATTCCGCTTGTGCAGAGTATTCGCGAAGCCGGTGACGAGGGCCGCCCAGCCATCAGTGTCGGCGAACCGGTGGCCAGTGAGGCTTTTGAAGGAGCCGCGCAGGCACTTGCCCAGCAAGTGGCCATTCGCAACGCCACAGTTGACCGCACGGAACGCGTTGTGGTTGCCTAAACAACTTAGAGGTACAAAACAGATGTTGGTTAACGTAGCAAAAAGTAACTTTTCGCTACGTTAACCAACATCTGTTTTAGGGTTAATTTACGTTCTTTCCCAACTTCTTGTTTGCTGGTGGTGAAGAACCAGTTGAAAACATTTCTTCTGTCCTTTTCAATTGATGACTAACCGCTTGGTAGCCATCACAACGCCACCAACCACTAAGCTGTAGACATAGACGCCAGCAGCCATGCCCTTTCGATTTACCTGGATGCGCCCTTCCGTGTTCATTGATACATCGATCAGACGTATTAACTGACCCTGTACGCTATGAATCTGAATAATCGCCTGCTGGCTGTTGACGGGTCGATTAAAGGTGATCGTCGTTTCGGTCGTGAATGGATTGGGCGTTGTTTCGAGTGACACATCCGACTCCACGCCTGGATCGACTCCCTGGCGGCTAGTCGAGATGGCTATCAATTTCCAGCGCTGACTTGTACTCCCCGTAGCAATTTTGCTCACAGCCCTACTGACGCCGTCCACCAGGCCGATATCCAGCCGGTTGCCAGGCGCACACTGAGGTTCTAATCCATAAATATTCCCGCCCAGATCAATCAATTTCCAAACCTGATTGCTCCCTCCATTACTGGTATAAGTTTGTACTTTTATGTTATCGCCAGCACTTCGGCCCGCTACATCCAGGCGCTTACCTAGGGCATGCTGCGGTTCGAGTTCATAGAGCCCGTTGCCCTTAGCGATAAACTTCCACCGCTGATTGGGTCCACCATTGCTTTGATATAACTCAACAATCGCCTGGTCGGCTGTACTCAGCGCCCGCACATCGAGCCGCTTACCCGGGGCATTTTGAGGCTCAAGTTCATAAACGCCACCCACCACGATGCCGGTGCCACCACCCGTCGACGGAACAAAATTTGCCGTCAGCGTGGTGTTTACACCCGGCGTAGACAAGTTTTGAAGGCGAGTTCCACCATTTGACCAGGAAGAAAATGTATAGGTAATGCCCCCTACCGTTTGGGGCGACACAGCTTCCAGTCTCCTGATAATACGGCTGACGCCACTGAATGAATAAGGCCCTGTCACGACGCTGCCATCCAGTTTAAGAGCTAATCCGGCAGGATTGGTCGCTAACGTAATAGTCGAGGTGATAGGAACTATATCTCTGGATACCGTCGTGGTAGCCCCCCTAGAATCCTTGACCGTTAGAAATAGTCGAAACAGTACGTTGGCCGACGTTTCCATCTCGGTGGGAATGGTGAAACTACCCGACTTAATGCCACTGATGGGTTCCATTGCCGGGTGTGCGTGAGCCGGAGAATCAAAATGATACAGATCAATTTTCCAGGTAAAGGCGCTGGCGGGCAAATTGCCGTCTTCTCCATCGGTGCCCGTACCGGAAAACGAAATGACATCTCCACCCGCATACTTCGTACCTGTTGCAGGCGTGCTAATCGTAGCGACAGGTAACTGGTTCGTGATGACCGTTAGGGTTACTTCGCTACTGGTGGCGCTGCCGGCAGCATTACTAACAACTACCCTGAACTTAGCCCCACTATCCGCTAGAACTGGACTGGCCAGCGTATAACTCGCTAAAGTTGCCCCCGAAATAGGAACACCATTTCGCTGCCATTGATACGTTGGCGTCGGATTGCCGGAGGCAACCGTAGTAAACGTAACGGATTGCCCAACCGATACTGTTTTGCTGGTTGGCTGCACAGCGATGACCGGCACGCCATTTCCGGTATAATCTACACGCCATAAAACGCCATTGGTACTCGATGTATTAGCCTCATCAGAACCGCCAGCGATACCACCTCTGGCGATGAAATAAAGCGTTCCATCGTTGGCGACGGCCACATCCAGCGGCCGGTTGATGCCTGTGGCAAAATTGGTGACTGCTTTCGTGGCTGGATCAATCGTTTTAATCCAGCCGTTACAATAATCGCCAAAGAAATACTTGCCAACGTAAGCCGCCGGGAATTTAGCCGTAGTCGGATTATAAAATGCACCGGCCGTGATGGAGCATCCCTGCCCGTGGTCATAGGCATAAAAAGGGTCCTGGTAATTAGCCGGTGGGCTTTGACTAGTTCGAACGCCTTCAACACCCGGCCACCCGTAATTTTTTCCGGCCCCGCCTTCGTTGATCTCTTCCCAACTACTGTTGCCTACGTCGTTAATAAACAGTTTACCAGTACCGGGTTGCGCAGCTAACCGGAATGGGTTACGCAATCCCAGCGCCCATATGGCTCGGTTGATACCCGTAGCGGTTGTGTAGAAGGGGTTATCGGCTGGAATACTACCATCCAAATTGATGCGCAGGATTTTCCCTTTCAACGTCGTCAGGGATTGCGCGTTGGCAGCCACGGTGTTCTCG
This sequence comes from Spirosoma jeollabukense, assembly GCF_054777855.1. NCBI lineage: Bacteria > Pseudomonadati > Bacteroidota > Cytophagia > Cytophagales > Cytophagaceae > Spirosoma > Spirosoma jeollabukense. The sequence goes on from NZ_BAAHAD010000014.1 coordinate 162,012, forward strand.
CCCATCGAAATAAACAGCTTACCTTCTTTGATGGCCAAACCTCCGCCGTTGTGGTAGCCTACCGAACCTAACGGATCGATATCGATTAACACCCGCTCGCTCCCGACGACGGCAACATCGCCATTGGCCGTGAAACGGCTTACCCGATTGTTACTCACCGAACTCCCCGCTGCTTTATAGGTGTAATAGACGTACAGAAAGCCGTTTGTGCTGAAATCAGGATCTAACACCACCTTCAGTAACCCTCGCTCGTTAAAGTTATCGACGTTGGGAATGGTGACAAAAGGTGTGGCTAGCAACGTATTATTCTTAACAATTCGTACTTTCCCATTTTTCTCGGCTAGGAAAACGCGGCCATCCGGTGCCACATCCATTCCGACCGGATCAAGGCCAGTCGCGATCTGAACGCCAGCAAAATTGCTCGGGAACGTTTGTGCAACAGCCAGTTGGTAATGGAGTAGACAGAGCCATATGAGCAGAAGGGTTACTTTACCGGGCGAATAAGTTAGAGAGAAGTGGTTCATAATCGAGGTTGGCTGGTTTAGGGAGTTATTAGGACAGAAAGAAGCTAATGCTATAAGTGGAACAGATCGTTCGGAGTTTGTGTCGGCACGGTACTGACTTCCCTACTACGTCGCTTGTGAGCCGTATCAGGTTACCATTTCAAAGGGCCAATCTCCTATAAATTAACACAGTATCAACAAAGTTAACCCTGATCAACCTGGTTTGTTCTTTTAGGGAGCGTTACGTTAGTGTGTGAATTTTCGAATAAACAAACCAGGAAATTAATGTTGGGTGATTTAGCCAGTACGACGGTGGTAGCGTAAGGAGGCAGAAATTAAGTTTGCCCGATTTGTGGATTAATCAACGTACTGTAAGGATCAATTTTCCCGGTTGTAAATCAGGAGAACTGGCTGTTAACGTAATGCTTCCTGCCGCTCCTTTGGGACGAACAATAGCTAAACACCGTCCCCGGAACGTCGTTTTTTGGGGTTGTTGAAAGCTGCTCATGTCGGTAGGATTCGCATTGCCAACGCCCGCCAACTCGCCCACACCCGCCAGTTGAAACGTAACAGGGAGATCGGCCGTAGGAATCACATGATCCTGGTTATCTAAAACTTCAACGATTACGTAGGAAAGGTCGTTACGATCAGCACGGATAATCGACCGGTCGGCGGTTAACCTAAGATGGTGTGGCTTTCCAGCAGTACGTAGCTCAACTGCGCCCGTTAGTTTGCCATTTTCAAAACTTGTTGCTTTCAGAATGCCAGGCTGATACGGAACTGTAAATGTCGCGGTGATGGTCGTATCAGACAGACGTTGTTCACCAACAAGTTGGCCATTCAACTCCAGACGGACCAACGGACTACGCGAGAAAATACGTATCTGAAGCGGTTTCCCTTCGGCTCCCGGCCAGGACCAGCTCTGCTGTTCGTCGGGCCAGCCCCAGTTGGTAACAGTTTCTTTCATGCCGTCGGGAATGGGACTATGAACGGCCAGGGCAATGGGACGGTTTCGCCAGACAACATCGCGGTAATAAGATTGCGGCTTTTTAAACCCAATCAGGTCCAGATCACCACACCAGGCATTGAACCAGGGCCACGGCAACACCGCTCTTGTACTGTCTTTATCAGCTTTCGGCTGAATAATCGTGTGGCCAATGGCCGTTTCACCCATGTAATCCATCGCGGTCCAGACAAAATCACCGATGACGTAGGGGTGCTTTTCGACTTGCTGCCAGTTTTCAAACGCTTCGTTGGCAAACGTTTCTGTACCTAGTATAATCCGTTCAGGATGACGCCGATGATCTGATTCGTTGTGCTTCCACTCGTAATTGTAGCCACCCACATCCAGCAATGCGAAAGCCCTGTCCGAATCCTCCCAGACGTTGCCAGGATGCTCCCAAAATGTGCATAACGCTTCGGTAACCGGGCGCGTTGGATCGAGCCTATGGGCTTCGGCAACCAGTTTCTTCGTGATTTCCAGTCCTGATGGATCGGCCCGCTCGTTGATTTCATTGCCAATGCTCCACAAAATAACGGCCGGATGATTCCGGTCGCGCTGGATCATAGCAGTCAAATCGCGTTGCCACCATTCATCGAAAAAACGGTGGTAATCCTGCGGTTTTTTGGGCCGCTGCCACATGTCGAATGCTTCGTCGATAACCAGCATGCCTAACCGATCGCAGGCATCCAGCAAAGCCGTAGAAAGCGGGTTATGACTGGTACGAACAGCATTAAATCCGTTGGCTTTCAGCAGCGCTACTTTTCGCTCCTCGGCACGGTCGATGGCTGCGGCACCTAAAGGGCCGTTGTCGTGATGAATGCACCCGCCTTTCAGCAGTACGCGTTTTCCGTTAAGCACAAAACCCCGCGTAGCACTGAACTCAATCGACCGGATGCCAAACGTAGTGGTTACGCTATCCAGCCGTTTTTTGCCCGATATAATCACTACGTTCGCTGTATACAAGCGGGGTGTTTCGGGCGACCACAGTTGCGGATTCACCACGATCATAACCTGTTTGCGTTCCGTCTTGCCGTTGGCCGATACGGTTATGGTTTGCCGGGACGTAGTACTTATCAATTTACCATCTGGCGAAATCAACGTAGTTTGCACGGAAACAGGCATTTCCTTCCCACTCGCATTGTCAATTGTCGTCGTAAGGTGCACGTAAGCCGATTTTTCGGTAATCTGGGACGTAGTGATTGATACGCCCAATGGAGCGATATGCACAGGTTCGGCGGTGGTTAACCAGACGTGCCGATAGATGCCCGACCCGGTATACCATCGACTATTCTGACCTGAATTTTTTACGCGAACGGCCAGTACATTCGTTTGGCCCGGTGGCAACAAATAGGGTGTTAACTCGTAACTAAAAGGCGTATAGCCATACGGATGATAGCCCAAATGATGCCCATTCAACCACACATCGGTTTCTGTATAAGCGCCATCGAAATGAACAAGAACCGCCTTTCCTGCCTCCAATGTACTGATTGTAAACGATTTGCGATACCAGCCTGTTCCCCCTACGGTGAATCCCGTAGATGTACCGCCTATACTGGCTCGCGAAAACGGACCCGCAACCTGATTGGGAACCTGGTTCGGCAAATCTTCGATACTCCAATCGTGGGGTAGATCCAGCTTTCGCCAGTTGGTATCGTTGTAAGCAGGTGGCTCAGCCTGAACGGTGCTGTCTTTTAAAAATCGCCAGTCCGAATCGAAAAGCCGGGTCCGGGTTGGTTTCTGTTGTCCAACTGCATACGTAGTAACGAGCAGGTAGCAGGCTAAAAATAATTCCTTCATAGTCACTTATTGATGCACGTAGCCTCCCAGCCATTCACGCTGCAAGTTGCGAAGACCAAGTTAAGCTTAATAGGTGTAGTTTGGGCTGTTTTGCCCATTTCCAACTTATCCGGTAGGTACGCATGCTGCATAAAACGGGTCCAGTAAACACTACTGAAGTTACACTGTTATGTAGGCATGAGCCAACCCATTTACACGACCATCCCTGATACCACAGACAGAGCTTATTGGCAGATGAAGACCGATGATGCTACGCACTCGCTACAGGGCTTTGTACCTATTTACCCCGAGTTGCATCGGCAACTTAAGGCTCAGGCCTGGAAAGACATACAAACCAAACTGGCTAAAAAAGTCAAGCCCCTCCCCCCATTGGATACCAACCAAAGTGATCAATTCTAGTGGTCAGGCATCGCCATAGACACGTACTTATTGTTTTTGCTTTTTTTGACAATTTCAGAACGAAAACCGTCATGATAATGGGGCCGTGCGTGCCCTACTGATTTGATGATACGCTTCACGCAGAGGAAAATTGGTTCAGCCAATATGACTACGGCGAGGGGCTGATAGAGGTGGGGAACAATCCGCTGCTTGATAAACAGCAACTCGTTGTATCAAATGGGTAAACCTGGCGCCACGAATCCTTTCTGGATAGCTAGCTTCTTTACCTATGAATTCCGACAAAGCATCCCGTCGCACTTTCCTGATGGCTTCCCTCGGTCTGTCGGCTGTCAGCTTCATCCGACCCGCCAGCCGACAGGCGCTTACGGTCGGGCAAGTCATTGATCGGATAAAAACCAACGTAGCTATTCCCTGGCGGGAGCAGACCGTCGACAACCTAATTGCCGGTACGCAGGATATGCCCGTTAAAGGAATTGCATCGACGATGATGGCTACACTGGATGTGCTTCAGCGGGCAGCCGCAAAAGGCCTCAATATGGTCATCACTCATGAGCCAACTTTTTATTCCCATCAGGATCGCATCGAACCCATTGGCCAGGATTCACTTTATCAGCTCAAGCGTGATTTTATTCAAGAACATGGCCTGGCGGTCTTCCATTTCCATGATCACTGGCACGGGCGCCGACCCGATGGCATTGCAACAGGGATGATCCGGGAACTGGGATGGGCGAAGAACAACGACTCCCAGAACCCCAGGCTGTTTATTTTCCCGGAAACATCACTGGCGCGTTTCGCCCAGGGGATGGCCACTAAATTAGGGATTCGAACCATGCGCGTGATTGGCGACCCTAATTTGCCCATAAAGCGTGTGATGGCCAGTTGGGGAAATGTTAGCCTAATGCCTGGTATTCCGTATCTGGCTCAGGCGGATGTGCTGGTGGTTGGCGAGACGCACGAGTGGGAACTTGTGGAGTATGTACAGGATGCAATTACGTCCGGCCAGAAGAAGGCCTTAATCATTATGGGTCATCTGGTCTCTGAGCAGGCTGGCATGAAATATTGTACTGAATGGCTGAAAGGATTCATTTCCGAAGTCCCTATTGACTTCCTCGCAGCGCCTGAGCCCTACTGGCGGCCCGATCAACCCGTCAAATGAACTCTTGATGCTTAGCGGTAGAGCCAGTTGGCAACAAGCCGAACATACCGTGGCATAATAACAAACGTCATTAGTCCAACGATTAGCAGACTAGTCAGAAATGGCTTTACTAGTGGGAGAGATAAGAAAGATAAGGCAGAGAAAATGGGAGAAAGTAACCAGGAGACCAGAACGGATAGCGGAAATATAGCAGACAACGTTATCAGGAATTGTTTGTAAGCAGGAGCATTCTTTCTGGTTTCCGGTGGCGTAAACCAGAACTCAAGACCCGTCTTAATGTCTATCTTTTCGTCCGTATTGAGCAACGGACGTACTTTGTCGATCATCTGTTTGCGGGTATCAGAATCCAGCCAATGGCGTAACGAAGCTTCAGATGCGAAATGAAGCACAATGGTGTATTCCTCGCTCTGCCCATGTGGTCTGATTACATTTACGCCCCGATGTCCGTCAGCTTCCTGAGCCAGCGGCACCATCTCCTTTAACCAATTCTCATAGGCAAGAATCTGATGTTTATAAGGCCGCTGGATAATGATTGTTGTCACAGCACTTTCGAGATCGATGGGAATTCTGGCTGACATGGCAGGAATTCAGTTTTGAACAAGGATTGATTTAACGCTTAAAAATATTGCAATGGCCCAAGAATCCCATAAGTTTAGGCTTATTTAGCGACGCCATAACTAAACTGAATCGTCACTACGTCCGCTGCTACGTCCAGATCGTACATAGGTGGATCGGTGATTTCTTCAATCTCAATGTCGAGTGGAGTAGCGGCCAATTTAGCCAGGTTTTCGGCCACATAGGCTTTAGCCACTTGGTGAATCAAGGCTAAACGCGACAGCAGGGAAGTAGCTTGACCAGTACGCTCAGCCCGAAGAACTCGGTCAAGGCTATCCTGAAAATCACTCATAGGCACTTTTAGACTGCCCCATTGCCGATTTGACGTTGAATTGTGCATAGGAATTTTAAAAAGGCTTAGCTTAAACAACGTACAGCCAGGCGAATAAGAACGATAGCCATAATTACCACGCCTTACAGCCTATACTTTTATGCGTTGTGGCGGTTGAGACATATTCCATTAGAGGATAACCGTAAATACGAACTCCACCTATTTGATTGAGAGACGAAAGTAGCAGACCCGCAAGCTCAATAGCATTTAGGGGATTGTTTTTTGCATAAATTGCGTTAAGAATGCAGATAGTCAGATGTTTGTTTCAGTAATGTTTGAACATCATTTCCGCAAGTCATTAATCTTCAATAAATTACGGGTAGATCAACGCATTTACCGTAAATGAATCATCTAATGGAAACGGTAGTTAATAACGACCAGTTAATTTCTAAAATAGAGCGGGCCCTTGACAGTATGCGCCCATACCTGGCAGCCGATGGCGGAAACGTTAAAGTGCTGGAAGTGACGGATGACAAAACTGTGCGGCTTGAACTAATCGGTTCCTGCGGCTCATGCCCCATGTCAGCCATGACGTTCAAGGGCGGGCTGGAAGAAGCCATCCTTAAAGCTGTTCCCGAAATACTGAAAGTGGAAGCGGTGAATCTTACTCCCGCGTTTTAAACAATTCTGGCTATGACAGCTAAGGAATTAATCAATGTTGATCCGGAGTTGATGGGGGGCACGCCCGTTTTTCGTGGAACACGGGTGCCCATTCAATCACTACTTGATCATTTGCAAAGTAACATTCCACTCGAAGAATTTTTGGACGACTTTCCTACTGTTTCGAAAGAGCAGGCAGTTGAACTTCTTACTCTCGCTATGAATTCTGCACTTGAAAAAGCAACAGCGTGAAAATTATTCTTGATGAGAATATTCCAAAACGCTTGCAGTTTCGAATTCAGGGTAGACCAGGAATTACCGAAGTCAACACCATTAAAGAGATGGGCTGGAATGGTAAAACAAACGGTGAACTCCTTCGTCTTCTCATGGAAAATGAATTTGAGGTTCTCATTACATTAGATAAAGGGCTTTATCATCAGCAAAATCTTACAAAGTTTTCGATTACAGTTATTTTGCTTCGTGTAAAAACGAACAGGTATGAAGATATACAGCCACTCTTACCTAAGCTATATGCTTTGCTTGGTAAACGACCAGAAGGAACACTGATTACCCTTGAACCTTAAAATGACAAGTTTACAGTTTTCGCCATTAGAACGCCGAATCAGGCGTTTTTTTGTTTCTTTGCACTCGTAATTATTTCCCAATTCAGTGAAAATAGGCATTTTCTTCGGTGGTCCAGCGCGAGAGCGCGAAGTGTCGTTTGCGGGTGGACGCACGGCTTTAGCTAATTTGGATAAAGGCTTATTCGAGCCCGTTCTGGTGTTTGTCGATGGACGCGGACGATTCCGGCTCGCTACGTCAGACTTTCTTCAATCAGCTTCGTTGCGTGAAGCCTTGCCCCAGGGCGACTCTGGATTTTCTGTATATGACGAATCACTCAGTGCTGATGTACTCGATGCAACCTTACCCGAACTAAGACCAGAGCAGTTTCGCGATCATTTCGATTTAGCCTTCCTGGCCATGCATGGTCCCGATTGTGAAGATGGGGCTATTCAGGGTTTACTGGAATGGCATAAGATGCCCTATACGGGCCCTGGATTGGTTGGGTCGGCCGTAGGAATTAATAAAATCCTGCAAAACGAACTCATTGCGTTAGCCAACGGGCAGCAAAAGAAAACAGCGACGATCAATCGAGATGCCTACGAACAGGCGGATAAAGCACAATTTTTTCAATCGTTGATTGAGCATTTGGGTTTGCCAATTGTTGTGAAAGCTCCGCATCAGGGATCGTCAATTGGCGTAGCGATTGTGCGCGAAGCCGATCTTACCCAATTCTGCCGGTCGGTGGAGCAGTGCTTCTTTACGATGAGTATACAACCCGACGGCTGGAGTAAATTGAGTGAATGGGCGGATTTATCAGCTGACGATAAACGTGAATTAGCGCAAAACATGGTCAGTCTGGACGCTGGAATAAGTTTTCCAGTGGTTATTGAGCAAACCGGCGACGTAATAAAACACCCTAAAGATTTTATTGACAAGCTCGATGCCTTGACCAGAGATCAATCGGTTGGTGCCATTACGCTTGCCTCGCTGAATGCTGAAGATGAAGTACTTTTTGAAGAATTTATCCGTGGACAGGAATTTTCATGCGGAGTGATTCAGGACGACGATCAGATTGCTATTGCGTTGCCACCAACCGAAATTTACAACGTAGCGAGTTTCGATTTTGAGTCAAAGTATAAGCTTAATACGACAAAAAAACGCATTCCGGTTGAGACAAGCTTGGAGAACAACCGTAAGATTCAATTAGCCGTTGCGCAGGTATTTACACGCTTGGGAATCAATGTTTATTCGCGGATTGATGGGTTCCTGACGCCCGCTGGCGACGTGTTGCTTCATGATCCAAACACGATTCCGGGCATGTCACCTTCATCGTTGATCTTTAAGCAAATGGCCGAGATCGGGCTAAATCTGGCGAATTCACTAACATATCTGATCCGTCAATCGCTACGTGAACGCATCCGTACTGGCAAAGATACATTTCACCTTAAACAGTTGCTTGCTGATCTCGACGCTCAGCTTGCCGATCGAAAAGCGAATCCTTTACCAGAGCGCGTTGTCTCGTTTGGCGACAGTGACGAAGGATTTGCGGCTGCCAAACAACAGTATAATGAACTGGCTGCTTCAGGAACGGTTCGGCCATCGTTGATGTACATTAAAAGCAAACAGGAAGCCTACGAAATTCCGGTTAACCTGCTCTTTAAAGACACAATCGTCGAATTGGAAACAGCCCTGAGTCAACCACGCCACCCGCTATTGGTCGAAACGGCTGAACACGCCCGACACATTACAGAACGATACGTTTAATCACTAAAAAAGGGCCTCACTTTACTAGGAGGCCCTTTTTTAGTGATTAAGTTCAACTTATAACAGCACGGGCTGCCCTGTTCGGACAGACTCATCGCAGGCGAAGGCAATTTGCAGGCTATTCACGGCATCCTGCATGTGATCGGTCAAGTCAACATTATTTTTTATGGCACGTAAGAAATAGCGTTGTTCACGGTTACAGAGTTCCTGATGATCCGGTTCGTCCTGCATATCAATCCAGGTGTCGGAAGTTACAAATTGATCATTCTCGTCCAAAGCGGCCTTATGTACACGTAGTGATTCGGTTTTCGTATGCGAATCTACATTATCTGACTTTCCAGAAGCTCCTGCATTTTTAGCGACAATTGACACACAACCCTCAGGCCCAATGACGTCTTTTACGAAGAAAGCCGTTTCACTCATCATTGGTCCCCAGCCAGCTTCATACCAACCTACCGAACCATCTTCAAATCGAATCTGCAACTGTCCGTAGTTGTAATTACCAACCGGTATATCATTCGTTAAGCGAGCCCCGATCGCATTGACCTGCAAAGGTTTAGAACGCGTCATCTGGCACATCACGTCAATGTAATGCACGCCACAATCTACAATTGGGCTAAGGCTTTTCATTAGATTTCGGTGGACTGTCCACATCGTACCGTGACTTTGCTGATTGAGATTCATTCTCATTACCAAAGGCTTACCCAGTTCACGTGCTATCTCAACGAACTTTTCCCAGGAAGGATGATGCCGCAAGATGTAGCCCACTACTAATTTTTTCCCTGCTTTTTCAGCGGCCGCCATGACTCGCTTTGCACCTTCGACCGTATCAGCAATTGGTTTTTCGATGAATACGTGACAACCTTGTTCAAGCGCCATGATGGCAAAGGTTTCGTGCGTATCGGGATACGTAGAAATGCAAACAGCATCGGGCTGCGTTTCTTTCAGAGCAGTTTGGTAATCTGAAAACAAGGCGTATCCACCGCCAAGCCGTTCATTTAAAACGACCTTGCTGTTTCCGGTTGATACAATTCCGCAGATTTCGAACCCATCAAGCGTTTTGTACGCAATGGCGTGCGAGGCACCCATATTACCGCACCCAACAACAAGAACCCGCAGGGGCTTAATAACTAACGACATTACTTTTAAAGCTTTTTAGTTGGATACGGATTAATTAGTGCGATTGTACCATCGGCATTATGGATCAACTCAGTTACCTTAATATTACGTAGATGAGTTTTGCCAGATAGCTCTGTATCATGATAAAAAATGTACCATTTACCTTTGAATTCAACGATTGAATGGTGAGTCGTCCAGCCTTTTACGGGGGTCATCATATTGCCCTGGTACGTGAAGGGGCCATACGGCGAATCACCTATAGCATAAGCTAGAAAGTGCGTATCACCCGTCGAATAGGAGAAATAATATTTACCATTATACTTGTGCATCCAGCTACCTTCAAAAAAACGTCGATCATGATCGCTGGTCAATAGTGGCTTGCCCTCTTTATCAATGATTTTCACGTCTTTAGCTACCTCATCGAAGTGCAGCATATCCTTGCTCAAACGAGCCACCTTGGCCGATAAGGCTGGCTCTTTGTCATTACCTGAATCTGTTTTAGACCCATTGGCTTCGTATTTACCCGAACTCCAGCGTTGTAGCTGTCCTCCCCAGATTCCACCAAAATACATATAGGCTTTTCCATCTGTATCCACAAATACAGCCGGGTCAATACTATAACTACCTTCAATTGGAGTAGGTTCTGCCTTGAATGGACCACTCGGCGATTTGCTCGTGGCTACGCCCATTCGGAATACATCTTTTTTATCTTTAACGGGGAAGTAGAGGTAATACGTACCATTTTTGTAAGCTGCATCGGGTGCCCATAGTTGTCTACCAGCCCAGGGGATATCTTTAATATCCAATCCAACACCGTGATCGGTGACCTTGCCATTGATGCTATCCATTGACAGGATATGATAATCGCGCATGGCAAAGTGAGCACCCTCGTCATCTTCTTTTATACCGGCATCAATATCGTGGGATGGGTAAATGTAGATTTTACCATCAAAAACGTGCGCCGACGGGTCTGCAGTGTAAATGTGACTAACCAACGGCTTTGAGAGTGACTCTTCGCTACTTGTCGAATCGCTAGCACCCCTTTCAGATTGTTCCTGTTTTGCCTTATCACTTTGACAGGCCTGCAAGAATACGCCAGAAACGGCTAAGAAAAATACTGCGTTTCTGAGTTTGCTGTGCTTAATCATATTTTTTGGTTTAACGTATTTACTTAATACAGACAGGAAAGAAAGTAACACCGCCAATTTACTGAACGCTCAAAGCGGCTCCCTTACTATCGTGTCATTCGTCAAAAGATACTATCGTGAATGATCAGTATTAGCATAAAATCGCCGGTTTATTTGTCCGCAAGTGAACAAAGTTTGTCCAGTTATGGACATTGCTAAACAGCGAACAAAGGCACAATGTACTGATTTTCAAAAGCTTAATTAGTTGGCACAACCTTTGGATTACGTAGTGTGAACAGTAAACAACTGAATTTTAAAACCACTAAACACGATACGACCATGTTACCACTAATGAGCAAAATCGCTGCCTCTCTTTTATTGAGTGCTTCAGCATTTATCAATCCTACTACGCCTAAGACGCTATCATTCGATGCCAGTGCATTCGTTACCGTAAGCAATAAAATCCGGATTGCCGTTCAGAAATCTACTGAAGCCCCAGTCACGATTGTTCTCCGCAATGCAGAAAATCAAGTGTTTTTTCAGCAAGATCTTGGTAAAAACGAGCCCAAATTTGCGGTAAAGTTAAACGTTGATGACCTGGCTGACGGACAATATGAGTTAGAAATCAAGTCGAATGAAGGCAGCATTAACAAACACCTGAATTTGTCGACTGCTCCTGTTCAGAAGCAAAACCGTATTGTTGCGGTACAGTAAGAATTCCCACCAGTAAATAGAGCCACCAGCCGAATGGTTGGTGGCTCTATTGTTTAACGCTTGAGGGACGATTTTTAAATCACTTGTACGCTTACTTCGTAATAATCGACAGTTGTTGGGCCAGCAAAGTAACCACTCATGTGTTTAAGAACATCCTGAAGAAAACCACTGGATTCAGCCGCTTGCCGGTTCTCTTCCGAATCCCAGATCGTTACCATTAATCCTCGGTTTGTAGTCGGGTTAGTTAGCATTCGACTGTTTTTAAAACCATCAAGGTTTTTGAGCGCTGGCCCTACCGAATCGTGAAAATAATTCACAGCCTCCGTAATGCTTTCAGCCTTTAAAGGAAATTGAATAACCCGTGCATACATGCTTATATGTGCTTAGCGAGAAAAAGATTTTTTGTTATGACACGCTTTTAAATTCCTCCTGTTCCACAAAAGGCTGACTACGTAGTCGCTTACCAGTGGCTTTGAAAATAGCATTGGCAACAGCAGCACCCGCGGGTGGAAGGGAAGGTTCGCCCAAGCCAGTGGGTTCGATTTCATTCTGGACAAAATGCACCTCTATTTCCGGAATTTCATTTAGCCGAATGAGTCGGTATTCGTTGAAATTTTTCTGTTCCGGAACGCCATCCTTGAAGGTAATATTACCAAACATAGCATGGCCAATTCCGTCAACAACGCATCCTCTCACTTGTTGCTGCGCTCCACTTTGGTTAACAACAACCCCACAGTCAGCTGCCGAGTATACTTTCTGGAGAACCGGTTTGCCTTTCTGTACGACCACTTCACCAATTTGCGCTACGTAGGATCGATGCGAAAAATAGACACTGAATCCCTGTGCAATCAATTTACCATCTACTCCTTTCTTTTTCCCCCAACCCGCTTTTTCAGCAGCTAGGGTAATGACGCCTTTCATACGGTCTATGTCGTACTTTATAGCACCAGTTGGCTTTTGTTTCGCTTTTTCTAACAACTCCAATCGAAACTGTACGGGATCTTTGCCAGCAGCCTGTGCGACTTCGTCTATAAATGACTGTTCAGCAAAGGCAAGAAAATTCGTGATTGGAGCACGCCAAGGACCAGTTGTAATTGGTGATTTATGATCTACACTGTCAATTAGTAAATTATCTACGGCACCAGCAGGAAAATTATCTTCCCGCGTTGAGTTACCGGCATTTATGCTGGCTCCCCGCAATTTGTAGCCAATCATGTTACCCTGCGCATCAAGAGCAGCCTCGAAGCGATACCGAACAGCGGGACGATAACTTCCCCCCGTCATATCATCTTCACGCGACCAGATCACTTTCACTGGTGCATTAACCAGTTTCGATACCTGCACTGCTTCAATTACATAGTCAGCCTTAAGTCTCCTTCCAAAGCCTCCGCCCATACGCGTGAGCTGCACTGACACTTTATCAGGCGAGATACCCAGCAATTTAGCCGTTTCGTTGCGTGCCAGTTCAGGCGTTTGCGTTGGTCCAACTAATTCCACGCCATCAGCCCTGACGTGAGCAAAGAAGTTCATGGGTTCCAATGGATTATGCGGCAGGAAGGGACATTGATATTCAGACTTGACTACCTTAGCTGCATTCTTAAAGGCAGTTTCTACATCACCATCTTTCCGACGTACTGTTGCCTCTCCGCTATCTAGCATCTCTTTAAATAATCGATTGTGGTCAGATGTGCTTTCGAGCGTATCTGCCTTTTCCCATTCGATTTTCAAAGCATCCTTCGCCTTTTTCACCTGCCAGGTTGACTTCCCAACAACAGCCACATTGTTGGTAAATGTTACTACGTCAACAATACCTGGCATAGCTTTAGCAGCCGTTGCATCCAGCGACTTCAATTTATACCCAAAAGCGGGACGTTGAATCATTGAAAACAACATCCCTTCCCGATAAAAGTCTAGTCCGAATAATGGTTTTCCCGTTATAATCTTAGGGTTATCAACATTCTTTACCGTTGTTCCAATAAGTTTAAAGTCTTTTATCTCTTTAAGTTTAGCATCGGCTGGAACAGGTATCTGACCCGCTTCAGCAGCCAGTTCACCATAGCTAAGCTTACGATTGCCAGCAGCATGCAAGACAACACCTTTTTCAGTTGTGCATTCCGATGATGGCACGTTCCAGCGTTTTGCAGCCGCTTCAATCAGCATATGTCTAGCTGTAGCACCAGCTTTGCGCAGACGTTGCCAGGAATGTGGGATAGAGCCACTACCACCAGCGACCTGTCGTTCAAATTTCTTAGTATCAAGTGGAGCCTGTTCAACGACAACTTTCGTCCAGTCAGCATCGAGTTCTTCAGCAACAATGATTGGAAAAGCCGTTTTGATGCCTTGCCCAACTTCAGGATTTGGCGACAAAATAGTGATAATGCCCTGTGGATTAATTGATAGATAACTATTGAAATCAATCCCTGGTGCAGTTGTCCCAGCTGCATTGATTATTGCTGATGATGCGGCCTCAGACTCAAGCCAGTTAAAGCCTAATAGGAGCCCTCCCCCGGTTGCTGCAGCTATTTTCAGAAAGTTTCTTCGACTTGAACTCGCTAATGTTTGCATAGCTTTCTATTTTTTTAAGGTTTTATTAGCCGTAGGGGTTTCGGAGGCTAATTTTACAGCTTCACGTATGCGGTGATACGTCCCGCAACGGCACAGGTTACCACTCATTGTATTATCAATTTCAGCTTGAGTTGGCTTAGGATTTTTCTTCAGCAGGGCAGCCGCTGTCATTATCTGACCAGATTGACAATAGCCACATTGGGGTACATCTACTTTATCCCATGCCTGTTGAACCGGGTGCGTGCCATCGGCTGAAAGCCCCTCAATTGTGGTCACCTTCGATTTACCAATAGCTGATACAGGTAACACACAGGAACGCATAGCTTCGCCATTTAGGTGAACTGTGCAAGCTCCGCATTGAGCGATACCGCAACCATATTTAGTTCCTACTAATCCAAAATTATCGCGCAGTACCCATAAAAGGGGAGTATCAGCATCTACATCTGCCTGAAGAAGGCGACCGTTAATTTGCAGTTTGAAGATAGCCATTGAGTTTGAAGAATTTGCTCAGAATACTAAGGTAAGAAAAAGAGAAAATTACTCGGCTTTAGCTATATAAAAACCATTGAAAAACAGAAAAAGCCATCAACTTCGAGTTGACGGCTTTTTATTACGGATTGAAGTAATAAAGCTGTAAACGCCGAACGCCGTGCTCTGGGTAGAACACGGCGTTGGATCTGGTTTCCTTAGGTGGCACCTTCCTACTCTCCCGCTTGTGACAGCAGTACCATCGGCA
>NZ_BAAHAD010000015.1:0-148901 GCF_054777855.1 Spirosoma jeollabukense
GCCGGGTGGCGACTCGTTATGAAAAGACGGCGATCAGCTTTGCTGGCTTTGTCTACTTAGCCTCAACTATGATTTTACTACTTTGATTGTCCACAGACCCTAATATAGGTTGTCAATTTTCACCAAAAATTGACAACCATGGAAGACCACATTCGCGACCTGCTGAGTCGCTTTCAGTACAGCGAACAACTCCGGGAGACGGCCGTGTTTCGTATTCTCTTCGGCGGAGAAGAAGTTAGCCAAGTGATGGAAGATTTAGGCATTCATAGTGGCTACACGATTCGTAGCTGGGTGCAACTCTATCGTCAGAAGATGAAGACGGGCCTGTTAACTTTACCCGCCATGAAGCAAGCACAAAAACGCGACATGGCAGCTCTCAAACAGCGCAACGAGGAGCTGGAACAGACTCTGCAGCAGGCCAATCTGTTAATCCTGGCACTTAACACGATGATTGAGACCGCTGAAAAAGAACTAAATGTGCCGATCAGAAAAAAGTCTGGCACCAAACGGTCTTTAACCTTCGTGAGAACGAGATAGCAAAGGTGAGCGTCGGAAGCCTTTGCCGACTGTTTGGTGTGAGCCGACAAGCATTTCATGCAAGAAAACAACGTGCTCAGCGATCGGTGAGCCATGCGATGTTAGTACTGGACCTGGTGACGGCCCTCAGACGAGATGTGCCTGGCCTGGGCACTCAGAAATTACATCTTTTGTTGGCCGAACCATTAGCCAAAAGTGGCATCAAATTAGGTCGTGACAAGTTGCACAAGATCTTATACAATCATGCTATGGTTATCCGTCAGGGTCGACAGGTACCCCAGACAACTGATTCTAATCATCGCTTACAGAGATATCCTAATCTGCTTATTGATAGGGTTATAGATGCTCCCAGACAGGTTTGGGTGAGTGATATAAATTATTTGTATATTGGGTTAGGATTTGGCTATCTATCGTTAATAACGGACGCTTATTCAAAACTGATTGTTGGGTACTGCCTGCATCCATTCTTAACAGCAGAAGGTATTTTAAAGGCCCTGGATATGGCTTTAGCTACCCATTTGGAAAGGGAAGAAGAACTGATTCATCATTCTGATCGAGGCAGCCAATATTGTAGTTTTGACTACGTTCGCAAGTTAAATGGAGCGAACATTTTGATTAGCATGACGCAGCAAGGCGACCCTTATGAAAACGCCATCGCTGAACGGGTGAATGGCATATTAAAGACGGATTTCCGGCTGAACCGAGTGTTCGTTACTTTTGAGGAGGCTGAGAAGGCGGTTGAAAAAAGTATATACAATTATAATCACCTGCGCCCGCACATGAGCTGTGGTTACCTGACTCCGGTGATGGCTCATCAGAGTGAGCATCCGCTTAAAAAGCACTGGAAACCGAAGGTATATAAACGGTCAAAGGTTGTCCGAGACCAGGGCCAATTTGGGTAAGTCCATCTGTTTCATCTATTTTGACAACGCTATACCAGGATTACTATTGACCAAAAATTGCTGACCGAAAAACTGACAACTTATTTTCAGGATCAGACAACGGTCAACTTTTTCCCGGACGATACAATAAATTGATTTTTGAGTAAGAATCGGAGGTTTTCGTGAACGGTAGTCGGGTAGGAGGGAAGGGGCTGGAAACGGCCCTTTTTTAGTACAATAAACCTGTTCAGTTTAGTAGTTCACAGTTTTTGACGAGGTAGTGGTTTGTTTGGACGATAACTGACTAACAAAGCACAATTCTTATTGACCCGTGAATTAATCCGTAAAGAAGGCGACTTCCTTCTTGTGGAAGAAAACCTGAATCAGTTTTCGATTCGTCTCTAATAAACGAATCTGTTCTAAAACCGCTATCGTAAGATCGTCCAAGGAAAGATAGACTTGGTTTTCAGGCGCTGTTTGATCTGGTTCCACACTAACTCAGTCGGGTTTAGCTCTGGACTATAAGCTGGTAAACGTTCTAAATGAACTCGACCAGGGCGCTCTTTTAAAAACGCTTTAACGGCTTCTCCACGGTGAATCGAAGCGCCATCCCAGATGATAAGCAAATCGCGCTTGCGGTAACGACTACACAATTTTTCTAAAAACCAGACGATATCTTCTCCACTGAAGGAGTGGTCCTGACCGGCTACATAAATGCGGCCATTGGGTGCAATAGCCGCGATCAAACTTAGATGATCCCGTCCTGCTTGCTCTACTAACACAGGCGTTTGACCGCGTGGTGCCCAAGTTAAACCCAGCATGGGCAACAAATAACAGACGGTCCGCCGTTGCGGCCGACTCATCGACATATAAGATGACCCGTTGTTCAGTTTGTGCTTTTTTTGAGTTCGGGTAAGCGTTCGGCTCGCCATTGTTGCACTCGGTGAAAATTCTGCTGACGCGCTTTGGTCTGTGGTTTTTGGCGGGTCCAGCCTACTTTCTTCAGTAAACGCCCTACTTGAGAGGGATCATAACTGACTCCAAACACTCGTTTGATAACCTCATTGACGCGGGGCCTGGTCCAGATATGGCCAGGAAAGCCATGCCATTCGGCCCCTTTGTTCAACTCCTCAATTAATTGAGTCAATTGCTCATCCGTCAACCGACAATCGGGTCCCTTAGGCTTGCGCCAAGCTAAACCAGCTTGCCCATCCTGCTGGTATTTTTTGAGAGTTCGGCTTACCCAGCCCTCCGTCAGACCCAAGGCTGTAGCAATTTGGGTTTGTTTCCAGCCTGCATCTTTCAATTGAGCACAGCGTCGACGTAATAGTTCGTAGTCAGATGGTTTATATGTTGCCATTTGTACCAAATACAAATCTTTAGAAGCCTACTCACAGATCAATAAGTTCTAAAATCTAAAATGGTTGGAGAAGGAAAAGGACATAAAAATGAAAAAGTACAATATCCAGCTATTAATTAAAGTAGCAGTGTATTGTACTTTTATAAGAGTCGTTGTATAACTATGATTATGTTATTCGACTTTAGTTAGAATAGCTCTCTGCTACTCCAGTATGTCAATATGGGAAAGATTCAATTATTTCTCATAAGACTCGATTACCTGAATAACCCCTACAATGTTACTATTGAACTCTTCTAATTCTTCGGCTAGCACCCACAATTCGTTATGAATGGGGCCACCTACATTTTCAATATTATACTTCTTTAAATAATCGCTATTGACTTCAAATTGAGTTACGTATCCATTTCCATAGGCAGGTACATTCCATTCCACTGTAATCTGTCGAGCGTACTCAATGTTAGTTACAGGATAGAAAATTGGCTGTTCAGGTAACCGGGGTGGAAACTTAGTCCAGTTTGATTGTTCAATTAGATCTATTTTGCTAACAGGCCGGAATAGAGTTGTTGTCATTATCCTTAAAAAATCTGTTGTATAAGTGCCGTTATGTTAACCAGCTACCGTTTTGTCACCGTTTGGACAACAATGTTTCCAAATTATACTATCTTCGACAAGTAGAACTGGCCCTAATATAGGGACAAATTACCCAACAAAATTCTGTATTAGCCGACTCCGGCATCGCCACGTGGAGCGAGTTACAGCAGACAAGCCGGTACGTATCAATAGAGCTGATGGACACACAAGCCCCCGAATTTCACACCCGCGATGAACAGGAATTAATGTTGGCAGTCACCAAGAACCCTCACCATAAAGTCCTTATTCTGTTGATGCTCGATGCCGGCTGTAGACCGACTGAAGCCAGAACGCGGAAATGGGAGGATTGTGATTTTCGCGCCCGGACGTTGAAAATTGACAGCTTGAAAAAGCGTAAGATATCAAAGAATCAGCATCGTATCATCCCCATGTCACAGCGATTATACGATGCGTTTGATACGCTGTTGAAAGAAGGTGTATCACCGAAAGGTTTCATCTTTCCCGGCGATGATGAGGGGCATTTGTCGCGATCAGCGGTTTACATGATGCTGAAGCGAACCGGGGAGAAAAACCCGGCCATTGGTAAGACCAAACCTCATAAGCTTCGACATACATTTGCGACCAATCTTCGCGCAACGGGTACTGAGCTGGGCGACATTCGGGATTTATTAGGCCATGAGAATGCCCAAACAACGCTGATCTACGCCCATGCTGATCCGAACCGGCTACGGGCCCAGATCGATGCATCAGCCCCCAAACCGACATTTTTACAGAAATGGAAAGCGCAGTTGTTTCCTCCTAAACGTAGCATCATCAATCTGTTAACACCCGATACTGATTTTCTGGTAGGCCGGGACAGGGAACAGAAACAGATTCAGGGACTCGTCAGCCGGGGAATCAGCGTGTTAATCACGGGGCCAATCGGCATTGGCAAGACGCATCTGCTGCAAAGCCTGAATTTCGAGAAACGGACACTGGTTATCGACGATACCAGCGATTTCAAGATGAGTATTAAAGCCGCCATCTTACATGTTTGCGGAGACAAGGAAACAGCCGCAGCCATGCTGTTCCAGACCAGCGATGTAAAGTCGGTTGAGGTGAAACTATCGACAGCGAGTCTGCCTAATCTGGTCCAGACGCTGAAGGACGTAACGAAACCCGGCGAGTATCTTTTGAAAATTGGCAACCTCGACGGAATTACACCCAAAGTGGTGAAAATACTGGAGGAGTTGAAAAATCACTTTTGTATCATCACCACGGCCCGTAGCATCAAGATGGAAGCGGCTAGTTTCGCCTGGTCATTTGAAAAGGTGGAACTGAAACCGCTAGGTCGGCCTGACAGCCTGAAAATGATTTATCGGTTGATCAGTGATGTGCAGGTGACAGACCTCTACGCCGTAATGACGAAGATTTATGAAACATCGGATGGCAACCCGCGCAAGATTCGGGAATTGTGCGATCGGCTACGTAGAGAACCGTTCGTGAATCTGGAAGCCGCTACTGAAGTCGCCGACGCGTACCTGGGGCGTCAGACTGAAGAGTTTGATTTCAGTATAATTCTGCTGTTGATACTGGGCGGCTTTGTGCTGCTGCGGTATATCGGTAAGGAGACAGGGGAAAAAGATCTTCAATTTATTGGTGCCTGTATCATGCTGGTGATGATGTTTGCCCGGTATTTTTTCCGATCGGCGAAGCGCAAAAATTTATAAGTATCAGCTTATATTTTCAGGTGTTTATAAAAGCCCGGCTGTTTTACGGCCGGGCTTTCTACCTGTCCAGGGATTTCGTATGGAATCCAGAGCAAGGGCTGAACTAAGCTGAGGCAAACCCCTTCACCCTGGGCCGTCCTGAACGTTAGCTCTACACGTACCTGGCGTTTACCACCGCTCATATTCTACCGAACTGCACCCTGCCACAACCCGTTCGCAACGGGTGCAATGTGGTCAGTATGTCTGCCGCTTGTTTCCTGTTTTATCCCCCTACTCGACTAAGCCTGTAAACTGCCACGTTCTTCACCGTTTAACCAATTGTATCATGATCAAAAATCGAAATCTTTCCGATCTGAGTCTACGCTGGGGTGTCATTGATCACCGATTTCATCCATTATATTACCTGCCAGTTACGGTTCGAATTCTTATATACGCTGATTTTAGCAATGCATTTTCTGGTGGACCGTTCGGGGGACTGGACCATGTAATCAGCACGTTACAATATGATCCATTTTATTGGGTCCGCTTCCAGGTTACCAAGGCCAGTCGGGTCAATGACCCTTCGGCCACGGCAGAATTCCGCTCGAAGCGGCTGGATCAGATTACGTTGTCCGACTATGACCAGATCTAGTTTTTTGGCTTTAACAGTGGCGCATCGGTTCTGACGGCGGCTGAGGTAACGGCTTGAACAGCCGTTGTATTGACCCCTTTCTCCATGTGGTTAGCGATGGCCATAAAAAGAGTTTTGTTTTCATACGTATTGGTTTCAAGAACTGGTTTGCTCTCGGTGAGTAGCTTGTGGCTATCCCACCAAAGGGAGGCATCAATCGCTACATAGGCATTAAATAAGTCGTTATGATGAACTAACGTATGTATCATCAGTAGCCCGCCGAGGGAATGCCCCATCAGTAGTTTGTAGAGTGCGGTTGGATAGGTTGAGTCGATATACGGAAATAACTCCTTTTCCAGAAACGAGAGAAATTTTCCTCCCCCGCCCGACTCCCTTATCCCATCCGTATTCATTGCCGCTGTAGGAGTGAGGTCTCTACTTCGATTGGTATTGGGTATGCCAACCACAATCAACGGGGGACACCCCCCATACTCACTAACCGCTCAACCAGTAGAGCAACAGAACGAAAATTAGTTTCGCCATCTAACACATAGAGCACCGGATATGTCTCTTTTGTGGTCACCCTTGTCTTTTTACCAGCTTAAGGCGTGTAAATCAACAATGGTCGCTACTCCTGAAGTACAGTTGACTGTATACCGTCGGCATAACCTAAGCTAAAATCTGGTCCGGATTAGGCTCTTGTGCATAAAGTCGAAAAAGTGCAAAACGCAGTAGTAAAAAGGTAATTCATAACATTGAGCATACTCAAGTGCGGAATTTGAATGTATTGCATTGGCTTATGGCAAAAGTGGGTACTATCGTTTTATACGTTAATACGGTTTTATAATTTGGCCCGTGTTCGCACCCAATACAGCTTTGCGAAAGCCATATTCCAGTTGCTGCATGGTTACAGGAATATCTCCGGGGAAAAAGGGGAAATACTGGGGCGAATCTTCAATAACTGTTGGGCTTACGGCATTAATACGAATACCATTTTCCAGTTCAATCGCGGCTGCTCGCACAAACGCTTCAACGGCCCCATTGGCGGCTGAAGCATTGGCGAAGTTTACTTGCGGTTCATGCGTCAACGCGCCAGTGATCAGCGAGAAGGAGCCTTTAGGGTTAATATAGTGCTGGCCAATAAGCACCAGGTTAATTTGCCCCATTAGTTTACCTTCAATACCTCGCCGGAACTCTTTATCGGTCATTTTTTTCCAGGGACCAACATAGGTTGGGCCAGCGGTACAAATGAGCGCATCAAACGCACCGATTTGCCCGTACATAGCATCAATGGATTCCGTTGATGTAATATCTACCTGAATATCAGTCCCTTTGGAGGCTGCTTTAATTACTTCATGTTCTCCTTCAAATGCACGACTTAAGTACTTTCCCATGGTGCCTGTTGCACCGACGATGATGATTTTCATTTGTGTAAATTTGTTGTCAGTATTTACACAAAGGTATGGTAACCAGTAGGTTAGCTTATAGGACAAACATGGAGTTTTATAGTACTTACCCAAAGTTTTGCCGGAACGCTTCAGGTGTATAGCCCGCGTGTTTTTTGAAGAATCGGATGAAATAGGAAACGTCCTCGTAGCCCAAATGGTCGGCTATCTCTTTTATTTGATCAGGCCTAGCCAGCAGGTACCGTTTTGCCTCCAGAACAATCCGTTCATTGATTAATTCAGAGGTAATTTTGCCCAGGGAAGTTTTCGTAATCTCGTTCAGCTGATAGAGTGATAGGTTCATAAAGCCTGCGTATTGAGAGGCTAGCTTATGCGTAGTAATGTGCATTTCCATCAAGTCTAAAAACTCCTCTAAACGCTCCTGCGTATATTGATTAATTGCTACTGGCGGACCATTCGGATTCGGGCTTTGCCGGAGAAATTCGATAAAGAATATAGCCAGATGGGCTTTAATCATATCCTTATAGCCTTCTTCTTTATCCGTGTATTCCAGATACATGGCGTTTAACGTAGCCAATATTTTGTCAAACCGGCTGATCTCCAGTTTACAATAGTTTTTGCGGCTGGCTTTTCGTAATCGCTGGATGGATAACTTCGTATTGGGGTTGTAAAATTCGGCATTGTATTCTACCAGGAATCCGCTGCAACCTGCTTTTAAGTCAAGTCGATGTACCTGTCCTGGGCGCAAAAAGAAAATAGAATTATTTAGCACTTGATAGGATGTGAAATCTATTTCGTGAATTCCCTCACCATTTTTTAGAGCAAGAATAAAAAAGAAATCATGCCGGTGTAGATCATGAATTAAATCAGTTTCACCCACCAGATCCTGAAGCCGACGAATCGTAAATCGTTCGGCCGTTTGTACGTCGGGATATGCAGCCCTAATTTGCCGAATGGGAATTTTTTTCATGGTAGTGGTGCTTTAGCATCGCCAGATAGGCACAGGGTAGTACGTTAAGGTGGGCTTTTCGCCGTTCCTCAACTATATTCCCATCACTGACATATAGTTTGATACCAGTAAAGTTCCCCTTGCTTGCTTTAACAAGTTCAATGTGCGTATTATCGTCCAGCACAAACCGCCTGTTGGCAATGTATTTTAGCTCCGTTTGCAAACCGCCAGCCTCCGTATGCTTACAGAAGAGTTTATTTTTATTCAGGTAGATGGTTAGTGGACCGTATGTGCCCATATACGCCCGGAGTACGTCTAGTGGCAAAGGTGCTGCCTGCGCAACGGCAGGCAGCTCGTCAAGCAAAAACGCTACCTGGCGTTTTTCCTGTTCAGTCGTTACCGATATGTAACTGCTCGACCAATGCCAACTCCTGCGCTTTAACTAAGGCTTGGCTGGCCTCAATTGGCACTGTCGGAATGACCCCAGTTCCTTCCCAATCCGTGTGTGTAACCGGATTTAGTGAACGGGCAAATGGGATCGAAATGACAATGCCCTACCCTATCGAAACGGGCTTCGTTGGATGAGCGCCCCCACCCGTCCTTTCACCGACTATGATCGCTCGTTTAGCCACTTGCATCCCATAGGCAAAATCTTCGGCACCGGAAAACGTACAGTGATAGGTCAAAATATAAATGGGCATGGACAGCACTAGCTGCCGGGCCTTCTCAGGATCGGCAAAAAAACCGTTGTGTCATTGGTTGACCGGTTGATCAGGTCATTCATATGGGTTTTTGTCTTGAAGAAATAACTCTCCAATAGACTGACCATTTCCGGGCTGCCGCCCATGTTTTCTCTCAAATCAATGATCAGCGCATTTGTATTGGCGACAAATTGTAGCCAGGCCGTAATAGTCGGTTGAGCGCCAGCCAGGTCCGGTACAAATCCGGTGAACGGGAAGTAGCCAATATTACCGGGCAGCACTTCGACTTTCCGGAAAAGATAGTTGTTGGCTCGCCAGTACTTTTTGGCTTGCCTCATTTCTTCCTCAACGGATGAAGTACTCCCCGGCGTAGCGGTGGTAAACGCTGGATTGTAGTCTATGAACAGATGCGGATCATGATGAATGGCGGACAGATCCACCTGTAATTGCTTTACCAACTCGTTGGGGGAATTGGCCAGCGTAGCGTATGCCTTCTTCTGTAATCGGGCTTGTAAGTATACGCTCATGCGGTGAGCTTCCTGCGGAAATATATAGTGTCGGTTCAAACTGAGCGTGATCGAATCAATCAGTTGAGGGATATTTATTGCCGGACGCAGTGCAGGTTGCCCGGTACAGAAATAGGGAATGGCACAGGCCGACAATACCAGGAAGGTAAACAGGTTGGATAGTTTCATAAATAAGTGCTTACTAGAAGGATGGTCTGAATCCTTTAACAATGAGGTAGATACCTAACGAGAACTCAAATAGGGCAACAGGAACGGCAGACAGTGCCGCCAGTGGAGCATGTCGTCTAATGACACCGAAAAGCACCGCCATGTAACCTGCGATTAGCAGGGGTGCCCCCACAAGTCCGATCAGTGAGAGGGTTCGGGGCGCCAAGCGTGATTTATACAGCAGGAATCCCAGCAGCATGTCGCATACGGCCGACATGAAGCTTTGTCCGAGCAGGAAGATGCGGTCATAAAGGGCAACAAGGGCATGGCTAGTGGTTAACGCATCGGCTCCCGCTCCGGCCTGCCGCAACGTCACAATTGACAGCAGGAACGCCACACCCACGAAGATGGTGCCCGATTCCAGAATTCGCGCAGCAACCAGCCCTAATGCGAACCCTTCGTTCTGCTTCCGGAGTACTGGATACAATGTTACAGCCGTGCCAATGCTAGCCAGGGCCACAATTATTTCGAGGATACCGCCGATGATGATAGCCGTGTCCGGTCCAGGGCCTACGACGTAGTTCGGTTCATGGATCGAGCCGTACAAAGTGATGGTTGGGATGGAGACAAACGTAAGCAGGTAAAGTATACCGGCGACCAGCGAGGTCTTTTGCCGGGAGCTCATTGGGAATATATTATTCTCTATATTTTGTTTGCTGTCATGTAGCAGCTTAGCCTCTCGTTTTCTTTTCTGTTTATACTTATTTTTATTCCACTCTTCAATTATTATTTCATGAGCATATAAGCTGACCTTTTTGAATTTATATATTTTTCCAAAATGGATAAATACTCGTTTTCTCCATATCTTATGTTTATAAAACTACATGTATCTATTAGTAGGGTTATTATTACTTAATCAGTATAATAATAGTTATTTACGACTTTTTCAATCGAGTTTGTATTTTTTATTCCTTGTACATACGTGGTTTCTTTACATCTAATTTTTAGCCTGATTTATAGTTACATACTGCTTAAGGTCAATGTTTAATGTTGTGCCTACCGTTGTAACTGAAAGTAAATCAGCTAGCCAAGAAAATAGTTAACTAGCTGATTTTCAATGTGATCCCGATTGGATTCGAACCAATGACCGCCTTCTTAGAAGGAAGATGCTCTATCCAGCTGAGCTACGGGACCAGATAGGTAAGCAGTTAGTCGTGAAAAGAAATACTTAAACGATCGACTGTGTACCTTTTGCCAGCGAAAAATAATGGCGCTGGAATCAATAATAAGGCAAAAGTACACCGACGGCGGGTATTTTCAAAAAAAGACTACTTACCCATCCACTGTTTAAAATCACTTACCTTCTCGCGGCTGACCAGGGCTTCTTTTTCAAAAACGGGTCGCAGGCTCAGGGCCAACCGATTACCGAAGTAGGGCTGCATCTGTTCTACTGCCTGGTGAGTAACCAGCACACCCCGATTGATGCGAAAAAAACGGCTTGGGTCAAGGGCATCGGCGAGCTCATCGAGGGTGTAGTCGACCAGAAACTTCTGGCCTGAGTGCATCGTGAAAAAACTATAGCGCTCATCAGTAAAGAAATAAGCAATGTCACCCACTTCGACGGATAGCATTCGCTGGCCCTGACGTACCAGAAAGCGCTGCCGATACGTGCGGGGCGTATTGCCCTGAAGCTGCTGTAGCAATTTCTCAATTTTGAACGCTGGCTGTTCGACGGATTGTCCGCGCAGATCCTCATACTTTTGTAAACTGCGTTGCAAGTCCTCCCGTTGTACGGGTTTTAGCAGATAGTCGATGCTGTTGACTTTAAACGCCTGTAGAGCATACTCATCGTAGGACGTAGTGAAAATAACGGTGCTACGTACCGGCGTCCGCTCGAAAATCTCGAAACTCTGTCCATCCGCCAGCTCGATGTCCAGAAAAATCAGATCAGGATCGGGCTTGCCCGTTGACCGATGGCTCTCTAACCAGTTTACTGTATCTTCAATGCTGGCCGTTACGCCCACAACGGAAAGTGTAGGACTGACATCGTGCAGTAATTTCTGGAGTTTACGTACAGCTAATTCTTCATCTTCGACGATTAGGGCGTTCATGCGTTAATAAGGTTTTTTTGGAGTAGAGGTAAGGTAACTTTAAAATAGTCGGGGCCAGGTTCAATAACTGGCTCCGTTTGTGCTAACAGCTGATACTTAGCCCGGATGTTAGCCAGGCCAACCTGTGTCGACTCAACCCGGTTGAGCTCATGACGGGTCGTTTTCTTTTGAAGATTATTACTCACCTGAAGATGCCCATCCGCCGTGATCAGAATGTTAATGTAGAGAGGGCGGCTGGAAAGAATGACGTTATGCTTTACCGCATTTTCGACTAACAATTGCAAGGTCAGAGGTGGCAGCCGATACTGTCGACATGGTTCGGGAACCTGCACATCGAGATGGAGCCCGGCACCGTGCCGGGTTTTCAACAGGTGATAGTAAGAGTCAATAAAATTCAACTCTGCGTCGAGGGTTGTTAATTCATCGCCATCATCGGTTGTCGGTTCGTCACCAGCAGGCCGGTTGGACTGGAGCATATAGCGATAGACGCGCGCCATCTGATCTACAAACTGTTCGGCCCGTTGGGGTTCATCGGCAATTAACGAAGAAAGGGAATTGAGGCTGTTAAACAGAAAATGGGGGTTCACCTGACTTTTCAGCCCCTGTAGTTTCCCTTTCAGATTTTCCTTCTTGAGCTTCTCCTTATTCACCTGATGCTGCTGCCACCGGCTCAGCGAATAAGACGTTTCATAAATACCCACTAGGAGCAGTATGGCAATCAGATCAAAGCCGAACACGGCAGGTACCGTGTCGTAGGTGAGCCGCGAACTGAACGGTTTATAGCGAATGATAAACCAGGTATAAACCGTTAAAAATGACGCTGATAATCCAATGAACGCTAGTGTCGTCAGACCAGCGCGGAGCACCGTTTGGCGTAGTTCGGGATACCGTCGGGCAATGGCGTCGGCAGCCCAGTCGTGGGTTACGAAGGCAAGGGTCGATAACAGCAGAATGAAGGCCGTTGCTCCCAGAAAAGTATGCCATTCCTGCACGTAGTGCTCCCCAATGAGCAGATAACTGATCATCGGCACAAACCAGGGCATCAACAGAACGTACGACCAGCCACCGCGCGTTGTTAAGCGCAGCCAATGGCGGATATGATCAAATACGATTCTGGTCATGAGTAATTGTTGGTTCTTAATGCCGGTTAATTACGCGTGATAAAGATAGCGGGAATGGTGTAAAAACAGGCGTTTGGGTTGAGTCAAGTGCAAAAACGGGCTGGCGAACTGGGTGAAAATATACCTGATTTGTTAGGGGGTAACGACGCGTTTCAGCCAGCGAATTATTGGACCAGCAAGGGGAGCGCCACCCGAAAATACGTATCGGTTGCTTCCACTAAAACGGGTTCTTCGTTCAGTAACTGGTATCTGCCCATCAAACTTGTTAATCCGGCCCGAATGGTTTCCAGCCGGATGGCTTTCTGTTGTCGGTTGTTGGTCACCCGAAGCCAGCCGTCTTCAGTAATTTCTATTGCAATAACTAGTGGTTTTGCAGGCGTCATAACATTGTGCTTAACGGCATTGTCAATTAGGGTGAGTAAACTCAAGGGGAGTATGCAACGGGTTACATAATCCGGACGAACAGTGGTTGGCCGAACTATGCTCAGGCTATTGTTATACCGGATCTGTAGCAGATCGGCGTAGAGATCCACAAACTCAAGTTCGGTTTGGAGCGACACCAATTCACCCTTTGTCTGATCGGTACACGTAGCATTACAACTGTTGCGGGTAAGCATATACCGGTATACCCGCGACATTTTATCGACAAACTCTTCGGCTTGCTTTGGCTCCTCACCAATCAATACCGAGAGCGAATTGAGCGCGTTGAATAAAAAATGGGGATTCAATTGACCTTTCAGCGTATCATATTGATTTTGAAGCGCTTGCCGATGCAATTGTTCATCTTCCTTTAATTCCTGCTTCCATTGCGCATACGTATAGACCATGCCCAGAATGATGCATAAAAATGCGTCGAACAGCAAGCCTATTACCCAAACCGGCCAGACGATCTTCCAACTGAACTGAACGCCCGTTGCCGGGAATAGGCTGTATACCCATACGTAAAAAATACACAGCCCCACCGTCATCGTGCCTACCGTGATGAGCATCACCAGGGTGCGCAGAATCGTTTGCTGCATGCCCGGATAATGCCGAATTGTCCACCGTACGGTTAGCCTGAACGCCACAACCGAGAGCCCGTAAAGCCCCAGCGCGACCAGCGTCCCGACGCCAAACGGTAGCAGATTATGGAAGTAGGGTGAACCAATGAAGTAATAGTTAGCAACCGGAAAAAGTATCGGCATGATCAGGACATGCCATCGCCACTCGTATTTGAAAAAGAGACGAGGCCGATAGGTATCTACGGCGAGTAGGGGAGACCAGTTGTTGCTTAATGGGATCATGAATCGAATTGTCAAAATTCGCCGACGCCAGGGTGTTCTTTAGGTCAGACTTGCATTAACTGGAAAATAGATTGTATGAATTGAGAAAAACAGTGTATGAACTGTAAATAGCCACACAATACGTTGCTGTGCGGCTGATCTAGTTACCTGACGAAAACTGGGTGACATAGCCTGAATTATCTTCAAAAACGGTTAATTTGGGGTCTTAAATCGCCGGATGCCTGCGTTCGGCACTGTTTGTCCATGCTCCAGACTGCTTATCGACCACTGAGAAGGTACCTCTCTAAATGGGAGCTTTGGTATCATGCTATCCTGATGCCGGTTTTGATTCCGGTTGGTAATCGCTACGTTATTGGACCTGCCTATTTTTCAGACTGGCGGATATTTCTTTCGGCCACTGTGCTTCTTGTGAGTTTATACGTAGTGGTTGGAAGCTTGATAACCGTAGCGGTTCGCTGGGTTATTCGCCGGTATCCGGGTGTTCACCAGTCTACGTATCGCACGCTGGCTGTGCTGGTTGTATTGAGTGTTCTATCGGCAGGTGCCGTTGTGTTCGATACCTTTATCTATAGTCTGATTCCGCAATTTGGAACATCGTTTACCTGGCCCGTTATTCGGCCAATCCTGCTGGCAACCTTATTTTTTGATTTCGCCTTTTGTACCGTACTCAGCCTGTTTTACGCCTATCGCCAGTGGTATAAAGATCAGACCGAGAATGAACAACTTCGGCAGGCAACGTACCAGCATCAACTCGATGCGCTGAAAATGCAGATCAACCCGCATTTCCTGTTCAATAGCTTAACGTCCCTGTCGACCCTGATTGGCGAAAACAAGCAACAGGCGGGCTGGTTCGTTGACGAACTTTCAAAAGTGTATCGCTACATGTTGCAGGCCAATTCGCGTGAGTTGGTCAGCCTGCAAACCGAGCTGAATTTCATTGACAGCTACAGTAATTTATTGCAAACCCGCTACGGCGCTACGTTGCACATAACCCACACGGTAGACCCGGTTTATCTGGACTACAGTTTGCCGCCTTTAAGTTTGCAGATACTAATTGACAGCGCCATGAAACACAATGCCATGTTAGCCGGGAAACCCCTGCTGATCAGCATTGCTACTACGTCCGACGGCGCTGTCGTAGTGAAAAATAACTTACAGCGTAAAGTCATTAAGGTTGAGACGTCGCAGGCAAAGCTGGCGACACTGACGTCCAAATACCAGTTGCTGGGTAACGCAGACATCTATATTGAGGAAACGGAAACGCATTTTAGTGTACGGTTGCCCTTACTTATTGGCCCCCAGATTATCAGGTCCTAGCCCGATCGGTTTGCCGTTTGATTACCGGTCGTATTAGGTATTACTAATTGACCCACACAATTCCCGCACGTTTTTAGGCAAAAAACCAGCCAAGAAAGGCACTTCGAGACATATTGTGGTGCGCCTGATGGATACAATGCGCAATTTGCCTTCGATTTATAAAAAGAAGCGTTGATGATTGTATAATGAAGCGGTTTGTTCCTGAGTTTTTTCGGCGACTGCCCCCCGTTCGGCCGCAGACCCAATGGCACTTTTTGCTATTGTTTCCGTGGTTTATTCCCCTGTTGACATATTGGGTGATTGGCCCCCGCTACTGGTCGGATGCCTGGACGTTTGTGTCGGCTACGTTGCTGAACCTAACCATTGGAGGTTGCTGCCTGATAACGCTGGACCAGCTTACGCAACTGGTGGTTAGCCGGTACCCGAATCTAGGGCAGACCTGGCAGCGAGTATGGCGGTTGTTGCTGGTATTTATGACGGTGACGCCCTTTTTTGTTTTTTCGGGCATCTACCTCTACAGCCATTTCCATCTGTTTGGGTACAACTACGAGGAGTCTCCGTTCTCTTTTGGACGAATTGCCCTGATCAATATAGTGGCCAATTTACTCTCGGTAGGCATTGATGAAAGTACGTATTCGCTCAAGAAATGGCGCGAGAATACGCTGGAAAAAGAGCAGTTAAAGAAGATCAATATACAGAGCCAACTCGAAAGCCTGAAAAATCAGGTCAATCCGCACTTTCTGTTCAACAGCCTGAATTCACTCTCATCATTAATCGACGATGATGCCGAAAAAGCCGGGAAATTCGTGGACGAGATGGCGAAGGTCTATCGCTATTTACTGCAAACCAACGAAGGCTCCCTCACTACGTTAGAAACAGAACTGACGTTTATTGACTCCTATTATCACCTGCTGAAAACGCGCTATGGCGCGGGCATTCATCTCGACGTAGTGGTGCCGCCCGGTTGTCGAACGTATCAACTGCCCCCGCTGACGCTGCAGATGCTGGTCGAGAATGCCATTAAACACAACGTTATTCACGCGGGTAAGCCCTTGCTGATTGAAATCGAAACGATCAACTACGGGCAATTGCTCGTGCGGAATAATCGTCAGCCGAAAACAGGTGGTCGGGTTATGTCAAACCAGGTTGGGTTGTCGAACATTGCGGCTAAATATCGGCTGCTGGTTCAGGAAGAACCAACCGTTCTGTCGGATGACACCCACTTTACGGTGATCATACCGCTCATGAATCCGGGGAGTGAATGATACGTATTGATGCCCGACACTTATACTACTTTACCCCCAACCCCCTGAAGGGGGCTTTGCTCGACTATTCTCAACTTAAGCCCCCTTCAGGGGGTTGTGGGTAAACTGCCCGGACTAAGTAATGGCAGGACGACCGAAAAATGACCGTTCTGGTCCTGCACCATAATATCTGTTTTAGCCAGCATATGGTATTTGGCCGAAATATTTGAGAGACCGACCCGGTTGCTGATCACTTGCCCATTCTTGCGCTGAAGGTTATTCCGGACGAGTAACCGCGTGGATTGGTCTATTGCTTCCGGTAGGCAGGTAGTGGTTATTTCGATCGTGAGCGGCTTGCCCGATGCGACTATATTGTGCTTCACCGCATTTTCGACCAGCAACTGCAAACTGAGCGATGGAATTGAATACGTCAGGTATTGATCGGGTACGTTTATCTGAACCAGGATACCCGTTCCATACCGGGTCTGTAGCAAATGAGCATACGCCCGAATGAACCCTAACTCGGCCTCTAACGTAGTGAGTTCGCGATCATTGGACTGGAGCATATACCGGTATACTTTCGAGAGTTCGTCCACAAATTTGCTGGCCTGGGCAGGCGATTCATCAATCAGCGCCGACAGCGCATTCAGCGCATTAAACAGAAAATGCGGATTAACCTGATTCTTGAGTGAATCGAGCCGGGCCTGCCATTCCGTTTTCATCAGCTCTTCCTTTTCCTGATAAATCTGCCGCCACTGCTGAATCAGATACATGCCTTCGTACACACCAACATACACACACGCATAAACAATCTGAATCCCCGTTGTTTCAATGTGGTCGATAAGACTAAGCTTATATACGCCAATGTCCAGCACGTAGTTGATGACTGAACGTAACAGGCTGTTGACATTGGCGAGCCCTACAATAACGAGTACCAGCCTGTAAAGCCGCTGGCGCGTTCGGGGAATGCCGGGATAGTGTCGTTGAATCGCCTGAACAGCCACACGCCCTAATTCCCAGCCGATGTAACCA
The DNA here is from genome assembly GCF_054777855.1 of Spirosoma jeollabukense. NCBI lineage: Bacteria > Pseudomonadati > Bacteroidota > Cytophagia > Cytophagales > Cytophagaceae > Spirosoma > Spirosoma jeollabukense. The sequence goes on from NZ_BAAHAD010000015.1 coordinate 17,527, forward strand.
CACACGAGCGCTACGGTAGACGCTTGTAGCTGTTGGAGGAAGGGGACGCCTACAAAGACTTTGAGCCGGAAAAAAATCCGGCCAAAAACAAATAAGGCAAACGGTCCAAACAGGCGTAATTTAACGTCGCGGGAGAGAGTCATCGGATCGGCAATTACCAGGTATTGCGTAGTAGCAAAATAAAGAACCTTTACGGTATATCCAAGACAAGTTTGTTGTATTGGAAGACGGGCGCTGCAAAAAGACGTATCGATAAAACAAAAATCTCCGGTACAAAATTGCGCCGGAGATTCCACTCGAATTCACGTAAACTTATTTATAGGTAACCAGCTCTTATACTGATGGTTGCGGTACTTTCTGCGACGTCAGAAGCGCAACTGCTCAACGATCCTGACAGGGGGATGGCAGCTAAAGCCACAAGCCTAATTTTTTGAGCAATTTCATGGTCGTTAGTATGTGTTGTTTTAAAAAGAGGATGTTGTTTACCCGGTCTTTGCCGGTTTAGTGAGACAAAATTGGTGGGTAAATCAGCCTGAGGGAATGGTGTTATGCCCCAACTGTACTAAGTGAGTCTTCAACAGGCAAAACTACTGAATGAACTGGTGAAGCACGGGTTTCGATTGGGCTATTCGGCAGGGCAAACTAGTTAAGTGCGGAGTGATTCATGAGTTGTTCATCGCCTGACAACTCCAGGCCTTAGCGCTGGAGAACTAATTCCCTTCGGATTGATTGGCGTATTAACGCCCGGTCCGACAAAAGGTACTTTAACGATACGTTCGATTCTTGTGGGCGGGGGAGAGGTCAATATCGGCAACAATACTGATGCCGACCAGATCCAGTACGTTCAGCATTAACCGGCCGTTAGACTACTGTTTTTATATGATGTTCCAGGTGAACAACGTAGTCTTCAATGAGCCAGGCCAACGTTCTGGTTTCAGAAGCAGGCTGGCCGAGTTGAATCAGGTGGGTCAACGTATCAGCCGGAATGGCTTCTGCTACGTATAGGATCTGAGTGTTCAGGCTTGTCCAGAGCGACAACAAATGGTCCATGGGCAAAGCCTGATAGTGATTCACGCGAACCAGTTGATTCTGATTGTAGGGCTGTAGCTGGTACGTGCCATTGGCAAACTGCGCATCGGTAAAGCGCTTCAAATTATTGATCGCCGAATCAATCAAATGCCCTACTATTTCTTTACGTGACCACTTGTCGGGAGCCTGCTGCGTCAACTCCGCTTCCGAGAGTGCCCTTAGACGGACAGGAACTTGCTCAATGTGGGCGCGGAGACGCGTAAGAACGTCGCTAACTGAACTGGTAGATTGCATAAACAGAGCGGCTGGAAAGCCGATTCTAGAGTGAATGAAAAGCGGCCTTCCGGCCGCTCTACTTAAATCATACTCAGATACCGTGGGAACTGATCTTTCCAGACGGGCCAGTCATGATTACCCCAGGGCGTAACGTCGAGTTTATGCGGGATGCCTTTGCGACTCAAAATGCCGGACATCTGATAGTTAGCATCTTTGCAGAAATCATACTGCGATGTACCCAGCACGATATTCATCCGGTAGAATTCGTCGTTCTGCGCATTCGGGAGGAAATCGGGCGGGTTATTATAGTACACATTATCGTCGTAGTAATCACCCAGAAACGACCGAATGTTAAAGGCTGCGCCCATCGTGAGCAGATGGCCAACCTGTTCGGGATGCCGGAAGGCGAAGTTCAACGCATGATACCCACCGAAGGAAGCGCCCGATACGCCAATTTTCTGGACACTGCACTCGCGCTGAATACCGGGTACTAATTCCTCGTGCAAAAAGCGGTCGTAAAGCACATGGTTCCAGATGCGCGTGCCAGGGTGAAGATGCTTGGCATACCAGCTATCGCGGTCAATGCTGTCGATGCAATACAGTTTGACTTTACCCGTCTCAACGAACCAGCGCGCCGTTTCGGTCAGACCAAAGTCTTTGTATTCATAATAATGTCCCATGGAGGTGGGAAACAGCAGAACTGGATAACCCCAGTTGCCGTAAACCAGCATCTCGATGTCGCGACCAAGGTGGTGCGAATACCATTTACGATAGTCTTCCTGCAAGGTTGTATTTGTTTTAGTGCGCCAGGGCTTTGTTATCGAGTCGTGCTGCGATCGAATTAACGACCCTGGAACCCATAACACTACGTACTGCAAAAGCCCTGCGAACGATGTAAATTTTGGATGAAAATAGAAGAAATAGCTGGTATCGACAAAACGGAGACGGTTCCAACCCGAAAAAAAAGCCTATTTTGCACCTTTATGCGTTGTCTACTTTTTCTATCTTTTGCGCTTATGGCTGACTATTTACCGGCCCTTACCAGCGCCGACCCACCCACCGTAACGGTTCGGCATGATGATTCATTAGTCTCCGTGCCACTCAATCGAACGGTTCATTTAGACATTATACTACCGCCCGGTTATGAGAAGTCGGGTGCTACTCATCCGCAGGGAACCCTGCCCGTTCTGTACCTGAATGACGGCCAGGATTTGGGTCGCTTACACATGACCGCCGTTCTGGATTCCTTGTACGAAAATAAGGCAGTAAAGCCGTTTGTGCTGGTGGCTATCCACGCGGGCGACCGGATTCAGGAGTACGGAACGGCTGCCCAGGCCGACTATATGAACCGGGGCAGCAAGGCCGGTCTGTACACCGATTTTGTGCTAACCGAACTCCTGCCATACATCAAAAAGCATTACCGCGTCAGTTCCGATCCAGCTCAATCGATTTTTGCCGGTTTTTCACTGGGCGGACTGTCGGCCTTCGATATCGTATTTCACCATCCCGAACGCTTCAGTCGGGCAGGTGTATTTTCGGGATCGTTCTGGTGGCGCAGTAAAAGCACGGAAGCTGGCTACCAGGATGAAACGGACCGGATCATGCACGATCAGGTTCGTAAAGGAACGTATCATAAACACCTCAAATTCTGGTTTGAAACGGGCACCGACGACGAAACCAGCGACCGCAATAACAACGGCATCATCGATTCCATTGACGATACCCTCGACCTGATTAGCGAACTCGTCAAGAAAGGCTACCAGCGCGACGAAAACGGTCAGCAGCACAACATCCGGTACGTAGAAATCAAAGGCGGCAAGCACAATCAGGAAACCTGGAGCCAGATCATGCCCGATTTCCTGACCTGGGCGTTTGGTAAATGACGCTGTTTCAGGATAAAATCAGTAAAGCGTTTTTAATACGTTTAAGTTAACTGGTCGATACGATAATAAGCTTTTTCGTGATCATGATGGCGATAGGCAACCCGCTCTTTTTACTGGAAGACCGTTGATTTATACCACAATAAACCCCTTACCCAATATAGATTTGTATCAGCAACCATACGTAAATTCACCTAATTCGCTGAATACATCATGCGTTCGACGGCTACCATACTCTTACTGGCCAGCCTGCTGTTGACATCATGCCAGTCACTCAAATCAAACCTGAAGGCCATAAGCCAGCAAAAAAGATATTGCGAACCAGCGTTCAGGCTTGATTACGATTCAACTTATCTGCCTATTCCTGATTTTCAGGATGTTATCCAAAAGGATACAAGTCTAACGAATCGGTTTTCGAGCCATGATTTGCTCGTCGCTAATGCTGCCGGTATTCTGCCTACACTGCATGAATTCATTATACTTAAAACGGTAAACCGTGAAAGCAATGATCTAGAGTTCTCGGCTAAACGGCAACAAATTAATAATCGAATTGTGTTAGCCTCCATGCAGATGTCAAGCATAGCCGCTGAACTTGATTGTGAGGCCGAGCGGGCTAGCCGTCTGGCCACCTATTTACAGCAAATGGATAGCAAACGCATCCAGCAGCAAACGGTATTTTCTGTGGTTGTCGGAGCCCTAACGACAGTGGCCACCGCTTTCATCCAATCGGATACGCCCAGTAAAACAGTAAGTATTGGAGGAGGGGCTATAAGTGCCTTCATGGCGGGTAAAGCTGCGTTTGCATCGAAGCGCACCATTCACCTGGTGGACCAGCGCAATTTATTGACTGACATTTGGAATCAGCACCAACGGTCAACGGTTTATCCTCCTTTCGTGTGGTACATGCTTACTGAAAAGTCATTCAGCTATGGGGGTCAGCACTCGATCAGTTTTAATACCCGTCAACGCTGGGTGGACTATACTTTAGACGGTACATCAGCTCAGGAAGTACAGCTGTATTTCGCGGCCGAAGGCGATTATAGAGCTGATAATCTCTTTACGCGCGCTGAAATGCTTAATCAACTCCAATCGGAAGTTCGACTCATCGTTCAGGATCTACAGAGTCTACTTCTTAATGTATCAAAACAATTTTGATATCTTTATTCCCAGCCTGTAAGAAGGACCACAACTGATACAAACAACGATTGGGGTTAAATGTAAACGGAATCGTTTTTTAGACGAGCATCAATGCCGTTGAAACCAGCTCTGCGCCACCTGTTGACGAGTATATTCTGAACGTATGAAAAGCTTTGTTGTCATAAAATTGCTGACTCTTCTGGCCATCCTTGCTGGCAACGATGTTGACGTATCGTTACAAAATCAGCGTAGTATAGTTCCACCACCTCGCAAACTTGTTTGGGCCGATGAGTTTGATAAGGCTGGCCTGCCCGATTCAACAAAGTGGGGGTATGAAGTTGGTGGAAATGGCTGGGGAAATAATGAGCTGCAATTCTACACCTCCCGACGTAGTGAAAACGCCCGTGTCGAAAATGGCAAACTCATTATTGAAGCGCGAAAGGAAGCGTATCAGGGCAAAAACTATACCTCGGCTCGCCTGTTGACGAAAGGTAAAAACGACTGGACCTACGGGCGCATCGAAGCCATGGCCAAACTGCCGAAAGGCGTGGGTACCTGGCCAGCCGTCTGGATGCTGGGCAAGAACATACCAACGGCAGGCTGGCCTAAAGCTGGCGAAATCGACATCATGGAGCACGTCGGTTTTGATGAGGGCGTTGTTCATGGCACCGTTCATACCGAAGCCTACAACCACAGCAAGAAAACCGAAAAGGGGAAGGCTGTTACTGTTAAGGACGTAACGACGGCCTTCCATCTCTACGCCATCGAGTGGACTGCTGACCAGATCGACTTCTTCGTGGACGATCAGAAATATTATAGCGTTCAGAAGTCAGCGCTGGGCAGCACCGAAGCCGAGTGGCCGTTCGATCATCCGTTTTACCTGATCCTGAACGTAGCCGTTGGTGGAAACTGGGGCGGACAAAAAGGCGTCGACGAAACCATCTGGCCGCAACGCATGGAAGTTGATTACGTGCGGGTGTATCAATAAATGCGAACGGCGTTACGTAGTGGGCAAAATAGTGTCCAGTCCCCACTGTTTCATGACGTCGTTCGTGAACAGATCAAGGCAATTTTTATCCTTCATCAGTGTGTTTCGGGCTCTTATCCAGGCCTCTACGCTGGCAGAGGAATACATAGTCCATAACCGGGCTTTAGTTAAGCTAAGCATCTTGCCCCAATGAAATGCAAACGGAATCCCGGCGGCTTCTAATTTGTCCCAGAACGTAGTGCAGAAGGTAGTCGTTTTGTCCGAAAAAATGCCGTCTAATTCGAGCACACAGGTCTTCGGAAATTTAGTGAAACCCAGAGTTGCATCGGTTCCTTTGACGTATCGAAATGCAAAAACTCCGGTAAATGGCCCATTTGTGTCGTTATGTGCCAGTAATAAACTGATCACATCCGACACCTTATCCGATGGAATACTAACGGCAGCACTGAGTAACTTACCATGAAAACTGGTGCTCGAAAAGATTTCTCCATGCGTGCCGAAAACCTTTTCATAAACGGGATATTGTTGTTTGGTAAGCGCATTGACAACCACCGGAACAACCGCCGGAATGACCTGGGTTAGTCCCCCGATAAAGCTTGGCGCATCGTCGCCGGGTGCCACACCCGGTGGGCTAATGGATGAGCGTGGGTAGTCATTGGTGTAGTCGCGCTTATACATGGTTGTCACATAAGCTCCTTCACTGAGGTCGTATGGGTTGATAACCACCTGAAAATGGTAAGGATCTTCATCCGTATACGGTAACGGCAAATGGGTGAAATCAAGCGTTTTCATGCTCTCCTCAAGAACGGCATCAATGGGCATCCGTCGCCGGTACGTTTCATAAAGAAAAAGCGGCACCGTTTCGATCATAACGCCGTGGATAAAACCGAAACTGCCAAAACTCACCAGAGCGGCTTTAAACAAATCATCGTCACGGACAGGTTCAGCGCCTATTTTCTGGAGAAACGAATTGGAAACGACGGGGTACGATTTTCGTTCGAGCCATACGTGTCGGGTGGGACTTACTATAAGATGCAACCCCACGACAAACTCCGGAATGGCCCCGATCTTATAGGCCGATCCATGCGTACCGGTCGACAAAGCTCCGGCGATGGTTTGCCCATTGCTGGCCCCCGATGTCATGAGTGACCGCTTCCGTTTCCGGAGCCTGTCCGTCAGTTCCTGAACAGACACACCACACTGCGAAAAATAAAGATCATCGGCTGTTTTAGCGTAGGCTGAATGGACGTTGCCATCCGTAATTTTCAGGGTGATATTGAGCGGTTTCGTGTTGAGAATAATGCCATCGGTAGCTGTAATTTCCGTAAATGACCACTCGCCACCAACAACCCGCAGGCGCAGATTTTTCTGGATAGCCTCCTGAAGAAGTTTTTGAACACCAGCGGTAGTAGCGTTATAATCGTCGACGATATTATCAGTTTCGTCGTTGGCCAGATCGAAAAGATTGTGAATGTCCTGCACGAAGGTTTCATGCCGGGGCGACCATTTTTTTTGATTGGTAGGGTGAATAATCATAGTCGGGGGAGGAACGGGGTGTTGTTATAATTCGCCTTCGCGGGGACATGGTTTGGGACATTTCCATTCAACCTGCACGGGGCTCCAGATGCCCAGCGTAGCAACGGTGAGTACAGAATAGCCGAGATTGGTCGTTATCCGAACTTCATCTATACTTTTCAGATTGAGCGAATCGCAATTGGTGGCGACGACATTCTGCTGAACAAGGCCCCAAAAAAACGAGTGGGCTGTTTTCCTTTGGTAGCCTGTCGATGGATCGAATTTCGACGTTGTAATGCGGTAATGATAACAACTCTGCATGGCGAAGAGAACCAGCATCAGACAGGCCTGCCGGATGCGTACAGGATAGCGGATTTTCATGATCATACTTTTTTAGATATAGATTGATTATCAATAAATTAGTGATGATTATTTTGCTAAATCAGTACATACCTATTCAAAAAAAATCTTGGTTTGGGCTTTAATTGTGGCAATGGACAGGTTACTTATTTATCGGTCAGATAAGCGTTGAGAATCGTCAAAATCAGTATATTACCTGCTGTTCAACAACCTGACTTCCTCTATGAAATACCAACTACTCATTTTGCTGGGGTTGCTATCCACGGCTGCCCACTCGCAGTCGCCTACTTTCTCCGTTACGTTCCCATCGGCTAAATCGGTCAAACCACTTGATGGGCGCGTGCTGCTGATTCTGGCAAAAACCAATAGGCCGGAACCACGCTCGCAGGTGAGCGATGCCGTTGAAACGGCCCAGCTGTTTGGCGTCGATGTGAATGAACTCAGGCCCGGTCAGCCGGCAACCGTCGATGCCAATGCCTTTGGCTATCCAAAACGTAGCCTGAAAAACATCGCTCCCGGCGACTACTACGTGCAGGCGGTGTTGCACAAATACGAAACCTTTAAACGGAGCGATGGGCACACGGTTAAGTTGCCAATGGATCGGGGTGAAGGCCAGAACTGGCGAACGGCTCCGGGTAATCTGTTCAGCAAACCACAGAAAATCACTATCAAAGCGGGCGGAGGTCAATCCTTTGCGGTCGTGATGGATCAGGAAAATCCTGTTCTTCCGATACCGAAAGACACGAAGTTTGTCAAGCACATCAGAATTCAGAGCAAACGCCTGACCGAATTCTGGGGGCGACCGATGTTCATTGGGGCACACGTACTGCTACCTGCCGGGTTTGATGAGCACCCCGACGCGCATTTTCCGCTCTGCATTTATCACGGACATTTTCCTGATGATTTCGGTGGATTCAGCGAAACACCACCACCTGCCAACATGGATACGACCGACTACATAGAGCGGTTCAAACTCCACGGCTACAAGAAGATTGTGGCGCAGGAAGCCTATGATTTCTACAAGAAATGGACCAGCAAGGATTTTCCCCGCATGCTGATCGTTGAAATTCAACACGCGAATCCCTATTACGATGATTCCTACGCCGTCAACTCCGAAAATCTCGGTCCGTATGGCGACGCCATTATGTATGAACTCCTGCCCGAAATCGAAAACCAGTTCCGGGGGATTGGCCAGGGCTGGGCGCGTTTTACGTATGGTGGTTCAACGGGCGGCTGGGAAGCGCTGGCGGTTCAGGTGTTGTATCCCGACGAGTTCAACGGCTGTTTTGCCGCCTGTCCCGACCCTATTACGTTTGATGCCTACACGAATTTCAATCTCTATAAAGACAGGAATGCCTACTACGCCGAAGGGCCATTCCGCCGGACACCAAGGCCTGGACAGCGAAATTACCTTGGTCAGGTGAAATGTACCGTTGAGGAATCTAATCACCGCGAACTCGCCCTTGGTACACACAGCCGATCGGGGGATCAATTCGATATCTGGGAGGCTGTATATTCACCCGTTGGGGCGGATGGCTATCCGAAACGGATCTGGAATAAACTCACCGGCGAGATTGATACCACTGTGGCGAACTATTGGCGTGAGCATTACGATCTCATGCATATTCTTCGGCGTGACTGGAAAACGCTTGGTCCGAAAGTGGCGGGTAAGATTCATATTTACTGCGGTGATATGGACAACTATTATCTCAACAACGCGGTTTATCTGATGGAGGATTTTCTGAAGAGCGTGCAGAATCCAACAGCCAATAGCGAAGTAGCTTACGGCGACCGTGCCGAACACTGCTGGAACGGAGATCCTACGCAACCAAATTATATCAGTCGCCTGCGTTACAACACCATGTACGTAGACAAAATCATGAAACGCATCGAAGAGTCGGCCCCTCAGGGTGCTGATTTGAAAAGCTGGCGCTATTAAGCCAACGCATTCTATGAACTTACCACATACATTAAATGGAAACCGGATTCTAAAGAAACTGGATTTCGACCTTTTATATACCAAGTATAACAATCACCGGCGCTTACAGGTATTTGCCAAAAAAGGAACGGCCTGCGTGCGCTGTGGTGTCGACGGTGTTTACCTGCTAAAGTCCGTCGACCGGGGAGATGGGTATCATGTCGATCTGTATACAGCCAATTTCGTCCTCATGACGATTGACCATATTATCCCAAAATCCAGAGGGGGAGCCAGTTCCCTAACGAATTACCAGCCTATGTGCCAGCATTGTAATGGGTTGAAAGGTAACACGCTCGAAGGTGCCGAGCTGTAAGATAGAACGTATTGGCCAAAGCGATACAAGAGATCGCCTATTCGGTCGCTTTGATAAAAACAAATCCCCGCTCAGCGCTGAGCGGGGATTTGTTGTACTACGTACCTCATGATTAGAGAATGTCGGAGCTGGAATAGGTGTCGTTTTCTTCAACTTCAAGAGTGATGAACTTTGTGCAGTCATCTTTCATGTCGTCGAAGTTATCAAGCAAGATTGCGGCTCCATTTTTTCGGACAGTATTCTTTACCACTTCATAGACTTTGGTTGCGCCTGTGGGATCTATCCCAAGGAGATCAAATGTAATATTGTCGGTAAAAGATAAAGTTGAATAGAGCGAAAGGAGTTTGCGAGGTGTCCCAGCTAAAGAAATGATTTTTGTTTTAGGAGTAATATAATCTAACTCATATATACGGTTGGCGATAGTGTTGATAGGTTTGGCGTTCTTTTTTATATACTCACCAACAGTTACAGGATAAAATAGTCGCCTTAGCGCACTTTCTTCATAGTGTTTCACGAATGATAAGGGCTGGTGTAGTACTACGTTGTTGTGCTTTATTTGACCACTGAAAATAGAGGCAAGATTTTTTAGAAGATCAAAATAGTGGTCACCACTAGGCAGAAATAGGACAACCAATTCTCCTTCTGACAGCGTGAATGGCGGGACATAGAATCTATTGATTTTTATTCCTTTGGATTCAAGTAGCATGCTGTTGGCCTTACGTTTCTCTTGCCCTAAATAGCAAATTCCATTGTTTAAAGTGAAATTCTAAACAATGGAATTTGTATTGATTTCCGAATAAAGATAACCATCCGGGAAGGGAGAAGCATATTTGCGTCTTTACTAAGCTAGCTGTAAATTCACTTCTGATTTCTCCAGTAAAGGCGTAATGTATTGCTCACACAACGTATTGGCGTCATATTGACGGAATTCATCTGCCAGCTTCTGCACATTTCGCTTGTATTGTAGATCGGTTAGTACCCGTTCGACACCCTGCCGGATTTGAATTGCCGTTGGGGTTTCCGTCTTCAGATTGACGCCGAGGGTAAAGTAACCGACGCGGGCCGCAATCTCATTTTTGCCTTCATGAACCCCCGCTGCTACCATGGGCAGGCCGTTTTGAATGGCCATCGTAACCCCGCCGTAGCCCGCATTCGTGACGTAGACATCAGCATAAGGCATCACCGAATTGAAGTCAATAAAATCGTCAATGATGATGTTCGCCTGCGGATAGCGAGCCTGTAGTTCTTTCGTCTGTGAACCGCCCGTGGTAGCAATCACCAGCGTTTTTTCGTCGTCTTTGAAGGCCTCCAGCGTTGGCAGAATAATCTTGGCCGGATCGCGCTCAACGGTGCCCTGCGTCACGAGTACCACCCGTTTATACTGCTTGGCTAAAACTGCCTGCCTGAATGGATTTCGAACGCTTTGGCTATAGGGCAACATCGGCCCTACGAAGCGAATATTGGCACTTTTGTTAGGGCGATTATACTCAAAACCGGGTGTGCCACTTTGTAGAAATACGTCGGGCTGGCGAACGAACGCATCGAATACAGAATCGGGACTTGGTGGTAAACCGTGATCGGCCAGGAGCTTATTATACAAATCCGTGCAGGACTTGAACAGGTGGTTAGTGGTTAGATAACGCAAAAAGCTGTGCTTCATCCGCCCGAAAATGTTGTTCGAGGGAACCAGCCCTAAGCCGGTCGGCGGCAATCCTTTGGAGGTCTCGGTTAACGGCACCACGCCCACAGTCGCCACCGGTACGTTCAGCAACTGCTTGATGAAAGGGCCACCCACAAACAGCAGGTCACAAACCAGTAGATCGTACGACCACTCCTTGTAGATGGCCGTTAGATCGGCAGTAAATTCTGGAGCACGTAGCAAAAATAGGTTGTTGATATCGAACCGTAGCCGGGCAAGGGTGCCTTTAATGTGCTGGCGTTCGGGCAGGGCCGTATCGAGATTCAACTGATTGATTTCCTGCGCCTGTTGATACGGATAATACGGAATGCCAAGTTTCTGGATTTTGTCGGCATAGCTCGGGCCGGTATACCACCGAACATCGTGTCCCTGATTTTTCAAATGAACCGCCAGACCCGTTAGCGGGTTGAGGTGGCCATCCATGGGCATAGTCGCGAACAGAATACGTTTAGTGTTCATTAGTATGTGTTGTTTGGGTTAAAGAGGGGTATTGCTACCGATAAGGACACTGCTAAAGTAGTGGGTCGCCTATCCGTTGACCAGCGATAACCTGGTGAACTGGAAAAAACAGTGATTGAATTAGCCATAATCGAACACAACCTGTTAGTTACTCTGAGCCACCCGGAAACCTGTCCACCAATATTTGTTCGTCTCGGGAAGATTGCGCCTGCTGATTACGGCACAAAAGGAAACAAGGGAGATGCCCCATCCCCCACGTAACACACGCGTACTCCCGGTTGCCGGGCCATTCGGTGCGTTAAATGGATAAGCCCCATAATAACTGCTACACCATTCCTCCACATTGCCACTCATATCGTAGGCTCCGTATGCGTTCGGCTTCTTTTTGCCAACCTGTGCCGTGGCCATACTGCTCGAATACCCATTCGAATTCCAGGCGACTTCATCCGCATTATTACTGCCAGAATACTTAAAATCCTGACCGCCCCGAGCCGCATACTCCCATTCCACTTCGGTCGGCAGTCGATACTGTTTTCCCGTTTTTTGACTCAACCATTCACAATAGGCGCTGGCGTCAGACCAGGTTACATTTACGATGGGAGCGTCATCGACCCAATCCCAGGAAGGTGGCGTTGCCGGAAAAGTTCGACCTGTATTCGTGCAGAAGTCCCGGAATTGTTTAACAGTAATCTCGTACTTGCCGATTCGAAAACCAGTCACCTGCTGGCTTTGTACCGGCTTGGTGTCATCCCCATTCATACTGCCCATTTGAAACGTTCCTCCCGGCACGGCAACGGTTTCTGGTTCCGGAAAGGAGAGGGTCGCTTTGATGAGTATTTTCTGTTGCGTGCTGTTGCTGGCATTTTTGCCGATGGCGGTAAGTTTAACGGTGTATGTACCAGCCGCTGTAAATTGCTTCGTCGGATTTTCCAGGGTAGATGTCGTATTGTCGCTAAACTCCCACAGATAGGCGATCGCATCCGTTGACTTGTTAATGAAGGAAATTGTACAGGCGGCTGTGCAGCCATCGTTAGAAACCGTAAAGGCAGCTATGGGCTTAGTCGTCAGCTCGTCCAAGGTCTGACAACTGGCCAGTAAGCTTCCTAACAATAGAATCACTGTAAAGGTCTTCATCGTCGTGTTAAATGCCTTTTAGCCACTGATTTTACATTAACAAGTACCCGCTTGTAGCCTCGAAATAGCTGGTAGCTGTTGGGATGATAATAAATGTAGGTAAATATCTTTTAATCAATAGGTTATGCAATTCGTTAGCTGAGAGATACATCTATGTTTTTATCTAGTGGTTATTGAATATGTCCATAAGACACAATCGACTATTTTTGTAAAATATATTGTACAAAAGCAGGTAGGATTGCCTTACCAACTTACTTACATTACCACTAACGTATCAACGCCGATGTGCTACGTTAACGACTTATTTGTCGGCATCTCAATCAAGTAGTAACTCAGTAAACTGACGCCCTAATCGCCGTTTTGCATGAAAAAAGTGCGTGTATCATTGCCCATAAACAAAAAGATCGTCTGGCTCTGCGGGCTGGCTCCTATGCTGTGCCTGGTGGCTTACCAGCCGGATAAAGACCCCATCGACCGGCGAATCAAACGGATGGCTCCCGAAAAAGCCGCGGCTCTGGCGAAATCCATCGAAGCGACCGTAACGCCGGAACTAGCCGAAGGCCTTACCCTTAAATTGTGGGGCGTAGACTCCCTCGTAGCTGATCCAATCGCCATCGATATCGACGACAACGGACGTATCTACTACACCCGCACGAATCGGCAGAAAAACTCTGAATTTGATATTCGCAGTCATCAGGATTGGGAAATCGAATCGAATCGCCTACAAACCATTGAGGACAAGCGGGCCTTTTTGCACCATGTGCTCTCGCCGGAAAACAGCAAGAAAAACGAGTGGCTGAAAGACCTCAATGGGGATGGCTCGCACGATTGGAAAGATATGACCGTCGAGAAAGAAAACATCTACCGGATTGAAGATACCTCCGGCGATGGTGTCGCTGATTTGTCGCAGCTGGTGGTCGATGATTTTCATGACGAAGTGACCGACGTAGCGGGCGGTGTTTTAATCAACGGTAACGATCTGTACGTAGCAGTGGCCCCGGATCTGTGGCGGATGCGTGATAAGGACGGCGATGGCATTGCCGAAGAAAAAACGTCGATCTCACACGGCTACGGTATTCACGTTGGCTTTGGTGGGCACGGTATGTCGGGCGTAGAAATGGGCCCCGACGGCAAAATCTACTGGCAAATTGGCGACATTGGATTCAATGGAAAAGGCCCCGATGGCAAGAAATGGGAATACCCGAACTGTGGGGTTGTGGTACGATCCAATCCCGATGGCAGTGATTTTGAAGTGTTTGCCTCGGGTGTCAGAAACACGCACGAATTTGTATTCGATGAGTACGGAAACCTCATCAGCGAAGATAACGACGGCGACCATCCGGGCGAGAAAGAGCGGCTGGTATACATTGTGAATGGCTCGGATACGGGCTGGCGCAGCAACTGGCAGTATGGGAAATACCGCGATCCGAACAACAATACATATAAAGTCTGGATGGACGAGCAGATGTATAAGCCCCGCTTTGACGGGCAGGCGGCCTACATTACACCAACCATTTCCAACTTCGTAAGTGGTCCCGCCGGTATGCTCTACAACCCCGGCACAGCCTTAAGTCCTAAATACAAAAACACTTTTTTCATTGCCGAGTTTGTGGGGAATCCCGCCCGCTCCGGCATTCATTCGTTCAAGCTGAAACCTAAAGGAGCGTCTTTTGAGCTGGGCGAACAGAAAAAGATTCTGGGTAACGTACTGGCTACCGGCATTGATTTTGGCCCGGATGGGTCCATGTACATTGCCGACTGGATCAACGGGTGGGACGCTAAAGATTATGGCCGCATCTGGAAACTGGATGATAAAGAAGGCGCTGCCTGGGCGGATCGCCAACGTACTAAAACGCTGCTAGCCGAAAATTTCAGTAGCCGCCAGCCAACTGATTTGGGCGAGTTATTGAAAAATCCGGACATGCGCGTTCGCCAGAAAGCGCAGTTCGAACTGGCGAAACGGGGCGAAGCGAGTATGCCCATATTTACCGCAGCGATCAAACAAACCGACAATCAGTTAGCGCGGGTGCATGGTATCTGGGGCATCAGCCAACTGGCTCGCCAGGATATGAAACACGCACAGCTTCTGATGCCGCTGTTGCAGGACGCTGATCCGGAAATTCGGGCGCAGGCGGCCAAATGGATTGGTGACGTACGGTACAAAGAGGCTGGTCCAGCTTTGATTCCATTGCTGAAAGATGCCAATAGCCGCACTCGTTTCTTTGCGGCCGAAGCCCTGGGACGTATTGCCTATGAACCCGCCATTCAGCCGATTATCCAGATGCTGGACGCCGAAAAAGATGCGGATGCGTATCTGCGGCACGCCGGAAGTTTGGCCCTGGCGCGGATTGGAAAAGCAGAGCCAATCGTAGCCTTGTCGACCAGTCCGTCGCGGGCGGTTCGGATTGCGGCAGTGGTGGCCCTTCGGCGGATGAGTAACCCCGGCATCGCCAAATTTCTGGCCGATCAGGATGAATTTATCGTCACCGAAGCGGCTCGTGGCATCAACGACGACCTGTCAATTCCCGAAGCGTTGCCTGCGCTGGGTAACGTATTGAAGACGACCAAGTTTACGAACGAACCCCTGCTTCGTCGGGCCATCAACGCCAATCTGCGGGTTGGCACGCCGGAAGCTATGCAAAACCTGATCGACTACACGCTGAAAGAGGGCAGCCCCGTAGCGATGCGGGCCGAAGCACTGGAAGCGCTCAGCACCTGGTCGAAACCGTCGGTGCTGGACCGGGTGGATGGCCGCTATCGGGGCGTCATTGAACGCGATCCAATGCTGGTGAAAAATAAAGCAGCCGATCTATATATAAAGATGGCGTCAAGCTCCGAATTGCCTTTGCGATTGAGCGCCGTTAAAGCCATCAGCAAACTTAATCTGACGGAGGGTTCGGCGACGCTGTTTACGCGTTTGACGGAGGACAAAGAACCAGCGGTGCGAATAGCCGCACTACGTTCCCTGGCTGCCATGAACGACCCGCAAATCAGCAAAGCGATTGAAAAGGCGCTGGCTGATTCCGAAAAAAGCGTGCGCGTAGCGGGTCTTGATCTGGTTGCCAAAACGAACATGTCTAAAGACCTGATGGTGTCGCTGCTGTCGGATGTAATCGCCAAACGAACTACCGAAGAGAAGCAGGCGGCTCTGGTTACGCTGGGAAAATTGCCGGTTAAAAATTCGCAGCCCGTTTTCGATCAGTTGCTGACGAAAATGTCGGCGGGCAGTCTGGCCCCGGAAATTCAACTGGAGTTGGAAGAAGCCATTGATAGTACGCGTTCTCCGCAATTGATCGGTCGCTACAAAGCGATGGTGGCCAAACTATCACCCGATGCTGTCGCGGCTTCATTTAAAGGGAGTCTGATTGGGGGCGAACCTGACCTGGGCCGACGCATTTTCTTCCGTCACCAGACGGCACAGTGCATTCGGTGTCATTCCTACGATGATCTGGGTGGCGATGCCGGTCCCCGACTGAATGGTGTGGCTAGCCGACTCACCCGCGAACAACTGCTGGAGGCTTTGATTAACCCAAGTGCCCGACTGGCACCAGGATATGGCACGGTCACGCTGAAGCTCAAAAATGGCAAAACGGTGAGTGGTATTTTGCAGGGCGAGACGGCCACCGACGTTAAAGTCAAAGCGGGCGATAAGCCGGATATTGCTATTCCGAAAGCGCAGATTGCCAAACGGACCAATTCGCCATCGGGTATGCCTGAAATGCGGTACCTGTTGACGAAACGCGAAATTCGGGACGTAGTCAGCTTCCTCGCTACGTTGAAAGATAGTTAAGTTGAGGTCAAACGAAAGCTTCTAAAGGACTAATGATACACCATCATTAGTCCTTTTCTTTACAGTAGGACTTACGACGTCTTAAACAAAACAACCTCAAAAACGTAGTCTATTTATCGATTACGACCCATCCTCCGATGATTTACGAAAATTCCCTTGCCTTCGCTCAGCAACTCGACCAGACAGATTCACTACGTCATTTTCGTGACCGATTTCATATCCCTGAGCGGGATGGGCAACCATTGATCTATCTATGTGGGAACTCCCTTGGATTGCAGCCCAAAACAGCCCGGGATGCCATCAATCGGGAACTCAATACGTGGCAGAATCTGGGCGTAGAAGGCTGGTTTGATCAGCCAGAAGCCGCAGAACAACCCTGGCTGAGCTACCACGCTACCTGCAAAGACGCCCTGGCTGAGATCGTGGGATCAGAACCCTCGGAGGTTTGCCCGATGAATGCGCTGACGGTTAATCTTCATTTGCTGTTAGCGTCTTTCTACAAACCAACCGAAAAAAAATTCAGGATTCTGACCATCAAAGGCGATTTTCCATCGGATCAGTACGCGCTGGAAACACAGGTTAAACAGCATGGACTGGACGTAGCAACGACAATTATTGAAATTGCTCCCCAGGAAGATGGGCTAATTCATACAACGGATATTCAGAAGGCTATCGTTGAACATGCTGACTCGCTGGCCGTGATCTGGATGAGCGGCCTGAATTACTACACCGGACAGGTTTATAACATGGCGGCCATCGCTGAAACCGCTAAGCGGCATTGCATTCCCATTGGTCTGGACTTGGCCCATGCTATCGGCAATGTACCGCTACGGCTTCATGACTGGGACGTCGATTTTGCCACCTGGTGTTCGTATAAATACCTGAACGGTGGTCCTGGGGCAGTTTCCGGGGTGTTTGTGCACCAGAAACATCACGATCAGAACCTGCCCCGGCTGGCAGGCTGGTGGGGCTATCGGGAAGACCGACGTTTCGACATGACGCCCGGTTTCTTACCGGCTCCCGGTGCTGATGGCTGGCAGGTCAGTACACCAAACATTCTGGCCCTGGCGCTACACCGGGCGGCTATTTCTATAACCGTCGAAGCGGGTCTTGTGGCATTACGGCAAAAAAGCGAACAGCTAACCGGCTTTCTGGAATACGTATTGACGCCCTTTGACGAGATTCAGCTGCTAACGCCGGACGATCCGAATCAACGCGGTTGCCAGTTGTCGTTGCTAGTACGAAAAAAGGGTAAGGCTTTATTTACCTATCTGACAGAGCAAGGAATTATTGGTGACTGGCGCGAGCCTGACTGCATTCGGCTGGCTCCCACGCCCTTATACAATACCTTTGAGGACGTTTGGCAAGTCGGTGAAGCATTACGGAAGTTTTTTAGTGCCAACAGCTAATCGTTGGGTTTTACAAACGCTACGTTCCGTTTCAGACCATCCAGCTTTGTCCGTTTCACGGCCGACCGCCGAAAGATTTCCCGGAAAACATCTTCCGTAATTTCTTCCCAATCCGTGTTCGTTAACGTAGTGAGTTCAGGATGTGGATCAAAGGCGGGCGTTTGGTGCGGGCGGGCAAACCGATTCCAGGGACAAACATCCTGACAGATGTCGCAGCCGAAAATCCAGTTGTCAAACTTTCCCTGAACCTCCGTGGGAATGGCCTCTTTCAGTTCAATGGTGAAGTAAGAGATGCATTTGCTGCCATCCACGACGTAGGGTCCGACAATGGCATCGGTAGGGCAGGCATCGATGCAACGCGTACAGGTGCCGCAGTAGTCGGTGATGGGACCGTCGGGTTCCAGTTCGAGATCAAGAATTAACTCCCCAATAAAAAAGAAGGAGCCAATCTCGCGGTTAATCAGGTTCGTATGCTTGCCAACCCAGCCCAAACCCGCCCGTTTGGCCCAGGCTTTATCCATAACAGGAGCGGAATCGACAAACGCCCGTCCACCAACTTCGCCGATTTCTTCGTGAATATAGGCCAGCAAATCGGTCAGTTTATCTTTGATAACAAAGTGATAATCTGTACCATAAGCGTATTTCGATAGCTTGTAATCGGCATCGCCTTCGGGTAGTTTTTGTTCAGGGTAATAATTCAGCAGAACCGTTATCACCGACTTGGCATCATCGACCAATAAGCGCGGATCGAGACGTTTATCGAAATGGTTGGCCATGTAATTCATTTGGCCGTGCATCCCGTTTTTAAGCCAGGTTTCCAACCGAGGAGCTTCGTCTTCCAGAAAATCGGCTTTGGCTACACCGCAAAAATCGAAGCCTAATTCAATAGCTTTGGCTTTAATGAGTTGCGTATAGTGCCGGGCGGGGGCATGCATGCGAAAGGTGATGTTTACGTTGGTATAGGAAGCCGGAATGACAGGAACATAACAGATTTTTCCAGCATATAAATCCTGTAAATCGGGTAAACACTGCCAACTCCAGGGCAAGCGGGGTTCAGGTATTGTGTCAACTTGTCAGGAAATCTGGTTTTGGCCGGTCTTTTGCCGATCTTTGTCTATGAATTTCTGGAAGCGAAATAGAAGCTCAGCAATGGAAAATAAAGACATCATAGACGAAATGCCGTCCGAGAATACCCAACAATCTGACAACCTGACAACCGAAGAGGCCGTAACGGTAAATGGTGGCGAAGCCGCTGAAGAAACCGAAGAAGTGCCTCAAGCCGACGATTTTGTGGCAGAAACCGAAAAAATCGGTAGCGAACTGGCCGAACTGAAAGACAAATATCTCCGTTTATACGCTGATTTTGACAATTTTCGTCGGCGTACAGCCAAAGAAAAACTTGATCTGATCAGCAATGCGAATGAAGGCTTGTTGAAAGCGCTGATTCCGGTTGTCGACGATTTCGAGCGGGCTATGCAGTCCATCGAACAAACCGACGACGTAGTCGCTCTGAAAGAGGGTGTTTCATTGATCTACAGTAAGTTATATAAAACACTGGAGGGTAAAGGACTTAAGCCAATGGTGTCGAAAGGCGAGCCGTTTAACGCTGACCTGCACGAATCTGTTACGCAGTTTCCGGCCCCCAGCGATGACCTGAAAGGTAAGGTCATCGACGAAATTGAGAAAGGTTATTATCTGAATGACAAAGTCATTCGGTTCGCAAAAGTGATTGTAGGAAGCTAAAAAAATGTAGGATGTAGGGTATAGGATGTATGATACGTAACCACCAATCATACATCCTATACCCTACATCCTACACCATTATACATGGCAACGAAGCGCGATTATTACGAAATTCTGGGCGTTGACAAGAACGTCTCAGCGGAGGATTTAAAGAAGGCGTATCGGAAGATGGCTATCAAACACCATCCGGATAAGAACCCCGACGATCCTACCGCCGAAGAGAAATTTAAGGAAGCCGCCGAGGCTTATGACGTACTGAACGACCCGCAGAAAAAGGCCCGCTACGATCAGTTCGGTCATGCGGGTATGGCTGGTGCGGCAGGCGGTGGCTACGGGGCCGGTGGTCCGTCGATGGAAGATATTTTCAGTCAGTTTGGCGACGTCTTTGGCGACGATTCGCCATTTGGCAGTTTCTTCCGGGGTCAGGGTGGTGGTGGCGGTGGACGGCAGCGCGTTCGTCGTGGCTCCGATCTGCGTATCAAACTGAAACTGAATTTGCAGGAAGTGGCCAATGGCGTTGAAAAGAAAATCAAGGTTAAACGTCATGTGACCTGTAATACGTGCGGTGGCAATGGGTCTAAAAATGGAACCGCCGTGCAGACCTGCTCGACGTGTCAGGGAACTGGCCAAACCCGCAAAGTGGTCAATACGATGCTCGGTCAGATGGTGTCGACCAGCACTTGCCCAACCTGTAATGGCGAAGGTAAAATCGTGACCGATCGTTGCGATGCCTGTTTCGGCGAAGGGCGCGTTTTGCAGGAAGATGTTATTCCGATCAAAATTCCGGCTGGCGTTGCCGAGGGTATTCAATTGTCGGTTGGCAGTAAAGGAAACGTACCTCCGCGCGGGGGCGTAGCGGGTGATCTGCTGATTGTGATCGAGGAAGAAGAAGATGCCGACCTCAAACGTGACGGCAACAACGTAGTGTTTGATCTGTATGTCAACTTTGTCGATGCGGCCGTTGGCACCAGTGTCGAAGTGCCTACGATTGATGGCAAGGCACGTATCACGCTCGATCCCGGTACGCAAAGTGGTAAAATTCTTCGCCTGAAAGGCAAAGGCATTAAAGAACTAAATGGCTATGGTCGGGGCGATGAACTCGTTCACGTGAACGTCTGGACACCCAAGGCATTGTCGGCTGAAGAGCGGGCAATCCTGGAGAAGTTACGCAACTCCCCCAACTTCCAGCCTAAGCCCAATAAGAACGAAAAAGGATTTTTCGATAAAATGAAAGATTTCTTTCATGGATGAGCAAACG
Source organism: Spirosoma jeollabukense (assembly GCF_054777855.1). Taxonomy (NCBI): domain Bacteria; kingdom Pseudomonadati; phylum Bacteroidota; class Cytophagia; order Cytophagales; family Cytophagaceae; genus Spirosoma; species Spirosoma jeollabukense. Next base: position 38,495 of record NZ_BAAHAD010000015.1, read on the forward strand.
CTCTGAATGTGTACGTAGCCCATATAAAGTAACCATCAAAAAAGCCCCGTTTCGGGGCTTTTTTGGTGTCAAGTGATTACGATACGTGTTTGCTACGGGTAAGCTACAACCATTTGTGAAACGGTTGATTTTTCACCACCTCTTTCTACCGTCGTAACAAAAAACAGCCGGTCCATAGAACCGGCGTTTTGACCTCCAACTGTGCTTAATACTCACTATACGAGCGTGGTAGCAAATTGGCTGCGTCAAGCTGTACTATTATTTTTACGGTAGGCAAGTTCCTGAATCATTTGATCCAGAACCTGATTGATCCTTCGCTTGGCAATGGGCAATATCTCCCCCGAGAGCAACGTGACGTAGGCTTGTCTGGAATCTATTTTGATCACTGTCTGGATGCATTTAGGGTTGACCAAATGCTGTTTGTGAATGCGTATAAAATCAGGTAATCGACTGGCATACTGAGCGAGTGAGGAAGGGAATATATGGACTTTTCCGTCATTCATGTGCAGATATGAGTAGTTGCTGTGGCCAGATATGCGAACAATGGCGGCCTGGTTGTGAGGGGTTATTTTGTTGTGGGTTAGCTTTAATTTGCTCATTCAGGGTTGTTGACGTTGAGCCCATACATACGACATATGACGCACGATGGATTCAATCAACATCAGACCGATCAGTTATCGACCATCCTTGTCGTCATTGCTGATCTTCTTGCCTTTTTTACCGCCACCTGCGCTCATTTGCCCAAATCGCCATTCGAACGAGAGTCTTATAGAACGGCGGATGTAGTAGTTTCGGGCTTCCGATTCGAAGGTTGGAGCCGATTGCTGGCTTGTTTGCACGACTCCTCGATTGAACGGGTTGTTCAGCCCTAAGGTCAGACTCGCCTGCTTGTTCATAAACTCCCGTTTGGCCGAAATGCTATGCCAGTAAAAGCCAGTGTTTGTCCCTTGCAAACTGACCCAGCCTGAATTGAAATTGCCATTGGCCTGTAGCGTGAAATTATTGGGTAGTTTGTAGCTGGTGTTTAGATTGACGTTCCACACCAGCCCATTATTTCCCTGATTGAGTGCCGGACTGAACAGGTCTACGTAGCGAATGTCACCGCCCCCGTTGAGATTCCAGTTTTTAACCGGCTGACTGCTTAAATTTAAGTTCAGTCCGTAGGCTTTCCGCTGGGCAATATTCTGCGGTTTGTTAATCGAGACCCCGGCTGCGTCGACGGTCGAGACATAGTCAATGGCATTGTTGGTGAGCCGCCAGTATAGAGCGGTATTGACCGATAAACCATTTTTGGTGCTGACACTGTAGGCTAGTTCGGTAGCATGACTTAGCTCAGGATTCAGGTAGGGGTTACCCGTCTGAATATTTTTTGGATCACTCTGATTCAGCCAGGGATTCAGATACCAGACCATTGGCCGCTGAATGCGTTGCGTATAACTAACCTTGACTGTATGGGTTTTAAGGGTTTTGGCTAACGTAACGCTGGGAATCAGGTTAGTATATTGACTGGCCAGTTTCGTTTGGGTTGTCGTGAAATCGCCCTGAATGTCCGTATGTTCGATACGGGCTCCGGCGTTCAGATTCCATTTTCGTTTCGTGTCAATTCGCAGGGCGGTGTAAGCCGAATAAACCTTCTGGATATAATTGAAATCGTTCGACTGGGTGGAATCAGTCACCAGAGCCCCCTGGCCATCGAGCGACTGCGATACCCGGTATTCACTGCCAATGTCACGCAAGATCCCTTTCACCCCAATTTCAAGTTTCAGATTGGTGGTGTCTTTTCGGCCATTGATGGTGAAGGGGTGGGTGTAATCTGTTTGAAAGGTATATTCCTTATTGCTGCTGTAGTTGCTGCTATGCTGGCGATAGATCAATTGTTCAGCCATTGAATACCGGTCTGTATCGTAAACGTAGTTGTCGGGCATGCGGCTAAACTGAGTCAGGACTGAAAATTCCTGACCTGGTTTTTTAAACGTTTTGGTGTAGCCCAGATCGAGCTGGCCGTTGCCATAAGGATTACTAAACCTGATGTCATTCCGAAAGGCTTGCAATTCCTCCCCAGCGGGGTTCGTCAGCCGATTCACTACGTTGCTGTTGTTGGGATAATAACCACCCCAGACATTGGCGGCAAAATTGACGTGATTTGTCGAGTCGGGATCATAATCAACACTCATTTCTCCATAGCCACCCGTGCCGGTATTATCAGCACTACTTTGCTGTGTCAGGATACTAAGTGGCTGACTCGGCCCATCGCTACTGGGCATCAGTGCCGTACGCGTCGATTGATTCTCTCGCTGGTTACGAAACTGATAGCCGTTGGCGGAGAGCGAAAGGCCAAATTTCTTTTTCTTCAGATTCAGGCTCGTCCCGACTCCCCGGTTCATCGTGCCAGCCGTCACCGTAGCAGTTCCGTTGAATCCCTGAAGTGCTTTTTTGGTGATGATGTTGATCACCCCGGCCGAGCCTTCTGCATCGTATTTCGCACCGGGACTTGTGATCACTTCGATGGATTTGATGACATTGGCGGGCATTTGTCGCAGCGCATCCGACAGATTCCGTGCCATCATAGCCGATGGCTTCCCGTTGATGAGTACTTTGATATTACCGTTGCCCCGCATCTGAACATTGCCATCCAGGTCAACGCTCAGCGTGGGCACTTTACGTAGTACGTCAGCCGCCGTGCCGCCCGCGTTGGAAATGTCTTTTTCGGCGTTATACACCAAGCGATCCCCTTTATCTTCGACCATCGCTTTTTGGCCCGCTACAGTTACCTCGCCCAGCGTTTTTCCTTCCGTGTTCATCAGGATCGTTCCCAGTTCGCGGGTGAATTTCTCCGCTGTCAACGTCACGAGCAGGGATTTGGTCCGGTAACCGACAAACGACAGCAGGAGTGTATACGTACCTATTGGAATATTCGGCAAGACGAACATACCGGCGCCATCGGTGGTGGTACCGGTAACGAGTTTAGCGCCCTCCATAAGGGCTACTGTGGCGAAAGGAACGGCTTTTGTCGTCGTTGAGTCGGTGAGGGAGCCGGTTAGTTTACCTGGATGAAGGGCTTGAGAGAGGGCACTGGAAAGCCCAACGCCAAGCAGGAGCAGCGTGAAAAGATGTTTCATGAAAGTGGGTAGGCGTCGGACCTAGTAGGGGTGAGTCGCTAGTGGGGTTGGAGTTGAGAGGTTGATCGTGAACGGAAAGAATGGCCCGGTTTCATGCTTGCCCGTTTGTTGCGTTAAGGATGGATGGATGTTGTAATACGTTGCATCATAAGTTAAAAAAGGTTAATCCGCCATCTCCTTACCCTGTATCAAACATGCCTCCATCGCTGATGGAGATGCTTAAATCAACTGATTATCTGTACTTTTCAGGGGAATAAGTTAACTGATTCGGTCAACGTGGCTGGTAACTGGTACGAAGACGATTGAGAAGAAGAAACATTACAAATCCCTGTTATTTTATGTATTGTCTACCATTAGTTGGCGCGGCAATCTGACAGGGAAATTGGCTGACAGAGCCAGGCGTCAGCTGTAATGAGTGACAATGAAAGCCACAGAAAAGCCACAGACGGCGTATTGTTGAACGTTGTGAGCCAGAAACACAAAAGCCCCAACCAGGAAGTTGAGGCCAGCAGAAGTTTATTTCTGTATCATTGACTGGCAAGATCGTAAAAGGTCACGCCAGTAATAGAATTGTTCACAACGATGATAGAATCGTTTACGATGAACGCTACTCGATAATGATAACAGCCGTCAGCGACCCGAGATGGACATTCCGGCTAATCGAGTAGTTGCTTTATCGTCGATGTAAACAAAAAAGCAGACTGACATAGTGAGCCTGCTTTCCTAATTCTTAATCTAAAAGTTGTGATCAAAATAACGGCAATTCCTTCAAGCATAAAAATACAATCGACCGCAGGAGGGTGAACACCGACAGATACCCCATTTTCGCCGATAGACGTGAATGGGCGGTATGCATAGTTTCAGGATTCTTTGTAGAGGATCGAAGAAAAACAAGAAATATAGTCAAAAGACCTGATAGCTAATCGAACGAAACGGTGTGCTTTTAAGGAAAGCGACATCCAACGTTTATACAGAGACGTTTAGCCAATCTAAATAATGAGGCTGAGTTTTAGTATCTTCGCTTCTCCCCACTATTTTATAAATCTATGCACCAAACATTGCTACTTTGTCTGGCGTTAATGCTTGCCGTTACGTTACTGGTCATGGTCGGACAGCGTTTACGGATTCCGGTTCCCATCTTTCTCGTGTTGAGTGGTTTAGCCGTTAGCCTGGTTCCGGGTATTCCTCCCATTGAAGTTGACCCCGAACTAATCTTTCTGATATTCTTACCCCCCTTACTTTACGAAGCCGCCTGGTTTATGTCCTGGAAGGAATTCTGGCGCTGGCGACGTATCATCGTTGTGCTGGCTTTTGGGCTGGTACTATTCACCTCGTTTGCTGTTGCGTATGTGTCGAGTGCTGTAATTCCCGGGTTTACACTGGCGCTGGGATTTCTACTGGGCGGCATCATTTCACCACCCGATGCCGTGGCTGCTACGTCGGTTCTGAAGGAAGTTAACATCTCGAAAGCGGCCATCAGCATTCTGGAGGGAGAGAGTTTAGTGAACGATGCGGCAAGTTTGGTGGTATTCCGCTTTGCCCTGGCCGCTGTATTATCGGGATCGTTTGCGTGGCAGGAAGCTTCCGTCGATTTTTTGCTGGTAACAATCATGGGAATAGTCGTCGGGCTGGCTGTAGGTGGGGTGTTTTACGCAATCCACCGCTGGATGCCAACGACAACCCGAATCAGCATCCTGCTAACGTTCATCGCGCCCTACATTATGTACATGACGGCCGAAGAGTTTGAGGTTTCGGGCGTCATGGCTGTGGTGAGTGGAGGGCTGTTTCTGTCAAATCAGAGTCACGTAATTCTCAACCACAGTTCGCGCATTCAAGGGACGGGTATGTGGGCTACGGTTGTTTTCGCGTTAAATGGCCTGGTCTTTATTCTGATCGGGCTCGAATTACCGGTTATTATCAACGGGCTGGAAGGCTATTCGAAAACGGAGGCTGTTTTATTTGCGCTGCTGATCACGGCTGTGGTGATTGTTACACGTATGGTATTTACGGTATCGTCTTCCTACTTCACTCAGTTTATCGGAAAATACATCACTGTAGCACAGCGGAGGCCCGGCTGGCGCGGCCCGGTTATCATTGGCTGGGCCGGTATGCGTGGCGTTGTGTCGCTGGCATCGGCGTTGTCGGTTCCACTCGCTCTGCAAAACGGGACGCCATTTCCGCACCGGAACCTGATTCTGTTCATTACGTTTGTGGTCATTCTGGTGACGCTTGTTTTTCAGGGACTGACCCTGCCTCTCCTTATTCGATGGATTAATCCTGAAGATCTTGACGTGCGCATACCTGAAGATGAGCAGGAAACAAGGATTCAGTTGAAGCTCCTAAAAGTGGCCTTGAAACATCTTCATGAGAACTACGCCGAAGAATCGAGCACGAACGAATTAGTGGAAAATCTGAAGAATCGGATGGAAAGCGATCTGCATCAGACGAAACGACATCTGGACTCCCTGGAGAGCGACGGCGACAATGTAACGCGTTACAATGAGATTATTACCGATATCATCAACGTTAAACGCGAAGAACTGCACCGACTACGGAGCGTGCAGGAGTTCGACGATGAGGTAATTCGAAAAGAAGAAGCCCGGATGGATTTGGAGGAGGAAAAGGTTAATCACCCAATTCGCTGAGCGCGTCGCTGGTGGCATGTAGGTAATCATAAAAAAGCCCGAACTGCACAAGGCAGTTCGGGCTTTTTTACCGCTTATTTCGATCAGCCAAACGCGTTGATGTGCTTCTGGAAAATCGCTTCGTATTTGGCAACGGCGGCCGTTTGTTTGGCTTCCTTGCAGGCTTCAACAATCGTTTGCAGAATGTAAAGATCTGAATCCGGACTACCAAAGCGGTTTCCGTTACCACTCTTATCGTACGTTAAATTCTGGTCTGCGCGGTTCGCCATCGTATCGGCAATTTCAAGCGCCTTTTTGCTGTCACCTACTTCAAACAGGAATCGGACGTAGTTCGACGAAATCTGGTCGTATGGAATGCTCTTGTCCGGAATAACTTTCAGCGAATAGTTAAGCACCTCCAGCGCTTTTGGCTTGTTGCCTTCGCGGATAAGCTGATCAGCCAGACGGAAGAACGCAATCCGGGCCGAAATGACGGGCGGTCCTTTGTAGGTTTCGTCATAATACACATTCGGGTTATCGAACTCCCGCCAGAATGTCTTCTTGGTCATGTTGTTATACATGATGTCCGCGTTGACGTACCCATCCGATGCACCCGGCACAGCTACCGGCATCAGACGATAGGCGTATCCTTCGAGTTGCATGTAGGGCTTCAGACTCAGGTAATTATCGCTGGCTAACGTACTGGAAAAATAAATGGGACGCTTCCAGTTGTTGGTCGCAATCATATCGAGCATGATGAGATCGGGCTTATAAAGATCCTTCTTGCCAATCGTCCATTGCAAGGTGTCTTTCATCATCGGCCGTAGCGACGCGGGTACAAAATTCGCCTGGTCTACAGCGGCTTTGTCGATAGGTAAGAATAAGACCGATGAGGGCAAAATACTGGTCATGTCGCCATTGGTGAGCGGCACCTGTACCGCCGGATTGCTGGTCTTGATCAGGCTAATGTACTGCTTTAAGTCAATGCCATTTTTCACGCCCGGCACCTCATAAAACGGCACGATGTCGTTTTTACCCTTATTGAAATTGTCGAATTCCAGTGAAATCGGCAACGCGTCAGACTTATACGTCTTGCGTTTCATTTGCTGAATATACCACTCAGTACCCAGTAAACTCAGGTTGCACACGCGCACATCCGTGCGGAAACCTTCCACTTCCTGCACATACCAAAGAGGGAACGTATCATTATCACCACCGGTGAAGAGCACCGCGTTTGGTGCACAGGAGTTGAGCAGGTTTTTGGCAAAATCGACTGACTGATACCGGTTGTCGCGGTTGTGGTTGTCCCAGCTTTTGGCCCCCATCATCAGCGGGACCAAGAGGCAAACGCCAGCGACCAAACCATTCCGGGCAATGTCCGATTTGAAGTACGTTCGCAATCCTTCGGCAATCGCCATCACGCCTAAGCCGAGCCAGATGGCAAAGAAATAGAACGATCCGACGTAGATATAGTCCCGTTCACGCGGTTCGGAAGGGGGTGAGTTCAGGAAAACCTGCAGCGCAATACCGGTGAACACAAACAGCAGGCCAACAATCAGGAAATCACGCCGACGACGGAAATACTGGAACGTAATGCCAAACAGAGCAAGCGCGAACGGCAGCATGTAGAAGTTGTCACGGGCTTTGTTCGTCTTCAGTAAATCAGGTGCGTTCTGATCCGACGACCAGGGCAGCAGGTAGCCTGCGCCTTCTTCGTCGCTCTCACGACCGGCGAAATTCCACATCAGATAGCGCCACCACATATGCCCCAACTGATAACTAAACAAATACTTTATGTTGTCGCCCATGGTTGGCTTTTGGCCTTCGGCCAGACCAAGCATTTGCCGGTAAAGTTGCGGGTGATTCTGCTGACTACTATACACCCGTGGAAACAGCATCTCATCACCCGGTGCATAAACGTATTCTGGCTGATGATCGAACACAACGTACTTATTGCCTTCTTTTTTCCACATCGCAGCCCCTGGTTTCTGGTCAATTGGACGGGCGGTGAAGACGGGCCCATACAGCAGCGAGCGGCTACCGTATTGTTCCCGACGCAGATACGACAGGAAATTGAGTTCGTCGCTTGGGTCATTTTCGTTGATAGGCGGATTAAAATCAGCCCGTACCAACACCTGCAAATAGGAGGCATAACCAATCAGGACAAACGCCAGTGCCAGTAGTGACGTGTTCAGGATAACGCGCTTCTTCCGTGCTGACCAGACAATGCCGTAGACTATTGTCCCGATAAAAGCAACGGTAAAGAACATGGCACCTGAGTTAAACGGCAAGCCTAAGGTATTCACGAAGAACCGTTCAACGGCGAAAGCCATGCCCGGTAATCCTGGAATAATCCCGGCGTTGATAATAGCCAGAATAAGCAGGCCAATACCGGCAGCCGTAGCACCTCCCCAGAAGGTTGGTTTGGGGTATTTTTTGAAATAATAAATAAGTGCCAGCGCAGGCAACGTAACCAGGTTCAGTAAGTGAACGCCGATGGACAAACCGGTTAGATAGGCAATGAAAATGAGCCAGCGATTAGCGGCTGCTTCGTCTTCAATACGTTCCCATTTGAAGGCAGCCCATACAACGATAGCCGTAAAGAATGAGGACATTCCATACACCTCAGCTTCCACGGCCGAGAACCAGAACGTATCAGAAAACGTGTACGCAACGGCCCCAACAGCCGCCGTGCCGATAACCAGCAACGTATCGGCGGTGGTGTACTCGCTCTCGGGTTTGGCCAGGAGTTTCTGAGCCAGCATGGTGATGGTCCAGAACAAAAACGCGATGGTGAAGGCGCTGGCTAGTACCGACGCCATGTTGACCCAATAGGCCACACTGGTCAGGTTACCGAACGACATCATGGAGAAGAGCCGTCCCAACAACAGGAAAAACGGTGCGCCGGGAGGGTGGGGCACTTGAAGTTTAAATGAACACGCAATGAATTCGCCACAGTCCCAGAAACTGGCGGTACGTTCAACGGTCATCGCATAGGTAACGAGTGCGACGGCGAAAACGAGCCAGCCCGTAAGGGTGTTAAGGCGTTTGAATGACTGCATACAAATGGAGATTAACGAACTGCTTTTGTGTAAGTAGCGGCCAAAAATACGCAAAAAACAAGCCCGTTAAGGCCTAAGCGAGTTGTTAAAGTTTGTTAAGCCGTTAGGATAATGTAGTAGCTGTCGTATCATCTGTCGGAATTGCTAAGCATAATTCTGTAGATTTACACAAGACGAGACAGGTATGGAAGCGGCTAGTAAAGTCCAGTTGAACAATAAACAGGTAGCCAAACTAGAAGCAGGTGGCGTAGTGGCTATTCCGGCTTCGTGGGATGATTTTATGGAGTTTCTGCACGAAACACGCTATCGGGCTGAGTATCACAATGGACGAATTATTATTATGGGCTTAGCCGCATTTTATCACGAGGTTCTGATTATGGCAGTGGGTGATATTCTTCGCCGACTTCTACGAGGAATGGGCTATTTTGTCGCTGGCAGTAATGTCGGCGTTTTAAAAGAGGAAGGCAAAGGATATTATAATCCTGATATTACTGTAGTGAAAGGTAAACCTGACTTTCAGAAAGATTCTACCGCCATTATCACAAATCCTTATTTCGTCGTTGAAGTGCTATCTGAATCAACGGCGGCTTACGATTTTAATCACAAGCTGCGTAAATATCAGGCTATTAGTAGTTTACAGGAAGTAATATTTGTCGATCGCTTTGACATATCGGTCACCGTTTTTCGCAGAACCGAAACGATAAATACCTGGACCGAAACGATTTATGAAAACCCCGACGAAATGGTACGTATCGCCGGGGAACACACGGTACTTCTTCGTGAGTTTTTCGCTGATCTGCCTTCAGAAGCCCTTGGTGATCAGGCGGCTCAATAAATTTCTCTCCGCGCAGCTTTCAGCGTATTCTGCATCAGTGAGCAGATCGTCATCAGGCCAACGCCACCAGGAACGGGTGTAATGAAACTTGCTTTCGGGGCTACTTCATCAAATTTTACATCGCCTTTCAGGGAGAAGCCGCTTTTCTTGCTGGCATCTGGTACACGCTCCAGACCCACGTCGATTACAACGGCGCCTTCTTTTACCATATCGCCGGTGATAAACTCAGATTTGCCAAGAGCCGCCACCAGAATATCGGCCGAGCGACAAATTTCGGCGAGGTTTTGCGTGCGGCTATGCGTGATCGTAACCGTACAATTGCCTGGATACGTGTTGCGCTGCATCAGGATGGACATGGGCAGCCCTACGATTTGACTCCTGCCTACAACCACACAGTGCTTACCCGCTGTTTTGATATCGTAGCGTTTTATCATTTCCAGAACACCCTGCGGGGTTGCTGAAATATAGGCCGGTAATCCTTTGGCCATGCGGCCGATGTTGATTGGGTGAAAACCGTCTACATCTTTGGCTGGATTGATGGTTTCCATGACCTTATCGGCGGAAATGTGGTCGGGGAGAGGAAGCTGAACGATCAGACCATCCATGTCGGCATTGTCGTTCACCTCGCGCACTTTATTCAGTAGTTCAGCTTCTGAAACCGAGGGGTCGAAGCGAATCAGCGTGGACTTCATACCGACTTCTTCGCAGTTTTTCATTTTAGACGCTACGTAGGTTTCCGATGCGCCATTGCTGCCTACCAGAATCGCGACGAGATGCGGGATCTTGCCGCCCTGTTCGCGAATCGCTGCGACTTCGGCCGCAATTTCCTGTTTGATTTGTGCTGAAAGAAACTTACCGTCAAGGAGTTGCATATGTTAGTGATTAGTCATCAGTGGGTAGTCATCAGCGGTTAGCAGGTGTTCCTGTTAATTTACCAGCGACTAACAATCGGCCGCAAAGGTCGTAAAGATTAGGAAACTACCCGTATGTCTGCTGCCACTCCTTTTTCAATTTTTTATACACTTCGTCCTCCCGTGCTTCCAGGTACTTACCATAGAAAATCCGGGCTGACTCGGCTTTTACCGGGTCTTCTTCACGGGGAAGCTGATCCCGTCCGTGCGCCCCCGAACGACCTTTCTGATCGTTAGGAACGGGCCCGTCGTATTTTTGGCCGGTTTTGTGATTGGCGTAACGCCTGGCTCTGGTATAGCCCATTTGCAAAAACTTCCTGGCCATGTCCATGCCAATGAAATCGCCTTTCTCCTTATAGTCCAGGAATAACTGGTAAATTTTTTCAGATGACTCTCGAGCGATTTCTGGTGTTTTAAATCGCCAGTAGGGGAGAATTTCAGCTTTGTAGGGTTGTACCAGCAACACTCCCATTTCGCCCTTACCAACGCGGTAAAGCTCAGGCTGTTCGCGAAGATTCAGATTCCGGTAATCGAGGTCGTAGTTGAAAGCACGGTCGTTGGTTGGCATGGGTTATCCTTCGTTTGTTAGTGTTACCTATAACAAAAGAGGCTAGCCAAATGGTTATTAACGTAGCAGGCGCGGGTCGAAGTGGTAGGTTGTTTACTGGTAATCACAACCTCCGAAGCGCGCGGGTGCATTGGATTGATGAGATAGTTGTATTCGCCCTCAACCACAGCCGACGGTACTTTTAGCAACAGGAAGTTACGATCTGTCACCCATTTTTCAGTCATATCTTTAATCGTACCGGGAGGAGTTAGACCATTCCATCCGTCAGGTAATTGCTCCAGCGGCACACTTAAGAGCGAATCTTCGGGTACTCGGATGGTGAGCATTTGGTAATAGTCCGGTACGTAGGACAAGGGGCTATGAACCAGCACTTCCAACGTAGCTAAAGATCGAGAACTGGCTGTGTACAAAACAGGCGTTCCAATTAGATGCTTATGGTCGCTTGAAATTTTCATACTTTCGCTCAAAATGTAGTTCTATGATTTGGTATAATAAACCGGCAATCTGGTCGGAAGAGAAGGATACCGTTTTTGTACGCGTAGCGGGCGATACGGACTTCTGGCGCGTAACGCATTACGATTTTGTGCGGGATAATGGTCATTTTTATTACCGCGAACAGGCTGGCGATTTTGTGGCCAGCGTGAAGGTCATCGGCCAATATACCGACTTGTATGATCAGGCAGGGCTAATGATCCGACTCGACGAACAGAACTGGATCAAGACGGGAATCGAATATGTTGACGAACGGCAAAATGTCAGTGCCGTCGTGACGCGCGAATTCTCGGATTGGTCAGTTTGCCCGCAGGATCATAATCCACCCTCTATTTACCTACGCTTAACGCGTCAAAACGATTCGGTACGTATTGATTATTCGTTCGATGATTTTACGTATCAGATGCTGAGACTGGCCTACTTTCCACCCGATGTACCCCTGCAAATTGGTATGATGGCAGCCGCTCCCGACGGGCGAGGTTTCGACGTAGTATTCGAGCAATTTGCCGTACTGGATATTTCGTGAGGGCTACGTTTACGGAGCCAGCCAGACCAGTCGGGATTCGGGTTCGTACTGAAAGTGAGCCCTGGTCTGTCCGCCGGGACTCAACCGTAAATACTCCATCGCCAGTACCCGACATTCGATTACGGCGAAGTTTTTGCGACCGGCTTCACTCTCTTCGGTGGTTGGTAACTTGTCGCCCATCTGTTCCGGGAAACCAGGGTAAGGGCCGGGTTGCTCGCTGCCGGGTATCTGCTCGGAAAGATAGGCTTTACGACCGCCAACCCATAATGCCTGCCAGTGCTCATCGGCAATATAATCGTCGGTGTGCAACTGGGTTTCGACCGTTAATCGAAGTTGAACCTGTTGTTTATCGTCCCAGAATAGTAGCGTAGCATTGGGGAAGGCTTCCATCTGGATTACCTTCTCGGCTCGCACATCGGTGTAAAACCAAACATATTTTCGGTCAGCATCAACCCGACGTAGTATCACCATGCGCGCGTCAGCTCCTCTGGGCGTAGAGGTAGCAACCGTCATCGTCTTAAATCCCTTACTATCAGACTGAGATTCACTACGTTCAGTAGCCCGCACGAGCTGCTGCCAATTTGTTTGTTCGAGTTCGGTTAATGAATCTGAGTGATCAGGCGCATCGGACGACAACGAACTGGATTCTTTTTGAATGGACATAAAAACAATTGGTCAAGGCATTTTAACGGGCGGTGGAGTTTTTTTGTTTATACCGCTAAGCTTTCCGTCGACCCTGCGGCTAACCGGTCAAATAAAAGCAAAGACGACGATTGCAGTAGCGCAATTGACTCATAAAAAATTATTGATTTATTGCCGATCGTTACCCCGGCGAGTTGCATAAACAGGTTAACGAGCTGGACGATGAAGGTGAAAAAAACACTGATTTAGACGCTGAAAAATATAACCCAAAGGCCATTTTATGGGTTATATTACCGTACCCATTACTAGTTAAACAGCCTGTTAATCAGCATTATGTGTTATCATAAATCACTCAACGTCAAGGCCTCTGAACTGGAAGATCGTTATGAGGCAAAACTGCCTGATGCCGCCAGTTTTCAACCTGTTTACCACGCTAATGCCTATCAATTTCCGGCCTGGCCAATTGTGACCCTACAGGACCCGAATCGTTTTCAGATGATGCATTGGGGGCTGGTTCCACACTGGACAAGAAGCCGGGAAAGCGCTGATGAGATTCGGGCAAAAACGCTAAATGCCCGCTCAGAAACCATCTACGAAAAACCGTCTTTTCGGTCGTCGGCGCAGGGTGGGAAGCGATGCCTGATTCCGGTTACGGGTTTCTATGAATGGTTTACGAAAGGGAGCAAAAAGTTTCCATTTTATATCAGCATGAGCGACCAGAAAATTGCGTCTATTGCCGGATTGTGGGACGAATGGCCTGATCCGGAAACGGGCGAACTGATCACGACATATACGCTACTGACAACGGATGCCAATCCGTTACTCGCAGCCATTCACAATACGAAAAAACGGATGCCCTGCGTGCTGACGCCCGACGCGGAACATGCCTGGCTACATGACGATTTGAGCGAAGCCGATGCGCTGAAATTGCTGGACAAACAGTATCCAGCCAATCACATGCATAGCTATAGCATTAGTAAACGTATCACGTCGAGAAGCGAACCAAGTGACGTTCCCGACGTTTTAAAACCCACCGATTACCCGGAACTAAGCAAAAACCCTCAATTGTTCGCTTAAGTAATGCGGCCCGCTCGTCCCCGTTGCGGGCCGTTTGTGTATATTCCACGTTCGTAGATGGTTTTGTCACGAATTTTGGTCAACTAAGTTGTCTTTTTTGAAACTATTAGCCTAACAATTGATTGCTATCAACAACGCTTATTGTTGAATCACCTGACTATGAAAAAAACAGTACTCTCTCTTATCATTGGCATTGCTTTTTTAACCACACCAGACGTAGCCAGGGCTCAGTTTCCAGCTATGCCGGGTGGGGGAGGGCAGAAGCCAGTAGCCATTCCCGGTACGTCCAGCGATGACTCGCCACGGGGGAATGCCAAACTAACAGGTGTCGTTGTCGACTCGACGAGCGGCAAGCCAGTTGAATTTGCCAGTATCGCTCTTATTGACTCCAAAACCAAGAAGCCCATCGACGGAACCGTTGCGGACGACAAAGGAAAGTTTACGCTTAACAAACTACCCCAGGGCGACTTTCAGGTAATGATCTCGTTTGTTGGGTATCGCAACAAAACGATTTCCAGTGTCAAACTCGACCGCAAAGGCGACGTAGCGCTGGGCACCATTAAACTGGGTAACGACGTTCGGACGCTCAAGGAAGTTGAAGTGGTGGGGCAGGCGTCACTGGTTGAAGAAAAAGTGGATCGACTGGTGTACAACGCCGACAAAGACATTACGGCAAAAGGGGGCGATGCAACGGATGTGATGCGTAAAGTGCCGCTTTTGTCGGTCGATCTGGATGGTAACGTCAGTCTGCGGGGTAGCAGCAACGTTCGCGTGTTGATCAACAACAAACCATCGACGATTGTCGCCAGCAGCGTTGCGGACGCCCTGAAACAGATTCCGGCCGACATGATCAAAACGGTGGAGGTTATTACGTCGCCTTCGGCCAAATACGATGCAGAAGGATCAGCGGGGATCATCAACATCGTGACCAAGAAAACAACCTTGCAGGGCTTCACGCTGAATATTGACTCAGGCGTGGGCAACCGGGGAAGCAATCTTGGCTTAAACGGCAACCTGCGGACGGGTAAAATGGGCTTTAGCCTGAGCGGTTTTGGCCGGGCTAACTACAACGTGATTGGTCGATTTGCCAATACGCAGCAGACATTTGGCAGCCGCGGTACGACCACCACCGACCAGACCGCCGATACAAGAAACCACGGAATTTTTGGTCAATACACCCTCGGCTGGGATTACGACATCAGCAAAACCAGTTCCATTACGGCCAGTCTGCGCTACGGTGCCCGGAACAACTACCAGAATCAGGATAATTTCCTGACGAGGACTATTTCGCCAGTGGCTTATTTCCCAATCGTAACCGATCGGAACGTACTGACCAAAGATTTGTCGGGCACGGTTGATGCGAACGTTGATTATACCCGCACGTTTGCCAAGCCCCAACAGGAACTAAGCGTATCGGCGCAGTTCAGTCGTAATAATCGTAACAACGATTTTACGGCCGATATTTTGAGCAATACCGACTTCCAGACGATTGCGTCGCGCCAGCAGAACCTGAACAACAGCTTTAACCAGGAGTCGACCATTCAGGGCGATTATCAGACGCCAATTGGCAAAAACCAACTGCTTGAGTTTGGGGGGAAAGGCATTTTCCGGCAGGTAGAAAGTGCGTTTAGCTACAATGTTGGCGTGGGCACAGGTCCACTTGGCACTGATCCAACACGCTCGGCGAACACCCTCAATTATGACCAGAGCATTGGCGCTGGCTATGTATCCTATACGATCACGACCAAAAATAAATATACCATTAAGGCTGGTACGCGCTACGAGCATACGACCATCAATGCGAACTACAGTCAGAATCAGCCGGGTGAACAGGGGGGCGCTGCCGGACAGGATTTAGGCATTCCCAGCTATAGTAACCTAGTGCCGAGCATCAACATCTCGAAAGCGCTCAAAGGCGGAAAAACGATTAAACTGGCCTATAACCGCCGGTTGCAGCGTCCGGGTATTCAATTCCTGAACCCAAACGTGAACACGTCTAACCCAACCAACATTACCAAAGGGAACCCGCTTCTGTCGCCGGAGTTGACCGATAATTTTGAGCTGGCGACCAGTGCCTATATCAAAAGCGTTTATCTGAACGTATCATTATTTGCCCGGCAAACGAATAATTCCATCACCAGCGTTCGCGACACGGTAACGACCGGTGCGGGACAAGTGACGAACCCAACTTTAGCGCAGGCCATTCAGACAACATACCTCAACATCGGTAAAGAGTCGGCCTATGGAACGAACGTATTCGGAAATGCAACTTTCTTCTCGAAGTGGCAAGTTGGGGGCGGGTTCGATCTGTATTATTCATACCTGACAAACAACAACGCATTGGCGGCTTATACCGCTACCAATTCGGGTTGGGTTGTAACGGGGCGCTTCTTCACAAACCTGACGCTTAAAAATGGCTGGGGCGTGCAGGGTTTCGGTTTTATCCGCGGCAAACAGATTCAGTTGCAGGGCTATCAGGGTGGATTTGCCTTCTATAGCGTTGGTCTGAAAAAAGACCTGAAAGACAAGCGGGGAAGCTTTGGCATTGCGGCTGAGAACTTTCTCAGTCACCCCTTCACGATTCGTTCCGAGTCGAGTTCGACCATCTTCAACCAGAACAGCCTGACGAGTTTATATAATGCGGGTGTTCGGGTAAACTTCAGTTATAAAATTGGTAAGCTGAGCTTCGATCAGCCGCAGCGTAAGAAAGGCCGCTCCGTCGAAAACGACGATGTTAAAAATGGCGAAGGCGGTGGAGATCAACCACAGCAGCAAGCCGCGCCAGCCGCAGGTGGCGCACGGCGGCCAAGGTAAGTGGCATGGGGCAAAGGACGCGGGGCCGGGGGCAAAAAAAGAGATGACAGACTGATTTACTGTTCTCTTTTTTTACCCCGGCCCCGCGCCCTTTGCCCCCATGCTATAACATCGCAGCGCCGAAAACACCAGCGCTGTCCCCTAACTTAGGTTTGAGGAATTTTGTGCTTAGCTCACCACTATTGAAGACGTACTTCTTCGCCCGCTCGACCCCTTCGGTATAAAGTAAATCGACATTACCCACGCCACCCCCCAGCACAATGACGTCGGGGTCGAGTATATTGACAATAACTGAAATGGCCCGGCCAAAATACTCCAGCATCCGATTAACGGTCTGGCTGGCGAACAAATCATTTCCTTCATAATACCGCTCCATGATTTCTTTCATAGTACGTTCTTCGCCACTAACCTGGTGGTAATAACGTTGAAGCGCCGGTCCCGAAATAACCTGTTCATTGCAGCCTCGCTTGCCGCAGTAGCAGGGATGCCCGTTTTCTTCCAGGATATTGTGGCCCCATTCGCCCCCGATGCCCTGCAACCCATTCAGGACAAAAGGCCGACCGTCTTTCCCACGGATAACGATCCCGCCACCCACGCCAGTACCCATGATGACGCCGAAAACACTCTGATAGTCAGGCGCTACGTCGGGTACAATACCCAGCGTGGCTTCGGCCAGCGCAAAACAGTTGGCATCATTGGCAAGTTCGATGGGAACACCCAGCAGGCGAGCCAGATCATCTTTCATCGGTTTGCCGTTTAATGACGTCGTATTGCAGTTTTTCATGGTTTGCCGGGCCGGATCGAAAGTGCCTGGCGTACTAAAACCAATACGTTCGGGCAGTAAGCCGGTTTCTGCTTTAAGCATATCGATCAACCGAACCTGTTGGCTCAGAATATGGTCGTAGCCTTTATGCGCTTCGGTGTCGATACGTTTGCGAATAATGACGGCGTCGGGTGAGGGAGCGGATAAGATAACGCCTTCGATTTTAGTGCCTCCCAGGTCAATACCCCAGTAGTTTTGCATGTAAGGAAATAATCTATGATTCTAATAGCTTAGGCCTTTGGCTCAGAGCCGTGCCACGGTTTCTGATAATGTTTAATGGAACCGTGGCACGGCTCTGAGCCAAAGGCCTATAAGTGTCCGTATTACGATTATAGTAATCAGCTGACCATTTATACTCGTTTACCTCGCTTAATTCCTAACGAAGATGGGCGAAAAAACATACGGACCCATGTACCAACAAACGGCATAATAGTGAAAAGAGCTTGTTTTCCCTTTGCTTTTTCGGAATTTCGCCACCAGAACGGATTTGCCATCAAATCAACACTCATAAATTTAAAATCAAAAATCTATTATGCTTACGCCCGGTCAAAAAGCCCCCGATTTTACGCTGTATAACACCGATAGACAGGAAGTCTCGTTAACCGATTTTCAGGGAAAAAACGTAGTTATCCTGTTTTTTCCCATGGCTTTCACCAGTACCTGCACCGCCGAACTTTGCGAGATGCGCGACAACATCAGTACGTATGCTGGCTTAAATGCTGACATCGTAGGCATCTCCGTTGATTCACCCTTTACACTGGCAAAATTCAAGGAAGAGCAACAACTGCCCTTCAATTTGCTATCCGATTTCAACAAAGAAGTGTCGCAGGCGTATGATACGTATTACGAGACGTTTGTACTCAATCTGAAAGGTGTCAGCAAACGTTCGGCTTTTGTCATTGATCAAAAGGGTCTTGTTCAATACGCCGAGGTGCTCGAAAGTGCTGGCGATGTGCCAAATTTTACGGCCGTACAGGAAACACTTGCTTCACTTAATTAATGGTGAAAGAGCGAATGAGTGCAAGTGTGAAATATCAGACGCAAACACTCTTGCACTCATTCGCTCTTTCACTCATTCAAAAAATGGCCTGGTATCATAACTTTTTTCATGGCTTGCCGCAGGATGCGTGGAAAGCCGCGCAAACCGAAGAACAAACGCAATTGGATCTTGAATTGCTGGTCGAAACGCTGGATTTTGGTCCCGATGATCACCTGCTGGATGTGTTCTGCGGATACGGTCGGCATGCGCTGCCGCTTGCCCGCATGGGTGCCCGACTGACAGGCGTCGACATTTCGGCTGAATACATTGCCGAACTTCAGTCAACTGCCCAAGCCGCCAGGTTACCGATTACAGCCATCGCCGATGATTTTCTGACTATGCCGACAGGTGATCTGGGAGCAGGTGGTACGTTCGATGCCGCCTATTGCCTGGGCAATAGTTTCAGTTTCTTTCCGCGAGCCGATATGCAGGCTTTTCTGGCCCGTATCGCTACGTTGTTGAAGCCGGGTGGGCGGTTTTTAGTGCATTCGGAGATGTTGGCCGAGTCAATTTTGCCTGATTATCAGATGCGCAACTGGCGACCTGTTGGAGACGATATTCTGTTTCTGGTTGACAATGAATATGACCCGCTGGAAAGCCGGATTGATTCTCATCTGACCTATGTGCGTAACGGCGAAACTCAGACCCGTACGGCCCAGCACTACGTATACACGCTAGCCGATCTGCGCTATTTATTTGCCGAAGCGGGTTTGCCGGTCGTCGCTTGCTATGGTACCGTTGATGGTGATTCCTATGCGCTTGGCGATGAAGCCGTATGGTTGCTAGCTGAAAAAATAATTAGCTAACTTTAAAGTAGGTATTTGGGAGATAGGTTACTAAACCGTTTAATATATATTTATTTAACGGGAAGCTGTATACGTTCTGCATGAATGCCATTTATAGAGGACTAAGTTTGATTTTTTTAATAAAATCAATGGTTTTTTTTAAGAAGTCCGACTTAAATACGTAATTTTCAGATAAGTTAACACCGTTAACCACCGACTGATAACCTACTTCTATGCAAACTATCGAGCGTAAAGTGCGCAGCCGTGAACAAACCCGTTCCGGCATAATAAGCACAGCGAAAGCGATTGCCAGTCAGGAAGGCTGGCAGGCCGTTTCGATCCGAAAAATTGCTGATGCGATTGACTATAGCGCCCCTGTGGTGTATGAATATTTTGACAGTAAAGACGTATTGCTGGATGAGATTCGGAACGAAGGTTTCCGCTATCTGTACAAGGAGTACGACCGAATTCTGAAGTTATACCGTGATCCCGAGAAGCGGCTTTACGAAATATCGCTTATTCAGTGGGATTTTGCCCGCCAGCAGCCAGAAATTTATCAGGTAATGTATAATCTGGATGGTGCCTACTGCACACTGCCTGTCTATCAATCAGAAGCGATGCAGGATGTTAGCCGTATTGTGGAGGAAATTATCTTCTCATTTATTCCCAAAGCGAAAGAAAGCATCAAACGGCTCTACTTTCAATGGTGGTCGGCTTCCCACGGTATGATTATGCTGGCCATGCTCCTGAAAGACGAACAGCCACTGGACCAATCTGAGCAAATTTATCGGGAAACCATGCGCCGATTCGTGCGCGAACTGCGCTAAATAAGTAAAGTGAGCAAGAATATACTTTATGCTTAAATAGCAGGTTTATTCCAAGCTACTACCTATCCTCTTTACATATGAAAGTTGCAGTTATCGGTGCCACGGGCATGATCGGTCTGCCTGTTACACAGGAGTTTATCAAAGCAGGTTTCGCTGTTCGCATCATCGCGCGTGATGTCGAGAAAGTACGTAAACGATTCCCCGATGCGGACGTTGTGGCTGGGGATATAACGGATGTGTCGAGCCTGATCAACGGGTTTCGTGGTATGGATGCGGTGTACTTAAGTCTGGCTACCCGCCAGGATGAGAAAGAAACGGATTTTCATACTGAATCACAGGGAATGGCTAACGTGATTCAGGCGGCCAGGGAAACGGGGGTTCGCCGAATTGGGTATTTGTCGTCCATTATCATGCGCTATCAGGGTATGAATGGGTATAAGTGGTGGACATTTGATGTGAAGTTACAGGGTGAGCGACTGCTTAAAACGTCGGGTATTCCATATAGCATTTTCTATCCATCCAGTTTTATGGAAGCCATGAATGACAGACAGCGCTCAGGGCAGTCCATCATGGTTATAGGAAAGTCGAAAATCAAGCAATGGTACATTTCGGCCCGAGATTATGGCAAACAGGTGGCTCGGGCCTTTGAAATTGCCAAGGACGGGCAGAACCAGGAATACGTGATTCAGGGCCCCGAACCTGTGACTCCCTCAGAGGCAGCTGAACGCTTTGTGGCCGCTCACCAAAAGGAGAAGCTGAAAATAACCGTAGTGCCTACATTCGTGGTACGATTAGGCAGTCTATTCTCCGCGCAGATGAACTACGGCTGGCATATCATGGAAGCCCTTAACAATTATCCGGAAGTTTTTGAGGCCGAGAAAACCTGGGCGGACCTTGGAAAACCTGAGATAACGGTGGAAAAATTTGCTCAGCAGTAAGCAGTAGTTACCCCTCTCCTGTTCTCCTGAAGAGGGGTGTTTTTTTGATTATTAGGCTCCGTTAGCCCGGCGTTTTTCATCCTCTGCGCCCCCCGTCCGACGGCGCGACGGCGTTAATCCATCGTTGCCAAAGCGATACGTGAACGAAGCCGTTGCGACCCGTGTATCCTGCCGTTGATAGAACTGTTCAACATAGTTCGCGTAGGTGGACATAGCGTGTGTAGGGCTGGTATAGAAAATATCGGTCATGTTTAGCTTCAGCGTGCCTTTTTTGCCCAGCATACTTTTCTGCAAACCCAGGTTAAGCTGCCCTAATGGCTGGATGTCCAGAAAACCATATAGTTGGCGTGACTGATAATTACCTGTTAGGTCGGCCGTCCAGCCCCGCCCTAACGTGAACGTACTGGTGCTGGTCAGGGTAAAGGCGGGTAAGCCCGCATTGAGCGATGTACCCGCCAGATCGCCAACGAACTGCTGGTAAAAGGCGACAAGATTATTATCCATTGTCCACCAGCGGGTTGGCTGCGCTGGAATCGTCATGGTTAGTCCATAATAATCGGAGCGTGTCAGATTCTGGAAGGTCGACACCGCTTGTCGATTGCCTTCCGGAGCCGGTTGAATGACGCTGATAATGGGTTGATCAGTACGGCTGTAGCTGATCGACGTAATAAACTTCTGCTTGAAACTGTGTGTCAGTTCGATGTTATAGCTTAGTTGCGGATATAGGGATGGATTCCCCGTAAAATAAGTCGTCGCATCAATATACGCCCGGAAGGGGTTAAGCTGATTGTAAGTCGGACGATCAATTCGGCGGCTTAGTGACAGACTTAAATCGTGCAGTTTTGATAAACTCTGCTTGAGAAATACGCTCGGGAAGAGTTGGAAATAATTACGTTCGAAACTGGCGTTACCTTTAAACTGCAAGCCTTTAACACTGGTTTGTTCGCCACGTAACCCCACCTGAAGCGACAATTTATTGAAGGTCTTGTTAATATTGATATACCCCGCGTTGATGTTTTCGTCATACCGGAAATGATTCGTTTTTCCGGTATCGATCACGCTGATTCCTTCTATGAGGTTCGTAAACACGACGTCGTTATCCGAATGTACCCAACTGGTTTTGATACCGCCTTCCAGTCTGGTTTTGTTCGGAAAACTATGCGTGTAATCAGCCTTAAACGACGAAATGTTTAACCCGCCATTTAAGTCGCCAATCAGCACTGTTGGGGCCTGAATGGGTACAATAAAGGACGTAGCTAAATGTTGGCCACGGTGGGTTTCATAATGCGCATAATCGGCATCGGCGGTCAATTCGCGTTTGCCGGTTGAGTCGAAATTGTGTTTGAGATTCAGGTTAACCGCTACGTTCGGCGTAGCCAAGGTCCGTCGGTTAGCCGATTGATAACTGGATTGCAGTTGCCCCTGATCACTGAATGTCTGTGTGACATTCGTAAGATTTGCCTCCGCCTGATTCGCTAATCCGCTTACGACCAGACCAACCAGCGTTTGCTTCGACACGGTATAGTCAAGGCCCGCCCGATACGTATTGGCAACATAGCGCGTTTTGCCCATGTTGTCCTGGTCGCTACTGCCGGTAAACAGATCGTTCTGATAGAATTTCCGGTGCAGGGTTAACTGGGTAAAAACGTTACGGTCACTATAGGTATAGTTACCAAAAAGATTGAGTTTTTTGTGCCGATAGTTAAGGGCGAAACCGGTTGTTAACTTTCCATATTTTCCATAGCCATAACTGGCGTTTACGCTTCCATTTGTCCCCTGCCGACCGTCTTTTTTGAGTTTAATGGCAATGATGCCCGCACTACCAGCCGCGTCATATTTGGCCGGTGGGTTCGAGATCAGTTCAATCTTCTCCACCGAATTGGCGGGCAACGCACGTAGCATATCGGCCAGTTCGGTACCGGTCATGGGTATGCGTTTACCGTCAATCAATACCAGAACGCCCTGTTTACCACGTAACGCGAGGTTGTCATTCTGATCGACGGTTACTCCCGGCGATCGACTGAGAACTTCCAGCGATGTGGCCCCAGCGCTAAGCGGATTGGCGTCTACATTAACGATAATGCGGTCAGTTTCCCGTTCAAAAAGGGGTTTGCGCGCCTGTACTGTTACTTCTTTCAACTGCGTATTGCCGCTGGGTTTCAATTGAATGACCGGAAGTTTCTGATCGGCGGATAATAGAGCAAATGGCGCCGTTTGTACGCGTTCATAGCCTACCTGCGAGGCCGTAATGAAGTAGCTGCCCGTTGGCAGTCGATCAAACCGGAAAGTACCCGTCGCGTCGCTGAATTCAGTTTTAACAACTACAGAGTCGTTGGCGCGATGGATTGCTACGGTAGCAAACTCAACAGTAGCACCGGCTGGATCTTGTATGACGCCCGTAACGACCGGGTCACTTTTTGCATGAGCGCTATAAACCCCTGAAAATGAGGTAATGAGGAGGAGACAAACACGTAGAGAGAATGTCATGCCGCGATGTGTTTAGGTTGCTGAAAATGAGTTCAGCAAAAAGACACAGGATGTAGCGCTTGGCGCGGCAGTACTTTATAAACGGCCTAAAATAAGTATCAGTGGGATTTCATTAAAGTCGCCATACGTTCTCGTTTGCTTTGACAAACGAGAACGTTGCCATAAGGCAGATTAGTGCATCGGCAAACTTTTTACTTTGCCCCCCGCCACATCATCAACACTATGCTGAATAATGAAGGCATTGGCGTCGATCTCCAGAACGGCCGTGCGGAGCTTGACGATTTCCAGCCGGGTAACGACCGTGTAAAGAATCGTATCGATATCCTGGTGATTACCATGTTTGCCATAGCCCCCCTGCCCGTTTAAAATAGTTACGCCCCAGCCTTGTTCGATGATACGTCCCCGGATCGCCTGATTATTCTTGGAAACAATGAGGACCGCGGTATATTCTTCAATACCGTGGATAATAAAGTCGACAGTTTTCGATGCGGCAAAGTACGTAATCATGGAATACAGAGCCGGATTCAACCCCAGAAAAAAGGCAGCGGCCCCGAAGATAACCAGGTTGAGAACCAGAATAACATCGCTTACTTTCAGTACGTGACTGCTTCGGCTGATGAGAAGTGCCGCGATTTCCGTGCCATCCAGCACCGCGCCACCCCGTATGGCCAGCCCGATGCCCGCGCCAATGAAGAAGCCACCAAACACGGCCGTCAGTAACAAGTCGGGCGTTACGTCTGGGTAGGGAATAACGGCTAAACTAAGGGACAACCCGGCAATCGCCAGCGTGCTTTTAAGCGCAAACTGTTTGCCAAACTGGCGATAGCCCAACCCAATAAAAGGCAGGTTGATGAGTAATAACCAGACAGGCAGTGGAATGTCGAACAGCGAAGCCAGGAGCATGGAAATGCCTGTTACGCCCCCGTCAATAAAATGGCTTGATAGCAGAAACCCTTTGATGCCCATTCCGGCGCTGAGGATGCCGCCGATGATGAAACTAGTGTCTTTGGTAAATCGGTAAAGTGCAGATTTTGGGAGCATAAATATTGACTAATGAGTGGCATTCTGAGAAGTTGCAAACGCATAAATAGTAAGTGGCTGACGCGAAAGCAACCCGTGCGTGCGTTAGCCACTTACTACATGCTACCTTTTAACTTACGCCTTCTCTTTAATACAACCCTTCAATTGACAAATATCGTTCGCCCGTATCGTAGCAAAAAGTCAAAATCCGGCTGCCAGGAGCGATGTCAACCAGCTTTTTTGCCACGGCTGCCAGCGATGCTCCCGACGAAATTCCTATAAACGTACCCTCTTCCTTCGCCGACCGGCGGGCCATTTCGAAGGCTTCCTCTTTACTCACCTGAATGGTGCCGTCCAGCACGTCGGTATGTAAGTTCATCGGAATAAAACCGGCGCCAATGCCCTGAATGGGGTGTGGCCCCGGTGCGCCACCGCTGATAACGGGTGATAATTCGGGCTCAACCGCATAGATTTTCAGCTTCGGAAATTTCTTTTTCAATACCTGACCAACTGCCGTGATGTGGCCACCAGTGCCAACTCCCGTAATTAGTACGTCGAAACCCTCGGGAAAATCGGCCAGGATTTCCTGCGCGGTTGTTCGTATGTGAACGTCGATGTTCGCCGGATTTTCGAACTGCTGAGGCATCCAGGAATTAGGCGTTTGGGCTATCAGTTCATGCGCTCGTTCAATCGCTCCTTTCATTCCCTTTTCACGGGGTGTCAGGTCGAATTCGGCCCCGTAGGCGGCCATGATCTTACGCCGTTCGATGCTCATGGATTCGGGCATTACCAGAATTAATTTGTACCCTTTCACAGCCGCCACCATCGCCAGGCCAATGCCGGTATTGCCCGACGTTGGCTCAATAATCGTACTGTCCGATGTAAGCAATCCCTTTGCTTCGGCGTCTTCGATCATCGCCAAGGCAATGCGGTCTTTTATGCTGGCACCAGGGTTGGCTCGTTCCAGTTTCGTCCAGACTTCATAGCCCGGAAACAGCCGATTGATGCGCACATGGGGCGTCTGGCCAATCGTGTCAAGAATAGTAGTGGCTTTCATGGGTAATCAGGAAATTAGTATACAGTAAGTTATCAAGTAGGAAGTGGCTGACGCCAGAGTGATAAACTTGCGTCAGCCACTTCCTACTTGATACCCTACTACGTATTAGTATTTTATATAACGAAATTAATCGGCTCGGTTGATTGCAGCGACTTCAGCCGGACGTCGGTTTGATGCTGGTGAAAGACGAGCGAGTGCGGTTCGACACTACTCGTTAGCCAGACGTTACCGCCAATAACCGAGTCGTGCCCAACGGTTGTATAGCCTCCCAGAATCGTAGCGTTGGCGTAGATGACCACGTTGTCTTCAATCGTTGGATGCCGCTTTTTCTGCGCCATTGATTTCGCTACGTGTGTGGCACCGAGCGTTACGCCCTGGTAGATTTTTACGTTGTTGCCAATGACCGTCGTTTCGCCGATAACAACGCCGGTGCCATGGTCAATGAAAAATGAAGGCCCGATTTGCGCACCGGGATGAATGTCGATACCCGTCTGGCCGTGTGCATATTCGGTCAACATCCGGGGTAGGAGGGGCACGTTGTACTGAAGTAATTCGTGCGCAAAACGATACACCGAAATGGCGTAGAACCCCGGGTAAACGGCCACGACTTCTTCGATACCAACGGCGGCCGGATCATTATCGGCAATGGCGTGGGCATCGAGCAACAGACTGTCGTAAATGGAGGGTAACCGTTCGAAAAAACGCTCGGTGATGGCCTCTGGTGTTTCCGGAAGGTTATTCTCCAATGGGCATAACAACTTGGTGAGCTGCTCGTGAAGACTTCGATACGTTTCCTCTACGTGCTGCGATACCGATTTACAATCCTGCGTTACGGGGAACAGCAACCGCATTAGCTGGTCAATGAATCGGCCGGCATCGGGTCGCGATGGGAGCTTATAACGATAACGAGCCCGCTGAGTATGCAGATGTTCCAGGAAGGTATTCGTGTCGGTAATCATGATATGTTAGGTAACTAGGTAGGCAACTATTGAGGTGATCGATTTGTAATGAGCTAGTTAGGTAAATGTACTAGGCCGTGTGGCAGCCCTACATTTATAAACGTATCCGTTTGCTAATTATAGATTGATTAGTTGAATAATTAGTCATGTTTCTGGAACAAAACACGGGCAGCAAAGTTCGATGGTTGTACCAGGAATCTGGTTTGTCATGCAAATTAGCAGAAAATTGAGCGACTCGTCATGTTCAGTAAAACCATAATCACTTTTGCCGTATCCCTGATGGCAACCTCGGGTGGAACCTGGCTTCTAACGTCAGCTTGCCAGCCTGCCAAACAGCCTGATTTAATGATACAGGACTCAACCGGATCGAGTACAGGTAATCTGGCGGCCAAGGTTGTCAACGCCTATCCAAAGTTGACGTTCTCTGATCCGATCGAATATACCCATGCCAACGATGGGACCAATCGAGTGTTTGTGGTTGAACAGGCCGGGCGCATCCGGGTATTTGAGAACGACGCCAGTACGTCATCGGCTGGTACGTATCTAGACATTCGCAGTAAAGTATCATCTGGTGGCGAGATGGGCCTGCTTGGTCTGGCCTTTCACCCAGATTTTAAACAGAACGGATTTTTCTACGTCAACTATACCAAAAGCAATCCCCGCGAAACCATCGTGAGTCGTTTCAAAGCGGCATCTGCCACCACATCGGAAGTTGATCCCGGTTCGGAGGTGATCCTGTTCCGGTTTGATCAACCTTATGCCAATCATAACGGCGGTAAAGTGCTGTTTGGGCCCGATGGTTATCTCTACGTATCGACAGGAGACGGTGGGAGTGGGGGTGACCCGCAGAACAATGGGCAAAATCGAAGTAGCTGGTTAGGGAAAATTCTGCGCGTTGACGTGAACAGCACTGAGAAAGGGCAGTATGGCATTCCAAAAGACAATCCATTTAAAGGAAATAGCAACGGTTATCGGGAAGAAATCTTCGCCTACGGCTTACGCAATCCCTGGCGGGTCAGCTTTGACGAAAAGGGGCAATTGTGGGCGGGCGACGTAGGACAGGACAAAATTGAAGAAGTGGATATCGTCAGAAAAGGGGGCAACTACGGCTGGCGGATCAAGGAGGCTAATGCCGATTATAAGACTAGCGGTACTAACGTAAATGCGGCTGACCTAATACCACCCATCTGGCAATATTCGCATGACAAAGGCGACGTATCCATTACCGGCGGAGCGGTTTATCGGGGCTCAGCCAATCCGGCACTACGTGGCAAGTATATCTATGCCGACTACGCCAGCGGCCGGGTGTGGGCCTTAACGCAAAACGGGACCAGCGCGGCTACTAATCAGGAAATTATTTCTAGGGCTGGCTCTATTTCAGCCTTTGGCGAAGATCAGAAAAATGAGCTGTATCTGTGCGATTACGCATCAGGAAAAATATTGAAACTGATGGGAAACTGAAAAAATAGTAGACGCAGATGCTGCGAATTTGTATAATTTTCGCTGAAAAATTAAAGAAAATTGTGATATCTGCGTCATATACGATACTTTTTACAGGCAGAAGCACCTATCTTCCATTTTCTTCTGCACACCTTAATGATAACGACCGCCGTTTTTGAATCTCCCCTTGGGTTAGTACGTATTTCCGGCGACAATGCAGGTGTCTCGATCATTTCCTGCACCAATATATCTGAGAACAACGTAGTAGAAACGCAGCCGGAAGATCAACTTTCGCAGCCAGTGTCATTAGCCGTGCAGCAGTTACAGGAATATTTTGCCGGGACGCGTCAAACCTTTGATTTTCCAATCAATCCATCAGGAACAGCGTTTCAGCAAACTGTTTGGAAGGCTCTGCTCGACGTGCCATTTGGTACTACGTTATCCTATCTGGCGCTGACCCGACGTATCGGCGACGAAAAGGCGATTCGGGCTGTCGCAGCCGCCAATGGCCGAAACCCCCTCTGGATTGTAGTGCCTTGTCACCGCATCATTGGTTCTGATGGGTCGTTGACCGGTTATGCGGGTGGGTTGTGGCGGAAGCAGTGGTTGCTGAAACATGAAGGTATTTTATCCGGTCGTGAAACAGGCAAGCAACTATCGTTGTTCTAACTGGCGAACGCTCCACTCGCTAATGCATTATCTTCCGCTGTTTCTGCTGTCCTGTTTGTTGTTAATGATTTCGTCCTGTGCTCCGCATTATAAAGGTCCCGTCAGCGACCATTTTAACGGGAAGAAATTTTTCAACCCGGGTATGCCCGAGCGGACATCGGCCGGGTTGCTGAAGTGGCTATTGCACCGCGACAAAGGGCCCTGGCCAGAGCAACCTGATGCGTTTGTTGGCGCTCGACCAGCAGCACGTATAGAAGGGGATAGTCTGGTATTGACGTTCGTGAATCACTCGACATTTCTGATCCAGACGAATGGGCTGAATATCCTGACAGATCCGGTCTGGTCGAAACGGGTAGGGCCAACATCCTGGCTGGGTATTAAGCGCAAACGTCCGCCAGGACTCCGCTTTGAGGAATTACCCCCGATTGACGTCGTGTTGCTGAGCCATAATCACTACGATCATCTGGACCTGCCGACGATCAAAAAGTTAGTGAAAGCGCATAATCCACTGTTCGTTACGCCCCTGGGAGTTTCCTATTTGCCCAAATCCGTTGACGGGCGAATCACCCGCGAGCTTGACTGGAACGATACGTTGAAAGTGAATGATAAACTCTGGCTAACCTGCACGCAGGCACAACATTTCAGTAATCGGGGCTTGGGCGACAACGACGAAACGCTCTGGTGTGGCTATTTGCTTCACACAAGCTTTGGTACTACGTATTTCTGCGGAGACAGCGGCTATGGCCCTCATTTCAAGCATATTGCCGAGCTGGCTAAGCGTAGCGAACCGGGCTTGCCCGGCACCGGACCCATAAAGCTTGCGTTGTTGCCCATTGGTTCGTATCGGCCCGAGTGGTTTATGGCACCTATCCATGTGTCGCCCGCTGGGGCTGTACAGGCCTTCGTTGATCTCGATCCCATGCAGGCTGTGGGCATTCACTTTGGCACCTTTCAACAGGGTGACGATGGCTTGTTTGAACCCGCCGATGATTTGCGAAAAGCACTGAAGGAGAAAAATATTCCTGAAGAAAAATTCCTGGTGCCGAAAGAAGGCCACCCGATAGTGTTCAAATAAAAAAACCTACAAGACCCTGGAGACCTTGTAGGTTTGTAAGGCTACGTTAAAATAGTATTGACCGCTGGGAACGCTTCTTCGTTACGTCCCTATGCGTTGATTAACGATTCTCAACCAGTGCTTTAAATTCGTCTACCGTTATGTCCTGCGACACGATGGTCATTTGCGTTTTCGCGAATTCAATCACTTTATCGTCATACACCCGGTTGAACGTACTGGTATAATTCTGACCGTTATTCTTTTCGTCCATCAGGTAATTGCGGGCAATGCGATCGATGGTTTTTTTCATCTCTTCATCTTCGCTACCAGCAAACCCGAACTGCTCACGTACCATCTCACGGGTTACGGCCAGCACTTCATCGAACTCAACTTTAATATCAGCTTTATCCGCGATCTTGTTTTTGATGAGTTGTAGTTTAACGGACTTGGTGAAGTCGTCATACTGTTCATCAACTTGCTCGGGGGTGAACTTGCCTTCGTTAACTTCCAGCAACCAGTTCTTCAGGAACTCGTCGGGCAATAAAATGGGCGTGTTCTCAAGCAATGTTTTCTCAATATCCAAACGTAGCAACTGGGCTGACTCACGACCGTAGTTACCCCGGATGATTTCGGCCACTTTTGTGCGGAATTGTTCTTCGTCGCTAACGGCACCAACGCCCAGCACTTTATCGAAAAACTCCTGATTCAATTCGGCAGGTTCGTTTCTAGTGATGTCATCGACTTCAAACGTAAACTCGCCTGTTAGCTCAGCCGCTTCCTCTTTTTTCACACCCGTTGCGTTAGCGCGCGCTTTTTCATCGGGAAATGCCTGTTCCAGCACAAACGTCACTACGTCACCTTTTTTCTTGCCAACAAACTGACTTTTGGCGTCTTCGGCCATCTGGTTCATTGGGAAAGCCGTTTTAGCTGTAAAGGCATCGGTTCCTTCGGGTGCGCTTGTCTGTTTCAGTTCACCGTAGATGGTGTCGCCATCGGCAACTTCCTCACCATGGCCGTGGGCGTGAAAACGTTGTTGCAAGTCAGCAATCGTCGAATCAACTTCAGCCTCACCAGCCTGAATTTCATACTGGGATACGCTCGGCAGATCGCTGAAATCAATATCGAACTCAGACGCCAGTCCAAGGGTATAGCTGAACGCAAATTCCGATTGGTTGTCCCAGTCGATGGTGTCAGCCAGTTCCCGATCCGGAATGGGATCACCAACAACCTGCAATTTATTTTCGCGGATATACTGGCTAACGGTTTTGCTCAACATGGCGTTGATTTCGTCCACCAGAATACTTTTACCGTACATCTTCTGCACCAGCGAGGCAGGTACGTGACCAGGACGGAAACCCTTCAGTTGAACCTTACGCCCATAATCTTTCAGTTTCTTATCTACTTCTGGCTTATAGTCGGCCGGTGTTAGCGTAATTTTCAGCGAAGCATTCGTGTCGCTGGCTTTTTCTAAGGTAATATCCACGTTTGTATCGGTTTTAAATGAAAGAGCGAAAGAGTAAAAAAGCGAAAGAGTGAATTGTTATAGACAACGCTCTTTCGCTCTTTCACTCTTTCGCTTAAACTTTGTACGGGCGGAGGGACTCGAACCCCCATGCCTTGCGGCACCAGATCCTAAGTCTGGCACGTCTACCAATTTCGCCACGCCCGCAGGGCCAATGTTAAACAGGATCAGTCAGCGAAAAAACGCGTTGGGATGCTGTTTACTGAACAACGTTTCGTCGTTTCAGGGTGCAAAGGTATAAAAAAAAATATACGTGTCAAGACATTTGTGCGAAGGTTTTATTTTTAGATAATCGCAAAGCAATTTTCGATTATTATTTTGTTATCTTGGTAGTACGAGTACAACCTAAAGGCAATTACCTGCAACGAAGCCCACTATGATAAATGCCATTGAACGGTCTGATAACTCTGGTGTACCAGAGGTACCGGGGCCCGGCACCGAACCCGTTATCGACTTAGAACTGGAGCGACAGGAAATCCTGAAACGATACCGGCGATTGTTACGAGCGGCAAAGCCAATGCTGAAAGGCGATGACGCTAAGCTGATTAAAAAAGCGTTCAATACGTCGGCCGAAGCCCACAAAAACATGCGTCGGCGGTCGGGAGAGCCATATATTTACCATCCGTTGGCCGTCGCCCAGATCGCCGTTGAAGAAATTGGTCTTGGCCCGACCAGCATTGTGGCCGCGCTGCTTCACGACGTAGTGGAAGATACGGATACGACAATTGCTGATATTGATCGGGCATTTGGACCGAAGGTGGCCCGAATTATCGACGGCCTGACCAAGATTTCAGGCTACTTTGAGTACGGCTCATCGCAGCAGGCGGAGAATTTCCGGAAGATGCTGCTGACGTTATCGGACGATGTGCGGGTGATTCTGATCAAACTCGCTGATCGGTTGCATAACATGCGGACGCTGGAATCGATGCCCCGCGATAAGCAGTTAAAGATTGCCTCCGAAACGATTTATATCTATGCGCCACTGGCTCACCGGCTCGGTCTATACACGATTAAGTCGGAACTGGAAGACCTCTACCTCAAACATGTAGAGCCTGAGGCTTACAAAGACATTGCCAAAAAGTTACGGGAAACTCGGCTCGCGCGTGATCGGTTCATTGGTCGATTCATCGAACCGATTGAGAAAGATCTGGCCGAGACCGGCATAAAATACATCATTAAAGGTCGGCCCAAGTCGATCTATTCGATCTGGACCAAACTGAATAAATCGAAAAAGCCCTTCGAGGAAATTTTCGATTTGTTTGCGGTCAGGATCATTCTGGACGTACTGCCGGAAGAAGAAAAAGCGGCCTGCTGGCGTGCCTATTCCATCGTAACGGATCATTACAAACCCAACCCCGACCGGTTGAAAGACTGGATCAGCACCCCACGTACCAACGGGTATGAGTCGCTTCACACGACTGTAATGAGCAAATTGGGGCAGTGGGTGGAGGTGCAGATCCGTACCGAACGGATGAATGAAATTGCCGAGAAGGGCTACGCGGCTCACTGGAAATACAAAGGTAACGACACCAAAACTGGAGAAGGCATCGAAGCCTGGATCAGTCAGGTGCGCGACATGATTGAGTCGGCGGGTAGTGGCGATAAAAAAGCGGCTATTGAGTTCGTTGATGATTTCAGAAGTAATCTCTACAGCGAAGAAGTCTTTGTATTCACGCCCAAAGGCGACCTTCAGGTGCTGCAACGCGGAGCAACTGCTTTGGACTTTGCTTTCGACATACACACCCAGATTGGTGCGCGGTGTATGGCGGCCAAGGTCAACAACACGCTTGTGCCACTAAGCTACGTGCTACAGAATGGCGATCAGGTAGAGGTTATTACGTCGAACCGACAAAAGCCCAGCGAAGACTGGTTGCGGTTTGTGGTGACGTCGAAAGCCAAGACCAAGATCAAGGATTTGATCAAAGAAGAAAACAAGCGCTACGTAACGGATGGCCGCGAATTGGTCAATAAGAAACTACGCATCCTGCGGGTGGAAATGACCAATGAAATCATTAATCAGTTGCGGGCTTATTTTGGCTCTAAAACGACTGACGATTTTTTCTATCGGGTGGGTAAGGGCCATATCGACGTTGGCGAGCTCAAGAAGTTCAAGTCCGACAAAGAAGCCAAGGAAAACCGCGCGAACAAGCTCAACACGGATACTCTGCCCGACGCGAAAGCGTTTGTCAAGGAACTCAAGAAAATTCATGGTGAGCGTGCCGACGCCGACATGCTGCTCATTGGCGAGGATATGGACCGGATTGACTACACACTCTCCAAGTGTTGCAATCCCATCTCGGGCGACGATGTATTCGGGTTCGTAACGATCAACGACGGTATCAAAATTCACCGGGTTACCTGTCCAAATGCGGTTGAATTGATGTCGAACCACGGCAACCGGATTATCAAGGCTAAATGGACATCCCAGAAGGAATTGGCATTTCTGGCCGGATTACGTATCACTGGCACCGATCGGGTGGGTTTGATCAACGACGTAACGCGGGTCATCAGCAACGAACTCCACATCAACATGCGTTCGGTGGCTATTGACTCTAAAGACGGTATTTTTGAAGGGAACATTCGCCTTTACGTCCACGACACCGGTCACCTCGAAACGCTAATGCGCAAACTGGAACGCGTGCAGGGCGTGTTTGAAGTGGTGCGATTTGACTCTTAATCGGTTTGCGATTTGCCGTTCGTTGTCTATCGTTATTTGCTTAGGTTATAAATAACTTCAAACGACGAACTTCAGATGACAAACCTGTACCTTTGTACTTTCAACTAATCGGAACCGGAAATGCCAGCGCCGACACAAACGAATCTAGAAGCTGCCCTGATGATTTTCCGGGCTTATCTCGAACGTAAAGGCTTACGAAAGACGCCCGAACGTTTCGCCATACTTGAAGAAATTTATAACCGGCAGGATCACTTCGACGTGGATGAGTTATATATCTCCATGAAAAACAAGAAGTATCGCGTTAGTCGGGCTACTGTCTATAATACGTTAGATGTACTCGTGGACTGTGATCTGGTGACCAAACATCAGTTTGGCCGCAACCTGGCGCAGTACGAAAAGTCATACGGTTATCGTCAGCATGATCACCTGATCTGTACGGACTGTCACAAGGTAATGGAGTTTTGTGACCCACGTGTCCAGAATATTCAGAACCTAGTTGGCGATATGCTGAAGTTCAATGTCATGCACCACTCACTGATCTTCTACGGTTCCTGCGCCCGCGACCTCTGCGAAAACCGGGACGAAATGGCCAAAGAACGGCAGGAAGCTCAGGTGTCGATGGAAGAGTAATCTTATATATGATGTAAGGTATAAGATGTATGACATATACCTAGCTTCTATATCATACATCTTATACCTTACGTCATATATAGAATGCCTCTTGCCCAACTAAACATTGCCCGAATGCTTGCGCCAGCCATTAATCACCCGATTATGGCTGATTTTGTTGCGCAGCTCGACACAATCAACCAACTGGCAGAGCAAAGTGACGGGTTTGTCTGGCGGCTCAAAGGTGATGGAAACGATGCCATCAGCCTGCGCCCGTTCGATGATGAACGTATCATTGTCAACATGTCGGTCTGGGCATCGGTCGAACAGCTACAGGCGTTTGTGTTTAAAAGTAGGCATACTGCCGTTATGAAAGACCGCCGAAAGTGGTTTGAGAAGCCCCGCGTGGATTCGCCTGACCAGATGATGACCGTGTTGTGGTGGATTCCTGCTGGACACGTACCCACCGTTGAAGAAGCCAAAGCGCGGCTTGAGCACCTGAACAAAAACGGTTCGGGACCACTTGCATTTCGTTTTGGTGACATTCAACCAGAACCGAATGTATTAGGTACAAATAAAGAATTAGCGTAACCATAGCCGCGTTAGCGGACCAATCAGAATGATCGATGTTTTATTAGGCCTCCAATGGGGCGACGAAGGAAAAGGTAAAATTGTGGACGTACTGGCTCCGCAGTATCAGGTTGTGGCCCGCTTTCAGGGTGGCCCAAACGCTGGACATACGCTCGAATTCAATGGGCTGAAACATGTGCTGCACCAGATTCCATCCGGTATTTTTCGGAACGATATTCTTAATATAATTGGCAATGGCGTAGTACTGGACCCAATTGTGTTTAAGAAGGAAATTGACGGTCTGGCGAAATACAATCTTGCCTTAACGCAGAATCTTCAGATCTCGAAGAAAGCATCGATCATCATTCCAACTCACCGGCTTCTGGATGCCGCATACGAACAGGCAAAAGGCGAGTCGAAAATTGGGTCAACGCTACGGGGTATTGGTCCTACGTATCAGGATAAAGTGGCCCGGCAGGGCTTGCGGGTTGGTGATATTCTGTCGCCAAACTTTTCAGAGAAATACGGGAAACTGGTGGCCATTCATAAAGTCATTCTGGAACAGAATAACTTTGATTATCAATCGGTGCTTCCACAGGCCGAAGCCGAATTTTTTGGCGCGGTGGAATTCATGAAGCAGTTCCAGTTGACTGATAGTGAATATACAGTCAACGAAGCGCTAAGCGACAAAAAGAAAGTATTAGCCGAAGGCGCGCAGGGTTCATTACTGGATATTGACTTCGGTTCCTATCCTTTCGTTACGTCCTCCAGTACCATGACGGCTGGTGCGTGCACTGGACTTGGCGTGGCGCCACGTCAGATTGGCGAAGTATACGGAATTTTCAAAGCCTACTGCACGCGCGTTGGTAGCGGCCCTTTCCCAACGGAACTCTCCAACGAAACTGGAGAGTTGATTCGGAAGGAAGGCCGTGAGTTTGGTGCTACTACCGGTCGGCCGCGTCGGTGTGGCTGGCTTGATCTGCCCGCTCTGAAATACGCGATCATGATTAACGGCGTGACGCAGTTGGTGATGATGAAGGTCGATGTGCTGAACATCTTTGATGAGATTCAGGTATGCACGCATTACGAGCTACCCGACGGTACAACAACGGAACAAATGCCCTATGATCTTTGTGATACGGCCGTAAAGCCCATATACAAGTCATTTAAAGGCTGGCAAACGGATCTGACCGACATTCGTTCTTTTACGGACGTACCGGCCGAACTGGCGGATTACGTTTACTTTCTGGAAGATACGCTGGGCTTACCCATCAACTTTATCTCAACCAGTCCCGACCGTGAAGCCATTATTCACCGGCAGGCTGTGATTGCTTAGTTTTTCAGTACGTTGTAAGCAGCCATAACGGTACATGACTTTATGTACCGTTATGGCTGCTTCATTCACCATCGTTATCCAGCGTCCCCATGTCAGCCAGGAATTTCTATCAGACCTTATACCAAAGCGATTCGATTTTCCGAATCGCCAATGAATCATGGTCAGTAAATGAAACCGTCGATCAGGTAGTTGACGAGGTGGGTGCCCTGGTTAGTGATGATTTGCTTTCGGCTTTAGAGACGTTAGCTGCAGAGTCTACGGTGGTCAATAATGAACTGTTGTTAGTAGATGAACCAGTAATGGCTCCTGGCGTGCCCACGTCCACTCCCGAGCCAATCGTTATCGTTACAGCGCCTGAAGCATTACCTGAACCCGCGCCACGCCCCACAACGCCGTCTATTTTCCCTCCGGCTCAGCAACAGCCACGGCTACCGCAATTGAACCACAAAGTGCTGCTACTGGCCGATGAAGAATTGGACCCCAGCAATTTGTTATTCCTGGAAAAGATTCTGAAAGCCGTTAATCTTAACATCGACGGTGTCGATTTATTGAACCTGCATGGTGTTCAGGATATGAATTTTGCCGAGTTGCTACGGGGGAAATACATCAACCATTTCATTACGTTCGGGGTGCCCTTCGAGCGGGTTAACCTCGATATTATGATGGATCGGTACGCACCGGTTCGGTTTGAGGGTATTACGTTCCTGATGGCCGATTCTTTGCCAACTATCGAAGCCGATCAGAACTTGAAGAAACGGCTATGGGCGGCCCTTCGACGCGTATTCCTATAATAGGGATACGCCCTTCCTGTAAAGCTGGCCTGAACAGTTCCCATACATCAATAAGTACTTGCATTAATGGGGTAATTTTTACGTATTTACGGCCGTTTTTACTCTGAAAGTCTGTTTTGGCTGCCTTATCCATTCGCGGAATTCAATAATGACGTTTATTCGACGCCTTCGTTCCTTTTTTTCTCGTGATTCTACAGTACCCTTGCCAGCCACTACGCTTGTGCCAGTGAGAACGTCCCTTCCACCTATTTTTTCCGTATTCCCCCAAAACGTGCCGAATGAATCCATTGCCGTAACTAGTACAATAGACTTTCTGCCAGATTGGTTAACGGACGAAGAAAATCTGCGCGATGAGGGCGTTTTGTTCGGCTTATCTGATGCCCGCCCCGATGAAAAAATCGCCGAAATACGCTCTCTTTTTAGTCAGCAGGCTGCCCCACTGGAAAGACTACTCGAACAACATACCGGGAAGCTCAGCGAACTTAACGGGCTAATCGAGCAGCAGGAAAATCTTATTACGTCACTACGGGGTCAGTCCAGCGCGTTAAGGGATAAAAACCCAGCCTCCAACAACCTGATTCGGACAATGATCAGCCTGTTGCTTTCGGGACTGATGTGCATTGGCAACTTCTATCTTATCGACGAAACGCTACGGCCTGCTTTCCCAAATCGCTGGATTGGGGCAGGTGTTTTTCTGGCAGGGATGTTCAATCTGTTTGGTCGCACATCGTTCTTTTATGAAACAGATACCCGACTGTCAGGTCGGCGGCTGGTTGAAGAAATTGGGCTACCAGTAGCGACATCAGTGTTCGTGCTGGTCCAAGCCTGGCAAACCCAATCGGCCGGCCAAGCCCTTGCACTGGGCGTTTTCGTTTTTTTCCTTTTTCTACTGGCGGGCAAATTGCTACTAAGTACCCTGACTACTTTGCAGGCAGATATTGACAACATTCAGGCCAATAGAGAGTTACTATTACATAAGGAACAAAATCTACCTGTCTGGGAAGCCCAAATCACTCAGCTCACTCGTGAGGTTGAGACGATTCGTACGCAAAAGTGGCCGATCGTAACAACCCTGACTCACATTGAGGCCGACTTAACCCGACTGAACGCTCGGCTTGATGGGCTTGTTAACTTATTTCTGAGCGAGTTTGAACTCGCCCGCAGCGTCCGCGATCAGCTCACCCAACAACAACGGGAAGCAATTTTCAACTAGTTTTTGAGTTGATTGACAAGACGGGAACACGTAGTGGTTATCGACTTATCGAGCCTCTACAACCTTAATATACAACAACTATACAACTTGAACTTATGGAACCAACGAATCAACCCGATTTTCAGCATGGCTATGCAAGTGGTGTTGAAGGAGTTAACCGGGAAACATACGAAGGCTATTTATCGAGTCAGGTTAACACGGACTGGATTACAGACCGGATTCAGGAAAAGCGCACTGAACTGACCAACACTGAGCGCCAACTGGCCGAAGCTACTGACGCTAACAGAACCGCTTTTGCCGATCTGCAAAATTTCACAAGCCAGGTGGACCGGCTAGATAAGCAGATCAAACAAAAGGAAGCAGACCGGCAAGCACTGGAATCGGACCGCAATCAGCTACTGGAACGCCGAACAAAAGCCGCACCAGATTATTCATTGCTGGCCGGGCTTCTGTTCCTGGTCGCTGGTATTTCATTTCTGGCGGGTGATCTGATCATCTCCCACGAGATTGTAGCCTACGCACTCAACATACGTAACACCAACGAAGCCTGGGCCTTTGCCGTGGGACTAGCGATGGTATCAATTCTGCTGAAACCCGCGTACGACCGACTTATCGAGCAGCCCTATCAGGAAGATCCGGTGAAAAATGGGCGTAGATATGGCCGCTTCAAAATGGCATTAGCCGTATTTTCGGTGCTGACGCTGGCCGTACTCGGCTGGTTTCGTTATGAAGCGTACCGAACGGATCAGCTCAAAGCAGCTATCAACAAATCGGTCCGGCAGCTACAACTTAATACGGATCCTACCGCAGCCACACAGGTGCTTAGTCCGTCTACGCTGAGTAAAATTGAGAAGCAGTTGAGCGAATCCAGTGAACTGAATCTGGCACTTGTAAACAGCCCCTGGGCGTTACTCTCGTTCGTGCTGAGTGGTATTCTGTTTGCTCTGGCGGGGGCGGTATGTTTAGGCATTGCGCTACCCGTGTTATCGGCCTTTTGGTTTCGATGGTTACAGGCCGATATTAAACTAGGAAAATTGCGCCGACGCCTGAAACGACTGGACAAGGAAATCGCCCCCCTCGAAACGCAATTGGCTGAGCAACGCACACAGCAGCAAGTACTCCAGCATACTCTCGACTTGTTACCTAACTTAAAGGAATTAAAAGAAGAGCGTCAGAGTATTACGTCCGAATTGAACGAATTATTATCTGAACTCAAGTTAGCACAAACCGATAGCCGCATCAGCAATTTCAACGATGGCTACGGTCAGGGAGAGGCTACACGCACCGTCTTGACAGACGACGAACAACGACAGTTGCGGAAAGAGATGCTTGCTCTCCAGAACAGCAATCGTAGTCGGTCGGGGGAAGCCCGTACCAACGGTTCTGATAAAGGAACAAATGGCAAAACGCAGGGGCTACTACGCCCTTACCAGACCATCCGAAATTATCTCTCGGATGAACTCTAGTCAGGCCATTTTGCGAATTGATTAGTACTATTGTCTTTCAATAAATACTGCGAATTATGCAACAAATCTAAGGGGGTGATTATGGATTTCTCGAAAATAGGTGCCGCTATTATTCTCTTTCTGGTCGGTTCTTTCGGGCATTGGTACATCATGTACTGGCAATTCAAATCGGACAAATGGATCCGCTCACCGATACCTTATTTATTAGCGATAGCCTGTACCTGGGTTTGGATTAAAGCGTCTAAATACGGCGTCGAAGGATTCAATGGGTCTATGTGGTCGAACCGATTTTTGTTTTTTGTTACGGGCGTAATTGCCGGAGCTATCCTGTACCCTCTTCATTTTGGGCAGCCATTCACGCTTAAAGTAGCCGTCCAGCTTCTGCTGGCCATTTCCATTATTGTCGTTTCAGTCGTTTGGAAATAAAGCTGGTTACGGAGTCACTGCCAAACTTTACGGCGTAAAAAGGCAGTACAAAAGCCCGAGTGCTTACTACCTATTGAGGGCTTTTCAGATAAGTATTCCTGCCAGCAAGCCGCCCAAAATCAATACGTAAGGGGGGATTTTGGTGTATAGAAGTACACCGATCGTGACTAGCACCACTACCACCGACGGCCAGTGAGCAGCCATCGGTTCGAATAGGGCGATGGCCGCAGCTGCCGTCAGGCCCGTGCTAGCTGCATTGATGCCGCCTAAAGAAGCCCGCACAACCCGATAGCGTTTTAGTTGCTCCCAAAAACGATACACGAAGAAGATAAGGAACGTACCTGGCAGAAATATGCCGACTGTCGAGACTATTCCGCCCCACAGTTGACCATGCATACCGGCATCGCGCATGGATAGCGCACCAATGTAGGAGGCAAATGCGAAAACGGGACCTGGTACGGCCTGTACCAGGCCTAAGCCCGACAAAAACTCCTCACGGGTCAGGTAGTGTTTAAAAGCGACAAACTCATTATAGAGCATGGGCGTCAATACCTGTCCTCCCCCGAACACGAAGCTGCCGTTACGGTAAAAATTTTCAAATAAGCGCACAGGTAATGACTGTGTAATCGCCCCCAGGCCAGCAGCCGCAATGAACACCCCCAGCCATAGAAAAAAATTAGCCCACTGCACACGCAGGGGCTTCTTTTCCATTCGTTCCTGTTTTTCGTAAGTCAGTGCGGTAGTGAGTCCACCAACGGCGATCACAATGGGCGTCATCACCGGCGACCGGAAAACATAACCGACCAATACCGCTGTTAGAGCCAGCCCCAGACTGATTTGATTCTTTATTACTTTCCGACCAATTCGATACCCGGCTACAATCATAAAACCGACGGCCATAGGTTGAATAAATCGGGTAAACTGGAGTGACAACTGGTGTTTTTCCAGATAATAGATACCCATCCCGGCGGCTATCATGATACTTACAGCAGGGAGTATCCAGATGATCAACGTAATGTACGCCAGATTCGGGCCGCCGAATTTAAAGCCAATAGCCGTAATCGTCTGGGTTGATGTTGGACCGGGGAGAACCTGACCAAGCGCATTCAGTTCCAGCAGCTCATCCTCCGTCAGATACCGCCGTTTTAAAACTAGTCGCTCATGAAACATGGCCAGATGCACCTGCGGTCCGCCAAACGTCGTCAGCGCCAGAACCAGCACATCTTTCAGAAAGATAATGTACCGGATTCGACGTACGGGCTTAACGGTTGGCAGATGTGGCAGCATAGGATGCGATCGGGAGAGGCAGTCTAATCAACGTCCGGGCTGGCGACCCAGCCCGGACGTTGTACGCACTTACGCTTTTTTTAGACCAAGTTCCATCAGCCGCTCGTCCAGGAACTCACCTGCTGTCATGTTCACATATATTTTAGGGTGCTGCGCATCAATGCAGCTTTCCAGACTGGTTAGATCCATATCAGCACGAGGGTGCATGAAGAACGGAATCGAGTACCGCGACTGGTTCATCTTCTCCCGGGGCGGATTGACCACCTGATGAATGGTTGATTTCAGTTTGTGGTTGGTCAGTCGGTCGAGCATATCGCCTACGTTCACCACAACCTGGTCGGGAAGGGCCGTAATGCCAATCCATTTACCATCACGACGGAGCACTTCCAGCCCATCAGCCGAAGCGCCCATAAGCAACGTAATAAGGTTAATATCACCATGAGCAGCAGCCCGCACCGCGCCATCCGGCGTGGTGTCAGGATCGAGCGGGAAATAATGCAACGCCCTCAAAATACTATCGCCGTTCTCAACTTTATCGTCAAAATAATTTTCGGGGAGCTTCAGATAGAGGGCAATGGCACGTAGCAGTTGCTTGCCGGCATTCTCCAGTGTTCTGTAAGCGGTTAATGTCGCTTCGCTAAACTCAGGAAATTCCTCCGGCAGTACGTTGGCAGGCATGTCGCCTTCGGGTTCCGGCTGACCAATGTGGTAAAACTCCTTCAAATCCGCCACTTTAAATCCTTTGGCGGTTTCTTTCCCCTTCCCGATGTAGCCACGCTGGCCATTCAGTTCGGGGTGTTCATATTTCTGTTTCAAGGTATCAGGCGAGGAGAAAAAAGCCTGTGCTGAATCGTATAACCGCTTAGTCAAGTCCTCAGTTAAACCGTGATTGCGAATGGCAACAAAACCGATTTGATTAAACGCCCTACCCAGATCCTGCACAAAACGGGCTTTGCGTTCGGGATCGCCTGAGGTGAAATCCGCCAAATCTAATGACGGAATTTCGTTGTATAATTCTTCTGATAACATGGACTAAACTATTTTTTGCAAAAATACAAAAGTTTATAAGGCAGTTATAAAGTTGTAGAGTCATATAGTTGTAAAGTTTAAGGACACACCAGCCAACTTTACAACTTTATGACTCTACAACCTAAAAGGCGGCCCCGCCCAACGGCGTACCGTTTTGTAACTGCCTATTCTATTAACTACGCGCCGAAGTTCTTTCCTACTTTATTCCAGTCTACTACGTTCCAGAAAGCCGTTACGTATTCTGGCCGACGGTTCTGGTATTTCAGGTAATAGGCGTGTTCCCACACATCAAGTCCCAGAACAGGCGTGCCTTTTTTCTCGGCCAGCGCCATCAATGGGTTGTCCTGATTAGGCGTCGAGATGATTTCAACATCGTTGCCATTCTTGATGAGCCATACCCAACCGGAACCAAAACGGCCCGTAGCCGCCTTGCCCCACTCGGTTTTAAAATTGTCGAACGACGTATATTTCTTGTTGATGGCATCAGCCAGTGCTCCTTTGGGTGCTCCACCAGCGTTAGGGCCCATGATATTCCAGAAGAACGTGTGGTTCCAATGGCCACCCGCATTGTTACGTACGGCGGGGGGCGTAGTGCTACTCACGCTCTTTACTAAAGCGTCAATGTCCATCTTGGCCATGTCGGTCCCGGCTACGGCTTTGTTCAGGTTATCCACATACGCTTTGTGGTGCTTATCGTGGTGGATTTCCATCGTCATTTTATCAATGTGCGGTTCGAGCGCACCAGCGTCATACGGGAGGGGTGCCAGTTTGAAAGGGCCTTCTGCCTGAGCGGGCGAAAAACCAAACGAGCGGAAAGCGACCAGCCCGGCCGAAGCACCAAAGGCCATTTTCAAAAACTCGGAGCGATTCATGCGAATGTTGGTTTGTAAGAAAACAAAAATGCGTTTGTGACCGAAGGTCCACTAAACAGAACATGCCAAGCAGTCGAATGTTCAATGAAATCCGGGTCACAAACGCAAAGAAACGAGTTTTTGTGGTTTATAAACGGTGTTGGGTCATACAAATCCAAACGCCCGTTTTAGTCATAGGCTATCCGACTCAGAATACTACGTCCGAGCGTGACTTCATCCGCATATTCGAGATCGCCCCCAATCGGAACACCCCGTGCAATCGTCGAGATTTTGAGGTTGAATGGCTTAAGCTTTTTCTGAAGATAAAAAGCGGTTGTATCGCCTTCCATTGTGGGACTAATGGCCAGAATAATTTCCCGTACCTGTTCGCTCTCTTCCCCACGCAGGCGTGTCATGAGTGAGTCAATCTGCAAGTCGCTTGGTCCGATTCCTTCAACGGGTGAGATAATCCCCCCCAGCACATGATACAAGCCTTTATACTGGGCTGTATTTTCAATGGCCAGTACGTCTCGGGTATCTTCTACCA
This sequence comes from Spirosoma jeollabukense, assembly GCF_054777855.1. Lineage (NCBI taxonomy): Bacteria > Pseudomonadati > Bacteroidota > Cytophagia > Cytophagales > Cytophagaceae > Spirosoma > Spirosoma jeollabukense. The sequence goes on from NZ_BAAHAD010000015.1 coordinate 82,587, forward strand.
CGCAGATCAGCGACTGATCGCGCTTCATGCTGGCGCAGATCGTGCAGAGATCGTTATCCGACAGGTTATGACATTTGCGACAATACTTAACCTTCGTCCGCATAGCCGTCAGACTCTGGGCCAGCGTTTCGGTTTGTTCTTCATCGCGTTTAAGGAGGTGCAGCACCAGTCGCAGGGCAGTTTTCTTCCCGATTCCCGGCAGTTTCGACACCTCGTTTACTGCGTCTTCTATAAGTTTGGATGGATACTCCAAGAGAATGATGACCGGGTCGCCGGTGCGATTATGAATGATAAATTATAAATGATGAATTATGAACACTTATCATTCATAATTCATCATTCAACATTAATTCAATACTTCCGCTGAGATGCCCCGACGGCAAATTTCGTTACGCATTGGGACGAGTTCTTCCCATGATCCGTTCTTGACAGAGCATTTGCCTTTGTAATGAATAAGAAGCGTACATTGCTCGGCCTGTTCGGGCGTATGCGCGCAGACATCTATCAATGTTTCGATTACGTGGTCGAACGTATTGACTTCATCGTTGAAGACCACGAGGTTATGAACGTCGGTTTCAACTACTTCGTCGAGTACATCTACATTGGTCGACCAATCGTTTTCTTCAAAAGGTTGCATGGGAGTTAAATGCGTGTTTACTTAGCAAATTTACGGCAAAATGGCCATCTTTAAAACCATTGCCGCGTAATAAAAGAACCCCTTTTTGGCCTGAAAAGTTGCCTCATTTCGCATGAATACCACCCTCGCTTTAGTGATCCTGATTGCCTACTTCGGGATGCTGATTGCTGTTTCTTTCTATACCGCCCGCGGAGCCGACACTAACGCTTTTTTTACGGCCAACCGGCAGTCGCCCTGGTGGTTAGTAGCGTTTGGAATGATCGGTACGTCGCTTTCGGGCGTTACGTTCATTTCGGTGCCGGGTGCCGTCGGGAAGATTGGATTTTCGTACTTCCAGGTCGTCCTTGGCTACATTATCGGCTACATCGTGATTGGTACGGTGCTGATGCCGCTCTACTACCGGTTAAACCTTATTTCCATCTACGGGTACCTCGAAAAACGCTTTGGCTTCTGGTCCTATAAAACCGGGGCAGGGTTCTTTCTATTAGCCCGGACAGTTGGCTCGGCCGTTCGGCTCTATGTAGCGGCTGGCGTTTTACAGATAGCCTTGTTTAATGCACTGGGCATCCCATTTGAAGTGTCGGTACTGATTACAATTGGACTGATCTGGGTGTACACTTTCAAAGGGGGCGTTAAAACGATCATTGTGACCGATACGCTCCAGACCGTGTTTCTGGTTACGGCTGTCGTATTAACGATCGTACTTATTTCAAAAGAATTGGGTCTCTCGTTTGGTGAATTAGTTCAGACCGTGAAAGCCAGTCCGATGTCGCAGGTATTTTATTGGGATGCCAACGACCCCAAGAATTTCTTCAAACAGTTCATCTCAGGAGCCTTCATTGCCATTGTCATGACAGGCCTAGATCAGGATTTGATGCAGAAAAACCTGACGTGTAAGAACATCGGCGAGGCTCAGAAAAATATGTTCTGGTTTACCGTTACGCTGGTATTTGTCAATTTTATGTTTCTGTCACTCGGCGTATTGCTCTACGTTTTTGCGCAACGGGAAGGTATTGCCATTCCCACAAAAACCGATGATCTGTACCCACTGCTGGCGCTGAATCATCTCGGTTTGGTAGTTGGTATTACGTTCCTGCTCGGCATCACGGCCGCTACGTATGCCAGCGCCGATTCGGCATTAACCGCACTGACGACTTCATTCTGCGTGGATTTTATGAACGTCGAAAAACGGCCCGAAGCTGAGCGGTCACGGATTAAGCAAATTGTTCACATCGGATTTTCACTGCTTTTCTACGTCGTTATCATCGCTTTTAGACAACTCAACAGTAAGGAAGTTATTACGGCTGTTTTCGATATTGCGGGCTATACCTATGGGCCGCTTTTGGGACTTTATGCCTTCGGTATTTTTAGCAAACGTCCGGTTATGGATCGCGTTGTGCCATTTATTTGTCTGGCGTCTCCTGTGTTTACCTACGTTGTCAATGAGAATTCAGCGGCCTGGTTTGGCGGGTATCAGTTTGGCTTTGAGCGCCTGCTGCTCAATGGTTTATTTACGTTCATAGGCTTATGGGCCGTGTCGAAGCCCGTGCAAAAAGAAGAACCGGTACTGGTATAAATAAATATCAACATTGATTTTTAAACACAGATGCACAGAGAACATAGAGGTAAATAGTTAAAAAACGATCTTAAGTCTTAGTGTACGCTGTGTCTTTGTGTTTAAAAAATAGTTAGATTTTACCTGGATACATAGCTGTTAAGTCATTCAGTATGAATACGAAGCCTTTCTTTTCCTTACTTTTGATAGCGGTTACTTGTCTGCCAGCTACCGCTCAATTCTGTTTTTCACCAGAAAAACCGCAGGTTGGACAGCCTGTTTCGTTTACGTATTCACCCCAAACGACGCCCTTAGCCAAAGACAGTACGCTCGAAGGTCGATACGTTCGGTATGGTGCCCCCAACATGATGCAACTGAGCCGTCCGGCAACCGTTACGTTGATTCGGCAGGGGAACGATTATGTTGGTCAACTGCCTGCGTCGGCAAAAGAGGTGACTGGAACTATGCTGCTGTTTCGGAACAGTAAAGTGCCGAATCGCACGGATGTCAATAAAGGTCAGCTTTACGTAATTCCGATTTGTGATGCATCAGGTCGAACGGTTCCCCACGCCATTGGCGGACAGGCATCCGTTTTTACCCGAAGTCACTATCTATACGAAGCGGGTGCCCGTTCTGATCCAAACTGGGTCGCTACGTTGTATGAACATGAAATGCTGCTTCATCCTGAGGTGCGCTCTCAATATTGGGCCGATTATCTGGCCGCATTAGTGAAGCAAAAGAAGCCCGGTTATGGTCCAAAAGTAAAAGCTGGCATTGAGTCGTATCTGGCTTCCCGGACCACGCCAACCGTTGCTGAGTTGATGGATGGCGCTCAGTTGTATGAAAGCATTGGTGATTTTCCGAAGGCCAACGCCCTCCGGGAGCGACAGAAAGCGGTAGATCCGGCAGGTTCGCTTATGCAGAAAGATCGCTCGATGGCGATTCGCAGTGAAACCGACTGGACTCGCAAAAAGACGGCTTACCTGGCCTTCGCCAAAGATTTTCCAACGTCCACGCTTCTGCCCGCTCTGACGGTTATGATGACGGATGGCTATTTTAAAAACAACGACATAAAGGGACTATTAACGTTCGTTGATCAGCAATCTCCGGCGCAACTAGATGTGCTGATGTTGAGCACAATGGCGAATCAATTAGCTGAAGAACGCCGGTCGCTGCCTGAAGCTGAGCAGTTGGCCAAACGGGGCATAGCTGTGCTAAAAACGCAGCCGAAACCAGCCAGCGTAACGGGTAATTGGGAAGTCGAAAAACAAGTTCGGCACCGGCATCTGATGAACGCCTATGCTTTGGCGCTACTACAACAGGAAAAATATACCGAAGCCTATACGGCCTATCAGGACGTTATCAATCCCGAGGATGTAGAGAATAGTGACCCACGTACCAATGAGCGCTATTTCCTTAGCGCGCTACGTACGAATCACGCTAATGACGCCCGCCCCTTCATCGAATCTGCCGTGCAGGTTGGCAAGGTGACACCTTCCCTTAAAACGACTCTGCACGACTGGTATGCCAAACAACCCGGCAACACCGGTGCCAAAGCAGATGCCTATCTGGCCGACCTGGAATCCGACCTGAAGGCGGAGCAAATGGACGAACTACGGCAATTGCTCATCAACGAACCGGCGCCCGCCTTCTCACTCACCGACCTGAAGGGGCGAACCATTTCATCGTCGGCGCTACGGGGTAAGGTGGTCGTGCTGGATTTCTGGGCAACCTGGTGTGGGCCGTGCGTAGCGTCATTTCCGGCCATGCAGGAAGCCCAAACGCGTTTCCAGAACGACGAAAACGTTAAATTTCTGTTCGTCAACACACGCGAAGGCGGGCCGCTACAGCGCGTACATAATTTCATGAACAGGAACCCATATCCATTTGTCGTGCCGCTTGACACCCAGCAGAAGGTAGCCAAATCCTACAAAGTACAGGGTATTCCCACGAAAGTGGTAATCGGGCCGAACGGGCGCGTGCGTTACCGACACGTCGGTTACTCCGGTGATCCCGAAACAACGGTCAATGAATTGTCTCTGGTGGTTGAGATGTTGAAGCAGGGGAAGTAAACCGGTCGACTCGCTATCGGTTTTCTTGTATCTGATCGCTTCCATACAATTTATTCAGGCGTACCGCCAGTTTATAACGCGATTAGTTCAGTTGGTGCGACAGGGCGTTGAATCCAGACTCGTTGACGATCAATTTTGGGCCTCAATGAGTGCTGACAACACCGAACAACCTCACCTTTATGAACAATCGCACGCTTGGCACCTTTGGTTTAGCTGGTGCCCCTGCTTTTCTACTAAGCATGTTACTTCCAGTGCTTTATCCCGGGCTGGCAAAAACCGCCTTTGATGGCTTGAGTGGATTCGTATTTATGCTAACCTGGATGGCTAGTCTGGTTGGGCTTATCCGATTGAATGCCACGGGTAACTCGTTCTTTGGACGTTTTATTATCCGGGCCAACTTAGTGACGCTTACCTTAGCCAACTTCTGGAATATCTATCAGGCTATCCAGCCTTGGGCCAACACACGTTTATACTGGTTTCTGGATGCCTTCTGGCCCATCAGTATGCTTACTATGTTGCTAGTTGGCATCACCATAGCTCGGGTAGGCAGATTGCAGAGCTGGAAACGATATGTACCCTTAGCGGTTGGCCTATGGTTACCCATAACGGCACTAACATCCAGCCTGGCAGGGCTTCCGATGTTTGCTGGACCGGCCCAACAGTTTGATAGCAAGTTTTATACCATGCTCTTTTCGGGCCTCTACTCAGCCGTATGCTGGGGCTTGATGGCTTATGTTGTCAGATCAACAGTTGAATACAAACCAACAGAGGTGATTTCTTAATGTTTGATCATCAAGAACCAGTTCACGAATAGCATCCGGAAGCTGGTCCCGCTGCCATCGACATTCTTTTAGTCCCAGTTTATCCTGCTCATTTTCGTCAACCGACTCCCTCACAGCTCGGATGGCGTAGGCAGCGGCACCCAGTTCATGGGCTGCCACATGAGCCACCGCCACGGCCTGGCCAGCGGCCAGTGCGGCAAACTTAGCCGCGTCAGACATGCCTTTTGCCGCAGCGTTTGCCGCAAACGCTGCTTTATGTGCTTGTTTCATGGGTATCTCTCCGTTTACCCATGCCCGAGTTAATTCAATGGCTTGTCTGGGTCGTTTATCGTCAGCGTTGGCTTGCTCAAACAGGTGCAATACGTGCTCTGCGCAGGTGGCCGCCCATAATGCCAATAAATGATGCGTTGAATCGGTTAAGGTCCCACCCCGTCTTAGAGTGATAAATCTCGGATCTCTTTCCTTCGGTAATATCATTGTACAACCAGAAATATCAATTTCATCACTGTCCTGGTCTTGGTTAACTATCGGCAAAATACCTTATTTGCGGTGAATTATCAATTTACGCCTAATGACCGTTCGCCAAGCAACCACCGCCGATCTTCCGGCACTAATGACCCTTATTCAACGTATTGTGCCGCTGATGCGCGAAGCCGGTAACTTTCAGTGGGATGCGCATTATCCGAACGAAACCGTTTTTGGTCAGGATATTGCCAAAGGGCAACTTTGGGTTGCCGATATAGATGGACAACTTGCCGGTCTGGCCGCCCTCACCGAAGACCAGGAGCCCGAATATGCACAGGTTGGCTTCGATCTCAGCCAGCGGGCTATTGTAACGCATCGGCTGGCCGTAGACCCGGCATTTCGGGGGCAGGGCGTTGCGGCTGCGCTCCTGACTCAGGCCGAGCAGTTGGCGATTGATCGAGGTATTTCGTTCCTGCGCATTGATACAAACTCCGAAAATCAGGCCACTCAAAAACTGTTCCCCAAATTAGGGTATCAATACGCCGGAGAAATCACCCTTGGTTTCCGACCCGGTCTGCGGTTTATGGCCTACGAGAAGAAATTAGTGTAATCCGATGAAGATTGATGCCGTTCGAAGCTCTTTGAGCAGAATGATTCGAGATTTAGCTGAAAATCTATTTTTAGTCGATTCCAATTCATCAGCCGTTAGTTTATTGGGACATATTGTGCGGGGAAATGCTGATAAAGAACACAAGGATGAAGGCCGGTAACTTTAGGCTATTTCTGAGCGCGAAAGCAACTCGGTCGATGAACTTCAGCCCATCCAAAACTGGATAAGAAAAATAAGGCTACTCAACAATTGAGTAGCCTTATGAAAGAGTAAAGAAAAAGCGTACGTGTCAAAAACTTTATACGCCAATTACGCCCTATTGGTGGCGAATGATTTTAACCGTCCTGCTTTGTGTTGGGGTGCTCACTTGCAGGAAATATAAGCCCGGAGCACGGCCAAGTGAAACTTTGTGGCTTTCTACGGCTTCAGCCATTTCTATCGACTGACTGCCGGTTAATTCACCCAGGCTGTTGCTCACCTGTAGTTTAAGGGGTTGGCCTTCAACACCTCTCACTTCAATCTCTACCCGGTCGGTAGCAATTGGGTTCCCTTTTACCATCACCTGCAAATTGCTACCCACCTCATTGGCCGCTACACGGGCTCTGTTTTGATTTTTGCAGTACGCATCAAAGTTGAAGTCATATACCACTTTCACGCTGCCCTGCATCGCCGTAATGATTATGTTTTTCGGGTCGTTACGTAGTCCAGCTTCCACAATCCCCGTTGTGCTGGTAGGGGAGGTGCGGATAACGCCGGGAGCGGTGAACGTAATCGGAGAACCATTACCACCGCTGGTCAGGATCGTTATTCTACCTGTCTGGCAGTCATAAAGCGGCTGAAGTAACACCAGGGGTTGACCAAATGTCAGCGCTTTGTCGGCCTGAATAAAACCAAAGCCTGTACGGAAGTCAAAGCCGGTATCGAATCCAGGTGTCAATGGATCATCCATATCAATAGCCGTTGTTCGCAGGCGTAACAGCACCTCGTCGGGTGACAGGCTGTTTTTAGTTTTTTCCTGAAGCAGTGCGGCTACTGCGGCTGCATGAGGAGCCGCTGCCGACGTTCCGAAGAAGTTCGGGAAGTTATCCCCATCGCCACCCGGAAATGCCTGGCCAAAGAACGTAGTATTACCACCATCAGCGGCTGAAATTTCGGGCTTCAGCCGGGTAACCGACGGAATTGGTTGACCATAAGTTGTAAACAGAATGGGCGTACCACCGGCTGAGGAGAACGTTTCAATAACAGGCGCCTGCAATGCAGGGTTGAATTCGGGTGTTTGCGACCAGCGAACCGCACCAACGGCAATAGCACCGGCGGCATTGGCGTGTCCAACCGTTGTACTGCTGTTGGTCGCAAACTGATACGTAGCACCGGAGCCATAATCGATCCACTTGATAAGCTTTGGATCAGGACCGGCATATTTTACAAGGGCAATTTCAATTTCAATTGGAGCCCTTGAGTTGTTAACAATGTCGACACCTTCGATGGGATCATCGTTCAGATTATTCCCAAAACTCGATAAGCCTACTTGGAGCACACCCTGATAATAAACATAAATGTCCATATCCGTCTGAGCACCTTTGGGGCTTCCTTCTTCTATACTGGTCGAATAGAAAGGATCGCTCCACTGGAAAATAGGGAAAAATTCGCCACCCGCTGGAATCGTAATTTTTTGGGTTATCGCACCATTACCAAAGTTATGGGCCTGGCCTTCAACGGTAAATGTTGAACTGCTTGGACTTGGTCTGCCTGAATTCAGGAATTGGCTGGTGTAGGATTTACGGGCAGAATTGCCGGCCGACGAGAAGTACGTGACGTTACGCGCCTTTACGTAGTCAACAGCTTGAGCGATAATACCGTCCTGAAAAAATGGCTCGGCAAAATAGAAGATATCATCCACGATAATATTGCAACCTGCTTTGGCCAGGTTTATAATACCAAGAGCAAAACCGACCTGGCCATTAAATGCCGAATTGAAAGCAATGTCTGCGCCAGGAGCCACATCATGAACGATTTCGGCCATAGCCCGGCCTTCGTCTGAACCATTCGTTAAGTCATCAATCTCTTCCAGTACCTGAACATTGGGTGGTAAGTCGCCGGAGGCTACGCCATCAGGTGCTCCCCCAAGCGCATTGTACGAATCGGATAAAACTCCGACTTTGTTGCCAGCTCCCGTTACGTTAAATGTTTGCCGGGCAACGTCAGACCGCATGGCTTTATCACCCTGGGAGTTAACTTTTCCTGCATTCCGGAGGGGCGCATAGGAGGGCCGTGCTACGTGCAGACTAGCCACGTTTTTAAGCTGGTCTAATTTGTTGATGGGGAAATAGCCGAAAACGATACGCTGAAAATACTTACCACCCGTCAGCCCCATGGCTTGCAGTTCGTTAAGTAGGGCCTGTCCATCAGCGTCATTTGAGATGGCTTCAATGGCAATCTTGCCATCACGAACGATGGTACGATCCACCCTTGTCAACCCGGTGGTGTTGTTTTCCTCCAGGACACCATCCGATGGAGCCGCTTGCCGGAGGTTACTACTTTTCTGAGCCGTTCCTTTGGCCTGAATGTTAAACAGTGCAGGTGTGAGTTTGGCCGCTTTGGCCGCTTCCTTGAGTGTAGTTTGCCCGAAACCAATAAACGGTTTCCAGAGCAGGAGGCTAATTACGAGTGCAATCAGACTTTTGTTTCGTAAAATGTTTGACATAAAAAAGGGATTGATAGGTAAGATAAAAGTAATGATAAGACCGTAGTGTGAGCTACAGCCGTCAAGGTAACAAAGCAAATTACGATAATCAACTGTAGGATCTTATCTAGGGAGATGCCTAAATACAATCATATTGGTTACACTAAATCCTAGTGGATGCTGATTATACAGAAAATGGCCTTATTGAGCCGAATATAGACGTTTTGACGCTGAATTCAGGTGTTTTGATCAACTGGAATTATTTTTTGATTTAACGGTAAAAATTTTTTGCTTTTATCTTCGTTTCACCTTACCAAATGGTCTGTTTTCTTCGTGGATTTTATAAAATTCGTTATCACAAAAAAAGCCCTGGCAGCATTGCCAGGGCTTTTTTTGTGATAACGAATGAGTTGATCTATCAGTCAGCTTATTGGTATTGAATATACATCGGTTTTGGATCGAGCGCCAGTACTTCTTCGGGCGTCATAATGCGGGAGCCTGGTTTGCGAAAATCGTTTTCGTAGAACAGTTTGAAGCCTGTGTACTGAACGGGCTCTTTCTGAATATAATCGTGATAAGAGTCTTTTTTGAGTACTGGCGGTCCCCAGCCATCCATGTCCATGACAATCTGGACGTTCGGGTCGAGTTTAATGTTTTTATAGTTTTTAATCATACCCTGGGTGAAACGGTGCACCACCAGCACTTTGGGGGGCAGCTTATTTTCCCGAACGATTTTGCTCAGAAACTGCACGGCCTGATTCACGTCAGCCGCATCATAACTCCCGATTTTGGTGCCGGGTTTGGCACCCGTAACCATGGAGAACTCCGGGTCGATACCCAGATGAACGAATGGCAGTTTGAGGTATTTCTTCATATACTCCATTTCCGGGCCAAGCGGAGCATGACCTCGCTGAATATCCAGAAATACAATGGCTTTATGCTCGTTTCCCCATTTCAGGACTTTCTTGATCGTTTTATCTGACATCCGCATCCGGTAGCCACCATCCTTGCCCGGCAATCCCTGCGCCGACGTAGCGACTAAGTGGAGGGCGGGTTGAATGGGCGTGGCCGGATCGGCTTTTTGCCAGTTTTTAATTTCATTATCAAGCCGTTGCAGCATTTCCTCTTTTGGATATTTACCCAACGCGCCCATCTTCTTGGAGTGTGGGTTACCATAGTAAGCAAAAATGCGGTATTTGGGAAGCAGGGCGCCGGAAGGAGGTGCATAGGTCAGCGAGTCGAGCGTGGAGTCGCCCGTCGAAACGGCCCGGACTGACGAAATGGAACCCGTTTCCGACGAATCAGCAGTTGTATCTGTGTCCGCCGATGTTTTGGTTATAGAGGTACCTGCTTTAGACGTATCGTCCTGTTTAGATTGAGTAGAGCAACTACTGAGTTGCCATAGAGCCACTAAAGAGAATGTGGCCAGTGAAAAACGCATACTAATATGATAAGTTATAAATGATTCATAAAAAAAGGGTTACATTCCTTTTTGAAGGAATATTAACCCTACGTTGCAAGTATAGAGTCTTAAAGTAACTTTTCAAAGTACTAATTCACCTAACCCCTGACGAATAACCGAAAAGTCATCATCCGTGGCGTCAACGATGGTCGATGCTACGTTCCCTCCATAGCCACCATCAACGACAATATCTACCTGATGTTGGAATTTCTCGAAAATCAACTCAGGATCAGTGGAATACTCAATTATTTCATCCTCATCCCGGATTGAAGTCGTTATAATTGGGTTACCAAGCTCATGCACAATCTGACGTGGGATGTCGTTATCCGGAACGCGAATACCTACGGTTTTCTTATTCGTATTCAGCAGTTTTGGTACGTTGCCAGTGGCTTCAAGGATAAACGTAAAGGGGCCGGGCAACATCTTCTTCATGAGTTTAAACGCCTGATTGCTTACCCGGGCATAGTCGGCGATGTGGCTCAAATCATAACAAATAAACGAAAAGTCGTTTTTAGTGGGCTTGATTCCCTTAATTCGAGCCACGCGCTCAACGGCACGCGTATTATGAATGTCGCAACCCATACCATAAATTGTGTCGGTTGGGTAAATAATAACCGCCCCATCGCGCAGGGCTTTCACAATATGTTCAATCCGACGTGGGTCCGGGTTTTTGGGATACAATCTGATGAATTCAGCAGCCATTTTCAGTGAGCAGTTAATCTGTAAACGGTCGTCAATGGAAACGTATAAAAAGCTTGTCCATTGATACCTGTTCACTAGGATAACGGATAACTGCCTAAACCGGTTTCGATAAGTGGTCCGCTGCCTTCCACTTTATGTAGTGTCGATATAGCGTGTTGACAGGTACGTGCAAGTGGCTCATCCCTAAAACCAGCGAACTCATCAAATCTGGCTTTACAATCTGGTGGAGGAGCTTGCCATATTGGAGAGCCAGGTCAAACTGTTCAGCGTAGAATGCTTTTCGCATAAATTTTCTGATACGTCCCGCCAGGGCCTGGTACTCGTCGGGAGTGAGGCAGCGGTCGAAGGCTTTGTAACACACCGCCAGCGTTGACCGTAGCAGATTATTGTCGGGCAATACTACCTGCGTCGACAGTGAGTTAGGTAGTTGCCGTTTTAGCGTTAACACTTCATCCACGTAGGCGTAGCGGTAAAGTCGGGACGACCGTACCCAGAAATCAAAATCTTCGTACGTCAATGTTTCGTCGTAACCGCCCAGTTCATTCAGTACGTCCCGGCGCATCATCATCGTGGGCGTACAGATGAAATAGGATTCCAGGATGTTCTGGAAAACGTTACCCGATGGGACAGGCATACACGCGTGACCATGGTTATCAACGGCGTAGTGAAATCCGATTTTCTTTCCCTGCGGATCAATATACGCTGCGTTGGAAAAGACAACGGCGTAGGGGCCAGCCAACTGTTCGAAACATTCAGTTTGTTTGGCAATGCGGCCTGGGAGTAGCACATCGTCAGCCGAAAGATCAATGACATAGCGGCCTCCGGCCAGCGCTAACCCCTGATTAAAGGCATGGTTTAAGCCTTGATTGGTCGTGTTACGGATGAAACGAATGGCAGGATGCTGTTGAGTGAACTGCTCGATACGTTCGGCTGTATGGTCAATGCTACCGTTGTCGATAACGATTAACTCAACGTTTGGATACGCTTGCTCAACAACCGACTGGAGCGCCTGCTCGACGTAAGCTTCATGATTATAACTCGTACAGATAACGGTCACCCAGGGTTTTATCCGATTGAGGTAAGGACTCATCGGGAGTGGATTGGATTGGCCAGTAACGGAAATCATACAGAATAAATGGGGCGGATCAAGCTGACATCAATCGGCTGATCTAACGCTAATACGTTGTTAATGAGCCCAAAAGTAAGGGTAGATCTAATGGGACAGGTCAAGTTTTGAGTAAGCGGAAAAAGCCTGTAAGGTTTTCTGTAAAAGTAAGGCTGGCTAAAAGTACTGTTGCTGTGCTAAAGCTTACCTTCAATTCGTCGAACTGGCATCCATCGTTTTCTCGGCTACGCTCGGGTCTTTATCTCCTTCGAGATTGTAAAGCGCTACATTCATGTCAAAGCCAATAATGAGCAGCAATGAAATAAGGTTTATCCAGATCATCAATGCAATCAGGGTACCAATAGACCCGTAGAGTTTGTTATAAGAACCAAAGTTGGATACGTAGTAGGAAAAACCCAGCGTGGTCAGCACAATCAGCAGGGAGGCTGTGACCGCCCCCGGCATAATAAAGGCCCATTTCATGTTCACATCTGGCCCAAAGCGATAAATGACTGACACGGTGCCAACGAAGACAGCAAAGACAACTAGGTAACGCCCAATAGCCAGCAGATTAATGAAAATAACATTGTTGAGGATGCCAAATTTAAGGAGGTAATCACTCACAATACCCCCGATAATCAGGACAATAATGGCCAGAACAAGCGCAATGGCCAGGGTAATTGTCAGCAAGATAGCTACGCCACGAAGTTCAAAAAAGCCTCGTCTGTCGGATGTTTCGTAGGAGGAATTAAAGGCATTCATGAGCGCCACCAGGCCGCTCGTAGCTGAATACAGCGCCAGAAAGAAGCCTAACGATAATACGCCACCCCGCGGACGACTGATAATATCGCGAATCGTGGTGTTGACCGTACTGAACGTATCGCCCGGTAACACTTCCTTCAGAAACCCCATAACCTGGTCTTCGAGATCATGAATGGGGATGTAGGGGATGAGCGTAAAGAAAAAGATAACTGTGGGGAAGATGGCCAGAATCAGACTGTAGGATACGGAAGCCGCGCGTTCGGTGGTATCGTTCTCGGCAATTTTGGTGAACATGCTCTTCAGAAACGCATACCAGTTATTCTTTGAGTTGAAAGGATGATGGGAACGCATCCAGATGCGTGTGTTCCGCAACGCCTTAATACTCATTATTTTATCGAACATAGCGGCTTGTTTACTCGTCAGTCAATAGTCGGTAGTCATTCGTAAGGTATCGTCAACACAGTCGACTATTGACTGACCGCAACGGCGGACCGTGACTACTGACTGTTTTTAACCTATGATTCAAAAAAAGGTTTGGCAGCTTCCACTAAATCGGGGGGCGCTGCGCACGGGCGACCCGTATCGCTTCGGACAAACACCAGCGTGGTCTGACCCGTATTGAGCAACTGGCCATCCTGATTGAAAATCTCATAATTGAACATCAACCGGGTTTTGGGCAACTGCGGAATCGTGACACGAATCGTCAGCAGGTCGTCGTATTTCGCGGGCCGTATAAATCGGGAACTGAGGTCATAAACGGGCATCGAAATGCCGTCGTCTTCCATTTTTTTATACGCCAGCCCCAGGTGTCGAAGAGTCTCCACCCGACCAATTTCGTAGAATCGGGCGTAGTTGCCGTAATAGACAATACCCATCTGATCGGTATCGTAATACCGGACTCGAATATTTGTAACGTCGTGAGTAATCATAGGGAAAAGTAAGTTGTAAGTGAAGTAAGTTGTAAGTAGGTAAGTTTTGTCGCGCCAGCTACTTGCCACTTATTTTCTTACAACTTACTCACTCACTTTTATTTCATAATCTTCATCCGCGTTAATGCCTGCTGGTATAGGCGGGCATTGGCGAGGTGTTCAGACAAGGTTTTTGAGAACGTGTGATAGCCAGTAAAGTTGGCATTGACCACGAAATACAGGTAATCGTGCTGTTCTGCATTCAATACGTTGTCGATGGTGGCCGGGGCCGGAAGGTTAATGGGTCCCGGAGGCAGTCCAGCGTACCGATACGTATTGTAAGGCGAATCGACGGTCAACTGCCGGTTCAGCAAGCGACGGATGCCAAAATCGCGCAGGGCGAAAATCACCGTAGGGTCGGCTTCCAGTTTAATACCCCGCTTAAGCCGGTTCAGGTAAACACCGGCCACGCGCGGCTGCTCGTCGCGCTTGTTGGTTTCGGCCGCTACAATAGAAGCCAGTACCTGAACCTGAGTTTGGGTCAGATCCAGGGCTTTCGCTTTTGCCTGACGTTCGGGCGTCCAGAATTTCTTGTACTCCTTTCCCATACGTTCAAGGAGGGCTTCGGGCTTAATTGTCCAGAACAACTCATACGTATTGGGTAAAAACATGCAAACAATCGTGGTCGTGTCGAAGCCGAATTTCTGGCACGTAGCCGGATCGTTGAGAAGCTGGCCCAGCGCGTCGGAGCCAAATTCAAACTTACTGCCCAGCCGCTGAATCAAGTCGCTTTTTTGCCGCATGCTGTTGAACGTAACGGGCATCGCATCCTGATTACCGCTGCGGAGTTTAACCAGCGCTTCCCGGTTACCCATGCGGGGCTTAATCTCATAACGCCCTTCTTTGACACGCTCATTGTACTTCATTATCTTGGCCAAAAACCGAAACGACGTCTCATCATTGATAACCTTGTGGGTTTTCAGCGTATCCATGACCGACTCGAACGTAGAGCCTCTCGGAATAAGCAGCGCAAAGGTTTTGTCGTTATCCTGGACTAACAGATTGGGACTTTTGAACACCTGCCAGAAGTAAAACGTAAACGTAGTGAGCAGGATGGAAACGGTAAGGAACAGACCAATTTGAAGATTACGAGACATGGGAAAAGAATGTAGAATGTAGAATGAAAAGTGTAGAATAAAGAACTGGATAATGGCAACGCTTATTCTTCATTCTACACTTTTCATTCTTCACTGTTTAAGTGTGGTGCAAATTTATGGCAAAACACGACCAATCACTCTATTCTTTCCAGAGAAGGTTTTTGTATCGTCGCAATCTCCTGACAGGCCGTTCGGTCATTGTTACCCAATTTTGGGCGAAGGTTCGGCGCAGTAAGCTAACTTTGCGGCTACCAGTACCAAATCCCCACGGGGCGCTGTATACTTTGTCAATCGCTCGTCAGGTTTCTACCGGCCGGAGTTCGTCCGGCACATCACTCTACACAGTTGCGTTCTGGTTGCTGTGTATCAGTAACTTCCTGTTTTCGGCTAGTTTTTCAATGATGATACCCGAACTCCCCGCTTACTTAACCAGGTTGGGCGGTCAGGAATATATTGGGCTGATCATTGCGTTGTTTACGTTCACGGCGGGAGTATCGCGGCCCTTTAGCGGGAAAATTACGGATACGGTTGGGCGGGTGCCAGTGATGGCCTTTGGGTCGCTGGTCTGCTTTATCTGCGGTTTTTTATATCCGTACCTGCTGACCGTCGGCGGATTTCTGACGCTCCGGCTTATTCACGGCTTTTCGACCGGCACCAAGCCAACGGCCACATCGGCTTACGTGGCCGACGTAGTACCTGCCAATCGCCGGGGTGAAGCCATGGGGATGCTGGGGCTGTTTACGGCCATGGGTATGTCGTTGGGGCCGGCTATTGGCAGTTGGTTAGCCACCGATTTTTCCATGAACGTAATGTTCTGGACGTCGTCGGCGTTTGCGCTGCTGTCCATCGGCATTCTCCTCCAGATGCCCGAAACATTGGTCAATACGCAGCCGTTTCGCTTTAGTCTGTTACGGTTGAAAAAAGACGAGATTTTCGATAAAAATGCCCTGCCTCCGTTTATCGTACTCTTGTTGCAGTCCTTTTCATCGGGGGTAATCCTGACCGTGATTTCAGCAGTGAGCGCATCGCTGGGAGTAACCAACAAAGGATTGTTTTTTACGGTCTATACCGTTGCCTCGCTGGTGGTTCGATTGGTGTTTAGTAAAACCTCAGACCGCTACGGTCGCCTTCCGGTCTTATTTATTTCGACCGCCGTGCTGGCGTTGTCAATGGTGCTTTTGATCCTGACCGATTCGCCCGCCTGGTTCTGGACATCGGCTATAGTCTATGGCATGTCGTGGGGAATGAACTCGCCAACGGTAACGGCCTGGACTGCTGATTTGAGTGATGAGAAAACCCGTGGCCGGGCTATGGCAACGATGTACATTGCCCTCGAAGCGGGTATTGGTCTTGGTGCGCTGGGTGCGGGCTGGTTACTCAATAACGTAGAGGGTGAAGCGGGCATTGATGCTTCGTTCGCGGTGTCGGGCGTACTGGCGCTGGTGGCAGTTGGGTATATTGGCTGGTTATGGCAGAAAAGTCGGCCATCACTACGTCACAAAATGGATGAAGCCGATGAAGTTGCTTTACTGGATGACGAACCCTGATGGAAGCTATTGAACCGAAGATTCGCCCGTTGGTTGATGCGCTGAATGCAACCGGACTGGTTCGCACGTTTTCGAGTTGCGAAGGGCATTTCTCGCCTGAAGAGCAAACACTCGTCGACCGAAACCATGCCGAAGTTCGCTTCGTACCAGCCGATGCTGTTCCGGTAGAAGCGATAGAAAAACTGTTGACGTTTATACTAACTCGCTTCAAATCCCGGCACGGCTTGCTTCCGGTGAACGTAGCGGCACATAAACTCTACACGCCAGTTGACGACGAAGCTGTCGAAGAGACGTTCGTCCTGCAACTGCGCCCATTCAACCGCTTCGATCCTCCCGACCGAAAACGCGCTGATGTTGACCATGCCATTGACCAAGTGGAAAAGTTGGTTTACGGTATTCGGTTTGCGGAGGGCTGACCGGGCCGCCAGTGCGGCAGGAGATTACTTACACGTTAGCCCTCCGTAAACCGAATACCGTAAACATCAAAGTATAAACTGACTTAAGTCCCGGTTCTTGACCAGGCCATTGAGTTTTTCGCCGACCAGTTCTTTTGTTACCACAACTTTGGCATTGGCACCAATGACGTCGGGAATGTCGAACATAAAGTCGTTCATCAGGTGGCTCAATACAGTCTGTAACCGACGCGCACCGATATTCTCCACTTCGCCATTCACCTCGAAGGCAATTCGGGCCAGTTCGCGCAGGGCGTCGTCCTGAAACGTCAGTTCGACTTGCTCGGCCGCTAACATCGCTACGTATTGTTTGGTGAGCGCATTCTTCGGCTCTTTCAGAATATGATAGAAATCGTCTTCCGACAGGCTTTGCAGTTCGACCCGGATTGGAAAACGTCCCTGTAATTCAGGAATTAAGTCACTGGGTTTGGCTACGTGGAAAGCACCGGCCGCAATGAACAGAATGTGGTCGGTATGCACGACACCGTATTTGGTATTTACGGCGCTGCCTTCAACAATCGGGAGCAAGTCGCGTTGCACCCCTTCCCGGCTAACATCGGGGCCGCCCCCGCCATTGCCCGATCGGGCCGACGCTACTTTGTCAATTTCATCGATGAAAATGATACCCGCGTCTTCGGCTTTGCGAATGGCTTCTTCCTTCACTTCGTCCATGTCGATAAGCTTGGCGGCTTCTTCCTCCAGCAAAATCGTCCGGGCTTCGGCGATGGTCACCTTGCGTTTTTTGCCGCGTTTCGGCATCATGCCGCCAATCATCTCCTGGATGTTCATCATCGACAGATCATCGACCGAACCACCCATCACACCGATGTTGGGCGTTTGACTTTGCTGCACATCAATTTCGATCTTGCGGTCGTCCATTTCGCCGGAGCGAATCTTGTCGCGGAACCGTTCGCGGGTACGTTCGTTCAACTCGGCATCAGGGTCTTTTTTCTCGTTTTCAAAACCCATCTGACCGTTGGCTGGCTTAACGGGCGGAATCAGAATATCCAGGATAACATCTTCGACAAGTTGCTGCGCCCGCGCCTGTACGGCTTCTTTCTTGGCAGCTCGAACCATATTGACAGATTGCTCAACCAGGTCGCGAACCATGCTTTCGACATCCCGGCCCACGTAGCCGACTTCGGTAAATTTCGAGGCTTCGACTTTAATAAAGGGTGCATCGGCGACTTTAGCCAGTCGGCGGGCAATTTCGGTTTTGCCGACGCCAGTCGCGCCAATCATCAGAATATTATTGGGCGTAATTTCGCGCTGCATATCAGCCGCACTGTTCATACGACGCCAGCGGTTTCGGAGCGCAATCGCTACGTTGCGTTTTGCATCGTGCTGTCCGATAATGTATTGGTCAAGTTCGGCGACAATTTGCCGGGGCGTAAGGTCTTTAAGTACTTCAGTCATTGAATACGGAAAGCGCATTGTGCGCTCTTTGTTTAAAGAAACACATGAAATGAGAAATTGTGCCAATGCTACAGAAAAATTGAATATTCAGCGTTATTTAGCGAGCTCCCAATCGGGGAAAGACATGGGGAAAATCACATTTTAAACCATTCTCATTAAAACCTCTGTCAGATTCGCTTTCTCATTTAGTCATTAAACATTTACCGCATGAATCTTAGTCGAATAGTTCTTTTTGCTTTCTGTATTGCCACTGCCCGCGCTCAGTCGCCTGTACAACTAATTCCCCAGCCTGTCAGTGTACAACCGCAGGCCGGCGTTTTTACGCTTACGAAATTGACCACCATTAACTACGATCAGGCGGATGGGAAGGCGGTTGCCGACATGCTCAGTCAGCAATTGAACGTACCAACTGGCTTCGGATTTGTAGCCAAACCCGGCAAGTCGGGCAAAATTCAACTTAACCTGAACACCACACCCAACACGCAGCTTGGTTCGGAAGGGTACACGCTCGATGCTTCACCAAAGGGCGTGACGATTACGGCCAACCGTCCGGCTGGGTTGTTTTATGGCATTCAGACGCTGACTCAACTGCTCCCGAAAGAGATCGGTAGCAAAGCCACCACGACGGCGACATGGGCTGTACCCGCTGTGAAAATTATGGATTACCCACGATTTGGCTGGCGGGGTATTATGCTCGATGTGAGCCGCCACTTTTTTCCGAAAGACGATGTAAAACAATACATTGACCAACTGGCGAAACTGAAATTCAATACGTTCCACTGGCATCTGACCGACGACAATGGGTGGCGTATTGAGATCAAATCACTTCCCAAACTTACCGAAGTGGGGGCCTGGCGTGTAGCAAGAACTGGTCATTACGGCGATCTGGCCGAACCGAAACCGGGCGAACCAACGCCCTATGGCGGCTTTTATACCCAGAATGATATTCGGGAAATTGTTGCCTATGCACAGGCGCGTAACGTAACGATTGTGCCCGAAATCGACGTGCCGGGCCATAGCATGGCAGCTCTGGCGGCTTACCCAGAACTGAGCTGCACAAAGGCAATCGTTAGCGTTAATCCGGGAACGGCTTTTTCTGAATGGTATGGCAATGGTACGTTCAAAATGAAAGTGGAGAACACCCTGAACCCGTCGGATGAGAAAGTCTACGAGTTTCTGGACAAGGTCTTTACTGAAGTGGCCGCATTGTTTCCCAATCCATACATTCACGTAGGGGGCGATGAGTGTTACAAGGGCTATTGGGCACAGGACCCCGGTTGTCAGGCTTTGATGAAGCAACTGAATATTCGACACGTTGAAGATTTGCAGGGGTATTTTATGGGTCGGGTGGAGAAAATTCTGACCGCTAAAGGCAAGAAACTACTCGGTTGGGACGAAATTCTGGAAGGAGGGATTTCGCCGACGGCGACGGTCATGAGCTGGCGCGGAATTAAGGGTGGAATCGAGGCTGCCAGGGAAGGACACAACGTCGTGATGACGCCCAGCACGTTCGCTTATCTGGACTATGTGCAGGGCGATCCAACGATTGATCCACCAATTTATGCCAACCTGCGTACGCAGAAAAGCTACAGCTACGAGCCCGTTCCTGAGGGCGTAGAGGCAAAATACATTTTGGGCGGGCAGGGCAATTTATGGACGGAGCAGGTTCCCAATCTTCGGTATGCCGAATACATGACCTATCCGCGCGCCTGGGCCTTGTCCGAAGTTTTCTGGTCGCCCAGGGAAGTCAAAAACTGGCCCAATTTTGTGCAGCGAATGGAAACCCATTTTGAGCGGGCCGATGTTGCTCAAATCAATTATTCGAAGGCTATTTATGACGCCATCGTCAGAACGAGTATGAAGGATGGCAAGCTGCATATGGAGCTGGCCAGCGAAGCACCGGGACTGGATATCTACTACTCGATTGACGACACCATGCCTGATCAATTCTCGACAAAATATAGTCAGCCCGTTGATTTGCCCGAAGGTCCCATTACACTACGTGTCGTTACGTATCGCGCCGGAAAACCCATCGGTCATTTAATTACCCTCTCGCGAGATGCGCTGCAAAAACGAGTTGGGCGTTTTTGAGCCGAAATGATCAATAAGTCTGGTTAAACTTGAAAGGCTTGAAAGGGTGAAATCGCAAAAAGCGCAGAGAGTCCATAAATGGATTCTCTGCGCTTTTTGCGATTAAATCGGAGAAACTTGCTGCTTTCTCATCAACGGAATTTGCAGGTTGGTTGGCCTATTTGCTTCTGTGCCAAAACTACGTCCATCTACGTTTCTAGCCTCTCAGAACAGCATATCATTTAGTAACTAAATCAGGTCATACCAGAGAAGATCTGTCCTTCCGCCAGGCTTTAACGTAGTGAAAAGCCCCTATTTCATCAGGCGCTGAAGATCGATACGTAGTGATAATTGACTCGTGCCCGCGGTTGGCACTGAGGAAAATCGGGCGTAGGTCAACTGAAAACCCCGCGCCTGCACGGAGGCTCCAAAGGAAATTCCAGCACCACCGCCACCCGTCGTTAGTTTACCTTCCGCTCGTTTCTGGTGATTGTAACCAACCAGCAGATGCACATTGCGATGAACCAGTAATTCGGCACCAACGCTCAAATGGCGCGCTATTTTTTCGCTTACGCTTACTGTCTGTGGGATTGGGTTGCCGCTCAGATCATAGCGAATGTTGAGGTTTGGATCGTTGTAACTGATGTCGAAACGCTGGAGATGATGCGCCGTTAGGGTTAGTCGGATAGGGGCATGACGTGGTTTGACGGTTACGCCCGCTTGCAGATCAAATGGAAGATCAGCATCAATGGGGCCATAGTTTTTGAGTAAATAGCCTACGTTTTTCGCGACCAGTCCAAATGTCAGATCTTTTTGGGGATGCCGCCAAATGCCGCCTAAGTCGGCCAGAATGCCAAAGGCCGAGTAGGTTTCAATAGACGAACCAACGGCTTTGATCGTAGCGCCCAGCGTAAAATTACCTTCTGTGCGGGCGTGCGTAAGGCTCAGTGCGTAGTCATTAGCCGTGAACGTACCGAGCGAGTTTCCCACCGGATCGGTCAACTCAAACTGTCCATAACTCAAATACTGCAAGCCAACGGCCCACTTACCGGTTGATTGTATCGGTAAACCATATTGAAGGGTATAATATTTAGCCGCTGCCAGATACGGCATCAGGCTGATTGATAATTGATTGTCAGGGATTGAATCGGCCAGCGCGGGATTGTTGAGATGGTACGAACCGTCGGGGCTGATGGCCGTAGCGACCTGCCCGCCAAGGGCTGCCACACGGGCGTGAGTCGGCAGGTCGAGAAACGAAAAAACACGCTGTCCGCCCAGGGATTGAGCAACCGCAAGTTGCGGCCACATCAGGATCAGAAAGGATAAAACGTAGCGGGCTTTCAAACGGTAGTTATGCGCAGTTTGTTACAAATTAACGCCAATTTTCGAACCAACGAAAGTATTCACTACGTGGGCTGCCGGAAAATTAAGCCGGTAAACGATCAGAACGAATACCCAATCTTTATGCCGTACGATACGCTTATAAACACATTTGCCGATGAGGTGAACGGGTCAATCGACAGAAAACCACCGGATGAGCGAAAGTCGAGGGAGCCTGCCGGACGACTAAACCGATCAACGGTATTGCCCCGAAGCCCCAGTCCTCCATAGAAATCGCCTACCAGCCGCCTGTTGGTCGATATCGCAAACTGACGCCCGAATTTTACATGACCACCCCAAACATATTTTGATATCGGCAATGAATAAAGTTGATAATACTGACATTGTCCGGTTTCGCAGCCAATGCCGATTGTGCCGTTTTCATAAGCGTTTGCCTGTCTGTATAATCCTTCCAGCGCTAGATAGGGACCGATGAGGCCACCACGCCAGTAATATCGCCATTCGACCCGCCCGCGCCAGTTCTCCAGCTGGCTGTATTGACCATATTGGTTTATATTCCAGAGGTTTATCCCCTGCCAGCCGTAGCCTATTTCAACCTGTAGCGAATGCCGCTGGCTCAGAAGCCGTTCTAGTCCAAGCTGAATCGCGTTGTTGGGGTCAAACAGGCTGAGTGGTGTAAATTTGACAACCCAGCGCTTATCATGGCCGATTCCCACAGTGCTTAGGGGCATTGGTCGTGATGATTGGGCCTGTAGTGAGAAGGTGATTCCCAAAAACAGCGCTAGCAGACGTAGCAGATGAGGAGCAATCATGGCTGAACGGGAAGTTTGCTCAGCAAGGTCAACTGCTTCATGTCCTCATAGCTATACTGATAGATACCGTCGGGTCCGGTTACGATCAGTCGTTTTTGTGTCGGAATAACGTCGTATGCTTTCGTACTGTCGAAATGCTGAATCTCCCGAACATTAGTAGGATCGCTAATGTCCATAACCCGAAGGCCAAAGTCACCTTCACCAATAAATAATAACGTACTGTCGGCACCCAGCCCGTGCGGGTTTTTCATGGGATAACTTCTCACTAGTTTCGGACTTGT
The DNA here is from genome assembly GCF_054777855.1 of Spirosoma jeollabukense. Taxonomy (NCBI): domain Bacteria; kingdom Pseudomonadati; phylum Bacteroidota; class Cytophagia; order Cytophagales; family Cytophagaceae; genus Spirosoma; species Spirosoma jeollabukense. The sequence continues at coordinate 105,406 of NZ_BAAHAD010000015.1, forward strand.
CAAATTGCTGATATCCACGACGTCCAGCGAGTTGGCCAGTACGTTGCGGCAACTTGTTCCGCTGCGAAGTGTTACGTAGGCATAATTCCCCTGCGCCACTACTGGATCGCAACTCTGGATATGAGAATAGGTTGATACTTGTTTAGGCGCATTGGGTTGATTGATGTCATAAATGTGCATGCCCGTTTGTGTGCCAATAAACAGGTTCGAACGGTACGGGAAGATCGTTTCGACACCGAATCCAAGCGTCGTTTTGCTCCCCATTTTTGGCGCATTGCCCGTCGAAATGTCATAGGCTTGTAGTGCCGTATTACTCACGGTATAAAGTGTATTGCCACTAATGGTAAAGCGAGCCGTGGAGCCGCCTATTCCCGAACCGGGTGATGGCGATTCACTGCTTGAGCCTTTGTCGCATGAAAATAGTAGGAATAATAGTAGGCAGTAAAGGGCTGATTTCATGGTGTTTAACGGGTTGAAGATTTTAGGCAACCGACGTTTTGCCATTCCGACGAAGCAGGAATCTTGAACGCTCCAGATGAGACGCTTTAAGATTCCTCCTTTGTCGAAATGACACAATAATTACCGATAACACTGCGGATTTTCGACGGTTGCCTTTTCCCAGCGAATCACTACGCCCTGTGCAGGGTCCGGGCATTCGAACCGAACATTCGTAGCCAGCGGATAGGCGGATCGTTCGAAGGCATTTTCAATACGTTTGACGAGCCGGACATTGCGTGGGTCGGCAATATTGAGGGCGACCAGATCAAGTATGTTATCGGCGTAAAGCGTACTATCTTTAATCGCTAGTTCGTGGTTGCCGGGAATGGAAATGAACGCCAGTTTCACCGGGCTCGCCGGATTATGATTATCGACGATATGAATGCCGCTGCCTATTTCATTGATGAACAGATATGTATCTTTAACGTAAATTTTTCCTGCGTTTTTTAGCGGTTGTGGCGCCAGTGTTTGCACATTGCGGACATCGGCAGACGTAGCATAAATTGGTCGGTAAATATCGCCCGTGGTGGGAGGAGATGGCGCCGAAGGGCGAAAACAACCGTCGAGCAGGACACAAACAGCCAGCAGGGTGAACGAAAGCAGATGTCGATTCATGGGCGAAATGTATTTAACAGGATGAGGATACAAAAGCTGAACGAGCCGTTGTAATCCAGAAGAAAAATTAACTTTGTCACTACTTGATTTGCCGATACAAACCTCATGCAAGCCCAAACCCAACCCGATACCAATTTTGCTGTTACGTCCAAGCCTTCTAAAGTCGACGTTCTTGCCTGTAAAAATACCGAAGCCGAACTGGGCGGTGGTCAGAAACGTATTGACGCCCAGCACGCTAAAGGCAAACTGACCGCCCGGGAACGTATCGCCCTGCTGATGGATGAAGGCTCGTTTGAGGAAATCGGCAAGTTTGTTATGCACCGCACCCGCGACTTTGGCATGGACAAAGAGCATTACTTAGGGGATGGCGTCGTGACGGGTTACGGCACTGTAGAAGGTCGGTTGGTGTATGTTTTTGCGCAGGATTTTACGGTTTTCGGGGGCGCTCTTTCAGAAACTCATGCCGAAAAAATCTGTAAGGTGATGGACCTGGCCCTGCAAAATGGCGCACCAATTATCGGACTTAATGATTCGGGTGGTGCCCGGATTCAGGAGGGCGTATTATCGCTGGCGGGCTATGCCGATATTTTCTATCGCAACACACGCGCGTCGGGCGTTATTCCCCAACTGTCGGCTGTGATGGGGCCTTGTGCGGGTGGAGCCGTTTATAGCCCAGCCATTACCGACTTTATTTTCATGGTCGAAAATACGAGCTATATGTTCGTGACCGGTCCGAACGTAGTGAAAACCGTCACACACGAAAACGTGACGGCCGAAGAGCTGGGTGGAGCCAGCACCCACAGTACCAAATCAGGCGTGACACACTTCGCCTGTGAGAATGAACTGGCCTGTATTCAGAGCCTTAAACAATTGCTGAGTTACATTCCTCAGAATTGCGAGGATGAGCCACCCATGTTTGCTTATGAGAGTGCTGACGAACTGCGACCTGCCTTGAATAAAATTATTCCGGAGAATCCCAATCAGCCGTACGATATGCGTGAGGTGATTGAAGAACTGGTAGATGTCGGCTCATTTATGGAAGTTCACAAGAATTTTGCCGAAAACATTGTAGTCGGTTTTGCCCGGATTGGCGGACGCAGTATTGGCGTCGTCGGGAATCAACCGGCTGTGCTGGCGGGTGTTTTGGACATTAACGCCAGTACTAAAGCGGCCCGTTTCGTGCGTTTTTGTGATTGTTTTAACGTACCGCTTCTGGTGCTCGAAGATGTACCCGGTTTCCTGCCCGGCACCGATCAGGAGTGGAATGGCATCATCACCAACGGAGCCAAGTTGCTGTTTGCGTTCTGCGAAGCGACCGTGCCGCGTGTAACGGTCATTACGCGTAAAGCGTACGGTGGTGCCTACGACGTAATGAATTCCAAGCACATTGGTGCCGATATGAATTACGCCTGGCCATCGGCAGAAATTGCCGTGATGGGCGCGAGTGGAGCCGCTGAAATTATCTTCAAACGTGAAATCGCCGAAGCCGACGATCCGCAGGCCAAGTTGCAGGAGAAAGTGCTGGATTATACCGAGAAGTTCGCGAATCCATACCGGGCCGCACACCGGGGCTATATCGACGAAGTGATCACCCCCGATCAGACGCGGCAGAAACTCATCCGGGCGTTCAAGATGCTCGAAAATAAAGTAGCGACGCTGCCAAAGAAAAAACACGGGAATATTCCGTTGTAGCTCAATCGTTGCGTACTACCAACAAAAACAAGCTTGATTCTATGACAAATCCACCCCCCAACAATTCAGGTAGCATCCTTAAAACGGCACTTATTGGCATTCTGATTCTCGCAGTTATCGCACTGCTGGTTGGTACGTTGACCGTGCTTTTCCCCTAAAAGCTGGTCATGCGTCAATCGCGTCCAGAATTACGGCGCAGGCTTCCCGAATTTCGGCTTCCGTGATAATCAGCGGTGGGGCAATGCGCATGGAGTTGTCACAAAACAGAAACCAATCGGTAATGACGCCGAGACCTGATTCGCCATTTTTGATAGCCCGGTCGATAATGGGTTTCAGTACCTCGAATGAGTCAAATTCAACCGCGAGCATAAGCCCTTTACCACGTATTTCTTTGATTTTCGGGTGATTCAGTAACTGCCTGATTAGCTGTCCTTTCGCTTCAGCGCTCTCAAATAGCTTTTGCTCCTGAATAACCTGTAATGTAGCGAGCGAAGACGCGCACGAAACCGGGTGGCCGCCAAACGTAGTGATATGCCCCAGAATCGGGTTGTTCTTGAACACGCTCATGATCTCCGCTGAACTGATAAATGCGCCGATGGGCATGCCACCTCCCATGCCTTTCGCACACAGTAAAATATCTGGAATCACCCCGAAGCCTTCGAAGGCCCAGAACGTGCCTGTTCGACCAAAACCCGTCTGGATTTCATCGAAAATCAGCAAAGCGCCTACATCTGTGCAACGCTGGCGGAGCGCCTGTAGATACCTAGCATCGGGCACACGAACCCCGGCTTCGCCCGCAATGACTTCTATGACAACGGCGGCTGTTCGGTCGCTAATCTGCTCAATATCATCAATATGTCCGTGCCGAATGTGCCGGATGTCGGGTAGGAGAGGACGGTAGTTTCGCTTAAAATGCTCATCGCCCGAGAGCGATAGAGCACCTTGCGTAGACCCGTGATAGGCGTTAAAGCAACTAATGATTTCAGTACGTCCGGTATATCGCTTGGCCAGTTTCATCGCGCCTTCGACGGCTTCGGTGCCCGAATTAGTGAAGTAAACGTTGTCTAGATTGTCCGGTAGCGTTTGGGCCAGCGCGTGGGCTAACTGGGTTTGGGGCGTTTGTATGTACTCCCCGTAAACCATTAAATGCAGATATTTATCCAACTGGTTCTGAATGGCTTCCAGTACGCGTGGATGCCGGTGTCCGACGTTGCTCACGCCAATACCCGAAATCAGGTCGATGTATCGCTTACTTTCTCCCGACCCGGTCGCTGATTCGAAAATATATACACCTTCCGCTCGCTCAATTTCCAACCCCAATGGGAAATCGGAGGTCTGCGCTATATGCTGATAAAATAACTGTCGGTGTGTAACCGTTCGCATGATGCTGTAAATACAAATACGTCTACTCCTAACACCTTTCCGTATGAAAACAGTTCTTTTTCTGCTCCTGCTTTGCCCTGTTGCTGGCTGGGCGCAAGGGTACACAATTACCCCGGAAGACACCGATCGTAACCATTCCTTTTTGCTCATGCGCGACGGTTCGGTGGTACGCGGGCAAATCATTCGACAGGATAGCAGCGTCATTTCGGTCAGAAAACGAAACGGTGACCTGACGTTTGTCGAGGCCGATCAGGTAGTACGTGTGTCGTCGAACCAACCTGATGGTCCGGTGAGCGTGACGGCTCCCTATACCGTTTTCGTGCTGAAAGATGGTACGCAACTGGCCGGAAAATTCATTCGTCGCGACAGCACGATGATCACCGTTCGCAAGAACAACGGCCAACTCACTTACTTTGAGCCAGAATTACTCGTTCGGGTAGATTCCGTGGCAGCCCAGCAGGAGCCAGTCGACTTAGCCGCTGCAACAGGACGGGCGTTTGCGAATCGTTTTTCGCCCTGGCTACTGACGGGACAAACGGCCTATAACCCTGAAAAAGGCCGTCTCTATTACCGAAATATAGTCCTGTTTCGGAATGAATTTCAGTACGGTATTACGCGCAACTGGAGTATCGGCGCGACGGTCAATCCATTCTTCAGTGAATTTGCGCCTAAGAACCAGGCTCGGGAGACGGTGCTTGGGGCTACTGTAAATTTTAACAGCAAGCTGACATTCCCGATTGGTGATCAGTTTCGGTTTGGCGTTAACGCAACCTACCAGCCTCGTCAAAAAGGCTATTATTTTACCCTAAGTGAGCAGGTTATGCTGCAGGGGCTAATGTCGTTCGGGAGTAGCGAGCGAAATGCTACGCTTGGCTACGGGATGCGGGTTTATCCTGGCATTTCGATGGCGAATAAAGTATCGTATATTTCGGCGGGCGTTATGCATAAAGTTTCGCGTAACCTGACGGTGTTGAGCGACAATACCTTTTACCTGAATCCCAATCTTGTCGGTACCAGTGCTGAGCTATCAGTCGCGCTACGTTTCGATCGTCGTCGCCATGCTTTCGATTTGGGTGCACTAGCCCTGGTTCAACCCAGATATCTATATGGGCCTGGTATTTACCCTGTTACGAACCAAACGTATGCCTATTTTTCGCCCTATCTTGCGTATAATCTGATTATTGGGCATAACTAGCGGCCTGATTTTTTTATCCTCCATGAAACACCTTTCGCTTGTTTTGTTGTGGCTGCTGCCTTTGCTGGCAGTGGCCCAGGACGATTATTATCAACCAAGAAAGCAGCCCGCGCCCGCTAAACGTACCTACACCATTGTACTGAAAGATGGCACGCAACTTCGGGGTGAATTGGTGCGTCAGGATAGTTCTGAAGCGGTGATTCGAACTCCTAATCTGGGTGAGATTCGGCTGAAATCCGATCAGATTGTCAGGATGGAACAGGTGGGTACCCAGGCCGAGGGCGAGTACTTTCCCAATATATTTCCGCAAACGATGCGGATCACGCCAACTGCTTTTTCGGCCGAGAAGGGGCGGCTATACTACCGGAATTATTTTGTGTATCTGAGTCAGTTTGAGTATGGTATCACTGAAAACTGGAGCGTTGGTACTACGTTCTTTTCGTTTTATCCGGCTGGTTTATTTAGCCTGAATTCGAAAGTGTCATTTCCCGTCAGTGGCCGTGTGCGGCTGGGCGTGAATGCCCAATATGCGGCCATACAATCCGACGGATTCTTTGTTAATGGTGGCCGAGGATCGTTGCAGGGTGTGGGCTACGTGCAGGGGCTCGTTACCACCGGTGATCGACGTAACAACACAACCTTTGGGTTAGGCTGGAGTATTTCCAATGGGGATGTGTCCCGCAACATTGTTGGTACGTTCGGACTGGTTCGAAAGGTGAGTGCGAAATTGAGTTTTATCAGCGAAAATATGATCCTGTTTGGGGCAGGCTCCGTCAACTTTGCCGCCTTGTTATCTGGGGGGCTTCGGCTCGATCGCAGGCGGCACGCGTTCGATCTGGCCGTTTATATCCCCGTAGCCACCGGACCTAATACCTCGTTCATCGTTACCCTTGCGCCCTTCGCCAGCTATCACCTCCGCATCAGGAAATAAGCCGTTCTGGTGGATATTCTAATTCAATACGACGATTTCCCTTAATTTCGCCGTTGTAGTCATACTATGCACTTCTTCATGCCCGAAAATCCTATTGACAATTCTGTCGACTTGCCACCTTTTGCCCGTTCCTGGACCCAGCTCTATACGATTGTCATGGGTAGCTTAGCCGCCGAGATTTTGCTATTTTACGTACTAATGCGCTGGTTATCATGAGTATTCTGGATTGGAGCGTATTGGCCGTTACGTTGCTGGTGATCATTGTGTATGGTATCGTCAGGAGCCGGGGCAGCAAAAGTATGGACGACTACCTGCTGGCGGGACAGTCACTGCCCTGGTATCATGTAGGCCTATCGGTGATGGCCACACAGGCCAGCGCGGTCACGTTTTTGTCGGCGCCCGGCCAGGGATTTTCCGACGGGATGCGATTCGTGCAGTTCTATTTTGGGTTACCGCTGGCGATGGTCGTGCTCTCGGTGACGTTCGTTCCCATTTTCCATAGACTGAAAATTTTTACGGCGTACGAATACCTCGAAAGTCGCTTCGATGTACGTGTTCGAACGCTGACGTCCGGGTTGTTTTTGCTGCAGCGCGGCCTGTCAACGGGCTTGTCGATCTACGCGCCAAGTATCATTCTCTCCACCATTCTGGGCTGGAACATCTACTGGACCAATCTGTTGATGGGCGGAATCGTGCTCGTATATACCGTTACGGGTGGGACAAAAGCCATTTCCTACACGCACTTGCAACAAATGGCGATTGTTACGTTTGCGATGGCGTTGGCGGGCTACCTCACCGTTAAGTTGCTGCCCGAAGACGTTAGTTTTGTGGATGCCTTGCACGTAGCGGGCAAAGCGGGGCGCATGAATCTGATCGACCTGAAGTTTGATCCCGATAGCCGTTACAACCTTTGGTCGGGGCTGATTGGTGGTTTCTTTCTGCAATTGTCCTATTTCGGCACCGACCAGTCGCAGGTGGGGCGTTACCTGACGGGGCAGACCATTGGGCAAAGTCGGCTGGGTTTGCTGATGAATGGTTTACTGAAAGTGCCGATGCAGTTTCTGATTCTGCTGGTTGGCGTGCTGGTGTTCGTGTTTTACCAATACAACCCATCGCCCACGTTTTTCAACAAGCAGGAAACTGATAAGCTGAAAAATAGTCAGTACGCCAATGCCTACCAACTCGCCGAAATCAAGCATCAAAACCTAACGACGCAGCGCCAGAAGGCCGTTATCGATATGGAGATGGCGCTAAAAACCGATAACGAAGCGGGTCAGGAAGCCGCGGGCGCGGTACTCCGCGAAACAGACGACGCACTGAAATCAGTTAAAACGGACGTAACGAAGCTTATTCAGAAAAACAATCCAACCGCCGACACCAACGATGTCAACTACGTATTCCTGCGCTTCGTGCTTGACTACCTGCCCCACGGCCTGATTGGTTTGCTCATCGCCGTTATCTTCAGCGCGTCGATGGGCTCGATTGCCTCAGCCTATAGCTCGCTGGCCTCAACAACGGTGGTTGACATCTACAAGCGCCTGATTAAAAGCGACTCCGACGACGCGCATTACCTGAACGTATCACGTTGGTCGACCATTGGCTGGGGTATTTTCTGCATTATCGTTGCGCAGTTCGCCAACCAACTGGGTAGCATGATTGAAGCCGTCAATATTCTGGGATCGTTGTTTTACGGCGTTATTCTGGGCGTGTTTGTGGTAGCCTTTTATGTAAAATCCATCGGCGGCCGTGCTACGTTCTGGTCAGCTATTATTTCTGAAGTGTTAGTGGTGTTGAGCTGGTACCTGAACCTAACGGCCTTTCTGTGGCTAAACGCTATTGGGTGTTTGCTGGTCGTGGGCATTGCGTGGCTATTGCAACGAACCTTGTTTCGCCTAGCTGAACCAGGTGGCAAGTTTTAGTGTACCAGTCGGGCTTATACAGCAAGTAATAAATTCCTGATAGAAAGCCAAAAAATTGACTTTTAGAGAAAATGAAGCGTAATTCCAATTATTAACTTGTCTAAACCCAACGTATCGATATGCATAATCCGCCAGTTAGAACATCCTTCTCTCGTTTATCAACCCTGACTCTGGTCATAGTTACTTTACTGGGTGCTTGCTCTAAACCCGAACCAGCTGACCCTGTTGCAACGGCTCCAGCCAAGTATGAACTCAAAGACATCCGCTATTTCTTGTCCCAGAATGACCGCGTTGATACAACAACGCTACAGCTAAAAGGATTGAGTGTGCAAAATACAAGTGCCGTTCTTTCCACTCAGCAGGTGGAAGAGGGCTTTAGCGAGTTAGTGAAAAGATCCCGGTTTATTATTGATCCGACCATGCAATTGCCCAAAGAAGTCGATCTAAGTAAGTTTGAAGTAAACGTACCTGAACATTGGTATGGTAACGGATTGTTCGGCCGTTCCATAGACACTTACTCGTTCAGTGCTATTGAACAACAAAAGCCCTATGGCTTCAATTCGAATGGGCTGTTAACGGTTAAGATTCCACCCAAATCCAAACTTGACATCAGCCGCCAGATTACGGCTTATCAACTCGCCTGCTCCTTTGATGCCACCCTGGAAAATACAACGACGGGTCAGCGGTACAGCTTACGGGGTAAATGGGAGGGTCTTTTGCAGTATGATAATCCTTCAACAACGTTGAAGCAGTCTGCTTTGTAAAGTAAAACACCTTGTGCAGCGGGGCCAGCTTATAACCTATCTCCCTCAACTCCTTAGTAGCATTTTAGCCGGATTTCGAAAGAAGTTATCCTAAAAAAAGACCCGCTCAACACATACCGAGCGGGTCTTTTCATTGATGAATAACAACGGGTTGCTTTACGCCTTTTTCTTGCCTTTGCCTGCTTTCATGGCGGGCATGGCCGGTACTTTAGCCGTGTACTCCGCGATGCTTTTCTCAATACCATCTTTGAAGAACGGGAATGCCGCATCATTGGACGATTGTCCCATCGTCAGGGCTTTCTGGGCGATGGGCAGGGCGTCTGCGTACTTGCCCATCTTAGCCAGAATCTGCGACTTGACGAACAGATTCCGGTACGTTTCCTGTTTGGCGATTGACTTGTCGATCCAGGTTAATGACTGGTCCAGGTTGCGGCCCTTCGACAGGTTGTAGCTGGCGGCTGCCTGTAAAACAGCGGCATCGTCGGGTTTTTCGGCGACGGCTTTATCGACATTAGCGGCTGCGTTGGCGTTGACATCGACTTTCAAATCGGCAGCGGCTTTGGCATTCGCCCACATGAAATTCATCTTAGCCGTGCTATCTGTTACGTCGCTGAAACCGATCGTAAAGGTCTCTATTTTTTCGCTGTTTTCGGCGGGTGTAAGTTGCACACGTAGTGCATCTTCTTCCTGCTTGTACGTCTGTTCGGTTACTGATTTATTCTTGTTGAAAATCAGCGTATAACTCGCTTCCTCAGGAATGGACATGATCGCATACGAGCCCGCAGGAAGCGTTTTGCCATTCACCATCAGATCGGTTGTGGTGGTAAATAAGGTGGCTGCGTTTGCGCCTGTCCGCCAGACTTTGCCTAAAGGAATAAAGTTGTCGGTAAAGGGTTGACGGCCTTTCAGGCTTGGGCGCGAGTACGTAACAGTCAGGTCGGTGGTGCCGACGGTTTGCATAACAGAAGCACCGGGACTGGGCGACGGTAATTTGATCTGGGCGGTGGTTAGTTGAGCTGCCAGGCAAAGGGTGGCAGCGGTAAGCGAAAGTTTGCGCATAATTGTCTATAGACTATTAAAAATCAGCCCGAAATTGCGGCTTTTTCTGAACAAAGCCAACTAATGCATAGACTACCCTTGCTCAATCTGCTTCGGCAGCACACGACAACCGATCTGAATGAACAGGCGATGACTCAGGCCACAATTGAGTTTGTAGAAACTAATTCTGATGCCTTCGAGCGGTCGCTGCTCGCTGGACATATTACAGGTTCGGCCTGGATTGTGAGCCCAGATCGCCAGCAGGTTCTTCTGATTCACCACCGCAAGCTTGATCGGTGGTTGCAGCCCGGAGGCCATGCCGATGGCGACCCCGACGTAGCGGCTGTGGCGCTTCGCGAAGCCCGGGAGGAAACGGGATTGACCTCGCTGCAATTGGTTAGTCCCGCTATTTTCGATGTAGATATTCATACAATCCCCGCTCGTGGCGACGTTCCTGAACACCTACATTATGACATTCGGTTTTTGCTAGAAGCGGACCCTGATGAACCATTCGGCAATTCTGACGAAATCAAGAATATTAGATGGTTTTCGTTAGAAATGGTCAATAACTATACAGATTCGGAGTCTATTTGCAGAATGGTACGAAAAAATGTAACAAAACTATAAACATAGTAGCTATTTTAATTGTTTTTTAATCTGACAGCGAATAGATTTGTTGGACAACAAAACCACAGAAATAGCCATGAAATCATTAACTTTTTTGCTCGCTGGCGCCATTCTGGTTGCTATAACGAGCCAAACATACGCTCAGGATGTCGGCCCCAAACCGTTGAACAATCCGATGTATTCGACGCATAATTACAAGCATCCGAATATGGCAGCGGCCGCCCGTCGTTCGGAAAATAAAGCAAGTGTTGCTGTTCAACAACCTACTCCAGCGGATGCCCGGATGGCAAACTACAAGAACCAGATGCCGAACCGGCAACCAGTAGGAGGAGTTACAGTTGATCATACGCCCTCAGCAAGTTTAGCCGACCGGAATTATAAAATTCAGCGTGTAGGCGAACCTCAGTCGTTCGAATCGGCAGCAGGAGAGTATTACGTTAGAAAACGGTCGAAAGATTCGTCGGGCACAACGGTTGGGCAGTAATTGCTAGTTTGTAAAAGCAGAAAGGCGTGCCACGGTTCTGAACCGTGGCACGCCTTTCTGCTTTTACAAACTAGAGAAACGATTACTCACTTTTCGGACCAGCCTCACCCCCGTTTTTGGGTAGGGTGCTTTCGTAGATCGCGTTGAAAATAAGTTTATACGTAGCGCGGGGCTGACCACGGAACTGTGGCCTAAAGCCGAACAACACCACATTGCCTTTGCCCTGATTTACCCGAAGAACGGCGGGCTTCCCGGCAATGTATCGGTCTTCGTTCAGGGCCCAGCCGCTCATCAACAGATTCTTCTTCGCGTAGTTAGCAATCACTTCAACTTTGGGTTCCGGGGCCGATTTGACGGTTTCGCTGCCGCCTTCACCCTCTTTCTTTTGTTTGACCACCTCAAACGCCCGGCTGTTCGAGAATGCTGCAGCTACTTCGGGTTGCATGCCATACGCCAGCGAGTTCTTCGTGTCGATGACCGTTCGAATCAACGAACCCGGAATGTAAAACTGCTGAGTGGACAATCCTTCTGTAGCGTTTTTGACAGGTAGCCCTAACAATTCAATAGCAAAATCGCTGGCTTCGTCGAACGTGATCAGAGTACCCCCATTATTGACGTACTGTTGCAGCGCCATCGTACCACCCAACCCCAAACCACCCACATAAGGCGCAGGCATGGTGTTGGGCGCATGACCATTCAGAATCTGCTTTACTTCCTGATCCGGAATAATGATGGTGCTATACAGTGACAGGTCTTTTTTCGCGATGTCGGCGTCGTGCAACGTATCGACGGGGAAACCGTAGCTTTCCATCAACCAGCGCGTCCAGCCTTCGTCCATATTGGCGACCCACGATTTATAGAGGCCAATGCGGGGTAATTTCAAGGGCTTGGCTGCACCCGTTGGTTTGCTGGCAACAGCGGTAAAACTAATGCCAAGTTCCTTCGCCAACTTCTGAATCCGGGCGTCGGTGGCGCTTCCTTTTTCGATCAGGAAACTGCCGGTTTCATCGGTCAGGACAGACACCTTTTCGCCATCCTTTAGCAACTGATTGACAGCCATGACGCTGGCATTCTGCGTGCGCGACAGGCTATAGCCGTACCCCGAACTTACCGTCGCCTGACCGGCTACCACAGGCGCCAGGCCTTTAATACGCTCAGTAGAAGCAGTAAACGTACTGCCGATCTTGGCAACCGTAACGCCCATTTGCATAGGGAGTGTCCAGCCAGCCAGATCATAAGGCGGAATTGGCGGACCGCCGGGGTACAGCCGTTGGTTCGGGTGCACCTGTTTCTCCATCAAATCTACGATGTATGGGCTGAAGGCCTGATTGCAATAGATGATGTAGGCACCAGCGGCATACGATACGTTGTTCGCCTGAAACGCCTGCGTCGCCCGATGGACTTCGACGCCACTCTGGCTGAACATGTTGACCAGGTTCAGCGCTTCGCCTTTGTCCCACTGCTCGGTCGGTACTACGTAGGCGAAGGGGCGGTTTTTACCGGCGGATTCAATCGCATCGCGCCCCATTACGTAAATGTTGTATAGAAACTCCTCCCGTTTGTCGGCGGCCAGCACGAGGGTAGCCATCGAAGCTTCTTCCATATAATTGACCGCATCCCGGAAACGGGACTGTCCGCCTTTCCAGGGGTCGGCGTAGAAAATTTCGGTGCCGTTTGTGGCAGCGGTTACGCCAACGCCCACGGTTTTTGGCAACGAATCGGGTGGGTAAAAACGGGGCGATGGCGTGGCGTGGGCCGTTTCGGTCAGGATGCCAATCTGGTTATGGTAATAGGGTACCGTCCGCATACCGCCGTTCCACCACATACTAAATCGTAATTGAGACACGACACCGGGCATCTTTTTCATCGCAAACCGGCTGGCCATCGCCGTGCCAACCATATTAACGCCCGCCGTTACACCCGGGTGAATTTGCGGGTTGACTGGATTCGCGAAGGGTGGAATGAAAATCCGCGTCCACGCGGGCGATGTCTGGTGCTGGTTATAAACGATCTGCGGAAACCACTGGTTGTAAAGGACTTCTGAAATCGCTTTCGTTTCGGGCATATTGTTCGTAAACCAGTCACGGTTGTTGTCGTGACCAACGTAGTGGTGATATAGCCAGGGCGGTTGTGTCGTTTCGAAGGCCGTGCCGAGGTTACCATTATACCAGTCGGCCACAATGTCGAGTCCATCGGGGTTCATTTCGACCATTAGCAGGGCCACGACCTGATCGCGGATTTTCTTCATTTCCGTCGATTCTTCAGTGGCCATACGGTACGCCAGTTCGGGCATCATCTGCGCCGACGCGACTTCTGACGCGTGCATACCGGCATCAATCCAGACAATGGCCTTTCCCGAAGCCGCCAACGCCCGCGCCTGCTTGTCGTCGATTTTAGCGCGCGAAAGCTGCTCACTCGTGCTACGCCATTTCTCCAACTGCTTCATGTTGGCCTCACTGGACACCATCAGCAGGAGTAGCGGTTTACCCAGTACTGACTTGCCAATCGTTACCATCTGAACCCGGTTGCTGGCTTTGTCCAGTCGCTGATAATAATCAAGCAGCATTTTGGTGTTCGCCAGTTTGTAATCGGCACCGGGTTCAAAACCGAACACGTCAGCGGGTTTTGGCACCTGCGCCATCGCCAATACGCTGGCAATGAGGATCGCGCATCCCAACAGCAGGAGCCGATAGAGGGTAATCTTTTGAATAGATAGTTTCATAAAAATAGAGGGAGGATATGTTGAGAAGGGTAATTGAACTTTCTTTTTATTGTCATTCTGACGCAGGAAGAATCCGCTTCGGCGGCCCGGTTCGCTAATAGCAGAAAAAACTCATGCCCGAAGATTCTTCCTGCGTCAGAATGACAGTAAAAACTAATGCCTAATTCGCTGGGCCAGCTTCGGCCAGCAAAACGAGCAGAATGCGCTGCAATCCCAGCGTTCCTTTGTCATTGAGCCACCATTCATTGAGCGAGTGCGCTCCACCACCTGTGCCGCCACTACCAATCGTAACCGACGGCACGCCTTTCGAAATGGGGATATTGGCATTGGTAGAACCTACACTCAGGACGGGTTCAGCCTGAAGGTATTTGGACACCGCCATCGCCCGCTGCACCAGAGGGACCGTCGGTTCAATACGTCCGGACGGGCGATCACCAACGAGTTTTACCGTAACGGTCAGGTCGGGGCCACGGCGTTTCATAGCGTTCTCTTCTTTCAGTGCTCGCTGAACAGCCGCTTGCAGCAGCGCGTCGACGCCGTTTAATTTCTCGGGACTTTCCGACCGCATGTCGACTTCCATCCACGATTCGTACGGAATGGCGTTTACGGACGTACCGCCCCCCACCACGCTAACGCTATAGGTCGTTTTGACGCCCTCTTTCGTGAATTTGTCCGCTTCGGTAGTGAAGTAATAGATGGCTTTGCCCAGCGCGCCGTGCGGATTGACGATGCCAAAAGCCCCGTAGGAGTGGCCGCCGGGTCCTTTGAACGTAATCCGGTACCGATGCGAGCCTAAGCCCCGGTGTGTGATACCGTCGATGCCATGTCCATCAACGGCGATGTACGAATCAATTTTTGGACCACCGGGCATGAACAGATTTTTGACGCCCCGCAAATCGCCCAACCCTTCTTCGCCAACGGCACCCACGAAAATAACGTCGGCTTCGGTTTCAATCTTGGCGCGTTCCATCCCTTTCAAAACGGCCAGCACGGCAGTCAGGCCACGGGTGTCGTCGCCGACGCCGGGGGCATAGAGCGTATCGCCTTTCTGCTTCACTTTTACGTCGGTTCCGGCCGGGAACACGGTGTCCAGGTGCGCTTCTACGATGACCGTTTTCTTGCCGGATTTGCCTTTTCGTTTCGCCAGTACGTTGTTGACCTTGTCGATCCAGACCGAATCCGCCCCGGCTTCTTTCATCATGGCTGCGTACTTTTTCGAGCGCTCAACCTCTTTGAACGGGGGCGACGGAATTTCCGTCAGTAAGATCAGGTCTTTTTTTGTCTGCGGTTCCAGTTCCGTAAAATACTTAAATGCCGTTTGAACCGCTGGTCGTTTGGACAAAGCATTAATTTCAGTTTCGTACTTCTTGTCGAGCGTAACGTTTTTGGTAGCTTCATCCGCGCCTTCTTCCTGGGCCAGGAGCTGGTAGGCGGTACTGCCAATCAACAAGGGGGCAACCAATGCTACTTTAATAAATTGATTCATTGTTATGGAAAATGGAAATGTATACGTATTAACTACTCGGTTACTCGCTTGCCTGACTGGTTCCTGCGCTTGAACTGATAGTATACAGCTGATTGAACAGGAACTTGAACGTACCCTGCGCCTGCCCCCGGAAGGTGATCTCCGGTCCGAAGGCGTAGAATTTGCCCGAACCAACGGGGGCCATGAACGCGGCTACACCGTCCTGTAAATACGACTGGCCCCAGGCCCAGCCACTACGTAGTGGTTTGCTGGTATCGAACCAGGCCAGGGGAACGACGGTGCCTTTGGCGATGGCTTCGGGCGCTAGTTTGAAGACTGGGCTGGCGTCGAAATACACATCGGTTTGGTTAGGCATGCCCCAGGTCGCGTGCTGCGTTGAATCCAGTGTGACACGTAGTACGCTGCCCGGAATGTAGAATTTCTCGTTCACCAGCGGTTTCTCCTGACCCGCATTGTTCATCTCGGTCAGTGCGTTTTTAACGGGTAATTTCAGGTGGTAAGCCAGGTTGGTGCTGCTGCCAATGGTCACCACCGAGCCGCCCGCTTCCAGAAATGATTTGATCTGCGGAATGGATTTCTCGGCCGTAATCTTACCCAGTCGTGGTCGGTATTCCGCCGGAATTTCTTCGGCTTTTGGATCTCGTCGGGCCGCAAAACCAGTTGATTCACCCAACGAATTCAGGGCGGGAATGGCTTGCGTAACGAAGACAATTACGTCGAATTTCTTCCGTAAATCACCCGCGTCGATGTCCTGCGGATAAATGACGGTCATCGGGAAATGGTATTGCTCCATCAACCAGCGAACCCAACCCGACGGCATCGAGCCGCCGTACGTATCCCACAACGCAATCCGCATGGGCGCTACTTTTGTCATGGCGGTGCCGGGTCGTTTGGTAAGTCCGGTTATTTCCAGACTCAGGTCTTTGGCGGATTTATCGAGCAGAGTTTTTGCTTTCGCCGAAGCAGGGACAAAAAAGGCCCCGGCTGCTACGTTCGATTTGCCATCGGGCCCATTGGGCAGACGATAGACCTCAACGCCAGACGCCAGCAGATCGTTAACGGCAATGAACGAGTTGTTAGCCTGCCCACTCAGCAAATAACCCGCGCCTGCACTCCCGTTTACATGACCCTCCGGCGACTGGAGTTCCCCGATGGGTAGCTTCTTGAAAGGTCCATCAAAATTATCCAGCAATCGATCAAATTTGACGTTCATCAGATACGATGGTGTCCAGCCCGCAGCATCGTAGGGACGTACCGGTGGACCGCCGGGATACTGGAAATCATTCGGATAATCCTGCGGCTCGAACATGTCCAGGATGTGTGGTCGGAACGCCTGATCGGTTTTTACGACGTAGGAACCCGCCGGGTATTTTTTACCGGCGACCGTGAAGTCGGCGGTGGCCTGCTGCACCTGAATACCGAGTCGGATAAGGGCGTTGATGAATTTGACGGCTGTAGCGAAATCGGGCTGGTTCGTCGGAATGATAAACCCGCGTGGATCACGTAGCGCCGGGGCTTTCATCACCGAATCATAATAAGCAACCGGAAGCTCTCGGTTACGCGAAACCGTACCCGTTGCATTACTTCCCGGCCCCGTTTTTTTCTGATTCGCCTGGTAGTTCTGTGTAATGGCGTCAATTCGTTTTGGATACAATGTCCAGTTATCCTGACTGCCGCGTTCGATGGAGTTTTTGCCCATCCGGTAAATATTGAACAGCATCTGGTCGTGTTGCCGGGCGGCATAGTCCATGACGGCGTAGTTGAGCGACACCGAATAATCAATCGACTGCTTGAAATGCCATTTCTGGGGCGTAACCGGAAACGGCGTATTTACATTCGGAACCAGCCGTTCGGGCACCAGTGGGATTTCTTCGGGCGTGGGGTTGCCGATAATTTCGGTAAGCAACCCGATCATGTTGTGGAACAGATTGATGGACCGTAATCCGCCGTTGAACCAGTTGGAATAGGGCGTACCCGTTAAACGCGTGTAACCGGGTTTTTTCTCCGCATTCAACCGGTTGATCATCGCCGAACCGAGCGCATCCATGCCAGTTACGATCATCGGATCGAGCACAAAATTGAAGGGATCGCGTAGGGGAGGACCCGCCAGCACCGACCCCGCCGGACCGCGCTGGTGGTGGTTATATAGGACCTGCGGGTACCACTCGATGAACAACTGTCGGCCAATATTCTGGGTTTCCTTCATGTTAAGTATGAAGAAGTCCCGGTTGTTGTCGTGGCCGATGTATTTCTGGTAAAGCTTCGGTAAGTATTCCTGCGTGCGTTTTTCGGGGACCGGCTCCCGCATGTACCAGTTGCCCACGAGTTCGTGACCGTCGGGGTTGGCGTGGGTAAGCAGCACAATCACGTTATCCAGGATACGTAGCGTTTCAGGGTCTTTTCGGCTTACTAACTGCCAGGCCGTTTCGATCAACTGCATCGTACCAACGGTCTCGGTCGAGTGAAGACCGCCATCAATCCAGACAACCGCTTTGCCTTCGTTGGCCAGTGCCTGAGCCTGTTCGTCGGTGAGGTTTTCGGCGCGGGCCAGCTTTTGCGAAATTTCTTTATATCGAGCCAGTTTTTTCTGATTCTCGGGGGAAGTTACGATCAGCATGTATTGATGGCGACCTTCGGCTGTCAGGCCAATATCGACCAGCTTCGTGCGATCCGACGTAGCTAATTTCTTGAAATAGGCTTCCGTCTGGGTGTAGTTGGAGAGTTGGTAATCATCGCCGATGGTAAACCCGAAATGTTCTTTTGGCGAGGGAATTGATTGAGGGTGCCCAGCGGGCGGGAAGAGCAAAAAGAAGATGACGACCAGGTAAAGGAGTCTGGACATGGTGGGCGGTTCGTTTAAGACGAAATAACGTTCACTAAAAGCCGAAAATGGCCAGAGAATTCAAAGCCTGTCATGCAGATACGGGGCAAAGTTGCCGGTCTGCAACGTATTAAATTATACCTGTGATTGGGTTTCGTACAGATCTGTAAATAGGCTTGCGCTACTTAGCAACGCGACTGACACACGGAGAAAGGAGTTGTCAGGAAGTTTAACAAAGTCAGATAAATAGGCAGGCCTTCTCCCCGCCTATTTATCTGATTGTCTTATGGTTTCAACTATTCGTCGGCTACGTGGCCGTTGCCCGATGAGGCCGCAGAACCGACGCTGTACAACTGGTTGAACAGCAATTTGAACGTGCCCTGCGCTTGTGCCCGGAAGGTGATCTCCGGCCCGAAGGCGTAGAATTTACCTGAGCCAACGGGGGCCATGAACGCGGCTACACCGTCTTGCAAATACGACTGGCCCCACGCCCAGCCACTACGTAGTGGTTTGCTGGAATCGAACCAGGCCAGGGGAACGACGGTACCTTTGGCGATGGCTTCGGGTGCCAGTTTGAAGACCGGGCTAGCATCGAAATACACGTCGGTTTGATTAGGCATACCCCAGGTCGCGTGCTGGGTCGAATCTAACGCAACGCGCAGTACGCTGCCCGGAATGTAATATTTCTCACCCGGTAGGGGACGCTCCTGCCCGCTGGCCGTCATTTCGGTCAGGGCATTTTTAACGGGTAATTTCAGGTGATAAGCCAGGTTGGTGCTGCTGCCAATGGTAACCACCGTACCGCCCGCTTCCATGAAGGATTTGATCTCTGGAATCGACTTGGTCGCTGTGATTTTACCCAACCGTGGACGATACTCTTCCGGCGTGGTTTCTTCCTTGGCTTCGCCACGGGAAAGTGCTGCAAAAATGTCCTCCTCGCGGCCGCCAACAGCAGGAATAGCCCGCGTTACGAACACGATTACGTCAAATTTCTTGCGCAGATCACCAGCATCAATGTCTTTCGGATAGATAACTTTCATCGGAAAATGGTACTGTTCCATCAACCAGCGAACCCAGCCGGATGGCATCGAGCCGCCGTAGGTATCCCACAGCGCAATCCGCATGGGGGACACTTTTGTCATTGACGCGGTTGGCTTTTTAGACACGCCCGTTATCTCCAGATCAAGATCTTTCGCCGATTTGTCAAGCAGTGATTTTGCTTTTGCCGACGCTGGAACGAAGAATGCACCCGACTCAACCGTCGATTTGCCACCGACGCCGTTGGGTAGACGATACACCTCTACGCCCGATGCCAGCAGGTCATTGACCGCAATAAACGAGTTGTTGGCTTTAGCGCTTAGTACATAACCCGCACTTGGAGAGCCGTTAATGTGGCCTTCCGGCGACTGGAGTTCCCCGATGGGCAGCTTCTTGAAAGGACCATCGAAACCATCCAGAATACGATCAAATTTAACATTCATCAGGAAAGCCGGTGTCCAGCCCGCAGCATCGTAGGGACGTACCGGTGGACCGCCCGGATACTGGAAATCGTTCGGGTGATCCTGTGGTTCGAACATATCGAGTAGGTGCGGCCGGAACGCCTGATCGGTTTTCACGACGTAAGAACCCGCCGGGTATTTTTTACCAGCGACCGTGAAGTCAGCCGTGGCCTGTTGAATTTGAATACCGGTTCGGATCAGGGCATTAACGAATTTAACGGCCGTACCGAAATCAGGCTGGTTCGTCGGAATGATAAACCCACGCGGATCACGTAGCACCGGCGCTTTCATGATCGTGTCGTAATATTTGAGGGGCATACCACCACCGCGAGGCACGAAACCATATTGAGCCAGAGCCGCGTTGGTAGGCGGAACAACTTTCTTCGGATCGTTCTTGAAGGCGTCTTCAATGGCGTCGATACGCTTGGGCGACAGCGCCCAGTAATCTTTGCTACCCCGTTCGATGGAGTTTTTACCCATCCGGTAAATGTTGAACAGCAGGTCGTCAGAATAACGAGCGCCGTAGTTCAGAACGGCGTAGTTGAGCGACACCGAATAATCGATCGACTGCTTGAAGTGCCACTTTTGCGGAGTAACCGGGAAGGGCGTATTACCATTCGGAATCAGGCGTTTTGGTACCAGTGGAATATCTTCTGGTGTTGGTCCACCAATGATTTCGGTCAACAGCCCGATCATGTTGTGGAAGTGCGTCGTGGTACGCAGACCACCGTTATACCAGGTCGAGAAGACCGAACCGCCCAGCCGGGTGAAGCCCGGTTTGTTCTCCGCGTTCATCCGGTTAATCATGGCAGCGCCAAGGGCGTCGATACCCGTTACCATTAACGGATCGAATACGTAGTTGAACGGATCGCGATAGGGTGGGCCCGCCAGCACCGACCCCGCCGGGCCGCTCTGGTGGTGATTATACATGATTTGCGGAATCCACTCAACAAACAACTGGCGACCGATATTCTGGGTTTCTTTCATGTTGAGCATGAAGAAATCGCGGTTGTTGTCGTGGCCAATGTATTTCTGATAGAGTCTTGGCAGGTTATCCAATGACCGCTTTTCGGCTTTGGGCTCGCGCATGTACCAGTTCGTAACCAGTTCCTGGCCGTCCGGATTGGCGTGGGTAAGCAGGATCACGTCCTTATCCAGAATGCGCATCGTTTCGGGATCTTTACGGCTGACCAGTTGCCAGATCGTTTCGATAAGCTGGTGCGTACCAACGGTTTCGGTTGCGTGAATACCTCCGTCAATCCAGACGATGGCTTTGCCTTCATTGGCCAGGGCGCGGGCCTGCTCATCGGTAAGATTTTCGGCGCGGGCCAGTTTCTGCGAAATCTCTTTATACCGGTCCAGTTTTTTCAGGTTTTCCGGCGAGGAAACGATGAGCATCAACTGATGACGACCTTCTTCGGTCATGCCAATATCAACCAATTTCACCCGGTCGGAGCCAGCAGCTAGTTTTCGGAAATAAGCCTCGGTCTGGGTATACGTAGCGAGTTGGTAATCGTCGCCGATGGTAAAGCCAAAATGTTCTTTCGGCGACGGGAGCGTCTGCGCAAATGCAGTGCTCAGACTAACCGCCAGCAGGAGGAGAAGTGAGTAAGGAGAATAACGCATTAGTGAGTAATTGATTTGGAAATTTATTTGGAGTTAGGTTAAATAATTCGGCTACTTTTTGCGGAAACGCACGCCCACCCGGCAATCACCGACCTCGCCACGTGCTTCATCGCATACATTTTCTTGGAATCCTTCTATTCGACGGCCGTCTTTGAGTGTGAGGATAAATTTAAACAGAAAATAGTCATTCTGAACGACTTTTGTCAAATCAGTTCCTGTAAATGCGGCTAACTGGGCCGCCGTGGTCGTGAATGTTTTGGGAAATTCCGTAACCGTAGCATATAATTTGTCAGTCGTTCCAACCCGGCTTGGCAATGGATATTGCGTTACGCTGGGATACACGCCCCCCGGCTGGGAGAGGATAATTGGATAAGCCGGATTGCCCGTGGTCGGGGCTTTCACGAACCCTAAATACACATCAATGGATTGCACTTCTGCTTTCCCGAACCCTTCCCACTTCAGCGTATATTCAAATTCCTGACTGGCTAGATTGGTGGCGCCTATGTCGAAAAAAGACGTATTGGCGCTGGCAACCGTTGGCAGGGCTGACTTGGCAGTATTGACGGCCACCAGCGGAACGGCCGTATAGGAATAGTTCTCCCAAACGTAGTTCTCCGTTTTGCAGGCATCGAGGGCTATCAGTAGCAGGAGGGAAAAGTATAAGGTGATATTTTTCATGGTGTTTCTTTATTTATCCCAGAAAACGGGGGTTGTCTGTTGCGCCGTTTGGATTTGATCGGCTTTGTCGGATACGTTGGCGTTGGTCGATAACTCCGTCACGGAATAGGACAGACGTAGCGGGAACGTGTTCAGCGGAGCAATGGGCGCGGGTAGCACCGGTAAGCCCGTCCGGCGGTAATCATTGTAAGCTTCCATGCCATTTCCGTACTGGGCAATGTATTTCTGGGTGATCACCGCATTCAATTTGCCAGCCGCATCGGCCGCATCGTATTGCGCCGTTCGGTTGGCAACGAAAGCGGTAATCGTAGCCGCTGCCAACGGTGTTGCCGAATTTCCCGACGTTGTCGAAATGGTATTGATGCTGTTCAGGCTTGCCGTGATGCCATCCTGAAACAACTGTCTGGCATCGCCGGTCGTACCTAAGGTTAATACGGCTTCGGCCAATATGAATTTCGCCATGGCATTGGTCATAAACGGAAACACACCTGCCCCCGAACCATCCGTGTTGGTAACGACTTTAGGCGCCGACGTAGCACCGGCATTGGTTATGAAGACGTTAGCCGCTGTCAGGTTATTGATAGGACTGTTGTCGTACAAACCACCGGCCGGGTAAACGCCCACGGTTGCTTTCAGGGCGTTGTCGTTGGGCGATGCCGTAGCGTCGCCGGTGTAGCGACCAAAATACCCGTTGCCAGTAGGCGTGAAGCCCACCGTGTAGTTCGATGTCTGGCGGTAGAAGTAAAACCGAATTCGGGGATCGTCCGTATTGAACAAACGCTCCATAAAGTTCTGGCTCATGTAATAGCTTTTGCCCGCCTGATATTCAGTACGTTGCCACGGATGACGGTTCGCCGGAGTTTCGGTCGTGCCGAAGCGGAACGCAAAATCCTGCGCGTTGGTGGTAATCAGTGGCGCGTTGGTGCTCAACAGCGCACTGATACCCGCTTTAGCTTTGTCGGGCTGAACGAGCCGAATCTGGTTGAATAATTTCAGCTTCAGGGTATTCCCCATCCGAATCCAGGCCGCTTTGTCACCTTTGTAAATGATGTCGGCGGTTGTGGGCTGAATGGCGAAATTGCCTTTGTTGGCGTCGGTCAGTGCCTCATCGATCAATATAAACAGTTTGTCATAAATGGCCGCTCCGCTCTCAAATACCGGATCGGAAACCGTCAAACCCTGTGAGGCATCCGTGTACGGAATGTCGCCCCATAGATCGACCATAAGGCTATAGATGTACGCTTTCTGCAACTTGGCAATCGCTACGTAGTCCCAGCGTTGCTGGCGGGTGCCCTCCCGAATGACAATCTCGATGTCATTGAGTACCTGTGTATAGAGCGCGTTCCAGGACTGCTGGTAATCGGTGCCATCCTGAAAGTTACGGCTGGTGTTGCTCGTGTATAACTGCTGCACCAAGATCGACGTGCCCTGGTTCACATCCCGCAGACTGCCCGTCATCGACACCTGGGTGGCCGGTAATAACAACTCCAGTACCGGCGTGGTTGGGTTGTTGGGGTCGGTGTTAATATCGACGAAGTCTTTACAGGAACCGGCGATAAGCAGCAGGCTCAGCAAGGAAAGACTTCGTATGGTGGTTATGAATCGCATAAATTTAATAGGGGTTTTAGGTTTACGGTATTCAGTAGTCCGTCACTACGTTAGGCTGATGCCAAATACTGCAAACGCTTGATTAGAAGCTGAATCGAAGATTTACTCCCATCCGGCGCGTGGTTGGAATACCGATGAAATCGAATCCCTGCGAATTCCCGGCCCCTAACGAACTGACCTCTGGGTCGAAATTCAGGTGCTTCGGGAAGTTAGGCGCGAGGTACCAGAGGTTACGACCGCTAAACGATAGAAACGCCGAGCCAAACGGCGTTTTTGCCAGCCATTTCTTCGGAAACAGGTAACCCAGCGACACTTCGCGAAGCCGGAAAACGGTTGCGTCGAAGATGTTCGTTTCGCCCGCGCCACCCGGCCCAAAGCCACCGGTGAAATAGTAGTCAGCCACGCCGATACCGATATTGTTTGGGATTTTTTTGCCATCGCCATTCAGTAGCGGTTTCAACGTATTGACATCCCCCAGCACGCCCGGTCCGATGATGATCGCTTCCCGTTCTTCGGTATCTTTCGTGACACCCCTGCTTAACAGTTCGTAGGCCGTGAACGAATACATATCGCCCCCCTTTTTCCAGTCGAACAACGCACTCAGCGTAATGCCTTTGTAGCTGAACGAGTTAGTGATACCCCAGATGAAATCAGGGTTCGGGTTGCCGATGGCCGTTGTTTTGCCGCTCAGAATGGGCTTGCCGGTGTTGGGGTTAACCAGAATATTGCCTTCGTCGTCGCGCGCGTTGGTTGAGCCACGGATCTGACCGTAGGGTTGCCCCGCAATGTGTACGCTACCCAAATCCGAGAAGCCGCCATAAGGCAATTCCTTCAGCGAACCTATGTCCAGCACGATGTTCCGGTTCATGGTAAAGGCCGACGAAATATCCCAGGTGAAGCCATTTTTAAGCTTAACCGGTGTTGCGTTGAAGCCAATTTCGATGCCTTCGTTCGACGACTTGCCCAGGTTAATTACCTTCTGCGTGTAGCCCGATGACGGTACGGCGTTGACGGTGAAGATCTGCGACGTACTGATTTTCTTATAGTACGTAATGTCGAACCCAAGCCGGTTGTTGAAAAACTGCAATTCCGTCCCTAATTCAAGTTCAGTAATGAACTCCGGTTTTAGTCCGGCATTAGCCAGTAAGTCCGATTCGGTCAATGTGCTCTGTCCACTGAACGGCGACGAAATCGCACCGGTCGTTGTTCCGGCCCCTAACACCGGATTGGCGATGTAAACGGTTTGCGTTTGATAGGGCGTCGCTTCGTTACCTACCCGCGTGTAGCCCGCCCGGAATTTGCCAAAAGACAGCACGTTCTTGGGGATTTTTAGGGCTTCGGTAAAAATCAGCGAGGCACTGGCCCCGCCATACAGGTAGCTCCGGTTGCTTTCGGGCAGCGTTGACGATACGTCGTTACGGGACACCAAATTCAGGAAAGCGAAGTTTTTGTAGTCCAGCGAAATGTCTGTGAAGAAGGCGAAGTACCGCTGTTTGAAGTTATTCCGGTTGTTAGGCAGTACGCGGGGAATCGTTACGCTGGTGTTGTTCAGCGAGTTGATACCCCGAAAAATGATGCCATCGCCAAAGACAACCTGGCGCTCGGTAATCCGCTGGTTTACGTTGTTACCCAGAATTACCTTCAGGCCAATATTTTCACTCAGGGGCTTGGTGGCGGTCAACAGCAACGTATTGTCCAGCTCCTGCCGGTAAATGTTGTCGTTGGTAATGTTGCCGTTCGGGAAATAGTCGCCACCCTTGCCATTCACCACCGTGCGCCGGTCGGTATACGCATTGAAACCAATCGTGTTCTGCACGTTCAGCCAGGGGAGGGGATCAACGCCGAGTACTACGTTGCCATAATAGCGATCGACCTTGCTGGTGGTGGGGCTGTTCACAACCGACCAGTAGGGATTATCCGTCCCCACCCGGTCATAGACGTTGTTGCCATTCAGCGGATTTGTATTCGGAAAACCCGTCAGATCGAAACTGGTTGGCACAAACATCAGGATGTCCATAATGGAACTACCGCTGCCATTGGCTGCCGTCAGCTGGGGCGAAACCTGATTCGTATTAACATAGTTCAGCGCACCACTGACGTAGAATTTGTTGGCCAGCTGTGCATTGCCACCAATGTTCACGCCTGTGCGGGTAATCTGGTTTTCAGGAACAACGCCCTGGTTCGCGGTGCGGGATAAGCCAACGGTGAAATTGCCTTTGTCGCCACCCGTCGACACCGAAAGGGCGTTTTCAAATACGTTGCCTGTCCGGAAGAAATTCTTTGCATTATCCTGCGAATACGACTGGTAAGGAACCTGAATGGGGGTTATGCCGTCGGCCTGATAAAACTGAGGAAATACCGTCGATGGGTAGCGGTTGTTGGTCGTTAATGGATGCGGAATCGTTGCCCGGGTTGGAATCAGGCTGGTATAGCCGGCATATGGAGGGCCCCAGGAACCGAACACGCCACTCCGGTAATCGAAGTTGGTGCCTTGGCCGTATTTAGTCTGGTAGTCGGGTAAACCCGCTACGGTTTCGGTCGAATACCCTACATTATACGTGATTTCAAGACCTTTCCGATTTTGGCTTTTTCCGGCTTTGGTCGTAACGATAATGGCGCCATTCGCGGCACGGGAACCGTAGAGAGCGGCCGCAGCAGCACCCTTTAACACGGTCATCGTCAGGATGTTGTTGGGGTCGAGATCGAAGGCCCGGTTTGTGGTGGTTGCTCCGCCAACGGTGCCATCGGTACTGCCGAAACTGGAGTTATCGAAGGGGACGCCATCGACCACGAACAGAGGCTGGTTGTTATTCCCCAGCGATGAGTTTCCCCGAATGGTGATGTTGGTGGCCCCACCCGCAGCACCGCCCGATCCCTGTACGTTTACCCCGGCGACTTTACCCGTTAGCGCCCGAAGCGGGTCCGGCTCCGACCGCTGGGCGAGTTTATTCGCGTCCAGCGTACTAACGGAGTAACCCAGCGCATTTTTGTCCCGCTTGATACCGGCTGCCGTGACGACAACTTCGCTAAGTTGCTTGGTATCAGGAATTAAGAGCACGTCGATCGTTTGCTGATTACCGACCACTACGTCCTGTGACTGAAAGCCAACCGACGAGAAAACCAGCGTGGCATTTTTGTCGGGAATGTTTAATTGATACGTCCCCTGCGCATCGGTCACGGTTCCGGATGTGCTACCTTTTACCGTCACGGTTGTGCCGGGCAGGGCTTCTTTGCCAGCCGCATCGCTGACTTTTCCCTTAACAACACGTTGCTGAGCAAGCGAGAAAATGGGCAAAAAGAGGACAAGAGAGAGTAAGCATAATTTCATAGAGTTGTAAGCATAGAATATGAAAACGAATGATTATTGGAAGAGATTAAAAGACAAGTATAAATTATAATATTTTAACGAAAAGCCGAATTACGCAATAAGATTTTAGAAAATTTAATTATTGACAGATAATCTATTTTAATTTATATGATTGGCTCATGCTTGGTTCTAGAGCGACAAAATAGATCGGGTATACGTAGACGAAATTGTTCATAGCCTAACTTATTCAGAGGCACGCGCTGCCCGTATAAATACTTAGTTCATACAGCCAGCATTTCGTGTTAGAAAAGCGGGTTGGCCAGGTAATGTGATCCGGAAGGTCCGAAAACTATAGAAAATGAAAAGCCCCTAATGACTTAGTTTGTCATACGGGCTTTGAGGTAGTCCTGAATATCAGGAGATCGGGTTATTGGAGACTATGAATCCGATCCTTGTATAGGGTAAGATTCTCACTATCAAAGCAAACAAAGATGACTTCCTGGATAGAGGAGGGTTGTTCCAGAAACTGGTTCACGGTCGCAATTGCTACGTCGGCCGCTTTGTCTTTCGGATAGCCGTAAATGCCCGTGCTGATATTGGGAAAGGCAATACTTGTCAGGGTATGCTCGACGGCAATTTCCAGCGATCGACGGTAGCAGCTCGCCAGTAGATCGGGTTCGCCATGAGAACCGCCCCGCCAAACCGGCCCGACGGCGTGGATGACATGCTTTGCGGGTAATCGATACCCTTTTGTGATCTTGGCGTCGCCGGTTTTACAACCGTGCAGCATCCGACATTCGAACACCAGATCGGGCCCCGCTGCCCGATGAATCGCGCCATCGACACCACCCCCACCCAGCAAACTTGTGTTGGCTGCATTAACGATCGCATCAACGGTTTGTTTGGTAATGTCGCCCTGAATAACACGGATCATTTTACAGTATTTGGTTTATAATATACGGTGAGCTGACGCATCAATAATCTCGTGCACTCGTCCACCGTATACCCTAAACCGACTACCAGACCTCACTGTTTCACCACTTTCAGGGTACGTTTTTTGTCGCCCGCAACGAGGGATATGAAGTAGATACCGGTCGATAAGCCCAGCCTGGGTAATACAAAAGCTGCCAGACCGGGAGAGGTAAAACGATTCTGCCAGATAATACGTCCGGTAACATCGGTTAACGTAGCATCGAGGGGCACGTTCGCTTCGATTTCACCCCATTGAACGCCCAGATCCTGCGCGTCGCTAAACGGATTGGGAAAAACAAATAGCTGGTCGTAGGCATTGGAAATGGTTGACGCCCGCTCAAAATTTGGAATACCGTAGCCCAGCAAATCGTCGGGATTGCCGTATTGGCTCCCCGACCGACGTAGCGCGTCGGTTACTTGCGCGGCAGTCATTCGTGGATGCGCCTGCCAGAAACCGGCTACCAGACCGGCAATCAGAGGTGTAGCGAAGGACGTACCGTCGCCCTGCGAAATCTGCCCGGTTGAGTTCCCTACCACCGTTCCCTGACCGCGCGCATCCAGATCCGGTTTTACACGTCCATCGGCCGACGGCCCAAACGAACTAAACGACGCATGCACGCCTGACTGCGTAACGGCCCCAATCGCTAGCACCGAAGCTGCATCGGAAGGCGCCGTGAGGTAATGCCAGCCCGAACTGCCTTCGTTGCCAGCGGCCACCACGACAACCATGCCCGTTTCGGTGGCAATCTGAGCCGCGCGGGTACAGAGCGCTGTTTTGCCATCCATATTTTGATACGTATAGCTGGTCGCTGCGTCGTCGAACTGGTTGTAACCTAATGAGGAACTGATGACGTCCACCCCCGCACTGTCGGCATATTCGGCTCCCAAAAGCCAGTTAGCCTCTTCTATTTGTTTCTCGCTGGCTGCGTCTTCGGTACGTAGCAAAATGAACGATGCTTTGTAAGCTGTTCCATACAACTGCTTGTCAGCAGTGGCGGCAATGGCCGATAAACACGATAAGCCATGTGAGTCATCCTCGTAAACGCTGGTTTCTTTTTTGACAAAATCATAGGTTGCCAATACGCGCTTTTCGTCAAAGAGTGGTTTCAGAAAGGCAAGCTTGTCGGCGTTGCGAAAACCCGAGTCCAGCACACCAATGATCATGCCTTCGCCGTGATAGCCCTGCTGGTGCATTTTGTCGACTCCGAGTTGGGTAATCTGGAAAGATGATATACCGTAATCTACCGGCTGATCATCGGCTACACTATCGACATGATCCCGCACCTTGCTCGAATGGCTGTGGGTTTCTGCATTTAATCGGGCATTGGACAGCGACCGATTGAACTCAAGTCCTTTGACAAAAGGCAGGCTTTGGATGGTTGCCATGGTGGCATCAGTGGCTTCTACCAGCACGGCGTTGAGCCAGCGCGACGAAAACCATATTTTGGCACCTGCCTGTTGAAGTTGCGTCACATAAGCCGGATTAACGGGCAGGTCACGCTCCTGAACCGCAATGTTCTGCTTCTGCCGACGCAGAATAGCCCGCTGCGATAAAAATTGATTCGGTTGGGAAACGCTGTAGGGGGAATTCGTTTTGTCCCGTAGCAAAACCAGGTATTTTTTGGCCGTTTGTCCGAAGCTGGCACTCTGGATCAAAAACAACAGCATAAATAAACAGCTTGTCTGACGTAGCAGTCGATCTAATGCCGAATTCTTATTCCTTTCCATAACTACGGATGCGATACACTTGTCGAATGCCATATTCAGTCTGGGTGCATCCTGAGTAGTTCGGGGTTGATGAGCAAGGACGTAGTTGTGTCTGCTCTTTGTCAATCAACCCAATCTGCCGGGCACACCTATCACTACATTTATCTTGTGAAAAAAGGGGCGAATCGTTCCGCGCAATAACGGTCGCCGTCTCGTCAAATTCTTTAGCCTATACGCGAAAAGGCTGGCCGACGTTGCGCAGGTCGTACTGGCTGAAGTCTGTTGGTTACCGGTCCCGGAAAGCTGATGCTAATCAGGAAGACCAATTTAACAAAATTCTGCCCATTTTTAGTACGTATCCTTAATTAATAAGCAACCGGGCTGTCCCAACGAAAGCTGCCGTTCACTTCTGACTGTCGGCCATTCGTCGATACTGCATGCGTCCCGATTGGTATTCCCGAAGAAGAAGGTTATGCTCTATACATAAAAAAGAGGAAAACGGAGATCCGAAGATCGCGCGTCAATCCGTTGTGGACAAGTGGGGAAGGATGGGTATGGGAGAGGCTTAGGTACTCAGAAAATCCGGCTCCAGGCGAAACGGATGATCAGGAGGAGGGCGACAAAGCCAATGACAACGTAGGTGAACGGGACGTAGGTGACGGCGTACAGGTGAGTACGGTCAACGATCCACAAAATGCCCATGACAGCCGCCATGAGTGTCAGGAAACTGGATAATTTTCCGAAACCCGGAATATACGCAAAGGGAATTTTCTGGCGGATCAGCATCAGCGTTCCGGCCATCGTTAAAATGGGAAGCACCTGCGCGCCAAGATTCATATCCCAGATGCTCTGTCGCTCGAACAGGAAAAGATAAACGTTCAGCGTGACGGCAAAAATGCCCGGAATGCAGGCTAAGTAAACCAGAATAGCATATACGTATCGCCATTTCCAGATTTCTTCCGCCGTTGTACCCGACCATAGATTCACTAAAAAAGCTCCTGTCGGCACGGCCATCAGGAGCAGAAAAAGGATAGCTGGATGGCCAGAAATGGCCTCAAAAATAGCGCGGAGGGTCATGCGAAAGGTGGCAATGGGCAGAGGGCGTGGGGCATAGAGTAAAAAACGCATGATGCTGTTTTCAACCCTACGCCCCACGCCCTTACCCCGCTGCTATTTATTTCAACGTCAGCAAATAACCGATGGTAAAGTTAGCGTCCCAGTCGAAAACGAACTGGTCGCAGCCCGTGGCGTCGGCGATGGCTTTGTAGATGTTCAGGCCCGCTTTCGATTTCGCGTTGTCGAGTTTATAGGCCAATGGCGCGTCGAGAACGGTGTAGCGTTCTTTGCCTTTCCGAACACTCTTCGCCAGCTCAAACGGTACACCCCCAATGATGAAACAGGTTTTGCGGTGATCGCTGGGCACCTGCTTTGCCTTCGCCTGCACGTCGGTGGCAACCGTCTCATCGCTGGTTCCATTCTGGAAATATTTGGCTCCATACGTTTCCAGCGCTTTGGTTGAGCCACCTTCTTTCCAGGAAATCTTGGTGTTTCCTGAGCCAATGTCCGCTACGAACGAATTGTCGGCATATTCGGCTGGAAGGACGGCCCGTAACCCCAACGACCCTTCCTGTTCAGGCGTCACCGTATTGACTACGTAGTTAAGTGTTTTCAGGGCTTTGATAATCTTCTGGGTTCCTTCGGCCTTAACGGCTCCCGAACTGACCACGAACTG
This sequence comes from Spirosoma jeollabukense, assembly GCF_054777855.1. Classification (NCBI taxonomy): domain Bacteria; kingdom Pseudomonadati; phylum Bacteroidota; class Cytophagia; order Cytophagales; family Cytophagaceae; genus Spirosoma; species Spirosoma jeollabukense. Next base: position 136,710 of record NZ_BAAHAD010000015.1, read on the forward strand.
AATGTCGCGACCGCCAACTCCGAAATCGAGCATTTTGCCGATGTAGCTTTTCAGCCCCGCCCGGATGTCCTCATCCGACGCCATGTTCTCGATGACGAGACTGTTGCCAAACTCGGCTTTTTCGAGTTTCCAGCGTTTCTGGTCGTCAATCCGAACAATGAATGAGTTGAAGCCGCTGGCCCCCATTTCGACAACACCTTTTAGCTTACCATTCTGAGGCTCTGGGGGTGTAAACGTAAACGATTTCTGCGGCTGGCTGCTGGCTGCTTCGCCGGACCCTTTGTCGTCCGATGCGCTTGATTCTTCCACCGCTTCTTCAGCGGTTTTGTCATCAGCGCGGGGCAGCGTTTGTGACTCAGAATATTCTTTGTCTTTGGGCGCCAGTTTGCGCAGAGCGGCATTACCGCCGAAGTAGCGGAAGGCGAAGAAAGCAGCGCCCAGAATCAGGGCCGTAATGAGTAGCCGACCGGCCACGGTTAAACGTTGCATAGTTGTATGGTTTTCAGTTTATGGTTTACGGTCTTCCAAAAGCAGTCATGGGAGAACTGATGCGTCAGCAAACCGTAAACTTTTTTTAATCGAGCAAATTCTTGTACCCGGCATCTTTAGCCGGGGTAGGGCCGAGGTTGACCGGTTGGGCAGGCGCATCCAGCTGAACCATTTTGAACTCTCCTTTATTGTAAGCCTCAAGCAAAGCCTCGCCCTTGTCCGACAGAATACCGTTCTGGATATCCACGCCGTTGATGAAGTCCATCGAGAGATCCATCGCGCGCTTCATCTCGCCGAGTTTCATGCTCATGTCGTCCTGAATGTATTCCATCGACTGGTCGAAGTAAAACTTCTTGTCGGGGTCACCTTTGAAGATGCTAACCGCCGTTTTGAGGGCGTTTGAGCTGTCTTTAACAATCTGGTATTCAGTTTCTTTGAGCCGGACTTTAATTTCGGTTTCCTTGATGATGTAGTCGGCGCTCTGGTTCACTTTTTCCATGAACGCCAGCACATTTTTCATGTTTCGCTGAAGCGGCAGCAACTTCTCGTTCATCTCCTGCAAACCCGCTCCTTCGATGGTGGCCAGTTGTGCCGTTTCGCGCATACCGGGTTTGTCACTCAACGAATTTGCTTTGTTGGCTTCCGCAAATTTCTGTTTGATTGTCTCGTTATTCTCGTTGATTTTTTTGTTCAGTTTCACCAACTGCCCGGCCAGAATATTGATCTGGCCCTGCATTTTCTCGCGCTTCTCTTTCAAATCCTGTATGTAGATTTTCATGATGGCGATGGGGTTCAGTTGTATCACCGTACCCGTAATGCTGCGCATCAATGTTTTAAACAGAAAGAACACGGCCGTCCGGACATCTTTGCTCGTGAACAGGAAGATCAGAACACCAAGCGCACCCAGTAACAGCGCCAGTTCGAGAATATTCGACGTAGCACGGATCAGAAATTCAACGATTCGGTTGAAGTATACCAGTCCCAGACCAGCCACGCCGGCCAGGGTGATCATACCCAGAATACCTTCGGGGCGGCTCCAGAACGAACGCTTCTCTACGTCCGTATTGCCGCCAAGTTGAGAAAAATCAGGTGTTGCCATTTAGTTTTAATTTATAGGTTTTTGGGTATTCGGTTTACGGTTTTTGATTGGCTGACACTTAGTTTCTTTCGCCGGTCTGCCAGCCAAAACCGAGAATCGAATACCTATTTTAAATATTGCGCCATTTTAGCCATGTCAGCTTTAATTTGATCGGTAAAGTGCGCAAACGTTGACTCGTAATTTTTCTGATTCTGCGTGATTTTAGCACTCTGCTCGTTGATTTCGCCACCAATAGCCGTCAAGCGGTTTGTGTTGGCATCGATCTGCTTCTGAATTTCGATTAACTGTTTCGCCAGCGCTTCATTTTCTGTTTGCAGCCGCTTTTGTTCCGTCTGCAAGCCGCCCACCCGTTCGGCGAGTGCCGCTTCAACACTTTTGCCAAACGCACCGCGGTCCTTATTCAATACCGCAATGTACTGATTTGCTGTATTCGTTAACACACCTATGTCGGCCGGACCACCAAGTGCCTTGAAACTTGCCCAGGCTGCCTGATACTGCTTGTCTTCCGACAGGCCCAGGCTGCTTAGACTACGTAGCGTTTCTCGAAACTCGAAATAGTCGGGGCCGGGCGGATTGTTCTGCGCCAGCACATTCGCGAAATGCTCGGCAAACTTGGAATCCACGGTTCCCGCCGGAGCCGAAGCGGGTGTACTACCGCCCGACGGCGATACCGGCGCTACGGTTGAGGGGCCTGAATCGGTTGAGTTTGCGACTGGTCGAGGACCGGAAGCCGCTGAAGCAACGGGTGGCGTACCGGTCGAAACGGTTCCGGTTTCTTCCTCTTTGACGAAGAAACCCAGGATTTTACGGCCTAGCGATTTATCTGGTTCTGGCATAAAGGTCTGTCGTTTTGAAAGACTAAGCAATGTTACGAGGTTCAGACCAATCCCACAATATGAGATTTGGCCGAACGGTTACGGGACTTGACAAATTGTCACAGGACGTGCCGAATGTTAAGCCTGTTTACGGTTTTTGGGTTTACAGTTTTCGATATACGGTGGGCTGACGCACTGAAAGACCGGTGAAAGCAACTGGGCTTCAGCTAACCAAAAACCAAATACCGTAAACCATACCCTTATTTCAACCGATCCTCCATCCGGTCTCTGAATTTTTCCACTTTAGGTTTCGACACAAGCGTAATATAAAGATTGTATTTATTGTGGCGATAATAATCCTGATGATATACCTCCGCCGGGAAGAATGCCTTGAACGGTAAAACCTGGGTGACAATGGGTGCTTTATGCTTCGCCTGATCGCGACGGATAGCCGCTTCAACACGAATTCTCTCGTCGGGGGTTCGGTAAAAAACGGCTGATCGGTAATGTTTACCAACGTCGGGGCCTTGTTTGTTCAACTGGGTGGCGTCGTGACCCGCAAAGAAAGCATCCAGTACTACGTCGTAAGAAATCACGGTCGGGTCATAATAGATTTGTACGGCTTCGGCATGCCCCGTCTGATCCGTACCGACCTGTTCGTACGTTGGGTAATCAAGGTCACCGCCTGCGTAGCCAGAAACCGCTTCCCGAACACCCCTGAGCGATTTCATTTCTTCCTGCACAGCCCAGAAACAACCGCCAGCTACCGTAGCAACGGCCTCTCCGGGACGTAATGTCGGTAATTTAGCGGGACTTATGTCGATAACGGTGCTGGTTTTCTCGGCTGGCTGTTGGTTACAACCCATCCACAGTCCAACTAGAAATACCTGGAAGAAGCAACGAACAACTGATTTCATAAGGCTTTCACTACGTTCGAATAACACAAAACCAGCCCGGTAGGTTATAGCCCATATGGCTAACTTTGCCCGGTAACTAACGACTCTCGACCTACGACTGTAATTTATGTCGCTCACAACCTTAGGACTTGAACTTCCTACCGACCCGCGCTGGGTCAACATCGCCGAAATGAATATCGGTGAAATTCTGATTGACCATGCCTGGTGCGAACAGAAAGCGGCCTCATCGTGCATTTCACTCATCGTCATGTACACCGACAAAGTGAAACTGGTAGAAACCCTGACGCCCATCGTGACCGAAGAGTGGGGGCACTTTCAGCGGGTACTCAAAGAGCTCAAGAAACGGAATATAAAGATGGGCCGTCAGCGAAAGGATGAATACGTGAATCAACTCCGCACCCGGATTCGCCGAACAAGTGGTGATCAGCAGGGCCAGATGATGGACAATCTGCTGATCAACGCCCTCGTCGAAGCCCGGAGCTGCGAACGCTTCAAACTCCTGTCCGAACACCTCGCCGATGAAAGTTTACAGAAATTTTACCGCGAGCTAATGATTTCGGAAGCAGGTCATTACCGCACCTTCATCGAGCTGGCCGAAACTTATTTACCCGCCGAGCGCGTCCGGGCACGCTGGAAAGAATTCCTGGCTATCGAAGCCGACATTATGGCCAATCTGGAGGTACGTAGCGACCGCATGCATTAGTATTACATCAGCCCTGGTACTGTGCCAACGCTCGTCGGAAGAAACGAGTCATTTCGTCCAGTAACGTATCAGGACTGATCACCTTCACCGCATCGCCCAGTCGGGCCAGTTCAAAAACGAGTTCTTTGTTGATGAAAATCCTCAGCCTTACCCGAAACTCGTCCTCGGTATCAATAAGAATAGCCTCTTTTTCAAATTGATAAAATGGTTGCGCCCGGAAGTGCAGGCCCTGTAGACGGGTAAAAGACAAAATCACTTCTTCGGCGGGACCGTCGTAAGCGGCTACGCCCAAGGCGTGTCGAAAATAGGCGTCGGCATCGAAGGCGGGCGGGTTACATACCGCATCAAGTACCTGAAACGAGTTGCTGATAACCCGATCCAGGCCAAACACCCGTATTTTCTGGTAATCGAGTTGCCAGCCCACTACGTACCAGCAATTGCGGTGTTCTTTAATGACATACGGTAGGAGCCGATGTGTTTTGGCCACCTCGGTATCGAACCGCTCATGATCGAATTGAACGACGCTTTTTGCCTGAATGGCCTGCAAAAACACCTCGACCCACTCACTGCCTTTGACGAACGGAACCGACTCAAACCGAATGTGCTGGCCATAATCGTCTGCCTGGTTTGTACGAAATCGAACGGCTTTGTCAATCTTATCGACCGTACCACGCAGGTCGGCAAACAAACGCAGGTGCTGGAACTGGTTGAGCGTCGCCACGGCCGCATGAAGTGCTGTCAGGTCTTTGTCGGTGAGCGTAACCGAGGCTGCTAAATCGAAGGGATGCGTATAATGGTAACCGCGTAGTCGGTAGTCATACTCGATGGGGGCTTGATACTCTTCCCGCATTACTTGAAGATCATCCCGGAGGGTACGTTCAGAGCAGGCGCATAGCTTCAGTAAAGCAGCTTTCGAAGTTGGTTTTCCACCCCAGCTATTCAGGCGGTCATTAATTTTCTTCAGACGTTCGTATTGATTTTTAACGAGAGGCATAAAAAAAGTGTGGTTAGGCAAATAGATTGCCGTGTAAGAAGCCACATTTGGATCAAGGTTTACTTACCGTTACCTAAACCCGCTTTTAAAAAAGAGTAAAAAAGCTGGAAATCGTCATTCACCTTTTACTATCTACGCCTATATAAACACATGCAGTTCAAACTCACCCTCCGCCCAACCGCCCGGCAGACGCTGGTACCCTTCAATTACGCGTACCGACTGAGTGCGTTTATCTACGCTGTGCTGGCCGAAGCGGATGCCAAATACGCTACGTTTCTGCACAGCCAGGGCTATGAATACTCACCGACGCGCCGGTTTAAGCTTTTTACGTTCTCGGATCTGATTATTCCGAACGCCCGGATTGACCCTAAAGCTGGTGGACTATGGGTAACAACTCCATACATCGAGTGGATTGTCAGTTTTTACGTCGATAAAGCAGCCCAGCATTTCATCATGGGCTTATTTCAGGACCAACGCTGTGTTATTGCGACGCCCCGGCACCGGGCAGAATTCATCATTGAGCGGGTGGAAGCTGTGCCGGTGGCGATTACGGCCGAAACCGTTACGTTACGTACGCTGTCGCCGGTGGTGATTGCCGAAAAAGATGAGCGGGGCATGGATCAATATTTGCACCCCGCCGATACGGCGTTTGGGCCATTGCTCGTCTCGAACCTGTTGGCTAAATGGGGTAGCTTACAAACCGCTGTACCCGCAGGAGCTTCATTGATTGACGAATCCGACACGTCGTCTGTAACGTACCGATTGCTACCGAATCCGGGACGTAATGCCGCCCAACCAAAATCAAGATTGCTGGCAATTAAAGAAGGATCTCGGGAAGAGACCAAAATTAAAGGCTACTACAACTTCCAGTTTGAACTAAGCGGCCCAAGTGATCTGCTGGAACTGGCCGTGCTGGCGGGTGTGGGGCGGTATAATTCGGAAGGGTTTGGGGCCGTAGGGGTAAAATAAAAAGAGCAGACCCTCTCAAAACCGTGCTAATGCAACCCCCAACATGAACTGAGTTTTAGTACTTGAGCCGACCTGCCTAATGCAAAGATAATTAAATGTTTATGACCCCAAGAAGATATGTTAAACTACTTGTTTTTTTTAGCCAATTGAGTTTCCCTTATACGTTTCATAGCTTCTTCGCGAGACATGCGCTCAACAGGAAGACTTAGAATTTCGTCCCAAGTCATTTCACGAATAATCTTACCCGTAATGGAATTCTTAACCGCACCAAAGTCTTTTGATTTCTTGTTCATCGGCCACCTTTACTTGATGATAGAAGTAGCGACCTCTTTCGGAGTCGTAGTTCAAAACTACAAGCAAAAACCGAGAATTGCTACTACATCCAATGACATAGTAGAAGCAATCGGCAGGCGGATAGCCGGAAATTGGTATCCAAACGGCCATTGCACTGTTACGGATACTTTTGAGTTCAATATGGTTGGTCTTTATCGCCCGAAGCTCATCAATAGTCAGGAGACTAAAGTCATCAACTGGTTCAGGAAGATCATATTCTTCTGGCATAATAGACTACGTTCATTATATCCAACGGCATTTTGTGACTACGATTTAGTACGATTTTACATAAGGAATAGAGTCCCCTACAATTAGACTGTTTCAATTCTGTACGTAGTCGCCTTGCCCGACTTGGGTCTGAAGTCGTCAAAGTTAGAGTAAATAAGATTGGATTTCCTAATTTTTTCTCGTTTTTTTGCCCGATAAAGAAGATATAATTAGACTCACCAACAAATAGACTCGGCATATATTTTTATACCTACTTAGGAATGGAATTAGATAATCAAGAACTACTACTTATTCAGCCAACTGGCGACCCCTTCGCCGACGCTGGTGGATACGTCATCGAAACACTTTGGGAAGACCCCAAGCTGAAGGATAAAGACATTTTTGGCTTGATTGAATACGTGGCTAACATCTACATCAGCCAATGGAATGCTAATCTTCATGCGTTTTTTCTAAACTCCAAAATAACGCAACCTGCTTTTGACAGTAAGCGAAAGTTAGAGGAAACACTGACTTACTATAGAACTATAATCAACGAAACGGCACCGTCTCAGCTGGGTTATTGCCGTATTTCTGGACGGAAAACAAACTTGTTTACTGCTGGACGAGATAACCATATCCTTTCTGGTTCAAGTACGTTTATCAACTTTCATCACGGATTTGAGAGCGGTCTGTATCTATCTAAAGAGATCATTATCCGGTTTTTCTTCGTGCCATTGGGCGTAATGCAATTAGGTGACAAGATTGGCTTGATCAGCAGCAATAATAACGTCGTAGCAAAGTACTACGTGCAACAACTATTGACCGGGCCTGATGGACACCTTACTGCACTTGGACGTGGTTTAGCTAGCGGTGTCGCGCGTTCAGATTACGGAATTGTTGCTAATGCAATTTTTGCCTTTGCGGATTCATGTATCAAAAACATCAGAACAGCCGTCTTCGCACGACTTGATGAGAACGTTGTTGAAGTTCGCGATACTACGTTGAGCCTATATCACTTTACCAATTTTGGAGCAAAGCCTGAGGTAGTTATGTATCAACTATCCGCCATCGTCTTTCGCTTTTACGCGGAATGCCACACACCTAATACAGCTTCATCTTGGCGGAAATTTGTAGCCGCTCACTATCGAAACTCGAAATATCGGGATGCCAGGTATAATCAGGAATCCGACACATGGATATCTGCTAAAGAAGAGCTGGCCTATGATTCGTATAGTACTTGGCGTAATGTCATTTTAGAACGATTGCTCAATAGCGGAACTTTAATTCCTTACTTCAAGGAATGGATTCGCAAACACGAGTTCCCTTTTCAAATTGTTGAGAACTACCTTTTTTACGTAAAATATATGGATAAACGAACCTTGCAAAAAATTAAAGATGTCGCAGGCTTCATCGTCAGCCGCGATGAAGATGGTATAAAAAAAGCCATTCTCCGACTTAATCGGGCGAAGTATGTTCAGGAAGTAAGGCAGTATCTGCTAAAACTGATCGATGATAATTATAAAGCGAATCCAGCAACGCCATTAATCCGGCTGGATGACGTGGAATATTTGTTTCCGGAAACAGTTAGCTGGCGAGAAATCAGAGACTTACTACTGATTGCGATTTATGAAAAGCTTCATGATAATCATATGATTGTCCCAACTGAAATAGACGAACAAGAAGTATAAACCTCAGAAACCAACTAACCATGAACCTAAAAACCCAAGGCTTTGTCCTGCTGGACGTTGACGTTGTCGCCCTAAACAACGCTGGAAAAAGTAGCAGTAGTAATTTTGAAAATGCCGTAGCTACAAAAAAAATCACTAAAAATGGCCGCACTCATACCTACGTATCAGGTCAAGCATGGCGGTACTGGTGGCGCGAAGCGTTGCAACGTAATATAGGCTGGTCACTATCGCCCATTACTCGTGATAATAAAATCGCTTTCACGGAGGCTAATCCTTTTCTGTACGCCGATGACGATGTTTTTGGCTACATGAAGGCCGTTAAAGAAGAGGTAATTGATGAAAAGGGCAAGACTAAAAAGGTTGATGCTACGGTAACTCGCGTTTCTCCGTTGAAAAATTCGGCTATTGTATCTGTTGGTTCGTCCCGGACAGTTGAAAACTGGTCAAGCATGGCCCGTCAGGACGGCGATTCGGTTCCCTACAGCAAAGAGGAATACAGCGCCATTATGAAAGGTATGTTCTCGCTCGACTTAGCACAGCTTGGTACGTTTGCCAATTACAATAAAACAGGCTTTAAGAATATCACCCAAAAGCTGAAAACCGAAGCGCTTGTTCAAGGGGCAACAGAAATTGACGATCCGTATGTGAAAGACGGCAAAGGCAATCCGCAAAAGCTGGTTCAATTAGCTAAGAACGTGCGTTTACAGCGGGCAAAAGATACCATTCAAGCGCTGAAAACGATTTCGGGTGGAGCTATGCAAACAAACAACATGGGCGACGTAACACCAAAGTTCATTGTGCTAGCGACAACCAGTAGCGGTAATCATCCTTTCTCGCACATCGTGACGAGCGAAGGTATGAACAATGACAGAGTAATGCTGAACCTAGAAGGGCTGAAAGAGGTGCTAAAAGACTATAAAGAACAGTTTATCGGTAAGATATTTATTGGAAAGCGGAGCGGTTTCTTAAATGATTACAACGACGAATTGAAAGAACTGCTTACGCTCGGAGCTGACTATCCAGCCGTGCAACTTGGAACAATCAACGAAGTGATTGATGCCTATTGTGCTCAACTCGAAAACCAACTATCCTGATGCAAGTCCATGTCGTAGACATAAGCAGTTGGACAGCCAGTTTTCGATACCCAAATCTAATCAGTGGCGTTCAACCTACCTTGGAAGTGCCGCCTGTTAGTACAGTGTTGGGGTTGATCAATGCAGCTGCAGGCCAGTACCTTAACCATCGGCAGCTTAAACTTGGCTATTACTTTCAGTTTGAGGCAAAAGCGTCTGATCTGGAAACGATCTATCAGATTGATAGTAATAACGGTCGGGCAACGAACAACGCCAAGTCAAATATTATTCGGCGCGAGTTTTTATATAATACACGGCTGAAAATTTATCTGACTGATGAAGCACTGGCTGATTTTTTCCGACAGCCGTATTATTCCTTAGTACTTGGGCGAATGAACGATTTAGCAACCGTCGAACGGGTGACAACTATTGACTTACCCGAAGTTGCGTATTCATTACGTATAGCGGGTCAAGTAGTTCCGTTTAAAGAAAACTATCTGGCCGGTCAGATTCAGGCGCTACCTAAGTACTTTACCGATACGTTTCCGCGGCAGAATGTAGGCACCGAACCATATTCGATTATTAGCTACCTCACTCCCGTGAAAGGTAATCTACCGGCCATTCACGACGAAAAGGAGGGAAAAGAAGGAATTGATATCTATCTACACCAATTGGATTTCTCAGAATATGACTAAACCGTATGACGAAATCTTAGCTAAGTCAGAACCGCGGCTTACCCTGCAAGAGCACGTTGATGACTGCTTGCTGATTTGGGAAATACTGCAAACTAATTTTCCGCAAATCAGCAAGCTTCAACTCTCGTATGATTTTTGGCGTGTGCTGCGTCTGGCTATCGTTTGTCATGATCTGGGCAAAGGCCACATCGACTTTCAAAAGGTGCTACGTAGCGAACCGAATCAATGGCGTAAACAGCGACATGAATTGTTTTCCTTGCCGTTCATTGAGGGATTGGAAGAGGACAAACGTATCAGAGAGCTAATCCGATTAGTTGTTGCTGGACACCATAAAGATTATGAACAGCTTTGGTTACGCTATATCTGTGACTTTTACCAATCCGATGAAGACGCTTTTGGATTGCCCGGCGCTAACGGGCGTCTTGATTATGAAAACGAATTTCACCAAAATGTCTACGATAAATTACTGATTCACTTAGCAGCTGATGAATACGGAGTAAAACTTGGTAAATTTTCGGTTCAACATCCTGAGCGGGTGATCTTATCCTACCAAGGGCAGATCAATAAAATGAATACGTCAAATCCGGCGTATTTTGATTTGCTACTCTTGTTTGGTGGTCTAAAGCACTGCGACCATTTAGGTTCAGCCAGAGTTCAAGAGTTGTTGCATATCTCAGAGGAACAATTTCATTTTTTAGACCGTAAACGGTTAGCGCTTAAAAGTGAAGGTAAAGAGTTTTACGGCCATCAACTGGCCTGTGGCGATGTTGTAGGAAATCTGATCCTGACGTCCCCAACTGGTTCAGGAAAAACAGAAAGTGCTATTATCTGGCTGCGCCAACAGATGAAACAGTTTGGGCAAGGACGAGTCTTTTATATTCTACCGTTTACGGCATCTATCAATGCGATGTACGAGCGACTAGGTAAGGAAATGGGGCAACCTTACGTTGGAATGCTGCACGGCAAGCTCAGTGATTATCTGTACGATTATTTCGATGATTTTCAGTATTCACTCAGTCAGAAAAAAGAGAAGATAGACGAGCTAAAAGATAAGTTTAAAACGCTTGTTACGCCCGTCAAGATAGCTACCCCATTCCAGCTCCTGAAGCATCTATTCGGATTAAAAGGCTTTGAGCAGGGCTTATTTGAGATGGTAGGCAGCTACTTTATCTTCGATGAAATTCACGCCTATAGCCCTGATGTTTTTGCTCAGATTAAGGTGCTACTCCAATACGCCGTCAAGCATCTGCATGTCAACGTAATGGTCATGACTGCGACTATGCCAACTTTTCTAAAAAGAGAATTGGAAGAAGCTATTGGTCAGTTTACAGAAATAAAAGCATCACCTAATTTATACAGTCAATTTGTCCGGCATCGACTCCAGCTACAAGATGGATTACTGACGGATAATCTTAACGTAATTTGTCAATCTTTAAAGGCTGGTAAAAAGGTATTAGTTGTTTGTAATACCGTTAAAAATGCACAGCTAGTATTCAATGAATTAAAAGAGGAGGTTGAAAATACGGTTCTACTTCATAGTGCTTTTAACGGAAGAGATCGTACAAGTCATGAGCTTAATTTGAAGCGTGGCGAAGAAGATGGCTCTATTCAACTATTAGTTGGTACGCAGGCTATTGAAGTAAGCTTAGACATAGACTACGATATCATTTTTACTGAACCAGCTCCAATTGATGCATTAATTCAACGGTTTGGGCGGGTAAATCGCAAACGCGAAAAAGGGCAAAGTCCGGTAGTAGTTTTCCGTGAATCAAACCCAACAGACCACTACATATATCCTTCTGAGATTGTAGCGCTTACCATTAAAGTATTTGACGAAATCATTGCCAATAATGATGGCATAATAGCCGAAGGGCAATTACAGCACTATATTGATTTTGTTTACCCTAATTGGCAGCCTAAGCAAAAAGAACAATTTGATCTAATCTACAATAGTTTGTCCGTATCAGCTGAACGTCTTGTTCCAATGTATCGCTCAAAGCTGGGCGAGGAAGACTTTTATAAGCAATTTGACGGAATCAAAGTAGTGCCGGTTATTTTACAGGAAACGTATATCGAGCGATTAAGCCAATTTGATTTTATTGGAGCAGAAAGTCTTAGAGTTTGTTGGGGAATTGATAAGGACTGGTAGCCGAGTCAACTTTGTATCGACCAAGAAACAAAGTAATGACCAAGCAGTGGCAACCACTGAC
>NZ_BAAHAD010000016.1:0-146574 GCF_054777855.1 Spirosoma jeollabukense
GGGTTATGTGGCCCAGGAGGGGTGGCAGCGGCTGGTGCTCAAGCAAAGCCACAAGCTACGGAAGCGGTGTTCTCGGCTGGTTCACCGGCTGATGGGGGCGGGCGGGTTGTGGGCCGGGGCAGGCCTGGGCCGATCCGCATCCCGCCGGTCGGTCGGCGAAGGGGTATACGAGGGAATGGGGCAGGGACAAGGGGGTTGAAGTTTCAGCTTTGTAGTGCTGTGTCCTGGCTTCGTATGACTATATAACTCTTGGGAAAATGAATAATCTACATTCCCATTTTCGCATACGAATACGTTCCAAAAAGAAAAGTGAGCCTGTTCAGCTTTCAGTTGTATTTGTCTGTCAGTTGGTTGACGTAATTGTTCAGTAACTGACAGACAAATACGATTACCTACACTCCTCGAAGCGTTCACGAAAATCTTGGGTAACGCATCTGGAATCAATGACTTATCTTACGGGTCACAACACCTTATCCGGCGTAATCGGTAGGTCTCGGACCCGTTTGCCGGTAGCATTGAAGACTGCGTTGGCAACGGCAGCCGCTACAGCCACAATGCCCACTTCGCCGATACCCTTGACACCCATTGTATTGACGTGTTCATCTTTCTCACGAATAAAAATAGCGTCCAACGAACCAATATCCAGGTTGGCTGGTACGTGATAATCGCCCAGAGACCGGGTAACGAAATTGCCCCAGCGTGGATCAACCACCGATTCTTCGGTCAGTGCCATGCCGATGCCCCAGACGTTGCCGCCGATAATCTGTGAGCGAGCGGTTTTGGGATTTAGGATCTGCCCAGCACCCGTCACCGCCAGAAAACGGTTTACGCGCACCATGCCAGTCGATTTGTTCACAGCGACTTCTGCAAAATTAGCGTTGAAACTATGGGCCGAATAGTCTTCGGCGCTTTCGGGCGCTTTGGAGTCGACCCGCGTCTGGTAGTCGGTCAGTTTCTCCGAGCGCATCAGTTGCGCAGCCGTCGGGTGGACAAAAAACTGCTTGCCAGACTTGGTTACTAACTCGTCTGTTAGCTTTCGACAGGCATCGTTAACCGCATTAGCATAACTGGCAGCGCCCACCGAGCCCACCGAACCAGCCGCGGGGGGCAAATCGGAGTCGCCAATTTTTACGGTGACATTCTGAATGGCTAAGCCCAATGCATCGGCTGCCGTCTGGGTTAGGATGGTATAGGTGCCCGTGCCCAAATCCGCAGCGGCCAGTTCAACAGTCGCTGTTACGTTGTCGCCTGTGCGTTTCAGCGTTACCGAGGCCGAGGTAGGCCGCTGGTGAGCGGGATACGTTCCCGCCGAAACACCGTAGCCAATCCAGTAATTGCCCTGCTGGTTCTGACGGGGCTCCAGGTTACGCTTTTCCCAGCCGAACGCTTTAGCACCTTCTTGCAGGCACTGCACTGTCGTACGTGATGACCAGGGTTTACCATTAGACGGATCGTGTTCAGGTTCGTTTTTAATCCGAAACTCAATCGGGTCCATCTTCAATTTATACGCCAGTTCGTCCATGGCCGATTCCAGGGCAAAGCTGCCCGTCGATTTGCCGGGGCCGCGCGTGTAGGTCGGCACAATCAGGTTCATGGGCACCACCCGATACGTAATGAGCGAGTTGGGCGTGTCGTACATGATTTTTGAGCAGTCGCCACAAGGTTCAACAAACTCGTCGTTGATGGCGCAGTGGGTGGTGATCTCATGGACCAGCGCCGTCAATTTGCCATTGGCCGTAGCGGCCAGACTTACTTTCTGATGGTTATGTTGCCGCATCCCCACGGAGTTCACCATTTGCTGACGAGTCAGGGCGAGCTTCACGGGACGGTTTACGTACTTGGCCGCTACTGCCGCCAGTGCCAGATTAGCCCATTGCCCACCTTTCGAGCCAAAGCCGCCACCAATGTAAGGTGACACGATACGCACCTGCTCCGGCTTCAGATTTAACGTAGCAGCCGCGGCACTTTGCGCGCCATTCACAATCTGGGCACTACTGTATAAGGTCACTTTATCGCCGTTCCATTCGGCAATGGCAGCATGGGGCTCCAGCGGATGATGATGCTCAATGGGCGTTTCATACACTTCTTCCACTTTAATGGTGGCCTGGCTAAGGGCAGCCTGCGGATCACCCCGTTTAGCATCGGCTTTCTCCTTGTCCTTTGGCAGACGGGCCTGACCCGCTAGTTTATCGAAATCGACTTTACCTTCTTTTTTGTCATACGTAACGTTGATCAACCGCGATGCATACCGAGCCTGCTCGAAGGTTTCGGCCACAACAATGCCGATATGTTGTCCGAAGAAATCAATTTCGGGACTTTGCAGCAGTGCACCCCCGCGCAGCCCCCCCTTTACGTTTAGCTTCGGCGCATTTTTATGCGTGATAACAGCCAGCACACCGGGCGCTTTTTCGGCGGAAGTCGAGTCAATCTCCCGAATTGTTCCGGCGGCAATAGTGCTTTTAAACAGAATGGCATACGCCGGATTCTTAACCGGATGATCCATCGAATACGCGGCTTTACCCGTTACCTTGGCAATTCCGTCTATCCGACTGATGGGCGTGCCGATTGTTTTATTCGTATCTTTCATAGCATTTATTACCCTTAGGCTTTACCACCGTTCAGCGCCATTTGCAAGGCCAGCACAATGCCCCGATTACCCAGCTCGACTTTAAACGCGTTGTGGGCCAACGGTTTGGCGTCGGCCATTTCAGCGCTGGCGGCTAGTTTGAAATTAGCCTCTGTAGCTTCTTTCCCAATCAGCATCTGCTCGGCCTTTAGCGCCCGCCAGGGTTTGTGGGCTACCCCGCCCATAGCAATGCGTACCTGCTTGATCCGGTTGCCCGACCCGCTGGACCGATCCATTTCCAAAGCAGCCGCGACCGATACCAGCGCGAAGGCATACGAAGCCCGGTCACGAACTTTCAGGTAATAGGACTTGTCAGCATATTGATTTTTCGGCAGTTCAATGGCTGTAATGAGTTCGCCATGCGCAAGATTGGTGTCTTTTTCGGGCTGATTGCCTGGGAGCCGGTGGAAATCGGCAATGGGGATGCTACGTTCCTCTCCGCTCACGGTTCGGACTTTAATTACCGCATCTAAGGCGGCTAGGGCAACGGCCATGTCGGATGGATACACAGCCACGCATTGTTCCGACCAGCCAAAGATGGCATGCATCCGGTTAATACCTTCGCGAGCGCCACAACCCGTGCCCGGCTCACGCTTGTTGCAGGGCATGGCCACTTCGTAGAAATAGGGACAACGGGTTCGCTGGAGCAAGTTACCGCCGTTGGTAGCCATATTCCGAAGCTGTCCCGAGGCACCCGCCAGAATCGCCTGCGTTAATAGCGGGTAATGCTGCCGCACGAGTGGATGGTTGGCCGTGTCGGTATTTTTGCCAAGGCCACCTAAGGAAACTCCTCCCTGATTCGTTCCGGCGGTTATGGGTTTAATATCGCTCAAACCCAGTTCGGAAATGTCAATGATGGCGCCTGGCCGTTCAACGTCCTCCTTCATCAGGTCGAGCAGATTGGTACCGCCAGCGAGAAATTTGGCGTTCGGGTTCTGAGCCACCATCTGAATGGCAGACGAAGGGTCTTTGGCCCGGCTATAGGTAAATGGTCTCATTGAATACGGTTGAAAAAGGATTAGACCGAGCGAAAAATCTGTTCGACGGGCTTGCCGCCATGCACCTCCTGAATGGCAGCCACAATGTTGGGATACGCCCCGCAACGGCAAATATTACCCGACATCCGCTCCCGAATCTCATTATCGGAAAGTTTCGCAGAGCCCGCTGGCTGACGAACGTTCTCGCTAACGTAGCTGGCATGACCTTTCTTCACCTCGTCGAGCATCGCTACCGCCGAGCAAATCTGGCCAGGCGTACAGAAGCCGCACTGGAAACCATCGTGTTTCAGGAAAGCCTCCTGCATTGGATGGAGCCGTACGGTAGTTCCGGTGCTTCCCTGCGCCAGTCCTTCAATCGTCTGCACCGTCTTTCCTTCACAACTCGCGGCCAAGGTCAAACACGACAACACCCGTTGGCCATTGACAATGACGGTGCAGGCTCCACATTGACCGTGGTCGCAGCCTTTCTTGGAACCGGTCAGGTCCAGTCGTTCGCGCAATGTATCCAGTAGAGTCATGCGCGAATCGACAGTCAGTTTACGAGCCGTGCCATTTACCTTGAACGATACGTTCACCCCGTTTTCGAGGCTAGCCGGAGCGAGTTCGACGGGCGTTGATCCACTGAGTGGCCGGGTCATCAACTGCTCTGCCACCGCCGATTGAGTGGCCAGGAGACCTCCACCCGCCAGCGTCATTAGCTTAAGAAAATGACGCCGGTTGACACCCGTATCAAGAATCTCATCCAGTTCTCCTGGCATCAGATCGGCAAACAACCGCTTTTCGTCTTCTGTCAGTTCAGGTGATTCGTGTTCGTCCATTAGGCTATTGTTTAGTCATTAAATAGGCATTTGCTATTCCTGGCAATTATCGTGGTGTTTTCGGAATTCGCGACAACGAATGACTAACTACGTAGTGAAGCTGATTGTTAGGCAATAAGACATTTCCCGACAACCAATTTTTACGGCTATAAAATCTGACCGTAGCGTTATCCCATTCGACAACCTAAATCGTCTCCAGAAAAATATAAATTGTATCAATAACCATCCATCAGGCCGCTACGTTTTAGTCTTTATCAAGCTTGTGTCTAAACAAAAGAAAAAGCACCAGAAAGGTTACTTCACCGACTAGTGCCCAGGCCTGTGATTCGATTTTCCAATGAAACGGTTTCCATTCGCCACTTAAATAACCGATACAGACGTAGCTGATTAGCAAGCTTATGGCGACAAGTCCAAGTGTTCTCATAGATATACGATATCCCTGTTCGGTTGGCTATTCTTCCCGAATCCTGTTGTGCCTGGCTCCTATCCTCAACGTAGCGTTTTCCGTCATAAAATCGTATGATTCCATCAGTAGCCCTGATTCCCATCTCAGGCCATTTCATACGTGATACTTAGTACCTCCATTACCTGACTTCCCTGTTGAGAAGGCAATGAAACCGTTTCGCCAACCCGTTTTCCCTGCAAAGCGCGGGCCAACGGAGCCGTGAAGGCGATCAGCCCCTGAGCAGCATTCGCCTGATCAACGCCCACAATGGTGAAAACACGTTCTGTACCGGCCAATTTGCCCGTTTGTATTTTTAAGCGAACCCTGGCGCCAAAACGGACTCTGTCCTGCTCCTGTGTGTCGATAACTTTGGCGATAGAAATGCGCTGGTTCAGGTTGGCGATACGCCCATTGAGCAAAGCAAGTTGCCGACTGCGCTCATTTTCGTCTTCAATTTTAGCGGCTTGCAGGTGGGCACGCTCGGTATCTAAACCTTCGAGTTCAGTGCGCAACAGGTTGAGCCCCTGAGGGGTGACGTAATTAGGCGTACCCGGTGGTAAGGGTGCTCGTGCCGGAATAACCACTGGGGCATCCGCTGTTTCATTTTTTAAAAAAGCACTACTCATAGGCTAGACCAGGAACAATTTAGCATTGCTTCATTAAAAACGTCGGTATAAGTTGGATTGTTTCCAGCCGCCCCAAGCTGATCGCGTTCAGTACGTTTAGCCGGTAATCGTCAGTTAAACGGCCGAATAAAATCGGGGTTAGAACCAATGAGGCTCCTCAAGTTTACCCTTGTGAGGGTAATTGGCGTAGTATTTTATGAACTTTTGGTGTCTAAATAGCCTACGATCGACCTTGGCCAGCTATGCGACTACACCTACTTTAAGGATGCAAACACGCCTGAAGTTGATACGTTCCCTACCCTACTTTATATACAGAATGCCTTTCTCCTGCGCTTGGTCAGCAGTCTTCGGCCCCCTAATACGGGTAGACTACTAATTTAAAATGACGGCCTCCCTCCCCCACCCTGCGAATCGCAGAAAGGTCCAGCCAATCGTACCGACCAAATAAATTCGTCCGTATTTATTTGGTCATCTGTGTAAACCTAACGGTCCCTACCGTATTAGGTTTTGCGGGCTCCGCTGCCGAAATGGTGCCGCTGATCTGACCATTCGATTGCTTCGCAACGCGAATTTCACGGAAGCTATACTGCCCTTTTTCGTAATTGAACGTTTCGCCATCGTCGTCATAAAGCCGATACAGACCCGGCTTACTACCGTAATATCGCACTTCGATAGGCACTACCTCACCCGCTTTGGGCGCGTGGAGCCGGGCGGGCATCATGGGAATAATCCCACCGTCTTTCACATAGACCGGAATCCGGTCCAGCCCTGGCGACACGGTAATCTGCTGACCATTACCAACCAGGTTGCCTGTGTAAAAATCATACCAGTTGCCCGTTGGCAAGGTTACCGTGCGGCTCGTCTGTCCGTTGAACAAAGGAGCCACCAGCAAATACTCACCTGCCATATACTGGTCTTTAATTTCCTTCAGTACAGCTTCGGCATAGGGGTTTTTCTCCAGGCTCGTCGTAACCAGTTCGCGTTTCACATCCGACCGAAACCCCTCTTCCAGGTTCATCGCCCGAAACGGGGGGGTGCCTTCGAAATGATATTTGGCAAACTCGCTGTACCAGTAGGGCATCATCCGCATGCGTAGCAGCGCCATATCCTGCACAGCTTGGCTCACATCGCTAAAGGACCAGGGTTTGGTACCACTGTCCCAGGCGTTGATCATCGCCAATGGCGAGAAAACGACGGTCTGAATCCGACGTATCCACTCTTCACTACTCGTGGACGAACGAACTTCGGGTGTCCAGAGTACCCCCGCAAAGCTGCTGTTGATCAGGGCCGTGATGAAGTCTTCGTGTTTGTAATAATCATTATAGATCACGTATGGAAACCGGGACCCACCGCCGTTCGACGCCCGTACCAGCCCATAGGTGCGACTGTTTTGTTTCCGGTATAGATCCAGACTATGCTGTTGTAATAAAAGCCCATACGTCTGGCGCATCTGTTCGGCGACATGACCCGATGGGAACGTAGCGACGTCGGGCCAAAGCCATGAATCGTAGCCATCTACCTCATCGATTTTATAGCCGCTTACCCCGATGTTTACGCCATCTTTCGCCAGTTGGCCAAAGAAAATCTGTTGCGCTTTCGGGAGTGTCAGATCAGGAACCTGCCCCGTCCAGACGGTGTGGGAAGCTGTATAGGGCATTATTGAACTAAATATTGAGGCCGATGGCGATACGTAGGGATTCAGCCAGAGATTAGCCCGGACACCCTTGGTCAGCATCGTCCGTAAAAAGCCTCCAGGGTCAGGAAAGCGGGTGCTGTCCCACTCAAAGGTGCAGGGATACGATTTACTTTGCCAGCCCGGTTCCAGCCCTACTACGTCGAGCGGAAATCCTTTTTGTTCAAACTGAGCGGCTTCGGCCTGCACCTGCTCCGCCGTATAAAGCTTCTGAACCCGTTGCTGAAACCCGAGGCCCCAGCGAGGAGGCAGGCACCCGCCCCCATTCAAGAGATTATACCGCCGGACAACGTCGAGCGGCTTCGGTCCGGCAAACACGTATACGTCTACGCCCGCAGCCGGAACCAGAATTTCGACGGCGTCGGAATAGGGCCGGCTGGTCCAGGATTTGTCGGTATTGCGATCCTGCGATTCGGGTGGATCGGCGCTGTCTTTGCGAACGGCAGTACCCGCGTAAACAGTCAGGTACCGGGCCGAATTGATAAAGACGCCGTATCCAGCAGAGGAAACGTAAAACGGAGTAGGTGCGTGCGTCCGGCCATTATCGGAGCCACCGAAATGATCGACATGCAGGTTCAGAATCCGGCCTCGCTGGTGAACCGTTTGAAAGTTAAGCCCGAAACCATAAAGCTGCTCCGTGCGATTGAGCGGGAAGCGCAGGTACGTTTTCCCGTCGACAATGCGGGCTGTAACCGCCGATTGCGGCAGTGGAAACCTGGATTGACCCAGTTTCGTCAATGCACCTACGTTTGGGTTGGCTTTGCTGGCTGTCAATAAGTTATACACTTCAGGCTTGCCAACTGTGGCTTTCCAGATACCGGGTTGAACAGGTACCCAGGTAACGACCTGCGCAGTTGCGAGCGACGTAGTAACCAGGAAAAGAACCAGCGTTTTCAAGATAGTAGGTAGTTGGATTTAAGACCCGTATGGGAGCGGGCTCTTATGTTAAGGTCTTCGAGACTGGCTCCCGGCGCTCGACATTCAATTAAAAATGAAGATTTGCCTGATACGTCTTTTCAGTAACTGGCCATTCTTTCACTATACAATGAAGGGGTTTCAACCTGAACATTACAAGTCAAACTGCTCCAATTACAAGGGGGTACCGAATAGCTGGCAATAATAGTAACGGTTCTGTTTACTAGGGCCTGCAATTCCAATGCCGATATCCGTTAGGTCTTTAGTCAATAAATTTTTCCGGTGCCCTTTGGACTCCATCCACTGGCTGATTACCACGAAGCGACCATCTAAACGGGTATTAAGCGCAATATTTTCCCGCAGTTGCCGATAGGAATAGCCAACCCGATTGGCTTTGTCAACCAAACTCAATCCATTCAAGGTATGGCTCATCTGATCCTTCGTCGCCATCAGTTCAGCGTATTGTTGAGCCGCTTGCATCAACTTGGCATCCGGCTTCAATTCGGATAAGTGGACTCGGACTCGTTGTTGGTTAGTCGCTAGCAGAATGGCCGCTTTCTCACTTTGTTGATCAACCGTCTGCCGCTGCTCAGCCATTGACAGATGCTGTGCCTTGAGCAAGGCACGCGGGTGCCGAGGTTCTGATACGGATACAATCGGATCGGTCATCAACCACCCAGACAGGGTCAGTAAGGCAATGGATACGAATAAATTCATCGGTAACCAGGGGCTGTCCTTCAATAACAGCTTTTAGAGTCGAACAATGCATTAACGCTTATGAAGCGCATGCTTACCATTATCGGGCCGTAAGCCAGGATTGAGCAGTAAACAGCTTTTTAACGCCCGTCTAAACGGTTTATTTGCTATCAACCACGCCTGAAGGAATAAGGCAGGCATAAGTTAAGCCAGAGCAAGCAATTAATTGTTCAACGATCGTTTAGAGGCACGTAAAAAGGTTTGTCATTTAAGAGATCCTGAGGCTGAGTGACGAGAACACAGCCCGTACCGGAGCAATGTTGGCGAGGTTCAGAAGGCTATCTACTCCATTGCAACCGGACCTCATTGCCGAAAACGCTCGAATGACTTAAGGGCCAAAACAAAGAACAAACAGGAGCCTATGCTTTACTTGCTCTTTTGTTTATAGATCAGTGGAGGCTTTTAAAACAAAATACTTAGCAAGGAAGTACTAAACTTGAGAACCCTAGCCCTTAATCAAAGGCATTCTCAACGTAAACCAAGTGTATTATGGAACAGGACCAACGTTTAGATAAGGTACGACTCGACATCGAGGCCGTAGGATTTACTTTGGACGACGACTTGCAGGCCGTCATTCTGGAGGCTCTCTCGAAGCTTCAGCGTTTCTACAAGGGAGATGTCATCACGGCCGATGTGTATTTGAAAGTAGAACCCAACCAGCGAACCAACACCAAGCATGTGGGCATCAAATATGGTGTGCCGGGCAATGATGTATTTGCCGACGCATCGGGCGACAACTGGTACAGCCTAATCAACGACGTAGTAGCCAAGTTGCAGCGTCAGATAGAAAAACGCTTTGGCAATCATACCAACGCCAACCGCGCTAACCTCGATGAAATTGATCCAGCAAGTTTAGCCTGATTTAACCATGTGTACTCGTCATCGCCCGGCCTTCTCGCTAAAGCCGGGCGATGGCATGAATAGGCCACGCTGACCATGGGCTGTCCCAGCAACATTTTTCTGTAATATCTTTTGCGGTTCCTTCCATAGTATCCTGATAAAGGCCATCAACGTAACGACGGCCAGGCACCATAGCGGACTGTAGTTGGCCCTACATTATTATAGGATAGTTACTCAACTTGAGCAAACGCTTCCCGGACTTACTGCCTTCTGGAAGAGACTACATAAAATGATTTTAATGTGGTGTCCGGTAAAAGTAACAGGTATCACTACGTGTTAGGATGGAACTCATACTTAAAGTTCAGTTAGTAAAAAAGCCCGGACCACTGGGGCCCAGGCATAAAAGAGGAAGGATTTGAATAGACTGACCGCCTACTTTTGAGCAGCTTGGTCAGTAGGCCTGCTCGATTACATAAATGAGCTCAGCCACGAAACAAAGGTAGCTACTCGGCCATCCAGCCACTTCATAAAGTCGTGAAGGTTCAATAATTGGTCGTAAACGACGGAAATTGATAGATAAACTAAAAATTTCAGAAGAGTCCCAGGGTTACCGGTACGCTTTGTGGCCATAATGCTGGCTGGCAAAAAAGCGCTTATTAGACAGCGATTTCCCGTAGTTAACGTATTGATGATCCAGGTATCGACGTTCCAGATCGGCGCTGGGTAGTTACACCAACCGGTAGATATGTGAGGCCTTGTCGGTGCACTTTCCTAGCTGTTAGTCCCTGCCACTCAAAGAATGCACTTAGTTAAGATTTCCCAGGAACATCACCTTGAATACAGGCATTGACATTAATAATCTGTGACGGCCTTCAGCCAGCTTTCAAACGAATACTTTGTCCTGATGCCATCATCTAATGGCACATAAGGCCGTTGCAAAAAATCATCAAGTTCATTTTCATTATTTTCAGTCAATACGAAGAAATTATCAGGATGATAAAAGTCTTCATCTACGACAAACGGGTTGGTGGTAATAACTTTTTTTTTCAATTTAATTCCATCAAAAATTCTAAATGAAAAGCCTGAATGAAATGTCATTTTAAAATCCAGTATTATCTCAGTATTTCGTATTAATTTTAACTGTTCTTCATAGGGAACAATCGTCTGTATACAATTAAAATGTTGTTTTATGTAATCGGGAATATCGTATTCTTCATTTTTGTTATATATAAGATCAAATTGTATTGGATAGATCCTCTGAACAATATATTTATAAAAAGACTCGATTATTGCCACACGGCTAGGGTTATAGGAACTGATGTAATAAATTTTATTACCGTGATCGTACGTATCTTTATTAATTTCTGGATAATCAACGTAAAAGTTGGGCGCATACCTAATACCATGGTCTTTAAATAAATCCAATTCGGTTTTATCGAATATATAAAAACGGTCAAAAAAAGGTATCAGAGGAAGTATATGTTGATTGAAAGTTAAACCATCGTAAAAAAAAGATATAAATTTACCGCTTCTTCTTTTAGCTTCGGTTAACAACTTTTGGGAAAAGACATCTGCTCTGATTACTAAACATAAATCGTAAAATTTAGTAGATTTAATCAAAGACATTTTCTTTTCTTCCATATATATATTGATTAGTTCTTGATTATCTTCTTTATACCCTGAGATCATTTTCCTCCATTTGTACTTTATTTTGATAGCTAAATCTTTTACAGTAAACGGATAATGATTATTATGAACAACCGTCACTTCGTAACCCAGGTGTCTAAGGTTTTTCTCAATCACTACATACAACTGATAATCCCAGGGAGCGATAAGGAGAAATTTCCGATTTGTTTTCATTTAAAAGCTATAGAGTCAAAAAGGAAGTTGAGTAGTAAATAGAGTTATAGTGATCAATGCCTCAAAAATCCCGGAATGAAATCTCAATTACCAAAATCCATCACAGACTCTTTGTAATCGATGACCAAAAAGTACACTATCTGGCCATCGATAAGCGTAAAACGCGTCAAAAGTCTTGTAGTAGTATAGTTGCTTTTGCGTGAGCGTTAAAATCGATATCCAACATTGATACCCGCTGTCGAACTGATGCCCGCCCGGTTAAGATTGGCCATACCTATTCGACCAGACAAGGTAGCTCGAGCGCCAATCCTATATTCGTACTCAGCAGCAACATGATACCCAACGTTGGCTTCATCCACTTTTTCATTAAGAATTGTCACATCAGTTACCTGGCCGTTTTGATTGATAGTTGATCTGGCCTCCCGCAGGGCATCGTCTTTCCGATACCAAACCGAAGGGCCCCCTCCTAAACGTAACGCATGGCGTGCGTTGCGAAGGCAATCAAAGAAACCCGTTAAATCAGCCGTGAACCGCTGCCGGGGCCGCCCTACGAAATAGAAATTCGTAAAGACTGGCCGTCGATTCTCTATACTAAGGTAGCCAAAGCTGCCCTCTACAACAAGACGGTCCTTGGCGAGGTGACGGGCATAACGAGCTATGTATCTTAACCCTAAATCGTCTGGGCCATCCAAACTCATGTAGTCAACACCTGCACGAATTGAGTTTTTATAGGTAACTGTCTGGGCGTTGGTGAACGAGTAAGCTAGCAGATAAAGACCTGCGACTAAACAAAGTTTGTTCATGTTATTGAGTTGTATAAGTGACTTTATTGCAAGCATATACTCTTTCTGCAACAACTTCATAATTTCACTACTCACTTCTTAATGACTTAACTGGATTCATCAGGGCCGCTTTTATGCTCTGAAAACTGATCGTCAGCAGCGTAATGAGCAGGGCACCCGCACCCGCCGTAGCAAAAATCCACCACGATAATTCGGTGCGGTACGGATACGTTCGGAGCCACTCCTGCAGAAAATAGTAAGCCACCAGCGTAGCCATACCGAAAGCAACAAGGATCAATAAGACAAAGTCTTTAGAAAGCAGGAGCCATAGGTTAGCCACCGACGCGCCCAGTACTTTGCGAATGCCAATCTCTTTTGTGCGTTGCTCGGCCATAAACGAAGCCAGGCCAAACAAACCCAGGCAAGAAATGAAAATGGCCAGTCCGGCAAAGAGGCTGGATAATAGGCCGATACGTTCTTCGCTGCGAAATTTCTGGTCGTACTCCTCATCGACGAACGTGTAGTTGAAGGGAGCTTCGGGCAGGTGTTTCTTCAACACCTCGCCAATGGTGGCAATCGCGGCCTGTGGGCTACGGACTGGGTTGAGCCGCATGGTCAGAAATTTACCGGGTTGCGGGCTGATGAAAAATACGGACGGCTTGACCGGCTCATAGGGTGAATCCATTACCATGTCCTGAATCACGCCGATCACATGAAAACGGACGTTAAAGCCGCTGCCGTTCCAGGAGATGGTTTTGCCCAGGATGTCTTTCATCCCCATAAAGGCTACCGCCGATTCGTTCAAGACAGCCCCCAATGAATCCGATGCCAGCTGTCGGGAGAAATCGCGTCCTTGTTTGAACCGCCAACCGACGGCTTTGCCAAATTCAGGCGATATGCCAACTGTCCCAAAATTGACCTGTAAGGCGGGGTCTTTACCCGCCCAGTCGAAGCCCCCGTTAGTAGACCGGACCTCAGTCAACGGGCTAGCCGATTCGCCCACTTCGAGCACAGCGCCCGATTTGATCAGCTCGTTGCGAACGGTCTCCCGATGCTGTTCGTAGTGGGGCACGTTTAGCAGCAGCGACAATAATCCATTCCGGCTATAACCAATTGGGCGGTTTTTAGCGTGCTGAACTTGCCGATGCACCACCAGGGTCCCGATAATGAGTGTAATCGAGACGGTAAATTGCACAACAACCAATATCCGGCGGGGCGTGGCAATGGAAGTACCTGTCTGGAATCGAGCGATCGAGCTAAGTCCCTTCAACACGGCAACGGGCTGGAACGAAGATAGGTATAGCGCCGGGTAACTGCCTGCAATCAGGCCCGTTACTAGCGTGAACCCTAGCCCCAGCACCCAGAAAAACAGGTTCGTAAAGGGAACGACGATATGCTTACCGGCCACCTGATTGAAGAAGGGCATTGCCAGCGATACCAGCCCAATGGATAGACCGAATGAGAGCGAAACGACCAGTAATGACTCACTAAAAAACTGAACAATCAATTCCTGGCGCCGGGAACCGATGGCTTTGCGAATGCCCACCTCCCTAGCCCGGTTGAAGGAGCGGGCCGTGCTCAGATTCATGAAGTTGATGCAGGCTAACAGTAAAACGAACACGCCGATGATGCCAAACAACCAGACAAACTGAATCCGCCCACCCTGATTGATGCCGTTTTTCCAGTCGGAGTACAGGTGCCAACGGAACATCGGATAAAGCACAACTTCGGGTTTCTGAGCCGAGTCTAGTTGATGGCTAGTAGCCAGTACATTTTTAATCCTGGCCGATACAGCCGCTTCCGTAGTCTGGGGAGCCAGCTCGACATAAATCTCAAACGACGTATTGGTCCAGTCGTCTTTGGCCTCCTTTACCCAGGGCGTTGATGCGGCATAAAGATCCCAGGGGGCTATAAACTGAACGTCATCAAAAGCGTTCCCGGCAGGAATATCTTCATACACCCCCGTGACGCTGACCGTCATGGTGTTGTCAAGGGTCAGGGTTCTATTTAGCGGGTTGGTTTCCCCGAACAAAGCCCGTGCCACTGACGCCGACAGGAAGATAGAAGCTGGTTCTTTTAACCCATCCCGACTGCCTCTGAGCATGGTTAGCGATAACATCTCGGGGGCATTGGATGTCATGAATTTGCCACTTTTTGAGAACACCTGATTGGCTAGTGTGATCGTATGCCAACTGGTCCACCAGGCTAAAACGATGTGGGTAAAATCATCGCCATAGGTAGTTTGCAGTTTCTGGGCCACGGGTATTGGCAACCCCGCTTTGGTATCGACTTCCCCATTGACGGTTCTGTTTCGCATGACCTGGGCAATGCGGTCGTAGTTGCGGAAGGACTTATTGATGGACAGCTCATCATACAACCAAAGCCCGATGAGCATTGCCAGGGCCATGCCAATCGCTAGTCCGACAATATTGATAAACGAATACGCCCGGTTCCTGGCCAGGTGCCGCAAAGCGATCTTGAGGTAGTTACGTAGCATATACGTTAGGAAAGGGTTTGATAATTCTTTTTGTTTATCGCTCCTAAACGGCTCATTACCACCAATAAAACGCAAGCCAGTAGTAATTCCGGCGTGATAAAACTCAGGATTGCTACGTCGTAAATCAGGGGGCGGTATTTTTGCCTCCAGCGACGAAGCGTATGATTACTGTGTGTACCCAATCAGCCACCCGCCGAACGTTCCCCCAAAGAGCCTACGAAAAACGGCAGTCTCCCGGCGCGGCTCCCGGTACTGGAAGCGACCGAATCGCCCGCGAATGTGATCTTGCATAGGTATCAATTTTAGGTAAAAAATTGATACCTCCTATCAGGTCAGGAGACTCAACTATCAAAACTTCCCTCAACGACAAACCGTCACCTACGGGCTGGAGCAGTGTGACCATTAACGTAGTATAGACCTAAATAAGCCATTATGGTGCTTTATCAATATGTTCTAATACTTTTTTAATAAATAAGTGTCAATTTAACAAGTATAAAGAAAATGGCCTATTCTTTTAAAATCAAGCTGAAAATTCTTGCCGGATCAACCGATCCGCCAGCTCTTCGTCAATGAGAAAAAAATACTTTTTATTCGTCGTATGCCTCCTGTTGTTAGGGGTCTTATCACCGCTGATGGCCCAGCAAAATCTGGTACCAAATCCGGGCTTTGAGTCAGGCTCCGGTGATACGTTCACCAACTGGACCAAAGCCAATGGAGCTACCTATCTGACAGCGACAACCGCTGCCGATGAAGTGCACGGTGGAACGCGCGCGCTAAAGTCGGCGGGGCCGGGGTTTGCGGGTCAGCAGTATCAGGTGCAGATGCTAAGTGACCTGATCCCAACGACCATCGGCACTAGTTACACATTCAAAATTTGGGTTAAAGCCGCAACGGCCGGCGGAACGGTCCGGTTCTCGACCCAACCCAGCGCGCTCTACGGCCCCGATATGAATGTCCCGGCCAATGTATGGACCCAGTTGTCGTGGACATTTACGGCCAATGTAACCCAAACCCGCATCGCCCTAGATTTGGGCCAAAGCAACGTCGTCTATTACCTGGACGATATGGAAATGCCGGGAACGGCTGTTGTTAACCCGCCTACGGCTAATTTGACAAACTACTTACCCAATTCCAGCCTTGAAGAGGGTACGGGCAACACCTTTACCAACTGGTCGGAACTGAATGGAGCGGGGTCGTTTTTAGAGACGACCAACCCCGCCGAAGTGAAAGTCGGGGTTAGAGCTTTAAAGGTGGTATCTACTACGCCCCGCAATGCCTACGAAGTACAGTTCGCCAGTCCTTTTTTAAATACGCCGGTGGGCAAGCACTTCCAGTTTAGAATCTACATCAAAGCGGCTGTGGCTGGAGGGCAGGTCAGACTTTCCACCATATCGCCCTTGGCGAACTATGGCGCGTACGCTTATTCAACGACGACCACCATTGGCACCGACTGGCAGTTGTTAACGCTCGATTTTACACCGGTTGAACCGACCACACGGGTCGCCATCGATCTGGGTACCAGTGCCGCTACTTACTTTGTGGACGACATGAGCCTGACCTCGACGGATGCCCTGCTGATCGGAAACGGTGGGTTTGAGACCGGATTTGGCGATACCTTTACCAACTGGACCAAGCAAAACGGAGCTTCGTTTCTGACGGCTACCACTACCGAGACCCACTCGGGTGGCCGGGCGTTGCGGGCCGAAGTCACAGGTAGTCAGCCTAATGCCGGTCAACCTTACTCGGTGCAGTTAATCAACGATGCAGCCACGACGGTTGTCGGAACGCAGTACACCTTCTCGATCTGGGCTAAAGCCACCACGGCCGGAAGCACAATTCGCTTTTCGACCACGCCCAACTCACTCTACGGACCTGATACGCCGGTACCGACCACCTGGACTAAACTGAGCTGGACATTTACCGCTAATGAAACCCAGACTAAACTGGTCCTTGACCTGGGCAAAAACACGAACGTTTATTACCTTGACGATGCCGATATCAGCCCAGCCATCGTCAATCTCGTCACCAATGGTAGCTTTGAGTTAGGCGGCCCTGGCAACAATTTCACGAACTGGTCAAAATATAACGGGGCGGCCAATATAACCGAAACCACCGTTGCGGCTGAAGTGAACGAGGGCAGCCGAGCGGTAAAGGTGGTCAACACAGCCGCTGGTGAACCGTATAGCGTGCAACTGGTAAGCGATCCGATGAGTCTTAGTGCCGGCAAAAATTACACGGCCAGGATTTATGTGCGCTCAAATGTGGGGGGAGAAGTCATCCGGTTTTCGACCAATGCAACAGCCGGTGCCCAGTACGGGCCTAACTATACGACAACGACGGCCTGGCAACCTATGACCTGGACGTTTACGGCCAATGATGCCAGTACACGAATTGTGCTGGACATGGGTACTAGCGTCGGTACGTTCTTTGTCGATAACGTGACGGTGGTTGGCGCGGATGATTGTGCGGTAAAGTATCAGGTACCCGCCGGTCAAACGCCTATCGCCACGGGAAAAAATAAATTTCTGGGGTCTGCGTACAGCACGCCACAGATGCCAAACTTCGAGAAGTATTTCAACCAGGTAACGCCCGAAAATGCCGGTAAATGGGGCAGTATCGAAGGGACCCAGGGCGTTTATAATTTCACCGAAGTAGATCAGGCGCGTGCATTTGCCAAGCAGCATGGGTTCCCCTTCCGGTTTCACGTGCTGGTGTGGGGCGCGCAACAGCCAACGTGGCTAAAACCGCTGAACGATGCACAGAAGGTTCAGAAAATAAAAGCCTGGTTTCAGGCGGTGGCTACCCACTACGATGGCAGTTCGGACGCACGGGCCAGGCTTGAATACATTGAAGTAGCCAACGAAACGCTGAACGATCCACCGAATAACCTGGGGCCTAATTTAACTGATCCGGCCAGTGGTGATTACGTGAACGCGCTGAAATCCCTGAATGCCGAACTGGGTACAACGCCCGGTCGGTTCGACTGGGTTGTCAATTCGTTCAAACTGGCCCGGCAGTACTTCCCCTGCGAAACCAAGCTGATGCTGAACGAGTACAATGCTGAATCCGGCCTGGCAGATGATTATGTGACGCTGGTTAATCTGCTGAAAGCGGATAATCTGCTGGATGTAATCGGACTGCAGGGCCACTCGTTCTCGACCCGCAAGTACGACCCCAACCAAAGCTTTGCGGCCCATACTACTTACCTGAGAACGCAGCTCAATAAAATTGCCGCGACCGGATTGCCGATCATGATTACCGAACTGGACATCGACGGCGATGTGGACAGCACCTATACGGTTACAACTAACGTAGCGGTGAAGCAGGCATTCCAGAAATCGGAATACGAGCGTATTTTTGGGTTGTACTGGAATCACCCGTCGGTCATTGGTATTACCCTGTGGGGGTATCTGACGGGCCACTGGCGCACGGCTCAGGAAGCGTTTCTGGTCGACGCCTGTAGTGGTCAGGAAAAACCGGCCCTGCGCGATTACCTTAACAACACGCTCAATAACACCCCAAACAGCGTTCGCGCATCTGGCAATCCTCCCTTAGGCACGAGCTTTCTACCCAAGATCTGTGGCATTCCGGTGGCTGCTCAGTATGCGTGTGCCAGTGAGGTACCCGTGTCCAGCACGGCGACCATAACGGCTTCGGCGTTCAACTGCCCTGGCCCCCTCAGCGTTACGGTACAGGACGTAACCACACCGGCAACTCCAACTGCGGGTGTATCCTACACCCTTGTCCGCACCTGGACGGTCACCGATGCCTGCGGTAACGTCGGAACAGCGTCTCAGCGCATTACGGTTTCGAACAATTGCTCGCCCGCTACTACGTCCTGCGGCAGCCCAACGGCCACGCTGGGGCAGGCGCTCAGTCTCGTAGCACCAACCTATAACTGTGCTACGAATGAGTTTAAGTTCAATACCGTGGGTGGCGATGGCTCCCCGATCAGTTACTCGGCAGTCGGCATTTCGTCTCCAACAACGAGCTGCACGGCTATGGTCGATGCAGGTATTGCGCAGGACATTCGGGACCAGAAACCCAGCGTGCAACCCTTCACCCTGTCGGCCACGCAGAACGGCATTACGGTGACGTATTCGTGGAATGCCCTGACCGCCTGTAGTTCTGTAACGGTGACACCACCGAATGGACTGGCGCTGCTTGCTCCAGAGTACAACTGCCTGACGGGTGCGTTTATCTTTAAAACCCAGGGGGGCAACGGCGACCGCATCGAGTACATGGCTCTGGGCATCACCGGCTGGACCACGAACCCCAACCAGTTTGTGGATACCGAACTGCGCACCGCCGTCGATGCCCAGCCGATAACGCTTAAAGCCCGCCAGAACGGCACTGAGGTAACCTACATTTGGAGTATTCGGGCACAGTGTCCGGTGGGGGCCAACAGCCCACCGTTCTACAACGGGAGCTTATCGAACCAGACGGCTCAGCAAAACAGCCCGTTCAGCTACGTACTGCCCACCGGTGCCTTCACTGACCCCGAAGGCCAGCCGCTTACCTTTGCCGCTTCCGGATTACCCATCGGCATTACCCTTAACGGAACGACGCTGAGTGGTACGCCCACGCAGTCAGGTAACTACCTGGTTAAGATCACCGCTACAGACCTTGGTGGGCTAGCAACAGAGGGTGTATTTACGTTGACGGTTGCGCCATTGAGCGGAGGCTCACTTCAGCTCGTAGCTCCAGAGTACAACTGCCTGACGGGTGCATTTATCTTTAAAACCCAGGGGGGCAACGGCGACCGCATCGAGTACATGGCCCTGGGCATCACCGGCTGGACCACGGACCCCAACCAGTTTGTGGACAAGGAGAGCCGCACGGCCAATGACGTTAAACCCTTTACCCTGATGGCTCGCCAGAGTGGCAACGTAGTGACCTATGTTTGGGATCTAAAAGCGTCTTGTGGACGAGCTCGTGCCGGTATCGACGAACTGGGCACAGGGTTGCAGGTACGGGTGCTGGGCAACCCCGTGGAAAGTAAATCGGCGGAGGTCGAAATCAGTGGTATCGCCGGGAAATCGGTTCAACTAAACCTGACTGACAGCCGGGGTGATCTGCTGCATCAACTCTATATCCACCAAGCCCAAACGCTCGAACGAGTCAGTATACCGCTCGGTACGGCACAGGGGATTTTGTTGTTGCGGGTTAGTACGGGCACCGAGCAGAAAACGCTTAAATTGCTTAAACCCTAACGCAACACGCGCCTGTTTACAGGTCAGGAAGGCAGCAGCCAGACTTTAAAAAGTCTGGCTGTTTGTTTACTTTATAAGTGGCCCGAACGAATTTTGGCACCTAAAGACGTAGTGGCTACGACTTTCTAAGGGTGCAAAGCAATTGGTTGTTTAATAACTGGCGTGGCACACTACTCCCAAGATTTCCAAGCTATTTTCTTGTTAAATTATACGACTCCTACAGGTCAATTCTCTGAGATATGATGTTCATTAATCAAAGGATTATTTGAGACTGGCCACAACTAAAGTAGATTCTTAATTTACTTTAGTTGTGATGAATCGCCTGGTTTGCGGATAGTAAAACTCCCTCCGTCGTCTCAGTTTGGAAAGCGTTTTAGGAGACGGTTACAGTTTGCTAGCTGTCAAATTTGATTAGTCGCATACGCTACGTAAGTTAAAAAAAACAATCGGGTGTCTGCTTGAGGACACTGTAAACTTACAGTAACTCACGTCCCACTTTTTCCTGATGACCCAGGCGAACAAACTCGGCGGGGAAGACTACCCGAAAAGTAGTACCTACATGCATGACACTTTCGACTTCGATCGAAGCGCCCAGTTTTTCAGTTAGTGATTTCACAATAGACAGCCCTAGGCCCGACGAGCCTTCGTTGTTAGTAGGCTGAGCCGATAATCGTTGGAAACGCTTGAAAAGTTTGACCTGGTCGTCGGGAGATATCCCAGGACCTTCGTCTTTGATGGCCATCGTCAGTTGATGGTTAACTAATTCGGTGTGCACATACACACGTCGGCCAAACGGCGAAAACTTTAGCGCATTGCTGATTAAATTATCGAGAATACGAACCAGTGATTTAGGATCTGAGTGGAGGATGAGCGGTGGATGGGTCCGTTCAATATGAAGTGAGATTTCTTTCTGATAAGCCTGCGCCGAAAAGCTATCGACAACCGTGTCAATCAGGCGATCCAGCTCGATATCTTCCATTTCCAGGGCTTGATCCGAGGTAGCCAGGCTGTTGAAATAAACGATACCATCAATCAGATTAAGGCCCCGTTTAATCGTTTTCTGTCCATGTTCGATACTTTCATTTTGCTCATCATTCAGTGAGCCAATCATAGGCAGGAAGCTAAAAATGAAGCTGATTGTAGATAAAGGCGACTTTAAATCATGGGCAATTACACTGATAAGATTTTCAATTTCCTGGTTGGCATCCGAAAGCTGCTGATGTTTACGATATAGTTCTGTTACGTCATTGAACAGCCAGATTCGGCCCTTGAAATATGGGGAAAAAATAGGTTTTGTAAACACGGACAACACCTTTTCTGGAAAGGTCCAAATCCACTCTTTGGTGACGAAGGATGAATTATTAATCAACTCTGAAGCGGTTTGGTCAATGGCGTCCTTATTCAGCGCTCGATTTCGGAGCTGGAGCATCCCTGCAGCTAAACTGGCCGATGACGGGCGAAGATTACCGGGTTCCAGGTTCATTAGCTCAAGAGCCGACTGATTGATCCAATTTATGTCTTCCGCTTCGTTAAGCAGAACAATGGCCTGTGGAACCACACCAAACAGGAACCTATACTGCTGGTCTAACGCAATTTGCTGAAATGACAGGGTACAGATTAATACTTTATCACCAAATCTATAGAGGATATTCTCAACCTCCTCCCTGGAAAAGGCCGGTAGCCTGGGCCACCCTACTACAATCCAGCCTTTGAACGTATAATTGCTTAGACGAAGGCCAGCGACCGAAGAGTAATCACCTAATAATGCTTTCAATGACCGGCGAGGGACAAAATTTGGCTCAAAAAAGAACGATGCCGATCGGGTCAAGTCGTTAAATTGATCTGGATTGATATGAGCTGACGCCAGGTCAGGACGGGTAGAATGCAGTACCGTGGCTGTCCACTCTTCCCGTTCCTGTATCAGATAGCAAACCTCAGCGCCTAGAAAGAGAAGTAGTTCGGATGCATAGGCCTCCAGCAAGTTTGGCCCAATTTCAGTCTCTTCAATAACCCGAAATCGTTTCTCAAGACGGTTAAAGTCAATCATGCCAGGTGAAGTATAAGCTAGGAATCGATAGCAGGTTATTGATTGGTTCCGGGATTAGTAAAAAGTGGCCAGCCTTAAAAAACCTGTGCTGTCAATAGAAACTGGCATACACTTACTTGAGGAATGGTTTTATGGCGCTAATTACCTTACTGGCATCACTGATGTGGGGTAAATGCCCTTCAGTATCCAAGAATATCAGCGTCGAATTGGGGATGTGCTTCTCCAGAAAATAGCCAACTTCGTGTGGAACAGCGACATCTTCCTGTGCCTGAATCAATAGCGTTGGATGAGATAGCCGCCCTATATCTACCCGATGATCCGAATAAAAAATAACTTTTGCAATAGCTAATGCGACATCTGGTCGCATGGCCGACAGCGTACTGGAAAAGGAGTTAGCTAAATGTGGACGATCCGGATTGGCCATAATCATTGGCGCAAAGCCACTAGCCCAGGCATGGAAGTTAGTTTCCATTTGGGCAAAAAGCTCGTTTAATATTGTCGTACTAAATCCTCCAATGTACCCATCCTGGTTGACATAACACGGTGACGCATTTAGTAAAACGAGTTGGGAAAACCACTCTGGCTCCGCAATGGCAGCCAATGCTCCACTCATACCGCCTGCCGAGTGCCCAATGAACGTAACATTCTGTAGGCCAAGCTCTTCAATAATGTCTAAGATATCGCTTGCATAAGCATGCAGGTGTTTATATTTCCAGCTCGTAAAGTAGGGAACTGTTTTATCATTAGCGCCCACATAATCGAACAAAACTACTTTATACTCGTCTGTAAAAGCCGCGACGACGTCAAGCCAGGCACGCTGGTCGGTACCAAATCCATGCGCACATACAATTGTCTTCTCCGACAAAAGATTGCCCAGTAATTGCACATTGTTTCTAGCTGCTACAGACATGAATAAAGTCAATATTGTTACTTTCAACAAATAATGGTAATTATAAGTAAATTTAACAGGTATATCCGTAAAGTAGGCTCTTAAAATATTGATATAAACTTTATGGCGCTAATCTCCTTGGTTTGTGGCTATCTGCTCTTGTTTTTGTGTAAGTTTTAGCAACCACCAATAGGTTAGAATCGACGAATCATTCCGCGGGCTTTAGCGAATTGACTCATGGTTTTAGAACGTTTCACTGCCCCTCCTCTGTACCGATGATGCCTGGTGGGTCAACGGGCAGTAACTGAAAGTCGCGGGGCGCCAATTCATCTAACCCAATCCGTGTTGAAGTGCCCCGGAACGTATTTCCGCTTTTTCTGGAATGGCAATTTCCGATCGAATCGCTGAGATAAGGGCTAAACCAACTCACCCAAATGACCATGCTAAGCGTTTGGCCGTACACATAAACCACCTCCGCAAAGTGTTAAAAGATGGAATAGGCAGAATAACCTGGGAGTAACCCACCAGCGAATCATTCGGGGAGCCAGCACCCTGCTTAAACGTACTGGTTGGACCGTAGCCGAGATTGACTACGCGCTTGGCTTTGGCGACTAGGTTCACGTTAGGAGCTACTTCAATAAGCAAACGTTCTGGACTCCAGCCGCTATTCGAACGGTTGATGCGACCAAGTTCTGATAAATTTATGCCTGTCTACGTGTTTAATTTTAATGCTGATTTGATTCAACAAACATTCATTAAGATGGTCCAGGTTTACAGTACAGTTGAGTTAAAACAGTAAAAAAAGCCCTATCGTGGGGATAGGGCTTAGTCGAAGTAGTCTGGAGGAAATATTTGTTGCCCATAACGGGCCGCGGTTTCCTGTAGCTTTTTGACATACTCTTTATCCATCGCTGGATTGGGTTTGAACTCCCCATAAGCAACCGGTTGGCCAACCTCTTCAAAAAATTTCTCCAGGCCAGCGGGAACGACGGTACAAAGAAGGTGAGCCATTTCACCCGTGTTATTTTTGAAACAATGGACAATACCGCCTGTGGGGACAGTTATAAAGGATCCCTTCTCAGCAATATAGCTACCGGCCTCTGATTTGACCTCCACTTCACCATCGATGACATAAAATGTTTCAGCGAAACCAGCATGCGCATGAGGTCCGGGACCGCCACCGGGGGGTATGAGCATATCAATCGTGGCAAAAGCGCCATTAGTGTCTTCCCCAGCTACCAGGATTCGATACGTAGCACCCACTACGGAAACATTCTTTCCCTCTTTAGGTCCGCGGGTTAACGGATAATTTTTAGTGTCCATACGGATAAATTTTTGGCTAACGAAACTCTAGGAATGGCCTATTAAATCGCTACTACCGGGCTTTAACGTTTACTTTTTAGGTTCTGCTCTGAATAAAAAGAAGGTGGTGATCATCATATAGATAGCCGTACCCCCGTGGATCAGTAAATGCGTCACATCCTGTACACCGTTGACGGCCAAAACAGTAAGGCAATCGGATACGGGAATAATGATGGCTGCCCCGAAGGCGAAAGCTGTTGCCTGGGGCTTCCGTGGGATCAGGAACAGGAGCACTACCAGGCCCGAAAATATATCCCGGATGCCTTTGACCCAACCATACGCCATTGCCTCTTTAGTAGGCGCAAGCGGAATGCCAAACCCTTCGGCGCCAGCGGCAGGAGCCACCATAAACCGCAAACCCAGGAAAATGATGCCCACCGCAGCCAGCGCCGTGAGCCAGTACGAGACCGAACGTGGTCCCCAGAAATTGATTGGTTGTGTTTTCATCTGCTTATCTGATTTGTTAAGCAAATGTCCCCCGGCTACATTTTTTATTCATTCACCCAGGTTAATTAATGGTGCCGGGTTTCTCGTTTCCGGATTCGGGATAGCGATTGCGGTTTAATGCCGACATACGAAGCAATGTAATACTGGGACACCCGCTGACTGATCACTGAAAATGTGTGCAGGAAGCGTTGATAGCGCACCTCAGGCGAATCTTTGTAAAAGGAGGATAACTGCTGGAGGACAGTGACGAAAACCTGTTCGATACCCAGTCGACCAAGGCGCTCACCCTGCTTCACGCCCTGATAAATTTGTTGCAGCCCCTCATAGCTTACCACATAAAGTGACGTGTCTTCCAGGGCCTGAATATTTTTACTGGATGGTGCCTGAGGGAGGAAGCTTTCATAATCACAGACAAAATCGCCCTCCCTGCTAAAATAATAGGTGCCCTCATCGCCATCCTCATTGATATAGTACCGAACCAATCCGGCGCTGATCATGGCCACAGACTGGCATATCTGCCCTTCAAGCAAAAAATGCTCCCCCTTTTTGATCCTCTTTTCGGTAAATAGCTGTTTTATCAATTGCGCTTCATCCTCCGATAGGCTGATGATTTGGCTGATCCTGTCGATTAGGAATTCCATCAGGCAGTATAGTTTATGTTTAATTTAAGTAGTTGGTCTGGCAAACTAGGAACGAACACCACATGCAGCAGCCCGATCAACAGTGTCAGCAGAATCGTCACTACGACCGATTATACTCCCCCGTCAGAAACAAAAATGAACCGGCTATTCCCGCTTCAACGCCATTGACTTTTGAGCCACCAACAGACCACGGCCTGCCAACACCAGCGAAAAACCCTAGAAGGCGTATGGCATCTTTTGCCGAGAATGATGAACAGGCAACGATAAAAAGTTACGTGATCAACTACCAATCTCTACTATTTTGTACTGAAAAAGTCTGAATCGGGCGTTTAAGATTTTTATCGGTTGGCATGATTGATTTTCATGAATGATTTCTTTGCACATTTGTGGAATCATCATCAATTTAATACAGCTTATGACTCCTATCAATAACACGATATACAGCTACAAATTCTTTTTTTTGGGCCTTGTCGCCATATTCATGACAGGTATTTCGCTAGGGCAAACGACAGGTACGGCCGTTACGTTAGGCGGTAAACCAATTCATACCGTCGGTAAACTACCCGCGGTGGGAACTCCAGTCAAAGATTTCACATTGACCGGGGTTGATCTTACGGATAAGACGTTAGCCGATTATAAGGGCAAATATGTGATCATGAATATTTTTCCAAGTGTGAACACAGGAGTTTGTTCCAAATCGGTACGAAAATTTAATGAGGATGCAGCTGGACTAAAAAACACAACCGTGCTCTGTATTTCCAAAGATCTGCCTTTTGCTCAAAAAGCCTTTTGTGGTGCGGAAGGCATTAAAAATGTAGTGATGCTTTCTGATTTCAGAACTGATTTTGGCAATTCTTATGGGGTGCAAATTGCCGACGGACCCATGAAAGGTCTGTTAAGTCGGGCGGTAATTGTAGTGAATCCCGAAGGTAAAATCATCTATGAACAGCAAGTACCGGAAATAGGTCAGGAGCCTGATTACGCTGCCGCCATTGCTGTCATCAAGTAGGGTCCAGACTGAGTTAAGTGGTTAGTAAAAACGGGTAATGGCTCAATACGGTTGAATGCAAAA
This sequence comes from Spirosoma jeollabukense, assembly GCF_054777855.1. Lineage (NCBI taxonomy): Bacteria > Pseudomonadati > Bacteroidota > Cytophagia > Cytophagales > Cytophagaceae > Spirosoma > Spirosoma jeollabukense. The sequence goes on from NZ_BAAHAD010000016.1 coordinate 26,528, forward strand.
AATTACTGATTGATGAATAGGCTATTCACCGTCTCATAAATCAACACTACCGTCGAGTTAAGGCAGTATAGCGATGATTTCACGGGATGACATACACCTCCGGCCATTTTAGCCATCAGTAGACCCGCACCTTGCAACTGTCAATTGGCACTACCAGTAAGGAGCGTGTAAGTGCTTATCAACCTCAAAGGCGCAGTTTCAGAAATGTTCTTACAAACGGGCAACCGACAGGAGTCGATAGCCAAGCGGATGTTTTCGGTCTTGGCCCAACTACTCAGCATGGTCACCCGCTCTAGCAGTCTATTTTGCAGCCCAACATCTTGAATTAGTTAATGGACAGATCGAAGCCATCGAAAAATTCACTTCCGATGGCTTCGATCTGTTTGGGGTTATTCAACGATTAGTTTTCTTTATAGATATCCCCCGTGATGGAGACAGGGGTTGGAGGAGTAGGATGATTGGTGTACTGAACCGGTATGCGATAATCACCCGTCCAGGTTTGTTTCACGCCGGTTAGGTCTGTAAACTGAAACTTGATATGCTGGGGTTCGGCCGTTGCTACGGCAGCGGGTACTTCCCAATAATCAAGACCCGTTTTGCGACCTCTCAGGACGAGCCGATAGGCGCCTGTAACCGGACCACTGCCTTTATCAACCCAACAGACCATCTCCGTCGATTGATCGACGTCCTGCATGGGATAGCGCCAGTACATCCAAAGGTATGATTTGCTGCCATAGCTGGGTACGATTCCTCCAAATACAATTGGTTTCTTCTCAAAAGCCTCATTCGGATCGTACCATGACCAGCCTTCAGCTTGATTTCGAATCAGATAACGAGGGCACACCAACCGCCACGGGGTATCAGTAAGAAAGTTTAACTGACTGGCACGCTCAATGGCTTTACTAAACGTTTCTACGCTTCCCTTGCCACCGACTCCATTCCCTAAGGATGTGGTTCCGAGTTGACCCTGTGTTAAGGTAGGTTCGGAGGCTCCCCAAGTGCGCAGGACATCCCGAAGCAAATAATGGGCGATGGCATCCCCTTCGACAAAATCCGGGTTCAGGGGACGACTGTTCAAATCGCCATGTGGTCCAACCGCTTGCTCTTCATTTTTAAACTCGGTATCAAACCGGAACCATTGCTCCAATTTCAGATTTTCCCAACCAGCCTGCCGATCGGTTGACATCGGTAAATGCTTGCCCCCCGCCCGGAAATACAGATCCGTAATAGCCTGTTGAATTCGTTCATAGGTCAGATAGATAAAGTTGGTCGCTTCCGAACCACCATACTGACCCAGTCCCAAAATGTCCGTCGATTGACCATAGATGGTTGCTGTTCGTGCATCATCCCGATAGACCAGTAGTGGAACGGAACTACCAGAGACCGTACGCGTTAACGGCTGACCATTGCCATTTTTCTTAAAAAAAGTTTGATCATCCCATGTATTGCGCATGTATTCGACGGATCCCGCAGCAGAGGGGTTTGCCTTCGCATATTGAGCTAATGGGTTGTTTGCCCCGATTGGTGCTAATTTAGTCCCCCCCCCAAAAGCACCCCCAATAGCCGCATACGAAAAGTAGAACGGTACCCCCGGCTCTGGATCGTAGGCAATCGGCGAGGGCAACTCCGTGTAAGGACTTGTCCCTTGATCCCGGCTACGTGTTTGTAACGAATAGTTGGTTAAGGTTCCCCAGTCGTAGGGTAAAAACCAGGGCGTAGGTTTACCATCTGCATTTGCCTGAGATTTAACACCCGCCATCATATAACCAACCATATTTCTCCATTGCGCTTCATCATAGCCACCTGCCGATGTTAAATCCTCAAAATCAGGTGAGAAGGCAAAGGCTCCATTGCTGTTTGTACTCCAATCGGGTCCTTTCTTGTCATTCCAGACGGCTTGGCCAAATAATAAACCTGCTTCGGCATTATTTATATAGTATCCATGATCCGCATAGTCTCGTAATGCATTTCGGGCCTCAGTTGACATGCTAATACCAAAATTATTTGCCAGGCTTCCGCCAATAGCCCGGTACCCATTTCCCTGGATCAGGTAGTTGCCCCGGGTACCCGTTATCGTGGTTCGATCCTGGACATTCTCCGCTACGGCGTTGAAGCCCCGCGTGAGGATGGCACTGCGGTCGTCTGTATTGGTGAAGTTAGGCCCGGCATAAACTACAATTTTGCTGGACGGCACCGTTGTGGTGGGTAACCTTCGTAGCAAGACGGTATTCTGAGCTGTCTGAGGATCGAGGGGAAAATAGTTTCCCAGCGGACGCGGAGCCGACCGGGGCGCATCCACCAGCACGGGAGCAGTTGTAGTCACAAATGGATGGCCATTGTAATCGCTGCCCGACAGGGCGAAATCATAGCTGTATTTGCCCACGACAGCACCGGCAATCGGTCGATCGACGACGGGTAAACTATTGGCCGCAACGGCTGAGTTAAAGGCCGTATTTCCAGCGCTCGTCAAGGGGTAAGTCGTTAGATCCCGCTGCATGGCTTTGAAATCGGTTGTACTACCAGTAACCTTTTTGACGGGTTTATAACGTGTTTGCGCTTGAGCCGCATAAAGCCCAGGTAGCAGCAGCCCCAGCAGGCAGGCAGAAACTATATTGATCGATTGAGAACGTTTCATTGTCAGAGATGGAAAATAGATCTGATTAATACTGATTTACGATAATCTCCGCGCCATCGGGCACGTACCCTGAAGATTGGGGGCAGTTGCTAACCGTTACGGTGGCCACCGCCGTTTTACTGGCGCAACCGGCTTTGGTCGCCGTGACGGTATAGTTGGTGCTTCCATTTCCAGTTGGAGCATTGAACGTAGCGCTCTGTCCACTAACCGTGTTGCCATTGATGAGCCAGTTGTAGCTAACATTCTCACAACTGACTCCAGTACCATTGCAGACGGCCATTACCTGAATGGATTGGCCGCAGGTGGCACTAACCGGACTGGCCGAAATGGTGAAATCACAGGCCGATGTATTGTTACAAGTCGTGGCATCAAAACGAAACAGGCGGAAATCAACGGCCGATTCAGCGGTCGTTCCATAGAGCTGAATCTCTGGATTGTTGCCATAATTGTTCTGATCCCAGGTAATCCCGTTGCTGCGATACACCCGGTACGCTCCACTGGCCACGTCTTTCTGGACAAACCATTTTTGCCGATCATCTCCAGAATAAGCGCCTAGTGAGAGTTGTTCACCACTAGCCGTCCCATCATTGACCTTTATAACCTGACCGGTGCTACTCCGGGGTGTGAATTTGAACTGGCTATTTCCAGCATCGTCAACTTGCCATACCTGGTTGGGCTGGCCATTGCTCGCCTGCTGCTTGATCGACCCATCTGCCATCGCTTGCAGAGGCTGGCCTGTTTTCTGGGATTTGATGGTATAGCAGCCCACCGATAAGGAGGTTGGGGCACTGCAAGTGACACCAATGCTCACCGAACTAGTCGCAGGCGTACAACCGGCCTTGGCGGCCGTTACCGTGTAGGTGTAGTTACCGTTGGTGGCAGGAACGGTCGTTGTCACGGAGGAGCCCGTTGCGTTTAGTCCATTACCGGTCCAGGTATAACTAACTCCACTACAGTCGGCGCCTGCACAAGTGGCATTTAAGGTCACCGTGCCGCCACAGCCGGGACTGGCATTGCTCACGCTGGCCGTCGGGGTGAACGTGCAACCGGGCGATCCGGCACAGGTCTCGGTCGTTCGGGGACTAGCGATCAGTTCGTAGGTCGAGCCAGCAGCCTTGACCGAAACGGTGATGGGTGCTCCTGTTTTGTATTGAGCCGGTAGAGGCCAGTTGAATCCATATTGGTTATAACCACTAATACCATAGGCATTGGCTACGTCCTGGCGGGTGGTGTTCGCGAGTACGGTCGCTGCCTTTGTGCCATTGAGGTAGATATCGACACTAAGCGATTGGTGTGTACTGTTATTATCAAAGACCCATCCGCCAACGCCCTCACAGTTCGCATAATCGAGATTACTGCGGTAATCGCCACCCGTGCCACAGTTACTCACAGTAACGGTTGTTGTGGCCGTCTGATTCGTACAACCGGCCTTGGCGGCCGTTACCGTGTAGGTGTAGTTGCCGTTGGTGGCAGGAACGGTCGTTGTCACGGAGGAGCCCATTGCGTTTAGTCCATTACCGGTCCAGGTATAACTAACTCCACTACAGTCGGCGCCTGCACAAGTGGCATTTAAGGTCACCGTGCTGCCACAGCCGGGACTGGCATTGCTTACGCTGGCCGTCGGGGTGAACGTGCAACTGGACGATCCGGCACAGGTCTCGGTCGTTCGGGGACTGGAGGCCAATTGGTAGGTCGAGCCAGCGGCCTTGACCGAAACGGTGATGGGTGCTCCTGTTTTATACTGGCTTGGAATGTTCCAGTTGAATCCATATTGGTTGTAGCCGTTGATGCCAAACGCATTGGCTACGTCCTGGCGGATGGTATTCGCGAGTACGGTCGCTACCATTGTGCCATTAAGGTAGATATCGACACTGATCGATTCCTGTGTACTACTGTAATCGAGAATCCAGCCGCCAATAGAACTACAGTTGGCGTAATCAAAACTGCTTCTGTAATCCCCTCCTCCGATTCGAGCAGCTGACTTCTCCGCGGGTAGTAGTTGAAGTCGAAGCTCCCCTTTGTCGGCAAATAAGCTTTGCGGATCGGCCTGGCCTGTACCTCGGAGCAATCGAAAGAGGGGTTGAGCCGGTATTTTTGTGAAATACCCCTGAATGGTATACGTTGCCACCGGGTGATCGGCCGAAAGCTGATCGCCGATATAATCATGATAGGTCCCACCCGTGATGACAAATTCTTCTGGAACAATAACCTTCAGGCGGAAAGCATTCGCTCCGTCAAATGTAAAGAGCATACTGGGATGTAAGCTCAGGTAACGGGCCGTAACCGTTATTTCAACGAGCTCACCAACCTTTAGCTTATTTTTATTGGCGTGGAGCTTAAAGCCAATCGGATCATTTGAAGCTGGGCGTTGTCGGTCTTCTGAGTAGCGAGGCTTTTGTTTGTTGACCTTACTCATAGGCGGGCTCGGGGCTTTAGAAGCAGGAAATTCGCCCATACTTAAAAAGGTTGTTGCCAACAGCAATAACAACCAGCTGTGGCTGGTGATAAAGAAGATAGATTTTTTCATAGTGATTAATGAGTAACCAATAGGACCAATTCCTATTACCACCCATAAGTACTATTATAACCACATATAATTACTTAAAATATACATATATATTAATCGGTATCATCTATATATATTTTTATTAAAATTTGCAAACAAAAAAATTGACCCTACCGCCCATCTTACCCTTGATTCCTCGGCATCACCCCCTAAAATTCCGGCTGAATTAGTCGGCAAGTGGTCGCATGGCACGTTCTCGCCCACCAACTTCTGGAATGACACCGGTACCTATGCTGGTAATGCTTATAAGCAGGCACTGGTTTTCGATTTTCATGCGGATGGTACGTATGAAGAGTAGGTTATAAATTCAACCACCAGCTACAACTGCCGAACAGGAGCCTACACGTAGTTTAAAGGCGTACTAACCGTCAATGAAGCCAATTACTCGTTACCTATTCAACCCACGAATGGCACATACCGGGGCTTTTATGCCTGTGCACCCAAATGAAAGCATAAACCATTATGGAAAATTGTGCGGAGAATCGCCTATTTTTATACGGGGTGACGTTCAGACAAACTATACACTGACTAGTGTCTACACAGGTCAGCCTGTAGCGGGTTTGTAACATCTTGAGGAGAGACTCCTGACGCAACCGGTTATTAGCTACATTTTGATTTCATTGAAAGAGGCTATCAACACGAGCAATTAGATCATGATCACCAACGATCTCTCGCTGGTTTCGAGCGGATGGGCATTTAAACATGCGTTTCGTTTATTCCAGGCGACTCAGGCCATGCAGTTAACGAAGCGCTATAATTGACAGAATTATATACTCGACCTTACAATCGTAATTTCTCAAACCCGGTATGCACCTCTCCTATTGGATCGTCGTAAGTTGTCTGCTGGTGGGCATGGTCCTCAGTGTAAAATCGGGTAAACTCAACGTAACGGGCGCGCTAACCGGGGGGGTGCTGGGTTTTGCCATCTTTCTGGGCGCTGGCCTACCGGGTCTGGTGATGCTGGGCACTTTTTTTATTGTTGGCTCACTGGCGACCAGTTGGCAACTACCCGCTAAGATAGCCGCCGGATTAGCCGAGCCGAACAAGGGACGACGAACCGCTTCCCAGGTGGTAGCCAATGCCGGGGTAGCTGGCATAACAGGTTTATTAGCCTGGTTCTATCCGGCTCAGGCGAATCTGTTTCAGCTGATGCTTACCGCCAGTTTCGCATCCGCCACTGCCGACACCTGTGCGTCGGAATTAGGCAATGTCTATGGACGACATTTTTACAACGTCCTCACCGGACGTACCGATACCAGGGGGCTGGACGGAGTAATTAGCCTGGAGGGAACACTACTGGGTTTTCTGGGGAGTTGCCTGATTGTGGGTATCTATGCTGTTAGCTTTGGCGGGGGCTGGTCAGTCCTGTGGATTCTGGTGGCTGGCACAATCGGCAATCTGGTTGACTCCGTGCTGGGTGCCACTCTGGAGCGGAGGGGGTATCTGAAGAATGACGCGGTAAATTTCCTCAATACATTGGTAGCGGCACTGGTGGTCCTGCTATTTCCAACCTGGTAACCGGAGAATCTATCAGCTCATCGAATGCCGGTAACTCTATCTAACGTAGTGGTATCGGGTATCAGATCAGTAAGGACATGCCCCTGCGGGCTTAGTATTCGTATGGCACAACCCATTCTTTACAAACAGTTGCTTCGCTCCGCGTATCTGACGATCGGGATGCTTTTACTTTGGGTGGGCCTGGATACCTGGCTTGACGGAACCGCCTGGGCGGGCCTGCCAATCAGCCAATCGGCTGTGACAGTTGAGTATTGCGAGTTCAACCATGTTCATCGCTTCTTTCATCAACCCATCAATACCTATTCCAACCTGGCGTACTTCTTTTTGGGAGTTCTCCTCCTCCAGATTGCCTGGGCAGATCATACACAGCGCGGGAAGCTGGGGCTGAACCGACTGGCCAATTTTCCGATGCTTTCGGCCTTGCTGGGTGGGTGTTTTGTGTATCTGGGCGTTGGAAGTGCTTTTTTCCACGCGTCGCTCACGTATCTGGGCCAGCGGGTAGATATGAATGCGACCTACAGCATTATGCTGACGCTGGTGGGCATTGCGCTTTATCACATTGGCCACCGGTTGCGGTGGACACCTGCTCAAAAAACCATTTGGGTGCTGGCGTTACTGATTCTTATTGGCGCATTTTTCAAGATTGCGTTGTTAATACCCAGCTCCCGCCTGGTGCCAGTGTTGATTTTAGGATTGAACGGATTGATGATTATTAACTACGTCCAGTTCCGGAAAGAGCGTTCGTTGTGGCTGATCGGGCTGAGTATAGTACTGATTGGGGCGGCCATAAAAATACGGACGCTGGACGTACAGAAAGTAGGCTGTGATCCGTATTCCATCTTCCAGGGGCATGCCCTCTGGCATGTGCTGACGGGGTTAAGTAGTTTTTGCAGCTACTCGTTTTTTCGCTTTACAAAAACACGAATCTAACCTTTGTTGAAGCACTTCCGATAAAAACTGTTGGCGTAAAGAGGGTTTAATTTACCTGATTTGTCAGGTTATTTCTGTGGAATAAATCAGTTAATAGCTTGGATTCTGCGTTAGTAGTGGGTTGAGGCCAACTTCGGCAGCTGGTATGGGGAACAGCAATCGAAAGGGAGTGACAATGCGGCCATCCGTCGGTAGGTAGTTGGCCTGCGCTTTGATTTTTGCCCCGAACGCATTCAGCGTGGCCACCGCCGTGCCGCTACGGACTAGATCGTACCATCGCTTATTTTCAAACGCCAGTTCCACCCGTCGTTCGTGCAGTATGACCTGGCGCATCGTAGCCTGATCAGCGGCCTGGGCGTTGGGTAAACCTGCCCGGCTCCGCACAGCGTTCAGGGCAACCAATGGAGATTTGCCCTGTTCGTTCTGCGCTTCGGCCAGGAGCAGCAGAGCCTCGGCGTACCGGTAAATCGGGAAATTGTCAGCCGAACCGGTCAGCGCCGACAGGGGAGCATGCAGGTATTTTTTTATGTATGGAACCGCCACCCGGCCAGTTGCTGAGGCTGTGTAGCCCACGAGGCTTTTGACGGCTGAGTAGGTAAATAAATTACTGGCATTATAGGTACCTTCGGTAATCCCGATAGAAGCGTCTAATCGTTTGTCGGTTGATTCATAGGCGCTGATTAGGTCCGATGTGGGTGTGTTAACCCCACCCGCCCCGCTGTTATTGATGGCAACGCCCGTTAGCAACGTAGTGTTGGTACTGCGGGGCAGGAAATTGAACGATAGGGTATTCGGCGTGGTGCCCGTCGTGGTCCCATCCAGATACTGCACCTCAAAAAGTGACTCTTTGCTGTTTTTGTTGGTTGGCAAAAAGACGCTGGCATAGTCTGCGTTCAGGCCGTAGCCCATGCCGGGCAGGGTGGCCAGCAGCGTTTCGGCTTCGGCCCAGCGCTGCAACGTAACCAGCACATCCGCCAGCAGCACCGTGGCCGCCCCTTTAGTGGCCTCGCCGGTTTGTGGAAATTTGGCTGGCGCGTTCAGCTCCCGGACGGCATCGTTGGCATCCGCAATGATCTGCTGATAGACCTGATTCGGCGTAGCGCGGGGCAAAAACGCACCATTGGCGTCCTTTACTTCATCAATAAACAGCGGTACTCCGCCAAACAGCCGGACTAATTTGAAATAGGCAAAGGCCCGAAGAAACTTGCATTGTCCATCGTAACTGGATAGAGAAGCGGCCGAAAGCCCACTAGCCGTCTTCAGTCGGCCAATGGCCAGATTAGCCCGGGAAATAATCTGGTACAGATACTGCCATTCAGCCGCCGTATATGAGTTGGTCGCTCCGTCCTTGAAATCTGAAATGTTTTCCCGGAACACGAAAGCCGTACCCCGGTTAGACAGTACTGACTGATAGAACGTGTTGTCCGAGCGCATTTCGGACAAATAGAAATCATTGTTCATCAGATCGAGCAGCGGAGCGTAAGCGGCCGTCACTGCCTGCCTGAACTGGGCGTCCGTCTGAAAATACGTATCATCGGTATAGGCGGCTTTGGGGGCTAAATTCAGATAATCTTGCTGGCAGGCGGAAAGCGTCAGGCCGATTGCCAGGGCGTATAATTTGGTCTTCTTCATGCTGAGCGTGGGGTAAGAAACTATTAACGAAAGGTTGCCGAAAGGCCGACGGCAAAGGTTCTGGGAATGGGATAGGCGTTCTCGTCGACCTTCAAGCCCAGCGTCGCGTCCTGGCCGGCAAAGTTGATTTCGGGGTTCATGCCGCTGTAGCCGGTTAAGACAAACGCCTGCTGAACGGAAGCATATACCCGCAACCCTTTCAGCGCCGAGCGGTCGCTGAGGCCAAACGTATACCCCAGCGCAATGTTCTTGAGGGTAAAATAGGAGGCATTTTCCAGCCACTGCGAATTAACGCTACGTCCCAGGCCGGTAGTGCCGGTTTTCGTGCGTGGGTAAACACCCGAACCCGGATTGTCAATTGATCGCCAACGGTCAGCGGCAGCGGCCAGCGGTACGCGCGACCCATCCAGATTGGTCTGGTAGGCCCACTTGGCCGCATTCAGCAGTTGACCGCCTACCGAGAAAGCGGTGCTGATGCTCAGGTCGAATTTTTTATAGGTCAGGTTATTGCTGAAACCACCCGTAAAGGTAGGCGTCGGATTGCCGATGAATGTCCGGTCGTTAACGTCATCAATAACCCCGTCGCCGTTGATATCCTTGACTTTGATGGTGCCAATGTCCGACAGACCGTTGGGGGCAGTGGCCGTCGCCTGGTATTTAGCCGACTGGTCCAGGTCGGCTGCATCCTTGTACAGCCCCTGAAAGACAAACCCGTAAAACTCGCCCAGGTGATGACCAACCTGATTGCGGAAATAATCGGAACTTACGGTATTGTTCCGGCGGATATAGCCAGGATCGACCAGCGCGTTGATCAGGTTACGGTCGAACGATATGTTGAAATTGCTGTTCCAGCGGAAATCCGGCCGGTTGATGTTCACCGTGTTGAGGGTTATCTCGTGACCCCAGAAGGCGAGGGCTCCCACGTTATCCAGAATAGACGTGAACCCCGACGAGGTGGGCAGGGGCCGACTCTGAATGAGCCCGTCCGTATTCTTGAAATAGTAATCGTAGGTCAGGTTAATCCGGTTGTTGAGCAGCGTCAGGTCGAGGCCCAGGTCGAACTGGCGGCTCCGCTCCCAGCGCAGATTCGGGTTACCCAGGTTGCCAATGGTGGTCCCCTGCGTGATAACGTTGTTAAAGTTGTAATAGTAATTGGACGTTGTCGACTGGGCGACGTAATTACCAAAAAAGTTGTTTCCCGTAATGCCGTAGCTCGCTCGTAGTTTCAATAAATTAATCCCCTTAAAGCGCTTCATAAAGGCCTCGTCGCTGACAATCCAACCCGCCGAAACGGACGGAAAATTCCCATACTGACGGCTGGTACCGAACCGGGAGGAACCATCGCGCCGAAAGGCGCCCTGGAGCAGGTAGCGTCCCTGGTAATTGTAGTTCAGCCGCACCAGCGTCGATAACAGCGCATAGGCCGTGTAGTTGCTGCTGCCTGTCACGCTGGTGGCGGCCGTCAGGTACGTAATGTCATCGTTGGGAAAACCCAGCCCAGAGAGTGTGTTGCTTTCCTGGGTAAACTTCTGGGCAGAATAGCCCGCCAGCAGGTTCAGGTGATGATCCGTTTTAATAGTCAGGGTGTAATCAAGATACCCTTCGGCCGTATAGGAACCGTTATCTGTGGCGCTGCTGGTGCCGTTAGGATTATTCACTGTTGAACTGACGATCCCGGACTGGTAATAGTGGCGTATTTCATTGCCTTTATCAATCCCGGTATTGAATTTAAACTGCAACCCTTTCATTACTTCATAGGTCAGAAAGGCATTTCCCAGAATACGGGTCGTTTTATAATCGTCATTCGTCAGGTTGAACTGGGCCAGCGGGTTAATGTACGCGACCATGCCCGGCGAATACGTATCGCGGTTGTAGCTACCATCAGCATTATAGGGTGATTTCAGGGGACTGGCTTCAAAAATGCGCTCGAATAAGCCACCCACGCCGTCCGTCGCTAACCGGTTATTATGGTCGATGCGGTAGCTGGGAGCCAGGCCGAAGCCTAATTTGATCCGTCCACCCGCGATGGTCAGATCCTTGTTCAACCGACCACTAAACAACCGGGTGCCCGTATTGATCAGCACTCCTTGCTGCTCCTGATAGCCGAAGAGCGCCGTGGAGGACGACTTCTCCGTGGCCGACTGCACGGTCAGGTCGTAATTCTGAATGGGAGCCGTTCGAGTCAGCAGCTTATACCAGTTGGTGCCTTCCCCGTATTGCGCCGGATTTTCATATTCGGCTGGTGTGGCGGTGGCTGGATTCTCATATTTCCGGATATCCTGATAGCGCTCGTTCATGAACGTAGCATACTGCTGGGCGTTCATGACCTTCGGTGCCCGATTATCGGGTAGTTTCTGCACGCCATAGCTGGCGTTAAACTGAATCCTGGCGTCGCCCGCCTTGGCATGTTTAGTCGTAATGAGTACCACCCCGTTAGCCGCCCGTGAGCCATAAAGAGCGGTGGCTGCGGCATCTTTCAGCACGCTGTAGCTCTCGATTTCGTTGGGATTGATGTTATTGATACTACCCGTTATCGGCATACCATCGACCACGAACAGCGGCTGGTTATCCGAATAAAAGGAAGCCGCCCCGCGAATCCGAAAATCGGTGCCCCGACCCGGCTGTCCACTGCTTTGCTGCACCGAAACACCGGCAATTTTCCCCTGGAGTTGCTGGGCAAACTGTTGAACCGGCATATCTTCAAGCAGCGAAGCATCCAGCGTAGCCACTGAGCCGGTAATTTCCCGACGGCGCTGCCGACCGTAGCTCACGGTTACCTCCTGCAACGAATTGCCTTCACCGGCTCCCAACTGTACATCCACGACCTGTTCGCTATTGGCCGTAACATTAACATTTTTTACCTCTTTCCGGGCGTAGCCTACGAACGTGGCTGCCACCGTATAACGACCGGGGGCCACGGTCAACCGGTATCGGCCGTCGGCATTGGCCACGGCTCCCGTCTGGGTGCCAACGATTACTACGGTAGCCCCCGGCAGCGGGCCGGTATTATCGGATACTAAGCCCCGGATGACGCCGGTAGGTTGCTGAGCGCGTACCTGGCAAAACACACTTATCAGTAAAATGACGACGAGGAACTGTTTTTTACCGGGTAAAAATGAGCAAAAGTTGAGCATACAAGCTAATGGACGAATTGGCGGCTACACGACCTTCGCGAAGGCCAGTTTTTGACGGAGCAAAGTTCGGAACCCAGTTTATAGCTAGTATGGAGCTAATATTAAGTTTATAAGAACATGCCCATAGGCAAATAATAATCTATTAACATTAGTTGATTTGTAATTTATACACTACTGACAGTGAGACAGTTGTATTTAATATTGAGTTAATAGTGTATCGCTATCTTTGCGATCATTATATTAATCACTTGTCTATGTCCTGTTTTTTCTCCCGATGCCTGGTTGCCTCATTCCTGGGTGGCGCTGTACTGGCAATGCCAACGGTAGGCGTTGGTCAAACCGTAGCTACCGACGAACCGGTACGCAACACCCCTGGACCGCCTGCCATCGTTAAATCCGGTGACTTCTCACTGGCTATCATTCCAGACACCCAGTATTACGTAGCCCAGGCGCAACTGGGTGGTAGCGTTGATATGTTCACCGCGCAGATTGACTGGATACAGAAAAATCAGGCCAAAGAAAACATTGCGTACGTCGCCCATATGGGGGACATCACCGAACACGGAGACAATCCGGTTACCGCCCGCTCCGAATGGTACTTAGCCAAGACGGCGCTTTACAAGCTCGAAAACCCGGTAAGCATTCCCTACGGGCTGGCGATCGGGAATCACGACCAGTTTCCCGCGGGGCATGCCGTTACGGGAACGACCAATTTTTATAACCGCTACTTTGGCATCAACCATTTTGAGGGCAGACCGTATTATGGGGGACACTACGGGACTTCGAATGACAGCCATTATGATCTGTTCTCGGCGGGTGGCCTCGATTTTATCGTGTTGTACCTGGAGTTTGACGCTCATAATGAAGACCGTACTAATTTGTATGCCTGGGCGAACACGATATTAAGTCAATACGCATCCCGCAAGGCAATTGTCGTGAGCCATTCGCTGATTCACTTCAATCCGGTGAAAGGAACGAATACGCCCCAGGCTCCTTTCAATGCTGAAGGGAAAGCCGTCTACGAAAGCTTAAAGGGCAATCCTAACGTATTTATGATGCTTTGTGGGCACATTGGCGATAATGGGGAGGGCTACCGCACGGACGTCTATGATGGACACACCATCAAGACGTTTCTCAATGATTACCAGAGCCGACCTAACGGGGGCCATGGGTTGATGCGCCTGTACAGGTTCAACATCAAAAAAAATGAGCTCAGCGTAAAAACTTTTTCGCCATATGGCAACGAAGAAGAGACGGATGGAGATAGTCAGTTCACGATTCCTCTGTTCCAGTGAGTGGCTGTATACGCTGATGGCGTATGGTAGGGATAAAATCAAGACACTTGCCTGACCAGGATTGACCGGACTCCTGACTCTGGTCATATCCCTAACTACTGCCTCCGCCTATCCCAATTATGTGGGCGTTCTACCGGATTTACTCGCATTTGAGGAAGCGGCCCCCATGCTGTGCGCGGGCGTTACGGTCTATAAAGGGTTGAAGGAGAACGAGGTCAAGCCTGGTCAGTGGGTGGTTATTTCAGGCATTGGCGGATTGGGGCATCTGGCCGTTCAGTATGCCAAAGCCATGGGTATGCGGGTGGCCGCCGTAGACATTCAGGATAATAAATTAGCCCTCGGCGGGCAAGATAAATAGTCGTGTCGTACTACGTATTGCAGAAACCGAAGCGGAGCTACAAGCACATTCACCAGCTACTCATTCACTGGCGAATTTGGCCGCCTAAGTGGTGACTACTCATAAATCGAAACCCGCTGGCATTTCCAGACGTCGGCATCTGATAAATTACCCACCCCAGCATAACCTTACGCCGTTTGCCCAGACATTTCGTAATGTCCTATCCGACAGCGCGTTGCCTTCGTCTGATTTAGAACCGTTTCCGAAACAACCTGTTCATCGAGCAACAGAATGTCATACGAACGTAGCAGCAAATGCATCGTTATGGCCAACTCGCGCGAGGCCAGCAGTGTTTCGGGTTTAACTTCGCCCACCCACGATTGATTAAGCATCTCCAGCCAGTGATTCAGCCGCGCTTTCGCCTGTTGTTTGGCAGCTCGACAAGCTTCCTTGTTGAGCGAAGTGCCTGCTTCGATGTCGTACGCATGGACAACCGTCAGGTGAATCGCTTTTTCAGGAGTAGTGGTCAGCCACGAACGTAGGGCTAGAGCGGAATCAACTGAGCAGTCTGTGGAATAAAAGGCCGTTTTCATGGAAATCGTCTGGCGTTACATAAAGGCTCAAAAATAGCTGGCTCATCTGTCCAGACAGATGAGCCAGCTTAGCTTCCAACCTGATCGTTGTCAGTATTCTCTCGTTAGTTACCAGCGAGACCGGCGCAATTTATCTGGCTGCACTACCTTTATGCCAGACCCACTAATATCAATGAGGCCATCCTGTTTGAACTCACTCAGGGTACGGATCAACGACTCGGTCGCCGTACCCACAACAGCCGCCAGATCATCGCGCGTGAGCTGAATCAGTCCGTGTGTTTGCTGCTCATGCAAACGCAGGAGCGCATCGGCTACCCGCCGACGTAGTGAGTTGTAGGCCATTCCAACCAATTGCTCTTCGCGTTCGCTTACGTGGCCAGCCAGGAGCTTAATAAACTGCTGACCTACGTCCTTATTGGCCAGCAGCAATTGTTTGAAATCTTCGTTTGGAATATAAATCAGTTCAGACGCTTCCAGCGATATAGCCGAGTCCGTATACGTAGCATTTTCCAGCAGGGCGAGGTAGCCGAAAAACTCACCGGCATTATACAACCCCGTTATCAACTCTTTTCCGTCTGCGTTGGCCCGAACGGTCTTGACTTTGCCGGATACCAGAAAATACAGCCGCGTTGGTTCATCACCTTCCGTATAGATAAATTGTTTTTTATGAACCAGATGCGTCTTCCGGTCAACCGATAAACTCGCCAAATTGCCAACCTGCCTGGCATCAGACAGAAACTGATTTAAGCCATCACGCTGCAAATCATAGTCCGGCTTTAAATGCTGAAATCGGTTGAGTCGGCCTTCAATGGCGCTTAACAGTTCACTTTCGTCGAAGGGTTTGGTCAGATAGTCATCAGCCCCCAGTTCCATACCTTTTCGAAAATCAGTACGTTCGGTTTTCGCCGTCAGGAAGATAAAAGGAATGCCTGCCAGCTGCGGATTTTTGTTGAATATGTGCAACACCCCGTATCCATCCAGCACGGGCATCATAATATCGCAGATAACCAGATCAGGACGCGTTTCCAGGGCTTTTTCAACACCGATTTTGCCATTTTCGGCCGTCAGAACGGTGTA
This sequence comes from Spirosoma jeollabukense, assembly GCF_054777855.1. Taxonomy (NCBI): domain Bacteria; kingdom Pseudomonadati; phylum Bacteroidota; class Cytophagia; order Cytophagales; family Cytophagaceae; genus Spirosoma; species Spirosoma jeollabukense. The sequence goes on from NZ_BAAHAD010000016.1 coordinate 42,245, forward strand.
GCCGGTTAGTTCCAGTATCTCGGCCGTGTTATCCCGGATCTCGTCGTTATCTTCAATCAAGAGGATGGTTTTCATAAGGTAGGGTTATAGTTACAGTTGTTCCCTGATTGAGTTCACTTTGAAGGGTCAGGGTTCCTCCCATCAAGTCGATGTAGCGGGAAACGATATGCAGCCCCAGGCCCGTGCCGGGAATGTTTGCTACGTTATGCGCTCTAAAGAATCGATCAAACAAATGTTCCTTATCTTCTTTCGAGATACCTATGCCCTGATCCTGAACGGATAGCACCAACTGGTCATTCGCACACATCCCCGTCACGGTCACGGTCGAGCCAGGCCCGGAATATTTTACGGCGTTTGAGAGCAGGTTGATCAGCACTTTACGCAAGAGGGACGGGTCGAGCCAGGCCGGTTCCGGGCAATCCATTCGGATTTGAATGGATTGAGCTGCCTTGAGCGCCCCGTTCATATCTGCCACAACGTCCTCAACCAGCTGAGTCACATCGACCATTAGCGGATGAGACTCGATTTTTCCCTCTTCCAGCCGGCCCACCGATAGAAACTCTTCCAGAATATCGTTCAATTGCTTCACCGACGAACGGATACGGTTGATGTGTTTCTGGCGTTTGTCCTGCTGATCACCGCCGGGGTATTTTTCAATCAGCGTAGCCGACGTTTGTACGGCTGTCAATGGGGTACGAAATTCATGCGAGGCCATCGACACGAAGCGGGACTTCAACTCGCCCAGTTCGCGCTCGGCGGCCAATGCCTTCGACAGTTCATCCTTGGAGCGTTCCAACTGATCGAGGGTGTTCATCAGGGCATGGGTGCGATCGGCCACTTTCTGTTCCAGGTCCGCGTTGAGCCGTTCAATATGCTCATTGCGGGCCAGCAGTTCCCGTTCAGCTTCTTTCTTGAAGGTAATGTCGATAATATAAGCGACCACGTGCAGCACTTCTTCAAGTCGAAAATAACTTAAGCTGATTTCAACCGGAAATATCGAGCCATCTTTCCGTTGCGCGTGTAGATCCCGGTTGTGTCCCATGGCCCGTACCTGCGGGTTCGCGTTGAACGAATGGCGAAGTTTTTCGTGGTAATGACTTATACCCGCCGGAACCAGTTGTTCAATAACCATCGACACCAATTCACCGGTCGCATAGCCAAACAACTGATCGGCCAGCTGATTGGTCGACAGGATACGGCCGTGCTGGTCGCAGACAATAATGCCTATGGTCGCGTTGGAGAAAATGGCCTCATAGCGACGAACGCTGTGGGCCAGTTCGCGTTCGGTCCGGTGCAGCCGCTCCAGGTTGGTGATACGTATCAACGACAGTGGACTGGCTTCTATGGTCGTAATGGTCAAACGTCCCCAGAACGTATCGCCACCGGATTGAATGAGTTCCATTTCTCCATCGTGATGACCCGCCTGAATCAGTTGAGCAATCGTCTGGGTTCGATCGTCGCTAGCCAACGGCTGGCTACGAAAAATAGGACTCGTCAAGTCAAGCAATTGCTGTTCGTCGGCATACCCCATCATCCGAACACCGGCCCGATTGATGCGGATGTACTTATCCTGTTGCGTATCGTATATCCCCAGGAAATCGGTATCCTGTTCAAACATCAGATTCATCAACACATTAGTAGACAGGCTGGTGAGCATAAAGTAAGTAACGGGCAAAGTGAAGAATCAGGAAGCGATTTTTACCGGCAATTTACACCATAACCTTCAGTAACGAACCAACTATCAGGGGCCTACATGACGAACGTCAGGTTGTTTGAATTATCAAATCCCCATTTTTACAACCATAATTACTAATTCTCAGCAACTAATTACGTACCGTAGGCCACCTGTCATGATGCCCGACTATTCCTACCCGATCCTGATCCCCGCCAAGTCGGCTGTGTTATTGATCTTTATGCCGCTGGATCGTCAGCGCCGGACATCGATAGTTGCCCTGGCAAACTCGCTGCAACAACAGTTGGGCAGTCGCGTTCGGGTACTGCGCATCGATGAAGCTAATCATCCCGACGTAGTACGCAGTTTTGACATTACCGCAACTCCCGCTTTTGTGCTGGTGCAGCAGGGTGTCGAATTGTGGCGGCAGGTAGGTACACCCAACGAAGAAATGCTTACGCAATTGTCCCAACAGCTACTCAATAGCTGACTAAAACCCGTTGTCTATCAGCAGGTAAAACCCATTTTGTAGAAATCACTGGCCTTACTTTAGCACCCCTGTTGTCCCGTGACAAAGGGGAATAGGTTGGTCCGATCGACCCGTATGCGGTGGTTGATATACGCCACGAAGCACGAGCAAAAGGCCTACTACGATCGTAAGCAGCGGCATCAGTTTCACAAACCGCTGACGTGAGTTCACAGGAAACAGCGTTGGAACGAGCCGAACGGCCAACAACGCTGGTACGGTACCAATCCCGAACAGCAGCATATACAACCCACTATGCAGGGCACTTCCTGTAACGACGGCGCCCGCCATAGCGACGTAGACAAAGCCGCAGGGCAACAGGCCGTTGAGAAATCCTAGGGCGCCAAAAGCCCGCCATGAAGGCTTCTGTAAAAAACTGGACATCGGCCCTACGACCCAACGTACTGAATTTCCGGTAGTCAAGCCACTAAACCGGCCCCGGATCAGTAGTACCCAAATGAGTAAAAATAACCCAGCCCCAATCGACAGTGGACGCTGCAATCCGATCAATAACAACCCCTGCCCTACACTGCCAATGGCGAGCCCCAACCCGGCGTAGGCGGTCAGGCGAGCCAGATGATACACGCCTATGGCCAGCCAGCGTTGGCTGGACGGCAATCGACCGATGGGTAAGGCCATGGCCAGCGGCCCGCACATACCTACGCAATGCAGACTGCCAACAAGCCCCGTTGTCAGGGCAGCAGCGATCCAGCCGAGACTCATAATTTGGTAAAGGTTTGCTCATGAAAATACGACTGCCCGCCCGCTGACCAGTTGAGCTGGGCCCGCCAGAGTCCTTTGCCTAGCCTGGCTGTCGAAACGCGTTGTTGGCCCGGTGAAAGGATAATCCGTTGATCCTCCTGGCGGTTGGACGGGCGGTAGAACGTCAGCGTGCCCTGCTGCCAGCCAACGGGCATGCGCAGGTCAAGTTCTTGCCGGACAGAATCAATACGTAGCGAAGGTGCCTGAGGCAAACGAGCCGTGCGGGCCAGCCGGTCGATGTGCTGCTGATAGGCGATTTCGTCCTGGTAGTAATCATCACGTACCAGATCGATGTGTTGCCGAGTCATTAAAAAGACCATAGTGCCGATGAACCCGGCAAACAGGATAAACACGAGTACAATTGATTTTCCCCAGTTCATACTACGTTATGGGTTTACAGGACCTAAAAAGCTCGTTTCTAGCTGATCAACGACGGTATCACCCGTCAGTACATCGATGGTCAACCTGGTTTTGTCGGATTGAATGGCTTTCTCGGGCAGTGTAATAAAAAACATGGTTTTGGTCAGTTCGCCGGGTTGGGTTTGGCTGAGTGGCTGCACAAATCGCAACGTAGCGTCGGGGCGGTTGAGCCGGAATCGGACAGGCAACGCCCGATACGTTTTATTGATCACCTCCACCGAATACAGGTTAGCGACCTGCCCATTGGCTTCGCGCTGAAACAGTTGCCCCGGTGCCCGTAGTATCGTTACGTCAAGTGATGGCCGACTGACAAGCAGGAATCCCAACACGCCTACGAGTACAACCAGCACACCGGTATAGGCCATAATTCGTTTCGTAAATCGAAAGGGTTTTCGGGTCTCGATTCCCTGTTGCGAATCCATCCGAATCAGACCCAATGGACGGTCAATTTTGATCATCACCTCGTCACAGGCATCCATGCAGGCGGTGCAGTTGATGCACTCCATCTGGGTTCCGTTACGTATATCGATGCCCGTCGGGCAAACGTGCACACAAAGTTTGCAATCAACACAATCGCCTTTTGGTGAGTGAAGAGTTAATAGTGAAGAATGAAGAGTAGTACTGCTATTTTTCACTTTTAATTCTTCATTCTTCACTTTTTTCCCGCGCGGTTCGCCCCGGATGTAGTCGTAGGCGACGATGAGCGAATTTTTATCCAGCAGTACGCTTTGTAATCGCCCATAGGGGCAAATAGTCGTGCAGACAATTTCGCGCATATAGGCGAATACACCGTAGAAAACACCGGTGAAAACAAGGATAGTCGTCAAGCCCCCCAGGTGTTGGGCCGGGTTAGCGGTGATTAAGGTTAACCACTGATCCCGACCTATGAGGTAGGCCAGAAATGTATTGCTGATAGCAAATGAGATCAGGAAAAACACGCCATGCTTTGCGGTCTTTTTAAGAACCTTTTCGGTCGTCCAGGGAGCGGCATCGAGTCGTTTTCGAGCGTTGTAATCGCCTTCGATCCAGCTTTCGATTTTACGAAAAACCATTTCCATAAAGATCGTTTGCGGACAGGCCCAGCCACAAAATACCCGCCCAAAAACCACCGTAAACAACGTAATGAACACAATGAACGTAATCAGACCGATAGCGACCAGGTAAAAATCCTGCGGCCAGAACGTTACGCCGAAAAAGATGAACCGGCGTTCCAATACGTTGAACAGAAACAGGGGATGCCCATCTACCCAGATGAATGGTCCGGCAAACAACCCCGCCAGCAGCCCAACCGCAATCACCGTACGCCATTTTGTGAACCGCCCCGACGTAGCACGCGGGTACAGCCACTGCCGCCCCCCGTTTTCGTTCTGATTCGGCAAGTGCGACCGAAAATAATCATCGGCCGGTGTTGTTACGTTGAGTTCGGTATTCATAGTTTTTTTCGTTACCGGACGGCTACCTTTTCGGTTTGGGCTGGTACGTTCGGCATTTCTTTGGTTCCCTGTGGGGCTTTCGCATCGGCGGGTTGGGTGCCTTGCAGCGACAGAATATAACTGGCTACCTGTTGCACCTGCAGGGGATTAAGCTGTTTTTTCCACGACATCATCCCCTTTTCAGGAACCCCTTCGGTAATGGTATGAAAGACCGCTTTTATTGTGCCGCCATGCAGCCAGTACTCATCCGTCAGGTTGGGGCCAACGCCCCCTTGTCCCTGCTGCCCGTGACAGGCGACGCAGCTTTGCAAAAACACTGCCTTTCCGGCCGCAAGCGCCTTTGGCTCTTTTACAAGGGAAACGGTATTTTCATTGATCGACCCAGCCACTTTTTTAATGTAAATCTCGCGCTGCTGATCGGCCATAGCCACTTCCTGGGTGTATTCGGCGGTTTGCAGATCGCCCACGTTGAAGACATGGAACACGAACAGGTAAACGACCCCGAACGCAATAGTGCTGTAAAACAGCCCCATGAACCAGGGCGGAGTTGGGTTATCAAGTTCCTCAATGCCATCGTAGGCGTGTTCCAGCATCAGTTCTTTCTCCTGACTGAGCGCGTGCAGTCCGGCGATACGTTGCCAGAACGTACGGGGATCGGCCCGTTTGGCAATGGGTTCCTGTCCAAGGGCTTTTCGCAGGATGAGCATCAGATACACCGCCACGAGCGCCACCACGATCATACCGACCAGCAGCAGTGTCGCCAGTAAAAGCAGCGCTAATTCCTCACCCGATTCAATCGCCCAGATCGATCTAACTGGATCACTCGATAAAAAGATTAAAAACAGATTCATGAGAGATAGCGTAGGTTAATCGGTGGAGGAATCATCGAGCGGCAGGCGGCTCATCTGGCCCATATGGTTTTTGTCGGCCAGCCACAGATACAGCCCAACCAGCACAAAAAAGAGGAAGAAGGTCAGAAATGAACCCACCATATAGAGGTCCGCCCCCGGAATTTTGGAAATAAATTGCTTGAACATGACTTTAAGGGAATGATGAATGATGAATTATAAATGATGTATGATAAGCTATGGATGTGTATTTATCATCGCACCGACGACCCGGCAATCATTCATCATTTATAATTCATCATTTATTTCTGTACCGTTTCCATTTTCTTAATATCCGTACCCAGTCGTTGCAGGTAGGCAATGAGGGCTACTATTTCGCGGTCGGGCTGAACCTTGATGCCGTCTTTGGCTAATTGGCTGCTGATGGTACCCGCCTGTTTTTGCAGGTCTTCAGTCGCAGACTGAATCGCTACGTCCTGGTAAGGAACACCCACTTTGCGAAGTGCTTTCAGCTTATCAGCCGTATTGGATACGTCCAGCTTTTGTTCCCGAAGCCAGGGATAAGGTGGCATAATTGAGCCGGGCGACATCGAACTGGGGTCCTGCATGTGGTGGTAATGCCAGGAGTCGGGGTATTTGCCGCCTTCTCGGTGGAGGTCAGGACCGGTCCGTTTACTACCCCACAAAAATGGGTGATCATACACGAACTCACCGGCTTTCGAGTACTCGCCATATCGCTCCGTTTCGGAGCGGAACGGACGTACCATCTGAGAGTGGCAGTTCACACAACCCTCCCGGATATAGAGGTCGCGGCCTTCGACTTCAAGGGCGGTATAAGGCTGCACCGCCGAAATGGTCGGTACGTTGCTATCCACCATGAACGTCGGCACCAGCTCAATCAGCGAACCGATCAAAATGACAACTAACGAGCCGACCAGCAGCGGGATAGGTTTGCGCTCGAACCAGCGGTGCCAGTACGTATCACTGCCTGTCGGTACATAAGCTTTGGGTAAGGCGGGGGCTTCGGCGGGTTCATTGGCGATCAATGTTCCGGCGGCCATCGTTTTGAAGAGATTATACCCCATCAGAATAGCACCAACCAGGTAGAGTACTCCGCCGATAGCCCGCATCCGGTGCATAGGCAGTAGTTGCAGCGTGGTTTCCAGGAAGTTACTATACCGTAGCGTACCTTCTGGCGTGAACTCCTTCCACATCATTCCCTGCGTGAAGCCCGAAATGTACATCGGCACCGCATAGAACAGAATACCTAACGTACCCAGCCAGAAGTGCGTATTCAGCAGTTTCTTCGAGAATAGGGGTGTATGGTACATTCTGGGAATGAGCCAGTACAGCATAGCGAACGTCAGAAATCCGTTCCAGCCCAGCGCCCCCACGTGAACGTGTGCCACAATCCAGTCGGTAAAATGGGCAATGGCATTTACGTTTTTGAGCGAGAGCAAAGGGCCTTCAAACGTTGCCATACCATAGGCAGTCAGGCCAACGACCATGAATTTCAAAATGGCATCTTCACGCACCTTATCCCAGGCACCCCGCAACGTCAGGAGACCATTGATCATCCCACCCCAGGACGGCGCAATGAGCATAATGGAGAACACTACCCCCAGCGACTGCGCCCAGTCGGGCAGCGAGCTGTATAGTAAATGGTGGGGACCAGCCCAGATATAAAGAAAAATCAAGGCCCAGAAGTGCAGAATCGAGAGTTTATAGGAGTACACGGGCCGATTGGCCATCTTGGGCAGGAAGTAATACATCATGCCCAGGTACGGCGTTGTCAGGAAGAAAGCCACTGCATTATGGCCATACCACCACTGCACCAGCGCATCCTGAACCCCGGCATAAAGCGAATAACTTTTGAGGAACGTAACCGGAATGGCCATCGAATTGATGATGTGCAGCACCGCAATGGTAACGAACATAGCGATGTAGAACCAGATCGCTACATACAAATGCCGCTCCCGGCGCTTGATGATCGTACCGAACATATTGATACCAAACACGACCCAGATCAACGTAATGGCAATGTCGATGGGCCATTCGAGTTCGGCGTATTCTTTCGAGGTTGTTAGCCCGAGTGGTAACGTAGCCACGGCCGAGAGGATAATTAGCTGCCAGCCCCAGAAGTGAAGTTTGCTGAGCAGGTCCGAGAACATCCGGGCTTTGCAGAGCCGTTGCAGCGAATAGTAGACGCCCATGAATATGGCGTTGCCCACAAAGGCGAAAATCACCGCGTTGGTGTGCAGGGGCCGGATACGTCCGAACGTCGTGTACTGGTTACCGAGGTTGGCCGCTGGCGCAAACAACTGCGTGGCTGCAATCACCCCGACGAGCATTCCTATGATCCCCCAAATGATGGTGGCCACCGCAAAATTACGGACGGTGGTATTGTCGTAGGCGAATCGATCGATAACGGGTCGCTGGCCCGGTGGCGGTTGCCCGATAGCCGCCCGGTCGGGCGAAATGATGAGGGGCGGTTGGTTCGTGCTAACGTTCATACAGCAGTAGTAGAAGTTTTCGAGGAAATATGAGGTCTTGATTCAGCAGGAGTTACCTGATTGGATAATTCGTCGGGCGGGTTGTCGTCGAGTAGCATGCGGAGCGAAGGCGTAAAAAGATCATCCTGCTGCCCGGTACGCATCGACCAGATAAAAGCGCCCAGGAATCCGAGTGCCATCAGTAGGCTGATTCCAATCATAAAAAAGAGTATAGACATTCCCAGTGGCGTTTGACAAGCCAAAAGTGCGGTAAATCTGGCGGGCAATGAATGAGCTTCGTCAGGGTGTTAGCTGAGTTCTATCAGGCGATCAACCGGGTTAACAAAACTCAGGTGATACATTGAGGACAGTCAGGAACGGGACAAGTCAGGCCACCTACTTTTACGGCAATTCACTTTAATGCGTTAAATGGCCCACGCCACTTGTGGGCTCTTTTTAAATGATCATTCTCGCTTTCTTCCTTGCGCACTGGTATTTCTCAGTGCTGATGCAGACATTATTTCTTCACCGCTATGCTGCCCACCAGATGTTCACCATGAGCAAAGGCTGGGAAAAATTCTTTTACGTACTGACGTTCATTGGACAGGGGTCGTCGTTTCTGAGTCCGCGCGCCTACGGCATTATGCACCGGTTGCACCACGCCCATGCCGACACGGAGTTCGATCCCCATTCGCCCCAGTATTCCAGGAACCTGTTCGATATGATGTGGAAGACCCGGCTCTTTTATAGCGACATCAAGAACAATCGGGACTCGGTTCCGGCGAAGTTCAAAAAGGGCGTGCCCAACTGGGAATGGATGGAGCGCTTCGGTAGCCGCTGGCCGGTCAGGATAGCGTGGGGAACACTTTATACCCTGTTTTACATCCAGTTTGCTACGTCGCCCTGGTTATTTCTGCTGCTACCGGTGCAGTTTCTGATGGGACCAATCCACGGAGCTATCATCAACTGGTACGCCCACCGTTACGGGTATACGAACTTCGAGGTAGACGACACCGCCAAAAATCTGCTACCATTTGATTTTCTGATGATGGGCGAATCGTATCACAACAATCACCACAAATACGGTGGGCGGGCCAACTTCGGCGGCTTCCGCTGGCACGAGTTCGACCCGGCTTACCCGATTCTGAAGATGCTTAATACCCTGAAAATCGTGAAGCTCCGCGTAGGCCGCGACGAAGCGTATATGTAAACGTCCATGCAAAATCGGTTGCTACCATACCCTAAAATAGGTGCCCTGAGCTGTAAAATAGACGAACGACAAAACGCAGTACGAGATTACCTATTGGGTGGGTGTAGCACTGCTTCGCTAACAGGGAAAGATTCTCACGAAAAGGCTCCTGCTGATAGACAGCCTGGTTAACAACCAATAAATCAGTCGTTTACCAGGGTTAAAACATAAGAAATCACGTAGCAAATCAGGGCCACCAACACACCCACAAAGGGAATAGTAAACCAGTATTTTTCGGCTAGCCAACCGTAAAAGCCGATTGTAAGGACTGTCATAAAGAAAAAGAAGGGATCGGATTGAACCTGGCCAAAGTAGCGAAGTGCTAAATAGAAATTAAGCAATCCAATAAATAACAGCCCGCTACTGTGACTGGCATTAAAGCCAATCCACGCCTTCCACATATTTATGGCTGGACTCAGCATAGGGGATGAGGCTTTCATCTGCTCAATCATCTGCTCATTTCCTGACGAAAACGCAGTGGTAAAAAAAGTTAAATACAAATGAATACTACCTAAGGTAGCAATGATCAACGAGCCCGTCATCCAGAAGTATTTTGACAGCATAGGTTTTAGGTTTTGACCAAAAATAGGGTTTATCAATTAACACTTCCCGACTTGAGCAAGAAACTCAATCGGCCCAGGGACGTACTGTCGAAAATTTACGGTTTGATGTATTATACTGGGGTACTTGCTGAATGAACGGCAAGTGCTCCCTCCTACTGGTCAGGCTGATCGACTAATCCAGACGAATCTACTTGCGTAGTTGCTAGCGTCAAATAAGCCTCCCATTTGAGAAAAAATGACAGCCTGGAAGAAAGAGTAAATTTTTTGAAAAATTATGCGTCAAATTTCGCTTTCTGAAAACAATTTCTGCTGGAAGTCGTTTTTATATCTGTAATCGCTGCTCGACGGGGATGCTGTGAAAAGCACCTGATTTTAAATAATAACTGCTCGAGTAAGCGGCAAAAAAGCCAGGTGACCTCTCGTCGTCTGGCTTTTTTGTTTATCGCCTGGCAACCCAACTCACTAGAAAGCAAATGAGGCCTTTCAGGAGACAATGCTCTTGATTAGTCTCTTTTACGTATCGACAAAATTTTAATTCGGTTTGTCAATTGAGCGCAGGAATCAGGACTCAGTTTTTCGTATCGTATCCATACTGGAACAGGCTCGCTGGAATTACCTTCATAAGCCACCGGCACCGAATTAGTCGCCAAATAAGTATCTGCATTGATAACGGTTACTAGCCCTCCACTCCCACAGGACTTGCCCCAGTTATCAATGTAAAGATATCCTTTTGTGGTAGCGGCTACCTCCCCTGGCTCAACTCCTGATCCGTTGCATCCTACCAGTAAACAAAACAATAATAGAGTAGCCGGTTTACTATTCATAACAGAAGTCTTTTCGATAAGACCTGTAATGCTATCCATTGGTTGGCATGTATGAACCCATAGTTGTTGATACGTCTAAGAATAGATGTTCCTGAAAGCGCTCCTTTCTGATACAAACGATAGGTAAGCTATGTGCTCATAATACGTTGTTGGGTTGAGACTATCTGGAATTACTAAGGGAGTATGTGCCTATTCGGTAACCAACGAGTTGTTAAAACTTCTTAACGGCTTACAACCTAGCTACACCTAGCCGCGTCTAGAGGATAAAAACCTCGTATGAGCCACTTCCTTGCCCTCTATCTTTTTCTGAATGCCTTCAGCTTAGTCAGATGCCTGCCTGACAGTATGCAGGACAAAGGCAATCAAAAAGACTACACACTCTATCATAACACCATTGCTACGGCTCATACTCATATCACTCACCATGACTATCAAGAGGCCTTAGATTTATATCGGCACGTGTTCGATACGTATGAGTTTATCTTTTCAAGGGAGTACAAAGTGGCCACTCAACTGGCGCTAAAAACGGGCCAAAAGCGGCAGGCGTTTACGTATTTACGGAGAGCAATAGCCACCGGATGGACGCTCAGGCAGATAAAGAAAAATGTCCTGGTTCGTACGCTTCAAAGCGAGCCCGAATGGCGATTGGTCGAACAGCAATACGACTCGTTAAGAGCCCTCTATCAAAACGGCGGGAATCAACAGGTTCGAAATCACCTTGAAAAGATGTTCAGGAAGGACCAGCGAAAGGCCCTGCTGGCGCTATTTACGTTTGGCGCTAAAGGACAGGAACGCTACGCCGAAAAACGATTTGCTCCTCATAGTGAACAGCAAGTAGCTAAATTAAACAAGATTATCGACGCGTACGGATATCCCGGTGAAAAACTCATTCACAATGGGTATTGGGCTTCAGTCATATTGAGTCATCACAATTCAATCAGCAAACGATATGCGCTGAACGACACGTTGTATGCGCGCATAAAACCCAAGCTCGTACAAGCCCTTAAGTCAGGGGCGATGTCACCCTACGAATTTGCCATGATTGATGATTGGTACGTAGCAGTCAAGAGTGACCGTCAAGAAACGCACTTCGGCTACTTGAGTCAGTCATTGACCAGCCAAGCCAGGAAGCAAGTAAATCAGTCAAGGCAAGAGATCGGGCTAAGTAGCATAGAGACAATCGGTTTGTTAGCTGATATACAGCAGCAGACGGGTATCAACTTTTACTTTCCATCCAACCTGGTCAAGCGAATAAATACCGTTGATTAGAAGATCATGTCCCAGCGGACTTTCTGTTTTCCGCCAACCAATAGAAACGTTACGAATCCAAGTAGAAAGACGCTGGCAAGAGCCAACCAACAGATAGTCGAACTGGGCTTTTCGGTCAACGGCAACTGAACAGGCTGCTCAACAGGCATTGCGGGTGTTCCGAGCGGGAAATCGGGCCAATTCCTGTAACTTAAAAATTGAGTTAACGTATTGAGCTCGGTCAGGGAAGGGCGGACGCCCTTGTAGTCTACTTTACCCTGAATTCGCTAAATCCCTATTGCCTGTTTCGGCTCTGAGCGAGCCTGTATGGGATGAACACGAGCAATTTTTACCAATCAGGCTCTCAGGCGCATACCAACCGTAGCAATCAGCACCATTGTTGCTGAACTCAGTGGCATGAGCACCGCAGCCACGACCGGCGAGAGGTGACCTGTAGCGGCAAATGACAGCCCCACCAGGTTATACAGCAGCGACACACCAAAGCTGAACTGGATGAGCCGCATGGCAAACCGGCTATACTGCAGCAAATCAGGTAGATCACGTAGCGATCGGCTTTCCAGAATCGCGTCGCTGGCGGGTGTGAACTGGAGTGTATCATCCGTCACGGCCAGACCCACATCGGCTTGTTTCAAAGCACCCGCATCGTTCAGTCCATCGCCGATCATCAGAACTTTCTGACCACTACGTTGCAATGCCCGAATAAAATTGAGTTTGTCTTCGGGCTGGCAATCAAACGTCATCGCATCATCGTCAAACCAGGTTTGCAAGTTATCGCGGGTAGCGGCTGTATCGCCAGACAAAAGGTAGAGCTGTTTGCCTTGTTCTCGCAGAGTCGTCAGCATATCCGCCAGCCCGTCGCGCAGGTGGGCGGCCAATTGAAACCGTCCCCGGTACGTTCCGCCGATACTCAGGTGGACAGTTGAGCCACCTGGCTCGGCAACCCCGCCAACAAAAGCCGCATTGCCTATTTTTACTACGTAATCATCCACTACCCCAATCACACCCTGACCGGGTAGTTCCGTAAAATTCTCTACGGCCATGGGCAACCCGTCGGCCAAATACTGGCTTAGTCGGCGGCTCAATGGGTGCGCCGACTGATTGACTACGGCTCGAACCATGCTCCGCTCAATGGGGGATAGCGGACGCTCAAACGATTCGGTTACCGACTTCGGGGCCGGTGTGGTCAGCGTGCCGGTTTTGTCAAAAACGACCGTATGGCAGCGGGAAAGTTGCTCAATCACGGTAGCGTTTTTGAGATAAAACCCGCGTTTACTCAATAGCCGCAAGCCATGTCCCAATGCCACCGGATAGGACAGCGAGAGCACGCAGGGGCAGGCCACAATCAGTACAGCCGTAAACGCATTCACCGCCGTAGCAGGCTGACCAGCCCATACGTACCAGTAGGTGCCAATTAGAGTGGCCAGCGTCAGTACAGTCAGGGTAAAATAGGTCCCCACGGCATCAGCAAAGGTTCGCGTTTGACTCGACTGGTCTTTTTTAAACGCGTCGTTATTCCAGAGTTGGGTGAGGTAGCTTTGTGATACGTCGCGCACGATTTCGAGGTCGATGCTGCCGCCCATCTGTCGCCCGCCTGCGTAGAGCAATGCGGCCGGCTCCTTACATTCCAGCGCCGATTCACCCGTCACAAACGAATAATCAAGTAGTCCATCGCCCCGATACAACAAGCCATCGGCCGGAATCAAATCGCCGTGACGAACCCGAATACGGTCCCCTTTCTGCAAATCAGCTACTGGTACAGATGTTTCGACTTCGCCCGTAAGACGCTGGACAGCCAGCGGGAAATACGATTTATAATCGCGCTCGAAAGACAGAAAATCGTAGGTACGCTCCTGAAACCATTTTCCACATAACAGAAAGAATATCAACCCACTAACTGAATCGTAATACCCTGCGCCACCCAATACCAGGACTTCATATGTACCCCGAAAATAGGCAACCAGAATTCCCAGTAAAATTGGAAAATCGATGTTAATGAGCCTACCACGAACGTGACGGCGAAGGCTTTTCCAGACCGACGCGAAGTAGCCTGAGCCTGAATAAAACACAACGGGCGTGGCCAGCAGCAAATTTAGCAGGCCAAATACATGTTTAAACTTTGGATCATCCAGGCCCAGGTATTCGGGAAAACTGAAAAGCATGATATTTCCCGCGCAAAACCCTGCCACGGCCAGCCGGTACAGCAGGGGTCGGTACGTAGGTTTCTGCTGCTGCTTCACAACGTCGTTGAGACTGATAAGCGGCTCATAGCCCAGCGAGGTGAGTAGTTCGGCCACCTGACGTAACGAGATCTGGGCTGGATTGATTACCAGATGTACCTGCTTTTTCAGGAAGTCGACGCGGGTTTGCTGCACGCCCGGCTCCATACGGTAGAGGTGTTCCAGGAGCCACAAACAGGATGAACAGTGAATGGCGGGTACATAAAACGTGACGTGCGCTACGTTGTCATTTTGAAAATCGATCAGTTGAGCCGCAATGGCGGGATTGTCCAGAAAGGCTAAATGATCGAGTTCAGCCGTACGGCCCGGCATGGAGTTGCCCGGCATGGACTTGCCCGGCGTTGAATTCAGGTCGTAGTACTGGCAGAGCTGGTGTTCGCTCAAAACCTGATAAACGGTCTGGCAACCCGAGCAGCAAAACGGCTTATCGTCAAAAAAAATAGGGTTCGTATCGGTAGCACAGGTACTGCCGCAGTGATAGCAGACGGTTTTCGTTGACTGAGCGGTGGTCATCGTGGCGGGTATTTCCCTCAAAATTGGCGCTGGTCAATTGAACATTGGCTGATATAAATCAGATTGTTGGCTGATTTTGGTTGGTGTTGCGCCGAGCGTACGTAGTGAACTTTGAGCAGCCTGATTCATTCCTTAAATGGGTCAGATTTGGCCCATGACTGATTCACTGATCGCTAAGTATAACGTAGCCGCCCCCCGCTATACCAGCTACCCAACTGTCCCTTTCTGGAACACTGATGCCTTTAACCGACTCGGCTGGCAACGGCGCCTGACCACCGCCTTTGCCGAAACTAACTACGCGAGCGGCATCAGCCTGTATATTCACATGCCCTACTGCGAGAGCCTGTGTACATTTTGCGGCTGCAACAAACGCATCACCCGCAACCACGGCGTCGAACAACCGTACATCGATACGTTGCTGGCTGAGTGGGCGATGTATTGCGACTGGCTCCCGGAGCGCCCCCGCATTGCGGAGTTACACCTGGGTGGTGGAACGCCCAGCTTTTTTTCGCCGGATCAGCTCCGGCGCTTACTGGATGGTCTTTTTCAGTGGGCCGATCCGGCGGACGATCCTGATTATGGCTGGGAAGGGCACCCCAACAACACGACGAAAGAACATCTGCAAACGTTGTACGACTTTGGCTTTCGCCGGGTTAGCTTCGGGGTGCAGGATTACGACCCCGCCGTTCAGCTTGCCATTCATCGCCACCAGCCCTTTACCAACGTAAAGCGCGTTACCGAACAGGCGCGGGCAATCGGGTATACCTCTATCAGCCACGATCTGGTATTTGGGTTGCCGTTTCAGCGACCCGAATCCATTCGAAAGACCATAGCCAAAACCCTGACGCTTCGTCCCGACCGGATTTCGTTTTACTCTTACGCGCATGTCCCCTGGATGAAGGGAAATGGCCAGCGCGGCTTCCGGGATGAAGACCTGCCAACTGGCGAAGTTAAACGCGAACTCTACGAACTGGGTCGTGATTTGCTACAGGCGGGTGGCTATACAGAGATCGGTATGGATCATTTTGCCCTGCCGCACGATCCGCTCTACAAGGCCATGCAGTCGGGCCGGTTGCACCGTAACTTTATGGGGTACACAACTACCCAGACCGGCGTATTACTGGGCCTTGGTGTGTCAGCGATCAGCGACGTAGGAACAGCCTTTATGCAGAACGAAAAAGACGTTGATACGTATCAACAGCGCATCTTGCTGGGTGAACTTCCCATCCAGAAAGGCCATTTATTAAGCGAAGAAGACAGGGGAATCCGCAGGATAATCCTGGACATAATGTGTCAATTCAAAACCAGTTGGAAGGTGGACGACTGGAGCGATGCTGAATGGGACGTATTGAGCCAGAAGCTCGACGAGTTCCGCCTGGATGGTCTGCTGGATTACGACGAAACGAGCCTGTGGGTTCGGCCCGAAGGGCGTCCGTTCCTACGGAATATCTGCATGGCCTTTGATCGACATTTGGCCCGTAGCCAACGTACCGAACGACTGTTTTCACAAACCGTCTGATGCGCTCAACACCCCTCCTGTTCCTCTTTTATTAGTAGATAACCTGCATGAGCGGCCCCCTGATGAGCTGTCGGTTGTCATGCCGGTTGCCCTTAATAAGCAGCAGGTCTTTAGGCGCAATCAGCTCATCCTGGCTGAAATTGTCGATGGCCAACAGGTATTCTTTTTCATTCTGACCAACAATAGCTTCGATACCGTCTTTCTCCGCTACAGATTGATAATCCGGATGGTCCACCATGCCAGCTAAAAACGGCTGTTGGCGATACAGCATTATAGTGCTGGTTGGCTGCGATACCATTTAGCCATAGTGCAGCTCGAAACCGAAGTAGCTACCGGGGCCGTCATTATCGCCATCCACTTATTTACTGCGCCCGGTATACGTATTCGTTTGCCAGCATCAATGCCTCATGACACAGTTGTCGATCAGCGAAATAGTTTGCTATTTTATCAGGCGTTGATTGACAAGAAAATTCCGGCCAGTCTCCCTATATTTCCACAAGGTGGCTATGCCCGGCGAAATAATCCGGGATCAACGCAACAATGGACAATCGTATGCGAAACCTGGCTATGAAAAATGACGCGGCTTCTCGATGCCAGATAGAATGCAGGAACAACCCACTTCATTAATTGACTAAAACTCTATGAATCAACGTATTGCTTTACTGCTTATTCTCGGTTTAAGGATACCCGCAACTTATGGTCAACTAAAACCAACTGGCGGCCGGGACACGTCGTTTACAGTTCAGGGATCATACCTGCGCGAGAAGAAATACCATCCCGACATCACATTGGCCGATTCAACATTGCCAGTCGGCGTACGTATTGATAAAGCGATTACGTACAGTATACCCAACTCAGGAAGAAACCTCCAGTTGGATGTCTACGCTCGACCAGCCGCTTCCGGAAAAACTCGTCCGGCAATTGTCATGATTCACGGTGGCGGCTGGCGGTCGGGCGATCGGTCGCACAACAACACGCTGGCGGCTCAACTGGCGGCCAACGGATTTGTGGCCATTCCGGTCGAATACCGGTTATCGACGGAGGCTTTGTATCCAGCCGCCGTGCATGACGTCAAAGCAGCTATTCGCTGGGTTCGGGCGAATGCAGGGAAATATGCTGTTGACCCAACCCAAATTGCGGTACTGGGTTTTTCGGCGGGTGGACAGTTGGCCGCGTTGGTAGGCACCACGAACGGACAGTCAACTTTTGAAGGAACAGGAGACAACGCACGGCATTCGAGCGCCGTTCAGGCCATTGTTGATATTGATGGCGTGCTGGCCTTTATTCATCCGGAATCGGGGGAGGGCGATGATTCAAAGTCGACGTCAGCCGCTACGTATTGGTTTGGCTACTCCAAGACGCAACGGCCCGATTTATGGCAGGAAGCCTCAGCCCTTAACCACATCGATAAACATACACCCCCGATTTTATTTCTGAACAGTTCCGTAGATCGTATGCATGGCGGGCGCGACGATCTGATAAAAAAACTGAACAATCTGGGGATCTATTCAGATGTGCATACCTTTCCCGATGCACCTCATACGTTCATGTTTTTCAACCCCTGGTTTACCCCAACCCTGACATACATAACTAATTTTCTGAACCGGGTATTCCTCACAAAATAAATAGCGAAACATGCCGATAAGCCTACGGCTAACATAAATCGTGTCTATTTCCGGTCCGTTATTTTCACGCATGAACTCATCAACACGGGCAACTAACCCATCCATATGATTGACCAGCTTGTGAAGTAACTTTGCAAGACCTTTTATAGTGGTAGTACTTATGAATGATTCGTTGCTTGGCTTAAGGCAGCTTGTTGAGGCAATCCATTCACTTCCGGAGCCGGGGTGGGCCGAATTCTCCAGCATTTGGCGACCGTTTTCGGCAAAGCGAAAGGAAATCCTGACGGCAGCAGGCGAACAGGAAAGCTATCTGTACTTTGTTCTGGAGGGCGTACAACACGTTTATTATTTCGATGAGCAAAATCGGGAAGCGACCCTGGTCTTTTCCTACGGGCCTTCTTTTGGGGGTGTCCTCGATTCGTTCATGCTACAGCAGCCTTCCCGGTATTATTACGAAACGTTAACGCCTTCCCGTTTTCTACGGGCTTCCTTCCGGGACCTGGAAGCGGTTATGAGACGTAACCCTACGGTAGAAACCGTGGTTCGGCTGGGCATTACCGGGGCCTTGTCGGGCGTGCTGGAACGGGTAGTGGAACTACAATGCTATTCCTCCACCGATAAGTTTACCCAACTGCTCCGGCGCAGTCCGCACATCCTGCAGCTAGTCCCCCATAAATATTTAGCCAATTACATTGGCGTTGACCCGACTAATTTTAGTAAGCTCATGAACACCATCAAGCCCTGAAATCTTGGTAAATACCAATAATTGATCAGAAGATGAGGCCCACTTTTGTGCTGTAACTAATGATCAGAAACATGCAAACACACATCATCTTTAAACGGGCCGCCCAGGGCTTCATTCTCCTATCCGCTCTAGCGCTGCTGTCCGTTAGCCTTATGGCCTTTTCCAATCCACAATCGGTAATGAATCTGGTGCAGGTGAAGCTCACCAATACCGACGCGTTCAGCTCAATTCGGGGTGTTTACGGGGGCGTGGGCCTTACTTTATTTATCAGCCTACTCTACCTGATGGTCCGAGAGATACAGAAAGGGCTGATTTTTCTAAGTTTACTATGGGGTTTTTATGCGCTTTCGCGGACCATTACGGTAGTTGTTGAAGGGCCTCTGGGCGCGTTTGGTCAACAATGGCTGGTCATTGAGACCCTTTTCTTTTTCATTGCCCTAGCGCTCCTGAGTGTAACCCGAAAAGCGACGGCTTCGTCGGTCAATCGTCCCCATGAAGTCCATTAACAAAGCAGCCTGGCTAGCTGCCCTTGAACAACAGGTGGAAGGGCATATTCAGCAGGCTGTGGAGCGTTTTCAGAATATGGACGAAACCACCCTCAGCCAACCGTCCCAAAGCGGTGGGTGGAGTATCGCTCAATGTTTAGACCATTTAAACAGCTACGGACACTACTATTTACCCCGCCTAAAACAAGGGTTGATTACGCAACTGGATAAGCCGGTTACCGATTCAGTTGATAGTTCCTGGCTGGGTAACTTTTTAACCCGGTTGATGGACCCCAAAACGGGCAAACAGAAGTTCAGGGCCATCAAACGGCATCAGCCCACCGAGGCTTGGCCTGCTCACCAGGTAGTCGCTGAATTTATTGACCAGCAGGAACAACTGCTGGAGGTGCTGAGACAGGCGGAGAAAGTGAATATCAACGGTGTTCAGATACCGTTGTCGATTGCCCCCTGGCTTCACTTGCCAGTAGGTGATATTCTGCACTTTATGGTCGTTCATACCGAACGGCATATGCTACAGGCAAACCGAAACCTGGCATCGGTATGAGTAATACGCAGTCTGGGTTACCATACTGGCCCGTAGCTCGCAACTTTACATAAAAAAAGTACATACTCACTAAGGGTATTTCTCCGCAAACTCGACTTAGGCGTATACCTGTAACCCTGAATCAGCTATTTGCCGATGCACCAGCCTCTGTTTCAGCCCTTGGATGAGCCTGCCAGCCTTATCCATCCACTCAGACCTACTGTTTCTACACGTATGGAGAATGATCCGGACTGGCAACTTCAACAGGTATGGGCGACCAATCCACAGGAAGCTTGTGAAGTTCTGTTTCGCAAATACTACGTGGCTTTATGCAGCCACGCCAGCCGGTTTGTCTATTCAAAAGAAGTTGCTGAAGATATTGTCTCGGAAGTCTTTTACCTGTTTTATAAGGAAGAACTGTATAAGAACGTCAAAAGCTCATACAAAGCTTATCTCATGCAGGCTGTCCGCTACCGGGCTTACGATTACATCCGCTGGGAACTCAGCAAATCCCGACGCGGAACGGACCTCGACTGGGCAACTATTGTTGACCGTGACCCGTCACCTTCGGAGATTGTCCAGTACGATGAGCTGTACCGGAGCATTGAACTCGCTATTGATCAACTGCCCTCGCAAACCAAACGGGTATTTCTGCTGAGCCGATTTGAGGGACGCAAGTACCAGGAGATCGCTGGTGAACTCGCCATCAGTGTAAAAACCGTAGAATCGCACATGAGCAAGGCCCTGTCGCTGCTTCGTCAGGCACTTCGGCCCATGTGGATATGGGTAGTACTTGCCAGCCTGGTACGTTTCTGACCTTATCATACAAGTATCTCACCATGCAAAAAAGACGTAAATCCACTTTGAGATGAATCAAGTCACGAAAGCGCTTTTGCTTGATTATCACGCCGGTAGGGTAACGGCGCTGCAACGTAAGCTCATCGAAGATTGGTTACAAGATGCCCGTAACCGATCCACTTATTACGAAACCCTGATTGAGTGGGAATCCACCCATCCGCAATACGTAGCCGATGTAACGACTGGCCTGGATCGCTTCCGGCGTCGGTTGACAGGCTCGCAGCCGACAGCAACAACCCTCATTCCCGACGAGGACGTATCGGTTAAACCACTCTTCTCCCGCTTTCGGGCAAGCTGGCTGGCCGCTGCCTGCGTGTCCATGCTACTGCTGGGCGGTTGGCTGTTTCGCACGTCCATTTTGTATAAAACCTATACGACCCACAGCGGGCAGCTTCAAAAGCTCGTTTTGCCCGATGGCAGCCGGGTTGTTCTGAATGCCAACTCGGCACTTCGGCTGTCCCGATTCGGATGGCTGAGTGACAACTCGCAACGGGATGTTTTTTTAACGGGTGAGGCTGAGTTCACTGTAAGACACCTGACAGATCATCGCCGGTTTGTTGTGCATACCAACCGGCAGCTCGATATCGAAGTGCTGGGCACTGAGTTTGTCGTGCTGGCCCGCCAGCGGGCGACCCGGGTCGTGCTCATACGCGGAAAAGTGAAGCTGCATTATCAGCCGGGCCAGCAGTCCGAAAAAACGTTAACCATGCGCCCTGGACAAAAGGTAACGCTCAATAACCGCAAACAGGCGCTGGAGCTAACCAATTCATCCCGCCCCAACGACTTCAGCGCCTGGAAGAATCGGCAGTATGTTTTCCATGATACGCCCTTAACCGAAATCGGTCAGATGATTCAGGACGATTTCGGGCTTAAGGTCATCATCAAAGAGCCGTCGCTGGCCGAACGGCAGGTTTCGGGCACCTACAACGTAACGCATGTGGACGAACTTCTGAGTGCATTGGAAGAACTTCTATCCATCCGAATAACCCGCCAGCGGGATCGAATCATCTTCTCTCAACTGAATAAATAACTGTTCCTTGACACCCTAATCTCATGAAGAAACGAGTACGTCTATTCCTGTTTAGTTGTCTATTGGCCGGGTGCGTGGGTGCTGTCTGTCAGGCCCAAACCCTGGCACGCGCGAGTCAATTCACCCAGACGGCTGGCCAGGTCAGGCATGTAGCTTACCGATCCCTGCGCGAAGCCCTGACCGCGGTAAAGAACCAGTATAAAGTCAATATCCTTTACGAAGGCCGCACACTCGATCCCTTCAGCATCCCCGAAAGCCGGCTGCGGTTTGACGGATCCGTTGAGACCGCATTGACTGATTTGCTGAGCCCTTTTGGGCTGTCGTTCAAACGCATGAAAACAGGTGGTTACCTCGTGCTGGCCGGTACTACACACCCACCAGCCCCGGTAGCAGCCCTCCCGGCCAAACTGGCGGAAGTACGTACCGGGCAACTACCCGTTCCCATCGGTTTGCCGAAAGAAAATGGGATTCAGGGGGTTGTCCAGGACGGCACCAATGGGCAGGCGTTGCCAGGGGTCAGTATCACGCTAAAAGGAACCCAGCAGGGCACCACCACCGATGCCGAGGGTCGCTACCGGCTTCAGGTACCCGACGGCAACGCGGTGCTGGTGTTCAGTTTCATTGGATTCGAAACGCGCGAAATCCTGACGGGCGCCCAGACCGAGCTGAACGTATCACTGACTCCCTCCAATCAGGTGCTTAATGAAGTCGTTGTGGTCGGTTATGGAACAAAACGGAAACGGGACCTAACCGGTGCTATTTCATCCGTCGGTTCCACCGACCTTCAGAAAGTCGCGACCAGCAACTTTACGTCTGCCATTGAAGGCAAGGTGCCCGGCGTTTATGTGACCCAAACCAGTGGAGCCCCCGGCAGCGCCAGTTCCGTGCGAATCAGGGGCGTCGGTACAACGGGCGCGAATCAGCCCTTATACGTAGTAGATGGGGTTCCAATGACCGGAGAAAGTACGCCCGTTCCAGGTAGTTCCAATGGCATTGACGCCATGTCGATTCTCAATCCCAATGATATCGAATCCATCGAGGTGCTGAAAGATGCAGCTTCTGCCGCTATTTATGGCTCACGGGGAGCGAACGGGGTTATTCTGGTTACCACCAAACGAGGCAAGGAAGGTGCGGCCCAGGTAGCGGTCAATGCCTCTGCTGGCGTCGCCCAACTGTGGCGCAAGCCCGCGTTTCTGAATGCGCAGGAGTTTGCCACCATGGCCAACGAACTGGCGGCTAACTCGGGCATAAAACCAAATCCGGAGTGGGCGAATCCAAATTCGTTTGGCGAAGGAACGGATATGATCGGGCTGATTTTTCGAAATGCGCCCGTACAGAATTATGATATCAGTATTTCGGGCGGCACAAAAAATCTGAAAGCCCGCTTGTCGCTGGGCTACAATGATCAGGTAGGCACCATGATCGAGACGTATTACAAGCGGTATACGGCCAGAGCCACGGCCGATTTGAAGGCGGGAGAGAAATTGAGTTTCGGTGGCTCGCTGGCGTTTGCCAGCACCGAAACGAAAGGGCAGAACACCGATCCCTTGCAGGGTGGGATTTTTAACCTGGCCCAACAGTTCTTTCCGACCTTAGCCCAGGATGCTCCGTTTTTTGGAGATGGCGTTTACTACACCAGTAACGGAGATAACCCTTTACTAAAAGCCAGATCAATTGACAATAAATTATTTAATTCCAGAATATACGGCAGTACGTTCGGGGAATACGCCATTACGACGGGCTTGAAGTTTAGAACCAGTGTGGGGATCGACGCCAACTTTAACCGATCGCGGTCCTGGGAAGGCAAAGTGCAACGCGGGTTTTATGTGCACCCACGCGCCACCCTCTCGGAGGGGTTCGACAACCGCTTTAACTGGTTGATTGAAAATACGCTTTCTTACGCCAAACAAATCGGCGACCATTCGTTTTCAGCCGTGTTAGGCCAAAGCGCGCAGAAGAACCGGCTGAACTTAATTGCCTCGACGGGAAATGGGTTCCTGAGTGAAGAGTTGCAGGTGATCAACGCCAGCGATGTAAGTTTACGGACCACGAGCGGCACCAGTAGTAACGCCACACTAGCTTCCTATTTCGGTCGTATCGATTATACCTTCAAGGATAAATACCTGGTCTCGGCCAGCCTGCGCCGGGATGGGTCGTCCAACTTTGGTCCTAATAACAAATGGGGCTATTTCCCGGCTATATCGGGTGGATGGCGGATCTCACAGGAGTCATTTATGGCCCCTTTAAATACGGTACTCAACGATTTGAAAATCCGCGCGAGCTGGGGTCGGGTTGGTAATGACGCGATTCCGGCGTTCGGGTACCTGAGCACCATTCGAAACGGAAATTCGGCCGATAATTATGCGCTGGGAACCGGGGATCAAGCCATTGTGGTCGGCTCAACGCTGGTGCGGCCGGGGAATGCCGATCTGAAGTGGGAGACCACGCAGCAATTGGATATTGGCGTCGACGCTTCCTTTTTTGGGGATAAGCTGTATCTGACCGCCGACTATTACAAAAAAGACAACATCGGCATGTTAATCAGCCTGCCGGTTTCCCTGGAGGCCGGTTTTCAGAATGCGCCGAGCGTCAATGGTGGCCAGGTACGCAACACCGGCATGGAGCTGTTAGTCGGCTATCGAAGTAAAGTGGGCGACTTCCGATTTAACGTTAGTGCAAACGCCACCACCTTAAAAAATGAGGTGATCAGTCTGGGGGTTGGCCAACCCATCTCTGGCACTGCACTGGCCGGTTCGAGCATGACGATGACCTATACCCGAGTCGGCGAACCCATTGGCTACTACCGGGGCTACGTTGTGGATGGCATTTACCAGACCAGTCAGGAGATCAATAAGACGTTCCAGCCCAACGCCGTAGCCGGCGATTTCAAGTATCGGGATGTGAACGGCGACGGTGCCTTAACCGATGCCGACAAAGTTAAATTAGGCAAGCCCTGGCCCGATTTAACGTACGGCCTGAACATGGATTTATCGTATAAAGGTTTCGACTTCAACCTGTTGCTTCAAGGGATCGCCGGCTCCCAACTGTTTCACGCCAACAAGATCACGAACTATCAGATGAAATATTATAACGGGAACGGGATCATTAACGGCGTGAAAGACATTCTGAATCATTGGACGCCGGGTAGCGGAATTAACGACCAGCCAGGGTTAAAATACACCGATGCCAACGGAAATTATTCCAATGCCTCTTCTTTCTACGTGGAGAATGGCGATTACCTGCGGGTGCGTAACGTCGTGCTGGGCTATAACCTGCCACAAGCCTTTATTCGTACCGTAACGCATAACGCCTTTAAGAGCTTACGACTCTACGTTACCGCCCAAAACCTGTTCACCTTCACCAAGTATACCGGATTCGATCCGGAAGTGGGCAGTGCGAATCCCATGAATGCCGGCATTGATACGGGCATCTATCCGCTGCCCAGAACATTGACGGGCGGAGTCAATATTGTTTTTTAACTCATTCACTAAACGACGACATGAAAATAATACCAAGCCTTATCGTTATCATTTTAGTGATTCTAACGACAGCCTGTGGCGATAAATTCCTGAGTGTCATCCCGACGGATGTGCTTACGGACGCTAATTTCTTCAAAACCGAAGCGGATGCGCAGTCGGCGCTGATTGGGGCGTATGGTCAGTTACAACCGGAGGCAACCTTTGGCAATCTCATTGATGCCGCCAATCTGGACTGGACAATGAGCGGAGATTTGTATGAGCAGGACCAGAACACACCCCGCGTCGAGCTGGAGATGCTGAGTTTACCGGCGAATAATCTCTATATTGGCCAGCTGTATTCAGGGCTGTTTCAGGGGGTCAGCCGGGCCAATTTTGTTATTGAGCGGGTCAGCAAAATGGATAACCTCAGCCCGCAGGTAAAGGAGTCGATTTTGGCCCAGGCAAAATTCCTGCGGGGCATATTCTACTACCGGCTAGTCAATTATTTTGGGGGTGTTTCGTTAATCACATCTGAATTGAACGCATCATCTAAACTGAATATTCCGCGCGCTTCGGCCGCCGACGTCTGGAAGCAGGTCGAGACTGATTTAAGCGAAGCGGCTGCGGTTTTGCCAGCAACCTGGTCGGGCAGCGACCTCGGGCGGGCAACCAAGGGAGCGGCTCTCAGTTTTCTGGTAAAGGCCCAGCTATGGCAACAGAAATATCAGGAGGCCGTCACCACCAGCGAAGCCATCATTAACCTGGGCATTTATGGTCTTCTCCCCAATTTCAGGAGCGTGTTTCTGAAGAGTAATGAAAACAACAAAGAGATTGTCTTTTCAACCCAGTATTCGTCCGTTAACGACGGCAGCGAAGGCGGTGGCCTCGATGTCCGGTCGGCACCCCGGGGAGCGCCAGCCGCCTACATTGGCCGGGGCGCCAATAGTAATTTTGTGCCGCAAACGAGCTGGATCAATGCGCTTGAACGGGATGCGACCGGCAAAATTAAAGACCAGCGGTATTATGGGGTAATCATTGGGCCTGGTGAGTCGCATCCTGAAATGCCGGGGTTTGTGATGCCGCTCACCTTCCCGAATCCGTACACGAAAACAGGCTATATTGTTACCAAATACTGGCAGGAAGCCGCTTTGGTATCCTCCGGGATTAACGCACCGATCATACGCTATGCGGAGGTTTTATTGAACTATGCCGAAGCGCTCAACGAGGTTGGCCGTTCAGCGGATGCCATGACGCAGGTTAATCTGATCAGAGCCCGGGCAAAATTAGACCCTAAACCACTAAATCTGCCAAAAGATAACGTACTTGACGCTGTGTTTTACGAACGACGCATGGAGTTTATCTGGGAGTCGCCCGGCGCTTTTTCTGATCTCAATCGAAGAGGACGGTTTTTAGATTTTATCAAAGCAAACCGAGTTGATTATGACAAGATACAGGTGGCTACCAAGCCCTGGGTTCAGCAGAAAGTGATTTTGTTGCCCATTCCGCAATCTGCCTGGGATGTCAATAAATCACTGACGCAAAATCCCGGCTATCCCGCTTTTCAGTAAGCCTGTGGCTACTGAGCGTTAATCAATGACAAACCGCTGGAGTGGTTTGTCATTGATCAATAGTTTAACCTTTACTTCATTGTCATGCAGTATTTAAAATGTTTTCCCTTCGTCTT
The DNA here is from genome assembly GCF_054777855.1 of Spirosoma jeollabukense. Lineage (NCBI taxonomy): Bacteria > Pseudomonadati > Bacteroidota > Cytophagia > Cytophagales > Cytophagaceae > Spirosoma > Spirosoma jeollabukense. Next base: position 69,001 of record NZ_BAAHAD010000016.1, read on the forward strand.
CTTCATTCTAGTCGTACTACCTAACGTACAGGCCCAAAACGCGGCTGAGGCCAATTACGACGAATCAAAAGTGCCGCCTTATACGTTGCCCGACGTCTTGAAGACAACCACGAACGTAGCGGTTAAAAGTAAGGCGACCTGGGAAAAGGTGCGACGACCGGAAATCATTAAGCTGTTTGAAGAAAATGTGTATGGACAAATGCCCAAAACCTATGACCGGCTTTCGTACTCGATAAAAAATGAAAATGCCAGCGCCATGGGGGGTAAAGCCACCCTGAAAGAAGTCCAGATTGAGGTTGTCAACAACAATAAGCCGGTCAAAATCAATCTGGTTCTATTTGTGCCGAAGAAGCAGAAAGGCCCGGCTCCTGTTTTCCTGCTGATCAACAACCGGGGCAAAGATAATGCGGACCCCACCCGAGCGAAAAAAAGCGACTTCTGGCCTGCTGAAATGGTGGTTGATAGCGGATATGCCATTGCGGCTTTTCACGTGAGCGATCTGGCTCCCGATGATACGGCTAACTACGCCAATGGAGTGCTCCAGTTGTATCCCGAGCAATTGACGGCCAATGACGGCATGAAGGCTATTGGTGCCTGGGCCTGGGGCGCTAGCCGCGTACTGGATTACTTTGAAAAAGATGCCGCTATTGACCCCAAAAAGGTAATCGTTGTGGGGCATTCCCGGGGAGGAAAAGCGTCGTTATGGGCGGCTGCCGAGGATCAGCGATTCGCCATGTGTGCTACTAACTGTTCGGGGAATACGGGGGCTGCCCTATCGCACAGACGGTTTGGCGAAACGATTGGCCGAATCAATACCGTTTTCCCTCACTGGTTTGCGACAAACTACAAAAAGTTTAATAATAACGAAGGTGCCTTACCCCTGGATCAGCATATGCTGATTGCCACTATCGCACCAAGACCATTGTATGCAACCAATGCGTCCAAAGATCTTTGGGCCGACCCAACGGGAACATTCTTATCATTGAAACAGGCAGAGAAGGTGTATGCATTATATGGAATCAAATCAAATCTTCCCGCCAATCCACCGGCTATAAACCAACCTGTTATTACTTCTCAGATGGGCTACCATAACCGGGAAGGAGAACATAACATGACAGCATTCGATTGGAGCAATTTTATAAAGTTTGCCAACATTCATGTAAAAAAGTGAGAAACTGGCTAGCTGGAAACACGCACTAACTCATACTACATACGTATTCCTCGGGCGTAATGCCCCACACGGGAATAAGAAAAATGCAAAATTTAAGTAACATTATATAATATCAGTAACATATTTTTATGTCTCCTAAGTCCATATCCAGCCCTTAAAGCCTATTTATACCTATTAGAAAGTAACTAACCGCTGATAAGTGTATTTATTGATCGTTTTTATTGGGAACATCGATAGCGACTTTTGTGACTTTTCAAGTTTTAGGCAGTCTATTGGGTATGGATACGAAATCATACCTTCCCCACTCAGGTCTCTGGACACTCGTGTTTATACTTGCCACCTTACTCCTCCTGTTAGCTGGTCTGTGGATTTGGGAGTTGCTATAACTCCCTTCTATTTACTTTTTATCAGTTGAATAAGGCGGCTCCAGCTACTACCGATTATCTGTAAATCCTTCCCTCAGGAAAAAGAAAGAGACCACTGGGCGGGATAGACCATAGGAGTTATCAGAAGATAACAGGCCTAATCCAGTAGCCCACGACCTCACCTGGATTATCGATTAGCTTGATTCAGCTGTTAGGTATACCAGGTACAGCATACGCTTTAGCCAGCCGCCTGACTAGTATATCCTTTTCTATACTTTTTTAATCAAACCGCTTTAAATCGTAGTTTAGCTGAGTAAATGATAGACTCAACGTAAACTCATGAAAAACGTAAATCTGCTTGGAGCGATGCTGATAATCCTGGCCAGCTTCCATACGCAGGCACAAACCACGGGAAAAGCTACCAATGCCCAACCTGGGTCATCAGCCAGTAATACCACGAATGCCTCAACGATCGGATCTTCGACTACGCCTGATCCAGGTACCGTCGGTAACGATCGAACGGGTCGGGGTTCATCCGCAGGCCGTACGAAGCGTACGGCTACAACGAGTAGCGCAACCGTTGATGGCTCTAATGGGAGCGCCACCAATGATGGAGCCAGTGGCCAGAGTGGCACTCCGGCTCCCCTCCCTGCTCTATCAAATTCTACAGGAACAACCACCCCCAGCAGCCGCAAGCCCAAAAACACAACTCGTCAGGGAAGCAAAAAGTCATAATCATCGTCAGGTAGCGCGCTTAGCCAATAGCTATTTTTCTGGCTACTATTGACTCGCTAAGCAAAGGGCATTACTGCTCTCACAGAACTACATATACCAATTTTGGCCTTGTATGCATCATTGCTGGCAGCCTGCTTTTTTGCCATAGTGACTATTGTCGGCTGTCAATTACAGGGATCAAGCCGAGGTGGAGATCGCGGGCAACATGATTCACGTATTGCCGAAGTGAACGGGCTTGGTGATGGGTTTAACAAAATAGGATATGGACTGGAGTCATCGTGTCCGGCTGTACGTCTACTAGAGTCAACATACTCTGATTGTTGGCAGACGTAGCCAGTCGGTAGCTTTGCTCAAAAAGCCTTGCAGTCAAATGGAGCCGGTCCAGCCTTATGCTTTTGCTTAAACGGTTTATAATTTTGGTCTGGCGTCGTGCTACGGTTTTGAACCGTAGCACGACGCCAGACCAAAATTATAAGGTCAAGTCAGCTTATACCAGAATGGCCTGATCAGGGAAATGTATGTGTGCATTTTTCAACGATGTACTGGGCACATAAATCCGAAAGCGGGCTCCTCCCTGCTGGCGCACCTCAACTCGAGCTCCCAACTGATTACTCAGGGAACCAATCAGTTGCTTGCCAAACGAGATACGATTCCCTTTTTTTTCCCAATTGATCAAATCCAGATCAGACCCGTTGTCATATACTTCCAGCACCAGGTCATTTTTATCCCAAAACAAACTGATGCCTAGCCAGGGCCGCGATACGTTACCGTAAGCGTGTTTGAGCGAGTTGGTGATCAGTTCGTTTCCAATCAGACCCAACGGCATAGCGGCATCGACGTCGAGTTGTTTCTGCTCAATGGTCAGTACCAGCTCGAAATTACCTGAATGATAGCCATAAGCCTGTGTCAGCCCTGTGGCCAGGTCCGTCAGATACTCTTCCATGTTGACGGACGTGAGCTGATCCGTCATATAGAGTCGCTGATGAATTAAGGACATCGCTTCAATACGTTGCTGCCCGGCCCGCATAGCCTGAATAGCCTTCTCGTCCTTGAGCCCATGCGACTGTAGATTGAGAAGACTAGCCACAATGGCAAAGTTGTTTTTCACCCGGTGATGCAACTCCTGCATGAGTAAGGCCAGTTGATCAGACTGCTGGCTAATTTTCACCTTTTGCTGGAACAGCAGGGCATTGGCTTTCTGTTTTTGTAAATTGTTGCGCCAAAGAATAAGGGCAATCACCAGCAGGATGGCCAGACTGATCAGCAGGGTATACTGTCTGACCTGATGCTGATACTTCAACTGAGCCGACTCCAGATCACGCTGGCGTTCCTGTTCATCAAAGGCTATGCTTCGGAGCGCCTGAAAATTTGCCTCGCCGTACAGGTAATCTTTCGTTTCGGCCGCCAATTTATAATACCGAAGCGCTTCCCGGTCGTTAACATGCTGATAGGTTTCTGCCAGTAGGGTACTGGCCATCAGGATACCCCGTTTATACGACCCTTGCTGGCTTTCCTCCAGGCTGATTTTGGCATAGTATAGACACGAATCCAGTTGGTTCTTTCTGGAGTATAACCGGGCAATAGCCATATTGGCAAAGGCTACATTGCGTAAGTTGTTTTCTTTGACGGCAACCTGTTTGCTCTTCTGGTAATACGTCATGGCCAGCCCAAGGTCACCCCATTTGGTCTGAATATTGCCCAGAATCCGCAATACATACGGCAGGTTGTTGATCAGGTTTAAGCGCAATACGTTCTGATACGCCCTGTATTCATACGTCCAGGCAGAATCCAGCTGATTCATCTGCTCATAGGCACTGCCAATGTTTGACTCAGTGATGGCTACCCCAATCTTGTTATGAATCAGCGTGTGGTGCTGCCTGGCCTGCTGGTAATACGTGAGAGCGGTATCAAAGTCTTTCAGGTCAAGGTAGATGTTGCCAATAATATTTCGGATACGACCCATTTCGTAGAAATCACCGTTGGCCTGGGCCAGTTGGTAAGCTTTGAATTCCAGTTTAAGGGCATTGGGCAAATTGCCGATCTCACGCATGACAAACCCAATATTGCCCAGCGCATCGATCTCTCCTTTGATATAATCGATCTGTCTGGCCAGTTGTAGCGCCTGCTGTCCAAAGCCCATAGCCGAATCAGGGTTCGATAACCGATATTGCAGGCATAGTTCCGACAGCAGGAGCACCCGGCCTGTATCTTGCATTACCCCTGTCAACTCGTGCCGCAAACTGTCCGTTAACTTTACCTGGGCAGCCGTCTTATACAGGAGTCCAGCCGTGATCAGGAGCATAAAAAAAAGCGTACGTAGAAGCATATGTCCACTACCAGTTAAAAAGCTACTACAGTACCAAAGACATACAGATTGCTTTGTGGGCGAGCTGCCGTTGTCGAACCCCTGTACTATTTGGTCAGCTAATCTTTTCTTGCCAGACGACAAAAAGAACATCTAACTTAGTGAAAATAATGTAACTGCCAGCTACTTCTGGTTTATCAGCTGCGTGAAACGGGGCAAGCAGTAAACTTATCGCACGGCTACGTATCCCAAACCAAACGAGGCTACCAATTTACAGACTGTATCGGTTCACCAGATACGTTGTGTTAAACATAACGTATGGAGACAGGCGTTTGAAGAACGAATGACACTATATGAGACAACTAATCCCACTTTGCATTTTACTTTATCTTCTTATTTCCTGTACGGCTAAAAGGCAGCCTGATAAAACTCAATTTGATGATATACCTGTTTCGGCCCTATCCGGCCAACAACTGTCGATTGCACACTGTAGCCGGTGTCATGCGTTTGTACCTCCCGACTTATTAACAAAAACGTATTGGAGAGATGTGCTGCCGGCCATGGGGCATCGGATGGGTATATACAGTAATGGTAATAGACCCGACAGTTTGTTTGACGCTGGCCTGAGCGGCTCCATGGTGCGCGATGCCAATATCTTTCCGGAAAGGCCAATGCTGGCGTTGGCGGATTGGCGCAAAATAGAGAACTATTATCTTGAGAATGCGCCAGACACCCTTATACCACCCCTTCGCAAAACTAAGATTCGGATAGGGCTACCGCATTTCACCTATAAAGAGCCGTCTTTTTCGCATCGCCCCTCGTTGACCACCCTAGTCAAAATTCTGCCTGATAATCAAGGTATCCTATTTAGTGATGGAAAAAGTAGACGCAACATTTTAACATGGCTGACGCCCGATTTCCAGGAAAAATATAGTATGCGGCTGGAATCAACGCCGATTCATTTTCATAAAAAAGCCAATGAGTTATACCTGACCACTGTTGGGAAAGGCGTTTTCCCAACGGATGCACCCAATGGTGCCCTGCTCCGATTCAGGAAAAATGGGTCGGAGCTAGGCTACACAGCAGGGAGTACAGTTATTCCCAATTTACGGCGGCCCGTCTTTATGGCCTACGGCGATTTGACTAAAGATGGGCTTGAGGACGTAGTGGCTTGTGAATTTGGCAACCAAACCGGTCAGTTAGCCTGGTATGCCAACAATGGACGAGGGGGATATAATAAACGGATTTTACGCGATAAACCCGGGGCAAGCACAGCCATTATTAAGGATGCCAATAACGATGGACTGATGGATATTTATGTGCTCATGGCGCAGGGCGATGAGGGAATTTTTCTTTATGAAAATCAGGGATCGGGTAAGTTTCAGGAAAAACGATTGCTGTCCTTCCTGCCACTCAATGGGTCCCAGCATATGGAGCTGGCCGACTTTAACAAAGACGGGTTTGATGACATCGTATATGTTTGTGGAGACAATGCGGACAAAACACCCGTCTTGAAGAAGTACCACGGTATTTATATTTTTCTCAACGATGGGAAATCCAACTTTAAGCAAGCGTACTTCTACCAATTAAATGGCGCGTATAAAGCGTTGGTTCGAGATTATGATCTGGATGGCGACCTGGATATAGCCGCTATTTCATTTTTCCCGGACTATCTTCGCTATCCGGAGGAAAGCTTTATCTATTTGAAAAATAAGGGAAATTTAAAATTTGACGAGTATTCATTTTCCGAATCCTCGAAGGGAAGATGGGCCGTAATGGATGCTGGCGACATGGATGCCGATGGCGATATTGATCTCGTTCTGGGTTCGTTTGTCTATTTCCTACCCCAGGGAGATACCACCGGCCTGGGTAAAAAATGGCTGTCGACAGGGCCTTCTGTCGTTGTGTTAGAAAATACAATCCGGTAGGATTTTCGGGTAACGATGCCGACGATATCGCACCGTAGACTTGTTAATTTGGCACCAGCCGCCCCTGCGCGTCTTCCACATGCAGACGATTGATATCCAGCCCATCCAATACCAGTACACCCTGTATGGACGACTGCCGGTTAGGGTCTTGTTTCCACGACCAGACCAGCTTGCCAGCCGGACTGTATTCGAGTATCTGCGTACCACTGGCGCCGTGTCCGGGACCGTGGCCCTGCCAGTTCGCCACTACCCAGTTGCCATTCGTCAGGATTTGAAAACCAGCATAGAAGTCAGGATGTACGGCTGGCGGCCCACTGATGCTGTCCACTAAAACGCCTTTCTGATCGAATCGCTGGAAATTGGCGGAGTAACCACCACTCACCAGCGTATGGCCATTACCCAATCGCTGCGCTTGCCAGGCGTGCTGCGCTTTGGCCTGTTTGGCAAGCTGTGCCTGCCAGACGATAGTGCCATCCAGTTTGCCTTCAAAGACCCGATCATTGGACGTAATCAGGAAGGTACCGTCTACCGTTTCCCGAATGAGCCGAACGTAGCTAAAGTCCGGATAATTTATGACGCGTTGCACCGCCTGGTTTTGATCCAGTTCAAGCAGCACGATGCCTTTTTTCTCCTGCCAGTTCAAGCCCACGAGCATTGTATGTCCATTGCGCAACCGTCGGGCGGCAATGGTTCCGTCGAAGGTAGTCAGTTCAGCGACTTTGGCACCCGTTTTAATATCCCGTTCTTCGTAGCCTTTGCCGGTGCCAATCATCACCCGACCCTGGCCAATCAGTTGCATATCCCGACCCGCCGGAACGGATACGTAGTAGTTTCGTTCGGGATGAGCCAGGTCTATGTAGTTCAGGTTGGAGAGGCCCTCGTCACGTAACAGCAGTTGGCGGGATGCATACGTTTCGGTGGAAGGCTGGGCAGCCCCAGCCCGGCAAAGCACTAATAAAAAGCCTAAAAACAACTGGATAAGGAGGGTATTTCTCATACGGCAACTGCGGGTTATCTATCGGATTAAAGCATTCTACACTGTCTTACAGAAAAGGCTACTACGTTTGGTCTCTACCTGATCTGCTCAAACTCCAGCGCCAGCATGATAAAAGGCCCAACCGATTTGGGGTCATTGTCCCGTTTCGCTTCCTGGCAATAATACTCGTAGGAACCATCCCGGTATGGATTTCCGCCCAACCCCGCACCCGCGCAGGCATCAGTAATCGTGACGACGCCCGTTGGCTGCGTTTTGATAAAGTGCGTCAAAATTCCCTGATACCCCTTTTTCGCTACGTCCAGAAAGCGTTTGTCAATATACCCCTGCCGAACCGCTTTACTCAAAAAGTAAACAAACATGGTTGACCCCGACGATTCCAGGTAATTTCCCTCGTGTTTGCCAACATCCATAACCTGATACCATAACCCGGTTTCGGTATCCTGATAGCGGGCCAATGTTTGCGCCAGTTGACGCGTGATGTCCAGAATCGCTTTTCGCTGCGGATGATCGACGGGGAAATAATCGAGTACGTCGACGAGTGTCATCGCATACCAGCCCATCCCCCTACCCCACACGTGTGGCGACTTTCCCGTTTCCTTGTCCGCCCAGCGTTGCTGCTTACTTTCGTCCCAACCGTGGTAGTACAGACCCGTTTTTGCCTCTTTATTATGCTTGTCGATAAGCTGAATTTGATTGGCTACGTCAGCAAATAAGGCCGGTTCATTGAAAACCTTTGCATACTGCGCCAAAAATGGGGATGCCATATACAGCCCATCGAGCCACATCTGATACGGATAGCTTTTTTTGTGCCAGAATCCATTTTCACTTGTGCGCGGGTGGGTCAGCATCTGGCTACGTAGCAGTTGTATGGCCTTCCCGTATTTTGGGTCGCGGGTCCTTTCATAGAGCGCAAACAGAAACTTCCCGGAATTAACCGCATCGATATTGTACAGGCTAAGGTTGTATGTTTTTATACTGCCATCCGGGTTGATCATATCGTCGGCGTACTCTTTTATGTAAGCATAGTATTTCTCATTTCCCGTCTGTCTCCACAACTTTTCATGCGCACTGCACACCAGCCCGTGGCAATAATTCCAGCGGGGTTGTTTTGAAAAGTCGAGCATCCAGCCTTTAGGATTACGAATGATATCTGAATCCGCCATACGAACCGCCCACGTAGCATTCGTATCAACGGAAGCCACGGGCTGAGCAAAACCAGGGGGTGAGCACATAACCAGTCCCAGCGCGAGGGCGCTCACGAAAACCGTCAACTTTGTCATTGTATGGAAGCAGATTATAGTAACTACGTAGCGAAATAGATAAGTCGAAACCTTGTTAAACAAGTTATTGCAGCCACGCCCATCGCTTGGCCCAGTCGTCCTGAAACTGCTGACGCCATTTATAAATGGTACGACCACCTTGCTGATCGCCCAGGAAAAGATCGGCTTCCGGCCTGTCGCTGTACCAGGTAGTCCCTAGTGGGTAATCATCCGGTGATCGTTTCCCAGGCCATTGATTCGTGACAAAAAACTGACCCGACTGCACCGCAAAGCCGGGAATTTTGCTGGTGGTTTTGTAGGTACACATCTCCGATTTTTTAGGCGAATAGCGGGCCACATAATCGCCTTTCCCAACGTAGTAGCCAGGCCATTGCTGCCCCAAAACTTCCAGCGTAAAACAGGAAGAATCGACGGGTAGCTGGATAACAGGCCCTTTAAAATGCCACTCTATAATGGAATAAACCGGCACCGAATCGTTGCTGGTGGTATTCCGGTTAACGATACGACGCGAGCTATGACCAATCTTCGAAAAGCTTCCACCCCAGCTTTCTTTTCCGGGATTTTCCAGCCCGCTATCCATGGCATAGAGCAGCGATGGTGTATCCCCCATTTTGATCACTCCTTTATAATAATTTTTAAACCGCTTACCCATACTCCCCAATCCGTGAATATGCTGGTCGTAATACTGATTGGCGTTCGATTCGTCTGCCGGGCTTGTATTGGCAAACAGCCCGCGGTAGGTCGCATTATTTTCAATGAACCACAGATCAGGGAAGTTCTTGACGATATAGGCATAGCTATTGACGCTCCACTTTTTATTAGGGCCGCCAATCCAATAAACTCTGATCTTATTTTTGATGTCGGGCGCATCATGAAGCGCCTGCGCTACGTCGTCCAACCCGCCCCAAACCAGTATCCACAACGGCTGGCTGGCCTTCTTTCTGGCACATTTTATGATCCATTCTGATCCTTCGGTCGCACTGCGCCAACCTTTGTAGGGAGCCTCGCCAAAAGCCCCCTGTTTGCAAACGACCCGTAGCGAATCAGGTGCGGGAAAGTCGGCATGTGCGTTCAGTTTGGGAAGGTCTTTCGCATAGAGGTCGATCATGTCCAGTATATCCTTCTTTTTGCCTTTGCCGTAAGAGGGCGACGAGATCAGCCCCTCGGTGTTGAAGCGGTCGGAATACATCAGAAAATGGATCATCGATTGAAAATCATCATCATCCGTTCCGCCGATGTCCGTACTAATAATTATTCGGGGCTTCGCATTCGTCTGTCTTAAAGGGTGGTATCCGGCCACCAAATCGATGAATACCGGGATCAGTAAAATCAGGCAAACAGCTTTATTTTTTCGCATAGTCATGTTTCATTACGTTATGGCGTTACGCCCGGTACAGGTTCCACCCGAAACCAGTCGAAATCGGCGTAACCGGAGTCGTTAGTCTGGGTGGTACGGGTACAGAAAATGCCCATTTTAGCCCCGATCCAGCGACCCACTTCGGCCTGGAATCCCTCGCCCGCCTTCGTAAACTTTTGACCGTCTACACTGTAACTAAACTGACACATAGCGTTTTTGCTCACCTGTACGCGCAGGTAAACGGCGGTATTGGCGCTGATACGTGTCAGCACCGTATCCTCCTCGGCTTTTCCCTCCGACGCTTTCTTACAAACGCCGTACACCAACGCCAGGCCATCCCGGCCACTTTTCAAGGCCAGGTTGGCGTAGCTCAGTCCCATAATGATCAGCCCGGCTTTCTCGTTTTCCAGCTTGGGATTCGGCTTGAAGGTAAGCTTCGTGGTGGCCGTAAAGGTTTCTGCCGGAAACTTCTGCAGGAGCAAATTTGGGACGTCCCAGGCGTTTTTGGGTTCGTCGGGTGCCTTGTAGGTATACAAACGCAGGAACCCCTGTTGACTGGCGGTATGCCAGATTCCTTTCGGATTCGCCTGCCACTGCCACTGAAGTCCCAGTGCCGGGCTGTTGAATTCATCCGATTCAGGCGGTGTAGCTATCGGGTAGCTTTTGGCTGCAACGGCTGGTTTTTTGTAGGTCAGTACAGGCTCCCCTTTTCCATCCCCATCTGTATCGACGCCGATAACCGGCCAGTCATTTACCCACTTCATCGGTTGCAGGTGCACCACGCGCCCGTAAGCTTCTTTATCCTGAAAATGCAGAAACCAGTCCTCACCGGGCTTACCATTCAGGGGCTTTGTATCGACCCAGGCGCCCTGATGCGGCCCGTTGATGGGGGATTTGCCCTGATCCATGACCACTTTGCGTTCGTAAGGCCCGTAAATGCTTTTCGAACGTAGCACCAATTGCCAACCCGTTGGTACACCACCCGCCGGAGCGAAAATGTAATAGTACCCGTTCCGTTTATAGATCTTTGGGCCTTCAATGGTGGGGTCGGTTTCGTGACCGTCGTACACAATGACGCCTTCATCAATCACCTTTGTCCCGTCCGCATTTAATTTCTTAACCGTAATGATGCTTTTGATACCGGCCCGACTTCCTGCCCAGCCATGGACCAGATACACCTGCCCATTATCGTCCCAAAGCGGGCAGGGGTCAATCAAGCCTTTGCCTCCTTCCACCAACAGCGGCTCCGACCAGGGGCCAGCCGGATTTTTGGCTTTCGTTACGTAGATACCAAAATCGGGATCGGGATAGTAAATGTAAAATTCACCCTTTTGGTAGCGAATAGCCGGTGCCCATACGCCGTTCCCATGCTGGGTTTTCTCAAAATGTTCGAACGGCGGCTGGCGCTTCAACGCGTGACCGATAAGGGTCCAGTTGACCAAATCGCGGGAATGCAGAATCGGCAAGCCCGGAATCGCGTCAAAACTCGACGAAACCAGGTAATAATCGTCGCCCGCCCGGCAGGCATCGGGGTCCGAGTAATCGGCGTGCAGGACAGGGTTTCTGTACGTACCATTGCCTAAATCAGACACCCACACGCTTGATACGTAAGGTGTTGATGCCGGAGCTGTCTGTGCAACCGCCGAAAACGAAAACAGGGCAGCTAAACTACTGATTGATAGGGCCTTCATACGATTAAGGATGGGCAACGGTGGGTGTCCAGGGCGATTTCTCCGAGAAGATGCCAGCGACCGTATAGGGACGTATTTCTTTGGCCGTCAGTTTCTTCGACCAGGCGACGCGTTTCGACGCATCTCCTCCTGGCCCGGTGCTACCGGATTCGGCATACAGGACCGTTTGTTCATTGGCTTTATTTCCCCAATTGTCCCAACCTACCGGCAAAATGTGGCTCCCCATCTCGGTGCGGATGAAGACCGTTTTCGCATAAGGACGCCAGGGTCGCCCCAGGTAGACTTTTTGAGCGGCTGGATCGGCCGTGAGTTTACAGTCGAAGAAAACAAACCCGTACGGCTGATACGCTGGTGTAGCAGCCGCCGTAATGAACGAATCCGACAGGCTTTTGATCGTGCAGGATTGAAAAACAGAAATAGATTTTCCGAAAATAAAATCAGTGGTCCCTTCGATGTAGCAGTTTTCGTAATACTGTCGACTCCCTTCAGCGGCAGCGTAGAGCGTGTCCTGGTTGCCCAACAGCACACAGTTTTTACACACAAACCGGTCGCCTTCCACATGCAGGGCGACGGCTTGCCCAACCCGCCCGGCGGTGTTTCGAATGGTCAGGTTTTCCAGGATAATGTCGGGCGCATCGACCAGCACCGTGTAGGAGTTATACGTACTGTATTTGTCTTTACCGGTCCAGTCCTTGCCTCCCGGATAGGTTTTCCCTGAGTAGTCATCGCCGGTAATAATCACTCCTTCTTTACTTTCTCCGATGACATGAATGTTGGGTTTCCAGGAAGGAATGACGAGTTTCTCGGCGTAAACACCATTTTTGATATACAGCGTTACCCGCACCTGCATGTGATCGCGGAAGCTATTGACGGCTTCCTGGATGGTTTTGAAGGTGCCACTCCCATCCTGAGCTACCGTAAACGACACCGGGGACGTAGGGGATAGCGTCGTCTGGCTCCACCCCTGGGTGGCATAGATCACTAAGCAGCTAACGAGAAGCAGTTGTTTCATGTGTAATGAAATAGAAAATTCATCAGGTTTTATAACCTTGCGGGCTTGCACAAAATTTTATTTAGTCGACGATAGAATCAGATTCTTTTCCAGTGCACCCTTACTGAACTCGGCTTTGGTTTGGGCTTTAGCCACATCCGTATTCTTCACCTGAATGTCCTGACTGCGTTCGCCATTTATCGAAAACAGCAGACTGGCCTGCGGATCGTATTGTATGGTGTCGAAGGTTAGATTGCTGCTGTTATCGACCAGAATAACGGGCTTCGTGCTTTTGGTGATGAGCCGGACATCGTTGAATCGAATACCACTCGCATCAATTAATTCCACGCCCTTGTCGGCTTCCAGCACCATCTTTTCCATGACGATGTTTTTGACCGCCATTTCGGGAAGTCCCCGAATAAACACGCCTTTCTTGGCACCATTGCAGACAATGTTTTCAAACTTCATGTCCCGAAAAACCGGCGTTCCTTCATTAACGACCGGGCGTTCGTCGCGCTGTCCGTCTGTCGCAAATTTGACGAAGTAATACAGGTCGAAGAAGATGGCTTCCCCAGCGATATCTTTCATGAAAATATCTTTGGCGTAGATATGCTCGACCACCCCACCCCGGCCCCGTACTGACTTGAATCGCAGGCCTTTGTCGGTCCCCATGAAGGTGCAGTTAGACACGAAAATGTAGCGGGCACCACCACTCATCTCGCTACCCACTACGAAACCACCGTGGCCGTTATAGACTGTATTGTTTCGAATAATGCCATTTTCGGTCGGCATGCCCCGTTTACGTCCCTCTTCATCTTTACCCGATTTAATGCAAATCGCGTCGTCGCCAACATCGAGCGTACAGCCTTCAATCAGGAAATTCTTGCAGGATTCAATGTCCATCCCATCGCCGTTATGGGCGTATTCGGGATTCTTGGTCGTCACGTTTCGAATGGTCAGATCCTGACACATTAAGGGGTGCATACACCAGGCGGCCGAATTCTGGAACGTAACGCCTTCCAGCAACACCTTTTTGCAACGGGTCAATACCAGCAGATTAGGCCGTAGCATGTCCTTCATATCGGCAAAGCTCTCAAGCGGTTTTTCCGCCGACAGCAGCATACTCCGATTTTCTGTACTTGCCTTCTTAAACTGATCACTCGGGTACCAGACGTTGCCATCGTCTTTCAGTACTCCGCCCGAAGCAACCTTCTCTTTCCATTGGCTTTCGGTAAGCTGCCCTTTGTTCACAGCCCGCCACACATCCCCATTCCCATCCACAATTCCCTGCCCCGTAATGGCCACATTTTCCAGATTGGTCCCCGAAATAGGCGACTGATTCCGGGCGGCCCGTTTGCCTTCATAGACGCCTTCCACCAGCGCATACTGGCTCTTGTCTGGTGTCAGCAGCAACGTAGCGGCCTTTCGCAGATGTAAATTGACATTGCTTTTGAGTTCAATCGGACCAGTCATCCACAAACCACTAGGTACCAGCACCACGCCCCCGCCTTTCTGGCTGCAAGCAGTAATAGCCGCATTGATGGCCTTCGTATTTAACGTAACACCGTCAGGCTTAGCCCCAAACGCCAGAATGTTTATGGTATCTTTCCGAAATCCAGGTTGGGCAATCTTCGGCAGGTTCGTCCAGCTATAGGTAGGACGAGTTTGGGCTTGCAGGGCGAAATGGGTTAATACCGACAGGACCAGGCCGACTTTAAATGATGTCTTATTCATAACAAGAGAAGTTTTTTTAAACACAGAGCCACAGCTGTGGCTCTGTGTTTAAAATTTTTATTTGGTTTAAATGAAGTACCTGCTGCTCGTACATCTTCCCGAACGTCTATTGATACCCCTGGTTTTGCGTAAACTCCGTTTTGTTGGTGATGGCATCCAGTTGGGTTTGCGGTATCGGACGTAACACCTGAAAATCCTGCAGGTTGACCGCATTGTCGGGTGCGTAGGCCCGAATGCGTTCCAATAGTTTACCGGTACGTTTCAGGTCGAACCAGCGCAGTTGCTCGCCAGCCAGCTCGCGAGCGCGCTCATCCAGAATGTAATCGAGGGTTACCTGAGCAGCCGTAATTTGCATAGCGGCTGTTTTCCCGGATTTTGCAGCCCGCGTGCGCAGTACGTTGATATAATCAGCCGCAGCCTGTAGGTTGCCCAGTTTCATTTGGGCCTCGGCAGCAATCAGGTATACTTCGGCCAGCCGGATCACAAACACATCGCGGGCGCTCTGGGCCTCATTCAGGCTAGCGCGGGTAGGATCCATAAATTTCGACAGGCTGGGATAGCGCAGATTGTCTTTTGCCGTCCCGTTGGCGTTATAAATCTTGCTCCGATCGTAGGTCTGGTATTTACGGGTGGCTTCGAAGGCATCCGGGATTTCCTTTCGGCTGCAATAAACGGCCGTATCCCCCAGGTTCATACCCGCCGGGCGCGTGGTGGCATTGGCAAACCACACCTCCGTAAATGAACCTTCGTAGCGGGCGTCATTATCGCCGTAGAGATCGAGCAGGAAGCGCGTTGGCATGTAGCGATTGAATGGCCGACCGTTCTGAATGTCACGCGTCATGCCGGGCCGATCATCGTATTTCATCAGAAACAGCAAGTGGGCATTGTTACTGCCCCGACTGTGTCCGTAGGGGTTGAAGGTGGTGTTGACCAGGTCATTAAGCGCCAGGTTCACGGAGTAATCCACCACATAAATGGCTTCTTTGGTTTTCAGATTACTCATTTTCCATAGATCGGCATAGTTGGCTTCCAGCTTGTAATTCGTATTGGCCAGAACAGCCTGCGCCATTTCCAGGGCTTCTTTATTCATACCCCGCGTCAGATACATTCGAGCCAGAAAGGCCTGAGCGGCCCCTTTCGTCACCCTTCCGTATTGCGGTTGTGTAACGGGCAGATTGGTCACGGCTATCTTTAAATCCTCGAAAATCTGATTGTAAAACGTTTCTACGGGCGTCCGGTTGGCGGTGGAAATAATACCGTTCGTTTCCTGGGTCGTAAAGTGAACACCACCCCAGGTTTCGGCAATATGCCAGTAATAAAAAGCCCGGAGAAACCGAAGTTCCCCTTCACGAATGGGTCGTAACGTAGCGGACAGACCCGCTTTATCGATCCGGCTAATACCGCCATTACACAAGTTGATAGCCGCATAAAACTCCCGCCATTCACTGGTCAAAGCCGCATTGCTCCCTTGCAGGTTCAGGTATTGAGTTAGGTCGCGGTAGGCTTCTCCCGAACCACTGGTCCAGATATCGGTACCCGTTTCGGCAATGTTGTAGCCTTCTTCTTTTCCATACCACCAGCGTTGATACGAATAGGCCGCATTGACCAGCGTTTCAAAACCTTCGGGTGTGGTGTACACGGTTTCGGCGGTCAGACCACTGGGGTTATATTCTTCCAGCGCGTCTTTACACGCGAACAGGGTAAGCAGCGACAGTGTCAATAACCCCGTTTTTATTAGGAATGCTTTCATAGTGGATTCGATGTTTTTGGGTTAGAGAGTGACGTTCAGGCCAAATACATAGAGTTTGGTCATGGGGAAGTTTTCAGAACCACCCCGCTCCGGGTCATAATTCAGCTTGGTGAACGTGACCAGGTTCTTACCCGTCACATAAAGCCGAACCCCGCGAATGGCCTTTGGCAATACTTTCACCGGTACGTTATAGGCCAGCGTAATATTCCGAATCCGGGCGTAAGTGCCATCTACATATCCCAGGGTAGACAGGTATTTCAGGCCCCCATTTTTGTTGGGTCGTGGATAGGCATTGGTTGGATTTTCGGGCGTCCAGTAATCCAGCCCTGCCGTACTATTGCCAACGCCCTGCTGGTCGAAACGGGCCGAACGGTCGGAGTTGATCATCTGGCCAATACGAGCGTACAGGAACACATTCAGATCAAACCCTTTGAATTTGACAGTGTTATCGAAACCGCCACTCCATTTAGGCCGGGGTGTTCCCAGAATAATCCGGTCATTGACGGCGTCAATTTTACCGTCGCCGTTCTGATCTCTGACTTTGATTTCGCCGGGCAGTTGAGTTGGCGAGAGTTTTGCGGCCTGATCTGCTTCGGACGTTTGCCAGATACCTAATTTTTCATAATCGTAAAAAACACTGATGGGCGACCCGATAAACCAGCCATTACCAATGTCGTTGCTACCCGTCACCAGTTCCGTAATCTCTTCCTTGTTTTTGGTAAAGGTGACGTTACTGGTCCAGCTCAGGTTCGCCGTCCGGATGTTGGTACTTCCCAACGAGACTTCGACACCCCGGTTCCGGGTTTTACCAATGTTTTGCTTTACAGTCGTTACCCCGGTTGTTGGCGGCAAACCACGGTCCAGCAACAGGTCCTGCGTGCGGGTGTCGTAATAATCGACGGATGCATTGATGCGACCATTGAACAACCCAAAATCAAGCCCTATATTTTTCGTATACGACAGTTCCCAGCCCAGGGCCATGTTGCCCACATTCCGGGAAAATGTATATGCAGGAGCGGCTGCTTCGTCGTAGCCAAAGGCGATCCGGTTCAGCGTTGTCTGGGTCGCATACGGCCCCGATGGGTCATTCCCGGCCACACCATAGCTAGCCCGCAGTTTCAGATCACTGAGCCCTTTGACGCCCTGCATAAACTTCTCTTCGATAACCCGCCACGCCAGGGCCGCCGACGGGAAGAACGTCCATTTATTGCCCGCAGCCAGTTTCGACGAACCGTCTTCGCGAGCTGTCACCGTAAGTAGATACCGATCCCGATAGGCATAATTTAACCGACCCGCAAACGAGACAAGGTTGTTTTGGGAGTAAGCCGAATTGATCTTGATTTCCTCGGTGGCGCTGCCAATGGAGTAAAACAACTGCGATGGCAACAGTTGGTTGACACCCGATGCCGATGCATTGTCGGATGAATTGCTCAAATAACTGGCAATTCCCGTTAAGGTAACGGCATGCTGGCCCAGCGTCCGCTGGTAGGTCACTACGTTCTCCCAGTTAAGGCTACGGCTGCTGCTGGTGTTATAGGTCGCCAGCGATTTACCCGTGAGCGAGCGGTCGATGGATTTCGGCGATGAATAGGCTCCATCCCGAATAGAGGCCAGATTAACACCCAGCGTACTCCGGATCATCAGGCCTTTTAGGGGCGTTAACTCCAGGTAGCCATTCGTTAATACGCGGGTGGTCAACACGGTGTTATTAAACACATTAGGCTGTTCGTCGGAGAGTGGGTTAGCCGTTTGGCCATCCAGCATGATGTAGTTGAAATTGCCATTGGCGTCGTACAGTGATCCAAGCGGGCTGATTTTATTGGCCTGGTTTAGCGGATCTCGCCGAACGCTCTGGTTATAATAGGTCAGTTGGCTTTGCAGACCGATTTTCATCCAGTCGTTGATCGTAAAATCGACATTTAATCGTCCTGTATAGCGTTTCAGTTCATCCAGTTTCAGAATGCCTTTTTCGTTGTAATAATCGACCGACACATACGATTTCAGCCGGTCGGTGCCTGCCCGAATCCCAACCTGATAATCCTGTTGCAGACCATTATGAATCAGCGCATCCTGATAATCGGTCCAAATCCCTTTTTGCAAGGCATCGTATTCAGCTACGTTCGTGAAAATAGCTGCGTCATCGGCCGGACTTTTCCAGACACCACCCGCCCGCCAGGCTTCCCGTTTGAAATCCCGAAACGCGTTAATATCCATTGCCTTTGGATACATCGTTGCCTGAGAAATCCCTGAATAAGCATTAAAGGATATGTCTGGTTTGCCCGAACGACCTTTTTTGGTGGTGATCAAAATAACCCCGTTCGATCCCCGTGAACCGTAGATCGCGGTGGACGAAGCATCTTTCAGTACGTCCATCGTTTCTATATCGTTGGAGTTGATATCCTCCAGATTGCTGTACTGAATGCCGTCCACAATGATCAGCGGGGAGTTGTTACCCCCAATCGAGCGATTGCCGCGAATCGAGATGTTTACCTTGGCACCCGCCTGACCGCTGCTTCGGGTAATGTCGGCACCCGCAATTTTGCCCTGAGCCGCTTCCAGTACGTTGGCCGTCGGAATCTCTTTAAGTTGTTCGCCTTTGAGTTGAACAACAGAGCCGGTCAGGTCTTTCTTACGAACGGCACCGTACCCAATCACGACGACTTCATCCAGTGCGGAGACGTCGGGGGCCATCGAGACGTTGATGGTCGTTTGGCTGCCCACCGTTACGTCCTTACTCTGGTAGCCGACAAACGAAAACGTCAGCACGACCCCATTTCCATCCGGCACCGTTAGCTTGAACTGGCCATTGGCGTCCGTTGTCGAACCGCGGTTGGAGCCCTTCACCACAACGCTAACACCGGGCAGGGCTGCATTTTTTTCGTCGGTGACGGTACCCGAAACCGCGCGCTCAGCCGCTTCGCTACCTGTGCTGATGCTGGTATGCGCGTCGACGTCGGCCTCCAGCACAATTTGTCCACCCACCAGCCGATACGTCAATTTCAGGGGTTTAAGCAGATTGTTCAGGGCTTCGTCCAGTCGTTTATCCGTAACGGCAATCGTTACCGGCTGATTGACATTGATCGACTTCGAGCTGTATACAAATCGAGCCGCTGTCTGCTGTTCAATTTGTGACAGTACCGAACGGAGCCGCTGGTTGTCGACTTTGAGTGTAACGGTTCGGTTCATTAGCTCCTGAGCATGACCATCGAAGGCGAACGAGAAACTCGTACAGGCCATCAGGAGAAAGAGTTGGGCAATCGATAGATTCATAAGCCGCCGGAACAAGTTAGCATGTCGGCCAGGCGAGTAGCCTGTACGCACAGGTACTGTTTTTTTCATACCTTTAATGGTTTTGTTAGATGGATAATCGACAAAATAATCCGGTCTATCGGCGCACGATTCGCAGTCTGTCCGATGATCGTTGGAGCAAGTTGACGCTGGTTCATGTTGGTCGCATGACCAGCGTTTTTCAGAACTTAAGGGCATTGGAACCGGTCATCTCATAGTCAAAAGGAATATAAAATTGATTATAGTTTATTGATACTAAGTAGCTTATCAGATACATCCCTTACCACTAATCAGGATGGTGGTACCCTGAATTTCGTAACTGGACTTTAGAGCGGCACAGATAATATCCAATTGGGTGTAGAGCGGTTGATTGGTCAGATCGGCCGTAAGCGGACAGTTTTTCTGCTGATCGTTCTCAAGGGCAATATCGATCCCGTAGGCTTGTTCGAGCGTTGCCAGAACGTCTGCCAGTGGCGCATCATCAAACTGAAGCGACAGCGACTTCCTGTCCGTGCCTGATGGGAGAATGAGTTTGGGAACGTCCACGAGCCCGGTTACGAAGTGATCTTCGTCACTAAAAAACGTGGTCGCCTGATTGGGACTTAGCACAACCTCCCTGGGCGAGGGCTGCTTTCCCGGCTCCTCTTTATACACAGTCACCCTTCCCGTGACTACCTCAACCCGTATTTGTCTGGTGTCCAGCCTCGTTCGAACAAAGAAGCTTGTCCCCAGCACCTTTGTCACAACCGCGTCGGTGTGGACATAGAACGGTCGTGACGGCATTTTCTGAATCGAAAAAAACGCATCCCCCGTCAGATAAACCGTTCTTTTTTCGGCGGCAAAGTGTTTGGGAAATCGAAGCGAGCTTCGGGTGGCCAACTCAACCGTACTACCATCTTCCAGCCGAACGGCCAGTGGTTTTGCTGAGGTATTTGTCTGTTCAATCCAATCGGCATCAGATCGGTTAGTCAGCGAAGGCGTCGATACTACGTCAGGTATGGATTCTCTTACCAAAAACCATCCACCCAGTAACAGCAGTGACGCAGCGATGCCTATCCAGCGATATCGGGCTGTTTTCAGTGGAATAATCCGCCCCTTACTGGCAGGATCATGGGTATCCATCTGGCGCTGGATTTGAGTCCACAGCCGGGCTTCTACGTCCGGACTATTCAGTTCCTTGTCTATTTCACCCGGTTCGGTTTCCAGCAGGCCATACCAGTGTTCAATAAATGTCTTTTCCTCCGGTGTACATTCGCCCCGCAGATACTTCTGTAAGAGTTCTCCGAATTTATGTCGGCTCATGACCTGTAGCAATGGTTTCTATACCATAAGTCAATGAGATGCGTACACAACCGCAAACAGTTTTATTTATTCTGGAAAAATTACAACGAATTGGGCTTATTAACCTGGATATTCTTGTTAATAGTCAATTAATTGGTTTGCTTATGTTTACCTGTTCACCAGATGGCACGGTGAATTACAGAAAAAGAGATACGATAAATCCTGTCAGCAGGTAATCGCGCAGGTAAATACGCAGGGATTTGATCGCCTGGCTAAGGTGGTATTCGACGGTTCGTTCAGGTACGTTTAACCGGGTTGAGATTTCTCTCACCGATTGGTATTCCATGCGATTCAGGCGAAATATCTGCCGGGTCTTTTCGGGGAGTTCATTCAATTGCTGTTCAACGGCCTGTATCAATTCATTCAGATCTATTTCCTCATCCGTTGTATAAGCCACATCTGTAGCATGGAAATAGGCATGGTCAGCGTACTTTTCCTGAACCAGTTTTGATTTTATATGATTGATCGTGGCATAACGGATGGCCGTAAACAGATAGGCATCCAGCCGGTCAATGCGTAACGTACTACGTCGTTCCCATATCTTCAGGAAAATGTCCTGTACCAGTTCTTCAACCGCATCCCGCGAGTCAATTTTATGCCGGGCAATGCTGTACAACTTTTTCCAGTACCGCTGGTAAATCTCCCGAAAAGCGACTTCATCTCCAGTACGAAGGCGGATCAGTAATATCTCGTCGGATAGCGATTTGAGATGCATGGATAAGGAGCTGACAGATTGGCCTTAATTTGAACTTTTCCCGGAAATAGCCTATTAGCTGAGCAATCAGGTTTTTATAACCTCCCTATCAATTTCTATAGTTTACTTAATTATGCCAAGCAAAAGTTTACTTATTTCTATGCAATCGTTACCGGGAACGTTGCCAACGCTCACAAAACGTTGTGATGCGCTTTGATACTGTGGGATATAGAGCTGAAAGCGTGCTTTTTAACTATCTATATAGAAACGCCTAAATTGCATTATTTATATACTTCACAGCCTACCGGATTGACTCATCATCAATCACCACAAGACGGAGAAGATGGAGTCGTATGTTTACTTAAACTTCTGTATGCTATACTCTTTGGCCTGTAACAACGATGCATTGCCCATAGCAGCACCGATCTCCCCAATACGGGCATTGAGGGTATAAATACTACCATTTACGGCAACGTTCGTGGTAGCCTGATTGTAGCCGATTTCATCCGTTTTCACGATAAATGCGGTTTTCCAATCGTCCGCGCTCCGCACCTGCGCTACCCGGCTGCCACTTCCTGTTACCACATACAAATCCTGGTTAAGCAGGGTCAGACCGTCTCCGGGCAAATTGGGCAAATTGCCCACTTCCGAAATGGCATTGTTGTTCTTTAAGTCAATCTTATACAATTTGCCAGCACCGGTTTGGGCTACAATCAGGTAGCCATTAGGATGATAAACAATACCATTGAGGCCAAACGTAGCACTTGAGAATAAAGGATTTTCAACCAGCACACTAGCCTGACCCGCCGATGTTATTTTATAAATGACGGGCGCAAAGGAATCCGTTACGTAGACCGTCCCGTCTGGTTGTATAGCCAGATCGTTGGCCAGATGGCGGGGACTGTTGTACAAATCGTCGAGGTCTGTCCGGCGTTCCAGTTGAAGCGTGTTAAGGTTAAACACCAATAGTTCGGCCGTTTTGGTAGCCGTTTGTGGTGTACTTTTGATCGAAACCCCCTGATCACTGTTGCACACCAGTATGTGGCCATCCGCTACTCTGACGCCCATACTGCTAATCAATTCGGGCGGAGTTATCAGATCGGCGTAGTTGCCGTTAATATCGACCGTGCCCAGTTTACCCTGCGTAATGGATGAAACAATAAACCGATCCAACTGGGCCGAGTAGGCAATGCCTTCAGGATACTGACGAGGAGCCACAAAATTGATCCGTTCAGGAAACGAAGCATTTGGACTGAGCTTGTGGTCTTCGCAGGCCGTTAATGCTACACCAATAGCCCCCAGAAAAGTAAAGAGCGCGTACTTTGTTTTCATAACAAATTGGCTGAGTGAACACGTGTCGATAAACGTGTCCTCTACTAATCATCCGTAGATTACTTTTGTTCGAGATTTTTTAATGGATTTTTAACTCTGTTGCCAGCACGCAACAAATAGCCCTGATACCTGCCAGGGCTTGGGAGTTTGTTATCGAATCGACGTGTAGGGGCTGTTTGTGAACGTAGTGAAACAGCTGGTGATCAATCAGGAGAGCCGGAAAAGATTCGCTATTCGTAACCTGGGGAGAAAGTTGCCGGACCTGGAATCGAACCAAGGTCACCCGAGTCAGAGTCGGGGGTAATAACCGCTATACTATCCGGCAATTGGGGTATTTAGCGCCTGAAATGCTGCTTCGCACTGAGCTAACGGAGTATCAGGTTGTCGAGTTCCCTGATTCAGGCGCGACCTGTCTCCGTCTATAATCGGTTTCGGATGAGGTTCAAGGTTGGACTGCTTGCTCTATAAACCATCTCCCCGTCAAAATTTAATTCCGCTTCCTCAATAATCTATCTTTATTAACATGAGAACGAGCAGATTACTACGGTATATTTGGCCAGAGTCCGGCATTGTTCTACTAGGGCTCGCGATTGACCAGGTTGTGAACAAATGGAGATTACTAAAAACGTCAGTTCATGAAAAAGTTCTATCTACAATTGACCCAGAACCCGGAGGCTACGGAAAACACCGGCAGCGAGCAGGACAGTAGTTTATTGATTCTTTTCGTGCTATGCCTACTAATAGGCCTGGGCCTTCTGATGAAACAGATTTATCAGCAAATCAAACGGCACTGATACGTAGTGATCCACATTAAATATATGCCGTCTGTGAAATTCAAACTGAGTGTTAAGGTGCCTAAGGTTGATCCCCTGAGTGTTGGTCTGGCTATAGCGATTCTGGCCAGTTCCTATCTGGTTTATAAGCAAAAGCAGAAGGTGCACACAAAAACGGGAATTGTAGATAGCAGGATAAAAGAATAAGAGCAGGATTACCTGACAGAAAATTCTGGAAGTGATATGGCGAACCATTTGCCCGGCTCAAGGATGACACCCAATAGCAGTATCTTTTTCATAACGAGTACGTGTTGAGTTGATACGTTGCTAAACTCAAAGGCAGGCAAAAGGTTGAAAATAGTGTCTTATCGACTGTTCTTTTCTCAGGCTGGTCCTGAAACAGCATTACGTTTTACCACTATAGATTTTCGCTAACCGGCTGGCATTCTCGGCTCCCTTTCCACGCAATACACGATACGCTCAAGTATCGGCAAACTCTAACGTTAAATCAGGCGTTACTTCATCATCCAGATGGTTTACCTGTTGAAAAAAGTAGCTCCCCTCCTGCTGTTCCTCAAACAAGCGTTCACCAGCTTGCAGGCCAATGACCCAATCCGTATGGCCGGTGCAACCGCTTTCTTTGCGTTTTTCGCCTTACCACCTATTGTTATTATCCTTAGCAGTGTACTTAGTCAACTTTTCAATACCCGATATCAGCGCATCAGTGGTCAACTATTTGACGAATTAGCGGATCTGTTTGGCCCCAAAAGCGCGAATCAACTGGAAGATATTTCGCATCGCCTTCAACTCCCCAAGCCTGATTTACCGTTAACTGTACTGAGCTTTTTCCTGCTACTATTGGCCTCCACTACGTTATTTTCAATCATTAAAAACTCGCTGAACCAACTCTGGAATATCAAACCCAAACCGGGCCGTCACTTGCTGCATGCACTGACCGACAAACTAGTGGCCCTGGCGATTATTTTAGGTTCAGGCTTGTTGTTTAGTTCCTCCCTGCTGATGGAGCAACTTATGGCGCAGTTCAGTAACCAGTTTTCTCTCAGTTCACTAGCCTATTATCAGATGCTGGTTTATCTGGGACATTTCTTAGCCTCAGTGCTCATCCGCATGGTCTGGTTTGCCGTATTGTTCAAGTTCCTGCCAGATGTTAAAATCACCTGGCAGGCGATCTGGCCGGGTGCCTTTTTTACAAGTATTCTTTTCAAAGTAGGCGAAGGCGTCTTAAATAACCTACTGATTCATAGTTCCGTAGGAACACTCTATGGCCGATCGGGCGCTATCATTCTGCTCCTGCTATTTGTTTTCTACGCGTCCCTGATTTTCTATTATGGAGCAGCCGTCACCCGACAATACAGTGAGTGGACTCATGTGGCGATTCAACCAAACAGCCGCTCGACAGCCTACACGATCACAGAAATCGACCTGCCAGATACAGCCAGTGATAAACCAAGTTAAGAACCACCTGAAGTCATAAGCATTTTCTGTCTCTAACTAATGCCAGCACAAAAGCAATCCTGACGCGATCAGGATTGCTTTTGTCATTTATGACGAGCTGGTGATAGTTCGGGCAACCATCTGGCCTCAATTCCTTTCGATTGTAAACCGTCTTCTATTGTCCGCAAGTGAACAGACTTTGTCCGCAACTGGACAAAGCCAACGAATGGCACAGATCATAACGTATTGATAACCAATAATACTAGCAATTGGCACGAGCTTTGGACTAAGTGTAGCAACGCAGTAAACAACCAACCATTAAACACTATACGATCATGTTACCACTAATGAGCAAAGTCGCTACCTCCCTTTTGTTGAGTGCCTCTACCCTTTTCAATCCCACCAATCCCAAGGCGCTTTCCTTCGAGGCCAGCGCCTATGTTACCCTCAACAATCAGATCCGGCTGGCCGTCCAGAAAAGCACTGAGGTACCCGTCGTAGTACTGCTACGTAACAAAAACAACGAAGTGCTGTATCGGCAGCACATCAGCAAGAAGGAAGCCAGGTATGCGGTGAAACTGGATGTGAGTGAACTGGCCGATGGGCAGTATGAGCTGGAGATCAAATCGGAGAAAGGCAGCATCCGCAAGCAGCTGACCCTGGCTAATCAGCCCCTTCAGCCTATCACCCGGACGATTGCCATGCAGTAAGTACAGTCAGGCCACATCAGGAAAACAGCCCCGGCACTTGTCGGGGCTGTTTCTGTGGCCTGTATTGATACCCAATTGAATTTAGACGGACTCACTTATGAAAACAGTCGCCACCTGATATAGATGACGACTGTCTATACTCCACCGTACTGCTAGTACATACGGCACCAGCAAGAACTTACTTTACTGTTAATCAGGCACTTTGTTGTCGGCCTTTAAAAACAATTAGGTAACGGACTACCGGATGATACGGCTACCGTTGGCGTCCGGGCTAAACAAGCCATCCCCGGATGAGTTTACAGATCAAACGTCGTACCTATGGAAACCATTTATAACTGGCTGCTACACAACACAGGGAATGAAGCCAACGTCTTTACAATCCTGAACGTCCAGCGCCAAACAGATACGGAGGGCCTGTCAACACTCGAAATAATGGCCCGAACAAAAGACTTTAGACGCGTCAACCTATTGGTGGAACCCATAAAAAAGACACCCTCACCTGACTCAGAAGCGGACGAATCAACGGACCAGGCGACTGACGATACGTATACGTTCGCCGACGAAGATCAAGTGATTGCTTTTCTGTCCGAAGGAGAATCAACCCACGCATCCCAATCAGCAGGTATCCATGTATCCATTACAGAACTACCGGATGATTCGGAAACCCTTGCCTTTCCGCCAAAATAAACAGGAGGCCGACCCACGCTGTTATCTCGAAGGCAAAAAACTTTCGTCACAAGTTATTGAGCCTTTGTCAGCACTTCCTCTACGGTCAAGGCATTCAGCGAGGGGGCAACCAGATCGGCCTGGGTCAATACATCCGGTGAGCCCAATCCGACCACAAACATGCCACCCCGTTTACCGGCTTCCACGCCCGCCACGGCATCTTCAAAAACAACGCATTCAGCCGGACTAACTTCTAGCTCAGCCGCTCCTTTGGTGAACACTTCCGGATCGGGTTTGCCTTTGGTGATTTTTGTGCCGTCGATAACCGCATCGAAAGCGTCGGCCATACCAATACGTTCCAGAATGAGCGGAGCGTTTTTACTGACTGAGCCAAGCGCCGTTTGCAATCCAGCTTTGCGCACCTGTGAGAAGAACGTAGCAACACCCGGCAGAATATCGTCGGATGTCATCCGGCTGACGAGTTCGAGATACCATTGATTTTTCTGGGCAGCCAGTTCATTTTTTTTCTCGTCGGAGAGGGTCAGGCCACCATGCGCCAAAATCAGATCCAGCGATTCCATGCGACTAACGCCCTTGAGTTGCTCATTAAATTCTTCCGAGATGTCAAACCCGAGTTCATTGGCAAGCCGTTTCCAGGCCTGGTAATGGTAAATGGCCGTGTCGACGATAACACCGTCGAGGTCGAAAAGAAAGGCACGAATAGGCATAGTGATTCAAGTTGTAGAGCGGCAAAAGTAGCCGATTCGATTGAACCTTGATAGCAACGTAAAAAAGTAGTCTAAAGAGTACGGTAATTCGACCTCATCTTTTTTCTCTTGAAGGCCACCGTCTTGTTAGACGACATATATGGCACATCCCTTATCCCAGTCCAGAGAAATACGTCCGTCGAATGGCGTCCCTGTTTTTTAAGCGTATCATTTCTTACGGCTGCAATGCCAGCACCAGCGCTGTTTTAGCGGGTAGTTTTACCCGTTTCAAGTCGTTTATCGTTTCATCGGTCAATACGTTGCGGGCAGAACGAAAGCCGTTCATCCGCTCGGCAAAGCGGGCCGTATCGAGCGAAATTTCTTTTTCGTTGGTATTCGTGGCGACCATCACGGTTTTCGTACCGTCATACCGAAAATAGACATAGATGCCGTCCTGCGGCAGAAACTGCATGAGCTTGCCCGTGTGCATCACCGGATTGTCGCGCCGGTACGTGGCTAGCTTACGCACGAACTGATACGCTTCATTTTCGCGGTCGGTACGTCCGGCCGTCTCGAACTTATTTTCCTTATCGCCGGGAAAACCACCCGGAAAATCACGGCGCACTTCGGCATCCGATGGATCTTTAAAATTCTTCATCAGAATCTCGGTCCCGTAGTACATCGACGGAATGCCCCGCGTTGTCAGCAACCAGGTCAGGCCAATTTTGTACTTTTCGAAATCGGCCCCTATCACCGACAAATAACGGTCCGTATCGTGGTTATCCAGGAACGTAACCAGCTTGTTCGGGTCGACGTAAACGGCATCCTGCGCTAATGCCTGATAGAACCGATTGACGCCATCGTCCCAGCTAAATTTCTGTTTCAGGGCATCAAGCATCGACGCGTATAGTACAAAATCCAGCCCACCCGGCTGATTCGACTTGAAAGGAAAATCAATTTTGTTGCGCGTGTAATAGGCCTGATCCACTACGTTGTTCACCCACGATTCGCCAAAAATGTGAATCTTCGGATACTGATTTATCAACGCCTGATTGCAGCGGTTCATAAACGGCTGATCGTTATACATATACGTATCAATTCGCCAGGCATCAACGCCAAACGTTTCGACCGACCAGATGGCGTGCTGGATCAGGAAATTCGCTACGTAGGGATTGCTCTGATTCAGATCGGGCAGGAATGGCACAAACCAGCCATCGACAGTAACCTTGCGGTCGCTGGCTGCGCCGTGTGGATCGGTGATGGGCTGGTATTTGTAAGACGTATTGGTATAGGTTGGCCACTGGTGCAGCCAGTCTTTGCTGGGCATATCTTTTATGAACCAGTGGTTGATACCCACGTGATTATAGACCGCATCCTGCACCACTTTCAGGCCAGCCGCATGGGCTTGTTTCGCGAAGGCTTTGTAGGCTTCGTTGCCCCCAAGCCGACGATCTACCGCGTAGTGATCCGTAAACCCGTAGCCATGATAAGCCGAGCGCATGGCTCCGCCTTCGTTCGTGAGGGGCTGGTCATTTTCGAGAACAGGCGTAAACCAGATAGCCGTAACACCTAAGTCTTTCAGGTAATTGATCCGTTGGCTAGCCCCAAACAGGTCGCCCCCGTGGCGGTAGAATGGGTTGGTCCGATCGGCGTTGGGGTCGGCCATGTCCGCAAATTTGTCATTACGGGGGTCGCCGTTGGCAAACCGGTCGGGCATGGCTAAGTAAATAAAGTCGGCGGACGTAACCCCCTGCCCTTTCGGTGCGCCATCACGCGCTTTTAATTCGAAGGGTTGCCTCAGCGATTGACCGCCACTTTTCCCCACAATGTTGACCGTACCGGGCTTGGCCGTGGCGGCAATCACTACGTCCAGAAACGCATAATTCGGATTTTCGACGGTATGCGCTTTCACCAACGTTACGCCCGGATAGCTAACCGTGTAGGTCATTTTCCCGGCATTGGGGCCGTACAGGAGCAGTTGGAGGTTCGGGTTTTTCATTCCCACCCACCAGTTTGTAGGATTGACGCGCTGGACCTGGGACTGTTGCGGGAAAGCTGGCCGAATGACTGACAACAGGATCATCAGCAGACTAAACGTAAACTTCTTCATATAAGGGTTGACAACAAATAGGTTGATTAGCAATTGAACTAAAAATAATGCAACAAGAACGCAAAATTAACCCACGATTTTCGCAAAAAAAGGCCATAGTTTTGCGTCAGGCTTCCCGAGAACTTCCGTAACCCGAATTCGTTCGTACGTATGTATACCCCGTCTGTTGTCCCGGTGCTGGACAAACTGATCATTTATCAGATCTTCACCCGCTTGTTTGGTAACCAGACCATCACGAATCTACCCAATGGATCTCGTGACGAAAATGGTGTCGGCAAATTCAATGACATTAATGATGCGGCCCTACTGTCGATCAGGCAGTTTGGCGCATCGCACATTTGGTTTACGGGTATCATTGAACACGCTACCCAGACCGATTATTCGGACTATGGCATTCGGCCCGACGATCCGAACGTAGTGAAAGGGAAAGCCGGATCGCCTTACGCCGTGAAAGATTATTACGACGTTGACCCCGATCTGGCCGTTAGCGTGCCCGACCGCATGGCCGAGTTCGAAGCCCTGGTACAGCGCACGCACGCGTATGGACTAAAGGTTATTATTGATTTTGTTCCGAACCACGTTGCCCGCCAGTACCACTCGGATGCTAAACCAGACTACATTGTTGATTTGGGCCAGAATGACGATACATCGGTAGCTTTTTCGCCGAATAACAATTTTTATTATCTGCCGGGACAAACGTTTGTAGCGCCGGAAGCACCCGGCAGTACCTTGTTGGCGGAGTTTGACAAGGCGGGCCCTAACGTAGTATCGGGCAGGCTACATGAGTTCCCCGCCAAAGTGACGGGTAGCGGCTCTATTACAGCTACGCCCGACATTAACGACTGGTACGAAACGATTAAAATCAACTATGGTATCAATATTTTCGATGGGACTCACCACTTCGATCCGATCCCCGCAACCTGGCAGCAGATGCTCGACATTCTGCTGTTCTGGTCCGACAAAGGCGTTGATGGGTTCCGGTGCGACATGGCCCATCTGGTACCCGTTGAGTTCTGGCAGTGGGCTATTCGCCAGGTGAAGCAACGGTATCCGCACCTGATTTTTATTGCCGAGATTTATGATCCGGGTTTATACCGAACCTTCATTTTTGGGGGAGGATTTGATTATCTCTATGATAAAGTAGGCATGTATGACTCGGTTCGGCGGCTGATGGAAGACCACGGGTCGTGCTACGACCTCACGCATGTATGGCAGCAGGAGTCCGGCGATTTCCCGCAGCATATGCTTCGATTTCTGGAAACGCACGACGAGCAACGGATTGCCTCCCGTTTTTTCACGAATGATCCCTGGGCAGCCATTCCGGCCATGACCCTTATTTCGACTATGCACACCGGGCCAATTCTGCTCTATTTCGGCCAGGAAGTTGGGGTGCGGGCGGAGGGCGTCGAAGGCTTCAGCGGTGACGACGGCCGCACCACCATTTTCGATTACTGGGGCTTGCCCGACTGGCAGGGCTATTTGAATCAGGGCCGCTACGATGGGCATGAACTGACCGACGACCAACGTAACCTGCGGGCGTTCTACCAACAGTTGAACTATCTGGTGAGTGGCTCCGACGCTATTCAGAATGGCTACTTTTATGACCTGCAGTACGTTAATGACAACGGACAAAGTGAAGGCTACGACGCGCATAAACTGTATAGCTATTTACGCTTTAGCGATCGCCAGAAACTGCTCATCGTCTGTAACTTTTCCAACCAGATTACCTACGATACGACGATCCGAATTCCTACGCCTGCCTTTGAGGTGATGGGCCTGGATGCCAGCAAAATTCAGCAGTTCAGCGATATTTTCCTGACCAACGATACCATTGATACCGTCGGTTCGGCGGGCGTGCCGCTGTTATTACCGCCCCGGAGCGTCAGGGTGCTGGAAATTAAGTCGTAAATTTGTGGTACTTTTCAGGTATGGCTCCGTCGAACAGCCATACCTGAAAGCACCCACCAATCTATGACGAAACTGTTTACGGGACTTTTCCTGCTATCACTGTCGTTGACTGCTCATGCACAGGCGATCACGGATCTGCGTTCATTGACTGTTGCAGGCGGCCAAACACTGGCCGAAACAACGATTAATGTTGGCAAACAATTTCTGGGGAAACCTTACGTAGCCCATACACTCGATACCAATCCTGCCGAGCGGTTAGTCATCAATCTGCGTGAATTTGATTGTACTACGTATGTAGAAACCGTACTGGCACTTTCGCTGGCGGCCAACGACCTGGCCAACAGGCAGGACAGCACTCTTTTTGATCAGGCGTTTCATAAG
This sequence comes from Spirosoma jeollabukense, assembly GCF_054777855.1. Lineage (NCBI taxonomy): Bacteria > Pseudomonadati > Bacteroidota > Cytophagia > Cytophagales > Cytophagaceae > Spirosoma > Spirosoma jeollabukense. The sequence continues at coordinate 100,670 of NZ_BAAHAD010000016.1, forward strand.
TATCTGACCAAATTACGCTACCGGGACGGCCGGATTGATGGCTATGCAAGTCGCCTGCATTATTTTTCAGACTGGCTTCGCGATAATGAACACAAAGGGCTTCTGAGCGATGTAACCCATGAACTACCAGGGAGTTTAACCGTTGCCAAGCCAGTCTCCTACATGACTACGGCTACCTATAAATACCCACACCTGAACAATCCCGCGGTCTTTAAACAGATTGCCCAGACCGAAGCGTCACTTAGCCAGCAGTCGTTTTCGTTTATTCCATCCAAAAATATCCGGCTGGCGGAGGCCCAGCTTCAGGAAGGTGACATTATTATGCTGATGGCTGCCCGGCCAGGGCTGGATATGAAGCACGTTGGGCTGGCCGTACGGCAAGCCAATGGCCGGATTCACCTCCTGCATGCCTCCTCCGATCAGGGCGAGGTGGTTATTACGCCCTATCCGCTCAGTGACTACGTCCTTTGGAACAAGCACATGTCGGGTATTCGCGTGGCCCGGCTGCGGCCTGTTCCGCCCTTGACCACTGCCAGCGTGAACGGGAACTAACCTCTATTCTACTATGAGTTGGGGTGCAATTTTTCCCATCTATTTAGATCCAGTAAAAATAATCTAGCAAAAATTATATAAAGATTTCGGTTAATTATATTTACGGATATAACTTATCCTATGCAGTAGATGGACAATACAGCTACAGCCAACGCGACTAAAACCCGTAATACAACCATACTAATTGTTGAGGATAATGCGGATCAATGGTTCATTATCCGGTGGGCCCTGCAACAACGATTTCCAGAGGTAGAGGCAATTTGGATGTCAGACGCCCATCAGACCATGCTCTATCTTGACGCCTGTACGCAGGATATGAGGGAACTACCCAGACTAATCCTGCTGGATTTGTATTTACCCCAACGCGAAATCGGATGGAGCCTGCTACAGTCCATTAAAACGCATCATCTGTACCGGGAATTACCCGTCATTATTCTGAGCCAGTCTGCCGACATAGAAGATATTAAGGAGTCGTATTTCTACCGCAGTAATTCCTACATTGTTAAGCCTTCCGGCTACGATAAATGGCTGGAATGCTTTACCTACTTCCGTCATTACTGGTGGGATGCCGTTACCTTACCAAAGTTCACGGAATGATCGATTTAAGGACTTACTACTACGTCTCAATCCAGCGCAGAGCTACATTTTAGGACTTCGGTTGAACTCCAGCCAATACGTACATACAGATTGCATCGTTTCGGTGAGCTGGTTCAGATCAGTAGGTTTATGCAGAAACGAATTCGCTCCAGCATCATAACAGGCGGCTTTTTCTTCGATGGACAGGCTATTGCTCATGATTACGGCCGGAATACGTCGCCAGTACAAGTGCTGTTTTAAATAAGTCAGCGTTTGCAAACCACTAAAATCAGGCATGCGTAAATCCAGCAGAATCAGGCCCGGCCGGGCTTGTCTATTCGCCCTTCCAGCCGATCCAGAGGGGCCTGATTCTGTCAGAATATGTTCGTATAATTCAAATCCGCTGGCGAAGAAACGAACGGTATATTGGGGCAGGAATCGGTTAAAAACTTGATTGACTAAAAACCTGTAGTCAGCCTCATCGTCAACAACGTAAAGCATGGATTCGGCTGGCATTGGCATAACTGACTCTTTAGTTGTTTTTTTTGAGAACGCGCAAAAAACTAAAAATAGATGCTTTCATTCGTAACTATTTTGTTTACCCTATCCCGGCAGTACCCTTAAACTGGGTACTGCCGAGGGAAAATTAATTGAAAACGAGTACCAACGCCCGCTTCACTCACTACGTCCATCTGGACATCCAGTAAGTCACAAAGCTGCCTGACAATCATAAGGCCAATCCCTTCTCCAGAGGACGTATGCCCTTCTGGCTCCCCTATCCACTCAAGCCCAGGCCCAGTATCTGTAATAGTAAGCTGCCATTTATCGGCAGTTGGCGCAGCGCCCCAGTGCACACGTACTTCTCCGGTTAGTGTATACTTCAAAGCATTAAGCAGCAGGTTTTGAGCAATGCGGTGAATCTTAACCGAATCCCCGTCAACGATCAGTGAGCTGTCGCCTTCGCCCTCCAGCCCCAGGCCACGCTCTTCGGCCAGGGGGCGTACACTATCGACGAGTCCATTTAGTAATGTAGCCACATCGAGCGTCGAAATCAATCGTTGCTCCTGCCCTGCCTCCAGCCGGGAAAAATCCAGCAGTTCCGACAGCATTTGGGTCGCCTGCTTTAGATTCCGTTGAAGCATATCCAGCATCTGGCTACGTTCTTCCTCGTTATTGGCCATATCCAGCAACGTAGCAGCCCCCTGGATAATGCCAAAGTTACCCCGTAAATCGTGCGATGTGCTTCGTAGAAATTCCCCCCTCAATCGTAACTGCTGTCGAATTTGTGCCAGCGTCTGGATATTATCGTTCGATTTTTCCAGCTCATTCAACCAGTACTCCTGCTGTTGTTCGGCTTGTTTTATGAGACTAATATCCAGACCCGTTAATACGACACCATCATCATACCGGTTCAATGCGATACTCGTCCAGCGGTCCTGCTCCTCGTCATATCGTTCTTCGTAGAATGTTTCTTCCGTTTCCCGCACCCGACGAAAATTCTCGAAAGTACCCTCCTGCCATAATTTACCGGATAAGTCAGTAACCGAAAGTCCAATTAATTGATCCATTGATTGTCCACCCAATGGATCAATTAATTGAGCAAATCGCCGATTGCAAACCAATAATTTAAAATCGATCAGCTCATCGTTTTCGTTGCGAACTCCCTTGAAAAAGCCAATGGCGGCTGGTGAACTGTTCAGGACTGCCTGCAAATTTTCGGCATACTGCTGGTTCTGTTTCTGTGCCTGTTCCAGATCCGTGATGTTCCGGCCAATGGCCAATACGCTCTGCACCGACCCATCGGGCGCAAACTCCGGCACCATCTGGGAGAAATAGCGAGCTTCGCCATGGGGGGTCTGGAATGAATTATAATGAACCTGTTCCGCTCCCGTCTGAAACGTTTGCCTTAATTTTTCCATATAAGGCCCCGCAACGTCCGCTGGCTGACCCATTTCCAGATTGGTTTTACCTAATAAGTCTGCCAGAGGAGAACCCGCTTTATCTTCAAAAGCCGAATTTGCGAACAGCAATTTCAGCTCCCGATCCCAGCGGGTAATTATATCGGGCGTGTTGTTGACCAGTGTCCGCAACTGTTCTTCGGCCCGTTTCCGGTCGGTGATGTCTAACGAAACCGACAGAAAGCCATCGCCAAACCGGGTAATGGACACCCAGTGCCAGTCATACTGGCCGTTCCGTTCATAGGCAATTTCCTGAACGACAGGCACACCCGTTTCAACAACCTGAACGTATACATCAAAATGACGGGCTTCGGTACTACCGGCAAACAAGGTGCGGTAACTGTGCCGTCTCAGATCATCGACAGAACGGTTCATGAACGAGGCCGATCGGCTGTTGACCTGAACCATGTTGAAATCAATGATTTTGGCCGTACCCGGCGGAATAGGTGTATCGACGGATTGACGGCCCGGTTCGCGCACAGCTTCAAACAACGTAATGGCCACGGGAGCATTGTCAAAAATACTGCTCATCAGGTTGTTAGCCTGGGTTAGCTTGCTGTTCGCCTGCTGCAGTTCGTTGGTACGTTCATAGACCCGCCGATCGAGTTCCTGGTTCAGTGTTTTCTGCAGATGAATGTCCGTGCAACTGCCGATATACCCACTGAAGATGTTGTCGGGCCCGAATGTGGGGTTCGCGTGCTCGACTATCCAGCGGTATTCACCGTCGTGTCGTCGAAGCCGGTATTCCGTCGTGAAGGATTCCCGTTTGGCAAAATGGGCATTAAACGCGTCTAAATAACTGGTACGATCGCTGGGGTGAATGTTCTGTACCCATCCCGGGCCGACTTCCTGATCTATCGGATGATCGGTATAGGCTAACCACGCCCGATTCAGGAACGTATACTGCTTGTCGGGGCCAGCCACCCAGATGAGCATGGGCGCGTTATCGGCGATATTGCGGAACCAGGCCTGTCGTTCTTCCAGCAGGAGTTGTGCCTGTTTGTGATCCGTAATGTCCTCGATAGCCAGCAGAATGGCTTCCTGACGTTGCTGGTACACAACCTTACGCGCATTGAGACGTAGTACTTTTTCGCCAATGTTTTGAAACTGATGCGTCACCTCAAAGCCCTGAATGGAAATATCCTGGTTGATCACATTTTCCAGCAGGTTTCGCAACTGGGCAAAATCCCACTGGCGGTTATCCAGTTCGTAGATCAGGTAGCCTTCCGTATCCTCCTCCCGCAACCGGAAGGTTTTATAAAAGGCCCGGTTGGCGCTCTTCACCCGTAAATCCCGGTCGAGCACAAGCGTTGCCTCCCGAATGGTACCAAAAATTGCTTCAGAGTACCCATACGCTTCAGACAGCTGGTCGTTCCGTATCTGCAACTCCTGGTTAATGGTCAGCAGTTCTTCATTGGTAGACTCAATCTCTTCTTTGCTGGTTTCCAGTTCTTCGTTTATACTCTGCAACTCTTCATTACTACTGACAATTTCTTCATTGGCAGATTGCAGTTCTTCGTTGCTGGCTTCCTGCTCCTCAATAATCGAGCGCATATCCTCCCGCAGATTTTTGAGTTCATCTTCCAGCTGTTTGATTCGCTGATTGCGGGATTGCACCGATGGTGTCTCGACAACAACGGCGGGGATGATCTCCTCGAAAAGAATCAGAAACAGCCGCTCCTCCAATTCGGTTTTGAGCGGAATGGCTTCAATGGTAATGTAATGCGTTTTGTCTTTTATTTGTATTTCGAGGCCCGTTTTACGTACCGACTGCCCTGATTTTTGGGCTTTATGGACCGTACTGCGCAGATCGAAAGCCAGCGACGGGCGCGCCATTTTGAGGAGGTTAAGGCTGGCCTTACCCGGCGTAGGCTCCAGAAACAAACTGGTTGCGCCCCGAAACAGGATAATTTCCAAATCCTGATTAACCACGACCGAAGCGGGCGTGAACTGACTTAACAACAGATTGTCGACTATTTTGTCTAAATCATTCCCGGGTGGATTGCTTGCCTTCATGGTAGCCTTAGGTGGTTCATAGTCTACCATCCTGCCTGCCTGCGGATCTGACTCCAGTAGCCGATCCATGACAGGACGGGGGTTTATATCAAAATTGACTCGGCTGATAACATCATTCTTGCGGGCATAGATTTTGTAATTCTTTTCCACCTGCGAAAATAAAGCACTCGACGACCCCACGGTTTCTGATTTCCCCAACACCAGGAACCCTTTGGGATTCAGCGCGTAGTGGAACGTAGCAATGGCTTTTCGCTGTAATACGTTGTCGGTATAAATCAACATATTACGGCAACTCACTAAATCAAGTCGGGAGAAAGGAGGGTCTTTGAACACATTATGTGGTGCAAAGACACACAAATCCCGAACGGACTTATTTATGCGGTAGTGTTCTTCCGTCTTGGTAAAAAAGCGATGCAGCCGTTTGGGCGATACGTCCAGCATCTGGCTGCGACTGTAGGTACCCGTTCGCGCCTTGGCAATGGCAGACTCGCTCAAATCTGTCGCAAAAATATGAATAGCCGTGCTGGAGGCCCGGTCGCCCAGCACTTCCAGCAGCAGGATAGCTAATGAATAAGCTTCTTCGCCGGTTGAGCAGGCAGGTACCCAGATCCGGATGGGTTCGCGGGCCGGTTTACTCTTAACAATTTGCGGAAACAGAACTTTTTCCAGGTAGTCCATGGTGTCGGCATCCCGAAAAAAGTTGGTGACGTTTATCAGTAAGTCGCTATATAAAACATGGGCCTCATTAGGATTTTGCTTGAGGTATTTGGCATATTCGCCAAGTGTTCCCAGCTTGTAGAGCAACATCCGCCGGATTATCCGGCGCTGGATGGTGGTTACTTTATAATGACTAAAGTCGACCCCAACCATTCGGCGTAGAAACGCAATAATGGTGCGAAGGTCTTCGTCTGCTACCATTTGCGATTCTTCCAGCGACTCGGCTACGGTTGTTTGCTGAAAAATATCTGATTGTTTACTTAGCCGATCCAGTTCTTCCGCAATTTCGGCTGGCGAAAGCACCATATCCACCACACCCTCGCTGATAGCGGCTTTGGGCATGTTTTGAAAGATGGCGGTTTCATCCTGGGCAAATGTGATGCCACCGGCGGCTTTGATGGCTTTCAGGCCAATGGTTCCGTCGGAATTTGTCCCTGAGAGCAGAATGCCTATGGCACCATCCCGCTGACGCTCGGCCAGTGAGGCAAAAAAAACGTCGATCGGCATATGGATCGTCGATCGGTCTGCCCGTTGGCGCTTGAGAAGCGTCAATACGCCATCAATAACCTCCATGTCTTTGTCGGGCGGAATAACATAGACCTGATTGGGTTTGACCGGCTGAAGATGCTCCGCCTGAACAACCGGCATTTTCGTTGCACGACCTAGTATTTCAGAAAGCGCACTTTCATGAGTTGGGTCAAGATGTTGAATATACACATAGGCCAGCCCCGTAGTAGCCGACAGATGTTTCAATAAGTCAGTAACCGCTTCCAATCCACCCGCAGAAGCGCCGATGGCTACAATTGGAACAGGTTTGTTCTTAGCTTTGGCAGTGCGATTCGTATTACTTTCTTTTTTAGCCACTTTATTGCCGTAAGGTATTCTCACTCGATAAACCAATCGTTAGCCAGTGCGTTAAATGGCTAACGATTGCTTAAAAAGCCCGAAAAATTAACAAATTTTACTGGTAAATAGAAATAGGTGTACTCATAAGCATCTTATTTACCTCATTATGAGAATTGTATAATTAATGAAATTGTAATGCACGAAATTATGGCAAACCGAGACATTGTTGTTATTGGCGCGTCGGCAGGCGGAGTTTACGCTCTTAAAGAACTGGTAGCTTCCTTACCCAAAGACTTTCAGGCGTCTATTTTCATTGTTCTTCATGTATCACCTCACTCACCAAGTTTCCTACCCGACATTTTAAACCATTCCGGACCGATTCTCGCAGCTCATCCCAAAGACGGCGAGCCTATTCATACGGGACGTATATACGTAGCGCCACCCGATCATCACATGCTGGTGGAATATGATCAGGTAATTGTCAAAAAAGGGCCAAAAGAAAATCGGTTTCGTCCATCCATCGATGCGTTGTTTCGTTCGGCTGCCTATACCTACGGCCCCCGCGTTATCGGCATCGTTCTAACCGGCATGCTCAATGATGGTACGTCGGGCATGTGGTCGGTGAAGCGGTTAGGTGGCCTTGGCATTATTCAGGAACCCAAGGAGGCCATGTACCCAAGCATGCCCGACAACGTACTGGAATACGTAGATGTGGATTACATTGTTTCCGTCTCGGAAATGGCCGAACTATTACAAAAATTAATTCAGGAAACGGTACCCGACAAACCACAACTCGCCCCGGAGGAAGATAAGCGGATGGAAGTTGAGGTTAACATTGCGGCTCAGGACAATGCATTTGAAATGGGCGTTCTGGAACTGGGCGAACTGACTCCCTTAACCTGTCCGGAATGTCATGGTGCCCTCATCAGTCTCAAAGAAGGCAAACTGATACGTTACCGGTGTCATACCGGTCATGCCTTTACGGCCAGTTCATTGTTAGCAGAAGTGGGTAAAAGTGTTGAAGAGTCGTTCTGGAAAGGCATCCGTAGCCTGGAAGAAACGGTTATTCTGCTCGAACAGTCGGGAAAACAATTTGCGGAGGGTGGCAACAGTATTGCCGCCGAACAATTTTTCCGGAAGGCTCTGGAAACCAGAGAACGGGCTCGACAAGCGCACGATTTTATTTATAAACAGGAGGAAATTGGGGATAAGTAGCCCGACTTTAGGTTACTCATTGTCAGCTGGTTTCAACTCTATCTGTAAAGGGAATCTGAGATAAAGCTTCGTCCTGTTGCTTTATCTCACCGATTCTGACTTCTTACTACCCAAAGAAGGCAATCCACGTTTATCGAACCAGCGTTTCTTTTTTTGCCCACTCAACTGACGTAACACTTATTTAGAGGCTGGCTCCACTTTAGGCTTGAGCATTCCCCGCGCAATGGGCTCCGGCTTCGATTTAGGCGTAACAAAACGCAATAACATAGCCGTTGGGAACTCATCCTTGGGCAATTTAGTAATGAGCAATTGGTAGGACCGGGTGCCAACAACAAGATTGGAATAGGTCATATTGCCTGATTCCTGCAAAAGGCCCCAGTTGGCAATCGGCTCTTTTGCCAGCAGCGTTTCGTCCTCCTCCGACAACGTAGCAATAGCCGTATCGGGCAGGAAGCGTTTGCCGGATACGCCCTCAATTACAGAAACGACAGCGGGTGGTGTCAGCGTTGCGGGCTTGGTTTGTGCCTCGGCTGACGCTCCCATCAACAGCAAGGCTAGCAGTATAAGTAGTCCGTTCATACTCTTATAACTAACTCAGCCGCAAAGAGATTAAAATAAGGTAAAAATCTACCGACAGCCAATCAGGAACACTACATCAGATTTAGTACGTAGCGCCAGGTCTTTGCGTCTCTAAATTGATATTTTTTGTCCCAAAACTGGGCATTTAAGTCGTGGTATACCGGGAATTTTGTCCTGATCAATTGGCAGACAAATTATTCACGATACAGCCACCTTAAAGAAATGAAGCTCAAAAAAACTCTACTGATATTAACCGGACTCTTCTGTACCCTAGCGGTATTACCTGAGTGCAATTCAAGCGCTGGTCAGGAAATGCCAAACGATAGGCAACCCACAACGATCGAACTACGATGCTACCTGGCGAGACTTCGTTTCCCGGAAGATTCAACCAGCCCCCATACACCGGTCAAAACAAACAAGGCGGCTCCTATTCTTAGCCACGACGGAGATGTACGGGCAGAGCTTACCGAACGTAGTGACTAGTTGGCGAGCTGATTGCCTGCCACTTATTTATTAAAGTAGTCGATCTTATCTGAATCGGTATTGTTTGTAAGCTTCACTTCTCCCCCGCTAAGTCCAGCAATAGTCGTACTGATGGTTAAGGCGCCCTTTGTATTCCCAGGCTTTAGCACACCCGTTAAGCCAAACGACCGCTTTGCATTAGGGCCAAGAACTTGCGTTGTTCTTACCAGATAGAAGTCATCGTTCGATGTCCCATCAAACGTCCAGTTCCCATTTTGCACTACCTTGCCTCCAACAAAGGTTGAACTTGCATTAAAACTCAAGGTGACAAGCGGATCTTTGGTAATATAGACCGTGGGCAACTCGCTGGTAGCAGTTGCATTCAACTCAAACACATCTACCACGACCGTGAAGTTAGTCGTCCCATATTGGGTCGAAGGTAAGGTGCTGAGGAGGGGGATAAGATCAGGAAGGCCAACGGCGGTTATGGCAAATAGATTCTTATTTGTAAATGAGTTAGACACAACGTGACTGGTGGCATTGTTGGTATTACCCGAAGTAACGACATAGGGAGCGTTTGCAGCAGATGAGTAAGCTAGTTGTAGGGATGTTTCATCATGCCCGTTGAGTTCAGTAGTCAGGTAGTTGATGCTGGCTGTTCCAGAAAAGGTAATGGACGCCCCAAATTGATACGCTCGATTAATGCTGCCGTTAGGACTTCCCGCCAGGGGCGTACTGCTCACCTGAATACTATTATTGGACACAACCAGGTTAGCCGATGGCGTTAGAGTAAGTCCATCAACAGTTATGGAATTGCCCGCCATAATAGTTATGCCTTCATTACCAATGGTTAATTGGGCTGAAACCTGAATGGTTAGTAGCAGAGGAAGGAGTATTAAATAGTACCTCATTGATGTAGCAAGTTTGGTTGAGTAGTTGTTTCTTCATTGGAGCCAGTAAAGATCAATTGATCGTTATCCTCTACCAACGTAGCAATGATCGTTGACTCGTCATGAGCAGATTACCTGTCGAACTAGAAACAGAATCTGTTATTCAATTGAGGCTACCAGTGCTTAAATAACTCATGCAATTAGTAACTGGGCTTTGCTAATTCACGAAGAACCAGGGGCTAATTTTCGCATATTATTGTATATATACCAGCTATAATCTGCATATAGAAACATTTGATTAACAAACTTATCGTATTGACCCAAATTTTTCTCTTTGTAGTTCAATTACACAGACTAGTGAATTTAAAAAATAGTACACAAGCCAAATATGTATTAGTAGAAGACAACAGCTAAACCAATTCGATGTCCTGATAAAGTCCATTTCTACACTTTCTTCAGTAGCGTAGCCTGCCTTTCGCCAGCCAACCTTTTAAGCTTCTCTTCATCGATAGATACATGCTTTTGAGCATGTATCTGACTGGCTTCCTTTATGCCTGACAAGCTCATTCCTATATGAATTGTTATATTTAACCCATTCAATTAAGTAAATTTGGTGGATGTTTTAGCGGGTTTACCAATTGGCCATACGGGTAGCAATACGCTGGATAGCCTATTGACGTTTTCTACTTGACACGTGCCGTATGGTACATCTTTCCTCTTTAATCAACCATGAAATTCCTGTCCACATTTATTTTTATTCTACTGAGTGTTGGCCTGGCTCATGCCCAGACCCCGAAACTCGACAGTTTAAATCGGCTTCTCAGGCAGACTACTACCGATACGGGCCGTATTAATATAAATAACGAAAAAATTGTCCTGTTCAATCAAATAAATATTGACTCAGCCATGAGCCTGGGCCTCAAAACAATTGAAGAGGCCAAACGTATTCAGTATAAAAAAGGAGAAGCCAGAACCAGAATCCGTCTGGCCTATACCTACAGTGTTAAAGGGGACTTTGCTGCGGCTAAAGCGACCCTAAAGCTAGCCGAAGCTATATGTCTCTCGACAAAGGACTCGGCTCAACTTAGTAAAGTATATGGCGCTTTTGGTACCACCTACGCCATACAGAGCAAATACGACAGCTCGATCATTTTTCAGGAGAAAAGCAAAGCCATTGCCGAACGACTTAACGACAAAGCTCAACTGATCATCGTTTATTCGAATCTGGGGATTTCCTATGACATGCAGTCAAACCGTCCTCAGGCCCTCCAGTACCAGCAGAAATCCCTGTCCATCGCAGAATCAGTACGTAACATCAAGCAGCAGGCCTACGCCTTGGTTAACATCGCCAATATTTATACCGAAATGGGTGATATGAAAGGAGCTGAACAGGCTTACCAGAAAGGTATTCGGTTAGCTAAGCAGGAAAGCCTTACCAATGTCGAGCTATACGGGTATTCGAATCTGGTGGGTATTTATACGAAGATGCACGACACCCAAAAAGCGTATGAAATGGCGATAAAAGCCGCTACGCTGGCGAAAGAGATAGGCGATACGGGCATTCAGGCCACCGCTTTGTCGCAGGCCGCCACCAATCTCGCCCTACAGAAAAAGTTTGATCAGGCGGAACCACTGGTCAAACAAGCCATGACTATTGCCGATGCATCTCACCTGCCTCTCAATATTCATCAGGCCTATGCGGCTATGGGAAGCATTCTCAAGCAGCAGGCTCGATGCGCCGAAGCCATTCCCTTCTATGAGAAAAGTTTTGCCGTCCTGAAAGATGCCGATCTCTATAATGCCCAGACTGGCGATTCCTACCGGGACTTGTCGGCTTGTTACGAGCAGGTAGGCAACTATCGCCGGGCACTAGCTACGTTCAAAACGTCAGCCGCTATTTCCGATTCAGTGCGGGGTAAGGAGAATGTGCAAAAAGCGACCGAACTGACGATGACCTATAAATTCGATCAGCAACAGCAGGCTGCTCAGGCCGAACAGCTCAAGCAGAATGCGTTAGCCCAGGCCCGTCAACTGGCTTTGCTGGCTGGTATGGGCCTGATGCTGGTGCTGGCCGCGGTCAGCTTCTATGCGTATCGCACGAAGCAAAAAGCGAATGCCTTACTTGAGGAGCAGAAAGAAGTACTCCAGTTGCAGAAAGAAGAATTGCTGCGGCAAAAAGAAGAACTTCAACAGCAAAAAGAAGAGCTACAGCATACGCTGACCAAACTCCAGACCACGCAAACCCAGCTCATCCAATCGGAGAAGATGGCCTCTCTGGGCGAACTGACGGCCGGCATCGCGCATGAGATTCAGAATCCACTCAATTTCGTCAATAACTTCTCCGCGATATCGACAGACCTGCTCAATGAAATAAAGGAAGAACGCAAAAAGAAAGAGGAACGGGATGAAGAGCTGGAAGAAGAAATTCTGGGAGATTTATCGGGTAATCTAGCCAAGATCAATCACCACGGGGGCCGGGCTGCCAGTATTGTCAAAAGCATGCTGGAACACTCCCGCACCAGCACAGGCGAGAAACAACTGGTTGACCTGAATGCCGTTACGGATGAGTATTTTCGGTTAGCCTTCCATGGGTTGAAAGCCAAGAGCCCGGACTTTAGCTGTGACCTTGTCACGGATTTTGACCTTTCCCTGAGTAAATATGAAGTGATTCCTCAGGAGTTAGGGCGGGTACTCCTGAATCTGTTTAACAACGCCTTTTATGCGGTCCGGCAAAAACAACAGGCTGGTGTGGCAGACTACCAACCCAGGGTTACGTTGAGCACAGCGCAACGAGGCAAGCAAATCGAGATTCGGGTTCGCGACAATGGCACGGGCATTCCGCAAACGGTACTTTCCAAGATCTTCCAGCCTTTCTTTACGACTAAACCAACGGGACAGGGCACGGGGCTGGGCTTATCATTAAGTTATGACATTATCACAAAAGGGCTGGGTGGTACCCTGACAGCTACTACCCAGCCTGGTGAGTTTGCTGAGTTTGTTATTACCTTACCCATTGCCTAGTTTATCCCAGCTATCTGTCATTCACTTATCCCTCAAAAATTCACACTCATCTGCTTCATTCCGGTGCTCGTCGCCTTTTAGTTTCTGGCTTACTGATCTGATGGCAACTTTGTTTCATCAAACGAAACAACTAACCACTTACAAACAAAAGCCATGAAAAAAGTACTTATGTTGATACTGGGACTAGCCGCTGGCACCGCATCGTTCGCCAATCCATCAACTCCTCAAACAGCGGCCGCACAACCCCACCTGGTGATGACACCCGAGCATAAAATCAGGCTCTACGTTCAACCCCGTCAAGCCAAAGCTCAGCTTGCCATCTGGAATACCAACGGTCAGGCCGTCTACACCCAACAGGTAGCCCTTCAAAAAGGACTGAGTCAGCAATTCGACTTCTCTAACTTAGGCACGGGAACGTATCGACTGACACTCACAACGGGTAACGAAACACTCACCAGGACGTTTGTTGTACAGGCCGACCCAAATACGAGCTTTATCGTTCAGTAAGCTTGCCACGTATGAACGATTCTCTGCTTCAACGCATCCGCACAGGTTTTCTTCTCAAACTGATCTAACTAAGGAGACCTGGGGGGCCGATAGTCCGCGATCACACCCAGAGAAGGCAAGCTGTACATGAAGGCAGGCGGCAATTAAGGGAACTCGCGTCAGGATCGGAAACCGATGAATGGAAAGGGGCGAGTGATTCGCTCATTAAATTTGATGACCGGCCAAGCCGTTACGTGATTGCCCCTTCAGGATCAGGGCATGACGTTTAAGAGCGGTAAGTAAACATAGAACCTGTTTAGGATTATTCTTTCTAGTCTGCTTTACCCCTAAATCCCCTTAAGGGGACTTGGTACGTGCCTAAGTAAAGTCCCCTTTAGGGGATTTAGGGGTAAAGCAGACTGACAAAACGAGATAGTGAACCTGTAGAAGATAAACCCTAAACAGATTCATAGAAGTATATAGTAGCCAAGTGAGTGCTTTTCCAAAAATAGTTATCTGTTCAATTTCACGTTTAAACCAGTCGATTAATGAAAAAAGTAAATCTATTCCTGTTCGTTTTCCTCCTGGGCATTTGCGCCAGGGGCTTTTCCCAAACCACTACGCCATCAACCGACTTTTTTGCCGGAAAATGGGATATTACCATAAAGGGAACGCCCGATGGTGACGCAAAAATGACGGCCGAACTGGTTAGGAAAGACGGAAAACTAACTGGTGAACTAAAAGATCCAACAGGCACAAGACCCGTCACTCCAATTACTAAAATCGAGGAAGACGCAGGGAAAAAACTAACAATTCACTTTAATACGGAGCAGGCCGGAGAGATTGATCTTGCCCTGGAGAAAGTGGATGATGATAATTTGAAAGGCATGCTGATGAGTATGCTTGAGTCGACAGCCGTACGCGTTAAACAATAACGAGTCGGCACAATCTGACCAATTATATAAAAACCGTCGGCTGATGATTTGTTTAGGAGCAGGCTTCCCGGACAAATCATCAGCCGACGATTTTTATACAGTATCTTTCAGCTAAATGTCAGAAAATCAGCAATTCACTACGTTCATGGTGAAGGTATATGTCACGGCTTATGTTCCAATCAGTTTACGCATTACTTACTGCCGACATCGCTTGCTTGCGGTATTGGGAGGGTGAAGCTCCCATTTCACGTCGAAACATTTTCATGAAATAGGTCAGGTTATTGAATCCACACTCAAGGCTAATATCGGTTAGGCCGCGATTGGTGGTTCGTAATAATCGAGAAGCCAAGGCAATACGTTGCTGATTGATGTAATCAACTGGTGTCATGCCGAAGGTCTGTTTGAACGTGCGATAGAAGTTTGGTTCACTCATGCAAGCTTCGTCAGCCAGTTCCCGAACCTGTATGTTGCGGCTTATATGTTTGTTAATGTACTGAGCGACGTGCGCCAGCCGATTCACATTTGCGAAAGCCGTTTCCGGGCTTAGCAGCAGCGTACGCGCCTGCGTTTGCATCAGTCGGACAACCAACTCCTGCAAAACAAGATTAGCAAATACGTCTTTAGCTTCATTGTTTTCGGTGAAGATATAAATCAGGCGGGCAATGAGTTGCTGGATTGGTACGTCGTTGGTCAGGAAGAAATTGTGCTGTCCAAATTGCCAGCCCTGTGTCGTGTCGATCAGTGGCGCCCGATCATTTAACAGATCGGTTACCTGAAGTATTTTATCCGGGGCAATAACCAATCCCAGACATTGGGTTGGATTATGGT
Organism: Spirosoma jeollabukense; assembly: GCF_054777855.1. Taxonomy (NCBI): domain Bacteria; kingdom Pseudomonadati; phylum Bacteroidota; class Cytophagia; order Cytophagales; family Cytophagaceae; genus Spirosoma; species Spirosoma jeollabukense. Next base: position 115,751 of record NZ_BAAHAD010000016.1, read on the forward strand.
GCTCGGCTTCCGGAAAATCAATTTGCATCGTTTCATTACTGGAAACAATTATTGATTCGCCCGGTAAAAAATCGAACGAGGGTTTACCGGTACCGGGTAAGTTCATCACTTTCTTACCCCGAATCATGCTGGCTAACACGGGGTTGTCAAAGGTGATTTCAAGTTTTTCAGCAACCTGATGCGTTTCATAGATCGTTAGTTCAGCCGTATCAATCGTGTAAGCTGTCCGGTTTTCGACTTCCTGTTCCAGACGCCTGGTGTGCAGGTGGCGGGAAATATCAAATGGAGCTATCTGTACACTTTTCATGAAATGTTAATTTATCGAACTGATTCCCAACTAATTACTAATCAGGCACTGTATGTAATGTAAACAAATCCGGTTGTTTACCCATTCATAATCACCTAACTTTTATTGTTATTATAGTAATTTATCAGCACAGGCCTGTTGAACGGCTCACCAGAACTTGGTACCAATTCGCTTCTGATTCACGTAATATAGACCCTAAATAAGCGTATGGGTTGTACACGACCAGACATTATTTCCATATTGATTTGACCATGTACATGGCAAGCTCCTTCACCTCAATGGCCGTACCCCAAACCTGAAGGCCTTCGTTGTTGCCCAATATGGGCTTTCTTTCCAGCGAATACGAATAAGCCCCTCCGTCAATAAATACTTCGATGGATGTTCGGTCAACGTAAATGTCGGCGGCAAGCTCCATACTGGTCATATTTTCGGGCGAATAGAACACGCCATTGATCCGGTTGCCATTCATATCATACTCCAGCAATCGCTGTCCGAAAAGCGATAAGCCCGCGCTGGTAGCATGCGACAATTTCAGCGTGGTCCTGACCCGAAATCGGTCTAACTGGTTAAATGATTTCAGTTTTTCATTGGCAGCGGTTGCGCTCAGTGACGTCCCCTGCTGTACTTTCTCAAACAACTGGTCCGTTTCCTTGACCGGCACGCTACTCAATCGCAGGCCATTTTTGGTCGTGCGAAGCCGTAATTCAGTCGGCAGTAACATCATATTGTTAAACGGCATGCCGGGCTGTTGCACCCGACCCCAGCCAATCTGAATACGGCGGGGATCGTTTGGGGGCATATTGGCAAAGGTTTGTGCCGCATAGAGGGTGCCGGTAACGTAGTAGTGTTTGCCCGATTCGGGCGTGAATGTTTTCCCATCGAAGGAACCGATCATATACGTAGCGGACGCGCCATACATCACCCATTTGGTTTTAGTGGAATCGCCGTCGATGGGTAACTCGAATAAGTCAGGGCATTCCCAGAAACCGGTAACGTGACTTTCAAACGTCCATGCCTTCATATTCTTGGAGGTGTAGATCGAATGTCCATCGCGTTCGTTCAGGACCATTACCCAATGATTACCGGAAGCATACCAAAACACTCGTGGATCGCGGGTGTCCTTGCTGTTCCATTTCGCTTTCGAATCGATCAGTGGATTTTGAGCATATTTTGTCCAGGTACGCCCTTTATCCAGACTGTAGGCCATGCACTGAATCTGTTTTTCCGGATTATCCACCGTGTAAAAAGCCACCATCGCCGGTATGTTTCCCCGATTAAAACCGGCCGTATTGGCGTAGTCAATCACGGTAGACCCCGAAAACATAGTACCCAGACTATCGGGCGATAAGGCCGTTGACAGCTCTTCCCAATGGATCATATCGCGGCTTACGGCATGGCCCCATGACATGTTTTCCCATTCCCGCTCATAAGGATTGTGCTGGTAAAAAAGATGATATTCACCGGCATAATAGATCATACCATTGGGATCGTTGATCCAGCCCCGACGGGTTGAAAAATGGTATTGCGGCCGGTTTTTTTCCCGATACAGCGAATCCTGACCGGCAATTTTATCGGCCTGATAGATTTTCGCCAACCCCTCCTGATTGCCATCATACCGAATGGTAATGGTTTTTCCCTGGAGAGCCGCCATGTCGCAGAACACCCAGTAATCGGGTTTAGCCGCCAGCCTTATTTTGAAGGCCCGCTCCGGTTTATCCTTCACCATAAACTGCATCGTTCCCCTCTTTTGGGCCTGCGACACAGGCAGGTTAAGGTATCGTTTGGTGATGGTAACCGACAGGTTTTGTGCCTGAAGGGAGCAACTGCCGCAGCTGATCAACCCAATCAGGGTTATGTGTTGTAAAGCTGATTTCATCCTGTTGTCGTGATTAGCCCTGATAGATACGCTATTGATACGTCCCAACCAACGTAGTAACCGATTTCGGTTCCAGTTGAATCCGGTTTGGGCTAACGATGGATTTTGTCAGCGTTTTGGCCTCGGCCGTTACGTAGCTGGCGAAGCGATTATCCTTGAGTTTTAGTCCATTAAGGGGAAGGTCGGTAACGCTGGGCGTCATATTGATGCAAACCAGCACGATCTGTTTACGATCCGGATCTTTGTAAGCTGAAACCATGCACTGACCCGCTTCCGCTACGGGGTTGCTACTGGCACCGATGCGGACAGCGACCCGCTTCATTCCTGGCCGGATGAAACGGGCATAATTGCCAAACGCCCAGAGTTGTTTCGAGTCAACGACCTGCCCATCCTGCCGGGCGTTGTCGTGCTGTTTATAGGCGCCATCGGGTCCGTTGATGTACACAAGCCCATCACTGTAATTATACGGATTGATCGCCAGCCACCACTGCCAGGACGTAACGTTGGCCACCGTCAGGTCGTTGTGAATGACTTTGGCCACGTACAACCCGTACGCCATGTCGGTATGGCGGGGGCTGCCGTTGTATTGTCCGCAGATGTCGCCCAACACGCCAAACTCACTTTGCCAGAGTTGGGGACTACCCACCGACCTGGCCCGTTGAGCCGCCTGTTGGCGCACTGCCACCAGCGTTGAATCCCGACAGGTTGTAAAGTAGCTATGGTACGCCCAGACGGGCTCAACGTTGGGCAATTTGGCTAGAGAAGTGGCTTGCTTTGGCGCAAAAAAGTAATTCAGTTGCTCCCCTCTCCCACTTTCCGCTCTGCCATACAGGAAATCCAGTTGGCCCGCTTCCCCCGTCACTACCGTCGTTTTGGCTTGGCTGGCAGCTAGTTTGGTCGACAAGGCGTTGGTTACCGCCCTAATATCGGCGTTTTCGGCGGGGGTACCTTCCTGACCGGCTTTCCCCTTTTTATCCGCCGTCCAGTCCCACTGTGGTTCATTGATGGGACTCAGGTAATCGAATTTGAAGTGATCCGCTACGTTCGCCAGAAAATCGGCGAAGGGCTCCAACGCGCCCGGCTTTAGATTGATTGTCTTGCCCCCTAGCGAAAACGCTTTGCCGTTGCGGGTCATCTGTACAGGGGGTGAGTTGGTGAACCCCAGCGTATAGCGAACACCCCGCTGGCGGGCCGCCTGCAAAAACCACTGATTTCCAGCCTGCTTACTCCAGTCATAGCGACCGTCGGGCGTTAGAAAACATTCTTCCCGTCGCCATTCATCCCGAATGGCACTGCTATCTTTCTGTTCATAACTACCCGCGCCGATGTTCACGCGCCATAGCGATAACCCGATGCCCCTGGGTTGCCCATTGGCCAGCGTATCCAGGCTAAACAACAGATCGGCGATCTGGTTCTTTTTGGTTTCGTCCTGCCACTTGCCAATAAACTTCGCCGACCAGCAGTCCGATGCCCCAAAGCTATGGATGGTCTGAAACTCCTCCTGTAGATTGACCGTCACCGGCTGAATAAGTGGCCCGACGGGTCCAGGGAACGTAGCGTGATGGCTCGTGCTCGTCAGCAGACTAAGATGGAGAAGGGCCGTTATGGACAGGGATTTCATCAAAAAAAGAGTGAGGTAATTAGGGCTTTGCTAAAGTATTCTCGGGGCCGCCTGCGCGGCTGATTCCGCACCACTGATATTCTGATATTCAGCAACAATGGAATCTAATAAAATCTGCCGCACGGGCGGGCCCGGGAAACTATAGAAACTGAATTTTTGGCGAAGCACAGTCGCTCAAACCTCCGACAACTGTTGCTTGACGACCGCTATACCGCGGGTGATTTCAGCGTCAAAATCCGTCCAGTTGCACTCCAGCGACAAGCCTCCCTTGTAGTTTATCTGTTTCAGTGCGCGGAAATAAGGCCTGAAATCATCCCCTTTTACGCCCGGCGCGGTCCGGCTTTGTTTTTCCGCTATGTGACAATGCACGATGTGTTCACCATACTTTACGATCTCTTCGGGTTTTTCGTCATCCTTAAGCATGTGGTAGATGTCGCACTGCAACCGAAACCAGGGATTGTTGACTGCCCGAATGATTTCTACGCCTTCGGCTAGGCTATTGATGAAATTCGTTTCGCTCCGGTTCAGCGGTTCCACTGCCAACGTAACGCCGTGTTTTTCGGCTAAGGGAGCCATTTTCTGACAGAGCGCGATATGCTGTGCCTTGGCCGTAGCCCGATCAAAGCCATCGGGAATGGCCCGCGACCCACCGCTGCCAAATACGATATTCTTCGAGCCACACTCCTTCGCCCGCTTGAGCGCCAGGTCGGCCCGCTGTAAAATAGCCTCGTGATGAAGATCAGGACCTACAGATTTTAGCTTGCCCGGAAAGAAATAGATATACGATCGAACCGGGAAGTTTTCGGTCTTCAGGGCCGACTGATTTTTTTCGTATTGCCCATCCCCGCCCGCATCCGGGATCAGAAAACGACCAACACTTTCCTCAACAAATGAATACCCCAGTTTTTTTAATAAATCGGCTTTGTCATACGTAGTACAAACACCCAGTGGCAGGGTTAATCCGGCAGCAGGTGCGCCAACAATAGCCGCTTTGGAAAGCCTATTTGCCAGGGTCACTCCGGCAAGTATGCCGGTGGTATGCTTTAGAAAGTCTCTTCTTGACGATTGATTTTCGAATAAATTCATGGGGCTACGATCAAGCACAGGAGGTTGTATGAGAACAAAAGGGATAAGTCTGCTAAACTTACCGCTGTGCATACCCATTTTCGGCCACGCCGGGCTGATCCAGCAACTGAATCGCCGAAGGCAGGCCCAATCTGCGTCTATTCCTATAGTGGCAAACCCCGTGATAGGGCTGGATTATTTTGGTCTTCGATAACGGCTACCTGGAGTTTAGCGAAAACGCCAATCCACACTACGCCCGTCGACGTATATGATTGCAGAGGTTTTGGCAGTGAAGACGAATGCTGGATAAAGGCGATATTTCGCCAAAGGGTCATTAATATTCCTTCACAGCAACAGGTAGAGTAGACGAATCTTTCGTATGATAGTTTGTTCTTTTGTTCACTTCTAATTACATTGGTAAGTATAATTCAACGTTTACATGAAGGCGCTACTAATTCTCCCTATAACAACGCTCTTGCTCATAGTCCTTTATGCTGAGCAGAATTTGCTTAGTCGCTATCAGGTTTCAACTACCGTGACCGTACTGCTGTTCCTGCTAGTCGATGCATTCGTCCTATGGTTTGCGCTGGCTGGCATCAAACTGGCCGTCTGGGCAGCCCATCGGCTCTTGAATCGCGCTGAGGCAGACGCGCTGGCGGAGTCGGTTTCGAAAGAAGAATACCAGGAGGCCTAACGCAAAGTCAGGCAGAATGACCAGCCAGCTTCCTGTCTATTTGCCTTAAACAGTGATGGTCTTCGGCCTAAGTAACTGGCGAATGGCCGCTAAATTTGAAAACATCGCTAACGGCACCAGACAGGCGGGTAACAACACAAACGGGAAGTAGCCGATGGCTACGTTAGGCTGTTCAAAACCAAAGTACTGGAATCGTACCGGCAAAGCTACAATAGCCGTAATTACCACATTTAATAGCAAGGCAAGACAGACTACATTCCAGGTGACTAGTACGGAATTGCTACGTTTATTTTTCACAAAGCCAACGTAGTAAATCATTGGCGCTGACAGCCCGGATAGTATATCAACGTTTCTACCCTCAAACGTCATAGCTTCTGGTATTGACTTATGGACAAACAGCCAGAATAACACGAGTTCAACCGGTATTCTGATGACGTGAAAAATAGTCAATATTTTAAGGTCCAGGCTATCAATAAATAGTTTACCCTGCTCAGTAAAAAAGCGCGATACCAAAAAGAGAAACGGCGGCAAAATCAGTAACGGAAATCGCGAGGACATTGATGCCGGATTATTGTAAAAGCCCGTACTACTGAGCACCGACTGAAGTAATATCCAGATACTGATCCAGACTAAAAATAACCTTGAATTATTGGTGGCCCGATAGAATAACCAAACGGCAGCTACAACAGTAGCGCCAAATGTCAAATAGACGTATGCAGGTAAATTTTCCATTCTACTTTAGTTTACTCATTATTGGGTTGCGTCAATAATCAAGAGACTCGAAGCGTTGCTCCTACTTGTCTTGATTGGAAAATGAATCCTGATATTTATTAATTCAATTTTCAATGTAAAGGACCCAATAACTCAACTAAAAGCACTTGTCAAATGGCAAGAAATGAGCGTGATCTTATCGTTTCGAAAACTCTTTTCGTATCCTGCTTAACGAGGTATCCGTGATTCCGAGGTAAGAAGCAATATGCTTCAGTTGCGCGTACTGAACGATTTCCGGGTTTGAATTCATTAAATCTGCATACCGTTCTTCGGCACGCCTGGTAATTAATGCCAGTGTTCGCTGCTTAAATTCAACAAATCCCTTTACTAACATTAATCGGCCAAACTCCCGAAATTCGGGAATGGAATGAAAGAGGCCATTTAATTTTTCAAACGGTATCGTAAAGCCTTTACAACCGGTGACTGCCTGAATATTTTCTGCGGAATTGGTATGCGTAAAAAAAGAGGCTGCCTCGAACACCATTCTATTTTTAGTGTAGAAGTACGTAGTAACTTCGTTGCCCTCTGTATCAAAACTAAAGGCGCGCATTAAGCCTTCGGTCAGGAACAAATAATCAGTACTGATTTTACCTTCTTTAAGAAAGAAATCATTTTTTGCAAATTCCTTGGGTTCAAAAAAATCGGTAATAGTTTCGACTATTTGTGGGGACGCAGGCGAATTATGCTGAATGTAATTTCGTAACGGTTCTTTATTCATTTTCGGTTCGCTGATGAGCTATGTACCGTTAATTTTTGTATAGCAACAGTTGCCTGATTAAGGCTTGACAGTATCAGCTGCCATTTACTTTAGGACCGTTGTGTTTTCGCATCAAAACAAGCCATAATCCTTATCAAATACCTCACTTCCAGCTAGCGGCCGTTTGGGCTTTACTCTTGGGTGCCTTATAAATCCTGAGTTTGCCCAGGTCGGCGTAGTAGACGAACTCGTCATCGACCCCCAGTCCAACGTAGTTCTCATATACCCCATTCGTGGGTTTGGCGGTAACGCGGCTAATGGTTAACAGAAAGGCGCTGAGTGAGAGCAGTAGCAGGGAAATAGACAGGGCAATTACCAGGATACGCTTGCTGACTGGATCAAGGTTTTTCATCGTCGTACGTTTTTTGGAAGATCAAGCCTAAATAAACCTATTCATCAGCTATTAACAAGAACAGAGAACGTATTGACCCGACTAAAATAGCCGCTAGTCATGTTTCACGCTACCAAGGCTGACCGATACAGGTCCCTACCAGCTATGGAGAATAACAACCTTTTATCCAGAAATACCTCCGCTCCTTTTTTTTACCTGTCTTTAAAGAGTTCCGATTGACCATCCTCAAACCCTTAACTAGTTACGTTGATGAGCCCATTAGTCCTCTTTATTCTCCTGTCAATCACGGTGGGGCCTACGACCCCCCAACCCCGCAAAAAAAATCGCCCTACCGAACTGGCTCATTACCAGACAGGCATATATCTGGCTGCTCATGGCACCAAACTGCGGGTGAATATAGACAAACAACTCGGCGGGTTGGTGTTTATTCAACTCGTTGACAAGCGGGGTAATCTATATTTTAATAAAACGCTTGAGCCACCCGAGACAACAGCCCGGATTAGTATGGATATAACCGATTTAGCGGATGGCGAGTATTCGCTTAAGATATCTAACGGGCTTGAGATGGAGGTACGTAGCATCAGCATTACCACGCCCAAACCAACAACGGTTAGCCGATCGATAACGGTCCTGTAGGCCCTGGATGACAGGCTGTTTAATCGATCTCTAAAGCTGGTCCAGCTTCGGGTAATTAGCCTAATACCCGTGTTTTTGGTGATAAGCTACGGTGGCTGTTACCTCTATAAAAACAGCGTTCCAGTCCTGCACAAAACGACTCAACCCAAAGCGACTCAACGCCAGATGGCGAGCGTTGTCGCCTAAACGCTTGGCTTCATCCGGATTGTCGAGTAAAAACTGCATCCGGTCAATGAGTTCATCCGGATCGGCTGACACAAACCCATGTACCCCATTTTCGATGACGGTCGGCAATTCGGTAGTTGCCAGTGCAATAACGGGCATACCGATGGTCATGGCTTCAATCACCGCCAGCGGAAGGCTACTGTACCGCATGGGACTGAACAGAAACCGGTATTCGGCGACGCGACGATGTAGCTGGGTGTAATGGATTTCACCAATTCCGCCAATTTCGGTTGATTTCATGCCCGCTACCGTCAGGGGTACACGCTGGCGCATTTGCTCGAACAAATCAAATCCGGCCATTCGGCCCCGGCGTTGTAGCTCATTGACGATGATGATCCCCTCCCGACGCTGACCATCATACCGAAGCGCCGGATCAATGGCAACGCTGTGCTCGATGACCCGCGTAGGTGTCTGTCCATTATCCCACATCAGCCGATTATACTGCGTCACATGCACCAATGTAACGGCTGGATCATCGGCGGCCGGGTGTCGCGAATCGGTTGGGTGTGGTTCAGGCGCATTATGCTCCAGGTAAATTGTTGGTAATCGTTGTTGTTCTGCTGACAGAATCTCGAAGCGGTCCCGTTCATAATTACGGGGTGTCTGGCAAATCACTACGTCCAGATCAAGATTACGTACCGCTTCTGCCGGAATCTCCCGCACGTAGGGGGGCATTGTTGACTCTTTTCCGCGACCGACGTAGCCTTCCGGCCCGCCAGGTTTGGTTGGTACGTACCAGTTGTGAATAGTTTGCGTGATAGCGGTTAGGTAGGCTCCGTGAATATGCCAGATTAAAATGTTTAGTGGTCGCATAAAATTGTTCTCACTTGACGCTGAGCTTAGTTGTTGGTTTGGGTAAATTAAGAACCCCAACGGCGAAGGGGAGCAAACGGTTTTAATGCGCCGGGTATTTGACCTATTTAGGCTGGGCCGGGTCCGTTTTCTTATACAATGTTCCGTTTTCTCATAAAAAGCTCCGCTGGACTAACCTCGTTTGTAAGGGTAAGTTACCTTCTTGATTTTACGGGATAGACCTCAGCCCGCTCAATCAAGTGTAATGGAGAAAAGTCTAGTCCTTATTTCCGAACATGCGTCTCCACTGGCTTCTATCGGGGGCGTTGACGCGGGTGGACAGAATATCGCTGTGGCTGAACTGGCTTGCGGCCTGGCACAAGTAGGATACACTGTAGACGTGTTTACCCGATGCACATCACCCCAAGAGGCTGAAATTGTGCATTGGAAACCCCGAATCCGGGTCATTCACATAGCCGCTGGTCCCCGCGAGTATCTCTCCAAGGAAAAGTTACTGCCTCACATGGACGAGTTTGCCCAGAACATGAGCCGCTTTATTCGGGAGAACGCTATGGTCTACCGGCTGGTGCACGCTCACTTTTTCATGTCGGGGTTGGTCGCTCTTACACTCAGGCAGCAGTTGAAGCTGCCCTTTGTCATTACCTTTCATGCTCTGGGCCTGGTTCGGCGAATCCATCAGGGAGCTGATGACGGATTTCCCGCCGAACGTATCGCCATTGAAAAACGAATCGTGCAGGAAGCCGATGGCATTATAGCCCTTTGTCCGCAGGATAGTGTCGACCTGATTACCTTATACGGCGCATCGCCCAGTAAAACGAGCATTATTCCCAACGGCTACAATCCTGATGATTTTTTCCCGGTCGGGCAGGCAATCGCCCGGCAACAATTGGGACTTGCCCCGCAGATACCTCTTCTGTTGCAGCTTGGTCGTCTGGTGCCCCGAAAAGGGATCGCTACGGTTATTCAGGCGCTGGCGTTGCTCCATCAAAAACATACGATACCCGCTCAGTTGTTGATCGTTGGTGGGGACTCTCGGCATGCAGACCCCACATTGACGCCCGAAATTGGCCGCCTACAGCACATAGCGTCCGAGTTGGGGGTCGAGGACCACGTTACGTTCACGGGCAGTCGTGAGCGACATGAACTGCGCAACTATTACAGTGCGGCCGACGCCTTTGTCACAACGCCTTCCTACGAACCTTTTGGTATTACCCCCCTGGAAGCGATGGCGTGCGGAACACCCGTTGTTGGGTCGGCGGTGGGCGGTATTAAACATACGATCCTGGCTAATAAAACCGGCTTTTTGGTGCCTCCCAATGACCCGGTTGCTTTAGCAGCCCGGCTGGCCGTTCTACTGTCGCATAAAAGCCTGCGCGACCAATACAGCCGGGCTGCCATTCAGCATGTACGGTCAGGCTATACGTGGCAGCAGGTAGCGCGCCAAACGGCCGATTTGTACGATCTGATTACCAATGGCCGGATTCAGACGGGTATCTGGCTGGGTGCCGCTCAGTACCAGTCACCAACGCTCTATAAATCAAAAAATCCGTATGAATAAGGCGGTATTCTGGGATAAAGATGGTACGCTGATTCCTGACATCCCGTATAATGTCGATCCAACCCAAATAACACTTTATCCGGATGCGGGTGAAAGCCTGCGCCGACTGCGGGCTGCGGGTTTTAAACTGATTGTCGTATCCAATCAGGCGGGGGTTGCCCAGGGGCGATTTCCGGAAACGGCATTAGCCAGTGTATGGAATCGACTGACTGAGTTGTTACGTCCCTTTGGGGCTGCACCCGACGCCTTTTACTACTGTCCACATTATCCCGCAGGGTCTGTAAAAGCCTACGCGCAGGCATGCCCCTGCCGAAAGCCGGAACCTGGATTGCTGCTACAGGCCGCACGGGAGCATCAGCTGGACCTGCGAACGTCCTGGATGGTAGGCGACATTCTGAATGATGTAGAAGCCGGAAATCGGGCCGGATGCCGTACCCTCCTGATCGATCGCGGGAACGAAACAGAGTGGCTACTTAGCCCGCACCGACTCCCGACTGCCCGGGCCAAAAGCCTACAGGAAGCGACCAGCTACATGCTGGCCCACGAAGTGATAGCAGCCTTACCAGATCAACCAATCAACGCATGAAAGACCTGGACTTTTGGCGAGATGGCCTGCGCATCCTGTGCGTCCGACTGGACAACCTGGGCGACGTACTGATGACAACCCCCGCTTTTCGGGCGCTGAAGACAACCTGGCCCCACTGTCAGCTCACCTTATTAACGTCATCTGCCGGGGCCGCTATTGCCAGCTATATTCCTGACATCGACGACGTTATTCAATTTGATGTGCCGTGGGTGAGTGGCGACGCCGACGGACGTAGCAGACTTCTGCCAATGGTTGCCCGGTTGAAACCCTACGCGTTCGATGCGGCCATCATCTTCACCGTTCAGAGTCAGAATCCGTTACCCACGGCGTTGGTATGCTACCTGGCCGATATTCCGCGGGTGCTGGGGTACTGCCGGGAAAATCCCTACCAGCTGATGACCGATTGGGTGCCTGACCCGGAGGTGCTGATGGCGACACGGCATGAAGTAGAACGACAGCTCAATTTAGTACAGACTGTTGGTTGCCAGCCTGCTGAGCAGTCGTTGTCATTGACGGTCCCGCTCGCTGACCGCCAGTATGCCCGTAACCTGCTGACTGTTCAGGGGGTCGATCTGGACCGGCCCTGGCTTGTACTCCATCCGGGCGTAAGTGAGGCCAAACGCCGGTATCCTGCCGACGATTTTGCGAAGGCGCTAAGTCAGCTCCGGCAGAAAACCGGGTATCAGATTGTGCTGACAGGAAGCCAGTCCGAGCAACCCCTAACCGCCCGGATTGAGCAGCAACTCCGCCGACATACGGATGGGGAGCCAATCATTAATCTGGCTGGACAATTAACCATTGGCCAGCTCATCGGCTTACTGGCCGAAGCGCCGTTGCTGATTGCCAATAATACAGGCCCTGTACACATTGCCGCAGCCGTCGGAACGCCCGTTGTGGTGCTGTATGCCAAAACCAATCCGCAACATACGCCCTGGCAAGTACCCAGCCGGGTGCTGTACTTCGACGTACCGGCAGCGCTGCGCTCCAGGAATGTGCTGCTGCAGCAATTTCCCGAATCAATCCCGTCGACGGCTTCGCCCGAAGCCATTGTGCAGGCGGTTGATGAGCTTGAGCAAGCTTTATTTTCTAAAAACAACGTAGTATGTACACATTAGGTATCAATGCAGCTTTTCATGACCCGGCTGCCGCGCTGGTTAAAGACGGAATTATTCTGGCCGCTGCCGAAGAAGAGCGGTTTACGCACATCAAACACGGCAAACGCCCCATTCCGTTTTCGACATATGAGCTACCCTACAATGCCATTGATTTCTGTCTGAAAAAAGCAGGTATCACGCTTGCCGACGTTCATCATACCGCCTACTCGTTCGATCCAACCGTATTACCAGGTACGTATCCGGAGGCAACTACAGTTGAGTTACCACTGAAGCCGGGTGCCCTGTCCGGCCCCGATCTGCCTGAGGGCTGGCTGAATCCTTACGATGGCCTGTTTCTATCCAGTATTCTCAATGCGCCGGGTCATCTGGTCGATGGTGTACCGCTGCATCTGGCCAGTCGATTTAAGGGGGCCACGGCCGAGGGACCGTATCAGTGGCATTTTGTCAATCATCACGTAGCGCACGCGGCCAGCGCCTTTCTGCCCAGCCCGTACGAACGCGCAGCCGTGCTGGTGCTCGATGGCCGGGGCGAAGTGGCCACCACGAGTTACTGGCTGGGCGAGGACAATCACCTGGTTTCACTGGGTGAGGTTTGCCTGCCGCATTCGCTGGGACTTATGTATGAGCAACTTACTACGTATCTGGGCTTCCTGCATTCGTCCGATGAGTATAAGGTGATGGCGCTGGCTTCCTATGGCAAACCCGTTTACGCCGATTATTTCCGGCAATGTATTCAACTGACCGCCCGGGGACAGTATACGATTGCACCGCTCAATCTGGTCGAAACTTTCGGCCCGGCTCGCGAAAAAGGGGGACCGCTGAATCAGCATCATTTCGATCTGGCGCATTCCGTTCAGCTCGTTCTGGAAGAAACCGTACTGAAACTTTGCAACTGGTTGCGGCAACAGACCAACGCCGACAGTCTTTGTCTGGCGGGTGGCGTAGCACTCAACTGCGTTATGAACGCCCGGCTACGCGATCAGGGACCGTTCCGGAACATCTGGGTGCAGCCTGCCGCGGGTGATGCGGGTACAGCCCTGGGAGCCGCGATGTGGATAGATGCCCAGCAACGTAGCACGACGCAGGAAGCGCCCGCGTCGACCTCACTGGTAGCCGCCTACCCCGCCCGTTGTGAACGGCGCTACGTTATGGAGCAGGTTTATCTGGGGCCTTCCTTCAGCGATGACGAAATAGAAGCGTTTCTGCGCTGGTCGAAATTGCCCTACCGGCGACTGACCGATCCGGCGAATGAGGTAGCTGCGTACCTGGCGGCCGGGAATATTATCGGCTGGTTTCAGCAGGGCATGGAGTTTGGCCCCCGGGCGCTAGGTGCCCGCTCGATCATTGCGCCCCCGTTTCCGGCCGAGATGCAGGCACGACTCAATGACCTGAAAGACCGGGAAGAGTTTCGACCCGTGGCGCCTGCTGTGCTGGAAGAAGCCGCTGATACGTATTTTCTGAATGCGCGGCAGTCGCCGTTTATGCTGTTTGTCAATGAGGTACGTCCCGACATGGTCAGTACAATTCCGGCCGTGACGCATACCGATGGAACGGCCCGAATTCAGACGGTGAATGAACGTCAGAATAAACCGTACTATGATCTCATTCGGGCGTTTGCTGAACAAACAGGGGTGCCCGTGCTGATCAACACCTCGTTCAACACGCGCGGTGAACCAATTGTCTGCACTCCCCGCGACGCGATCGAATCCTTCTGGACATCCCCGCTGGATGCACTGGTCATTGGCTCATTTTTCCTTGAGAAAAACACCGGCCAACCTCACCTGTCGGCCCTTGACCGAAGCGAGCAAACAGCCGTTACGACCTAACTAACCCATAGCGATGAAACCAGTAATTACGGTTGTCATACCTACGTATCAACGTCCTACCTTATTGCGCAACTGCCTGGAAGCCCTCGCCCGCCAGCACGTGCTGGCGTGGGCTCAGGTAGAAATTATCGTGGTGGTGGATGGGACTGATTTTGAGGCGTTTGACCTGACCTATCGGATGAGCAAGCAGACAGGCCTGGTCATTAAATGTCTTCAACAGAAGGAACGTCGAGGACCCGCTGCCGCCCGAAATCGGGGATGGCGCTCGGCTAACAGTCCATTTATTGCATTTACCGATGATGATTGCCTGCCCCAGCCCACCTGGTTATCGGCGGGTTTATCTGCGTTGTTGAGTGGGGAACAGGTACTGACGGGCCAGGTGCGCATGCCGTTGCCGGAACAACCTACGCATCATGACCAGACAACCGCACTGCTGGAAACGGCCGAATTCGTCACGGCCAATTTGTTTTGCCGTCGGTCGGCCCTGGAGCAGGTGGGCGGGTTTGATGAACAGTTTGACAGTGCCTGGCGCGAAGACAGCGATTTGCAGTTTAAATTTCTGGAAGCCGGTATCCCCATTAGCACGTGTCCGGAAGCCGTGATTGTGCATCCCATCCGCCCCGCCCCCTGGTATGCCAGTTTGCGCGACGAACGTAAAAATCGCTACGACGCCCTGCTCTACAAACGCCATCCCACTTTGTTCCGGCAGCGCATTCCGGCCTATAAACCGTTAGTACTACGTTACTACCTGTCGGTGATTGCTTTGCTGATTGGTTTGATGGCTATGGGCGGGGGGCAAACCAAGCTGGCCCTTGTGTGCCTTGGCCTTTGGGGTTTTCTGACAGCCAAACTTATCTGGGAACGCCTAAGCGGCCACTTCGGCAGCTGGCAGGCGTTTAAACAAGCCACGTTAACCAGTTTAGCGACGCCTTTTCTATCAGTTTATTGGCGACTCTACGGGGCTTTTACGTATAAAACATGGTTTTGGTAACTCATAAACCGGCCAATCCTCCTTGGTCTACAGCAATGCATATGGATAAATTAACCGAAACCTTAGGGTACTCGCCCAAAAAGATAGCTGTTTTTCGGGCTATCAAAGTAGGGGATTTACTCTGCGCTGTACCCGCTTTTCGAGCCTTGCGGCAGGCGTTTCCGAATGCCCATATTGCCTTGATCAGCCTGGCCTGGGCGGAAGAGTTTGTCCGCTGCTATCCACACTATTTCGACGAATTCGTTTCGTTTCCGGGCTGGCCGGGCTTACCCGAACAGCCGCTCAGACCCGATCGGACTGTTGCATTCCTGCAACAGATGCAAAGCCGCCAGTGGGACGTAGTACTTCAGCTTCAGGGCGACGGCACCCTCGTTAATGCGATGTGTAGCCTGTTTAACGCCCGGGTTATGGCGGGTTATTATCCGCCCGAGCAGCGTGCCGAACGATGGGTAGCCAATACCGGGCTTTTTCAGCCTTATCCCATAGATACCCATGAGGTCTTTCGGCATGTTCGGCTGATGGCTTTTCTGGGAATTGCTCCGCAGGGGTATGAACTTGACTTTAGGCTGACCGAAGCCGACCGACAGGAAGCCCGTACGCTGCTTCACCGGGTTGGGGCCGAGCCAAACCACTTCATTTGCCTGCATGTCGGTGGTATTTCGGGCCGACGCTGGCCTGAGCATCAGTTTGCCGCTGTTGCCGATGTGCTGGCAGCGCAGGGCTATACGGTTGTACTGACGGGAACGGCCGGTGAGCAGCCTATTGTCGGGGCTGTTCAGGCGGCTATGACACACCCGTCGGTATCGATTGCCGGGAAAACCTCCCTTCGCCAGTTAGCCGCCGTATTGTCGGAAACAACGTTATTGATAAGTAATGACACGGGTGTAGCGCATCTGGCGGTTGCCTGCGAGACACCCAGCGTTGTGGTGTTTACATCGGCCGATCCAGCCGAATGGGGGCCCTTAAACCGGAGTCGCCATCGGGTTGTGCTTGAACAGGCCAGCGATTGTTACCAGCAGGTAGTAGCCGAAGCCACTGATCTGTTGACGCCCAAGCTGGCCGATATAGCTTAAATCGATAGCGTCAGCTAGTGCTGACGCATCATTGAATAGCATGGTGCATCCGTCAGGAATGCGCCGAAACCTACTACGTTATGAGCGTTATTAAACCGGCTCTTCAACATCCAGAGCGAATTGCTTACTTCGCGGGAGCCAATAATTACTGCTGGGTTCATTTTCGGGATGGCGAAAAAAAACTCCTGGCCAAGCCAATCAGTTACCTGGAAAGCCAGCTGCCCGATTTTATTCGGGTGCATAAAACCGTGCTACTCAATCCAGCCTATGTAAAGAGCCTGGATCATCCCCCCCGTAATAAAATGGCGGGTAAAGTCCATCTGGATAGTGGCGAGGTATTTCCGGTCAGTCGTCGTCGCTGGCCCCAGGTAATGAAATCCTTTAGCCGTCTGACAGCCAATACGATTGGAGAGGAAACGGATTATCCTCTTTACACACCTGATTCTTCGCAGGCCATCCAACCGCCTGATCTGCTGGCGTTTTCCATCTTTTTCATTACGGATGAAAAAGAGAAAGCTTTGATGACAAAGGAAATCATCAGAGAAAAATGGCCCGCTTGCCAGGTGTACACGAACCAGCAAAGTGCGCATCTCCCTGATCTGTTGAAGGCACTGCCTGAGTACGAGTATCCAACCTTGATTCTGATGGACGCCCGCACAAAAACGATGGAACGGTTATATACGCTTCGGCACCTGAAAGACGATAGCCATCTGAGCCATATTCCGGTTATTTTACTGGTTTCACCAACCGATCAGCTAATTATTGAAGGCTATCAGCATCAGGCCAATTCCGTGATTTCGATGCCGGCAGAATACAGGCTTTTTAAGCAGATGATTGAGCGCATATGCCAGTTCTGGCTGCACATCGTCACCCTGCCGAGTATGGGGCAGTAACGAAAGTAGCTGTGGAAATAATGTATTGCTAAATAGTAAACCGAACTGGAGGCAGTGTAACGGTATCGACCCAATAGGTTCGTAACTCGTTGAAGTAGTCCAGCCATTCCCTAAAAACAGTGGGTTTTACTAAATAAGAAGCAACACCCCGCTGGTACGCGTCAACAATATCAGTGTGACTATTGGATGAGCTTAACATAACCACCGGAATTCGATTGCAGGACGAAGACAACGCTTTGATCTGCTGAAGCAAATGCCAGCCATCTTCCCGATTGGGCATGTACAGATCCTGAAAAATTAACTTAGGCAGTTCCCATTCCTGTGTGTTCCATTCGTTGAGCAGATCCAGGGCTTCCTCCGGTTTATCGACAAAAACCGGATTCACTTCCGGAATACATTGTTGAAGGGCACTTTTCATGAGTGTTCTATGATCAGCGCTATCCTCAATAAACAGTACTTTAACTTGTTTAATTTTATTCCGCATCTGTTACTATGTAGTTTCTGTTAACCTGTAGTTACTCCGTAACAATAAGCTAAATTAAACATAATCTGTCAAATAACATAATCTATTGAATAAGTAGCTTACTTTAAAAAACACCCTGAATTTCGTCACGCTCCAACGCTTTATAAAAATACCCGCTCGTTGGTTGATCAGGCGGGCAGAAGCCATCAATTTTCCTGGTTATTATAATCAAGTAATTCTTCCTTGGATGAAAACAAGCAGGCTTCCATCGGAAGAAAATGGACTTTCACAATGATTCTCGCCTGCCCTTCATGATCACCTATTGGCTTCAGATCATACGTAGCACTGGTAATAACCAGTTCATGAATAGCCTGACGCTTCCGGATGACAGTAGTATTGGGCAGGCCGTCATTCAAAATAATCTGAATGATTTTGGCTTGAAAGTATGGCTGTACGTGTACTTGTCCGCAAGGTTGATTGACCCATACAATATCGCCAACCATAAACGGAATATCGACAGGCTTTAAGGTGAGTTTCATAGGGCGCTTTTGGGTTAAGATGTGTCATCTTCCTGCGTAGGCATTTACCCAACTTCTGGTTGATAAATTCTAATAAGAGAATAGCAAAAGAGTAAGGAAGCGGCCCGCACAGCGAATTAATTGGTGGTCATTAGCAGGAGGCTATTGCTTCGGCCGTTGGTCGAAAAGTCCATTTTCTCACTAAACGTGGATTTTAACGCTGTTCTTCCTGCGCATCAGGTTAAGCGCATAAAGACTGGTAAACTCATGAAAAACGCTACGTGCCCATATATCCTGCCATTGCTGGCTGTCCTGCTGTTTTGGGGATGTGGTGGCAACAATACCTCGTCGAATGTCCAGTCGCCGGGTGCCGACAAAACAACGAAGACGGAGGTGCTGGAAGCCGGAGCCGATGTGCTTCAGCAAAAAACGCCGTTAACAAAGCTGAACATGTATCTGGATGGGTTTCATTTTTACAACGGCGATCCGGCCATGCAGATGGAAGCGCATCATTACTGCAGCGCTATCAATGAGGATTTGACACAATGCATTATTTATGATGGCAACAGCGACAAAGCTAAAATCATGGGCGTTGAGTACATCGTCTCCGAAAAGCTATTCAAAACGCTGCCAGCCGAGGAAAAGAAGCTTTGGCACAGTCACGTCTATGAAGTGAAGTCGGGGGAATTAATTGCCCCTGGTATTCCCGACGTAGCGGAACATGAACTGATGGAAAAATTGGTTTCTACCTACGGCAAAACGTTTCATACCTGGCATACCGACCAGGATTTAGTTCTGCCATTAGGCCATCCGCTGGTGATGATGGGCTTTACCAAAGACGGTATGATTAAACCAAATCTGGTAGCTGACCGTGATAAGCGATTCACTGTTTCCAGCCAGGAAAAAAAGAAAAAGCGGGCTGATATTCCAACGCCGGCCATCCAACCCGGTGCCAATGCGTGGCAGCAGGGCGACATTCGGCAATTGAAAATCGACAAAACTGCTCAGACCGGCCATGCTCATGCTTCCCCGATCCGGTAGCCCAACTTACCGAATGATTAGCTTTCGGGCATCCTGCCGTTGACGTCGGGACCGTCGTGCATCATCAGCCGATACAATGGTCTGACCAAAGGCTGGTTACGGCTGTTCTAAGATTGCCCGTCCGGCGATAACAGGCTCTCGTAGTAGCACTACATCCAGGCATTCACGTCTGCATTCAGCGATGCCTCCGGGTCATGGTTGGCTGTTGCGGCAACACCTGATGGAGTATCGCCACCGAATCCCACAGCCAAACGACACAGGGAGGCTGGCTTTATAGTCTCGCTGTGTCGTTTGCTGATGCGCGCCCGCCAGGTGTAATACTCGGGTGTTCCACGCGAAGCCTCACCCAACAATACGTAGTGAACATCGTCGATACGTTCCAACAGCGGGTGCGATCTGCGTCGGCACCGAGATCCTACGCCTGTGTTGACGTTCGGGCTTGACTAGCTACAAGGTCATTCGGCAGGCAAAGTCAGAAAACCCCTACACCATGGGCTTACCACCTGTTACGCCATAAATCATTCCAGTGATATAACTCGCTTCCTGTGAGGCTAGTAAGACATAAACGGGGGCCAGCTCAATCGGTTGAGCAGCCCGTTTGAGGTAGCTTTCGTCCCCAAATTTCTTGAACTGTTCAGGAGGCATTGTCGACGGAATCAGGGGTGTCCACACCGGGCCGGGTGCTACCGCATTGATCCGAATCCCACTTTCCATGGCTTCTTCGGCCAGCGCTTTAGTGAAGTTAGCGATCGCGGCTTTGGTCGCGGCATAGGCCAGCAACTGGGATTTGGGTTGATACGCCTGAATCGATGTCGTATTAATGATCGAGCTACCGGGCTTCATCTGTGGCATGGCCGCTTTGCACAAATAAAACATAGAAAAGACGTTGGTACGGAACGTCTGCTCAAACTCCTCGGAAGGCAGCTCGGTAATTTTCTGATGCGTCATCTGGAACGCAGCATTGTTAACCAGAATATCCAGTTGGCCCCACTCGTCAATCGCGCGTTGAACCAGTTGCTGACAATGGGCTTCCTCCTGAATATCTCCTTTTATGGCCAGCGCCCGGCAACCCGATTCTTCTACCAGCCGTACCGTTTCCTGCGCGTCCTTTTCTTCTTTCAGGTAGGCAATCAATACGTCGGCTCCTTCACGGGCAAACGCCAGGGCTATAGCCCGGCCAATACCACTGTCAGCTCCCGTAATCAGCGCTTTGCGGCCCGTTAACTTGCCACTGCCCTTGTAGGACTGTTCGCCGTAATCGGGCTTTGGGTTCATCTGCGCATCCTGACCGGGAGGATCTATCGGTTGCTGCTGATCGTATGGGGGCGCCGGATATTGCTGGCGCGGGTCCTGAAGTTGGCTAAGGTCTGTCGATACCATGTTAACTGATTTAGTTTTGTCCTAAGGAAGATAACTAATCAGCTTAACCGAGTCCGTCATACAGTAGGCTAATTAAGCGGTATGGCAATTAGGCAATGGCCCGGTTGTTGTCCCCACGAACGTATCAGCACGTAACTGGCAACCTTATTCATCCTCGATCTGGTTGAGTCGAAGCTTGTTTTTTTGACGGCTTTCTTTTGTCTGTTTGAACATTCGACGGTTCGTGGCCAGCATGGCCTTGTACTGGCGGTCCAAACGAGTTTTTATAAATTCATCGGAGTGACTTGTCAGTAACGTCTTTCTCATTTCCAGCAGTGAGATCATTTTTCCAAGATGAGTAAGCATGTCCTCATAGTAGGCATCCAATTGTATATACCAATTTTTGAGTTGTTGATCGCTAAGCCTGCTGGGTGGTAGCGGCTGGCTGGGCAGGAGCAGTTGCCACTGCTGTTGTAAAGCTTGAATATGCACCTGAATTGGCTGGCCGTCAAAGGCCTCAACGGGCACACTCAGGCGGTCTGCGCCATCGACAACGGTAGCTTCCAGCAGGATCCAGTCATCTGCTACTAATTGGGTCAATAGCTCGAAAGCCGACTCATGATTGCTAATCCAGAACCCAACATCAGTACATAAAATCCCGTCGTTAATTCCATTGACAAATAGTATCATCTCGACGTCATCTAAGTGATCAACTCAGCTCATAGGATAACCCATGCCCCTTAAGTTGATCAATACTAATTTTAGAAAAGTGAGCGTTCGGCTCTATCTGATGATAGTGTTTAAAAAAAGAGAGGATGACAAACTCAGGCCAGCAAGCCTAAACAACGTCTACCGCATTCGAAGGCCTGTTAGCTCCGTATCGGGGGCGGTTTTACAAAACACATTTTTAAGTAAAAACCAGCAGAGGCTCATGGATTCTGGAAACGTTCACACTGCTTCAGGCATACGAGGAATACCTATCCAGCGGCCAGCGATTCAGCCCACCTGTTTACCAGGCGTTAGTTACTACGCTGGCTGGTTTAAGGACCATCCGGGTCGTGGAAGATTCCATAGTCATTTTATTCAACGCGGTGTAAATCAGCTTGACAGCGTCTTCAATCCGTTGCCAGCCCTCTTCACTACGCAGGTCGATCCCAAGCATGGGACGGTCGTTTTGGGCCTGGATCGTCAGGTACGACAAAGCACCCAGAATGACCGCTGAAGCTGCCAGGTGATCACCCCCTTCCACAAACGCCAGTTGCTTAACCAGGCTGGTAAGTTCACTATCCAGATTCTTACTAATTGCCTCGGCTCTGGAATCATTCTCTTTCACCGTAGCTTTAAGTAGCTGACGAGCTGGGCGGGACGCCCGAAACTGACGAAAGAGTTTCAGCACCTGAGTTGACCAAATGGTGGCCAGATCCTGTGGATGAACGGGCTGTATCTGCTCCAGCATGGCAGGCGTGAGATGCGGCACCAGCCGTCCCATCCGCACATAGTATTCCAGCAGGCCTTCAATGCCACCGAAGTAGCGATAAATGAGTACTTTACTTACA
This sequence comes from Spirosoma jeollabukense, assembly GCF_054777855.1. Lineage (NCBI taxonomy): Bacteria > Pseudomonadati > Bacteroidota > Cytophagia > Cytophagales > Cytophagaceae > Spirosoma > Spirosoma jeollabukense. The sequence goes on from NZ_BAAHAD010000016.1 coordinate 137,847, forward strand.
TTAGCCTTTTCCGCAATGGTTCCGACACCAACGCCTTCAATCCCGTGTGTACTGAGTATTTGTTCTAAAGCGTCTACGATACGTTGGGTCGTAGCGGCTCGGTTGCGTTGCATTGTTTCCATATGTATGTCTACGTTAGCACAGAGTTTTTTCAAAGCCGTTAAGCAACCACATGGCTACGTAACAATCCCACGGATCAACCCTATCGCTAGCTAACCAGTAATTAGGAAAAGTAAACTTGAACAAAAACAATTAGTGATGTAACGGCCCCCGAACTGGCCTTTACGATACAAATCGGGCTAGTATACTACGATACTAACCCGTTTTATACCCTACCTGTAGACGTCGCCTTCTTGATAATTCCCTGAATAGCTCCTGGTTCGCTGTCCAGTAAACGTAAAAGGGCGCGTAACTACTTAAAGCTACCTGGCCCTACCCAACTGGTCGGACTGGCTCGGGCCAGGTAGCTCTGTATGTCCGATCGGACAACGAATCAGTTTTTATCGACAGGTTCCTGTTGTTTCTTCAGGCTGGCGGCTGCCATGCTATCGGGCATCAGGTTACTCATCGCCACCTGAAGTTTGTTTTTTAAACCCGACACTACCTTGTCGTCACCAGCCATGAGTGCGTCATAGCCATCTTTGGCCACGTCAGCCGGATCAGACAGACTATTTTCATGCACCATCTTGGAATTTTCCATCTGCGCCTTGCGAAAGAAATCCGTGTCTGTCGGGCCAGGCTGCAGGGCCGTAATAGTGATGTTGTAGTCGCTTACCTCCGCCCGAACAGCTTCCGTAAAGGACAGCACAAAGGCTTTCGTGGCGTGGTAGACAGCTTGCCAGGGGCCGGGTAGCTGACTGGCGATGGATGCTACGTTCAAAATCTTTCCGGCATTGCGGGCGACCATATCCTGCAAAAATAACTTGGTCAGCACTACATAGGCCCCGACATTAAGCTGAATTATATCCAGTTCCCGATTAATGTCGGTATCGACAAACAGGCCATACTGACCCTGACCGGCATCATTGACAAGCACGTCGATAGAAATGCCTTTAGCTTTTACGTCCTGATACACATCGAAAGGCGCCTGCCGCTGACTTAGATCTTTGGCAATCGTCAGCACGTCGATGCTGGATTTCATCAATTCAGCCGCTGTGTTGTCGAGTTCGGTTTGATCGCGGGCTACGATTACCAGATTATACTGATCGTTTGCAAACAGTTTGGCCAGCTCATAGCCTATGCCACTGGTTGCCCCCGTAATGAGGGCATACGGACGTTGGTTAGTTGTCATAACGTTCTTTTTCGTTAGCTGATTTACTGTGGATTAAACTTAAAAAGCTCATAAGGCCTGGTACGTTCCTTCCGGGGGATGTGCAACTGCGAACTTGTTACGTAGAACTGTCCATCGGGCCCCAGGGCAAACGTATCGGGCCATTTCAACGACTCCGATTGTACCATACGCTCCTGATACCTGGCGGGGTTCATGCGAATGACGGCGTTCTGCTGAATAGCGGAGAGATATAGATTACCCGCTGCATCGAAAATCATGCCGTCCGTTGGTTCCGTATCCGCTACTTTTTCGACCTGGGCAGCCACTTGTGCCACCGTCAGGGACTCATTGAGCAGGGCATCGGTAGGAATCCGGTACAGACTCCGTCCTGTCAGCGCGTGCCAGTAGAGGTGGGTACGCTGGGGATTCAGGGCAATGCCATCCGAATCGGTAGACGGTACTTTACCCGACTGGGTCCGGTACGTTCGTCCTTCGGCCACGATAACCACTCCCTCCGATTTAGTCGACGCATCCAGACCCAGTAACCGCCGGGCTTTGCCCGTTGCCAGGTTCACGACCACAATGGCTCCTTGCCCGGAATCCGTAATGTAGGCAATCTGTCTCTGGGTATCGACCCGAATATCGTTCAGGTAACTGGTCGGATACACTACCGTTTCATCGTCGAAAATGATACGTTGGAGTAACTCACCTGTCTCGGGATTGAACTTCATCAACTTGGCCCCGCCCTTTATGACGCCCTGCATCTGGGGTGAAGCCGGGTCCAGCACCCATAGGTTATTCTGGTCATCGACGTACACGCTTTGAATACAGATGAAATGGTCCTGGGGCGATAACGACCGGTTCCACGTATTCCAGTCCTGGTTGGGAAACGGTGTACCTTGCGCCCCGTTGACCACCGCCACCGAATACGGAATCGTGTCGACCTCCATGCGGGGGAAACAGGCGAACAATTTCCCCTGCCGGGACACCGTAACGCCGGTCCATTGCACGGATGACGTAGCGACAGAGGTCAGGGTTATACCGGGGACGTCGGGTAGCGCCGTGTCGTCCTTGTCTTTGCAACTGGTCGTCAGTGCCAGGACAATGACAGCCATCAATTGAGAAAAGCGTTTCACAGGATGTTCGGTTTAATTGAGCAGGCTACACCCGTTCGACTAGTCCAGCACAGACAGGGTATGGGGTGCGTCGGATTTGGTATTGATGGTTCCCTTTTGAGGGACGTCGTAATTGGAAATGTAGAGCTTGTTGCTACGGATCAACACTTCGGCGGGTTCGTCCAACCGCCCATCTGCGCCGTCCGTATCGCCATTCTGAGCCAATACCCGCATCACCCCGGCGGGGGAAACAATCCGAATGGCATTGTTCTTGGCGTCGCAAACGTATACATTATCCGTCTCCCGATTGATGACTAAGCCATCGACGCAGGGCAGTTTGGCAAACTCGGTTTTCGTCGCCAGCGTGCCGTCTGGGTTAAGCGTCATCTTATACATCGTGCCATTGCCGAACAGCCCGGTAAAGAGATTTCCCTGACTGTCGTAATCGATGCCATCACACCCTAAATCATCGCCATCAGGACCCAGTTGCGTTACGAACGTAGTCAGAACGTGAGGGTCCAGCGACAGGGGGATGAGCTTAATCGGGTTACTGCCGTTCACTACGTTCAGTTCGTCGAGGGTGAACCTGAAAATGGCGCTCCCATTGTCAATACCGGGTAAATCCCACTGGCTATCCGTGACGTACAGCGTATTTCCTTTCCAGACCAGGCCATTCGAGAGTCGAAACCCTTCCACAACAGCTTCAATGGCGGCTGGCTGTCCATTGACGATGCGAATGCGCATGAGCCGGGATTTGAATGAGGGATCGTTGGTAAACTGGTTGTCGCAGTAATACACATTACCATCGGGTCCATAGGCAATATCAAAAGGCGACGCCTTACCGGTTGCCGGGCTGGGCGCTGGCGTAGCAAATACCGAATAACCCTGGTCGGTGAGTCGAAGAATGACGGCCGGATAAGCCGGATTGCCCGCATTATTGACCGACAGGAGCATGGTATTATCCGGAGCCAGCGCCAGGCCATCGGGCGTATTATAGGCCTCGGGCAAGGTATAAGCAATTCGGGGCTGAATGTTCTGATTTTGGGTGGGAAACTGACGGTGGTCCTCACAGGCAACCAGCATGCCGATAATCAGGCTGAATAAAAGTATTTTTTTCATTGTTGAGTTAGTCATTTAAACCGGTCATAAAACCCGGCTGGTGACCCAGTGGTGTATAAACGCAGGCTTTTTCAACCGATAACGTAGTTGGATGGTTTTTAGCGGACAAACCAAATAAGGCAATGGCCCGATTGTAGCCTTAGCTTGGTGCCTGTCACTTATCGTCAACCTTTACAGCTATATCCACGCGTGGATGATGCTCCTTTGACTTGTACCAACCTACTTCTTTTGTTTTATATGGTGCATTTGTCGTTTTCCTGTAGTACAGCCGCGCAGGATTGACCTTTCAGCGTTCGATCAGCGCTACGATCACCAAGGTAAGTGTAGTATTCCATAGTCTGAGTATCGTATATAGCAAGACGAATTATTTATTAAAAAGGTGACTTTTGTCGTTCTGATGAGTCTATGTTAGAAATACTGGTTCTATACTGTTACCCAAATCTATCCACACACCTCAAAAGCTCTAGCCCATAGCTAGAGCTTTTGTAATTTCATCAGTACACTACAATCTCACCTGAACTCTGCCCAGGATACCTTTCCAGCTTATTGGATACCGCTGGCTGAATTTTTGCTTAGCCAATCAGGGCTGTATGAGTTAGCTGAAACTATCCTTATAGAAATAGCCTGAATGGATCAAAAGAAAGTAATACAGACATGTAAGCCCAGAGCTTACATGGTGTGGATAGAATCAAAATGCCCGATCAATGTTGAATCGGGCATTTTTGTGCCACTGCCAAGGTATGTCCCGGTAGCGCAGGTGGCTTATCATTCTTGCGTTGACCGTACGCTTACAATTGGGGTTAACCGCTTTACCGAATCACAAGCGTATTCGTACGTATTGACAAGCCCTAACCGGGTAGCGCTTTTATTTTCCACATTTCGGTCAGCAATTTGTGACCTAACCAATATGTATGCAGTCTAGGTGAACGCTAGTACTAGTAAGGGAGGCTCAGCGGCTGTGGAGGTCTGCTTGAGCTTCCCGCCATTAGGGGTTGCTACATTAGAAGCCGACCAAATAAAAAATCTGCTACAACAGGCACACGTTCAACTGCTTGCCCTCTACCCCATAATCGTACATAAGGACGTCCTTTTCGGGATGTATTGTCTTAAGCAAGTTGACCGATTGGAATGACCGGCGCTACACATCGTCCGCAATACGCTCATCGGGCAGGTAACACCGGACATTCGATTTAGCCAATATGCCGTTAAGGTCGACCAGGCCGTTTTCCACAAAATGCAGTATCAACCGATCGGTCTTAAGAGTGAACGAGATCGATCATGCTTATCAACTAGGTTTTACTAACCGGTTTTGCCTTCACCAGGAACCGCTTATCGGTCAGCGACCTCAGAAATTCTTCCAGGTCCAGTTTCTCCTGTTGAGTGAGTCCTAAAGGTTTAGCTAGTAGCGGATCCCGGTTAATGGCACCCGGCACCCGCTTGTCGGGGTCATTGTAATGATCAATAACCTCGGCCAAGGTTTTGAACAGGCCGTTGTGCATATAAGGAGCCGTCAGGGCCACGTTGCGTAAAGGGCCAATCTTGAATTTGCCCAGATCACTGGCACGCTTGGTAATGGCGGCCCGGCCACTGTCGGCCAGGGTTTTCCCATCGAACAAGCCGATGTTTCGAAATTCCGAACTATTGAAATCTGCCCCAAAATGACATTGTACGCAGTTGGCTTTACCATTAAAGAGAGCAAAGCCCCGCTTGGCCGACTCACTCACGGCCGCTTCGTTGTCGTTCATTCGCCAGTCATCCAGAGGTGACTCAGCCGTTTCCAGCGTCTGCTCAAACTCGGACAGCGCCTTCGCCAGCGTAATTTTGGTAGGCAGTTCTCCAAAGGCCTGTTTGAAGTAGGCGCGGTACTTCCGATTGGCATTCAGTCGTTTGAGGGCTACCTCAATGGGTAAATCCATTTCGTCGGGATTGGCGATGGGAATCAGGGCTTGTTCTTCGAGCGTTTTGGCCCGCCCGTCCCAGAAGAAGTTGACCTGCAGCCGCACGTTCATGGCCGAAGGGGTATTGCGTTTACCTTTCCGGCCAAACACGCCCAGGCTCAGCGCCGACGTATCGGCAAAGGCAAATTCTTCCCGGTGGCAGCTGGCGCAACTGATGGTGCGGTTGCGCGAGAGAATAAGGTCGAAAAACAGGCGTTTCCCTAAGGTCATTCTGTCCATGGGTTCCTCGGTCTCCCCCGTGGCCCCTACCAGAATAAAGCCGACCAGAGCGAGTAGAAAACATACGTAGGTTTTCATGGCTTAACAGTAGTAACCCGGCCAAGCGCTAGGGTCGGAACTGTCTCCCGGCGTTCCCGACAGGTATCCAGCATCGCGGTGAATCGAACTGAATCAGGGACTAAAAATTGTATTCTATAGGTACCGAAGTAAGCCGGGTTACACGTGCCGTCGGTGACCCCAATCGTATCCTGATGGACGTAATAACGTCCCATTACGTACGATTTTCTGTTGACAAACCCGTCGTAGTTGCCGTCGAGTAGCGTTACCCCGTTTATTCGCTGCTGCCAGCGACCAACCATTGGGTTTTGGGGATTACTGGACAAGGATGACAGCGCTACTAGTCCAATGAAGCTTATCAGGAGAGTAAATCCTTTTTTCATGATCGATGTGGCTACTATTTCCGTCAGGGTTTGATGGTCTTAACTGCATCGGTGGCCTGCCGACCGGCCGTAAACTGGTGCAGGTCATTACGACGCCCCTGGCAGGTATCGGCAATAGCCGTAAACCGGACGGAATCGGGCACAAAAAAGGCAAACTTGTAGGTACCGTAGTAGTCCACATGGCAACCAGGGTCAACCAGCGCAAAGGTGTCCTGTCGCACCGTGTATTTACCGCTGGTAAACACTTTTCCATTGATGAAAACATCGAATGTGTTGTTGGGACGAAACACCAGTAGCGTGGTAGCTCCTTTATAGAGTTGTTGCCAGCGCCCCACCAGGGCGTTGGGTGGATTGACGAATGATACGGCGGTCAGGGCGATGAGGACCAGCGAGACAAGGGAGATTCTTTTCATGGTAGGTATTGAGATTCGTTGGCGATAGGAGGAACTTATGGATTGAGCATTGCTTCTGGTGTTGTTAGTCGTATTGTTCTCGTCGGAAAGAAACACACAGCCATATAAATGACAATCCCGATTTCTATGAAGAAGGCGATCTTACGAATCCAGTCGGTTTGCCATAGGCGCGCCATTAGCGCCGGGCTGTATCGACCCTGATCAAACTGCTGCTCGATCGGCACCTGAATGACGATAGTCGATACCCAGGCGGTTAAGGCGCAGACCAGTACAGCCCAAAGGGTCCATTTTGGTACGCTCGGTGGTCGGTTGAAAAATAAAGCGAGCAGGGTAATGTTACCCAGCAGGATGGGCAACACCAGAAACGGCAGTACGTTTTGGCTGGTGGCCTGGTGCTAGCGGGCAAAGTCGGCCGGAGAAACGTAGCGACCCAGATCGGCATAGCTCCGGTATTCAACAAATTCATTCATCATGCCTGCCCCTAGGTATAATTGCTGATTAGCAGGGCCGTAAGTGGCAATCAGATTAGCAAGCGGTAAGTTCACTGTTTCGTGCACTTACCGTCAGTCATTTTATATAGGTACTACGACCGTTTCCTCAAGGCACGTTACCTGATTAAGACCAAATAACGACTCAGACGATGGTACCAAACCTGATTATTACGCTGTATCTGTTGAGTCAATTTACCATTCACTACTCGTTTACTACAATCAATAATCCAATAATCATGAAAACCAGTCTCTTTTTTCTACTGCTAACTATGCTAGTTGGCATGCGGCCGATAGACGTACCCTTGACGGTAAGCCCGAATGCAGTTTCCTGCAAGATGTTGAACGGGAAGGATCGTCCATTTCCCTGTGAATTCAAGATCCATACGGTCTGGTTCATGGGGAAGAACAACGAAGTATTGGCTAAAAGCACCGCCAATGACCAACTTATCAAACTACCCAAGAGTAAGGCCATCGCCAGCACGGCTTCGAGCCAGGGTGGATCGCTGACGTATTACGTATCAGTCGATTTTAGCCGTATCAACAAAGCTTCATTCGAAACTAAAACCTATACGCTAAGCAAGGCCACAGGCAAGGACCCCATCTCGCCCGGCGAAACCACGGCGATCAATAAAGCAATCGAAGTAAGCCCCAACCTGCCCGCCCCATTCATCCGCCCGAAACGCATTGGGTTCACATTGCAACTGATCTATGGCGGTTCGGGCAACGAGGCATCGTTTTTCGCTCCCGTTCAACTGATTCAGGTGGAGAATCCGGTTACGTTCGCCAAAATGCCGAAGGAAATAAATCATTATCGGGACCGGGCCGAAGCATGGCGAACGATGCAGCTGGTGGGCGATTTTAAAAATTGAGGTTTATGTCTAGGGGATATAAGCGTGGTCTGCCTATTATTTATAATGTTCCTGGGGCTGCCTTCATTATGCGGGCATTAGACGGGAATATAGCCCGGTTTTTTGCAATCGCACGGGATCGGTGGTCGTTTCAGTCGATTATCGCGTAGCGCCTGAGCATTCCTTTCCGGCTTCTACCAACGATTGTTATGCGGTCTGGGACTGGATCGATCAAAACGCCGAACGTATTCAGGGAGACAACAAAAAAATCAGCCTAGTTGGCGACAGTGCTGACGGACTATTCATTGGTTCTCTACAGCTTAAGCAGCAACAAAAAGGTCATCCCGGGCGACCACTTTCGCTGGTTTTTGTTAATCCAGGCATCGACATGAGCCCATCAGCGGCTGGGGCTGACTATTACGGACTGGTGACAAATTGGCACCTGAACGAACAAATAATACCTGTTTTATAAATGAAGTTCTTGATGTGTCAGTCAGCTAATCTTCCAAAAAAAATTAACCGCTTGCTTAAATAAAGCAGGCGTTCCTGGGATGGATATTCCAGTCAGTGCAACGGCCGCAGCCGGTATCGATGCTAAGCCTGGTTGGGATCACTGACAAGAAGACGCGTACAGGTGAGCGGGTCGAGCAAGAGCCACCCCTCCCCTATTCCTGCCCCATTCCCTTGTACACCCATCACCCGATCGACCGGCGGGATCAGGATCGGCCCAGGCCTGCCCCGGCCCACAACCCGCCCGACCCCATCAGCCGGTGAACCAGCCGAGAACACCGCTTCCGTAGCTTGTGGCTTTGCTTGAGCACCAGCCGCTGCCACCCCTCCTGGGCCACATAACCC
>NZ_BAAHAD010000017.1:0-74562 GCF_054777855.1 Spirosoma jeollabukense
CATCCCCACTGGCACTGGTTTACTCTCATTCTGAGAGCTTTCCAAGGTAGGACATTCTTGGAATTTTACACTGGCTCAAATCTAAAGGCCGAAGCGGTGGCTTCGCTATCTTTATTTAGAAGACGTTGACTTTGTCATCCGACTTAGTGAAAGCTGTTATCGGCTGGCTATCAGTGCAGCACCTGGCCCAGCTTATTCGAAGCTTACCCGACAAGCCTATCATCGCAAACGGGGCGTTCTCAAAAGGTTCATCCTAAATGACTGCCCGCTTTCTGTTGTCATGCTCAAAAACCCTAAAAACGATCCTGATGAACCACTTCTATACTTCATTTCCAGCCTCACTCACAATGTCAAAATTATGGAAGCCTACCGACGTCGATGGCGGATCGAAACCTATTTTAAACATCTCAAAACTCAGGGATTCAATCGCACGGGCGGCCCCGATTGAAGATTTGAACTTCAAAAACGACGGCAAGATCATGTTGCTCATCGCTATTGTGGTAATGGCTTATGTATTTTCTCTAAAAGAAGCGTTTGAAATGGGTTCATTGAAACAGAAGGTGTACCGAAATGGGAGCGAATCAATGGCAGTTTCATACTTTCGTCAAGGCATCACCTGTTGGCGTCGTCGTGTTGAGTCACTGGTTCAATTTATCCGATAACAGCGAAAAGCTGCTATGCTCGTCAAAGTCCTCATCGATTGAATCCAGGTAGATAGCCTGATTCGGTTAATCGGGCTATCCGGAACCTGAGGAATCAGCCTGATTGCTGACAGGGGAGGAGGGCTGGGGAATTTGACCGCCATAAGTAACAACATCGCCTAATACTAACTCCGAATCCGACTTTGTGGAGGCCGGAGTTTTATCGGGCTCAGCTGATTAAATGGGAACTTCCAGCCTGGGCAGGCTGCTACGGCCTATAGACAGATTGATGTCAATTCGATCTTTGCCTTTAACGATCAGTTGCAACAGCTAAAGGACCCCGTAACGGCGATAACAATGGCTAAAAATCCAAGTAGGTTCATCGTGTTCAGATAGTGTGTTAAGTTGATACGTAAATACGGTAAGTCCCTTTACTGATCCCCACCCTATTTAATCCTGTTGTAAAACTTTTTGAAGGAGAAGCTATAGCGTTGAATCAAATTATCAACGATCCTAGTTGTTTTTCAGGCTTCCCATTCGTCGGGTATGATTCATTAGTCGCTGGCGCTCCACTTCTTGATGTAAGGCTTCTATTTCAGCGCCATAGGTCTGAAAAAATTGCCAAAGAAGTCGATTAATTAAATTTTCTGATAAATAGCGTATGGCTTTCGCTTCTGGACAACTCTCACTCAGTAGTTTTAAAAAATAGGCCATATCTTCGGACACCCGAACTTTCATTTCTCCTTTTGTAAAGGAATAAGTGGTAAACTCAATTGGGAGATTATTCAAATAGTCAACTAACAAAGACTCTGTCGGCTTATTTACCCCTTTTACTTTCTTTTTAGCACCATTGCCATTTTCGTTTGAAGAAGAGGTCAGTAGATTAGCAGACCCTGAGGTGATTTTTTCTTCCTCAGTGACACCTACTTCCAAAGACTCAGATTTGTCCAAAATTTTGGGTATGTCGTCAAACATTCCTTCAGCAGTTGGTGGGTGCTGGACGGTAGATTCAGTTTGATTTTTTTCCACCTTGTCCGCCATGGGTGAGTTATTCTCCGGCTCCAATTCAGTTGACAGTTGATTCGTAGTCATTGTCATTAAATGAGATTTTTCCGGGATAGCTGACTTCTCCGTAGAATTAGTTATTCGCTCATTCTCCGACGGATTATCCTCTCGCTTTTGGCGTACTTGCTCTAGATAGGCCAGTATGCTCCCGGATGGTTTATTATCTGGAAGTGGTGGTAGGTTTACTTTTTTTGCCATGAGTGTCGTTATTACTTAACCGTTGTGCTTTCATTCTCTTGGAGTATATTGCCTGGCTTACTAATGAACCCTTCAATAACTGCCGGTTGAGGAGTAATTGTATTTAAGAGTTGACTAACCCGAACGGCGTCCATTAGCACATAGTCAAACACAAAACAATTGTGTTTTTGCCGAAAATAATCTTCGTAAGCATGACGTTCCGCTGTCTTGTGATTAGTTTTATTTAAGTCCACAAAAAACCCATAGGTGACGTTGGATTCATTTTACGAAGAATACTCATCGATTCAAGTGCCGCCGTTATATTTTTATATTCAAGCTGGGCGGGCTCTATTATTAAATCAAGTTCACTAAAGACGCTTTCCATACCATCAATATTCCTGGTTCCTGCCACATCAATAAAGATAAAATCTAATTGATTGCTGGTCTTTAAACTTTTGATGGTAACAGAAGCCTGTTCGATGCTAGTGTCAATTACAGGATAAACCTTAATTTTTTGTTGTTTTTCTTCCCCTGTTGATCATTTTTTTTGCCGGTTTGTTCTGCTGATCTAGTAAATCTTTATCTCTGGTTCTTAAGAAAGAATGTTGCGGAAAATCCGTATTAATAACGGCTACATTCGCCCCAATACTGTTCAAATAGGTAGCACTTAAAATGGTCATCGTGGTCTTACCAGGACCCCCTTTCTGCGGGCTAAAACTGACTGCTTTCGTCATGTTAACTATATGTTTATTTTGAAAAAATTATTTTCTCTTGTTAGCGCAATCACTAATTAGACTTCACCTCAACTCCTTATTTTTTTAGAGGTTACACTTAAAGACTAAAATTCCTTCCAACTATGACTATTCTTTAGAAGCTTTAGAAACCATTGTTCCTTTACTGACTTTAAACACTATTCATTATTTAGTGGCTATACCGGTAAGGAATGATAGTAGAGTCTGCACATACTTTGTAATCTTTAACTACTATTAAAACTTCCGGAACTTCAGCTACTACTACTGCTTATCAACTATAGTTACTTTATACACTAGCCATATAGGGTACACTATATATTCTATATGAGCATATATACCTTAGAAGCCTATAAACCCTTTTTTCAAAATTATCCTGAAGAGACCACTCTCATAGTCACATTTTAGCGACTTTAACTGTAGTTAGCAGATTAGTTACTTTGCCGTCTATAATACCCTTTAGCCATAGTATTCACTACAAAGACTTTGGCACCATTAATGACTTTACTATCTTTAGGAAAAGTCTCTCTAGCTCAAAATAGGGCTTTTCAACAGGTCACTCGCCAAAATTAGTCTTTGCCAAATCACATTCTTCCTGGATGTCAAATTATTTTTTTTTCGGTCACTATATATTTGACTAGTTTGTTTTCTTTTAGAAACCGCTCAATTACTTTTGAATCAAGAAGGTGTAGAGGAAAGTAATCACCATTGATAATGGTCAAGCTTGATGCTTTATCAAATCATAAGCCAGCTCTTCACCTTTTAATTAATAAAAATATCGTTTTAAGCCTTTTCGCCTATTAGGGGACGTTTTTCGCCGGAAAACCGGTTCGCCATTGCGAAAGCAAGATGTGTTTTTCGCGGCAAAAAACGTTACCTTTGGCCGGTTTTTGCGCTGCAAACGAATCTTGCTCGGCGAGGCTTAAAAAAGCGGCTTAACCGGACTTCGTTAACACATTCAGCCCTAACCGAGAGCCCTAACCGCCCCGTAATCGAGGATCGTTTATAGCCCTAAAACCATTCATGCTTATGAAGCCAACCCCTAAAAAGCCAGCATCCACCGAGCTTCGTGATCAAAAAAAGGGCAACAAAGGTGGAAGGCCAACCAAAGAAGAAGCCCTTAAAAAGAGTAATCGGCTCTATCTTCACCTGACTGAAGAAGAAGCCCGGTCATTTGATGCGGCCTGGCAGCAGCATCGACTGACCAGGAAAATTTCGCGTAACGAATTTGCCAAACAACGTCTGTTCGCAACCTCTGTATTCGGTAATTTATTACCAAAAAGTAAAGCTGGAGTGGATTCAAAATTGCTATTGGACCGACTGGATCAAGGCATCAAATTATTAAATCAATTCGTGATACAATTACGAACGATTGGTCAGAATTATAATCAATCGGTTAAACGGCTGAACAATGTCTATCTATCGAACGAGGTACGAGCCGAAATTACTCAGCAGCGAGGGCTATTACTAGAAATAGCCAAGTTGATTCAGTGGAGCGATCAACAATACAAACAGGCGGATTTATTGGGTGAAACATTAAATTCCTAATCCAATGGTCGCCCGAATCAATACGGGAGCAAATCCCGCTGGAGCCGTGCTCTATAATGAATACAAAGTAGCCCACGGGGAGGCTCGATTTTTAGGGGGCTATAATGCCATTTCGTATAGTCAGGACACACTATCGGTGAAGCAAAAAATTAGCGAGCTGGAACGTTACGCGCGGGGCAATGAAAACATAGGTAAACCCACGTTTCACGTTTCCTTGGCGTTTCATCCTTCTGAACAGTTAACGGATGAGAAACTGAGTAAAATTGGGCAGTCTTATATGGAACGGTTAGGCTATGGCGAACAACCTTATTTAGTCTATCGTCATGAAGATACGCATCACCCCCATATCCATATTGTGTCCGTATCGGTCGACTATCAAGGAAAAAAAATTTCCGATTCGCACCAGCAACGACGCAGCAATGCCATTCGGAAAGCGCTGGAAAAAGAATACAATTTAGTTGAAGCGGAGAAGCAGGGTAAAGAAATTCTAATGACGGGATTGCTGCCTGAACAGATTCTGGCCTACAAAGAGCCCGAAGCTAAAAAAGCCATCGGCAACGTGGTCCGTACTGCCCTGACGGATTATAACTTTTCCAATATGCTGACCTTTTCCGAATTCCTAAACCAGCATCGGGTGCAGATGAATCAGCGGGATGGAGTGAACGCTGATGGTATACCTTACACCGGCGTTACCTTTCAACTTCATAATGGGCAGAACGATCGGCGCGGTCAGGCCATTGGCCCAGCTATTAAAGCCAGCCGGTTTTCTTTTGCGCCAACCTACGAACGGCTCCAGTCAAAATTTAAACAGAATGAACGTCAGATCAACCAAGGCAAAGATGCGACTCGACAGCGTATCCACAACAGCCTGGGCCAGTATACTAAACTCGCCGAATCCGACTTTAAAGGACAACTTCGAGCGGTCGGCATTCAGGTGATTGACACCGGAACGCACTACGTGTATGTCGACCATCATAACCGCAATGTGTACGCCGATACCGAGTTGGGCAAGGACTATACGCGCTCCACCCAGCAGGCGGCATTTTCCGATCAAAGTGAACTGCTAATTGCCCGTCAGAATCGGGTGAAGATAGCCTCCTCAACAGCGGAAAATGAAACCAGACCAAACTGGGAACCGAGAAAGCAATCCAATGGATCGACAACTAAAGTTGATGAACCAACGCCCCAACAACTGGCTTTACGTCGACGGGTTAGCCATTATTATCAACAGCTACGTCAACAGGGTGTTGGTGGCAACAAACCCGTTTATTTTGAGAGTCAATTGATCAGGCGATTTCCCCATGAACAGCTGACGAACCTGTTAGTGGGGGAGGGGGTAGACCCCCAGAATGCCCGCCAGGCCGTGGCTCAGCTCGAAGCCTATAAGCAAAGTCAGTTGCCCGAAATCCGGGCCAAAGAGGAAGCTTATTTTGCCCAGACAGCCGAACAGTTTGTCAACCTGGCCGGGAAACTACCGTTATCGGCCACCAGTAAGCAATCGTTCCTGACCGCTGCTGGCTATTCGCTATCTGCTGATTCCCGCAAGCTGACCCACCGGGACGATGCGCAGTTAATCTACGTCATACCCGTAGTTAGTCAAACGCAGCTTAACCAGGAGGCAGGGGCGACGGTAGCGTTCCTAAATTCCTTGTCCCGCTTTGAGAGAAGTGTCTACCTGGCGATGGCTACGGGGCAGCAACCTCCCGAACCGATCAGCTTTTATCAGGTACCGGCTTCCCGACTGAAAGCCACAACCGGCCCTTTATTTAATACAGTATCTGGGGCGTTAAATAAACGTTATAGCCAACAGGTATTGCCCCATGTGGCCAGTGACCAGCCCCTGTTCAATCAATTACAGGCGAGGGGCCTGGTGGTGGAATCACTCGGAGCAGGAACGTACCGAATGGGTCATTATTTAACCCGACCCGATCACTTTACACCCATCCGGGCTGATTTAGCCCGGCAACTGGATCGGGAGTCTATCCCGTCGGTAGCCAAACAAGTCAATCAGTTATCCTCTACCGAGGGGCAGACATTGATTGCGTTAAGTCAGGCCCTGGACTTAAAGCAGACCGCGCAGCTCACGGGGCTTATCCGCAACACCCCTCAATGTGACGAGCTGCCACGGCAGACCGCATCCGTGCGAGAGCAGGCAATCGCGTGGCAGTCTCGTCTACAACACAGCCTCAATCAACCAAAAAATGAGAAAGCCAACGCCGTTGATACGGTTAACCGATTCTCGACCAAAGGCCAACAAATAACCGAATGGTTAATCCACGCCGAACTAACCCCACCCGAACGCTACCAGGTAGCCAGTCAACTGGGAATGAACTGGCAACGTTCAACGTCCGGCCAATTACAACTAAAAGAGAATGATTCATCGACGCAACCCGGACCTACGTATCGCTTAACCCCAGATCAACAACGCTATTTTAGTCATCCTGGCAGGAACGCGCCAGTCCCCATCAAGCTAACCTCATCCGATAAGGCCTTTCTGCTAACCCTAAGCGAATCGCAATCGTATACCGATCTCAATGCCCGGCAGGTAGCCGGATTGACCGTGCCCACCATCGAACGATTTTTGCCGAAATCGGCTCAGGCTGATTTTCAGCGCTGGTACAACCATCAACGGGGCAGTCAGGTATTGATCGATACGCAACAAGACTTTGGCGCGCACACCTCCGCCCGGCGTTACCTATCGGCTTTATACCAACGGGGGTTTCTGGTCAATCAGCAACTGGACGGTCAGGGGGGTATTCTCTATCAAATGGGTCATTTTAAAACGGCTCCAACCCATTACGTAACCGTCCCGCAACCGGTTACTGATCTGTTTAAAGATCAATTTCCGACGCACCAGGAAACGAACGGCTACGTATTGGAAGGAGCCTGGCCCGCGCCTGAATCACCCATGGCGCACCGAATGCGTGCCCTGGCGCGCAGCATCGATAGTGGCGCCGGGACCGATCGGGTTGCCTACCAACAGAAACGTATCTATCAGGCCTTTCCCCATTTATTGGCCGTGCTACAGCCCCAGGCTTTGCTGGACCAACTGGTCAGTCAGCCTCATCGGACACCTGCTGCAACCGGTAAACCAGTTCCCACTCGTCCAACGACCCAACGTCAGCCGACGGATATGCCTCTTTATTCTCCCTCGGCGGATAGGTTTTCCTCCAACGACTCATTAATAATGGTACTGGAGCGCTATGAGCAGCAAGTGCCCCAAAAAGGGTTGTTGGCCATTCTAGGTGAATCGGCTAATGTGGTTCGCCCTAAGAAGAAACGATTGGGGGAAGACGCTGAGCCCAAACGGGTTCGCAGACGCTGAGGGTAGTTGGTCAGTAGCGACCGGTACAATCGCCCTCGGGACAATTGCCCGCAGCCGCTAACCACTTGGGCTAACGCATTAGTCAAGCGAGCGGCTGGATTCATCCGCTCAGCCATCTGAATCGAGCGTTGGGCGGATTTCATTGACCTAAGCCCCTGCTGGAAAGAAATTGCGTCAATGGGGCTCTTTATCAATACCTGACTGGTTAGTGGTCAGTCTGATTGCTCTTACGACGCATCAATAGGTCCGCTACTAAACCAATACCCGTGTTGGAGTCAAGCAACGAAAATGGGGTAGGGAAGACTAGGGGTACTGGCGTAGGCTGCGATTGAGCTGAAGGAAGTTGGACTTCTGCGGATTCAGCCTTCGCTGGTTGATCAGGGGTAGGGTTCAAGGTTGTCTGCTCGGAGGAGGACAGGCTGGTGTTACTTGGCGAAGGAGCCGGTTGGCCAAAGGCCAGTTCGGGTCGGGGCGTCTTTAACCACTGAGTAAAGACTTTCTTGTTTTGATCAAACACCTCTAATCCCAGTTGGAATACGGATCGCAGTAAGAGCAGATGCTCGGATATCAAAATGGAAAAATCGCGTTTAGCCGTTTTGTGGATTGTCCGCCCGCGAAAGCCAATCAGCCAAGCTAAATCCTGTTGGCTCAAGTCGGTCAGGCTCGTCAACTCTCGGATGAATTCTCTGGGTACTCGGTCCTGAGCCTGCCGAATAATGTCGTCTGTTTTCATTGATTGATCGGTCGACCGATTAGTAATTGTACGAAAGGTTAATGGATAAGCTTTTGAGACATCTACGCTTGGTAACTCTCCAAGGTCTTACCAATCATGGCTATAAAGTTCACTCCAGTTTGCCCATTGTCCAATTACTGGAATACACCTCCCGGCTGTCGGGATCGGCGATTCCAGACCCCAATTCATCAATGAGTCCGTGCAGCATCCATTGCACTGTTTCTCGGCGCGCTTTTATTCGCCGGGCCATCCCATCCCGATTATAAAGCAGGGTACCGAGACACTCCGATAAATCGGGAATGATGGCCAAATCATAAGTCAGAAACCACTCAAAGTTTAGCTTCATGTTCTGATGGAGTTGATCAATCACGGCTAAGACGACTTCCGCTTCCACGGGTTGGAGGGCCATCAATTGGCAGAAACTGGTGGGCTCAACCTTGATTTGTTGCGCGAATTGGGTCGCATCGAGCTGATAGAGTTCCATCAGTTGCTGAAGTCTAAGCACAAAAAGATGCGTCCGGCTAGTAGAGGTTAACTTCACGTCGAAAATACTAATAAGTTTAAAGATTGGCTTACAGCTTTATAATGACTATCGTTTAACTTATATCCACAGTCACACAACCAGGTTTAAACGGCATCCTGTTTAGCTGATACCTTATGCAAAAGTAGTAAAAATCAAAAATAACCAAAATTGTAGTTATTTATTCCCCCTTTCTTTTTAATTCTTTGGTCTGTGAATTACTACAGAGACCAGGAAGCACTAAAAGTCTTTGGCAAACGACTACAGCAAATCCGCAGACAAAGAGGAGTAACTCAAACCGAGCTAGCTTTTCGTTGTGGGTTTGGTCAAAATCAAATTACCAATATTGAGCGAGGAGAGACGAATACAAGTCTAAGTATTATCTTCCTGATTGCGAGGAAGCTGGACATCCCACTCAGTGATCTCTTCAGTTTTGAACTACCAACTCTGAGTGTAACCAATCAGGCCGCCGGGCCGCCAGGCGGGCAAATCTCTGACATCTGACTTATCATAAATTTGGTTCAAAGTAAGGTTTAGCGATTAAAACTAGTTCAATCAATCGGAGGTTTTCCAGAACGATTTTATAACCACAATTAATAACACAAATAGCTTATTATTAGTAGCTTATAGACTCATTTGGCCAATTAACCCACCCTTTCCTTGGACGGAATGGTCAGTTAAAACAGCAGGGGCTTGTATGCACATAAGCATGGATAGGCTGTAAGTAGAAAACTAGCTGGCCCATATCAGAAGCGGTGTAAGTGCTTTTCAAGTTAGTCGACAGCTACATTAATGAGGGTTGAACGGCAATAGTGACTTGTTTTTGATTTTAATCATTGTCAAACCTAATGCGTCGCCTACGACCTTCGCCTGTCAGGGTGAGGTAGCCGATATTCAGCTGGATGTGGCTGTGTCGCTGGGCTGCTGATGAACCAAGTGCTGATCAATGCCTTCAAATACGCCAATACCCACGTAGCCAAACCTAAGCTGACCGTTCGGCTCCAGCCCGTCACGTATGGCCCGGTCACCGGGTTACTCGTCGAGGTCCAGGATAATGGTCCCGGACTGGGGGAGACCGGTCGGACCGACGTTCGGCTGGAGGGTACGGGATTGAACTCTCCAATCCCGGCTAGTTGCTGGCGAAAAGGCTCCTTTAGCCAACGATTGATTCGGGAATTGACGGACCCGTTAGGGGGCCAGATGAGCCTGACGAGTCGGCACGACACCTACTTCCGGCTGTGGATTCCGACCCCGGCCAGGATTGGCCCGGCGTAACGCCTTTTGCCGGGCCAGGATTCACCGGGTCTTATACTCATTAAAGCGGTTCCTCTTTTCATTTACTACCCAAATCCGGTCGTTCGTGTACCGAATTTGGTCGTTTATTCCCCTTTCCGGGCAAGGCAACCGATTGCCCGCCAATTTTACATAGACGCTTTAGCAAAGCTATTTCGGATGACTACCCCCATGAAGATCGTACAGACACTTTCGTTGACCGGCCCGTCTCGGGTGGATGGCCTGGACCAGCACACCCGGCCAGGGGGCGGGCCACCTGGCGCATCCGATGATCAAGATGAGGCCGTGGGCTGAATTTTTGGCCCCGCGGGTTGACGCACCAACCGACTCGGGTTTGTGACGGGCTCGTTGGTTTACCGGCCTGTGGGTTGTGGCTCAGTAGCCTGCCCGGGTCAGCTGGCGCTGAGTAGACGAGGGCTGAACCGGTTGCAGGCCCAAACAAAAACCTCCATACAGTATTCATCGGTAACCCCTTACATCATGCCCATCAACTCGTTTGTTTATCATTTATCCCCGCGCCAGCAAGGAGTGAGCCAACCGCGGCAACGGGCGGGTGGGCCAGCTGATTGGAGGAATGTCAGGTCGTCGTCTCAGCCAGTTTCCCAGCCCGTCTACCCGTTGCTGATCCGCCTGTATGCGCTAGTCGAGACCCACCTGGGCAATGAGGGCTTTGGTCTCGAGGAGTTGGTGAGTGAACGGGGCATGAGCCGCACTACCCTGTTCGGCAAGGTCAAAGCCATGACGGGCCTCACGGCCCACGAGCTGCTGCGCCACTACCGGCTCAAGCAGGCGGATCACCGGTTAGGGGCCGGTAGTTCGGTGGGTGAGACGGGCTATCCGGTGGGCTTCGAGAGTCCGGCCTACTTCAGCATGGGTTTTGGAGAGCGCTACCCGGTGAGCTCTCGGGAGGTTGTCACGCAAGAGGGAGAAAACTTACCGTAACGGCACCATTTTAACCCATTTGTTATTGTATTTGAATCATTTCTTATCGTCTTAAAGGGTACTGCCTCCCTAGCTTTGAGCCGGTTCTGGAAGGAAAAATACCCGCCTGACCGGTTTGTCGGGTGGCCATCAATGGCCTAGGCTATGCCTTCCGACGGGCCATACCCACTCAAGTAATCTACGCGTATGAACTACCACTACTATAAACTGGGGCTGCTACTGGCCCTGTGGCCCCTGGTCCAGCTGGCCTCCGGCCAACCGCTGACCCTCTCCGGGCTCAATCCGGTCCGCAACACCCCCTCGGCACCTCAGACCACCAATGTGACCCTGCTCTTTAGTCAGGGGCTAAACCCCAATGCCGCCACGCTAGATGGCGTGCGGGTGTTCAGTGCCCAGCGGGGCGGCCTGCTGCGCAACGGGCCGGGGGGCAGCGCCAGCGTGAGCGGCAGTACGCTCAACTTCAACCCGGCGACCAACTTCAAACCGGGGGAAACCGTGTATGTCACCAGCACGACAGCCATCCAGAGCACGGGTGGAGCCCGGCTGATCCGGGGTCAGGTCTACGGGTTCACCACCCAGGTGAACGGTATGGGACAGGGAAACTTCACCGCCCCGGCCACTAACCCCGACCCTGGCGTAGGGAATTATCCCGCCAGCGTGGCGGTAGGGGATGTGGATGGGGACGGGGATCTGGACCTGCTCTGCGCGAATGCCAGCAGCGATAATGTGAGTGTACGGCTCAACAATGGGTCGGGTAATTTCACCGCCCCGGCCCTCAACCCGGAGCTTGGGGTAGACTCTGATCCCCGTAGTGTGGCTATAGGAGATGTGGATGGGGACGGGGATCTGGACTTTGTAACCGCGAATCGGGGCAGCGACAACGTGAGTGTACGGCTCAATGATGGGTCGGGCCACTTCACCGCTCCCGCTACCAACCCGGAGCCTGGGGTAGGGGATGCTCCCCTCAGCGTGGCGTTGGGGGATGTGGACGGAGACGGGGATCTGGACCTGCTGACCGCGAATGAGAACAGCGATAACGTGAGTGTGCGGCTCAACAATGGGTCGGGCAACTTCACCCCCCCGGCCACCAACCCGGAACTTGGTTTAGGGGGAGGACCCAACAGCATAACGCTGGGGGATGTGGATGGAGACGGGGATCTGGACGTTGTGAACACGTATGGGGGCAACAGTAACACGGTGACTGTACGGCTCAACGATGGGTCGGGCCACTTCACCGCTCCAGCTAACCCTAACCCGCCGGTAGGGGCTGGTCCCCGCAGCGTGGCGCTGGGGGATGTGGATGGGGATAGGGATCTGGACTTGGTGACCGCGAATGCTGGTAATAACACGGTGAGTGTACGGCTCAATGATGGGTCGGGCTACTTTACCCCCCCGGCCAACCCGGAACTTAGTGTTCAGGGGGGACCCTCCAGCATAGCGCTGGGGGATGTGGATGGGGACGGGGACCTGGACCTGCTCACCGCGAATGCTAACACGGGTGACGTGAGTGTGCGACTCAATAACGGGTCGGGTAATTTCACCCGCCCGGTGGTCAACGCGAACCCGACTATAGGGGATGTGTATGGTCCCTCCAGCATAGCGCTGGGGGATGTGGATGGGGATGGGGATCTGGACCTGTTGACCGCGAATAGTTATATTGACAAGGTGAGTGTGCGGCTCAACGGCTTCTTTCCCCTCACCCTGTCCGGGCTGACCAATAACGGCCCCGTCTGTGCGGGCCAACCGATCGCCTTTCAAGCTACCCTTGGCTACATCAGCGGCAGCTACAGCTACACCCTCACCAATGGCAGCACCACCACCAGCGGCACAGCCACCAGTCCGGCCTTTACGCAGCCCCTGACAGCCAGTAGCGCAGGCGTGCAGGCCTTCACCCTGACGGTGAGCAACCAGGGACGAGTCGCCACCGCCACCACCTCTGTGACCGTTACCCAATGCCTCACCAGTACCGGGCTAGCGCCGGGCCGCAACGCCCACTCGGCGCCGGTGCAATCCGAGGTGAACCTGACCTTCAATCAGGGGCTGAGCACCAATGCCACCACGTTGGGGGGCGTGCGGGTGTTCAGCGCCCAGCGGGGCGGTTTGCGGCGCAACGGGCAAGGGGGCAGCGCCAGCGTGGCGGCCAACTCCAACACGCTGCGCTTCAACCCGTCGACCAACTTCAAGCCAGGGGAGACCGTGTTTATCACTAGCACGACGGCCATCCAGAGCGGGGGGGGCAATACGGCCCCTCGTCAGGTCTACCAGTTCACCACCGGGGTGTTGGGAACGGGCCGGGGCAACTTCACTCCCCCGGCCACCAATCCCAACCCGGGGGTGGGAGACACGCCCTTCAGCGTGGCGGTAGGGGATGTGGATGGGGACGGGGATCTGGACCTGTTGACCGCGAATCGGGGCAACAACACGGTGAGTGTACGGCTTAACGACGGGTCGGGCATCTACACCGCTCCGGCTACCAACCCCAACCCGGGGGTCGGGAATGGTCCCCGCAACGTGGTGCTGGGGGATGTGGATGGGGATGGGGATCTGGACCTGCTCACCGCGAATGAGTTGAGCAGCACTGTCAGTGTGCGGCTCAACAACGGGTCGGGTAACTTCACCCCCCCGGCCATCAACCCCAATCCGGGGGTCGGGAATCAACCCGTCGGCGTAGCGTTGGGGGACGTGGATGGGGATGGGGATTTAGATCTGTTGACCGTTAATTATAACAGCGACAACGTGAGTGTGCGGCTCAATGACGGGTCGGGCCACTTCACCGCTCCAGCTACCAACCCCAACCCAGGGGTCGGGGATTATCCCCAAAGCGTGGTCTTGGGGGACGTGGACGGCGATGGGGATCTGGACTTTGTGACGGCGAATTATAACCCCAACACGGTGAGTGTGCGGCTCAATGATGGGTCGGGCAACTTCACCCCCCCGGCCCTCAACCCGGAGCCGGGGGTCGGAAGTGGGGCCAACAGCGTGGCGCTGGGGGATGTGGACGGGGACGGGGATCTGGACCTGCTGACCGCGAATCGGGGCAGCAACACGGTGAGTGTACGGCTCAACAACGGGTCGGGTAATTTCACCCCCCCGGCTACCAACCCCAATCCGGGGGTCGGGAGTGCTCCCACTAGTGTGGCGTTGGGGGATGTGGACGGAGATGGGGATCTGGACCTGCTGACCGCGAATGGAGTCAGCAACACGGTGAGTGTGCGGCTCAATGACGGGTCGAGTAACTTCACCGCTCCGACCCTCAACCCGGAGCCGGGGGTCGGAAGTGGGGCCAACAGCGTGGCATTGGGGGATGTGGATGGGGACGGGGATTTAGATCTGCTCAGCGCGAATGGTGTCAGCGACAACGTGAGTGTGCGGCTTAATGGGCCAATCCCCCTCACCCTGACGGGGGTGTCGGCCAGTCCCAACCCCGTCTGTGCGGGTCAACCCTTCTCGGTGACGGCCAGCGTAGGTAACCTCACCGGCAGCTACAGCTATACCCTCTCGAACGGCAGTACTGTCATCAGCAGCTCGGCCACCACCCCGGCCTTTAGTCGGAGCCTACCGGCGAGTGGCTCGGGCGTGCAGAGCTTCACCCTGACGATCAGCAGCCAGGGGCAAGTCGTCACGGCTACCACGGATGTGACGGTTACCCAATGCATGGCCCTCACCGCGTTCAGTCCCGTTCGCAACGCCCGCTCGGCGCCCCAGACCACCGATGTGTCCCTGACCTTCAATCAGGGGCTAAATGCCGATGCCGCCACGCTAAATGGCGTGCGGGTGTTCAGTGCCCAGCGGGGCGGCCTGCTGCGCAACGGGCCGGGGGGCAGCGCCAGCGTGAGCGGCAGTACGCTCAACTTCAACCCGGCGACCGACTTCAAGCCGGGGGAGACCGTGTATGTTACCAGCACGACAGCCATCCAGAGCACGGGTGGAGCCCGGCTGATCCGGGGCCAGGTCTACGGGTTCACCACGGGGGTGGGCGGCTCGGGTCGGGGCAACTTCACCCCCCCGGCCCTCAACCCCAACCCGGGGGTCGGGGATCGTCCCAGCAGCGTTGCAGTAGGGGATGTGGATGGGGATGGGGATCTAGACCTGCTGACCGCGAATGAGAACAGCGATAATGTGAGTGTGCGGCTCAACGATGGGTCGGGCAACTACACCGCTCCGGCTACCAACCCCAACCCGGGGGTCGGGAATGCTCCCAACAGCGTGGCGTTGGGGGATGTGGATGGGGACGGGGATCTAGACCTGTTGACCGCGAATGCTTTCAGCGACAACGTGAGTGTGCGGCTCAACGACGGCTCAGGTAACTTCACCCCCCCGGCCATCAACCCTAACCCGGGGGTCGGGAGTGGTCCCTACAGCGTGGCGCTGGGGGATGTGGATGGAGACGGGGATCTGGACGTTGTGACCGCGAATGCTTTCAGCGACAACGTGAGTGTGCGGCTCAACGACGGCTCAGGTAACTTCACCCCCCCGGCCCTCAACCCCAACCCGGGGGTCGGGGATCTTCCCCTCAGCGTGGCGTTGGGGGATGTGGATGGAGACGGGGATCTGGACCTGCTGACCGCGAATCAGTTCAGCGACAACGTGAGTGTGCGGCTCAACGATGGGTCGGGCAACTTCACCCCCCCGGCCCTCAACCCCAACCCGGGGGTCGGGGTTGATCCCCAAAGCGTGGCGTTGGGGGATGTGGACGGAGACGGGGATTTGGACTTTGTGGTCGCTAATAATAACCCCAACACGGTGAGTGTGCGGCTCAACGACGGGTCGGGCAATTTCACCCCCCCGGCCATCAACCCTAACCCGGGGGTCGGGAGTTTTCCCAACAGCGTGGCGTTGGGGGATGTGGATGGGGACGGGGATCTGGACCTGTTGACCGCTAGCAACACGGTGAGTGTACGGCTCAACGACGGGTCGGGCAACTTCACCCCCCCGGCCATCAACCCTGAGCCGGGGGTCGGGAGTTTTCCCAACAGCGTGGCGTTGGGGGACGTGGATGGGGACGGGGATCTGGATCTGTTGACCGCTAATTATAACAGCAACACCGTGAGTGTGCGGCTCAACGGGGGGCCTCCCCTTACCCCTTCGGACCTGACGCTGTTGCTGTTTGCCCAACCCAGTCTGGTGTATGGCCCCACCTCGGTGAGCGTGGTGGTGAGTGTCTACGAGCTGGGTGGGGTGGTGACCCAGGGTCCGGTAAGCGTCAAGCTGAGCGAGGATACCATGCTCAAGCTGGGCTTTGATCCGGCCGCCACCATTGTGGGAGGCAAACCCGTGCAGAACACCCTCTGGCAGTTTAGTGGGCCCGTGGATGGGATGTACACGCTGACCTCCACCCAGCCTCTGCCGGCGGGTGGCCGACTCAGTGTCGGGCTGAGTGGCCCGCTGACGCCGGGGGCCACCAAAGGCCGGCTGAGTGTGAGTGCGACGGTGGTCGACCCGAGTGGGACCGAAACCCGGCTAAACAACAATGTGGACGCTGAGACGATTGAGTATTTCAATAAATGATGCCCGGGTGGCTAGCCGGACCCCTAAGTTCGGCTGGTCGCTGGCGTATACTCATCCTCTTCCCCTACTATGACCCGCTTCTGTCTGAGCCATGGCTGGCTGCTGTGGTTGCCGTTGCTGCCAGGCACCCTGCCGGCGGTCGCCCAATTCTTTGAAACCTCCATCCGGCCGGTGCTGGCCCGTCAGCCGGGCTTTCTGGAAGCGCAGTTTCTAACCGAGCCGGGAAAGGAGCGGTGCCTGGTGGTGACACTGTGGGCCAGTGCGGGCTACTGTCAGGGGGCAGAAAGCAGCCACGCCTGCCAGACAGTGTTTCAGCAGCTAGCGGGCTACTTGGCGGCTCAACCCACGGTGGCCTGCTGTGAGGTGATGGGTCAGATCGGTTGAGTCAATCCGGCCATGGGTTGTTACATACCGCTTGGCGTTAGGTAGAAGTATGGGCTGAGGAGTAGGTAGAGGCTAATGCGCGTAAATTTGACTGGCCTACCTTGATTTTATGGGAAACACGATCTACACTATGGGGGTCACTGGCTACCCGGGGTAGCTGATTGGGAGATCGGTGTCTTGGCCTGATTTATTCGGACGTTTTTCTGAACGGTGGCAGGGTAGGAGGAAAGGGCTGGAAACGGCCTTTTTTGCGTTCAATAAATCCGTTCAATTTAATAGTTCAGCATATTTTCCCTAATAATGGCTTTTCTGAACGTTTTAAAAACTACAAATATTAAATCATTATACTCCAGGGTCACGAGTAATCTTACGTTTATTTCCTTGATATAGAAACTAAAACCCACTATTTAATACATCAAATAGACAGGACAACCAGATCGTCTTTAATTATCATTTTTAAGTCATTAGAAATTAGGAACCAGATTTTAGAACTGCCCATTTACATATTAGTGCAGCGATTTGTACTTGGAATCGCCGAGATCTGATTCACAAGGTTGTGGGTGCCTCCATGATGATTCCGTTCAAAATAGGAAAACTCTGTAAGTTTATTCATCTCAAAATTGCTAATATTATCTTTTCGTTTCTTTATAAGCTATGATTGCGACCGAACGGCAAGTTCACCGTCTGATTGATAACCTAACGACTCCTTCACTAGGAACCGAACTGCGAAGCTTGGTTACAGGTGCTGCCCGTGCGGATTTGTGTGCAGGATACTTCAACCTACGGGGGTGGCGAGAAATTGCCGAGGCAGTTGATTCACTCACTGGAGACTATGTTGAGGAAAATGACGATGAGGAATTTCGTTACTGTCGACTCATCATTGGAATGCAGAAGATGCCAATCGACATCATTCGTGATTATTTTGAGCAGCAAGGAAACACAGGTATTGGCCAAGAACAGATTAAGCAAGCTGTAACCGATAATTCAACAGCCATCCGAATTAAGCGCAAGGTTACAGAAGAGCTACGGCAACAGCTAACGATTGGTGTACCAACAGCCTATGACGAGTTTATTCTACGCCAGTTGGTTCGTCAATTAAAAAGCAAAAAAGTTGTTGTCAAGCTGTACTTGCGACAACTCCTACATGCTAAGTTATACCTGTCTTATCAGGCCGATAAAACTATTGGCAGTTACTTGGGTAGTAGTAATTTGACTCTGTCAGGCTTGACTCGTCAGGCCGAAATGAACGCCGACATTTTTGAACCGGACACAACCCGGCGACTGGCTCAATGGTTTAATGAGCGCTGGGATGATCGTCTTTCTCTCGACATTACTCAAGAACTCATTGAGATTCTGGAGCAAAGCTGGGCATCGGATAAACTGGTATCACCTTATCATGTGTACCTGAAGATAGCATATCACCTGTCGCGAGAAGCTCAGGCTGGTATCGACCAGTTTATTGTTCCAAAGGTATTTCAGCGTGAATTGCTCGATTTTCAAGAGAAAGCGGTTCAGATTGCTGCTCACCATTTGCACAAACGGGGGGGGGTTCTATTAGGTGACGTGGTGGGGTTAGGCAAAACCATTACTGCAACGGCCTTAGCCAAAACTGTAGAATACATTTACCCTGAAGTGTTAGTGATTTGCCCCGCAACGCTGGTCCCGATGTGGGAAAATTACCGCATTCAGTATCAAATGAATGCGTTGGTTATGTCGTTGCAACAGGCGCAAAGTAAGTTACGAGATCTACGACGGTATCGCTTGGTCATTATCGACGAGAGTCACAACTTACGTAATAGTGAAGGAAAGCGGTTCCGGGCCATTCGTTCGTATATAGAAGAAAATGAAAGTCGGGTAATTCTCCTATCGGCGACCCCGTATAACAAGACATATCTTGACTTATCAAATCAACTTCGGCTATTTCTATCCGACGATCAGGATTTAGGCATAACACCCGAACATTTTATCCGGGTGTTGGGTGGCGAGGTTCAATTTGCCGCTAAGTTTCCTGAATTGTTTCAGCGGAGCATTCGGGCGTTTGAGAAAAGCGAACAGCCCGACGATTGGCGTGAACTCATGCGTCTTTATATGGTACGCCGAACGCGTTCGTTCGTTAAGGAAAACTACGCGACGTATGATACTGAACGAGAGCGGCATTTTTTGACCTTTAAAGATGGTACTCGTTCATACTTCCCCAATAGGATTGCTCGGAAAGTTGAGTATGCATTTGACCCAGAAGACGCTACCGATCAATATGCCCGTCTGTACTCCCCGAAAGTAGTGGCGATCATTACGTCGATGAGTTTGCCCCGTTATGGTTTAGGTAATTATGAATTAGCCCTCAAGCACGTAACACCAACCCAGGATGAAACCGAATTACTCAATAATCTATCCAAAGCGGGTCAGCGTCTGATGGGTTTTTGCCGAACCAACTTATTCAAGCGGTTGGAAAGTTGTGGCTACGCTTTTCTGCTGTCACTATGTCGCCACGCGATTCGCAACTATGTATTCGTATACGCGCTTGAAAATGGCTTTCCCTTGCCAATCGGTCAGCAGTTGTCCGATTTGATTGATCCTGATCTGACGGATGAGGATCAGGACGATGACGACGAATTTGGACTATTGTTGCTCACCGATGAAGCTACGTATTATGAGAAGGCAAAGCGCATTTATGAACGGTATCGCAGCCCCAAGTTTTACAATCGATTTAGCTGGATACGTAGTGAGTTTTTTATTCCTGAACTGAAGCCTTCGCTCATCAATGACGCACGGGCACTGTTGTCCATTCTGATTGAGAATGTGCTCTGGAATCCGGCGCAGGATCGTCAACTACAAGCTTTGATTGACCTATGTAAAAAGCGGCACAGCGATGAAAAAATCCTAATCTTTACGCAGTTTGCTGACACCGCCCGTTACCTATGCGATCAGTTAGCCCAGCACCAAGTAGGTCCGGTCGATTGCGTGACGGGGCAAACAGAAGATCCATCCGTCGAGGTACGCCGGTTTAGTCCCGTCAGTAACAAAGCCAAACCTTCCCAGCCCAATCAACTACGTATCTTAGTTACAACGGACCGGCTCAGCGAAGGCCACAACTTACAGGATAGTCACGTTGTCCTAAATTATGACTTGCCTTGGGCCATTATCCGACTGATTCAACGGGCAGGAAGGGTGGACCGGATTGGCCAACAATCAGACAACATTCTGTGCTATTCGTTTTTACCCGAAGACGGTATCGAACAGATCATTAACCTGCGCGAACGGCTCCGCAGCCGCATCGCCCAGAATGCTGAGGTAGTTGGTTCTGATGAATTATTCTTCGAAGGCGATCAGGTGGTGTTGCACGATTTATACAACGAGAATTCAACCGTTTTGGAGGCAGAAGATGCCGATACCGAAGTGGATTTGTCATCGTATGCCTATCAGATTTGGAAGAATGCCGTTGACCAAGACCCAACTTTACTCAAAGTGATTCCGAGCCTGCCTAACGTCACGTATACTACCAAGGCGAATGATACTTCAACGACTGGGAATGGCGTAGTTGTGTATACTCGCACGGTTGAGGAAAATGACGTGCTGACGTGGCTTGACGAACAAGGCAGCGTAATTACACAGTCGCAATTGACCATCCTAAAAGCGGCTGAGTGCGCGCCTAAAACGGTAGGCTTAACTCGGCTGGATAATCACCATGAACTAGTACAACAGGGCGTTGATCTGATCCGACGGGAGGAGGCCAGTACGGGTGGAACGTTGGGAAGAAAAACTAGTATCAAATATCGACTCTATACTCGGCTAGAAGACTACGCGAAGCAGTACGAGGATACACTGTTCATTATGGACGATCTGAAGGCTACCTTGGATGAACTGTATCGCTATCCCCTACGCGAGTGGGCTAAAGACACTCTCAATCGTTCATTACGGACGGGTATCAGCGACACCGATTTAGCAAAATTGGTACTGTCTTTACGCGAAGAAGACAAACTATGCATCATCCGGGAAGATGAATTGCCCTACCGTCAGCCCCAAATCATTTGTTCATTAGGCCTAAAAACCAAGTAATCATTACCCCATTCATGCGCGTTGAAGCTACCCGCCGACTGTTACAATCGTTTGATTTCAATTCTCTTTTTATTGACGAATTAGGCTGGGGTAATCCAGTAAAGCCAAAGCGCGAATTCTCCCGTACGAAAGATACGCCTTACATCCGTCAGGAAATTGCGCACCTGGGCGGAGCTTCTGTTTACGAGATCACAACATCCGACGGCTCAATTCCTGAAAAAGCAATTCGAGCTCAGATTTCGGCAGATATTCAGAAGGTGCAGTTAGTACATATTCTAATATTTGTGGATAAAGACCGGACGCAGTGTATATGGCGATGGCTGAAGCGGGAAGCGAAGAAAGAGTTTCCGCGCGAACATTTTTACCTGAAAGGACAACCCGGCGATCTGTTTCTGGCTAAGTTGCGTCCGCTATTTGTCGACATCAGCCAGTTGAACGAGCAAGGTAGCTTAGACATTCTGACCGTTAGCCTGAAGATTGAAAAAGCCCTCGATGTTAAGGTTGTTACCCGAAGCTTTTATAAGGACTACCAGCAGCAACACCTTCAATTTTTGGAACTGATCGACGGCATTTCCGACGAATCCGACCGGCGATGGTACGCATCGGTGTTGCTCAACCGGTTGATGTTCATATACTTCCTGCAAAAGAAGCAGTTTATAGATAAAGGTAACGTGACGTACTTGAGTGATAAACTCGCCGAAGTGCAAACCAAAAACGGCGAGGGTCAATACTACAGCCTTTTTCTGCAGAAGCTTTTTTTCGAGGGTTTTGCCATTCCTGACAACGAGCGCAGCAGTGAGACAAATACACTCATTGGCCGTGTTAAATACCTGAACGGGGGGCTGTTTCTCAAACACAAAATAGAACTGAAGTACAATGGAGCTATCCAAATTCCCGATGTTGCTTTTACCAATCTGTTCCGGCTATTTGATTCCTACAGTTGGACTCTCAACGACACTCCGGGCGAAGATGATCGGGAAATTAACCCCGATGTGCTAGGTTACATCTTTGAGAAATACATCAATCAAAAAGCCTTCGGAGCGTACTACACCCCACCCGAAATTACAGATTACCTCTGCGAGCAGACCGTTTATAAACTGATTCTAGATGAGGTGAACGGCCCAGAATTGTCCGCTGAAGTACCTGATGAACTGACTAATAAATTACGCCGGAAACGCTATGCCGATGTGCCTGAACTGCTTATCAACCTCGATGCTGACATTTGTCGCCGGTTGGTAGTTGGGCCGAACGCCATCCTACCTAACCTTTCGCTGCTCGATCCGGCATGCGGCTCCGGGGCGTTCCTAATAGCGGCCATGAAAACGCTCATCAACATCTACGCCGGGGTGCTAGGCAAGATTCCGTTTCTGAACGATCGAAGTCTGACGGAGTGGAAAGCGCAGATTGAACGTGACCATCCTTCAGTTAACTATTACATCAAAAAGCAGATCATCACTAGCAATCTCTACGGCGTTGACCTGATGGAGGAAGCCACCGAAATTGCCAAACTCCGATTGTTTTTGACACTGGTAGCGTCTGCCGAGAAGGTAAGTCAGTTGGAACCGCTGCCCAACATAGACTTTAATATCATGCCGGGTAACTCATTGATTGGATTGCTTAGGGTAAATGACGCGCAGTTTCAACAATACGACCTATACACCAAAAACTACTCAACGCTGGTGCAGGAAAAAGCAGCTGCCGTGCGTAGCTACAAACACGAGGCTACGTTCACGCAGAACTTGCAAGCCTTACGCGACGGCATAGATCAACGACGGAAAGAAGCCATCGATACGCTCAACACTATTACACTACTAGAATGGGGCAAACTGGGTATCAAATACGAAGAAGCGACGTGGGACACCAAAAAGAACGCCGTTGGTAAGTCGGTAAAGCGGACGCTCAAAAAAGCGGATATTGAAACATTGGAGCCGTTTCATTGGTCGTTTGAGTTTGATGAAATTATGGTAAATAAGGGTGGTTTCGACGCCATTATTACCAATCCGCCTTGGGAGGTATTTAAACCTAATGCAAAAGAGTTTTTCATGAGACACTCCGAATTGATCTCGAAGAAGAACATGACAATCAAAGATTTCGAGAAGGCGCAGCAGGAGTTGGTAAAAGACCCCGATGTGCGGGTGGCTTGGGAGCGTTATCTTAGCGGCTATCCGCATGTGAGTCAGTATTATCGCAGTAGCCCGCAATATGTAAACCAGATTTCGTATATCAACGGTAAAAAGGCAGGCTCCGACACAGACTTATACAAACTCTTTACCGAG
The DNA here is from genome assembly GCF_054777855.1 of Spirosoma jeollabukense. Lineage (NCBI taxonomy): Bacteria > Pseudomonadati > Bacteroidota > Cytophagia > Cytophagales > Cytophagaceae > Spirosoma > Spirosoma jeollabukense. The sequence continues at coordinate 23,218 of NZ_BAAHAD010000017.1, forward strand.
CAGTGCTATAATCTGCTAAGGCCAGGCGGATATTGTGGTATTATTATATCCAGTGCAATCTACTCTACTTTAGGTGCCAAACAACTCCGGCAACTGCTTTTCGAGAATACACAGGTACAGCAGTTGGTAAGTTTGTCGAACGAGAAGTTTATTTTCGACACGGTAGAACACCGGTTTCCTTTTACTCTACTGTCGTTTGAGAAGGGCGGTCATACTGATCGTTTTCGAGCTACGTTTCGTATTAATCCTCGCGAAGCCATTGGCACAGGCGAGCTAGATTCATTTCTGCACAACCCTGATACATTCGTTGATATAACGACTGACTTTATAAAGCGGCAGTCGCCCGAATCATTGTCAGTGATGGAAATTCGGAGAGACATCGATTTCACTATTGCTGATAAGATTCTACAGTTTCCCCTGCTAGGCGATAAATTACCCGGCATGTGGAATTTTTCGCTAACCCGCGAGTTCGATATGACAAATGACAGTCATCTGTTCCGTACAGAAAACGGGCCGGAAACGCTGCGGTTGTTTGAGGGGAAAATGATGAACCAGTTCATCAACAAGCCGCAGGAGGGACGGTATTACATCGATATAAGTGAAGGGCGTAAAGCCGTTTCAGGAAGAAATACGCAGGATACAGGCCAAACACTGAACTATCAGCGATATAGGGTTGCGTTGCGAGCCATTGCCCGCAGCTCTGATTATAGAACCATCATAGCCACAACGCTAGCTTGTGACGTTTTCTGTGGTAATTCACTACTGGTAAGCAGTTCAGTGCTTACCAACTCAGAGGTGCTACTTATTCCAACTCTGCTGAATAGTCTGATTGTAGATTATTATGCTCGGCAGGTCGTTTCGGCGAATATCAACATGTTCTATCTATACCAACTCCCTGTCCCACGCCTTCAAGTAAGCGACAAATGGTTTGCAGAGTTGGTCAGCCGGGCGGCTAAACTCATCTGCACCACGCCGGAATTTGCTGCTTTGTGGGCCGATGTCATGCAAACACCTTGGACACCCGATAGTGGCGTAACAGACGTAGCCGAGCGCAACACGCTCCGCGCCGAGATTGACGCTATTGTCGCTACCCTTTACGGCCTGACTGAAGAAGAGTTTACCTATATTCTTACCACATTCCCACTCGTAGCAGAAGCTCAAAAGCAAGCTACGCTTACCGAGTTTACCAAACTACAAGCTATGAGACCCGCAACTGTATTCATGTCTTACGCCCACGAGGACGCGGTCCAAGTCGAACAACTCTACCAGGACTTGATCAGCAAAGGGTTTCAGGTCTGGAAAGACGACTATCAATTGCTGCCCGGTGAGAATTGGGAGCACAAGATTGAAGTCGCGTTGAAAGAACACGAATTTGTTATCGTTTGTCTCTCGCAGTCGTCGGTGAACAAGCGCGGTTTCTTCCAAGTCGAGTTAAAAAAAGCCGCCCGCAAACAAGCTGAACGTTCACCCGCCGATGTGTACATTATACCCGTAAAATTCAGCGACTTCGACCCTACTAAACTTCCCAGCGAAATTAATGCTATCCAGTACGTTGATTTATCGCAGGATTGGTGTAAAGGTGTGGAGGCTGTGGTGAAGACGGTGGAGAAATACCGGCGGTAGTGTCCTCTACCAATGCGTAAATCAACTCACTTTACCAATTTATGAAGACTTTCCATGCCGTATTACATAACGCCACCTATGGAATCCTGAAACAAAGTCGGGTATCGTATTTCGTGACAAATCTGAAGTAGTAATCACCAGCGGCAGAGACGACGCACTACATGATGTTGATCCCAGCAACAAACCTCATGAGGTTATCCGTACTGAAAAGGAACAATCCCTTGAGATGGAAGCAATGCAAGTGCTGGCAAAGTTTAAACACAAATTTTTCGAGTACCGCAATATTATGGATCGTGGCCTGACATTGTACTTTGTGATAAACGCGGGCATTCGCGACAAAGAAAAAAACAGAGCGGATGAAGACCTATTTTGAAGTCACTCTGTTGGAGAATTATACATTGTTCGGACGAAACCAACTGATGTAAAAGGAAAATTAGAGCCGTGTGCATGCATTGTCGCTAGTCAATCTGGTTACGACTTGCCGTATTTTGAGCCAGTACATGCATTCTCGCTCAATGACGCTTATTCAAAGACGTATGTACTATATTTCAGCGTCTTTGGTAAAGTTACAGCTAATGTGTATGACCGTTTCTACACAGAGCCAAAGCCTAACAGTCAGTATTTATTGAAACGTTTGCGGACATTTTCGGAGCAATAAAACTACCCTTTCAGTCTTAACCTGCATGGAGTTTTTCACAATAAATGAGATTAAGCATTTCACCCAAATAGCTGGTCAAACATACCGTTTTAATAAGAAGGAAGACACGCAGGATCGAGACTTGATTAAACAAGGCGTTTGGAGCAAAACCAAGAACTGGGCTGATCTCCTGCGCAAGCAGCTAGGTAATAAATACAAAGTTGATTTCAAGATGATTTGGAGCCAGCGCGGTTGGGAAAACGGTACGCGCGTTTCCAAATTTAAAACGTACACTTGGGCACGTGTGTATAAGTCTGTAGACGCAAATAAAGATATATACTATACTATAGGTGTCGATGGGCCCAGTGAGCGGTTGATTATTAAGCTGGATTATCAACGTCACGGGAGGTCAACCCTTTCTGAACAGCAGGCGCAACGCTGCCATCAACTGCTTAGGCCTGATGTGGAATGTTATTGGGTTTCTATATCATTAACTGATATTCAGCAGGAGGTAACCTCGTGGGAAATACTCATTGATAAAACGGCGTCGGTGTTGCGTAAATACGAGTCTGTATATAATAACGTCCTTGAACAGTTATGGCCAAATGAAGTCCGGTTGGCTCGGGTCGCATACAATACTTTAAACTGGATGTGCCTATCCGGGTCGTACGGCAAAAGCACTGATCTCACTACCCATGAGGCAAAATATGGATATGGTTACGAAGAATGGTTGTTGGATTTTGGTAAACGTCTTGATGGGTATCACTATGGTTTCTTAGAACCAGTCCGTACACCCCAAAATGCTCATCAAGGAAAAACGTTCGATGTATGGCTTTATACTATAAACGCAGCTACTAAGGAGCGGTTTTGGATAGGATTTATTCGTAATGTGCAAGTGCTGATGCCAGACCAGATTCAGCACGCTTGGAGTCAATATGAGGTCAACGGTTGGTTAGGCGAAATGCGGCAACAGATAAGCTTAATTGACTCTGATCAGTATGATTTTTCGGGGCACATAGGTGAGGCTATCTTTAATATTCGGTTTAATCCTGATGAGGCCACAATTTACCCAGAACCAGTAAAAGTGGACGCTGACAGTCCAGTGATGACTTACCACAGGTATGTGTTTATAAATGCCCAAGGTGTATCTCTGCCAGAAGTAGCCCAGGAAGAACAATTTGAATTCAAGGCTGGTGAGCTTGTAACAGCAAACGGCATAGCGCCATCAACGTATGACAGGCAGGCTAAAACAATTCAATTAGCAAAACAGCACCAAGAACTTAGCCATAAGTTGTACAGGCACCTTGTTTACGTCTACGGTTCGGAAAACATAGGTACTGAAAACCGAACGCTTTATAATTCTTCAATAGACATTGTCCGACGTGATGGCGAAGACTTATGCTTTTACGAAATTAAGACGTATTCATCATTGAAGAAATGCATCCGTGAAGCCATTGGTCAACTGATGGAATACTCGTATTGGACAACCGGGCAACTGGCTAAAGAACTAATAATCGTTACTACTTCACCGGCTGATGCAGAGACACGGAGCTATATGAAGAATTTGCGGCAAACATTAAATTTGCCAATTTGGTATCAGCAATTCGATCTATCCCAGAACGCACTAAGTATCAAGGTATGAGGGATGATATTTGGCTATACTAATGATGAACACAGGCACAATTGAAGTAAAGTAATATCAAGCAGGATACATATAGATGCTGTCTAGCGAGCGATAAGCTCCTTTAAACAACAAATAGCAATGCTGATGAAGCCTCGCTATTACTATTTAAATATTTACTCAAAACAAATTTTATATATAGAATTTGAATGGTAAAACTGCATGACCTTCATTTGGGCCAGCTGTAAGAATTTCTCCAATCGCATCAGCAAACTTTAATGTAACAGGCACTCCATCTGAAAAGCGACAAGAATTATAATTAAGTTTGGTCAATGCCAAAATGTCTTGACTAACTATTCTGATGTCTGCCTCTCCCCGGTTGATTTGGATTAGAAGGGGATTAGGCGTTTCTAAGCCTAAAACTGATTGTATACGAGGTATAAAACCTTTTGACCACAAGTAAGCGACACGATGATCCTTTTCATAGAGAGTTCCTCGCATGACTGGGTAGTCAGAATCTCTAAATAATTTAAATGTTTTTTCGTGACTAATTTTCACACCAACGACTTTTTCGACTTCTTTTGCTGCTTCTTGAAAGCCACCCCATTCTTCGTCGTTAAAGTCAGTTCGAGAGTGGATAAATACTTCTCTTGGGACACCATATTGTTTTTTAAAACTGATCAAGGCCTTTGTAAGTAAATCGATGGCACCTTCTTTGCTCAGATGATATTCCTTTGTTTTTAAATTATACCACGGGCCAACAGCGCCTTTAAATACCTGTCCATCTCCTGAATCAAGAAACATTTGTGCTGCACAACAAGCGATACGTCGGTCTTTTTGCCGATCATCATTTTTAAATACGAGACCAATATAGCATACACCTTCACGAATGCCAGAAAGTTTCCAGGGTAAGCCGCCAACCTTATAATATATGGATGTAGTAAGGCTCCAGATTATGTCAGTCTGGAAGTTCTTTAAATCACGGATGGGCTCTCCCTTTTTGTTCAGGAACTCTTGATAAGCAATAGTACTTTCCTTAATGACTTGCGTCAGTATTTTATCCTTTAGTAACTTAATTTTTAATTGGTTATGGAAATTTTTTTCGTATTTGTAGGCAGTTCGTAGTTTACGGGTGTCATCGTTGTCAAATAAGCCTTCATTATTTCGATCGTAACTGCTTCTTATGCCTTCGCTTATTGTTCCTTCTCCACTTACCTGTGATTTAGGACGGCATAATTGATATACCATATCTGGGATTATAACGAACCATAAGTCAACTTTTCGCTCCTCTTCGGTTTGATAGCGAACCAACTCATCAACATATAGATCAACAATGCGGGCAACACGGACGTGACTATCATTGAATTTGTAAAATTGTTCTAGAGACTTTGGTTCGATGATCACTTGAGCATAATATTGGTCGTTAAACGTAATACCATACACTTCCTCAAATCCTGGAAAAAATGGTTTAGCTAAATCTATTTTTGAATGATAGACAGGTTTACGAATATTTTGCATCCATTGTTTAAAGCGCACAATACCATCGGGAGTACCTATAATACCAACGGAAAAATTATTAACTTCTCCTTTATCAAAGGGGCCGAACAAGGTTAATCCATCACGTGGATCGGGCAATGTTTGATTATATCCAAATTTAAGTTGCGGTTCAGGCAACACCCACAACCTATTATTATTGATCATAATCTTGAGGTTTAATCAGTAAAGTATCTACCTTTTCTTCGTCATTTTCAATTTCATAATCAACTCCTTCCTCGGCAAAGTCCTCGGAGAAGTCATCATTATCTTCATCGTCTGTTTCGTAAGCATCAAGCGGGACAAGCCGAGCGTTATCAATTGGGTCGTTATAACCCCGCTTACTGAAAAATAGGATTGGTGTTGTCGAAAACCACAGCTTTATTTCATCAGTCACTATCACATGAAATGAATTGCTATCATCGGCAAGGCTATTCAAAAACGCTAACCATAAATCACGCCAAGCAGCGTTATACATCTGCTTTCCTTTCTTTCGTCTAGCAGAATGAAGCTTCTTTTTGTCTGGCCAGATATGTTGTCCATCTTTACTGAATAGTATATGCCCTTTAAAACTAAAGCTTGGATACGGGCGTAGCCTTGGATTGAAAGTGATACCATAATGCCATACGTCGTCCAGAAATTTGCCTGTTAGCTGCTTTGATTTAGGTCTATCTTGGTATGTAAATTTTATCGTTTTATCACTTTGGTTCTCAACATCGCGACTGTAATAATAGCATACTTTATTATTCGATAAGAAGTAAGTTTTCAGCCCCTTCTTAATCAGAAACTCGTGGAAAGCTTGTCGTAAAAGTTGAACGAGGAAATTTGAACGATCCAACGTAGTAGGGAACTCTTCAGTTTGTAGAGAACGATTCAATATAGCTTTTACGTCAACAACTATTGCCTCTCGCATTCGCATTTTTAAATCATTGAACAAACTTATATCGTCTACTTCAAAAGGTGCCTCTGGTAATACACTTGCAAAAGAAATTATGTATCTGTCATGCGGAGAAACAGGGAATATATTCGCTTGACGCAAATATGCTATTTGTTTGTCAGCCAGTGATTTATTAAGAAATTCATGTATAAAGTAATGGTCTGGTATTTGGGGTAGATCAAGCCAATTAGAGTAAAATATTTCCTCTTTTTTTATAGCTCCACCCTTTAATGCGTATGGATTAACGAGCCAGTGAGCAGCTGATAAAGGGCTGTTATTCGTTTGATAAGGCACATCATCTTTTTGCAATTTGCGTATGAGGGCTTTTAATCCTGATGCCCATGAATTGTAAAAGTGTAGCATAGCAAGCCCTGTTAACCCTATTATAGCATTACTACTGATCCCATCTAAGTTAATTGGTATAATAAAATGCTCAAGTTTATACTCTCTCTGTATACTACGTGCAAATTTCCACTCATCAAGAACGCCAAGTTTTTGCACCGAAGTGTGAGAACCAACGAATATAAATTTAATTGTATCATTGCGGATAACAGCGCTTATTGTATCCCAAAAGTCTTCTCCTCCATGAACTTCGTCCAGTTCACACCAGACTTTGTATCCCTCGTTTCTTAAACGAGCTGCTAGCCATTTAGCAAACTCATTATCTTCCGGTAGGGCATGGCTGATAAAAAGAGTGTCACGCATTTTAGAAAGGGAATATATATTAGAATATGTGCATCATCGCCACAATAATGACTATTGGTAAACATAACAATGAGCCGTAAAAGACAAGCAAGGTTGTAGCAAAAAACGAAGCAGGCCATGTATTTCGTCCGTTAGCAAACGGCCTAGCATTCATTGAGAAGTCGATAGTCTCATTATCCAACTGAATCACCTGGTTATAAAGACATCGATATTGACGTTCCTGGCTGAGGTAATATGCATCTAAGAGCCAGAATACCAGAGTCGATAAGTATGTGATCAAAATGAATTGTTCGTTAGCATCTTTAGCAGCTAAAGCGAATAGAGCTGCTACCAATGTAATAGCCCAACCTTTAATTAGGAAACCGTTACTGTTAAGGCGGTTTATTATAATTTGAATAAATTCAAGGTGTTTCAATTTGCTTTCCACAGATGGTGTAAGGATTATTGGTTATTATATTTGAATGATCAATTCAAAATTTAAGCGGCATATTCTCAAGTTCAAGAAAAGGTTTACAATTATTAGCTCTATCATTTAAGGGCCATCATTTTGTATAGAAGTTAACTTCGTAGACTGATAAAATCTTCATTTCCAACTAGATAATTTATAAAGGAATTATTTACTTGGGCATATCCATTAATGAATATATCTATCACTATTCGTTATGTCTTTTAATAATGGGCCGATCTCGGGGTGATCATCAACCCAGATAACATTAAGGCCAAGTTCATTAGCATCTCTTTCTTCAAGTAAAGCTATTAGATCTTCAACGTTACTATTTATACCACTTAGGTTTGGACGTTTTTTTATTATATAATGGTTTAGCTTTTTTTCTGGATCTTTTCTAATAGATACATCTAATAGACGTCTTAGATTTGGATCAGTCAGACTTATCCCTATAAGTAAACAAGTATTTTGACTCATTTTATTTAATTGAATCAAATTAGACCAGCTATAGGGTTCAATAAATTGTGTGTGATAAGCGTCTTCGCTAAAAACTATTTCAACATCATTAGTAATTTTTTCTTTCCTAGTCAAATATCCATGTACATGATAAATTGGTAACTCATTTGCAGTGTTTCTAATACCTTCCTTGTATATAGATCTATATTTTATATTAAAATTGTCTAAATTTTCTTCAATGAGTGTATCATAGTTAAAAGTAATTATTGAGTCAAGTGGTTTGCCATCTCTCTGTGGCCTTGCTAACTCAACAATTGCATCGACAATATCGCATGATATTGGATTGTCTTCATAAATAGCTTCTCTTAATTTTGGTAAAAAGTCATTCCCTAAATTTGTTTTCAAATATTTGCCAATCACTAGTGAAGATGACCCGATTCGTTTTTGAATTTCAGAAGGGCTTACATTCTTCAACGATAAAATATCATTTTTTGACATTATTTTTAACATAGACTCAAGGAGTCTCAATAGCAAATTGTTCCAAGATGGTATTCCTGCATCTATAGAAATTCCTGCTCCACATACTAATGTCAATTTACCATCTTTTAATATTTTTGATAAATTTGTAACATGTTGTTCCTGAGGTTTTTTATTTCCACTTGTTGATGGTTGCGCATGTAAAATATCTGTGGGTGATTCTTTAGCTAAGGAAACTAAGTTAACTAATGTAAATATTCCTTCTTGTACGTTATTGGAAATGTCTATATAAGGAAGGCTTGATAAATACCCAGGTAGTGGCGAATCCGTAAGTTTAACTGGAAAAATATTGATATTTGAATTTGATAACTTATGTAAAGCTATATTCTGTGTTTCAAGGTTTGTAAAATCTGAGTTTAATGAATTTTTGCTGACTAAAACTATAATGGCATCAACTTCTTTTATGGCTTCATCCATTTTTAGAAACCAATTGTCAGATTTCTTCGGAGAATAAAAGATAATATCATGTCCCGCTTGTTTTAAAGATTGAACAATTTTATCTGCTATTTTTTTGTCTTCATGAGAATAACTTAGAAATATTTTCATATTTAACAAGACAATAAGTTTGTGGATTGATAATACTTAAAGAGAAAGAAGTATCAATATACTTACAATCAAAGCTTGTACATATTATTTATTAGCTTAAATATATCATTTTAGTCCCTAGGTTACAACCCTATTATGCTCCACAAGCAATGAATATAAATTATTGGTGTCTAGTCAATCGGACAATTTCAGGGTGAATAATTTGTGTTTTCGTTCAATAAAGGGTTGGAATATGACATTAGCTGTACGCACAACATGATAAAAATCAGCATGTTATACTAACTTTTTGCCGAATTGGAAATCGTTCACGAAAACCCTTGGCCGAATGAACGCTTATTAAAACTTTCAGTGAAGGTCTAATACTCAGTTCCTGTATCTGAAAACGTTCACGTAAAGGTTGCCATTTATAAGCGATTACTTGGAAAAGTACAATGTATTGAAAATGGTACGAGCTACTATCTTCTAACTATTTAAACGGTTAAATACTATTTCAGGAATCAGTAAAATAACTCATACCTATCCGAATTTGAGAGTTGTTGTATGTATACAACCGTTTATAAATGAATAAAAAAGAAACTACTATAAATACTATAGAAGCATCTATAAGCGAATAGTCTCATACGGGCAGATCTGAAAGAGCAAATAAATCGTAACTACGGCAAATCAATTCTAAGCCATGGCTTACTAATTAACAAGTCAATTTTAACCCAACGTTTATGAAATCAATTGAAACAACACCCCGCAGAGATTTTTTCAAAAAGACAGTAACCGGTACGCTGGCGCTCAGTGCCGGTATGCCCTTAATGGCCTCTTTGTTACCATCGCTCACGGCCCAGGCGGCAATACCCTTAGAGGATTCACCGACGGCCGCTAATGAAAAAGAATTTCGTCAGGGGGTTATTGGGCCCGCCGAGCTTTCGCTGGTTACCAGCCAGATTGCGGTGAGCAAAGCCACCAATAAATACGCCAAGGAATTTGCGGGTTTTGAGTTGGAAGAGGCTAAGGCGGTTACATCTGTGCTTAAAGATCTGGGCACACCGGTACCGGCCATGAACGCCAAGGCCCAAGCTACACTAACCAAAATTAAGACTACAACGGGAGCCGCTTTTGATAAAGCTTACATTCAGGCTCAACTCGAAAACCATGAATTTCTGCGGGATCTGGCTCAGGATTATCTCAAGAATTCAATGGGCAAAACTAGTCCTGCTGAAAGCCAGACGCGGCATCTGGCGACGTTAGCGTTAGCCGTGTTTAAAGAGCACGTAGCCCTGACTAAACAGATTTTAGGTCAATTAGGCGGCTAACCAGTATCGATTTAGCTGACAATTACGTATAGCCACACCTACTCGATGTGGCTTTTTATTCGGCAACCTAGGAGCTTGGCCTCGAAGCTAGCAAAAACAGGACGCTATGAGCTCATGTTGCCGGGTAATTTTTACCGCTATACGATCAACGTCAACGGTTTATTTACTCAAGCAAGGCATGTTGAGTACTCAATTACGTGATTCATTGATACCGACCCCTTCAAAATCACCAAGTAGAGGGAAACGCCATCCGAAACCATATACAGGATCATTGGTTCATCCTATGTTGATTATCTTCATTGGCTATATAAACAAACTAACAACGATTTATGACCTTGCATTATGTCCGGCGTGGGGCCGGTAAACCACTGCTACTGCTCCATGGCCTGGGGAGCTCCCTGAAGGTCTGGGATCTTATTATTGATGAGTTAGCCACCCAGCGGGATGTGATTGCCTTGGACTTACCTGGTTTCGGCCAATCGCCAGCCCTAGTCGGAGAGGTTTCAATTCTCACCCTGGCCGATGCGGTGACCGACTTTTTAAGTCAGCACCAACTGCTGGGCATTGATGCCGTAGGTAATTCAATGGGGGCTCGGCTGGTGCTTGAGCTCGCCCGACGGGGCCAGGTAGTCGGGGCCGTCGTCTCGCTGGACCCGGGTGGGTTCTGGCAAGGCTGGCAGGTGGCCTATTTCTACCAATCGGTTCGGCTATCGGCCCAATTATCCCAACTCATCCAACCTGTCTTACCACCCCTGGTCAGCAACCCGGTAAGCCGAACGCTGTTGTTCGCGCAATTTTCGGCCCATCCCTGGACGATCCCGGCTCCAGTTGCCCTTAATGAATTTGCTGAGTTTTTGCCTACCCCCAGTTTTACCAAACTGCTGGATAGTCTGGCCCATGGTCCCCCGCAGCAGGGAGCGCCGATTGGCTCTATCCCCAACCTGGTCATTGGCTGGGGGCGTCAGGACCGGATTTGTCCACCCAGCCAGGCGAAACGGGCCTTAGCCTTGTTTCCTGACGCGCAGCTTCATTGGTTTTCGAATTGTGGTCACGTGCCCCAATTGGATGTGCCCGATGAAACGGTGGCACTTATTCTGGCCGTAACGGAAGGGCGTTATGAAGCTCAATATCCGGCCGCTGTCTTACCAAAAACGTCTGATCTTACCGGGAAAGTCTTTGTTGGTTTGGGTGCTGCGGTGCTGGTCGTTGGCCTATTTCTGGCTTTTGGCAGCAAGAGATAACGTCAATCCTGACCAAGCTGTAGCTGATAAATCAGCAATAATTAATCAGCTACAGTTTTAGGTTAAGGGTAGTAAAGCGAAACATGTCTAGTTAAAATTATTGTTTAAAATACTAGCTAAGACTGGGAAGCCATGAGCAATCATATCCGAAATGTACCATTTTCGAGTTTCAGAATTCTAATGAAATTTATTATCTTCTTCTAGAATAAATACAAGTTATAATTTTGCTTAAGTCGTACTCTAAAACGCTCTTTATCTTGCCAGTAAGGTAAAATCTAATTGAAACGGGAAAAGAGTTGTATTGCCAATTCCTAAACGAGTTAATTAATTAGCCTCAACCATAAAGCTGGACGAATACCTCCACCGTCTTTTGGACTGCCGAAGACGCCATTGCCTCGGACATAAACGTGGCCGTTTTTGTTGATGCTCGCACCCGTGCGTCCATAATAGCCGGGTGACCGAAGCCGCCACCCGTGGTAATCAGTACCGTAGTTGGCCTGTCGTTTCCGGTTATTTTCGTCATCAATTGACCAGGCTTGCTCCCCTTTATTCCTCAGTTTAGCGCTGCTGTCACCGAAATACTGGCAAACTTCCTCCAGACTTAGTAAAAATAGTCGATCTGTGGTGTCTTGCCCACCGGTGGTGTTGAACCAGGGGTTATCAACATTGGGGTTTGTCACCTCAATGATTCTTGCCTGCTCGTCTTGGCTGAATGTATGGTAAAGTTCCTGGTTAAGGTATTGCCTTACAGCACAACCGGCCCATGTTATGTCGACGAACTTAGTGTGGTACCAGCGTAATTCCACTATATCCTGGGTAATAATCAGTGCCCTGCTGTCGTCTTCAATGGCCAGCACCTGCCACCTATACGGGCCAAAGGGTATTAAGTCGTGTTTTAGCATGTGGCGTCAAAACCGGCTATTCGTATTTATTCGAACGTGTACTAAGTAGCCAGGTGATCCAAGTGAATTTATTCGCTATGGGTGGCAAATCGATTCATTCGCTCGTTATACCTGTCCAGTAGCGGATCATCCAATGCAGGCGCTTGTTGAAGTTCGAACCGCAGAAAATCGGCTCGGTCGGCTCCTTCAATCATCCCCTCAAATTTAAGTTCCTCTTCCACCCAACCTGACATTTTGTTCAGTTTAGTTGCCTGGGCAAGGACCGCCTGAACAATGGCTCTGGTCCGATCTGTGTCTTGGGTTGTTAACAGGAGGATACGAATGTCAGTTTGGTAATCACCATAGGTGAGCCCCTGATCGGGTAACTCGGCACGAACCCACTGTAAGGTTAAAGTCTGGATTAACTCTTTATAGGGTGTATTATCCAGATCGTCGAGACGTATGCGTCGAATCATAGCATAAATATACTAAACTGAAGTAATTAGGTCTTAATGGAGAACGTAGGCGAGGCGACTGACGAACTGGCAGATTCAGTAAGCCAACTTAGGCGTTTGACACGAATCACAAACGTGCGTTTATGATTCGTGTCAAATCGAAAAAAGGAGTTATCTTGTGGCCATTATGCGCTATATCGCTTACTACCGGGTGTCCACCCAGAAACAAGGCCGCTCCGGCTTGGGTCTCGATGATCAACGCCAGATGGTCCAACGCTTTCTTCGCCAGGAAGATCAGCTCGTGCAGGAATTTACTGAAGTCGAATCCGGACGCAAAAAAGAGAGGCCCCAGTTACAAGCCGCCATCCAGACCGCTAAACAACATAGCGCCCGACTCCTGATTGCCAAGCTCGACCGGCTTAGTCGTAATGCCTCCTTTGTGATGGTGCTTCGGGACTCGGAAGTGGATTTTGTGGCCTGCGATCTACCCGATGCCAATACGTTAACCATTGGCATTATGGCCAGCTTTGCCCAGCATGAAGCCGAGCAGATTTCCAAGCGGACCCGGGCGGCACTCGCCCAAAAGAAGGTGCGTGGTTTTACCTTAGGTAAACCCGAGAACCTGACCGACTCGCATCGAGCCCAGGGTGTCGTAGCCATTAAGGCGAATGCGGTTTCGCACCCCGCCAACCGGCAGGCCAGTGAGTTGATCCGACTCTACCAGCGAGATGCGTTGACTCTGCGGGCCATGGCTGAGCGATTAAATGAGCATGGCTTTCGCACTCGCTATGGAAAGCTGTTTCAATCTGAAACGGTACGGCGCATGTTGAAACGACAAGATCAGACATCGGCATAGAGAAATGATTAATCGGGCCACTTTTCTAAGCCAGCGGCAATGCGTAAGGCCCGTTGGACATCTTCCCAATAATAGCCGCTGTCATAACCCGTTGACAGACGATCGCAGATGGTCAGAAAATCATTCGCGGCATCAAACCGCAGCTTCTCAGGAGCTGGTTGCTCGGGTTGAGCGGGGAGTTGATCAGACACGCCTTCCATGCCAGAAATAATAAGGAGTAAAGAATACGAAAAAGCCCCACGGGTCGTACCAATGGGGCTGAAGTAACGTAACAGATATAAAACGTCTGTCTAAGCGGTTTATTGTGCATCCAGAAACAGGAGAGTCCTTATTTAGCACTTTAGTTCTATTAGCTCGTTTGCTCACCTGATCCATTACATATGGAGGGTACTTTTCCTGAAGGCCAGTCGGACGGTTACCCACGAGGCCGAAAAAAAAGGCGGATTGAAATCATTTCATTTACTCAACTGTCAAGGGTGGGTTATACGTACCGGAAACTAACTCCGTATTACAGGCGTCAATCCCTTCTTTCAATTCCGAGATAGCGCGGTTATTCTCCGGTAAATCGGCTAATGCCCTCAAGGCGGTTTGTAAGGCGATCTTCCGGGTCCAAACGGCCTTCATCTGTTCTTGTGTCATGGCAATCTTTAGGGGTTGTTTAATGTCTAAATTGATTTCTGTCTACGATAGCTGGCCAGACTATCCGTATTGATTTTATCAGTGGCTATGTGGCCCGTTTATCGGCCAACTTCTTCACATCGTCCGGGTTGACTAGTTTCGAGCTCTGGCGTTTATCCCCATCAGGCTGGACGTTGAGTTTGCCCGATGACATCCACCCAATCACGGTGGCTTTGTACGATTGACGCGTAATACCCTTTTTAACAGGTGTGATGATCACCCGGTCTCCGGGCGCAATAACTCGGTTCATAACTCGGTCCAGGTAAGCTCACTTTACTTCCAGTATATCTTCCCAACGTGTTGTATACCTGGGTGACAAATATTTCTGTTTCATAGGCCAATCGGGATTGTACTGCTGGCTAGCCAGGCGCAGCTTGTCCTGGCCATAGCGCCGGTTTAATTTATCTACCACATTAAACAACTGAAGCATTTTCTCATTGGGACCCTCGACAAATACCCCTTTCTGCCGGTAGTCGAACGGCACCAAATCGGTGAGCATAATACCGATCTTCTGATACTGGTACCCAAAGGCGAAAATGGCCTTAAGCCCACTGATGGCGTACTTAAGTAAGTCGGCTGTGCTGTTGGTCGGGTGGGGTAGGTCGACCGTAATGCTCTTATAGTACTGCCTGGCGGGTAATCCATTACCGGGGGTTTTGCGAAACTTGTTCGTCTTTAGATACACCGTGACGGCTCCGCAAAGTGAATCCTGTTTTCGGAGCTTTTCTGAGCAACGGGACAGGTGAGACGTTAACGCATCCGTCAACGTTTCCAGGTCGGGTACCAGGGTACCGAAGCCCGGTTCAGCACAAATGCTTTTCTTAGCGGGTTGGCTTAGCTCCAGCAGCTTGCAGGGTGTCCCCCGAAGTTCATGCACGAGCCGAAGGCCATTCACGGTCATAAATTGCCGTGTCCAATCATCCGGCAAATCCCTTAATTGCGCAGCCGTTTCGATCCCATTCCGTTTGAGCATACCCGCATAACGGCCACCGACGCCCCACAACTCACTGACAGGAAATTCCTCCAGTGCCATACGGATGGCCTCTGGGGAGTCCAGGACACAGACCCCGGCCAATTCAGGCTGTTTTTTGGCGAGTTTGTTGGCCACCTTGGCCAGCGTCTTGGTAGGGCCAAACCCGACCGATACCGGTATGCGAAGCCACTGAGCCACCGTCTGTCGAATGGCTTCACCCAGCCCACGCACACTGGGATAAATCCCCTCATACCCATCGGCCAGAATGAAAGCCTCGTCAATGCTGTACACCTCTACGTCTTCGACAAAGTGGGTAAGCGTGCTCATGAGCCTACGCGACATATCACCCACCAGGGCATAATTGGAGGAGAATACCTGCACGTTATGGGCTTCGATGAGCTCTTTGTATTCAAATAAAGGCTTACTCATTTTAATGCCTAAGGCCTTGGCTTCGTCGGACCTAGCGACGATACAACCATCGCGATTCGAGAGCACAATCACAGGTTTGCCTTCCAGGCGTGGTTGGAAGCTCCGTTCACAGGAAACGTAAAAGGCATTCGCGTCAACCAGGCCGTAGAGCATCGCTAGATCAGTTTTTGTAGAGCGAATGTCACCCGACCACACACTTTGAATTTATCACCCTTATGGACGTAGATGGGTGGGTATTTGGAGTTCGAGGATTCGAGGATTAACTGATTCTCGTCGACGTATTTGATCCGCTTGACGGTATAATCATCTCCCAGCTGTACGATCACGATTTTATTATGCGTGACTTCGGGCGTACAATAGTAAGCGTCCCACAAGAGAAAGTCGCCCCGGTCTATACGATCCCCAATCATACTATCTGATCCTACACGAATGAAGTAAGTAGCTTCAGGATGATAGATGCACAAATCATCCAGGCTCAATACCCGTTCAATATAGTTTTCGGCTGGCGAAGGAAAGCCAGCCTGTACATAGTCCATTAAAAAGGGGATAGCGTATTTTCGCTGGACCCGGGCGCGAAACATATCCTGGAGGGCAATCCGGTCTTCGGGTTCGATCATAACGGTGTCGAATATTAAGCATGAAACTGCTATAATACTGTTTTGTTATATATAATACAAATAACGCATAGATAACATCTTATTGCCGTGGCTTTTTTCGTTATACTATTCCTATGACAAAAGAAGAAATTGCCCGGAATGCACTAGCCGTTAGGCAGCTGGCTTTTGTGGATGAAGTCACATTTCCCCAGAATGTTCCCCTAATCTTTGTGGAGTTGTCGCCGCGGTTGGTATCTATCCTGCCCGCTGAATACCATGCGCTACAGGTGATGCGGGAGGGTTTCACGGTTGAGAATGTCATCGCTCGCTACGAACGCTATGTTGAGAAGTTGAAGCGGCACGAAAAGTATGAAGCCATCGAGGTAGCTGAGGAAATGCTACGCATAGCCAGGATTCAGGCTAGTAAGCTTTAAGGGTTGGGCAAATCTAAAAAAAGGGACCAAATTCACGGTCGGCCGCTGCCGTCATTTGGAAAAAAATCAGTCTCACAAACTCATCTAAAATATGAGATTTTGAATTTGATTCATGAGACGCCAATTTGAGATTGAGCGTAGTTAGAATTAACGCAAACGACATAAGTTTGGCAACCGTCGCTTGAAACGGGGGTTTGTTGAGATGGTAAACCAGATTTAAATGTTACGATTTGTTTAAGTACAAACCAATTGCTTCAGGAAGAGTAGCTCTCACTACGAATCCTGGTTATAGCTTAGCCGTGGTTACTGAATTCGATGGGCCCGCTTTGCCGTAGAGCCAGTAGCGACAAACCCATTCCAGGGGCCCAAGACGGTGATGTTTTCTCCATAGCCAGCTGAGACCGATCTGAAAACTGTAAATGCCCACTACGATGGTACCCCTTCCCCACGCAGGGAGTGGGCCTGGTGCCACTATCCTGTACTCGTATAGCAGAAGCGTACATAGCATCGACTGGAAGACATAATTCGATAAGCCAAACCGGCCGATCCAGCCGATCCATCGAGCCCATCCTGAAGGGGCTATTCGGGTGTTTATTGCCACATCCAATAAATAAACTCCCGTTAACAGC
Source organism: Spirosoma jeollabukense (assembly GCF_054777855.1). Taxonomy (NCBI): domain Bacteria; kingdom Pseudomonadati; phylum Bacteroidota; class Cytophagia; order Cytophagales; family Cytophagaceae; genus Spirosoma; species Spirosoma jeollabukense. Next base: position 40,734 of record NZ_BAAHAD010000017.1, read on the forward strand.
AAGGTCCCTAGAAAACCACTGAGAGACAACAGCAGGAATTGATAGTCTATAACCCGTGGGGGTAGTACCACCAGCCCAAGCGCCATGACCACCCAGGCTCCTTTGAGGAGAAAAGCTGTCGGTAGTAGCCCTAACTGTAGCAGGGATAACCGCACCCTGAGCTTTTGATCTGGATGCACGATCGCCAGCTTACCCACTAGTAATCCCCCCAGCATCATCAACTCGTAGGACAGAACGGACGATAAATCCTGGCTTACCGAGTTACCCGTCAGCAGCCAGTGCCTAACGGACTGCCAACCGAAAAGGCCGTGGGACGTTACGCTGGCGGGATGCAGTAGCCCCACTATACTGAGCATTAGCATAGCCAGTAGGGTGATACCCACCATCCAGCTCAGCAGGCTCACCACCGACTGGTTTACAAAATAAAGCAGGGTAAACCCCAGCAGCGAATACTGAACCAGTAAATCAACCGAGCGAAGCAGTAGACTCAGGCCCAGGCCGATCCCTAACAGGCCGATCAATAGCCGTCGGACGATCCGGTGACCATCCAGTCCGGGACCATCCAACCGAGCGTCGGTCCGACCGGGACCATCCAGTCCGGGACCATCCGGCCCCGCTTGCCCCCAGCACCGATAAACCCCCAGTCCGAACAAAAAGCTACCCATCCGCTCGAACTGACCACTCACCAGTAGCCGAATCATAAACTGAACCGGCAGCTCGGCGGGGTGATGCGCCAGGTGCAGCATATGGACCGGTTGGGGGTAGGCAAGCGGACCAAACGCCTGCGATATCAATAGCCCCAGCAGCACCAGCCCCCAGAGTACATCCAGGGTGGTAATCCGCTCGACGGGACGGCAAAAGGCGTGGATCATAGATTGCTAAGGGCCTGTTCACCCCCATCTCAGTTAGGCTGCTGTAATTTTTTAAAGACCTCCTTTGGGGTCAACGCCATCAGGGGTTTGGCCGTTGGATCGTTGACCGACAAATCGATCTGATACGCTTTTGGCTTGCTCACAAACTGATCCAGAAACTCGTGAATGATGGGCAGCTGATCGATCATGGGCAGCACCGACACTTCATGACCAAGCCTTACGGCCCGGTAGATGTAATACGGATAGCCGTTGGCTTTGAACACCCGGGCAATCGCGGACGAGCCGAACATGCCCCGGTTCAGGAAGCGAATCTGCTCATAGGGCACCATCTTATCGGCCGTGCCGTGAAACAGTAAAACCGGCGCTGGCGGAATGCGGAATTTGGGCCGTCCATCGACGCTGAAGATCGCTCCTGAAAAGGAGACGATACCCGCGTAGTTGAAAGCAGGGGGTAGCTTACTGGCATTGGGTTTCTGGTTTCGGCGGTTAAAGTCCGCTTCCAGCACGGTAATGGCTCCCGAGGAGGAACCCGACAGAATAATTCGGGACGTATCAACTCCAAGTTTTGGGGCATTATCCAGAATCCAGTCGGTGGCATCATAGACATCATCCACGGCCATGCCAATGGCTTTCTCTAAAGGGGCAATGTTGAATTTGGACAGGTTCTTGACCCCTTTCAATCCCAACCGGTAAGACATCGAGATCACCACGTAGTCATGGGCGAGCAGGCTATTGACATAGTTGTTATACAGACTGTCATCCCGCCGGCCGGCCATAAAGGCACCGCCGAACACAAACAGCACGCACGGTTTTTTACGTATCGTCCCCCTATCTCCCAGGCTATACACATCCAGCCCCAACGGTATGGAATCTTTGGTGGCGTAGGTAAAGCTCTGTTTGTGAGCCGAGGGATTGATCGGATCTAGGTGGCGAGCCGACGCAACGCTCAGCGGTGCAGTTTGGGAAAGGGCCGGGAATGCCGTGGATAAAAGCAGAAAATACAGCCACCGGAAACCCATAGCAGCTTGCTTCTGTGCGGGTTTGGACAGGATACGGTTGACTACGATTTCGTTGAGCGCGATCCCATTCCGTTTTATCGATGAATAGACGGAGCTACGGTTAGTGGCTGCTGTCGAAAATGACTTCCCCATTTTTAGCCTGGTTTGCGTTTCTAGGCGGATTTATACAGAAAAAGCCGGATACGTTTCGTGGTGGGATCATATAGCACGATGGCCGGATACGTATCGGTGGCAACGATCTTGCTCACTTCGGCAGTGGCCAGCGTGGGATCTGCGGTTACCGGCTTACTGTCTTTCCCTTCGTCGAAGGTCTCAAATAAACTTAACGAGGGTTGACTCTCCGCATTGACGGCTCCCCCGAACAGAAGATGATGGGTGTCTTTTGGATCGACCCAGATCCCATAGATATACATATACGGAACGGCAGGATTGGCTTCCTCGGCTTTAAAGATGAATTGGGGGGTGGGGGCGCTTACTTTGGCCAGAGCCCCTTCCTGCCCTACGTAAATGCTGTTGCCGGTATAGGTGTGGGTCTGCAGTTCGACCGGCCGTCGATTGCCGAAAACGCCCATATCCACCACTTTGGTAAAATTTTTCAGCTTCACCGGATCGCTCGGGTCTATATCATAGCGGCCCAGCCAGGCATCATCGAACGGATTTTCACTCCCCTGAAAAATCTGGCCCGCGTTATTGGGTAGAAAAACAATCGTGCTTCGATAACCAAGATCGCTATGTTGCTCGTGATTCATTCGTTGCCAGTTCAGGCCTCCATCGGTCGATACGGCGATCATAGTGCCGCCAATATTGGCATAGATCTGATCGGGATGATTGGGCCTGACGGCCAGACTGACGTAGGTTTCATACCGATTTTCCAACTCATCGTAAACCGGTGATTGGGCCGCCTGCCAGCTTAGCCCGCCGTCGTCGGAGATAAATAGGGTTTTTTCCGGGGAATGTTCAGCGGGTTTAATACCGGCAAACAGCTTGTTTTCAATCGTAGGATGCCGGAAAATACAGGAGACCCGTTTCCCCTCAAGGCCGCTTCGGGACCATTCTTTGGTGAGCAGATTATTCTTCCACAGGCCATCCGATGTGGCCACAAAGACAAAATGGTTCTGGTAGGTGGCCGTTTGGAATTCATTTTCCGCAAATTCAGCATGCCCCTCTACCGGTACCGGAATCGAGCCATGATCAATGAGTGTACCCGGGCCCGTCTGTGGGCTGACACCAGCATGGTCCTGGGTCATGCAGCTTAGGGTGATGACTAGAAACGTACTGAAAAGAGCTAGCTGACGGATGTGTTTAGTGGCTGTTTTTGGCATGGTAGAGCTTACGTAAAAAAGAGAAATCGGGACGAACGGATGCGCTACCGCCAGTTTAATTGGCCAGCAGCGCAACCACCGGGGCCGGAAAGCCAAAAGCCTCGGTATAATACGCGATGGTATGCTGGTACTTGGCCTCGGCAAAAAAACTACCCGCCCCACCGGGATAGACATTCGGGCTGCCGGAAAAGACAAATTCCCCCTCAGGCGCAATCCGCCGGTAGCCTTTCCGATCGATCAGCTCTTTAGCCGCATCGAACTTGAGCTGATCGCTGAGCGATAACCGAAACCCTTCCTTACCCCCCGGGTTGAACGGCGGGCTGTTTTGGTAAAGCGACGGGATCTTGGCGAATTGATCTTTCTGCCAGGCATGGGGCACGATATCATGGGCGTTGATGACCGAATGGTAGCGGGTGCCAAATTTCCGGGCCGCATAACCGGCAAATTCCTCGTCGCCGGGGGTCGGGCCGGCAATGGGGTAAACGCTCACCTGAAGGTTGTGATCGCCCATCTGCTCGTTCCACTCGATGCAATGAAGGGCCATCAGCGGACACAGGGCTCCCCCCAGGCTGTGGCCGGTAAAGGCAATATCGGCTGGACCAGCCTCGGCCAGTGTTCCCAGAAACTGGAGCAGGGTTTTGCCCGTGGCCGGATCGGCCATGGCGTTCAGGATACTGAAACCCAGGGCACTGCCCGCGCTGACTTTGCCACTTTTGGGTCGGCTCCAGGGTTTTTGGGTGCCCCAATTGGTTTCGTCGAACACATTGAGATCTTCCCACAGGGCGCCTTTCCTGGAAACCGCATTCGTTCCCGCTATGGCCACTACGTAGAGCGGCTTGCCCGTAGCCTCGTCGGTACCCCGGGCCACGTACATCGTGTTGTCGGTCACAAAACTATCGACTTTGCTGGTGCTGAATTTTTTGATGCTGTTCGAAATGGCGGGTCCCCAGACGACCTGCCAGTCGGCGCCCAGAAAGGCCCGCACGTCGGCATTGGTTTGCAGAGCCTCATTGATGCGCAGCGTGTTTTGGCTTAACTCGGCCTCCGACGCAGCCACCAGGTCGTAGTTGACATCGGCGAACATTGCCAGCAGGGCAATGCGGTTGTGGGTATCGGTTGGGGATGCCCCTTGCCCAATTTCCGGCGGCAGCAGATGGTCGCTACAGGCCGCCAGGGTAACGACGCCCAGCAACAGTAGGGCAGTAAACGGAGATTTCTTTTTCATGATTTTTCGGTAGGGATTGGCCCACATTCGCCCAATCAGATGACAGCTGGTCCGGGCATATTACCAGTGCCATTTTCAATCAGCCGTTTAGCGAAGACAATGGGGGCTATTTCGCGCGCTTCCAGACCATCCCAATCCGTCTTTAACTCGTCAGTGATTAAATCCGCTGGTATGGCAAGGCCCGGACGTGTTTGGGCAAAATCAGCCGCCGAGCGTTCTGTGGGGCTTTTACTTAGTGCGGGAAGCGCCTAAATCCAAACACGATGCAATTGGCGTATTGCCCTAACTGTTCATTGACTCCTTGAATGTAAATACTCGACAGCGCATAATTATCATACGCAACATATTGCTGGAATTGTCCTGGTTTCTGGCCCAACCGCGCCGATAAGCTGCCGTCGCTAAATGTGAACTGAAGCGTGTTGATAACCATCGTGAAGTTCCGTTCCGCAGCATAGTCATAGGACACGGAAACACCAAGAATCGGCTGGCTCGGCGATAGGTCATATGTGTTCGGATTGCCACTCTGCGTATCACCCATCCGGGGCGTGGTAGTAGCCCCATTGGGTCCGTAACCGGCTGGGTAGGTTAGCTGGACCGCACCAATGTCCTTGCTACCCCATACGGTTAGCTGAGTCGGAAACGCGTTTGCCTGTGAGGGTAAGGCGACGGTGGGATGATCACCAAAGTATTTATAAGTATTGCCAAAGGGGTCTGAGTAAATTTCGCTGTCAAACAGCCGATAGTTTACTGGCGCTCCATCGGGAAATTGGGTTGTATCATAAAATATCCACGTATCCGAATAATCAAGAACCATCATCGTCATAAAGCGATCATAAGCGTTGATGGATCGAAACGGCTCGACGGTATGGTCATCTCGCGTTGTAGTCAGTTGAATGTTTCTGCCATTAGTATACCAGGTCGTGGTATATTGTAAGAACTCCGTAATCTTATTGCCCAATACAGTATAGTAAGCTTGAATCTCGCCATCGGTCATCCCCCAACTGGTCCCAAACTTCATCGCGTCGCGGAGTAGAGCCAGATACATGTTGGCATACTGGGTAAATAAAGGCAACAGCAATATCTCGTACCCTGGTTGTTGGAAATCGCGTTGAAAAATACCAAAATCATTATAAGCATCAATCCAAAACTTCTTGACATCCACCTTCAAATCGACTTGTGTCTTGTAATTGGATACAGCAGTACTCAAGCCCTGCAGTCTACCTGTTGCCTGACTGTAATTGTTATCGGCGATCGATTGATTTACTACTATTTGCACTTGGTTTTTGACCTTGTCCCACGGGGTGTCTCCTGAATTGGGCCAAACGATTTTAGCTATTAAGCTAACCAATGCACCAACCTCGGGTATCTTTCCAAGCCCTGTGATGACGGCTTCTTTTATAAGCTCATTCCAATCGATGTCCGGGTCGCCTACAACCGGAGGGTCGATTGGCGGAATGTTGTGATCGGTACAGCTTTGCATCATTAGGCTAGGTAAAAGAAAGGCACTGCCAAAGCCCCAGGCTGAGCGTTCCAGAAATTGTCGGCGCGTAGTTAAATTGGTTTGTGAAAACATGGTAGTCGTCGTTAAACGGATGGAGAAAGTTGACTGATTCAGAGTGGCTCGCATCGGGGCGCCAAAGCGGCATAACCCTGTCAGCGTAATCATCATTTAGGTGTTGGCAGGAGATTATACCACGTAATTTTATAGGCAATAGGCCAACCCAACGAACAGGCTGGACTTCCACGCGAAGACTCGAATTCCTGATGTAGTGGCCCAGGCTGGTTGCCCGGGCCATTGATCCATTCACCTGCTGGAGAAAGCAATGCGGGCTATTTTAAGGCTTTTGCACGCGCTTCGACATCCGCCCAGTACGCTTTGCGAGCCGCCTTTAACTCGTCGGTGATCAGATCAGCCGGAATGGCAACTTTGGGATGGGCTTTGGCTAAATCGGCCATCGATTGCTCTTTTGGGCTTGTTATATACAGGGTTTTCACGGCTCTTAAGCTCATCTTTGGATCTGTCCAGGGTGCGAATCCAAACACCACGCAGTCCGCAGTGCCCGTGCGCTTATTAACTCCGTTGACATGAACTCTGGACAGCGCCCTATTGGGAAACCCAACCCAATCCGACCAATAGCCAACCTGGTCATAGGCTCCATCATTTGTGCCTAGTACATCTGTTGTTCCTCCATCCGCAAACCCGAACTGTATCTGAGCGAGGAGATAATCAGGAGTGTTAAAATAATTTCCGTCATACCAAGAACTGACTGAAGCCCGGGCAGCCGTGATAGGAATGCCGGGTATTGGAACGATACTTGTACCACTACCGCCACTCTGATTGCCCATTCGAGCTGTTTGGGTCATACCGCCAGGTCCACTACCGGCTGGGTAGGTTACCTGAACTCCGTCAATCCGGTCAGAGGACCAGACCACTATGCCGGTCGGAAGCTGGGTCGGCACAGGCAGCGCTAAAACAATATCTCCACTGTTATAGCATCTGCCATAGGGTTGCGAGTAGATTTCACGGGTAAACGACGCAGTTGATCCATTCGGATATTTAGTGACATCATAATAAGGCCACATATCCTGATAGTCAAGGACCATAGTGGTTATCCCGCTGACATATGAATTTACGGTTCTGAACGGCTGGCACAGCTCATAATTTGGCTTCGTAGCGACTTTCAAGTCTTGCAGATGTTGCAAGACAAAATAATTGGGCCAGTCGATAAAATCTGCGATCGCATTTTGTAAGTCGGTTCTTAGTTGCTGAATGTCACCATCGGGCATACCCCAGCTTGTCCCGGTGAGTTCTTCAAAACCTCGCTCCTTAGGCAGTAGCGGATCGCGTAATAAACTCAGGTACAGGTTGGCGAACTGGCTAAACAAGCCTAATAGCGGCAACTCGTACCCTTTTTCTCGAAAATGGCCAAGTGCACCAACAAACGCCCCTCGGGCGTCCCCCCATCGTTCTAGGATTAACTCTGGGGTACCGGTTTTGAGCTCATTCAGATAAAGCGTTATGTAGCCAATTAAGCCATAGGGTATAGGGGTCAAGCCGCCTAGATCGTCGGATACATTCTGGTAGACTTCAGCAGCTATGTCTTGCTGGACCAAGGCTTCCACCTGGGTTTTGACCTGGTCCCACGGACTTGGCTGATCGTTGGGCCAGAAGATTTTAACTAAACCGCTAAGAATTCCACCGACTTGGGGGACCATACTAAGCGCACTGGAGACGAGTATTTTGGCGTCGTCATTCCAGTCAATTTGCGGATCGCCTAAAAGCGGAGGATCTGTCGGTGGCTTGGTTGGATCAGGAATAATATGATCGGTCATACAGCTTTGCATCATTAGGCTAGGTAAAAGAAAGGCACTGCCAAAGCCCCAGGCTGAGCGTTCCAGAAATTGTCGGCGAGTCGTCTTACTTGTTTGTGAAAACATGGTATTAGTCGTTAAACGGATGGAGAAAGTTGATTGATTCCGGGTGGCTCGCAGCGGGGCGGCATAGCCCCGTCAGCATAATCATCAATTAGGTGTTGTCAAGGGAATATGCCGCGTGATTTTACAAGCAATGGACCAACCCAACGAACAGGCCGGACATCCACGCGAGAACTCAGAATCCTGATCAATGGCCCAGGCCGGCTGCCCGGGCCATTGATCCATTAACTTGCTGACGAAGGCCCGGCAGTCTATTTAGCGCGCGCTTTAATCGAGTCCCAATACGCTTTGCGAGCCGCCTTTAACTCGTCGGTAATCAGACCCGCCGGTACGGCAAGGCTCGGGTAGGCCTGGGCAAAATCAGACACCGAGCGTTCTGTAGGGCTTGTTACATACACTTTACGAAGCGCTTCCACTTGGGCATCCGGCGATTTCCAGTATGTAAAGCCAAATACAATGCTGTCAGCCGTTCCCAGCACTTTATTTACTCCGTTAATGTGTATACTGGACAAAGCCTCATACGGATAACCGATCCAATCTGTGTTGCTAACGCCGTTAATTGATCCAGCCGTTCCACCCATTACATCTGTCGTTGTCCTGTCATCAAACAGGAATTGCAACTGAGCAACAAGAGGATTACTAACGTAACTATTGTACTTAAACAAAGCATAATAGACGCTGGCCGCAATGATTGGGTTATTGGGCGTATTCGTAATTATACCGCCATGGGGGGGCTGAGTATTGCCCCCATTCTGATTACCCATCCGGGGCGTTGTGGTTAAACCACCAGGACCACTATTGGCTGGGTAGGTTAATTGAACTGCATCAATTCGATCATATCCCCATACAGTTATACTAGTAGGACGCTGCGTTGGCACCGGCGTCGTTATCCCGATCACTCCGCTGTCATCACAACTGCCATAGGGATCCGAGTAGATTTCGCGGGTTATCTCTACCTTTATCGGATTGCCAGGCGTACTTTTGTAAACAGTGACATCATAATAGTACCAGCTATACATAAAGTCAAGGATCGTTAAGGTCATCTGGCGGTCGTAATTATTAACGGTTCGAAAAGGCTCGCACAGATTGTCATTTCGCTTTGTCGAATTCCAGAGCTTTAGTCGACCGTCATTATACGTCTGAGCGGTATAGCGATAATAATCATTGATATTATTTTTTAACGCAGTAGTTATTGATTGCAGCTCGGCCTCTTGCATACCCCATTCACTTCCATGGGCTACCGCATCGCGTAAAAAACCCAGATACAGGTTGGCAAACTGGCTAAACAAGCCTAATAGCGGCAACTGGTACTGAGGAGCTGCAGTTGATTGAAAATGGGGAAGCGCACCATCAAACGCTGTCCTAACTGCCCTCCATTCCCCTCTAATTGCCTCAAAATCTTTAACACCAGGTGTTCCATCTGCATTCTTGGGATTGAGGTAAGTCAGATATGTCGACAGCTGAGTATTCAAGCCATCCAGATCTTCTTGTACATGCTGATAGACACTGGCTGCGATGTCTTGCTGGACCAAGGTTTCCACCTGGGTTTTGACCTTGCCCCATACATCCTCCTTTGATTTAGGCCAAAAGATGTCAACTAATCCGCTAAGAATTTCACCGGCTTCAGGGATCATGCCAAGCGCGGTGGTGACGGCTGTTTTGGCGTCGTCATTCCAATCAATTTGCGCATCGAATAAAGCCGGAGGATTCGTTGGTGGCTTGGTTGGATCGGGAATGACATGGTCTTGCATGCAGCTTTGCAGCAGGCTGGGTAACAGAAATGCACTGCCGAATCCCAGCATGGAACGTTCCAGAAATTGTCGGCGAGTCGTCTTACTTGTTTGTGAAAACATGGTATTAGTCGTTAAACGGATGGAGAAAGTTGATTGATTCCGGGTGGCTCGCAGCGGGGCATCAATGGCGTAGATACATAATGTATACCTACTTAATAGCCCCCTTACGAGACCCTGTGTATGGGACTGGCCGGGGCTTATGGTACGCTGTGCACAGCGGTGGCCAGGAAGCTCAACGGCAGGACAAAATTAGCCGGGCAGCTGCCCGGCCTGGTTGCCTGAATCCGCCAATATGCTTGCCTGAATCCGCCAATTTTGCGTTCCAGGCCGTTTTCAGACACACTTTCGGAAGGTTACTAACAGAATTAGCAGAAGATGTTTTACGAAAGCTAGATTGACTTCAGAGCGAGCCCGGGTGAGCCTATCAGCTGAGAGCGAAACATAATCGAGCGAAGTCAGGTCACCGATGCGTTTACACCCAACTCGTTAAAAGCAGTTATCTGAGCGACACATCGTACCTAATGCCACTACCTGCCGGGAGAAACTCAACTTGCGCAGGGCGGCCTGTACCCTGCGCCGGAATGATGCCGGACCGACCGCACTAGCGGACTGGTTCAGACTAAGGTGTATGGGTACCATATGGCCACAATTCCTTTTCAAGGAGGGCTACTTACCAGGCAAACGTATCTATTAATACGCCCTATTAACTATATTTAAACCGGCTAACCTACCCCCTACACGACATGGTAGCAAGACGTTGGTTTACGGTTCTGTTCATGCTGGCTATGCATTCCTTGGTAGCTCAGCACGTACCCAGTCGTAACCTGAGTCTTCGGCAGGGCTTACCCGAATACTACGTGTCCGGCATCGTGCAGGACAAGGCGGGCTTTATCTGGATCGCCACCCGCGACGGGCTGGCCCGCTACGACGGTCGGCGCTTCAAGCTCTTTCGCCATCAACCCCGTGATCCCAGCTCCTTAGCCAATAACGTGATCTCCTCACTCCAGCTCGTTTCAGACAGTGCCTTGCTGGTCCACCTGGAGACGGGAACGATTCAGCTCTTTAACCCCCAAACCGAACAGGTCAAAGACCTGCTCACTCGCCAGCGGCTCGATCAGGAGCGTATCCCGGTGACTAACATTCTGTTAACGGCCGACCAACGCCATTTTTGGGTTCGTAATGAACGGCAATTGACCGAGTACTCGCTTCGTCAGAATCGATTCACCCGCCACCCCTTACCGAAGGATTTCCTGCCGGACGACGTTTTTGCGGGGAACCATCTGCTGCTGGACTCCAGTCAACACCGCATCTACGCACCCTATCCGGGCGGCATCGCCGAGTTAAACACCCGCACGGGCCAGTACCAGGCCTGGCCCTTCGCCGGTTTAGGGGAGCAGGGGGCCGTCGAAAGCTATCTGGGCATTCCCATTAGCCGGCGGGCGAATGGTGAACTACTGACCGTAGCTCCCGGCCGTTTAATCGCTTTTTCGCCCCATACCCACCGGTTTCGGACCATCTCTATACCGGACAAGCTATCCATCCGGGCCGGCGTGCTGCACGCTGGACTCGATGGCAATACGTACTTTACCTACGGCATGAGCGTGTACCGACTCTCGCCTGACGATACGATTACCCCCCTCTGGACGGCGTCGCGCATCGATTACCAGAACTACTTTCATGCCCTGCTGCTGGACCGCTCCGGTATGTTGTGGGTGGGCACCAACGGCGACGGCGTGCAGCAGCTAGATCTGAAAGCGCTGCCCACCAAAACGTACCCCTACCGGGTCAATTACCTGGTCGATCTGCTGGCCGGTGAGCTGGGACTGACCGTACCAAACTACATCAGGGGCGATGAGATGGCGTACTCGCTACGCTGGAGTGAAGGTGTGCGCTATCTGGCGGGCTATATGGACCGGGCTTACCGGCTGTCGCGCGCGGATTTAAAGCACCACCAGTTTCAGCCTTCGGCCCCTATCTACTCCAGCAATTCTATTCCCGGCAACGGCCTGAAGGTGACTACCGCTGGGGAGATTTGGCTCTATAATTCCTACCGAGGCCTTCTCCAGGTCGATACGACGGGGCGGGTGCTGGCCGAATGGCCGCTGCGACTAGAACGGGTGGGCGATATTCAGCCGATGGGTTCGCTGGTCTGGGTAGGAACCGAGTTCAATGGCCTATACGCCTATGATCTGCGTAGGCGGCGTATCGTGCACCACCTGCGCTTTCAGGCGGCCGATTCCACCTCCCCCATCTCCGACCAGGTTCTGTGTCTGGCGGCTGACCCAGCTGATACCAGCGTACTTTGGGTAGGTACGCAGGAAGGGCTCAGCCGCCTGGACACCCGCAGCCTGCGCTGTCGGAACTGGACCGAGCGGCAGGGCCTGCCCAACGCCACCATTAACACGTTACTCACCGATTCCCACCAGCGATTGTGGTTCAGTACCTTGCAGGGCATCAGCCGACTGGATCCCCGCACCGGGCGGATGCGTCACTTTACCACCGACGACGGGCTGCTCGATATTGAGTACCGACGCCAGCACGCGGCTCAGCTCCCCGACGGGCGGCTGGCTTTCGGGGGCATCACCGGCATGACGGTGTTTAATCCGTTAACCCTGGAGGAATCGCCCCGACCTATCCCCCTGGCCCTGACGGCGCTCAGGATCGGTAATGTGCCCATCGAACCTCGTCCGAGTGGATCGCCCCTGACGCGCTCGATCAACGACACGCCGACGTTACGCTTAACTTATACCCAAAACTTTCTGAGCCTGGAATTTGCCGGTTTACAGTTCAACAAACCCACCACGCTTCAGTATCGCTACCAGCTGGCAGGCGTGGATGCCGGCTGGGTCTACGTGGGCAATCAAACCCTGGCCAACTATACCCATTTGGCCCCCGGCAGCTACGAATTTCGGGCCATGGTCGCCGATGCCTCGGGCCACTGGAGCCCGCTAATGAAAACGCTTCGGATTGTGATTGATCCACCCTGGTGGCAAACCTGGTGGGCGTATGGCGTCTATGGACTGATGCTCCTGGTGCTGATCCGGGCCTACATCCAGTACCGGATCAACCAGGCGCAGCTTGGCCAGGAAATCGCCCTGCAAAAACAGGAGGCCCGCCTGATCCAGCAGAACGCCGACTGGCAGACCCGCTTTTTTACCAACATCACCCACGAGTTCAGAACGCCCCTGACGCTGATCATCAATCCCCTGGAGCGGCTCATGGAGCCCCTCCCCCCTATGTCCCGATCCAGTCTGCAGCAGCAGTACGGGGTGATGTACCGCAATGCCCAGCGCCTGTTACGGCTGATCAATCAACTCCTGGACATCGCCAAGCTGGAAGCGGGCCAACTGACGGTGACCGAGTCGCAGGGCAATCTGCCGGCTTTCGTTGCCCAGTTGGTCGATTCGTTCCGGCCCCGCGCCGAAAAAAAGGGGCTTCAGCTCACCTACGAAGCCTCGGGCCTAACGGCCGATTACCGCTTCGATGCCCATAAGCTGGAGTCGATCGGCTATAATCTGCTGGCCAACGCCCTCAAATTCACCCCCCCCGGTGGACGTATCGACGTGCATCTAAACCCGGAAAACGTCGCGGGTGGACACAGCGGGCTTCAGCTGGTGGTCTCCGACACGGGGGTGGGCATCGCCCCCGAGCAACTGTCCCATATTTTTGACCGGTTTTATCAGGGAGCGAGTGCTAACGCCAGTAGTGGGCCAGGAACGGGTATTGGCTTGTTTGTGGTGGCTGAATTTAGCCGCCTGATGGGTGGCTCGGTCAAGGTCGAGAGTCAGCCCGGGCAGGGCACGACCTTCACCGTAACCCTGCCGCTGGAGCCGGCCGACGCGGTAGCACCCCTGGTGGAGACACTACCCGATCAACCCAGTATTGAGTCCGGGGCCGTGCCTGATCGGTTGGTAGCGCCCGCTACGGCTCCGCTGGTGCTGGTGGTGGAAGACAACGACGAGCTGCGCGAGTTTATCGCCGGTGAGATGGCCGGTACCTACCGGGTGCTCACAGCCGCCAATGGGGAGGAAGGCTGGCAGCTTTGCCTGAGCGAACTGCCTGAGCTGGTCATCTCGGATGTCATGATGCCCAGCCTGGATGGGCCTGAGGTAGATGGCTTTACGCTAGTGGAGCGGATCAAGACCACCCCCCTGACGGCCCACATTGCCGTGATGCTGCTAACGGCCAAAACCATGACCGATTCACGCATCCAGGGCTTATCGGTGGGGGCCAACGATTACCTGACCAAACCCTTCAACGTTCGGGAGTTGCAGCTCCGGATTAGTAATTTGCTTCACCATCAGCAGCAGTTGCGCCAGCATTGGCAGCAGCAGATGAGTCAGTTAGGACAGGGACAATCAGCCCTACCGGCGGCCCCACTGCCCGTCGATGACCCATTCCTGCACAAACTGTATAGTGTGCTGGACACCCAATTAACGAACTCGGCGTTCAGTGTGGAGCAGTTAGCCGACGAGTTAGCCGTCAGTCCAAGGACGCTGCTGCGCAAGCTGACAACGCTGACGGGCAGCAATGCCGCCGAGCTAATGCGCTCGTACCGACTGCAAAAGGCGGCTGCTTTCTTACAGGCTGGCTGTTCGGTGTCCGAAACCGCCGAGAAAACCGGCTTTGAGAGTGTTTCTCATTTCTCCCGCTCCTTCAAAGCGCAGTTCGCCGTTTCCCCCTCGGCCTACGGGCTAACCCGGTCTCAACCCTAATAAAGCGCCCTTTTCGGCTACTTCGTTCGGTTGATTTTGCCAATCAGTCCGGTTTGGCATGCCCTGAAAGGTAACATTGGCGGATTTGGGCAAGTGAATTGTCGGATTCAGGCAACCAGGCCGGGCAGCTCCCCGGGTAATTTTGTCCCGCCGTCAACCGTCATTGTCTCTGCTGATCAGGCGGACGCTTGCCCCGAACTTTTCGCTAATCCATTTTCACGCATGCCAACACCGGTCAGGCTCGTTAACGGGCCGTCTGTCTGAACCGCATTACTAATGGCCTGGCTGCTGTCAGCCTGTCACACCACTTCTCAACCCGAATCAACGCCCCAAGATACCCCGGTTCTGGCTAGCCTCGTCCAGGCCGAAACCGAGCGGCTATCGGCTCAACGAACCTAGCCAGAACCGGAGTGTACTCGTGTATTGGCGGGTGGTCGCTGGTGACTATTGATCGTTTCCGACAGGTACAAACAGACTCATTACGTAAGATAATCCCACAAACTAGCCCGAAGCGACTACGTTGATCCTAACACTCCTACTCTCTATGCGACTCTATTTTAACGATCTAATGTTTGACGGACAATTGATGCGGGCCGTCAATCACGTGTATCATAATGGGGCGGATGTCGGCGAATGCCTGATGACGGCCAGCCGTATCCGTGAAAAAGACACCGAAAGCTGGTACCGTGAATGGACCGCCACCGCCGGGCGAATGGATCAGCAAGCACAAAGCAGCGAGCAGGCTGGCCATTGGGTCAGTGCCCGGGAGGCCTACCTCAAGGCCTCTAACTATTACCGCACGGCCTATATTTTTCTCATCGGCTCACTCACGGACCCACGCGTGAAAGTAACCTACCAAAAGCAGCGCGATACATTTCGCCAGGCCATGCGGTATTCCCCCTATGGGGTGGACGAAATTACTATACCCTATGAACAGACAGCCATGAGGGGCTATTTCTTCAAACCCGATCAATCGGAGGCTAGGCGTCCTACCCTCATCATGACGGGCGGCTACGATGGCACCGCCGAAGAGTTGTTTTTTTTAAGCGGGGAAGCCGCCCTGCGCCGTGGCTACAACTGTCTGCTCTACGACGGACCGGGGCAGGGCGACATGCTGATTGAACAGGGGATTCCCCTCCGGCCCGATTGGGAAAACGTAGTAACGCCCGTTGTGGATTATCTAGCCACCCGCCCCGATGTCGATCAGGCGTGTATCGCGCAAATGGGCATTAGCCTGGGGGGCTATTTGGCCCCCCGGGCTCTCACGCAGGAACACCGTATTTCGGCCCTGATCGCGGATCCGGCCCAGTTCGATTTGTACGATGCGATTACCCGGCGCATGCCCCGTTTTCTGCTGAAGCTTATCCAGAGTGAAAGCCGTTTCAACAATAGGATTGCTCAGATGATCCTCAAACGCATCCTTCAGGACCCCCTGAAAGGGTGGGCGCTACGCCGGGGCCTTGCCGTGCATCAAGCCGCATCGGTGCCCGACTACATTAACCTCGCCAAAACCTTTAGCTACAAACATACCGTGTCGGCTATCCGCTGCCCTACGCTGGTCTGCGCGGTCGAAAACGATGACATTGCCTCGTTCGCCAAGGACGTCTATGAAGGGCTGCGTTGCCCGAAAACCTTTGTTTTCTTTCCCAAGGCCGAAGGAGCCGGTGAACACTGCGAGGGCGGCAATCGCTCGCTATTCAATCAGCGCGCCTTCGACTGGCTGGATGCCGTGTATGGCCTTAATCAGACCAAATCCTGATTTTTCCGAAATTGACGCGTTGCGAATCGGTGGATTATTGACGTTCACTAACGAAAGGAATGTAAGGCTGCCCACTTCCCATGACGACACTCTCTCTTTACAGGTAGCGCCTGTTATCGATCATTCTATAAAAACTACTCTTACATGTTTGTTTGATGACTACGCAAATTTCGTACTTGAAGTCCACTATACGAAGGGGCGCCGTTATGAAAGTGACTCGCTTCAGGCTGGTTCGCGACCACAGTAATAGGTCTACGGTTTTACAATGTATGATTATGCTATGCTTAGGTACATTAATTTATTGGTGGATCACTTGCTACCGACATCATCTAGAACTCAAAAAAACGATTGAGTTTTTGGAAGAATCCCATCCATCAAACCGATTCAATCCAGTAAGCATACGACCCTGTTTCAAGAAATGACCGTCATGCCTGCCCATGTAGCGTGCCATATATTCCTACGCAACGTCTCGTTTAACGCCTGAATCATGTATACAACTGCTCGCTTAGTAAGGGTTGCCAAAACAGTTTCGGTAGGGGCCATCGGTCTCCTTGGTCTCATCATTGTACTGGGTAACACCACCGATTATTACACCAATTATCGCTTCGTCGAGCACGTGCTGAAAATGGATACCACCTTTCCGGCTAGTCGGATTCAGTACCGACATATCAACAATCCACTGCTGTTTCATGTGGGCTACGTATTGATCATCGGACTGGAAACGATGATGAGTGTTTGCTGTCTGCGTGGATGCTGGTTACTAGCGAAACACCTAAACAGCGATCCTATCACGTTTCAGGCCGCTAAGAACTGGGCCGTGGCGGGTATTATCATT
Source organism: Spirosoma jeollabukense (assembly GCF_054777855.1). Taxonomy (NCBI): domain Bacteria; kingdom Pseudomonadati; phylum Bacteroidota; class Cytophagia; order Cytophagales; family Cytophagaceae; genus Spirosoma; species Spirosoma jeollabukense. Next base: position 57,709 of record NZ_BAAHAD010000017.1, read on the forward strand.
GGTATTTTGATTTGGTTCGTTGGCTTTGAGGTGGTTGGCGGGGAATGGTTTGCCATGTGGCAAAGTGCAAGCTGGAACGGCTTAGCCAGTGCTGAACGGATCGTGAGTTTTCTGATGTTGACCCTGCTACTCTTACAACACCGCGATGAGTAAACGCTTCACGCGTTAATTTTTATGAAAAGTAGGAGAATAAAGGAGGTGAGGCTAACGCTACGCATCAATCCCTTCTTTTTAGTCGACTACCTAACGCTATTCCTATGCTGCTTAAACCTGATCTTCGACTAAGCCGGGTCATCCGGATTACCTGGAAGGTGGATGTGTGGATGATTGCCCTCTGTACGGGGGCCTATCTGCTGGAAACCTATCTACTCCGGGGGAACGTTCGCATCCCCAACAACATACCGGCCCTATTGGCCACCACGCTGGCCTTTTTCATTGGCTTCAACAACAACCAGGCCTATAGCCGCTGGTGGGAGGCCCGCACCATCTGGGGGGCTTTAGTCAACGATTCTCGCTCCTGGACCCGCGCACTGCTGGCCTATACCCAGCCGTACGATGAGGTAAGAACGGACCAAGACCGCCCTAATGAACTGGCCACCCGGTTAATACGCCGGAATTTAAGTTTTGTGTATGCGCTCAAAAGCAGCTTACGGGGAACCGATGCAGTCGACTATCAGTGCTATCTGGAGCCGACTGATCTGTCCATTCTTACTCGCTACTCGAATATTCCGGCCGTCCTGCTGGATCTACAGACACAGGATGTGCAGACCTTGCGGCAAACCGGCCAAGTGGATGGCTTCGCGTTTTTAGCCCTGAACGAGTTGCTGGTTCGCTTTAGCGACAGCCTGGGCCGCTGTGAGCGCATCAAAAATACTTTGTTTCCGGTGACGTACCTGTATTTTACCCGGGTATTTATCTGGCTGATGATTGTTATTCTGACCATCGATATTGCCGAAGACGCGGGTATGTGGTCCATTATTCTGGGCTGGCTCATTGGGTTTGTCTTTCACGTCACGCATCTGAACGGGCTGAACCTGGTGAATCCCTTCGATGGTAATCCGGCCAGTGTACCGCTGGATTCGATCGTACGTACGATCGAAATTAACGTCCTGCAAACGCTTCACGCGGCTGAGGTTCCCAAACCCATTGAAACCGTGGAGGGGGAGTATATCTTATAGCAGTGATTAACTCAACCTATGGAAAATAAAAAATAGGCAACACGGGATCAACCGTCTTTTCTTTTTGGTACTATGTGCCGGCCTAAGGCTGCGTTTTAAGGACCTGTAGGACTCCCACGGGCAAAATAGGCGTTAGGGAGCTAACATTGTCCGATTTGGGCAAGTAAAATGGCGGATTTAGGCAACCGCTGGGTGGAGATCACCCCCTACTTTTGTCCCATAGTCGGATCAAGTTGGCCAGACCAATGGGTCTAGAATTGATCCGCTAGCCATTCGCTTCGGCGCAGGGTGGCGGCAGCGGCCGACCGTCTGTGTCATCCGATCAGGCGAAAGTGCTTGCCGAAAGACCGGGTAATTTTTCCAGGAGGCCAAGTAGCAGCATAGGCTGGTGTAGGACAAGGACGACTCCGGGTTTCCCTAATCGATTAGGGCGGTCCTCTTGACTTAATTCTGCTCAAAAAGAGTGTATAGCATTTTTAGAACATAGTCTACTTAGTTAAAAACCAAGACCATCATGAGCCCAACAATCTCGAATCAAGAGCCCGTTGTAGCAACCGCTGACGTTAATGTTTCTGCCGCTGAACCATCCTTTTCTTCCCTGTCAGAAGCGCAGAATCGCCACTTGTCTTTTCCCGTTTCTCTAGAAACCCCCAACTCGTTAGCGGATCGACTGGCTTACGAAATGAAACTGGTTCAGTTCGTCCTGACTGAGTCGGAAGCCGCCTTTACCAGTCCGGTTCGAAAGTTTGTTGTTCCGGGCGGGCAGCAGCTCCAGTATAATCAGAACTAGTGTCTGTATCAATGCCCGCCAGCATGACCAGCTTAGCATGCCCTGATGGATTATATACTTGGGCAAGGGGGTACGTCCCGGTGGGGATCTGTATAGCGACGCTGTGGTGTCAAGGCAGTGGCTATTCCTGTCGTGAAAGTCAATTTTTGCGTTTACATTTTTTCATTTAATCAAATCACAAGAATCATGGTTTCAGCAAGCATTTATGCGATTATGGGGTTAGGCGGTCAGGAAATGATTTTTATCTTTTTGGCTTTGGTGTTGTTGTTTGGTGCCAAGAAGATTCCCGAACTGGCCCGGGGGCTGGGGAATGGCATCAAAGAATTCAAAGACGCCACCAAAGACGTTCGGGGTAATCTCGAAGATGGTCTAAAATAAATCGGGACGAACGAATCGAGCTTGTACCAACACAGCCCATCCGACAGTTCATCAGGAAACTGTCGGATGGGCTGTGTTGGTATTAGGCGGTTTTTCGGTAGCAGGAAAGGCAATATGAGGTCAGTAGCCGTTTATTTCAAATTCTCAAATAAGGCTCGATTAGTGAATGTTTATGTTAGCTAAGTGGCCATGACGTTTCGTGCTGAAGCGGTCACCTTGAAACGAAAAGCCGTAACCAAAAAGGGCTGGACCGGGTGATGGCTCATGGACCGCATGCCTAAACCTTTAAGAACGCTGGTAGTTGACAGTAAGTCTACTTCGCCGTCTTGATGAGTAACTCTATACATCCATCCGACTCCCTGCTTTCCGTCTACCGCACGGCCTTTGAGCATAGCCGGCAAGGCTTTTGCTTGCTGCAAAAACTCCCTACCCTGACGACGGCCCTAAGCGATTTTCGCTATCTATTGACCAATCCGGCTTTCGAACAGCAAATGGGACTCGATCAAGCGGTAGGCAAAACGATCAGGCAACTGGTACCCCAGGCCGAAGCACAGATCATGGATTACTATGACGGCGTGGCCCGGACGGGTCAGCCCATCCATTTTGAGGACTATGTATCAGCCCTGGATATATGGATGGCCGTCGATGCCTTTCGGGTTGGCGAATTTGATCAACCTACCATTGGTGTCTTGTTTACCAATATCACCCAGCGCAAACTGGCCGAAGAAGCTTTACGGAAAAGTGAAGAGAAATACCGACTATTAGGCATAGCCTCCTCGGATGTCATCTATACGATGAGTCCGGACTGGACGCAGATGCACCAGCTCATGGGTAAGTCGTTTCTGGCCGATACAAATGATCTAAACGCCTCCTGGCTCGAGATTTATATTCCGCCTGAGGATCAGTCCCAGGTCTGGCAGGTGATCCAGGAGGCCATCCGCACCAAAAGCCCCTTTGAGTTGGAACACCACGTCCGTCGAGCCGATGGGACCATTGGCTGGACCTTTTCGCGGGCTATTCCAGTGCTCGATGAGCAGGGTGTTATCCAGGAATGGTTGGGAGCTGCCAGCGATATTACCGCCCGCCGACAGGCCCTGGAATCCCAGCAACAAAGCAAAGACCGCCTACAATTGGCCCTGGATGTGGCCCAACTGGGCACCTGGAATTGGAACCTGCTCACCAATGAGGGGTACCTGGATGCTCGGGGAGCGGAGCTAATCGGTCTGGCCCCCGGTTATCTAGCCAACGTAGCCCAGGCCCAGATGGCCAGCATTCATCCCGACGATTTGGCCCGCACGGAAGCCAGCGTAATGGCCGGTATTGCGAACGGGGTACCCTTCGGCCTCAGCTATCGGGTCATCCATCCCGACCAACGTGTCCACCATATTCGCTCCCGCTTCCGGGTGGTAGCCGACCCGACGGGACGCCCCGTGGAACTGATGGGGACAAACCTGGACATAACGGCGGAATATGAGCAGACGATAGCGCTACGCCAAAGTGAGGAGCAGCTTCGGCAGTTGTCGGCAAATTTGGAAAGTCAGGTGCACCAGCGCACGGGGGAGTTGGCCGCGGCTAACCATGAATTGATGATCAATAACCAGGCCTTAGCCGAAGCCAATGATCTGCTGGTTCGCTCGAATGCCAACCTACAAACCTTTGCCTACATCGCCAGCCATGATTTGCAGGAACCCCTGCGCAAGATTCAGCAGTTTGGGGATCTCTTAAAAACGCGTTATACGGACTCAACCGGCGAGGCATTCGTGTATCTGGAGCGGATGCAGACGGCGGCCGCTCGGATGTCGACGCTGATTCGGGACCTGCTGAACTACTCCCGTATTTCCACCCAGCGGGACGAGAGTGCGCCCGTCTCGCTCCAGACCATTGTTGCCACCGTGCTCACTACGTTGGACTGGACGATTCAGCAATCGGGGGCTCAGATTCAGGTGGGGCCGCTGCCTACGCTAACGGGCGATGCCTCCCAGCTGGGCCAGCTGTTCCAGAACCTGCTGAGTAACGCCCTTAAGTTTCGCCAGGCCGATACCCCCCCCCTGATTCAGGTATGGGCGCAACCCGTGAAATCCGTCGACTTACCGGCTGGAGTGAAGCCCAGTCGCGTGGCGGTCGAGTACCACCGGATTGATGTGGTGGATAATGGGGTAGGTTTCGAGGAGAAATACCTGGATCGCATCTTCCAAGTTTTTCAGCGTTTGCACGGCAAAAACGAGTTTGCTGGCACGGGTATCGGGCTGGCGATTTGTGAGAAGGTGGTGACCAATCATGGGGGGGCGATTACGGCCACGAGCCAGCTCGGTCAGGGAGCCACGTTTAGCGTTTACTTGCCCGGCTAAGAGTACTGGGTTAGACAGTATCTTTTGGTAATTCGGTCGGTCGGTTGGGCCTTTTTAAGATATACTCTTTTAAAGACAATTCTCAAATAATGCTCGATTTCTGTTACACGGACTCCCTTGAATCATGTGTCCTCAATGGTAAATGCATCCACCTTCTGCTAATTATAGCCAATTCCAGCTTCCTACTTCAAAGCTGTATGAAGGAGTCTTGTTTCGCAATAAAGTGAATGCGTGAATGGGCTACTATTCAGGCGGTTTTGAGCGTTACTGACCCCGTTCTAATTACGAGTAAATCCCCGTCAACCTGGATGGGCTGGTTTGCTGTTGGCTTATCCCATAAGCTGACTCGATTGAAACCCTAAAGAGTCTGCTTTACGCAACTGTTCACATAATATATCCCCTCGCTCTATACGCTGTGCAGCTGGAAATGGCCAGGCGTTAGGAAAGCAAGTAAGTGTCAAATTGGAGGCTTATTTCACTCCATAAAAGCGGTCTAGTGTATGCCGGTAGGGGCTGAATTTAAGGGTCAGGTTAACATAATGAAAGTTATACAACAGACCGTATGCTACTGATTTCTGTGTACAGTAAATCGGTAAGCTTATGTATATTAGCATATTACAACGAAATAAGAAAACTAGAAAATCGCTTCATTTTAAGCGAAGGGTCGTCGAAGTCTATCGAGCTGAAATCGCTCAGCCCGTCGACATCCAACAATACCTACACATTCCGCTGACCGAATTACGGCAGTTGAACCGATGGTATTTCAAGCACCGATTAGCCCCTTATTTATATCCCTATCGCTGTTATAAATCCATGAAAAAGCACAACCAAGATGCCTACGTCAAAGCCCTCGAACGACGTCTGGCCGCCACGGAAGAGGAAAATAAATTGCTTAAACTCAAAGCTGAAGCCTTTGAAACGGCCATCCAAATTGCCGAAGAACAATTCCATATCCCTATCCTAAAAAAGTCTGCCGGGCCGCCGGGCGGCACCAAACAATTGACCAACTGACTCGTCGCTATCCCCTGGTGGGCATGGAGCAGTTATGTGGATTGTTTGGCTTAACAAGACAAGCCTGGTATGCGGCTACCCGGCGTCAGGAGAAAAAAGGCTTTCAGGTAGCCATTGTCCTGGCTGAAGTTAGGCGATTGCGCAGGCAGGTTGCGGGCTTGGGAACGACTAAATTGTATAAAATGATGCAGGCCTTTCTAACCTCTCATCAAATCAAGCTAGGGCGTGATAGGTTACATAATCTATTAAAAGTCAACGGTTTGTTGGTAACTAAGAAACGATCAAGAATCAAAACGACTGACTCTGATCATAATTTGGAGAAGTACCGCACCGGCGGCCCGGCCTAATCAGGTGAAGGAGCTCAAACCCGATCGAGTTGGTCAGCTCTGGGTGAGTGATTTGAGTTACATTCGGGTGGGGATTGGCTTTGCTTATTTGTCGGTGATTATGGATGCGTATTCACGTAAAATTGTAGGTTGGTCATTTCATAAAACGTTAGAAGCCAAAGGGCCAGTAGCAGCTCTGGAGATGGCGTTAAAAACGCGAGTTCAAGTCGATCAACCGCTTATCCACCACTCGGATCGGGGTGTTCAATATTGTTCCGGAGCCTATGTGGATCGGCTGCGCCAGGCAAAGATTACGATTAGTATGACCGAGTCAGGCGACCCCAATGAGAATGCTTTAGCGGAGCGGGTTTTCCGCACCTTGAAAGAAGACTTTCATCTTTGGGGCTTCCCAACGTTTGGTATGGCCGAAACGGCTATTGAGCAGGCCATCGTTGCTTATAATTCGCTACGACCGCATGCGTCTTTAGGCTATAAAACGCCTAATCAAGCCCATCAAGGTCAAGGCTATCAGCCATTAAAATGGTACCCGTATAAAAAAGTGCGGTACGGAAATGTGCAATATCAGGTTGATAATCAGTTTTGTTCCCCTTTGTAAACCTATTCTAGTAGCATACGGACCGTATGCTACTGAAGGGGTATCTAACACATTTAGGGTAAATCCGCCAGATTACTGGACATCAGGGGTAAATAGCCGAAAAGTGGCTGACCGATGGTAAGTTTAACCGGGCCGCCGGGCGGTTCGCTAAAACTTATTAAAACTACCACCATGGCCAAGCCACCGCTCCGGCGGCCTGGTTTTTGCCAAATGTAGAAGGGTCTTTCCGGATATTCCAGAGCACATTTTCCGAAACTTATTATTGGTCTGTTCGGCCATTACGCTGGCCCGGTCCACTAATTTGAATGTATTGAAGGACTATCTGCCTCAACTGCTGGCTAATGAGCAGACCAAAGCCGATTCCCATTACAAACGACTTATCCGCTTTTTTCGAGTGTCAAAGCCCAGTCGATTAGTCATCTGTATACTTCAGTTCGTTTTCCGGCTTTTTCAAAGCCGCATTACCCATCTAATCTTAGACGCGACTACTTGGCGGGTGGGCAAGAAACCCATTCATTTATTAACCCTGTGCATCCTTTACCGGGATACAGCCATCCCAATTTATTGGGTTCAACTCCATAAAAAAGGCCACAGCAGTGAGGTTGAACGCCAACAGTTGATGACTGAAGCCCTAGTCTATTACCGTCTAGAAGGTAAAATTCTGCTGGCCGATCGGGAATATATTGGCGAGAAATGGCTACGCTCTCTTTGTTTAGAAGGCATCGATTTTGTTGTTCGGTTAAGTGAAGGCTGCTATCGGTTAGCGATCAGTGCAGCACCAGGTCCGGCTTATTCTAAGCTAACTCGGCAAGCCTACCACCGCAAGCGGGGCGTCATCAAAGGGTTCATATTGAATGGGTGTGCGATGTCAATCGTTATGCTCAAAAATCCCAAAAATGAGCCGAATGAGCCACTTTTATATTTTATCTCCAGCCTCACTCACAAGGTCAAAATTACAGAAGCCTATCGACGTCGCTGGCGGATCGAAACCTATTTTAAACATCTCAAAACTCAGGGATTCAACATTGAAGACCTCAACTTCAAAAACGATGGTAAGATTATGTTGCTCATCGCTATTGTGGTAATGGCCTATGTTTTGTCCCTAAAAGAAGCGTTTGAAAAGGGCTCCTTGAAGCAGAAGGTGTACCGAGATGGAAGCCGTTCGATGGCCGTTTCGTTCTTTCGTCAAGGCATCACCAGTTTACGTCGCCATGTACGATCATTAGCTCAATTTATCCACTATTTGGAATCCATAGCTCAATCACTTTTGACGCCCCAATGGATGTATGTCCAGTAATCTGGCGAATTTACCCTAAATGTGTTAGCTACCTCACTGAAATCAGTAGTTCATGAGTCATGTCTGAGTCCTCAAGAAGATATAAATTCAGTACCGTTTAGCCCTTTTTTTTGGTAAAATATTTCCGAGCAATGAGCCGATCGATTGAGTCTGACCACTCATTCGTGTATCAGGTACCGATGGATAAAAACTTAATTGTGGCTGTGGTGCTTTTGCCGTCTGGGTGTCCCGTCCTGACGTTTTTGGCGGCTTTAATTTATCCAACCCCAGCGATTTGGCTAAATATTTATTCCGGTTCTTCACGTCTGGACGCATGCCATTAAGAAATTCAGAATGAAGTCGAAATAGCGTTTCCATTAGCTCAGGATCGGTTATGGTTAGGTCTTTTTCCCCAAGGCTTTAGTTGATACTGGGCCATCACTTCATAGTCTTTGATTACCAACTCATGGGTAGCTAAGGCGCTCAACTTTTCAGCATCCTCCTGTACACCCTCCACGGCCAATTGCTGGGCCGTTCGTATTTGAAATTCGAGTTCAATCACTTGGCTAACACCCTAAAATAGGTCAATATCAGGAGCCATCTAACTCGAATTACGTTGCCCCACTCTTATTGTTAGCTGAGGCTACAAGCTAAACATCTGTCGGTTGTTTTCCAAGAGGACCAAGGCAACTAAGTAGGTATAAGAACCTGTTAATCAACGGATTCCCTCCTCCCCTAGCGCCGTTAATTTCCCATTAAACTTTCCGCAGATATAAGGTAGTGATGCCTTGTCGGAGGTGAATGGGAAAGCTTTTTAACTCCCGATCAATGATTTTGTGGTCATGGGGCATATCCTGGGTAATGTACTCGGGATCAATGAAAATGATGTTGAGCCGTTCATGCACGGGGTGGCCAACTCGCTCAGTGTGCTTGAGTAAGTGTTCACTACTGGTGGTCGTTTTCATACTGGCCAGATCATCAAAATAGCGGTAGGTACAATACCAATAATAATATTTGTGGTGGTAGTTCGAAAAACAGGCCTGGTAGGCATCCGGTTGCTCCCGAACGGTACGCAGAAGTTCGTCCGTTTCTTTAAGTTCTTTGAGTTGACCCACGCTGAGCTGCTCCATGAGGGACCGGTTCAATAGTTCATCCCGGTAATTCTTGATATGTTGCACTACATCCCCATGGGTAACACTTCGTTCAATGGAGTACTTATGCTTGAAAAAGAAGGAAAGCGAGATGGCTGGCTTGTCATAATTGATTAATTTGAGGTTTTTGAGGGGTTTGCCGGGTCGATTATAGGCCTGGTACTGCTTCATGAACTGCATGGGAATGAAGTAGTATTCTAACTGGGGATCGGCTGGTGGGATGTTGCTAATTTGGTTGATGCCGGGGGTTAGCAAAACGGCCTGAGTTTTGAGCACGGTGCGAAGGCCCTCTAGTGGGGCTTCATCATCACGTTTAACTGGTTTTCTGGGCATAAGTGTTATATGAAAATACAACTACTTTATTTACTATAAAGGTAAATAAAAAATATTACTTTTTTAAAAGCTATGCATTTGTTTTATTACTAAAAAGGCTTTTATCAGTGGGTTATGCTAAAAATCAAGATTTTGCCGGTTTATATGTATTTGAAAAGTGAGGTTTAGTCGGTCAAGTGCAAAAAGACTTGTATAAACCCAGATTTTGGTACTCACAGTCACCATTTACTATAGATATACCCAATATTTTGGCTTTTCTTCCCCAAAAAAGCGTGCTTTCACTCAATTTTATAGAGACCAAAATCATCTCGAATAGTGAGGTTTGGTCGGTGTCAAATTCATAATTTGTTACAAAGTCAAGGATGATTTATACACCAAACACTTTAGCAGTGTATGCCCCCCAATTTTCAATAGTTTTAGAGGAATTTCGTTTTTCTATTTCTAACAGTTTTTTACGAATAATGGCTAAGTCAAAATTTGCTAAGACTCGATCCCGCTGATCCGGCCTTAGCCCAAACCGGGTTAATAACCTCTCCCCTACCAGCGTCGCATCACTATCAATTCCAGGTAGAAATAACTCTTGTTCGAGCCTAACCCACTTAATAGTAAACGTTAAATCTGTAATTTTCCGACCTGTCTTATGCTGACGAAACCGGACCAGTAAATCACTGCGCTGATTTATTTCGTTTACGGCAGGGTCAATAACAAAGCGGAAAAAGTTAGAGATATTATATTCTTCCTTTCCAGATTCAGGATCAAATAAATTTAGTCGATGCTTTAGATCAAGTATAGCTATTTTAAACGTGCCAATATCTTTCCATTGCGAAAACATCTCATACAACCTCTTTGCGTATTTTCCCGTCATACGCATAGCCATTTCTTTACCAAATGTGGTAAAATTTCCAGTTAGGCCCGTAAGTAAGGGACGCATGTTAGGATCAACCCGAAGACTTATTGTTCCTCTCCCATAATCATAAACAGCGCTTGAAAAGGGATTTACCTGCACGAGCTGGCCATTGACATACATTTCAAAAACAACTTGCATCATCCCTTTTGTAGCCTCTTGTAGATTCCTGTAGCCATTATCAGGGTCTCTATCAAGGTCATGCATAATATCTTGAACTTTGAAAGTATATACTGTGTCATTTGTATCTTCTGGCCTTACAGCAGCTTGAAGCGTATACATTAAGTTCTTTTGCAACTCGCTCATCTCATAACGAGCCGTTGTGATGCTATTCCCTTGATAGAGCAATGTATGTACGACTTTATCACCCTTACGTTTATTTTCAGTTCGTTTGCTAACCTCTGCCATGATGAATTATCAAGAGTATTTATCAACCATACAATTTCTGAAAAGTCTCTGACTATTCCTGAAAGTTAAATGCTTATAACCATATAATTACTGAAAGTTGAATCTGACAATTTCTGAAAATAACAATACAATCTCTGAAAGTTAACGTATAATTTCTGAAAGAAAAACCTTATAAGCTTCTAATAATCAATAGCTTATAGCGTGTTCAAAGAATCAAAAATTTTAATAAAAAAATGATTCACAATAATTGACTGTGAGTCATTGAAGATGAAAAAATGTGGATAAGTCTTATATTTTAGATAAAAAAAAGCAAAAAGGTCATTAGTAAAAATATTTTGATTTAAGCCGGATCATACAATACCTGAAAGTTAAATAGTATGGTATTGAATATCAAGGAGTTATGAAAAAAAAATTCATTCGTCTTTCCTATAAATAAATCATACAATTTCTGAAAGTAAGCTAACAGCTACCTGTATATCAATAAGTTATACCACGTATTTAGTTATCTTAATATATTTAAATGGCAGAATAACAGAATTATATAATACAATTTCTGAAAGAAAGCTTACAACTCAGTCATAATCAAACTATTATACTAGTTTTGAATCTGGGTAAATACATGTCTGGCAATAAATTTAAGAGTGTAATTATATCATATAATTACTGAAACTTAAACCGTAAACTTTTGATGATCAGATAGTTATCTCACTATATTATTTTTACTATTCAGGTTAAGAGCTTCAAGAATCATACAATTACTGAAATTAAACCTATAACTTGTTGATAGTGAGATATTTAATATTATAATCAGAAACGTATTTTTTAGTAAAATCGATAGATTTAAGTTTAAAAATCATATAATTACTGAAAGTTAAAGTATAACTAACTTTATATCAGCTAGTTATCCCTATACATATATGCATTTAATATCTCTATAAGAATTTATAAGTCTATTATCATAACATATAAAAGGGTTATAAAGGCTATTGGGTAGAAAATTATACCAGAGTTGTATATTCATATTAAAAAAGGTATAAATTTAAGGCAAAAATTTACTCCTCTATTATGCTTACTCATGACGAGGTATGCGCCTTTCTTAAGAAAAAGCCAACGCTTTCTCATTCAGGATTAACCAAGGAAGCTAGCCTTCCAACCGGTACCCTAGCAAAAGCAATAAGTGGTCAGCGTAAACTAACTGAGTCTCACTTACGCGCCTTAGAGCCCATTTTAGCACAATACGGTATTGAAGAGTTTCGAAATCGTCGGGCAACAGTCATTTCTGTAGTTAACCATAAAGGGGGAGTAGGAAAAACTACTACCACAATCAATTTAGGTAAGGGACTAGTGAACCGTCATCAATCAGTTCTGTTAATCGATATGGATTCCCAAGGAAATCTTTCCCAAAGTTTGGGCATCCATAATCCAGAGAAACAGTTATTTCAGGCCCTGACAGCAGGAACTGAGATGCCCGTACTTACTCTATCAGATTCCTATCACCTAGTACCGAGTGATTTAGAATTATCTAGGGCAGAAGCTGAGCTTATTAAAACGCCAAGTGGAGTATTACGTTTCCGAAATGTATTAGCACCACTACTGGCTAAATACGACTATATCTTAATTGACTGCCCACCATCCTTAAATATATTTACCTATTCTGCTTTAGTGGCTTCTACTGCTGCCCTAGTTGTTCTTGAACCAGAGGCCTCAGCCGTTAAAGGAATGTATAACTTATTAGAGCTTATCACTGATATTCAGGAATCATTCAACCCCAGATTAAAAGTTGAAGGTATCGTAATGGCTCAAGTAAATCCTCAATTAGTGCTCCATCGTGAACTAATGGGTAAGGTCAGGGATAATTTGAAAGGTCAACCTTTTTTCAAGACGGAAATTCGCCAAAATGTGGCCATTGCCGAATCACAGTACATTGGTAAAACTATTTTCGATTATAAGCCATCCTCAACAGGGGCCACTGATTACCAATCACTAGCTGATGAGGTATTTGCAAACCATTCTTTTTAACTCTTCCCTTTATTATGAAACGATTTGCTACGGCTTCTGGAGAATCCCCTGTGCTACATAGAAACACTGCCAATTTAATGCAGGGTATACTAGATGAAGTAAAAGCCAGCATTACAATTCTTCCTGATTTACAGGCACTTATTCCAGAACTTCAAAAAAGTGAATATGAGCAGTTAGAAGATAACATTCGGAAAGAAGGTTGTCGGGATTCCCTATTGATCTGGCAAACTACTCAAGGAATAATCGATGGAACTGAAAACGGTTCACCTGTCAACATATTGGTGGATGGGCATAATCGATATTCGATATGCAAAAAACACAGTATTGATTTTAAAGTCGTTCTTCGCGAATTTCTAAGCCTTCAGGCTGTTCGTGACTTTATGATTAATAACCAGTTGGGACGCCGTAATCTGACGCCTGAGCAAACATCATATCTAAGAGGGCTTAAATATCGAAATGAACGACAAACCGCAGGAAGGCCTATTCAAGACGAAAGTACTGATGAACAAAGCATGGGCCAACGGACGCAGGACCGTCTGGCTCAGGAATTTAATGTGTCACCAAGAACAATTCACCGAGACCGTGAATATTCAGAAGGTATTGATAAACTGACCCCTGATCTCAAACAAGAAGTTTTAAGTGGCAAGCAGAAAGTAGCAAAGGAACTGATCCGAAGCGTTGGGCGAGTCTCTGAAGTAAACACTCCTCTTTCTTTACCCGAATTACTCACGTTTGATCAGTCAACCTCATCAAAAGAACCAACGAAATTAACTTATGATGCTAGTAAAGTCGCTAATGTCATTAAAGAAATTACTAATACTGTATCACAACTAGATCACACTTCACCAAATTTTGAGGATGTTTGCAATAAAATAATAGCCCTAGTTAATAAAGCTAAGAAGCTTAAAAGTACATAAGAACTCATAAATAGTTTGTTAACTTGGTAATCTATTGATAATAAAGGGTTTATAAAAATGTTGCCAAGTTGGCAACATTTACAATTAGCTTGAAAAGAGAAAGTCCATTGAACTAAAAAAAAGACAAACCTCAACAGCACAGGCGAAGTCGGTGCTGTTGAGGTTTGTTCGTTAGAATTGGGGTAGCTGGCACATTCGGGGTATATCCGCCAGACTCTTATATAACTAATCACTGGGTGCAAAGACTAACTCAGTCTGGTTAACTCCAAATGAATGAATAAGTCGGTTGATGGCCTTTATCTTCCGTTTGCGTTGTTGGTCCTGCCACAACTGAGCCGCAGTCGGATTATAAGCCTGCTTATGGGCTAACATCTGATAGACAATAACCGCAATCTTTCGAGCCGTTGCCGTAATGGCCTTACTGCGACCTCGTCGATGAGACACTCGTCGAAAGAATTCACCTAAATGAGCCTTACTCCGAGCTACGGCATTGGCTGACGCGCGAAAGGCAGCGGCCAATCGGTGCTTCTTAGGTTGGGTGCGCCTTGACAAAATACGACCTCCTGAAATCTTATGATTAGGCCTAACCAAGCAGCGAACTGTTTGGCCGACCCAAATGAATCAGCCAATTTGAGACCAGTCTCGGCCAAAAGTGTTAACAGGGTCGTGTGACTAACGCCCTCAATTTCGCTCAGATCAACTCCACCAGACAAAGTATACACCAACCGAGGCAGATCCAAGGCGGGGGCATTTTTAGCGGGTGCTTTATGAGCTATAAAGGTAGTTGGATGGGTCATTGAATCGGCTACTTCAGCCTGACTAAGCAGTAAGGCTTCAATGCGCTGATCACACAAACGGATCTTTTGCCAATGGAATTGATAGATCTTGTAGCAATCCTGCAACTCAAGAATATATTCCTCTCTCCATTGACCCGTCAAGGCTTTAACAAGCGTTTCGGTCTTAGCTTTCACTCGAGGGTCGGCTAATTCAGCCAGCCGGGTTGCATTCCGCTCACCCCCTAAAATGGCTTCGATAATACGCAATCCGGTCTTGCCACTGATGTCTCTTAAGACACTGGGTAGTTGAATATTCATCAGCACCAATGCTTTCTGCATTCGATTCAGGTAACTGCTAGCCGTCTCCAGCAGGTGTTGTCGATGCCGGGAGTGCGGGCGTAATTTCTCGGTAAAGGCATCGGGCTGGAAACTGCCTGAAAGCAGGCCACAACTGTGAAGACGTTGCAGCCATTGACTGTCCAATAAATCTGTTTTCTTCCCCTTCAATTGTTTGATATGCTTGGCCTTGACCAAGATCACTTCCAAACCATAGTCCTGCAAGAGTACAAACAAGCATTTCCAGTAGGGACCTGTTGACTCCATGGCTACGGTACGAATATGGTGAGCTTGTAGCCAATAAGCAATGGCATGTAAATCGTCGGTAAAAGCACCGAACTCTAGTACTTCATCAGCCGCTTGGCCTACACAAACCCAATGCGAACGACTCCCGATGTCAATACCAGCCGCTTGGGGGTTAACAATGGAAAAAGAAGCTTCCTGATCCGCCATAATCCGTTGTGGTTAAGAGTGAGCAATACCCCGACAGGCATGTTTATCAACGAAAGAGTCTCTTATACGGAATACCCGAAGGTTCACCAGAGCCGGTTGCTGAACAGGCCCCGACCCGACTACTGGAAGGGCTGTGACGCACCAGTTTCTGAACGGTCTGGAGTCGGATTGCTTAAAGTTATAGCTCGCCGGTTTGACGTGCAACAACGACTACTGGACAAAACGGAATCGACGCGGTTTCGCCGACTTAAAAATACCTAGCAGATAGCCTATAAACTGATCAAAAACCAGTAGGGTCGCAATAAGCACCTCCAATCCCTTCTTGAACAGCGACTGCGCTGGACTGCTATTGCCATTCTGGTAAGTTTTTGTCCCGATTTGCTCGCTGTCGCTTCGCCCGCTTCCACATTCAGCATGTAAGCAAAGACCACCAGGGCCAATAGCAATTTAATCTTGGCCGATTGTTTGAACCAGGACGCCGGAGCGTTTCATCGATTACAAATCAAAACCGTTCGTTTTGAGTGCTTTGAAACACTGTCGCTCCGGCACCCCGGTCGATGCGCCACCGCTTGCGGTAATGAGCTGGCGCAGCCTGAGCATTGTCCAGGCTGGTCAGCCAATAAAAGACTGGTTCTACCCGTTTGCGCGGGTCCCTTGGCGGACGTGGGTCTTCGTGGTGACACATCACTAGTTTGAGCCGACAGTCGGGCCAGTTTAGCCACGTCCACACGGCTCGCTTCTGGCGCAAGGCCTTTTTCTCTAGACTTCGATAGCTTTTTACGGTATCATGCTTGTAGCATTCGCGTTGCAGGCGAATCACGAACCGGGCTGCCGGCGCAGTCATTCCCTTGTTGATGGAGAAAAGTGAACCAGAGCTGGCCCGTGTACTCTCGGTCAGCCAGTAGAATCTTTCCCTTTAGGTTGTACAGTTGAGTAGCTTCCTCCATAAATGACTGCCGCTCACGCGCACTACTGTGGCCTTTTTTGTCGAGATCGCGCCACAGAATGGGTATGGCAACCCCATGATAAAGAAGACTTAATACGAGCAAATGCACATTTTTCTGACCTAATCGCCAACGGGGCCGCCCGAGCGGTAGTTGCATCTAGAATAAGGTACCTGACTCGGCCACTAAGGAGCGTAACCATACACCTCAGAATGGCCTTGGTCAACTGATGCGGATGAGTCGTTTATAGTGGCTGGCGGGTTGCCGGTTGGCCTTGCCTAGGAGCGCACCTAAACGGTCTTTGACGGTGTTCAGATTGCTGCTGCGGCTGGTGAGCAGTGCCTGAGCATAAGGAACAAGTTTTTAACAATTCCCCGGCTGAAGAGAGCTAGGTGGGGCGTAAGTTGCTGAAAAAAAGCAGGCAGCATTGGAGGTTGGGACTATGTATTAGTTAGACCCAATTTAGCTAGACTAGACTCACGTTCTTAAAATGTCCAGTGATCTGTAAATCCGCCAGATTACTGGACATCAGGGGTAAATAGCCAAAACGCGGCTGACCGATGGTAAGTTTAACCGGGCCGCCGGGCGGTTCGCTAAAACTTATTAAAACTACCACCATGGCCAAGCCACCGCTCCGGCGGCCTGGTTTTTGCCAAATGTAGAAGGGTCTTTCCGGATATTCCAGAGCAC
>NZ_BAAHAD010000018.1:0-59628 GCF_054777855.1 Spirosoma jeollabukense
GATCATGATGAGTCGCATCCACCAGGTTTCGTACCAGCGCGGGGGAACCACAATGAGAATGCGTTTGTAACTATAATTGCCAAGCCCAAAACCATTGGTCTTTCGAATGAGCAACCGATAGCTACCCAGCGGTAAACTCGATACGAGAATGCTCGGTTCCTGGGCAGGAATCGGAATCCAACCATCAGCTTTAGGGGCAGCATTCCCTACCAGGAGTTGGTAAGCCAATCGGAGGTTATGGCTGTTACCAAAATAAGGGGTTGTCAGATGAAAGCGAATCTGTTGGGGCTCGGTGGGTAGTTGGATCGTATCCCCCTGGTTGGGATAAAGTTGCTGGCGGACTTCGACCCGATCGACTAGCAGGGGACCACGAGGTAAGGCAGGCTGGAGTTGTTCAGGTTTGAACCAGACGAGTCCCATCAGTGACGGTATCGACACGTAGCCATTGGCCAACCGGACGATGCCGGGCTCTCCGCCCCCGTTGAATTCATTGGTCAAAAAACCCTGCTCTTTGGTGTACTGGACATAAAAAGGACGCTCCAGTTGGTTGCCCTGGTCGTAGGCCAGTAAATCACGGTGAGCCATCTGAAAAAGGCCTTTGTTGGTGGGTATCCAGAAGTAGCCCCGCTTGTCTTCAAAGATGCTGTGGCTCGTCGCTAAATACTGGTCATCATCGAGGGGAAACCGGATCAATCTATTCCCCAGCAACAGAAAAAAGCCGTCGCCGTAGGTGGTGAACCAAAGCTCGCCGGGTCGTGGCTGATAAAGGCTTCGGATCGTAAACAAGCTCGTACCCGGGACGATTTGACAGGTTCGCGTCCGGGTATTCAACCGGTAGAGACCATGCGGAGTGCCCATGAGCAGCTGCTGGGGGCTTACCTGCAAAAAACAGCTGATCGATTTGAGCTTATTGATCGGCTCAGGAACCGTCGAGGCCGATAAGGAGTCGACTCGGAAAAGTCCGGTTTCTTTACCTCCTAACCAAATCGCACCATCCCAGGGACTTTGATAGAGTTGGAAGTCATCGGGCCATTTCCAGCCTTGAAGCACCCGGTTGCGGCTTAGATCAATCTGGACCAACTGCCCTGATCCCTGGATCCAAATTCGTTTCCACTTATCGGTCACTATACTGCGATCATTGGCCATGTTGGCCCGCAGGGCAGGTACGATTTTGTCAATTTGCTGACCCGTACGACTATTTTTACCTAAAATGCTCCCTTTGGTGGTTAACACACTATTGGAATCAAAGGGTAACTGGGCATAAAAGACATTATCCCCTTGAGTACGCAGCGTTTCAAACGGTTTCGGGCTTAATTTATATAAACCATTGACCAGGCTCCCTAAGAAAATTTGCCCCGTAATTTTTTCATGATAGACCGATTTAATGACCTTATCGCTAAAGTCAAATCCCGTCAGTATTCGCTGGGTTGACAACTGGCCCCTCGAATCGATTTCGATTCGAAACAACGATTGCCCATAATAGACAAACAACTGGTCGGCCGCGTTATTCCAATAAATCTCCCCCTTTTCAAGAATTTGTCGCTGAAAAGGCTGTTGAATCCTTATCTTTTTTTTGCCCGACGGAGTGATCTGGTAGATTGGCCCTTGTTTACAGCGGGAAAAGAGGGTGGTACCCAAGGTAAAAAAATTCCAAAAGTTATCGGTTTTAACGGCGATTTGATGCCGTTTAGTCCAGTTCTGGTAAAAAGCGACCTGTTGATGATCACACACATAAAAACAGCCATGCTCACCCGGTAAGGGAATGATGTAATGGTGCCCATACGTACTTAGATCTAAATAGTTAGGTAATCCAGTGGCTATGTAGGTGTGAATTCGCCCCTTCTTCATAAAGGGCAGGTGTCTGACCCGGGCGGTATAGCCGGAATCGAACACCGCCTTACCCTGTTGAATACGGACAAAATTAAGCTCCTCATCGACACCGAAAATGGATCGTTCCGACTGGGTGGAGGGGGCTGGGTTTGACTGTCCTTTTTGGTTTTTATGAGGGCCTGCCATACTACTCATGCTGGGCTCTAAATCAGCAAATCGATTGTTGGTTATGGCGGAGTTGGCTTTGGTGAAGGCATAAAACCGTTGGCCATCAAATCGTACTAACCCATTTTCCGTAGCGATCCAGATGAACCCCAAGCCATCAGAGGCCATTGCCTTGATGCTGTTCTGGGGTAACCCATTCTCGTCAGTATAATGATTTAGGATAAAGTTGCTAACCGACTTATTCTGGGCTATGCTATAATAGGGAAACAGAAAAAGAGCTAGGGAAAACAAAAAAAAAAGGATTCTTAGCACCTTAATAATTCAATCAGACTAGAACATATATGTAAATATAAAAATACGTTATGAAGCCAAATATTAGCCATATTTACGTATTTGTATGGTTAATATTTTTCGTTGTTTCAGGCTTTTTAAATAATAAGGAGAATACGGTCTAATAATTTCCTAGGGTTTACGTGGAATGGTCAGCTTACAATATTAATACTGTGAGCAGTTCATAGTTTGATTAAACCCGCTGGATTGCCAGTCAGCTAAGTCATAAAACTAGGCCTTGCCATTGTAGCGACGGGTTGGCCAGCGCTGGACTGACTAGCGTCCTTTGGTCCATAAATTATAAATGGTAGCGTTATGGCGCAACCGGGTAATTAACAGCGTATACTACGCACTAGTATTGACAATTATTTAATCTGGTTATAGCAACCCTACCCCTACCCTATTCAAAATCGTTAAATCAACCGCCACTACTTCTATTTTTCTGAACACCGTTAAAGTCCATAGATAAGGACGTTGACTTTTATTTGATCGTTTTAAAAAATCGTTTACGAAAACCGCCGATTAATTGAAGTCAATATAACTTTAAGTCAACATCGATTTTTAGCTTTGGCGTTGACTATTACCTGACCGTATACGCTTAAACTATCGAGCTCGTAAAGATTCAAAGAGAAATCTTGTCAATGACTCCACTTCGACTAATGGCTTTTTTACACCTCAATCTGAGCAGACCGGAAGACGTCCGGCCCAATCCAATATTCACTGCGTTTCTTTTTGGTAATCAGATTCCACCTGGCCAGTTCCAGAACACCTTTATTAACATAACTGCGACGAGTCCCCAGGATTTTCGCTAATTCGTCTAGGGTAGCGCAAGCATAGCCCTCCGCATTAAGTTTACTAGCCAAGACGATCATGGTCCGTAAGGCGATGGAGCTCTGACCAAGCAGTCGGCTTAGTTTATGATCAACAGCCGTAAACAGAACCAGGTGTTGAGTTCGTTTGCCAATCCTATACGGATTTTGGTTATGATTTGTCAGTACGTTCGCAGCCATCTGGTAAATTGTTAAGATTTATGGTTGTAAATACACCGAATATTTGGCCTACATAAGAACACTGAAATAGTAGTAACCTCCTTACTATCAGTAGTTAACCCCTAAACTGAACGAAGTCCAGAGATTAAGGCCCGAAAACCGCCTATATGGCTACCATTTCGCACTAAATTTTTAAGTATAATCACTTCATTAGCAGGCCAACATGCGGCAAGTGTGCCTTTCTAAGATCATATTGACGGGTTGAAATTATACATTTCTGATTGATACGCTATTATCATAAAAACCACATATTAGTGTCACGAATTAAAAAACAGTTCACTCTTTACGGGTCGGTAGAGTATTCAGCCAATAGAATTTATTTTACTAGCAGCTCATAACAGTCTTTACCAGAAAACAGATCTTATTGTAGGATAACTCATGTCGCCACTCGTAGGCGTAACATCCCTTTCGCAAGTACGCAGCAGCGCAAATCGTACGAAAAAACATTTTCGAAAGAAAAAACGCACTTAAACTTATCGAAAATGGGCACTGGAAACGGATAAGGAAAACGGTGTTACACAAGCAAGAACAGGGACTACCGATTTAATCGCCCCCGGGTACTGACCGTTTTTTTCATTCCCCCGGCTCGTTATTGGATTCAGGCTAAAAGAAATATTTTTTTCTAGTTCAATGAGAATCAGTTCCCGCACTCACTTTGCAAAGTGGGTGTCCTGCACTCGGAATTTACTTTCTCCTGAAGATCATGGACTTGGCGACTTAAGCGCTCAAATTTGCCTGTTTCGGGTCGTTTCCTCTACCCAATTGAGTCGTCTTTCCAGTATATTCACCGTTTGTAATCACAAACGGGTAGGTATTATTAACACCAAAAGGCCGCCTGAGCGTTGCGCTGAACATCACCAGCGCTGTTTGGAAGCATTGGCCATCACTAACTTTTACACTTACTTATAGTATACGAACACGAGACCATCCCGTCAACGTAGTGGACACTGATTAAAATACACTGATTAAGCTGGTATATCCTGCTGTACATTTTCTTTTCCAATTATGCCCAAATTAGACTTACAAACCCTCGAATCCTGGCTCTGGGATTCGGCCAATATCCTACGGGGCAGCATTGATAGCTCCGATTTTAAAAATTACATCTTTGGACTGCTGTTCCTTAAACGGGCCAACGATGTGTTCGATGAGGAAGTCGAAGTCATCATGGCGCGTGAGGAAGATTATACCCGCGAAGAAGCCGAAGACGCTACGTATTTCAAAATGCCCATCGAAGCCCGTTGGGCCGAAGTAAAAAAGGCGACCGAAAATATTGGGGTGGTGCTCGACAAAGCATTTGCCGCTATCGAGGAAGCCAATAAAGACCTGAAACTGGAGGGCGTCATGACAGCCACCAAATTTGGGGATAAGGAAAAACTGGACGACGATACGCTGCAACGGCTGCTCCGTCATTTTAACCAGCATTCGCTACGTAATGCTGACCTATATACGCCTGATTTGCTGGGCGATGCCTACGAATACCTCATCAAACAGTTTGCCGATGATGCCGGGAAGAAAGGGGGCGAGTTCTATACCCCGCGTGGTGTGGTGAAGCTGATTGTAGGCCTGATTAAGCCGCAACCGGGCAACGAAATTTTTGACCCGACCTGTGGTTCGGGTGGCATGCTCATCGAATCGGCGCGGTACGTAGCGGAGCAGAAGGGCGGCAAAGTGGGCAACCTCATTAACGTATCGCTGTTCGGGCAGGAGAAGAACATGGGCACCTGGGCCATTGCCAAGCTTAATATGCTGCTGCACAACTTCGACAGTGCTGACCTGCGCAAGGGCGATACGCTAGTGAACCCGCAACACAAAAACTCCGAGAATGAACTACGTCTCTTTGACCGAGTTATCGCCAATCCACCCTTCTCGCAGGATCGCTGGTGGACACCCGCCGAAATAAACCTGCCCAAAAAGCTGGATAAAGACGGCAAGGAAAAGGAAGTGACACCCAATTACGCCACCGCTGTGGTCGATAATTTTGGCCGGCTGCATTATGGTACGCCCCCCAGAGGCTACGCCGATATGGCGTTTTTGCAGCATATGCTGGCGGTACTGCGCCAGAATGGGCGCATGGGCGTGGTCCTGCCCCACGGTACGTTGTTTCGGGGTGGTGCGGAAGGGAGTATTCGTGAGAAACTGCTGGAAGACGACCTCGTGGAAGGGATTGTGGGCCTGCCCTCTGCCCTGTTCTACAACACGGGCATCCCGGCGGCTATTTGGGTGCTGACCAAATCCAAACCGGTCGAACTGCGGAAGCGGGTGCGGATCATCGACGCCAGCCAGGAGTTTAAAGAAGGCAAAAATCAGAACGAACTCGAAGACCGGCACGTACAGCATATTCTGGCAGCCTACGATGCAGGGCTGGACATCGACAAGTTTATGAAGGTGGTGGACGTAGCCGACATTAAAGCCAACGACTACAACCTGAACATCTCGCGCTACATAGACCGGAGCGAAGCCGCCGAAGTGATTGAATTAGCGGCCGTTCATGCGGCCCTGCGCGAACTGGAAGCGAAAGAAGCCCTCATTGACGCCAAATTAGAAAGTCTGCTGGAGGAAATTGGATTATGAGCAACGTAATGAAGCAGACGAAAATTGGCGAAATTCCAGAGGATTGGGAAGTGGTAAAACTCGGCAAAGTTGCAACTATCAATCAATCATCTTTGCCCAATGGAACGGATGCCGACTATACTTTTTGGTACATCGATTTATCAGCAGTAAAACAGGGTGAAATTAATTTTCCTCTTAATCAAACGAGATTTGGTGATTCATCTCCCCGTGCTCGAAGAAAGATGAAACATGGAGACGTATTGGTTTCGACAGTACGTCCAAACTTACTCGGATATGCTATCGCCAATTTTGATACAACAGATGTAATTTGCTCAACCGGATTCGCTATTGTTTCACCAAATACTGATTCTGTTGGTGGATTCATTTATCAATTATTATACAGCGAGACAATTCAATTGCAAATAAGTAAACTGACAGTTGGCTCAAATTATCCAGCAATAAATACGTCTGATGTAAGCGGATTTCTAATTCCCCTTCCACCCCTCGCCGAACAACAAAAAATTGCCGAAATCCTGTCCACGGTGGATGAGAAGATGGCCGTGATTGACGAACAATTAGCCAAAACCGCCGAACTAAAAACCGGCCTGATGCAGCGTCTGCTAACCAAAGGCATTGGCCACACTACGTTCAAAGATTCACCGCTAGGCGAGATTCCGGAAAGTTGGGAGGTAATGCAATTAGGAGACGTATTAGATTTAATAAATGGCAAAGCTTTTCAGCCAAGTGATTGGGGACTAGAAGGATTGCCAATTATTCGAATACAAAATCTAAACAACTCAAATGCTCCTTTTAACTATTACAGTGGCCTTATAGAGGATAGATACTACGTCCACAGTAATGATATTTTGTTTGCTTGGTCAGGCACGAAAGGTGTGTCATTTGGTGCTAGAATTTGGAAGGGAGACAAAGCTGTTTTGAATCAACATATTTTTCGAGTTGTCCCGGACCAAGCAAAAATAGACTATGACTTTGCCTATATAATACTTAAACAAGCGCAAGCCGAGATTGAAACTAAAGCTCACGGATTCAAATCTTCCTTTGTCCATGTAAAGAAGTCTGATATAACGAAACTAGCGTTCATTTTGCCTCCTCTCGGGGAACAGCGCCAAATCGCTGAATTATTGACAACCGTGGAGGAGAAAATTCAGGTGCTACGTGATAAGAAGGAACACTACCAAACCCTCAAGCGCGGCCTGATGCAGCAACTCCTCACGGGCAAGCTGCGGGTGCGCGTAACCGAAGACGCCGTTCCCGCATGAGTCAAGGCCCTGAATTCGTCCAGTCTGAGCAACCCGCCCTGCATTTGCTGCAACAAATGGGCTATCACTACGTATCGGGAGCAACTCTGTCAGCCGAGCGGCCCGATGCGGGGGAGGTAGTGCTGGCGGGTCGGTTGCGGGCGGCCATTGCGCGGCTCAACCCGGCGCTGGATGCCGCCAACCAGCAACGCGCCTACGAACGCATTACACAGGTGTCCGCTACGTCGCTCATGGAAACCAACCAGAAAATCTGGGCCATGCTGCGGGGCGAGGACTTTACGCTCAAACAGACCAAAAACGGTAGTGAGTCCTTCGTGCCCGTCCGCTTCATCGACTACAGCCCCGCCAACGACAACGACTTGCTGGCCGTCAACCAGCTCCGGTTTCGCGGACACGCCTTCACCGCCATTCCCGATATTGTGGTGTATGTCAACGGCTTGCCGCTGGGCATCATCGAGTGCAAAGCGGGCAGTGCTTCCAACGCCTGGGACAGCGCCTGGAACGATCTGGACGCCTACCAACGGAACAACGAACCGGTATTTCATTACAACCAGATTTGCGCAGGCATCTGGCAGGTTGGCGGTCAATACGGCGCCATCGGCACACCGCAGGCGTTTTATTCCCATTTCCGCGCCGATCATGACCCCGACTTACTCGCGCTGCTGGGTGGCCGGTTGCCCACCGCGCAGGACATTTTGCTCTACAACCTGTTTCGCCCCGAACGGCTGCTGGACCTGGTGCGGCATTTCGTCCTGTTTGAGCAGGACGAGGGACGCACAATCAAGAAACTGCCGCGTTATCAGCAGTGGCGAGCCGTCAACCGCACCATCGCCAAATTGCAGCAGCACGAGCAGGGGGGCGTTGTGTGGCACACGCAGGGCAGCGGCAAGTCGCTCACGATGGCTTACCTCGTGCGCAAGCTCCGCGCCGAAGAATATGAATTCCATAACCCGACCATCCTCATCCTGACCGACCGCAATGATCTGGACCAGCAGATTACCGCTACGTTCCAGCACATCGGCTTACCCGTGCAACAGGCCACGTCGGTGGCGCATCTGGACAAAATCCTGCGGAACGACTACGGCGGCATCATCACCACCACGATCCAGAAATTTCAGCAAGCTGACAAAAACGCCACCGCCGACGACACCCCCGACGAAGACGGTCTGACACGTACTGAACGGCACATCATGGATAATTTGCTGGTGCAGGTTACCAAAGCAGTGCGTGACGGTAAATGGACCGAAGTGAGTCGCGAGGAAATTCCGCTGGAAGTGCTCTCTACCAAAGACAACCTGTACGTTCTGGTCGATGAGGCTCACCGCAGTCACTACGGATTTCTGGCCGCCTTCATGCGCTCAGTGCTGCCGAATGCCAAGTTCATAGCCTTCACTGGTACGCCCATTTCCAAAGAAGACAAATCGACGCTGGCCGAATTCTACGGCGAGCAATACCTCGACGTCTACACCATTAAGGAATCCGTGGCCGATGGCGCTACCGTCGAACTGCTCTACGATGCGGGTATTGCGCGGCTGGACGTAAAAAAGACCGAACTGGACGACGAATTCGAGGCTCTATTTGCCAACGAATCGGAGGAGAAGAAAAGTAAGCTCAAGGACGTAGCACTTCGAAAGTACCAACTCTCGGCGGGTCGTATCCGCGACATCAGCCTGCACTTGCTGGCCCACTATTGCGACAAGATTTTTCCCGATGGCCACAAAGCGATTCTGGTCTGTTCGGGTCGTCAGGCCGCACTGGATTATCAGCAAACGATGCTGAACCTCAAAAAAGAGGGATTGCATGACTTCACGACCCGCGTGGTGGTTAGTCTGGGTTCACCCAAATCGGACCCCATTGCCGCCGATCATGTTGAACGTATCGCCTGGAATCGGGAACATCCTGATGAGCTAAAGGATATTCTGGTCACGTCCAGCGAGCAGGTTAAAGACGTAACGACTAATTTCAAACTGCCGTTTGGCAACGAGGCCGATCTGGAGAAATCGGGTAAGAAGAAAAAGTATGACAACACCGCCATTCTGATCGTGTCAGACATGTTGCTGACCGGCTACGACGCGCCCATTGCCGGATGCCTCTACCTCGATAAACCGTTGCGCGAGCACAACCTGTTACAGGCCATCGCCCGCGTGAACCGGACGTATCGAAGCAAAGCCGCTGGCTTCATTATCGACTATTGCGGCATCACGGCCTCGCTGATGCAGGCGCTGGACATCTTCTCTGGCGACCTCCGCCCCGATGATATTCTGCGTAACCTCAACGACGAAATCCCGAAGCTGGAACTGAATCATGCCAAACTCATTACGTTCGCCAAACCCATCAGAATAGATCGCCACTACCAGCGCGATACGTTCATCGACGCGTTTGTTCGCTACATCGAGCCGATCCACCACCGCGATACGTTCAAAGAGTTACTGAAGACATTTAACAAGTCGATCAGTATTGTGCTGCCCAACGTAGCGGCTATGAAGTATGAGACGGATTTCAAACTGTTCAACGAAATCAAGCTCAGAGCCCGCAATGCCTATCCCGATGACGAGGAATTAAAAGTCAGTGCCGACGAGAGCCGAATGCTTCAGGACCTAATCAACAAGCATCTCATCGCCGAAGGTGTCGAGAACCTGCTGGCCGAACCCGTGTCGATCATTGACCGCGATAAATTCCGGGCCGACATCCTGAATGCCTCACCCGCTACGAAGGAGTTGAAGATGCGCAATCAGCTCAAATACACCATTAAAGTGGGCATGGACCGCAACCCAGATTTTTTTAAACCATTGGCCCAGCGACTGGACAATTTACTAAAAGAACACGAAGCGGGCCGACTGGATCAGGTGCAACTGCTGCTGGGGTACGACCAACTTCAGGACGACCTGATTAATGAACAGAAGGCCGGTCAGGCGCAGGGATTTACCAGCCCGCAACAGATCGACGTCTTCAACGCACTGACAGCGCTTTACGACGAGGATGCCGCCGAAACCACCCGACAACTCTTCACCAACATTAGTGGCGAGTTAGGCATTGTAGGCTGGGAAGGAAAGCATGAAGTGCGCCATTCGATGGAACAGAAAATCAGTCGTTTACTCAGAGACAAGTTGCCCTTGCTGGACGCCCGCAAAAAGAAGGCATCCGAACTCGTCGATTTACTGCGAAAGAACAACCATGCCTGATATTTCCTACGGCGACCGCAACATCAGCTACACCGTGCAACATTGCCCGGATAGTCAGGCGCACTACGTCAGCGTCTCCCGCGACGAGGGTGTGGTCCTGAAAGGTCCCCGATTGCCGGAACCTCAAGCTGATAAACTAGTCTTGAAAAAGGCTCGATGGATTCTATCCAAGCTGGAATTAGTTCGGGCCATCAACGTAGCAGACGTAGTAACGGGCTCACGTATCGCTTATCTGGGCAAGTATTATTATACCGAAGTGGTGCTTGATGCTACCTTAGAAAAGACCCACATCGATTTCAATCAGTCCCGCTTCCGGATTCAGGTTAACCCAACGACCGACTGCCAACCCGTTATTAATCAAGCGTTAGATTCGTTTTTTCGGGCCAAGGCTCACGAGAAATTAACAGTTCGTGTCCGTCAGTGGTCCGTAAAAACAGGCCTACCGTACCAAGAACTGAAGTTCCGCCAGATGAGCAAACGGTGGGGCAGTTGCACCAGCAGCGATACCATTATCCTCAACCCTGATCTGATCAAACTTCCTTATACGCTAATCGACTACGTGATTGTGCATGAGCTGTGTCACACGAAGGTGAAAAGTCATGCCAAAGAGTTCTGGGCTGAGCTATCACGTCATATGCCCAACTGGAAAGAACTAGATGAGCGGCTTAGTCGGTATCGGGTGTAAAGAAATTCAATAAGTCATCCTGTTTTATTTTTCTTCAATAAGTATCCCTGGTTTATTAATAACCGGGATGGATATCTGTAAACTTGCAAAATGTATTGCAAGTTGTATTGCAACGGTCATAAAAAAAGCACTTAACATTTCTGCTAAGTGCTTGATTCACAGTGCTCCCGAAGCTGGGCTCGAACCAGCGACCCTCTGATTAACAGTCAGATGCTCTAACCGACTGAGCTATTCGGGAATCGTGGTGCAAAAGTATAACACACGGCTGTATTACACAAGCATCAGGTTGAAAAAAAATCGCTTTATACGTAACAAATTGGTTTTCAAACTCAATTTTACCTAAGAGCGTCGGGGCGGTGATTGGGTACGTTCTGTAAAATCAGTTCCTTTATACGCCGAGCGTCGCCTTTTGAGAAGTTTTGAATCACAATCTCAGGTCGCGCTCGCGGAATAATCCGCACAGTGGCAAAAAATAGTCCATTGTCAATCTCAACCCCTGAGATATCGGAATAAAATACAAAATTATCCGTACCGCCAATCAGTTTGCGGGCCCGGAACGTAACGCCCTTGTCATTGAACTCAACCTCGTCGGGCGTGAGGGGGTCTTTGAAGCTGCTGCTGCGAAATTTCTCTGCCATGGTGTTTGAACCGGGATTTATCTGATTTTATTGACTTACGTTGAACGTATCAACCGGATTTCGTTAAAGCCAAAATCAGGACAGTCAATAAAATCAGATAAATCCCGGCTACTTTTTAGGTATGTAAATTACTTTTTTCGTCTCAAAAAAGGGTTCTTCAAAATAGTCTGAAAGATCATAAACCCGGTAACGATCAGGAACTTCGGCCAGTTCCTCAGTAAGGTCGCCACCTTTGAGGTATAAAACACCATTCGGCCGATCGTTGTTGCCCGACTTATGAATTTTGTAACGTACCCAGCCCAAAAAAGGCTTCAGCCGCGTAACGGCCCGGCTTACAATAAAATCGTAGGTTGTGTTTATCTGCTCAACCCGGGTTTGTTCAGCTTTTACATTCGTCAAGCCAAGCGCATCGGATACTTCCTGCACGACCTTTATTTTTTTACCAATACTGTCTACCAGATGGAAGTCAACCATCGGAAACATGATCGCCAGGGGGATGCCAGGAAAGCCCCCGCCCGTTCCGACATCCAGAATTTCGGTCCCGGGTTTGAATTGAACGATTTTGGCGATACTAAGCGAGTGTAATATGTGTTTTTCGTAAAGCGCGTCGATGTCCTGACGAGAAATAACGTTGATTTTTGCGTTCCAGTCGCGGTACAGTCCATCCAAGGCTGCAAAGCGTTCTTTTTGCTCAGCAGTTAGAGTAGGGAAGTATTTTAAGATAAGGTCAATATTCATTTGTCCAGGTAGCCTGTCGATGTCGCATTACCGCCAGTAAAGCCGTTTTTTGCGACGAGTAAAAAAGTTTTTTAGTCCCGCTATGCCGAAATAAACGGACAACGTCAGGTCCATGTAAGGAATGATTGCCCAGTGAACCGTATGGGCTAACCGGTAACTAATACGTCCGACAATACCCCAGAATGTTAGTAGTCGAAGGACAAATGCGCCTGTCACGATCTGCAAAAGTAGCCATTCCTGCGCGGTGAATAAAATGTGATAGTATTCATGATGCAAGACGATCAAGATGAGGGCGAGCGCAAATGTCCAGGTCAAAACGTGGGAACCAATGAGTAGACCCAATCGAAATTTGTGGCCAGATTTATAGTATTTACCGACGCTTAAGTGCCGTCGTTTCTGAAGTCGCCAATCAGACCAAGTTTCTTTTGGCTTGGACCATGTAAAGGCATCCGGGTGAAGGCAAATAGCCGTATTACGTCCTGTAGCTACTTCGTTCATAAACAGGTCATCGTCGCCACCCACTACGTTCTTGTGTGTATAAAACCCCTTGTTAGCAAAAAAGAGGTCGGTTCGATAGGCTAGATTGCGACCAACGCCCATGTAGGGACGACCGACTAAGGCCAGCGAAAAATACTGGACCGCCGTAAATAACGTTTCGGATTGAATGAGCAGATTCAACAAACCCGGTCGTTTCTCGTAAGGCGAAAATCCCAGTACTATCGCTTTCTTCGTGTTGTTGAGTGGCGCTACCATAGTTGCCAGCCAGTTAGCCGTGGCAGGGCGACAGTCAGCATCAGTGAGCAACACGGTGGAGAACTTTGCCTTCTTGAGTGCAATCGTCAGGGCGTACTTTTTGGGCGTTACGTGCTCGTGTTCCTTGTCAATTCGAATGAATCGAACGCGGTTGAGATCGGTGATGCCGTTTTCCAGATACGTAGTAGTGCCATCGGTTGAGCGGTCATCCATCACTAAAACTTCAAAATCAGGATACGCCTGCGCGTTAAGCAAAGGCAATAATTCGATCAGATTATCCAGTTCATTGCGGGCACAGACAATAACAGTAATGCCAGGTTGATCGGCTGATGCGGTGGCCGCGTCCGATATTAACTCGCCCGGATTATCCTGGATAGGTTGTCGATAAAAAGCCGTTCGGGAATAAACGAAAAAAATATAAATAAGCTGAATACTGACCATTAGTAGCCAGACTATCAGTATTGCCGTAATCACAGAGAGGTCGATAAATGTGGAGCAAAGGTAGGGAAAAGGAGAAAAGAAATTGGTGACTCCTTGTTTGCCCTCTGCGCCTTCCTCCCTCTCTTCACCATCTTCCCTATCTTTGCAGCTATGACATTTTCAATCACTGCCCACGATCCGCAGTCAAAAGCCCGAACGGGCACGCTGACGACCGATCATGGGCCTATCCAAACGCCTATTTTTATGCCTGTCGGCACGGCGGGTACCGTAAAGGCCGTTCATCAGCGCGAGCTTGAAACCGACATTAATGCCGAAATCATTCTGGGCAATACGTACCATCTTTACCTTCGGCCCGGTCTTGACGTATTAAGTCAGGCTGGCGGATTGCACGGTTTTAATGGCTGGCGTCGTCCCATTTTGACCGATTCAGGTGGCTATCAGGTATATTCATTGTCGAACACACGCAAGATTAAAGAAGAAGGCGTTACGTTTAAATCGCATATCGATGGGTCGAAACATACGTTTACGCCCGAAGGTGTGATGGATATTCAGCGAATCATCGGAGCCGACATCATCATGGCGTTCGATGAGTGCACGCCCTATCCCTGCGAATATGGATATGCCCGTCAGTCGATGGACATGACCCATCGCTGGCTTGGTCGATGCATTGACCGCTTCGACGCCACCGAAGGCCATTACGGTTACCAACAAACGTTGTTCCCTATTGTGCAGGGCAGTACGTATGCTGATCTCCGTCGCCAGTCGGCGGAGGTAATTGCCAGCAAAGAGCGCGAGGGGAATGCCATTGGTGGTCTGGCTGTTGGCGAACCCGCCGAGGAGATGTATGCCATGATTGAGTTGGTGAATGGAATCCTGCCCGCCGATAAGCCTCGCTATCTGATGGGGGTAGGAACACCGGCTAATATTCTGGAAGCCATCGCCTTAGGCGTGGATATGTTTGACTGCGTCATGCCAACACGTAATGCCCGGCACGGTCTCCTGTTCACAACGGAAGGAATTATTAATATTAAAAACGAAAAATGGAATAAAGACTTTAGCCCCATCGATGCGGGCCTGGGTGGTTATACCAGTACGTTTTATTCTAAAGCGTATCTTCGTCACCTGGTTAAATCAGAGGAGTTATTAGGCGGCCAAATTGCCAGTTTGCATAACCTGACCTTTTATCTCTGGCTTGTCCGACAAGCGCGGGAACATATTGCGGCCGGTGACTTTATCGCCTGGAAAAACGAAATGGTTGTCAAATTAATGCAGCGCTTGTAAACGCAAAACGTGTTGTCTGTTCATCAAAAGGTCTCCTAAAACATAAATTGGGAGACTTTTTTGCGTTTTACCGTCCTAACTCCCGTATAATAATTTGGGCTATTGGTTGCCTTCTCAATCGTAGTCGCCTTACCCGTAACTCGCTTTACTGAATCGTGATATTGACCGAAAGAATGATTCGTCAGGCCCTGATAATCATTTTGTTGACGCTATTTTTTCTTAAAAACGGAGTCGATGGAGCGATTGCACAAGCCATAAATAAGTTGACGGATGAACAACTAGCTCAGTTTGTACAACAAGCCCGGACCAGTGGTATGACCGAAAGTCAGATGGAAGCAATGGCCCAAACGCGCGGGTTTACGACTGCTGATATCAATCGGATGCATCAGCGAGTCAGCCAGTTACAACCATTGCCGGGCAGGCCAGCAGCTACTGCTGAAACGAGTGTTGTTCGTGAACAACCCGCTACGCCAAGCCCACCCGTAACGACCACTACCGTCTCACCACCATCAACTGTCTTTGGGGCATCCTTATTTACCAACGCCAATTTGTCGTTTGAGCCGAATCTGAGAATTCCGACGCCCCGCCATTACATCATTGGGCCCGACGATGAACTCATCGTTGATGTTTTTGGAAACGCTCAGCAAACGTACCGCCCTAAAGTCAGTCCCGAAGGGAGCATCCGTATCGAAAACCTCAGTCCTATTTACGTAAACGGACTGACCATTGAGCAGGCTGAACAGCGTGTTGTCGGGCGGTTAAAAACGCTTTACCAGGGAATCAATACGTCACTTGGCGGGGTTCAGGCGCAGGTGACACTCGGTAGCGTTCGAAGTATTAAAGTTACACTCCTGGGTCAAGTGGTCCGACCGGGCACGTACACACTTTCATCCTTAGCGACGGTTTTCAATGCACTGTATGCGGCTGGTGGCCCGGCACCCGGCCGAGGTTCATTCCGCGACATTCGGGTGTACCGGAGCAACAGGGTGGTGCGAACGCTGGATTGCTACGATTTTCTCCTTCGAGCCGATCAGAAAGATAACATCCGCCTGCTTGATCAGGACATTATTTTCGTAGATCATTACAGCACCCATATTGAATTAACAGGGGAAGTCAAGCAACCTGGCTGGTATGAAATACGCCGGGGTGAAACCCTTAAAAGCGCGCTTACTTTCGCGGGTGGCTTTTCTGATCGTGCCTATATGGCATCGATTAATCTGCTCCGAAACACGTCTATTGAGCAACAATTGATAACCATTACGCCGGCAGAAATAGCTCAGTTTGTGCCTCAGGCCGGTGATCGCTACGTGGTCGGGGCTATTCTGGATCGCGTCGAGAACAACGTCAGTATTAGCGGAGCGGTGTTCCGACCGGGCAATTATGCCTTGTCGAAAGAGGGTACGCTTAAGCAATTGATTACCCGAGCGGAGGGGTTGCGGGAAGATGCGTTTTTGAATCGGGCCACCATACGTCGGTTGCGTGCCAACCTTGACCCCGAAGTTATTTCGGTTGATCTAGCGAAACTCCTGCGGGGTGAAACCGCCGATATCGTGCTCCATCGAGAAGATCACCTGCATATCAGTACCTGGAGCGAACTACGTCAGAAACGTAGCGTTTCGATTCAGGGAGCAGTCAATAAAAGTGGTACGTTCGACTTTGCCGATAGCATGACGGTGGCCAATCTGATTGTGCTGGCGGAGGGGTTTTCAGACGCAGCCATCTCATCGCGGATGGAAATTGCCCGGCGCGTTAAGAGCGATACGAGTGGTTTACCAGGTGATCAGAACGTCCGGTTGATTGCGTTTGAAATTGATCAGAATCTACGGCTCAACCCGGCTGATGCGCAACTAATACTGCGTCCTTTCGATCAGGTTTTTGTGCGGGCATCACCCCGGTACGAAGCGCAAAAGGGCGCCAGCATTGCGGGGGAGGTGGTGTATCCGGGCGGCTATGCCATCCGGACAAAAAGCGACCGTATTACCGATCTTATCCGCAGAGCCGGTGGTCTGAAACCGGAAGCGTACCTAGCGGCAGCGCGCTTCACACGCCGGGGAGAAAGTATATCACTTGATCTCAAAAAAATATTGGATGACCCTGCCGTAGCGGGTAATCTTCTGTTGGACGACGGCGACGTACTAACGTTACCGCGTCGCCCCGACATTGTCCACATCCGAGGTGAAGTCTTGAATCCAGCTACCTTGGAATTCGATTCATCCAAGTCATTTCGTGACTACATTGACGAAACCGGCGGCTTCACGAACAAAGCCTTGAAACGAAAAACCTATGTTATGGGGGCTAACGGAAAAATTATGCCAACACGTTCATTTTTGGGCATTCGATCGTATCCACCCATTGAGCGTGGAGCTGAAATTGTGGTTCCCGCCATTCCGCCTAAAGAGTCAACCAGAAGTTCTTCTACCGAGCGTGCGGCCTGGTTAACAGTCATTGCGTCGGGCGTGGCCGTGATCCTGACAGCGTTACGACTGATTACGAACTAACGTATGGAGACGAAAACCAGAGTAACGCAGACCGAACCTGAATCGAATTTGCCCGTAAACCGATGGCTTAGCCTACCGCCGGACGTAGTGATGCAGTCCGTTTGGCGGGGACGGGCACAAATACTAGTGACGATGATGGTATTTGCTATGCTGGGAATTATAATCGCCTTACTGCTAAAACCAGAGTTTATTTCGGAAGCTAGAATTATGCCTGAAATGAATAACGGCTCAGGCGATATGTTTAAACGATTGGCATCGGTGGCGGGTTTTGCTGGCATGGATCTCTCGGATGCCGAAGGCGTAGACGCCGTTCGCCCGGACTTATACCCGAACGTATTACAGAGTACGCCTTTTGTTTTGCAATTGATTGATAAACCTATTATCACAACAAATGGTCAACGATTGACAGTTGGTCAGTTTCTATTACCTAACGATGACCGTTGGTCACTGAAAAAATTACTCGAGTTTGGAAAGAAAGATGATCCCAAGCTTCCCCTAACGAACAAACCGGGCGGGCCCGTACGATTAACGTCACGCCAGCAGGAATTAGTTGAGGACATCGGAAAACGAATTAGTGCTAAACTCGATACACGTTCGGGGATTATTACCATCACCGCCAAAATGCCCGACGCCAACGTAGCAGCCCTGGTAGCTCAACTGAGCATGGATTATCTGACGCAATACGTAACAAATTACCGTACCGAGAAAGCCCGACAGGATTTACAGTTTTATGCCCAGCGACTCCATGAAGCCCAAAAACGATACCAAACCGCGCAGTTCAACGTATTTCAGTACAACGACCAGCACAAATATTACGTAGTGCAGGCCGCCACCATGGAAAAACAGCG
The DNA here is from genome assembly GCF_054777855.1 of Spirosoma jeollabukense. NCBI lineage: Bacteria > Pseudomonadati > Bacteroidota > Cytophagia > Cytophagales > Cytophagaceae > Spirosoma > Spirosoma jeollabukense. Next base: position 18,269 of record NZ_BAAHAD010000018.1, read on the forward strand.
GATGGAGGCCGAATTAAGCATCGCACAGACAGTTTATTCGGAACTCTCCCGCCAATTTGAGCAGGCAAAACTGAAAGTGCAGGAACGAACGCCCATCTTTAAAGTACTCGAACCCGCGCAGGTACCTCTCAAGCGCACTTCCCCGAAACGAACAATAATCGTATTGATTTTTTCAGGAATAGGCCTGCTAGCAGGAGTCATGTACGTATTAGTCCGGCAGGCTGACGTCGCGGGTAGATTGCGGATGGTGTTGCGAGAGAAGTAGGACTGTGTGCCGGTCAGAGACCGGTTAACGCTGCGACGTAGTCAGAGACTACGCCGAACATGGTAAACGATTAACATACAGTAAAGCATGGTTAGTTGCTTGGCGTAGTCTCTGACTACGTCACAGCGTTAACCGGTCTCTGACCGGAATAAACACAAAAGTTATGCCACAAGGCTATCAAATTCAAGATCCGGGGGCAACGTATTACCTAACGTTACAAGTAATCGATTGGGTAGATGTTTTCACTCGGAAAACGTATCGTGATGTCGTTTTGGATAGTTTGACTTATTGCCGACAGCATAAAAGTCTCGATGTCTATGCCTACGTCGTTATGAGTAACCACCTGCACTTGCTTGTACGCGCCCGGGAAGAAAATTTGTCGGACGTATTACGTGATTTTAAAAAGTTTACAGCAAGCCAAATTCTTAAACTGATTGCTGATAGTGGTGTCGAAAGCCGTAGCGATTGGCTGTTGAAGCGCTTTGAATTTGCGGCTCAACGTCATGTACGAAATTCGACTCATCAGTTTTGGACACACGAAAATCATGCCGTTGAGATTTTTACTGATCGCTTTTTGCACCAAAAAGCGGACTATATTCATCAAAATCCAGTACGGGCAGGCTGGGTTGATGAACCACAGGATTATTTGTATTCAAGTGCCCGAAATTATGGTGGCCGACCGGCATTAATTGAAATTGATTTAGTGTGATAGTGTTTGGCGTAGTCTTCCGCTATGTGTGGCACATGGCTGATGTTTGGCGTAGTCTCTGACTACGTCATAGCGTTATCCGGTCTCTGACCGGAATTTTGATTTTATCTTAGGTTCCGGTCAGAGACCGGTTAACACGGCGACGTAGTCAGAGACTACGCCGAACCCAGCAAAGCCAAGCGTAAACGTTCATCATTTGAGTCGTTTACGACGAACCAACTTAACCACACGAATTTGTTAAACGACCTTAAACAGAAAAAAAAGCAGATCGCCGTTATTGGGTTAGGCTACGTCGGTCTGCCGATTGCGCTGGAGTTTGCCCGACATTTTCGCGTAATCGGCTACGACAGCAATCCCGATCGGGTGGTGATGCTACAGCGTAGTGAAGATCCGTCGCGTCAATTACCGCCCGATGCGTTTGCGGGGGCCGACATTACGTTTACGGATAATCCAGATCACTTACGGCAAGCTAACTTCTTTGTGGTGGCCGTCCCCACGCCGGTAGACGATTATAAAGTGCCCGATCTGAAGCCGCTGCAACGAGCTTCGGAAGTCATTGGGCTGGCGCTGAAACCCGGTGATTATGTGGTGTACGAATCCACCGTATACCCGGCTTGTACCGAAGATGATTGCCTGCCATTGCTGGAAAAGTATTCTGGCCTGACGCTTGGCACTGACTTTAAACTCGGTTACTCCCCTGAACGTATCAATCCCGGCGATAAAGTCAGAACCTTACCCGACATTCTCAAAGTCGTGTCGGGTAATGATGCCGAGGCTGCGCAAACCATCGCCGAAGTATACAGTAGCATCATCCGCGCGGGCATCTACGTAGCACCGAGTATCAAAGTCGCCGAAGCTGCCAAAGTCATTGAAAATGTGCAACGTGACCTGAACATTTCGCTTATGAACGAGCTGGCGATCATCTTCGACAAGATGGGAATCGATACTCAGGAAGTGCTGAAAGCCGCTGCCACGAAGTGGAATTTCATGCCATTTACACCAGGATTGGTTGGTGGACATTGCATTGGGATTGACCCTTATTACCTGCTCTACAAAGCCCGCCAGTTGGGGTATGATCCACAAGTCATTAATTCCGGTCGGCGAATTAATGACGGGATGCCAGCCTACATCGCGACAAAATTAGTACAGATGCTCCTACAACGTGACAAGAGTCCACGCCAGACGAAGGTGCTGGTTATGGGATTGACATTCAAGGAAAATATTGCCGACATCCGCAATTCGAAGGTAGCGGATCTGGTCCGCGAACTGATGAAATACGCCATCAATGTACACGTAGTAGATCCATATGCGTCGCCGAATGAGGTAGCGCATGAATATCGCCTGACGCTGATGGACGTACCATCGACTCAGTATGACGCCATTATTGTGGCCGTTGGGCACGACGAATACAAAGTATTGGACGTACCCTATTTTAAATCACTGATGAACGGCGCACCGATTTTGTTGGATCTGAAGGGATTATACAGTGTGCAAAAAGACGATGAAATTCAATACTGGCGGCTTTGAGATTCGACAAATTAATGAACGTAGTCATTGTAGGCAGCCCGGCATTCGACTCCCTGGAATATCATCTGAGCGATTCCTTTCGGACGCTGGGGCATCGCGTTTCTTTGCTGGATGTTACAGATGGATTGCCCGTTTCGGCTAAGATCAATTATTGGGCGTCACGTTTTTTTGAACCCTACGACCGGGCGATTGGCAAACAGCTCGCTGACAAAATCGTGCGTTTAAACCCTGATTTAGTGCTGGTTGTCTACCGGAATGTACACCCGATCCTGGTGGAACAGGTTAAACTTCGATGCCCTGATGTGCCGGTTGTCCAGGTAAATCCCGATGCACTCTCGAACCTGGAGAAACAGCAGATCATTGCCGCCGACTTCGACTATTACTTTTCCAAAGAACCGTATCTCGTCCATGCGCTACGTGACCGGGCGGGTCTGAATGCCCATTATTTGCCGGAAGGTTTTAATCCGCGCATTCATCAAAAGCCACCCGTTGAAAAAGCGTTTGCCGAATGGATGACAACCATTGATGTGCTGGTGTTTGGCAACCTATATCCTTACCGGGCCCGCATGATTGAGCAACTGATGCGGGCAGGTGTGAACGTAGCGGTGTATGGAACCGAAGGTCCGTATCTGCGGGCGGCCGTGCGGTCAGGATTTCGGGAGCAGTATTTGATAGGCCCTGAGAAAAACAGGCTACTGTATGGGGCTAAAATCGTTTTCAATAACTTTCATTACGCGGAGATCACGTCGGTCAATCAGAAGTACTTCGAAATTAATGGCATCGGGGCCTTTCAGCTTTGCGATTACAAACCGACCATTGAAGAATATACGGGTGTAGCGGCCGACCGGGTAACGTATCATACGATGGATGAGGCCATTGATAAAATCCGGTATTACCTGGCCCGCCCCAACGAACGCCATGAACTCGCAGCGCAGCAGTACGCTCATTTTCAGACGCATCACACATTCGACCTGCGAGTAGAGCAACTACTGCGTACGATTAGTCTGTACATACCGATTTTATGAGAAGCGTGATGGGGCACGCTATTCAGCCAGGAACAGCCGTTTCAAGACCATTGACGGTTTTGGTTATCGGGCAGATGGTTTCTGCGCTGATGACGTTGATCTACGGGAAACTCACGGCCGTATACATTCTACCGGCTGAGTGGGGAGATTACAGTTTGCTATTCGCAGCTATGACGTTGTCACACAGCTTTTTAGTGACGCCTACCATTCAGTCATTCAAGGTGGCATTTGCTCGGTTTTCGCACCGACAAACCATCCGCTTCTATTGCCGAATCCTCCTGCTGATTTATTTGACTATCCTGCCAACGGTGGCTTTGGTAGCTGGGTTGTATTACCAGAACCCGATTTTTGGATTGGTTTGGCTGGCGGCTTTTGGGCAGGGAATTTATCAGTTCGGGAACAGCTATCTGAACGTATCGGGCCAGCACCGGCGCTACGTATTGATTCAAATCGGGTATGCTGCCAGTAACGTACTGATTTTTTTGGTATTCATTGTTGGCTTCAGGCAGCAAACATCCGTTGGGCTTTGGCAGTCGTTAACCTTGCTGAATAGCCTGTTTGCCCTATTGGCCTACTGGCAGCTAATTCAGGCGATTCGGACCCATGAATCGCTGTCGGAAATAACCGTTGATTGGAGCGAGCTGATCAACTCGTTCAGGCAATATGCTGGTCCATTGCTCAGTCTGGCTTTTTGGGGGTGGATTAATAACTATGCTGATCGCTATCTCCTTCGGCTTTATCTAACCGATGCCGATGTTGGTCAGTATGTTATGGGATATAGTCTGGGGTCGAAATTGCTGATTCTGGTGGCTCCGCTGTTAACCTTTCTCTCGCCACAAGTACTGGAATTGCGAGCCGCCGGGCAGCCTTCTGTAACCGCTAACCCATTGATACTACGTTACCTGGGCCGCTACGGAGCGCTGGCCGGGACGGGTTGTTTGCTGTTTTATCTAAATCATGACTGGATCGGAGAGTTACTCTTGTCGGATCGATACAGCCCCGCCTTTCTTGTTGGACCGATTGTGGCAGCCGGTTATTTATTTCTGACGAGTATTCACCTGCTGGAAATGAAATGGTATGCCTTCGGCCAAACTCGATTAGTGCTTTTTCACAACGTATCAGGAGCCGTATTGACTATTGCGCTTAGTACTTTGTTAATTCCCAGACTTGGCATTTTGGGTGCTGCGCTAGCTACTTTATTCGGTTTCGCCGGGCAGTTTCTGTTAGTAATCTGGCTGTTTCTGTCCGAAAAGTTCAATAGCCAATGAAACGCCTTCTCGTATGTGCGCTGACCTTTCTGCTGGCCATCCAGGGTATAGCGTATTGCACAGGTGCAGAAGCGTTAGCCGTTGCCTTGTCGCTGTGTACCTTCCAGACATTCATCCACCGCGTCGGTGAGCGGATTGCCTTGCTGGAGTGCATTAGTTTCATTGCGGCACTCGAAATTTTGCTGGTGCCTGCCATTACGTACTGGGTCTTCCCGGCCTCCATGCCCGTAGAGTCAGCTACGTATTTCAGTTATGCGTTACCGGCCTATAGCGCATTTTATATCGGATTATTCTGGTTCAGAAACTACGAGCCGAAACTTCCTCATCTACTTTATATTCAAAACGCAGCGGCCTATCTCCAGGACAAAAAAGCATCTGGTATCGTACTGTTAATCATTGGTTTACTCGGTTTTTCGGTAAAGACCTTTGTGCCCACTGCACCCACTATTCTCGGTACGTTACCGGCGTACTGCCTGTTCATAAGCGCATTTTATGCCTACTATTCCGGGAGTCGGTATCGACTCTTGATTCTTGCTACAGTCTTCGCTGTGCTGGTAACACATACGATTCAGGCGGGGATGTTTGGTGAGCTATTCTTCTGGATAATGTTACTGGCAATTTTTGGTACGGCTGGTAGACTTAATCCACTCACAATTCGCACGAAAATCATCTTTGTGAGTTTAGCGTTCGCGTTTTTACTCCTGATTCAATCCGTTAAAGGAGAATACCGATACAACACGTGGGGTTACCAGCGGGGCGAACGTACGGGCAATGCAGAGCTCATGAGCGACCTGCTGGCTGACCGACTTACTAATCCTGAAAAACTCCTGAACGTCGATCATTTATTTTTGTCATTCGTTCGATTTAATCAGGGCATCATGATCGGGAGTGCCATGACGAAGGTGCCCATGCATGAAGCGTATGCCAATGGAGACGTATTACTGTCGTTCATTTACCCCTTCGTCCCCCGACTGATGTGGCCAAACAAGCCCCAAACGGGTGGATACGAAAACATCAGACGGTTTACTACGTTGCCGCAATCCGAAAACACCAGCATTAATCTGTCGCCCCTGGGCGAAGGATATGTTAATTTTGGCTATGGTGGTATTTTGTTCTCTCTACTTTATGGCTTGCTGTTAGGTGGCATTTTCCAATACGTATTGCAGTTGGCAGCCCACCGTCCCTCGCTTATCCTTTGGTTACCAATGCTGTATATCGGCTGTCTAACCATGGAAACCGACCTTCTCTCAACCTGGGGCAGCTTAGTGAACAACGCTATTTTTATCATGCTGCTAGTCTGGCTTCTGAAGCGCGTCAGTATTCACTTATAATCCTTCATGACCGTTACTTATATCGTTCGCAGTCCCGGCACTGGCCACAGTATTGAAGCATTGTTTGACAGCATTCAGCCCGAAGTTGAGCAGCAGGGAATACAAACAAATACGATTCAATTGCCTCATATTAGCCGGGGTTTACGTAGCGTTTGGAAAAATTTGAACTTTGTAAAAAAGCTATCGGCCGACGTTTTTCACATCACCGGTGATGTCCACTACGTTGCGCTGGCACTGCCCGCATCGCGTACGATCCTGACAATTCATGATTGCCGTTTACTGGAAACTAACCGAAATCGGCCGTTGCGGTATGCGTTTTTTTGGCTTTTCTGGTACTACTTTCCTATAAAACGAGCGGCCATTGTGACGGTCGTTTCTGAGAAAACCCGTCAGGATTTATGGCGCTACGTAGGTCGGGCAGCCCGACATGTACATGTTATCCCGAATAGCTACGATCCGCTTTTTACCCATCATCCCAGACCTTTTTGCACTGATCGACCTGTGCTGCTTCAGATTGGTACAGCTCCCCATAAGAATCTGGCGCGGCTGCTGGCGGCCATCGAAGAAATCAGATGTACACTCGTCGTTATTGGTCCGTTAACACAAAGCACTATAGCTGATCTTCACCAAAGGCGAATACAGTATCTAAATCACGCCAATATCAGCCGATCAGACGTCGTTCAATGCTACGTCAATTGCGACATCGTTACGTTCGTGTCAACCTACGAAGGGTTCGGGATGCCTATTATTGAGGCCAACGCCATTGGACGGGTGGTCATTACAGCCAATGATTCTCCTATGAGAGACGTTGCCGACGGAGCCGCGCATGTAGTCGATCCAACTGACATAGCAGCTATTCGACAGGGGATTCTGACGTTGATTCAGGATGCTACGTATCGGGAAACATTAATACAGCGAGGTCTTCAGAACGCCCGCAACTATACAGTCAAGACAGCCGCAACCCGTTACGAAGCCTTATATCGGCAGGCACCAGTGGTGTTCTTTCACGCATTCCTTCTTTCGCTCTTTTTCAGATGAACATCGTTATGTCGGCCGATTGCTTTTATCCGGCGCAGATGGGTGGTCCCAGCAATGCCATCTACTGGCAGGCCAAGGCGCTGACAATGGCCGGGCACGATGTGACGGTGGTAGCTACGTCGCAGAGTTTGCCGTCGTCAATACAGCTTGATCGCTGGCTGACGCTGGACTGTGGTCGGGTGATCTACTCAAAAAATCCACATTTCTATCTCCCCATAAAACACATCTGGTACGGTTGGCAGGCCATCCGCACCGCCGAGCTTGTCCATGTGAATAGTTTGTTTTATCCGGCATCATTGGCCTGGGTTCTCATGAGTCTGTTACTACGTAAGCCGATTGTATGGTCGCCCCACGGCGAACTCAGTCCCGTTGCTCTACGCTTTCGCCCCCGCTTGAAACGAATGCTGCTAAATGCATTTCGGCTATTTCGGTCTTTCCTATATTTTCACGCAACGTCTGAAGCGGAAACCGCTCATATCCGACATCATTTTGGGGTTGATGCACAGGTAGGCGAAATTCCTAATACAATGGAATTGTCGTCGCCAGTCGCGCGGGTCGCCCGACCGTATCTGCTGTTTATGGGGCGATTGCATCCAATCAAAGCCATTGACCGGCTACTGGACGCATTGAGTACGTCACCGCTGTTTCTAAATAGTGAATATTCCCTGCTGATTGCCGGGCCGGTTTCGGATGAAGCCCATGCCAATTTTCTTCGTGAACGTGTCGATACGCTGAAACTCTCCGCCAGGGTTACGTTTCTGGGGGCCGTCTATGGTGAGCAAAAGGAGCAGGTATACGCCGATGCCCGGTTGCTGATTCTACCCTCTCATTCCGAGAATTTTGGCAACGTTGTCATCGAGTCACTGGCGCAGGGAACGCCCGTTGTTGCGTCAACAAACACACCCTGGCAGGTACTGGAAACGGAACGTGCCGGTCGTTGGGTAGCTAATGATCCGGACGCGCTTCGACAGGCCCTTGACCAATTCATAACAATGCCGTCTGATAAATATTCGCTTTTTCGAACCCGCGCTTTAAATCTGGCCCGGCAACAGTTCAACAGTCGCTCGAAGGTAGCCCAGTGGGAACAGTTTTATACGATAGTGCGAGCGAGGATAAAGATATAACGTACTGAAAATGAGTTCAACGTCGGCTATTGATTTTCATGGAGAAATTGCGCGGCAATTTGATCGACGCTACGAATCCTCAACAGCGTTTGTGGAACGATTCAACGTCTGGACGGACCTGCTTAATCAGTATGTAAAGCCCATCGACCGCGTTCTGGACCTTGGTTGTGGATCGGGCATTTTCAGCAATTACCTCGCCGAAAAAGGCTGTATCGTTACGGGCATTGACGGGTCGGAAGCAATGATTGCTTTATGTAATCAGAAAAAAACAGTTGTTAACGTACGCTACGTAGTCCAATTACTGCCACTGCCCGATCCTGCGAAATATGCCCCACAGGATGTCGTCCTTATGTCGAGTCTACTTGAATACATAGACAATATGGAGCAGATGCTTCAACAGGTCAGGGATTTACTGAAACCAAATGGCCTTCTTATCGTCTCTATTCCCAACCAGCTAAGCCTGTATCGGCGGGTGGAACGCAGGCTATTCCGGCTAACCGGCTGGCCCGCCTATTTCGCCCACACTCGCAATAGCTCAACTGACGCAATTTTCTCCCATCACCTGTCCATGCTAGGATTTGATAGAGTCGAAATAACGTTCTTTTCAAGTCATGATCCCATTTCGAGACTGCTAAAACCGTTTTTAGCCCGGCACTACGTCAACAACTTGCTCGTTGGTGTTTACCGACGGGCAGAAGTTTAGCAGTTCGATACCTATCCACCCATGAAAATCATAAGCATTGTCGGGGCACGTCCAAACTTTGTAAAAGTGGCTCCTTTGCATCGGGCGTTTTTAGCGCATCCAGGCATTGAATCCAAACTTGTTCATACGGGTCAGCACTACGATACTCAGCTAAGTGATGTATTTTTCGAGCAACTCGATCTGCCCAAACCAGACTATCATCTCGGTATTAGCCCAGGAACGTCGGCTGAACAGTCGGCCGAAATCGAGCTCACATTCGAGAAGGTCATAACGCGCGAACAGCCCGACTGGGTGTTGGTTGTGGGCGACGTAACGAGTACCCTCGCCTGTGCATCGGTGGCCGCCCGGATGGGTGTACGTGTGGCACACGTTGAAGCGGGACTTCGTTCGGGAGATTTACGAATGCCCGAAGAATACAACCGAATCGAGACGGATAAGCTATCAGATTTGCTATTCGTGACTGAACAAGCTGGCATAGATAACCTCCGTCGTGAAGGTGTTACCGACGAAAAAATTCATTTTGTTGGCAACGTGATGATTGACTCACTGGTGCGGTATCGCCAGAAAGCTAATGAGTTAAAGGTTAGTAGTGATCTTGGCGTTCGCGCCAAAAAGTATGTTCTGCTAACCATGCATCGCCCGGCCAATGTAGATTATGAAGCCAGACTGCGTAGCATTTTGCAAATTTTGAGTGAGACGGCATTGCGCCAAACCGTAGTGTTCCCGCTTCATCCGCGAACCCGCGCAAGCCTGCTGAATGTTGACTTGATGGGTCAATTAACTGCAATACCGAATGTTAGGCTGCTGGGACCGCAGGGGTACCTGGAATTCCTGAATCTGATGGAACATGCCTCGCTCGTCATTACCGATTCGGGCGGTATTCAGGAAGAAACCACCTATTTGCAGGTCCCTTGTCTAACCTTTCGCGACTCGACCGAGCGGCCCGTAACGATCGAACTTGGCACCAATCAGCTACTGGCCGATTTGAATCCTGATACACTACGTCGAAAAGTGACCGAGATCCTGGACGGACGTACTAAACCGGGTATAGTCCCGCCTTTGTGGGACGGAAAGACCGCTGAACGTATTGCGGAGATCCTGTATGCCACACAGATGTGCAGCGGCTCACAGCTTAAAGGCTCTGTATTCCAAAACCATGAAACAACTCATACAGAACCTTAAAACGGGCGAAACCCGACTCGAAGACGTACCGGCGCCACAACTACGGCCAGGCCAGGTGCTGATTCAGACCCGGCTGTCGCTGGTATCCTTAGGGACGGAACGAATGCTGGTTGAATTTGGACGAGCCAGTTTACTTGCCAAAGCCCGGCAGCAACCAGAGAGAATGAAGCAGGTGCTTGAGAAAGTGAAAACAGATGGGGCAATACCCACGCTGAAAGCCGTATTCCGGAAACTCAACCAGCCGATACCGCTTGGTTACTGCAACGTCGGTACGGTGCTGGCCCTGGGTGATGGCGTTACCGATTTGCGCATCGGTGATCGGGTGGCGTCCAACGGCCCACATGCCGAAATTGTTTGTGTACCCCGACATCTGGTCGCCCCAGTACCCGGCAATGTGCCGGATGAGGCCGCGGTTTTTACAATCGTTGGCGCTATTGGCTTGCAGGGTATTCGGTTACTGAATCCTACACTGGGCGAAACTGTCGTTGTCATTGGCCTGGGGCTAATTGGCTTGTTAACGGCGGATTTGCTACGTATCAACGGATGTCGGGTGATTGGTGTCGACATAGACGAAGCCAAATGCCAGCTAGCAGAGAAAAAGGGAATTTTTACGATTAATCCTACTACTGGCACTGATCCCGTAGCGGGAGTTTTATCAAGTACGAATGGTGTTGGTGTTGATGGCGTGATCATCACAGCTTCGTCGTCTACCGATGAAATTATAGCCCAGGCAGCTCAAATGAGTCGCAAAAGGGGCCGGATTGTGCTAATTGGCGTTGTCGGACTGACGCTGAATCGGGCGGAGTTTTACGAGAAAGAACTGACATTTCAGGTGTCGTGCTCGTATGGACCCGGCCGGTATGATGATGCCTACGAGCAACAGGGTCGCGATTACCCAATAGCCCATGTGCGCTGGACCGAAAACCGCAATTTTGACGCAATCCTACGGCTCATGGCAACCGGCCAACTGGACGTAAAACCACTTATTAGTGATAAGGTTCCGTTTGCAGAATACAACACAATTTATGGATCTCTGGAAGCGTCGCATCGAATTGCCGCGCTACTCAGCTACCCGGATCAAGTTGATCTGAGTCCAACAATTCGCCTGCGTGACCCCGTCTATAGCCGAAGTTCAGGAACGGTCGGTATTATTGGCGCGGGAAATTTTACGGATGCTACGCTGCTGCCAGCGCTGAAAGCATCAGGGGCAAACCTGAAAATCATCGCTAGCGCTAGCGGGCTAAATGCTACGTTGCTGGCTAGAAAATATGGCGTTAGCCAAAGCACATCAGCCTATCGACAGATACTGGATGACCCCGCCGTTGATTTGTGCGTCATCACGACGCGACACAACAGTCATGCCCGGTTGGTTATCGAAGCGCTGCAAGTGGGGAAGCACGTTTTTGTAGAAAAACCGCTGGCTATTTATGAGCATGAGATGGCTCCAATCATTGACGCTCAACAGACGTCGGGTCGAATGGTATGGGTTGGATTCAATCGTCGGTTTTCACTCCATGCGCAAAAAATGAAGTCACTTTTGGGTGGAACAAGGTCAGATGAGCTACCGATGAACGTAGTCGTGACCGTCAATGCGGGTTTTGTTGACGCCAGTTCCTGGGTACATGACCGAGCGATTGGGGGTGGACGTCTTCTGGGCGAGGCCTGCCATTTCGTAGACCTGATCACGTATCTTACGGGAAGCACCGTCGCGCGTGTTTGTATGAACGCAATGGGATGGCAACCGGCCGAAACGAGCGATTCGGCGTCAATGCTTCTGCGCTACGAAAATGGTGCAACGGGTGTAATTAATTATTTCAGCAATGGCAGTAAAGCCTACGCTAAAGAGCGTGTAGAAGTTTACTCGCAGGGGCGAACCCTGATTCTGGACAACTTTCGCCAGCTAACGGGCTACGGATTCCGCGGATTCTCAAGCCAATCCGGTCAGCAGGATAAGGGGCACAACGAGCAGATGAAGCGGTTGATTGAACAGCTACGTAGCGATGAGAAAAAGCAATCACTACTTCCTTTTGCCGATAGCGTTAACACGACTCAAACGACACTGGCGGCTTTACACAGTTTGCGGGAAGATCGCTGGGTTGACGTAGCCGGTATCGGGATGTCGCAAAGCAACGTAGCAACATGACTAACCCAGGTCTACTTTGGCGAACTGTGCGGCATCTGACCCTTCGGCAGATAGTCTATCAAGTACTTACTCGCCTGAGGAGACGCGCTCGTTTACGCTTTCCTGAAGTCGAACCCCAGGGCTATTTTCTGACTATACCCGATGCTGATAAGGTGGCGTCATGGCAGAATGGGATATTTACGTTTTTGAATCAGCGCCAATCTTTTCCACACCGAATTGACTGGAATTTTTCGGGTAATGGCAAACTCTGGACATATCACCTCAATTACTTCGATTTCCTGAATCAACCAGGCATGACGGCCGAAGCTGGACTGGCGTTGATTCAGGATTTCATAAGTCAGACCAATACAGTACGGGATGGGCTGGAACCCTACCCTACTTCGCTACGGATTATAAATTGGGTGGCGTTCCTAAGCCGGAATCAGGTTCATGACCCTGCGATTAACCGCCATTTGTTTGCTCAAATCCATCTGCTCAGCCACCGATTAGAGTATCATTTATCCGGAAATCACCTACTCGAAAATGGTTTTTCATGGCTCATCGGCGCTTTGTATTTCCGGCACGAAAAATGGTTTCGTTTGGCGGCAAATCTTGTTCGTACCGAACTAACCGCACAGCTTTTAGCCGATGGCTGCCATTACGAACGTAGTCCAATGTATCACCAGATTCTTCTTGACAGATTGCTGACGGTGCTGCTGGCTCTGCAACATGATCGCTGGCACAAAGAGGATACGCTCCTTGCTTTTCTAAATCAGAAGGCGAGTCAGATGCTCAATTGGCTCGAAGCCGTTACGTTCCGCCATGGCGATGTACCGATGGTCAATGATTCGACAGCCGGTGTTGCTCCCACGACGAGACAACTGCGAGAGAAGGCAGGGCGGCTGGTGCCATCGCCTGCGGAGTTTACTGCTTCCAGAATTGCTACAGTATCAACCTTAGAAGCAGAAAGCGGCTACCGGTTTTTTCGACAGGATCGATACGAATTAATGGTGAATGTAGGGTCAATTGGACCTGACCATCAGCCTGGACATGCCCACGCGGACACTTTCTCGTTTCTATTAAATGTGGATAACTCTCCCATAATTGTGGATAACTCAGCCTCGACGTACCAGCTTGGTCAACGTCGGACATGGGAAAGAAGCACAGCTGCTCACAATACCGTTGAGGTGAACCGTATTAACTCATCTGAGGTATGGGCTGGTTTTCGCGTTGGTCGTCGGGCACGGGTAAAAGTGCAACAAGACACAGAAAGTAGGCTGATGGCCTCTCATGATGGTTATCAACGCGATAATGTCATTCACCAGCGGACGTGGTCTGTCGAAGAAACGAAGATCTGTATAACGGATCGTCTGTTGGAACGTACTGATTCTAAGACAAATCGGGCGGGTGTTGCCCGCTTATACTTCCATCCAGCTATTCAGATAGATCGTGTGGATAACGTAGTTATGGCGGGACCGATAAAAATAAGTTTCTCGTCAGTAACCAATTTTAATTTTCTCGTCACAAGGTACGATATGGCTGACGGCTTTAATCGCCTACTGACGGGAAAATGCGTAGAAGTCGTGTTTGATGATCAATTAGAAACCACGATATATCTACTGGATGAAAATCCTCTACCTAACGTTTTACTTCGCACCTGATATTGGGCCCGGCGCCTTTCGGAACACAGCTACGGTGGACGAACTAGCTCGCCAACTTCCCCAGAACAGCCATATTCAGGTTGTTACAACCAAGCCTAACCGGTACGAATCGTTCAAGCCAGCTATTTCCGACTACGAAAGACGTAGCAATGGTGATTGCCTGATTACAACTGAACGCATCAGGATTCCCAGGCATGGAAATGGTCAATTAAGCCAGATATGGTCTTTTATGGTGTACGGATGGGCTGCTTATCGGCTTACAAAAAATCACAGATACGAACTGGTTGTGGCTTCGTCATCTCGTTTGGCCACTGCCTTTTTAGGAGCTTTCATCGCCAGGAAATACCAAACTCCTCTGTTTTTAGATATCCGCGATCTATTTCGTGAAGTGATGTTGGAAAAGCTAAGGAACTCTGGCGTTCGGGCGCTACTAAATCCGGTTTTGCGTGCTGTCGAACGCTATACATTTGGTTATGCCAGTCATATAAATTTAGTGTCTGAGGCATTCCGGTCTTATTTCAAATCCTATCCCCTAGCTACGTTTAGCTATCTCACAAATGGCATTGACGATGTGTTTTTGAGCATCCCTCCCAGCCAGCCCTATCCAGGTTCATCTATTCGAACCTTGCTTTACGCGGGAAATATCGGGGAAGGGCAGGCCCTGCATAAGGTTATTCCACAAGCGGCTCGCCTGCTGGGCGCTACCTATCGGTTTGTCGTCTTTGGAGGTGGGGGCGCAGCCAGGCGAAAGCTGGAGAAAGCTATTCAGTTGGAGAAGGTCACAAATGTTGACCTGTATGATCCTGTCACCCAGTCAGAATTATTGGTCGAATACCAAAAGGCCGATTACCTGTTTGTCCACCTTGATGATCTGGAAGCTTTCAAGCGGGTGTTGCCGTCGAAATTTTTTGAATTAGGCGCGACAGACAAGCCGATCGTCGCTGGCGTAGCGGGTTATGCAGCCTCGTTTGTGCAGGAGCAACTCGAAAACAGTATTCTGTTCAACCCCGGCGACGTAGTGGATTTGGTTAGGCAACTGCGCGAAACTCCTTACCGAACGCAGGGCAGAGCGGGTTTTAGAGCGCGTTTTCAGCGGAGGGCAATAAGTCAGCAACTCGCCCGGCAAATGCTCGAAACGCTGACTAAATCAAGCCGTAAACAACTCGTCAAAACGCTATGAACGCTTTATTAACGGGTGCGTCGGGTTTTTTAGGCAGTCGAATTTACCGAGAACTTATCCAGCAACATACCGTTACGACGCTGGGTCGAACAGTAGTCAGTAATCGGCATATCCACTGTGACTTAACTCAAGCTAGGCCTGTGCTTCTTCCAGAGCCGTACGACATCATCATTCATTCCGCGGGGAAAGCCCACGCGGTTCCCCGTAACGTAATAGAACGCGCTGATTATGAACGGGTAAATGTATACGGAATTAGTAGGCTCCTGAACATGCTGGAGCGATCGCCGATCCTGCCTAAATCGTTTGTTCATATCAGTACGGTACTCGTTTATGGACGCTCAGAAGGGCAATCGCTCACAGAAATGACGCCACTTGACGCTAAGGATGCCTATGGTCTAAGTAAGATCATGGCCGAAGATGTGGTACGTTCCTGGGCCAAACGTAACGGTGTCCGTTTGGCTATACTACGTCTACCGTTGGTAGTTGCCGAAAATCCCAGAGGAAATCTGTCCACCATGATCAAGGCTATCAAACGTGGTTACTACGTCCATATGGGCACTGGTTCGGCCCGACGAAGCATGGTGCGGGCCGATGACGTAGCGGCTGTAATTATCCGTGCGGCAGAGGTTGGCGGCATATTTAACCTTACGGACGGCTATCACCCCAGTGTTCGTGAAGTAGAAGAGTCTATAGCCCGACAGGCTGGTAAGAAAACCCGGTTGATTATTCCGCTCGACCTGGCTAAGGCCCTGGCGTATGCTGGCGATGGAATCAATGCGCTCGTAGGCCATCGCTTTCCGCTCGACTCAATTGCCTTGCAAAAGCTGACTCACTCGCTCACTTTTTCTGACGAACTGGCCCGCAAACAACTGGATTGGCATTCACGTCCTGTGCTCGACGTATTTAGATGAGTTTAGTCGGCTACATACTTCTGGCAGCCCTGTTAATTGGTATAAAGTTGGTATATCTCCGAATAGCCCGGCATTTCAATCTTTTTGATAGGCCTAACGAACGCAGTTCGCATACCAGCCCTGTTACGATCCAATCGGGAGGGATTATCTTCTATCTGGCGGCTTTGGTGGCTGTTTCAGTCGATAAACTCAACCAGCCTTACTTCTTCATTGGCCTGACGGCGGTTGCGCTGATTAGCTTTTGGGATGACCTTAACTCCCGATCCATTCGTTCCCGGATCATCACGCAGTTTAGTGCAATGAGCCTGTTGCTAATGCAAACGGGCGTATTCCCTGACTATTACTGGGTATTTCTTGGCTTACTTCTAATTGGCGTTGGTAGCCTGAATGCCTACAATTTCATGGATGGCATTAATGGCATGACTGCCTTTTACAGCCTTGTTACAATTGGAACGCTTTGGTATCGGCAGAGCCAGACAAGGCCGGGTAATGTAGCGGATTCGTTGCTCCCATGCGTATTTATTGCCTTGCTTATTTTCAGCTATTTCAACGCGCGCCGACAAGCTATCTGCTTTGCCGGTGATGTCGGTAGCATTTCTATGGGATTCATCTGTCTGTATGCCTTACTGACTGCGATCAACCAAAGCCATACGTATCTGTTGATATTATTTTTAGCGGTCTATGGCGTGGATAGTGTCCTGACAATCATGCACCGGCTTTACCTCGGTCAATCCGTTTTTCAGGCACATCGATTGCATTTATTTCAGTTGCTCGTTCATCAACACGGGTGGTCTCATTTACGCGTATCTGGCTTATATGCGCTCGTTCAGGTTGGTATTAACGTCCTTGTCTTAAGTGCACGCGATTGGTCGTTAACAGCTCAACTAATGCTGACAGGATTGATTTTAGGCATATTGATTAGTCTGTATATTAGCCTAAAGAAGTGGCTGATGAATGAGTTCAACACAGAAAAGGGTCGGTTTAGCTAAACCGACCCTTTTCTGTGTTGAAATGCAACGTATTACATGGCTGCTCCTTTAACACTCTTGCCAATGGCAATCAGTGATTCCGGCGATTGATAGCCCAAAACCTTTTTCAACAAGCGGCCATTGGCATCAATGAACAACAGCGTTGGGTAGGCTTCGAGCGGATATACCTGCGATAGAGCCGGGCCTTCGCCTTTTTCCATATCCATTTTCACGTTTATGAATTTACCGTTGTAAAATTCACCAACAGCTTTTTTCGTGAATACATTTTTCTGAAGCATCTTACAGGGGCCGCACCAGCTCGCATAAGCATCTAAAAAGATCACCTTTTTCTCGGCTTTTGCCTTCTTCAAAATCTCCTTCCAGGATGTCTCGGTAAATTGAATGCCCTCGGCATCTTCCTTGGGAGAACGCTTATCATCGCCAATGTGATTCAATGTTGTTGACGGATACGCGGCATTAGTCGGGACGAAACCAAATCCCACAAGTAAGGTAGTCAATAGAAAAAATACTTTTTTCATAGTCAAACCGGCGTACCGGTGGTCTTTTTAGTGGTTTTTCGTGTGTATAACGTACCAGAAGGCAATTTTCGTTTCCGTCAGATGCCTGTTTGCCAAACATAATTAACGGATAGATTCGAAATGGCAAGTTACAAACAGTGTGCCATTCTGCGTAATCTTTCCGAACTTTGAGACCATTTTAGTTAACACTGCCATGCCTGTTAAACAAGCTGAATTTTTTGTTAGTAATTCTGATCCGGCATTATGCCCCAAACCTGACCGGCCGGAATATGCATTCATCGGGCGTTCTAACGTTGGCAAATCGTCCCTGATTAACATGCTAACGGGACGCTCATCGCTGGCCAAGATTTCGGGGAAACCGGGTAAAACCCAGCTAATCAACCATTTTATTATTGATAATGAATGGTATTTAGTTGATTTGCCTGGCTATGGATATGCCCAGGTAAGCAAAACAGATCGAGAAAAATTTGCGGCTTTGATCGACGGATACTTGACAAGCCGACCAAACCTGTTGTGTATTTTCGTGCTAGTTGATGCCCGGATCGAGCCTCAGAAACTCGACCTCGACTTCATGACTAATTTAGGGGAGCGAGGGTTACCATTCGTCATTGCGTTCACGAAAACTGAAAAACTTGGCCCGACAAAACTTCAGGCCACTATTGATACGTATCGCGCTAAACTGCTCGAGACGTGGGAAGAAATGCCACCATTTTTTATAACATCGGCTATTACAGCCGCTGGTCGTGAAGACATTCTGGCATTTATCCGGCCGTTAAATGAGGAATATAAAAAGAACAATAAAGTGAAGCCAGATCGCTGGAATATAACGAAAAGCTGAAAGCGTCCTATCCCTTTCGTTTTGGCGATTCTATTTATTCTTTCGCTCTTTTACCATTAAAAAGGCAATACGTCGGCCAAAACGGGCGTTACCAATTTACACAGTACCTCTATGGAAGCATTAAAACAGATTGCCAACGTTGCTGGTTATAGCGGCCTTTATCGAATTCTTAAACCTGGCCGTTCTGGCGTTATTGTTGAGTCGTTAGACGAAAAAAAAGCTAAAACGATGATGGGCCCAACGGCTCGCGTATCGGTTCTAAATGATATTTCAATTTACGTTGATGACGATAGCGAGGAGCAATCCATATCACTCGGCGATGTACTGAAAGTAATTAACGATAAATACAGTAATACGTTACCAATCGATTCCAAAGGAACGAATGACCAACTAGCTGATTTTATGGCGTCGGTCGTTCCGAACTATGATCGTGAACGTGTTCGCACAACTGATATTAAAAAGCTTATCAGCTGGTATGGCATCCTAAGCCAATACGCTCCCGAAATTTTTGAGGTGACAGCTGAGGAGACTAAAGAAGAAAAAACCGAAGACGTAGCCGATATAGAAGCACCCGCTGCCGAAGAGTCGAAAACGGAAAAAGCATAAAAAAGTTTGTCTGGATGACCTGTCAAATTCACCTAGAAAGCTAAAGTACTTCATTTTCAGTGAGAACGGAAAAGCCGCGATGACCCTTGGTTTCGCGGCTTTTTAGATGTTCAAAACAGGCGGTATTCAGGAAACGTCAGTTTATAGCCTTTAGTCCTGACAATGCCTGACTACCGCCTGTTGACTAGTTTAATCTACGGTACTTAATTTCACCGTGTTCGTCCGGCGAGACTGGGTCAGAGGCATACTGAGCGTATTAATGAAAATATCACCAGAAACCAGTTTACCCTGGCCAATAAGTATCTGTTTGATCCCTTCCACTGTTTGATCGACTGTCAGCGTGATATCAGGCTCATACGGCATAACCTGAACACCCCAGTATAGACCGAGTGTATTCCGCAGTTGCGAATCATTGGAGAAAACCAGCAGATCAGCTTTGGGGCGGTGGTGCGACAAGCGAACGGCGGTGTAACCTGAATTTGTGATACCAATAACCGCTCTGGCGTGGGTATCGCGAGCTAGTCGGCAGGCGCTCATCACTACGTTGTCATTGATGACGTTCTCGCTGGGCTGTTCATTAACATGAGCGTGGTAGCGATAGTAAATCTTGTCGGTTGTTGTCTCGACTTGCAAGATCGTGTTTGCCATCGCTTCAACGGCCAGAATCGGGTATTTACCCGAGGCTGTTTCGGCGCTAAGCATAACCGCATCGGCTCCATCCATCACCGAATTGGCAATGTCGTTGATTTCGGCACGGGTCGGACGGGGCGCGTCGATCATGCTCTCCAGCATTTGCGTAGCCACAATAACTGGTTTCGCAGCCTTGTTACATTTCTCCACCAGCATCTTCTGAATCATGGGCACCTCTTCGGCGGGTAGCTCAACGCCGAGGTCGCCACGAGCAACCATCAGTCCATCCGTAGCCGCAATAATCTCGTCGATATTCTGGATGGCTTCGGGTTTTTCAATTTTGGCAATAACGCGGCTTTTCTTGCCTTTCGACTTGATATATTCTTTAATTTCAAGAATTTCAGAGGCTTCCCGCACAAACGATAAGGCAATCCATTCGGCATCATGTTCAAGACCAAACTCAAGATCAGCCCAGTCTTTTTCGGTTACGGCAGGCATTGATACCTTCGTATTAGGCAGGTTCACGCCCTTTTTCGACTTCATGGAGCCACCATATACCACCTCTGTAACAACGTCGGTCCCTTCTGTCCGGAGAACACGTACTTCTAACTTTCCATCGTCCATAAGGATACGCTCACCCGGATGGACATCCCGGTACATGTTCTTGTAGGGCGTACTAACACGCACGGAAGTGCCAATAATATCGTCGTTGGTGAAGACAAGTTCCTGGCCGGGCACAATCGTTACCCCATCTTTATTTTCGACGTTACCAATGCGAATTTTGGGACCTTGCAAATCCTGTAATACGCAGAGGTTCAGGTTAAACTCTTCATTGATTTCGCGGATGCGAGTGAGCCGCATCAGGTGGTCTTCGTGCGTACCGTGAGAGAAGTTAAGTCGGAAAACATTTACTCCTGCTTTGGCTAATGCCAGCAATTGTTCTTTCGTTTCGGATGCGGGGCCAATGGTGGCTACGATCTTGGTTTTCTTAGACATAGGACGGGGAAAATTGGGCAAAATCGGCCAGAAGCCGGTGCAAAAATAACCGGATGGCAGGATATACGGTGGTTTTTGCGGAAATTTTACGGAAGAGTAATATGTTACTGCTACCAAATGGTTTTGACCAGCTCGTTATAAAGCGGAAAATTATGGTCTGACGAAACGATTGTTAAATCATCAGAAAGGGCTGTAGCTAAAATCATCCGGTCGAAAGGGTCACGGTGTTGGGCAAAAAGAGGCAGACGGGTATAAGCTTCAATATGATTAGCTGACACATGTAACCAGACAAAGTTCGACAATAAGGCCTCCTGTATGATTTCATGCATTGGCCATTTAATTCCGGTGTCTTTGCCTAGTGTAATTTTTATTGCGATTTCATAAAAATTGATTGGACTTACATATACATCATCGGCTTCCTGTATGAACTTACGGGCAGTCGATGTAAGCCGCTCCGAGTCATTAAGTACCCAAATTAAGGCCTGGGTATCCAGTAGTATCTTCATTACATGTACTCTTTCAAGTCATCAAGGGGGTCATTAAATTCCTTCGATGACCAATACGGGTGGATAAACGTCCCCTTTAGGCGTCCAAACTGGCGTTTAGGCTTTTCCAGACTTTCGACTGATTCTTCCACCAATGTCACAATCACTTTTACATCGTGATCTTTCACGGGCAGTTCCTCATCGAGGATAATCTGTCCATTTCGATACGTTCCGGTTACTGTGGCTAACATAGTTGTAGGTTTTTTTAGCAATAACGTAAAATGCTCATAAACAATCCACATCAGCTACGATACTCACTTGCCGTAGCCCTTTGTCGGTTAGAATGTCGTTGATGCGATCCTGGATGTACGTTTTTACCGCTTTTACATTTACTTTATCACGCTCAATTTTAACCAGAATATCGAACAGGAACTGGTTTCTGATACGTTCGACCAGGGGCTCTTCGGGCCCTAATACGCGACTGCTGCCCAGCGCGTCGGTTAATTCAGCAGCAAGACGTTCGGCGGCCCGATGGCTGATTGCTTTATCCGCGTGCCGAACCGTCAGTTTAATAAGTCGCACGAAAGGTGGATAGCTGAAATTCTGACGCTCCTGGATTTCCTCTTCATACAAACCTTTGTAATCGTTTTCGATCACTTTTTGCAAAATCGGCTGCTGCGGATTGCTGGTCTGGATGAGTACAATACCCTGTCGTCCGGCTCGTCGTCCGGCCCGTCCACTAACCTGGGTAATCATTTGAAAGGCCCGCTCAGTAGCCCGAAAATCAGGAAAATGAATAAGCCGGTCGGCATCGAAAATGCCGACTAAACTGACATTGTCGAAGTCTAATCCTTTAGTAATCATCTGCGTACCAACCAGAATATCAACCTGACCTCCTTCAAATTCCTGAATAATTTGTTGATAGGCATTTTTGGCGCGGGTGGTGTCTAAATCCATACGTAGCACCCGTGATTGCGGAAAGAAAATCTGCAACTGATCTTCCAGTTTCTCCGTTCCGAAGCCAATCGTTTTAACTTTGGTGGAGCCACAGGTTGGGCAGATTCGGGGAACCGCGTCTTTATGGCCGCAATAATGGCAGCGCAATTCGGCGTCGCGCTGGTGATACGTCAGGCTGACGGCGCAGTTGGGACATTCGGCGGTCCAGTCGCAGTCTTCACACTGCATGTAGGGCGAGTAACCCCGTCGGTTCTGAAACAGAATACTTTGCTCTTTGCGGGCCATGTTCATCTCCAGCGCGTTGAGCAAAGCGGACGAAAACTCACTTTTCATCGATTTCTGCTTTTTCTCCTGCTGGGTATTCACCAATGTGATGGTGGGTAATGTAGCATCGCCGAAACGCTGGAATAATTCCACCAGGCCATATCGCCCGTGTTTAGCCTGATAATAGGTTTCGAGTGAGGGCGTGGCTGATCCTAACAACACTTTGGCCTGCTGCCAGTGAGCCAGCATAATTGCTACGTCACGGGCGTGGTAACGTGGTGCCGGGTCGTGTTGCTTATAGCTGGTTTCGTGTTCTTCGTCGACGATGATCAAGCCGAGATTGTCGAAGGGCAGAAATACCGCCGACCGCACACCAACCACAAACTGATACTGCCCGGATACGACCCCTTTCCAGACCTCAACGCGCTCATTATCTGAAAATTTGGAATGATAAATCCCCATTTTATCGCCAAAAACGCGCTGTAAACGGACCACGATCTGCGTGGTCAGCGCAATTTCGGGCAGTAAGTAAAGCACTTGCGAACCGCCGGCCAGGGCTTGCTGAATCAGATCGATATATACTTCTGTTTTACCACTGCCCGTAATACCATGTAAGAGCACAATATTCTGGCTCTCGAACTGCGCCATAACCTGCAGTGACGCTGAACGTTGGCTATCGGTTAGCCGAATTTCGGCTTGTGGGGCGAGGTTGTCCGAGAAGCGGGGCTGAATAATCTCAAAGGCTTCGAAAACCTGATTTTTAATGAGTGTCGTCAGGGATGACTGCGAAAGCTCATCATCCTGGTTCAGGATGGTTTTATCCAGTCCTTTCTGGTTCAGCTCCGGGTTGCGCTGCATGGGAACGTGACTCAGATAACGCATTACCACTTCCTGCTGTTTAGGCAGTTTTTCCAGCCGATTCAGCAGGACTAATAATTGCTCTCGTTCTTCATAATTGCGGTGCAAACGTACTTTTCGCACCATTTTGGGAATGTATTTTTCCTTGACCTCCTCGAACACAATGACGGCTTTCTTGCCCACCAGCGATTTAATGAGCGCCGGTACGTTGCTGCCGGCCCCCGCCAACCGACCTAGCTCCTCATAAGATAGCGCCGACTGTTTTTTGAGTTCGGTCAATAAGGTTGCTTCAAATTCGGTAAGGAGTTCAGGATAGTCGAAATCGGGGTTGAACTGCACTTTCGACTGGCTCGAAATCTTCAGACCCGATGGCAACGCTACGTTCATGACATCGCCAATGCAACACATATAGTACTCCGACATCCACCTGAAAAGCTCTAATTGATAGCCCGTTACTAAGGGATATTCATCCAAAACTTCGCTGATATACCGTGCCTGATAGGCTGTTGGTGGAGAATTATGGAGTCTCGCTACGACCGCCGTGAGCACGCGACCATTGTTTTTACCGAAGGGTACAATGACTCTGGCGCCAATTTTGAGTACCTCGGCCATTCCACGGGGCACCCTATACGTGAACAGCCTCGGTACGGGAATTGGTAAAATCAAGTCGGCGAAGAAGGTTACTTCCTCGACGTCTGTTGATGAAAAGAGTGAATAGATCTGGTTTTCCACGGACGAAAGACGGGCGGTACGTCAGGTAAATATACGGAAAACCCCTCGTTGTCCCGGCGAATTCCTGATCTGGCAAAAAAGGTAGTTTCAATTAAACCTTTGAGCCCTTTATGACTGTTAGAAATGTAGCGTGGGTGAAAACCCACCATCTGTAGGTATAAAGCACGGGTTTTCAGCCGCGTTACAATCATGCAAGTTTACGACGTTATTATTGTTGGCGGTGGCCCCTGTGGACTGGCTGCTGGTATCGAAGCCACTAAAGCGGGGCTAAGTCATCTGATTCTGGAAATGGGCAGCCTGACGGAGTCTATTCGGCAATACCCTCGCCGGATGCGCTTTTTCTCAACGGCCGAAAATATTGAAATCGGCGGATTACCATTTGCTATTTCGGATGTAAAAGCGGGTCGTAATGAGGCTCTTCAATATTACCGAAAAACAGCAGCCTACTATCACCTGAATTTCAAGTTATTTCAGGAAGTTTGGGATGTTCAGAAAGAGGGTGACGTGTTCGTTGTTAATACCAAAGCTGGTGATCAATACTACGCTCACAAGGTAATTATGGCCACAGGCTATTTTACCCGACCACGCTGGCTCAATATTCCGGGCGAAAATCTGCCGCACGTCTCGCATTATTACGACGAACCGTTCAAATACTCGTTTACGAACGTAGTAATCATTGGCGCATCAAATTCGGCAGTCGAAGCAGCGCTGGAGCTGTACCGGCACGATGTGAACGTTACGATTGTGCATCGGGGTGAAGATTTCCGTAGCACGGTCAAATATTGGCTTGTGCCGGATGTGAAAAACCGGGTGAAAGAAGGCCGAATAAAAACGGTGTTTGATTCGTGTGTAACACACATCGACGAAAAAACGGTAACGGTCAACAACCTGAAAACGGGCGAAGAAAGCCAATTGTCGGCCGATTTTGTGTTCGTACTGACGGGTTATATTCCTGATGCTGAGTTACTACGTCGTTGCGGAATTGAGCTTGACCCGGCTACGCAGGTTCCTGTCTACAACAAAGAGAATTTTGAGACTACAGTGCCGGGCTTATACGTGTGTGGTACCGTAATGGCCGGAATTTATACGGAGAAAGTTTTTATTGAGAACGGTCGTGAACATGCGCAGGCCATTATTGACCATATTATGGGCCGGGAAGTTCACAAGGTAGCGGAGCTAATTCAGCGGATTTGATCCATTTCCTTCAATCGCTGAGATGGCCTGACAGTTGATTAGTGCCTGACTGCTACGTTGGTCAGCCATTGCCTATCCAGCAGTCAGTTCGCTTACTCAATCATACACAGTCGTTGTAATTTCTCCCGGCTCCGTTTGATTCGCATCTTCACCGCGCTGAGCTTTAGGCTATAGATTTGAGCAATTTTTTCAGCGCTAACGCCTTCTTCATACTTTAATCTCAATAAGGTTTGCTCCTGAAGAGAAAGGCTGGCAAAGGCTCGTTGGAACAACTGAAGTGTTTCTTCCTGCCTGGCTTCTTCTCTGGAATCAGGTAAATTCTGCTCGAGGTTTTCATCGAGGCTCATCGTAGTAAACCGTTTAGCCAGGCGTAGTTGATCTGAGCAGTAGTTATAGGCAATTGAGTGAAGCCAGGTGGAAAAACTGGAGCGCTCCTGAAAAGCATCTAGTTTGTCAAATGCTTTAATGAATATGTCGTGTGTGAAGTCCTGCGCTTTTTCGGTGTCTTTAGTCATGTGCAGACATCGCTGGTAAACCTTGCCTACATAGCGCTCGTAAAGTGCTCCAAAACATTGGTCCGGTTGATTGGGTAGGTAATGACGAATCATTTCTTCGTCAGTGAGTATAAGCTTCACAGAAATGAATAAGTTTAAGTTTGTAATAATTCGTAAACTTACTAATAAGTTAATGATTTATTTGTTATATTTTATTAAAATTCCTCTCTAATTTAACAACTAAATAAAATAGTATATTAAAATTCACTTTTACGACTATTTTCTATCAACATACCTTGAAGTATGTATAAATTAGTACTAATAGGTACAAGAGCTCCGCGTCGTTCCGGCGCGGAGCTCTTATACTTCAAGTCGGATACTGCCATTCGCCCCGGTAGGCTCGGCTAAGCAGTTTATTGGCTTCAGGATCGTTAGGAATTTGACTCCCATCCCACTCAACGCTACGTCCGAGTTTCATGGATAACATACCAAGAAGGGCCATATTCGTAGAGCGATGACCAATTTCGATGTCGCAGATAGGCAATTTATTGGTTTTAATACTATCGAGAAAGTTATCCCAAAGTTGCGCGATATTCTGATCGTCAGGTTTATTGAGTTGAGGTTCCTGATGGATAACGGGCTTTTTCGGGTCCGACGGGTAGAAAGTCCAGCCATCGAGCCAGCCCATGTGAAACGTACCCTCCGTTCCGTAGAAGTAAACACCTACAGCTTGCTGTGGATGCGTCTTCTCGGCCATATTGCCAGCGAATGCCCGTTGCTCCCAAATAGCCGTAAAATTTTCAAATTCATATGTAGCAACCTGATGATCAGGCGCATCGGTACTGTCTTTTTTAATAGGCCGACCGCCAGTGGAATAAACTTTTCGTGGATGCTTCTCGTCCGTCCACCACAAAATCTGATCCATCCAGTGAATACCCCAATCACCAAGGGTACCATTGGCGTAATCTAGAAAATTACGCCAGCCTCTGGGATGCATGGCCGGATTATAGGCTCGCAACGGGGCGGGTCCGCACCACATGTTCCAGTCCATTTCTTTGGGGGCGTCACCATCGGGCGTGGGCTGACCGGCTCCACCACCATAGTACACAAAGGCCCGGGCCATGCCAATTTGCCCCGCCTTGCCCGATCTCAGAAATTCCATGCCCGATACGTTGTGGGGCGATACACGCCGGTGCATGCCAACCTGACAAATGCGTCCTGTTTGGCGAGCCGCTTTTACCATCGCCTTGCCTTCATTGATGGTGTGCGAAATTGGTTTCTCAACATACACATGCGCGCCTGCTTTCATGGCCGCAATAGCCGCAAGTGGATGCCAGTGATCGGGCGTGGCAACAATAACAATCTCGGGTTTTTCGGTCGCCAGCATTTCCCGATAATCTCGGTAAAGCTTAGGCTTATCAGAAGTTAGTTTGCTGAGTTCATCGCTGGTCTTTTGAAGTTGACGTGTGTCTACGTCACAGAGCGCAACGATTTTCGATTGGCCTGCCTGCACCGCGCAGCGCAGAATATTACCACCCCACCAGCCCGTCCCAATCACTGCCGTACGGTATTTCTGAGCCGGTTGACGGGTAATAAATGCCCGGACTTGGACGGGATCAGTAATGAGCGAAGCACCAGCAAGAGCAGACGTTTTCAGAAAGTCGGAGCGATTCATTGGCAAAAGCAAGATTAGCGGTTATAACGTTAACAGACCCGTAAATTGGCCTTTACTACGTTAAAGCTGAACGCGCTGTATTTTTACCGTCAGTTTCTCAGGCCAGTTGAAAGAGATTTTTTATGTCAATTCTCTATGAGCAGGCGCAACGAATAGAAATAAATTTTTGTCATGACAGTTACTGCGTCACCTTAGCCTGTCCCAGCACACGTAGCAGATTACCTCCCCAGATTTTTGCAATATCCGCTTCGGAATACTTCCGACGAACGAGTTCAGCCGTAAGATTCTCAATCTGGCTTACGTCTTCGAGTCCGTTAACACCACCGCCCCCGTCGAAATCACTACCGATGCCCGCATGATCGATCCCAACCAGTTTAACGATGTGATCAATATGGTCTGCAATGTCCGACAAACTGGCCCGTTCCGAGGCATAGAGTTTCGATACTGAATCGCTTTGAGCGGCTATACGAGTTTCCATATCTGGTGTGGCTACCTTGCCTACCCGCGACATCCGTATTTTAGTTTTAGCGGCCCGATGGGCATCAGATGGCTTTTTGAGGTAATCACTCACAAAATTCACCTGGACTACACCCCCTTTAGCAGCAATAGCCTTGATCATGTCGTCGGTCATGTTACGCGGAAAATCGCACAAGGCCCGGCAGTTGGAGTGTGAAGCAATAACGGGCGCTTTCGACAACGCTAAGGCATCATAGAACGTACTGTCGGCCACGTGCGATACGTCGATCAGAATACCAAGCCGGTTCATTTCAGGCACAACTTTCTTGCCGAAGTCGCTCAAACCGCCGTACATCGGGCCGTCTGGATCGGTCGAGGAATCGCCAATGAGGTTGTTGGCAAAGTGCGTGAGCGTGATGTAGCGGCAACCAAGATCGTAATACGTTTTAAGCATAGACAAATCATTGCCAATTGGATACCCATTCTCCATACCAATAAAGACCGCCCGCTTGCCCGCCTTCTTAATTCGATAAGCATCAGCAGGCGACGTAGCTAACTCGGCCAGATTCGGATATTTTTTCAGGGCTTTATGAATCAGGTCAAACTGGTTCAGAGCATTCCGTTTAGCTTCGGCATGACCCGAATCAGTACGTGGCCCCTGTGACGTATACACGGCAAAAAACATAGCATCCATGCCTCCCTGCTTCATCCGCGGAAAGTCAATCTGCGACTGGTCCCGTTTGGTATCATGCGCCACCCCAACATCAAAACCGGGCTGCTGCATCATGATCGGTGCATCGGCATGCGTATCGAGGGTCAGCACCTGTTTATGGATTTTGCGGGCTTTTTTTACAATCGGGTCATCATCAGCGGGTGACTGAGTTGTAAAAGAACTCAAAGCCAGCATAGTGGCAAGAATGAAGGGAGACATAGTGAATCAGGTTGTATGAAGAGAATGACACTAAGTCGAAACTACGCATTGCCCAACGAAATGCCAAACTTTCGCCAACAACAGACTGTTATCGCACTACCTTTGTAAAAGAGCGAACGAGCGAAAGAAGGAAAGAGCGTTTACTAATCGCCTTTTTATTTGCTCTATGCCGACAACCCGGTTTCGCTCTTTCATTCTTTCGTTCTTTAAACATGGCCGTCGTCCCTTACAAAGACAAAGACACATCCAAGCGTGACCAAGTCGCGGAGATGTTTGATTCTATTTCGCCAAAATATGACCTACTCAACCACGTATTGAGTGGTGGTATTGACATTCTATGGCGCAAACGGGCGATTCGTGAACTCAAGGCATCAAAGACACCGTCTTTTGCTCCCCAAACCATTTTAGATGTGGCCAGTGGAACGGGTGATTTCGCCCTTGAAGCTCTGGCGCTGCACCCTAAAAAAATCGTTGGTGTCGATATTTCGGAGGGTATGCTGGCCATTGGCCGGGAGAAGATGAAAAAGCGTGGTGTAGACCAAATTATTGACATGCGAGCGGGCGATTCAGAAGGTTTACCCTTTGCAGACAATGAATTCGACGCTGTCATCGTTTCGTTTGGTGTGCGCAACTTCGAGAATCTGCTCAAAGGACTGACTGATATGCACCGCGTAACACGTCCTGGTGGCGTGTGTGTAGTGCTGGAATTCTCAAACCCGCGCCAGTTTCCGTTTAAACAAGTATACAGTTTTTACTCCCGTACCATCCTGCCGCTTATTGGGCGTGTAGTGAGCAAAGACGCGTCGGCGTATACGTATCTGCCCGAATCTGTGCAGGCATTTCCCGACGGTCCCAACTTTCTACGGATCTATGAAGCATCAGGATTTACCAACACCAAATGGATACCGCTCACCTTCGGCGTTGCATCAATCTACATAGGCCACAAGCTGGCCGAGTCCTGATACGTCTCTTTTCCAAGTATTCGGTGTATTTTGGTCTAACCCTTATACTCAGTACAGTGGCTCTGAAGAGCCAGGCTCAAACATCGTACAAATATGTTCGTAAGCACCTTGAACGCTACGATGATAAGACGATTCACTACGGTTTTTTCTTTGCGGCTCCCGTTACTCGTTTCAGTGTCGGTCACAGCCCGTCGTTTCTGAATGCTGATTCGGCTTACCGAATCTATTCACCCAACAGACCGGCTTTTCGGGTGGGTCTGCTCATCAATGCTTACCTGGATGACCGCTTCGATTTACGGGTGACACCTTCGGTTTCGCTGCTCAGTCGCGAAATAACGTATGATTACCCCAACAGCGCGTCAAAAACCGAACTTCGGGAATCTACCTGGATTGATCTTCCGGTGTTACTGAAATATAAATCGGAACGACGTAACAACTCCCGTATGTATTTATTGGCAGGGGGGACATTCAGCATTGAAAGTAACGTACGCAAAAAAGAAGCCATAGGTGCCAGTCGGCTCAGTATGGGCACCATGGATTTTGCGATAGAATATGGTATCGGGTTTGATCAGTTCTTCGAATTTTTCAAGTTTGCTCCCGAACTTCGTTTTTCACATGGTCTCATTAATCTTTATCAACCCACTACTAATTCGGCGGGCATTGGTATCAACCGACTAACAACGCATTCATTTACCTTGTATTTGAATTTCGAATAGCTGGCCCAATCATTGGGTATCAGACATTTGCAAAAAACTTCAGTTTTTTTCTGACTTGGGCTTGCATAAAGATAGTTTAGCTACCTATATTTGCACTCCCAAACACAAGGAAAGGGAGTTTAGCTCAGCTGGTTCAGAGCATCTGCCTTACAAGCAGAGGGTCGGCGGTTCGAACCCGTCAACTCCCACCTGATTATCAACCACTTACAGCGTAAAAGCAGTAAGTGGTTTTTTATTGGTGTACAATATAGATATTGACACGTTAGACCAAATTGGTCAACCAGTGAAATATTTCAGCCGTACATCACTGTGGTTACTCGTCGTTCTATCACTTAGCTAGTGTAAGTAACCCAGCATACCCATTCCGGCTAACACTACTCCTAGCCGCGACGCTAATGTGGCAATGGGTAATCCCGACAGATCAAAAGTGTCAGAATCCGGCACTAAGCCTACCTGATAAGCAGGTCAACCTATTCCCTATCTTACAACCAGTCCACCTGCATCATCAACTGGTGCAGCTAGCGATTATATTGATTGAGCTTTATGATGATTTATAACGAGTCTAATCCTGTTTAGTCGTGACAAGAAAACATTCGTTAAACTCTTAGGTAGTATCACTGTCTATACAAATGACTTGTTACTAAGTAATGAAAATCGGCTTATTAATAAGTAGTTAAATACATCACACATTACTTATGGGAAACAGGCGTCAAGCCCTCTTTGCTCTCCTACTGGCCATCGGCAGTTTAACCTGCTTTGCTGGCTACTGTACAGCCCTCATTGATTGGGTACAGGACTACAAAACAGGCGTCTATGAACGGAATCATCTGGAGGCCTTTCTTGAAACAGGTGCTCTAGGCTTCTATACTTTTCTAGGGATTCGCTTCATGCGACTCAGAATGCGCCTTTTATAAATGAACGAGTTGCCACCAATCAATTCTACAGAATTGCTTCAGAATGCTGATTCATCTTTACTAGTGATCCAGCCAGTCCACTTAGTCAGGCTAGTGGGCCCTAAGAGAAAGACTGGCTAGCCTGACCAGTAACTAAAATGATACTCAACCCCTAAGCGTCGACTCGCTACTTCAATTCATGACCTCTCACCAAGATACTCCATTACGCATTCCAGGCTACCGCCACCTCCAGAATACCGGGCTCATCTGTCGGCTTGAGGGCAATGGCAATTATACCATTATACATCTACAGGGTAGTTCAAAACCCCTGTTGGTCAGTCAGACTTTAAAACGCTTTGAAGAACTCTTCCCCCACTTCATTCGCATCAGTAAATCCACGATGGTCAATCCAAATTATGTTGACCAAATCATTCGGGAAGAGGCCAAAGTGATCTATTTAAAACTAACCAATGGGCTGTGTTTACTGGTATCCCGCCGTCGAATGATTCAAACGCTGGCTCGACTAGATCGTACTTAATTTAGCCTTGTCTTTACTCACGAGTTTTTTACTCGTTCTATATGCCACCAAGGTTCAAACTCGCCCAGCTATCGGTATGCTGAATGACGGATATACTACTTCCACCTAGGTCTAATATGTATTGGCTAAATGGTTTGGAGCTAATTGGAACGAGCTTCCAAATCCGAATTTAATCGCTCTTGCTAATTTCAGGATAAATCAACACGTAAGTAGAATAAACACAAGGAGTAGGTTATGGGAAGAGTCAAGGAGTCAAGTGGGGAGACATCAGAAATAGTGAACTCCTTATCTAAAGATCAATTACGCCTTCTTTCACATAGTTTGAGTAATACCTGGAGTGCTATTCACTGGGCGGTCCATGTGCTCCGGGATAAGCGGCTCTCAACGGCTGACCGTCAACTCTACCAGGACATGGTTAGTCGTAATGTCACCGGCTTACAGTCCGTCTTGCCGCAGATGCGGGTTTGTCTAGGTCAGATCGGACAGCAAGCTCCCAGCCAAGACCTTTTCGATTCAATAGCAGGCCTATTGGATCAGCTTCACCCATCAGGTAGCAGCTTGGTTCACCTGGAGACCCGCATTATCGAGCTAAAGCAGCTCCTGATAAACTCTTTGGACTAGTTGAATCCCGATATTTTTTATGGAAGCTTCGTCAAGATAAAAATGGATCAATCTCAAAAGTTGTAGAAGGTATTGTATTTTCCCAGGTTTGTGCGTTGACTAATTCTAGCTTGTTTTGGCAAGTTTCTTGCCCGATTTTATTCTACCGTAACTATAATGCTGTTAACAAGCTGGCTCGACCAGTTTAGAAATAGTTACACAATTAACTTATAACCTATCCCGCGCACATTGACAATCTGTATGGATGGGTCGTCGCGGAGGTGGCGACGGAGTTTGGTGATAAACACATCCAGGCTACGGCCATTGAAAAAACTGTTGTCGCCCCAAAGTTCCAATAAGACGGCGTTCCGTTCCAGCACCTGATTCCGCTGCTCGTAAAGGTGCCGTAACAGTTCGGCTTCGCGATGCGACAAGAGCACGTCACAACCGTTAAGCGAAAGCTTTTGTTTGGGGGCGTCGAATTGATACCGACCAATACGTACCCAGGCTGACTTCTCACCCCCCGATCGTGAATTCGGTCGAAGGAGCGCATTGATCCGTACGATCAATTCATCCAGACTAAATGGTTTTTTGAGGTAATCATTGCCGCCCAATTCAAAACCACGGACTACATCGGTTGTTAGCGAACGAGCTGTTAGAAACAGAATCGGCAGATCAGCATCAGTCTGCCGAATCTGTTGTGCCACCGAAAACCCGTCCAGATTCGGCATCATAACGTCAGCCACAACAATATCGGGCCGCTCCTGCCGAAACATGGCCAAACCGACCTCGCCATCCGTTGCATACCGTACCGTAAAGCCACGCACTTCAAGGCTGTCTTTCACAATCATTCCCAGTGCCGGTTCGTCTTCAATCAGCAAAACAGTGGACATATACGTAGTAGATCATTACTGTTTTATGAAAATATAAGCCTAAACTCACTTCCTTTCCCGGGCTCACTACGTAGTAAAATGCGACCGCCGTGCCGTTCAACAACCTGGCGAACATAAGAAAGCCCCAGCCCGAAGCCTTTTACCGGGTGCAAATCGCCCGTCGGAACCCGAAAGAATCGCTCAAAAATGGCTGATTGATACGTTCTGGCGATACCAATGCCGTTGTCAGTTACCGACAGTTGCCAGCCTGCTACGTTTTTCAGGAACGTTAGTTGGATAGTTACGCGATCACTGGAATAGTTAATCGCGTTGTCAATCAGGTTGTTGAGCGCATTTCCGAAATGAACGCGGTCAACGCTCACCAGGGTGTGCGCCGGTATGTTGACCTGGAACGTAATGGGTTTGGGTGCCTTCAACTGATGGCTCGTCACTAAATCCGCTACGATATCGTTCAGGTTTATCGGTTCGGGATGAAGCGATAGTTCGCGTTTTTCTTCGACGGCCTGATTCAGCACTTTTTCGACCAGATCGGCAAGGCGTTGCAGGTTGTTTCGTGAAATGGCCAGATAGGTCTGCGTTTTCCTCGGGTTATCCAGCGCGCCAAAATGCTGCAACGCTTCCACGGCTGCCGTTACGGTGGCAATAGGTGTTTTCAGCTCATGCGTCATGTTGTTGATAAAGTCGTTTTTCACTTCCGACAGCTTCTTCTGACGTAGAATAGTGCTCAGCATAAATAGAAAACTACCCGTCGTTAACAATATTAGTACCACCGAACCGCCCAGTAACCAGCCCATTCGACGGAGCAAATAGAACGTTGGCGTTTCGAAGGTCACCTGGGCAAACAGATTCCGAATCGGATTGATAGGCACAACTAACTTATTCAACACACTCGGACTATCATTCGACGTGGAGGGTGCACCCCATTGACGAACCAGTCCATTTTTGGCCGTCTTTTGAGGCTGAACGCTCAGCGTATCAAAGTTAAACGTAGGGTTTAAGCCTCGTTGAAGAAGCTCAGCCCGATACGCATCTGTCAACTTAGTCAAATTAATCCGTGTCCCTTCGGCCCAGTCGAGTAGCAACAGCGTTGAAATTCGACGGGCAAGCGTATCGGGCGATTCGAATAGCGGTGTATCTATTCCTGGCGGGCCGAGCGACAGCCGCGGGTAAAGACCATCAACGGTTATCGCACGCCTGGCCGGTTTATGCGTTCGCTTTGGGCTTAATGGGGGGCCGGGTTCGCTTACAATAACTTGAATCTGCTCCCGGTTGGTAGTACCGTCAAACTGGCGAATAATCGTTCGTGTTGGCTTTAATGACTTATCACGGCCCTGTCTGGCAAATAAGCGGTTAGCCTCAACTATCTGACGATTCTGCAAAACCGAAAACAGCGCATCGCGCATCGTTTGGTTATACTGCTGGCTCTTAAGATGATACGTTGTCCAGAGCCAATAGCCCTGAAACGCATTAATGCCGATGATGCACAGCGTCATCAGCCAGACTATCGAACGAATGCGTCGGTTCATACACAAAGCTACATCAGATGGGTGGGCTTCGGATGGGCGTTAACACTGTTTAACACTATGTAGCAGTGTGTTACAAAACTCCGCCTGACCTTTGAGTGGTCCGTCATTACGGGCGCTAAATCAAACCAGCAATTCCTATGAAAACGCTCCCTGTCGTCGTTGTCAGCTTGTTAGTAGCCTGTCTGGCAGCTCATTCCCTCATCGCTCAAACGAACGCAGCTTCGTGGTCGGGTCAGATTACCTACGAAGGCATCCACAAAATTGATCCGGCGAGTCTGAAATTCAAAGATAGTAATGGCGAGTTGATGAAGCCCGGCGATCCGAACTGGCCTAAAGACATTCCCGATAACCGAATGTCGGAGCAGGAGGTCCTCATCAATGGTGCGTATGCGAAGGTAACCGGCAACAATTATCAGGTGATGCCAACGGTGGGTGGTCAGCGCCCGTTTACCGAACAGGTTTTTATTGATCTGAAGGCGCTCAAGAAAGTAACGCGGCTCACGGTCGGCAAGGATGCGGGGGCCAAAACGTATCAGGCCGAAGTGCCCTTTCAGCCAGTAAGCGGCTGGCAATGGACCGATCAAACCAGGAAAATTGCCGGCTACACCTGCCGAAAAGCGACCGTGCCCTACAAAAAAGAGATCTATACGGTCTGGATAACGACCGAAATTCCGGTCACCTACTCGCCCATCCACGAACTCACACCCGAAACGGGCACCGTACTTCTTATCGAAGGAAGCAAAGAACAATTTAAAGCCAGAAAAGTAGCTAAAACCGCCTTCGATGCATCCGTGCTTAAACCGAGCGCACAGGCGCAGACCGTCACGGTGGACCAATTAGCTGACCTGCGCCAGAAAGCCATCGCCGATTTTATAGAAAAGAACAGACGCGTTGGGCAAGGGGGTTAACACTGTCTGGCCTTAGTTATCAGTACGTTATAAGTCTCCATCTGATCTCTGAATAGGTAAACTAAATCACCAATCATGAAAACTCTCCCTAGCGTCGTTGTCAACTGCTTAGTAGCCCTTTTGACAACTCATCCTATCATCGCACAAACGGCCACTGCTCCGTGGTGTGGTCAAATTACCTATGAAGGTGTTCGCAAAGTCGATCCGTCCAGTATGCGGATTATGATCAACGGCGAACAAGTCAAACCCGGCGATCCGAATTTTCCAGCTGACATTCCTGATACGCGCTCGTTTGGCCAGAAGACACTAATTAACGGTACGTTTGCGAAAGAAAGCCGCGATGAGCAGAACGCCGTCGTTCGGGTAAGGAACGACGGTAGCCCTCCTCAAACCAGAAACCTGCCGAGGCCATTTGCCGAACAGGTTTTTGTTGATCTGAAGGCGCTCAAGAAAGTAACGCGGCTCACGGTCGGCAAGGATGCGGGGGCCAAAACGTATCAGGCCGAAGTGCCCTTTCAGCCAGTAAGCGGCTGGCAATGGACCGATCAAACCAGGAAAATTGCCGGCTACACCTGCCGAAAAGCGACCGTGCCCTACAAAAAAGAGATCTATACGGTCTGGATAACGACCGAAATTCCGGTCACCTACTCGCCCATCCACGAACTCACACCCGAAACGGGCACCGTACTTCTTATCGAAGGAAGCAAAGAACAATTTAAAGCCAGAAAAGTAGCTAAAACCGCCTTCGATGCATCCGTGCTTAAACCGAGCGCACAGGCGCAGACCGTCACGGTGGACCAATTAGCTGACCTGCGCCAAAAAGCCATCGCCGATTTTCAGCAACAACTGCAACTTAACGAGCGGAATTAGGTGCCATAAGGGCAAGGAGTTGCGTTACCCCCTTGCTCTCTAGGCCATGCCCTCTATCCTACCCTCAGCCCTTTGCTCTATCATGAACTCGTTTTTCTTATTTTTCTGCCTTACGCTCACTACTGGCCTATTTGCCCAACGGAACGGATCAAAATCGGAGATTGGGGGGATGGTCGTTGATTCAGTGAGTGGCAAACCTCTGCGGCAAGCGTCTATTTCGCTGATGATGGATCGCGATTCGAGCTACGTAACGGGAACGATTACCGATGGCGATGGGATGTTTCAGATACGCAACGTAGCACCAGGGACCTATCGGCTGCTGGTTACCTTCCTGGGCTATCGCAATGTCTCCCAGGGGGTCATTATTTCGCCCGATGTACCAGCGAAGGGAGTGGGTATCCTGCGGATGGTTGAGCAGAGTAACCAGCTTCGGGAAGTGGTGGTTCGTCAGGAAAGTGCGCCGGTAACGGTGAAGCAGGACACGCTGGAGTTCAACGCCGGGTCGTTCAAGACGCAACAGAATGCCGCGGTGGAGGAATTACTTCGCAAGCTACCAGGTATGCAGGTGGGTCGTGATGGAACGATAAAAGCACAGGGGCAAACGGTCAGCCGAATACTGGTGGATGGAAAACCGTTTTTCGGTAATGATCCGAAAATGGCTACCCGAAACCTGCCCGCCGATATTGTCGATAAGGTACAGCTCTACGATCAGTCGTCGGATCAGTCGCAGTTTTCAGGGATTGACGATGGGAATCGGGAGCGAACTATCAACATAACCCTGAAGCGGGACAAACGGAAAGGGTATTTTGGGAAGAATGAACTGGGTCTTGGCACAGCGCGCGAGGGGGAGGCCAATCGGTATCAGGGTCAATTGAACGTACACCGCTTTAACAACGGACGTCAGCTCTCCCTGATTGGTCAGGCGAACAACCTCAACCAGCAAAATTTTACGCTGGGCGCTGGGCCTGCGCAAGCTCCGGTCTATGTCGGAGGCCCGGAAGGTGGTGGACCTCCGGGTAGCCAGACGCCCACGACTATGATCGAAGTACGCGCCGGCGGAGTAAACTACCGGGATAAATTGGGACAGCGAGCCGAAATTGCAGCGAGTTATTTTCTGAATCAGGCCATCACGACTACTGATCAACAAAGTCGGCGCACCAGTATTTTGCCCGGAAGTTCACTGACGACCGATCAGCAGCATTACGCACAGAATCAGCAGTTGACTCATCGATTCAATGCCCGTTTGGACTGGGTACTCGATTCGATGACCAGTCTTCGGCTAACCCCCACTTTCTGGTGGCAAACGACTGATTACCCCAGCCGACTATCCAGCCGATCTACAGTACCCGGTCGGGCGGTACCCGGCATCTTAGAACAAACCGCTCAGTTGATTAATACCGGCGAAACGATCTATGGATCGACAGGTAATGGTCTGAATGGCTACAATAACCTGCTACTGATGCGTAAGTTCCGACGCGAAGGACGTAGTCTGTCGTTCAATCTAAACACGGTATTGGGCGATGGCGAAACGAAGGCGCTGAATCAATCGGTCAATACATTTTACGACTCCACCGGTAGTAATCCCGTTTTGAACGTATTGAACCAGCAGAACCGGCAAGCCAATGAAAACCTGCAAAACACGCTGACGTTGTCGTATACTGAACCGGTATCATTCACCCAAAAGCTGGAGTTACGCTACGCCTATTCGATCAGTAGCCATCAGGCTAACCGACTGGTTACTGACCGAAATGAAGTGAATGGCCAATATGACCGCGTCAATGCTCTGCTATCGAACGAGTTTAGTCATTCCTTTACTTTTCAGCGGGCGGGCGCTACATTCCAGAATCAACGATTACGGTACCGATATGCGCTTGGGTTGGATGTTCAGCAATCGCAACTGCAACTTGATAATCGTTCAGCCGATACCAGTCAGCGACGTCAGTACCTCAATCTGTTGCCGAATGCTTTGTTCAATTACACCTTTTCAGGTAATCGAAACCTGCGCTTGCAATACCGAACCCGCCTGAGTGCGCCGTCGCTTACCCAATTGCAGCCCGTTGTTGATAATACCAATCCGCTCAACATTCGGATTG
Organism: Spirosoma jeollabukense; assembly: GCF_054777855.1. NCBI lineage: Bacteria > Pseudomonadati > Bacteroidota > Cytophagia > Cytophagales > Cytophagaceae > Spirosoma > Spirosoma jeollabukense. The sequence goes on from NZ_BAAHAD010000018.1 coordinate 56,937, forward strand.
GGAATCCACAACTTGCTCCCGAGTTTTACCATACAATTATCCTGGGTTACCAGGTGTCAAAAGATCAGGGCACTAAAAGTTTATCGGCGTTTGCCAGCCTGAATCAGAGCCACAACCGGATTGCAACGTCAACGACGATTAGTCCGTCGGGTGTGCAGACAACGCAACCCGTTAATGTCGGTGGTTTTTGGTCGGCCAACGGGTCAATGTCGATCGGGCGAACGCTGCAACCGTCGAACCTGGGACTTACCTTCACCACCAACATGGGGCTGAGTCAGGCGGTTAGTTTTATCAATGACCAACTAAACATTGCCAAAACGGCCAGCGTGGGACAGGGATTTCAGCTGCAATCTAATTTCAATAACAGTCTGGAATACGGGATCAGTAGCCACCTAACGTATCAGAGTGCTACGTATTCGCAACCGGATGGCCGGTCTGATCCCAAACAGAACACAGCGTTCTGGTCGCAATACGCTACCGCCGACGTATTCTGGAAACTCCCTTTCCGTTTTGTGCTTACCAGCGATTTGACGTATACGGGCACAACTGGCCGGGCAGCGGGCTATAATCAGCAGTTTATGCTCTGGAACGTAGCGCTGGCCAAGCAGTTTTTTAAAGGCAATACAGGCGAATTGCGGTTACAGGTTTTTGATGTGCTGAACCAGAACCGCAGTCTGATTCGTACCACGACCGATACGTATATCGAAGACGTTCAAAGCCGGATACTACGTCGGTATCTATTAGTAAGCTTTGTCTATAGCCTGCGAAAATTTGGGATTTAGAAAGGTTACACAGGTCTTTAATGGTATACAACAATAGTTTTTCATCAGTTAATGTTTTTAACCGGTTATGAAACGAATGATCCACAGGAAACTCTAGCGCGTGTTCGATGAATGGAATCTCGGTCAGTTTTTCGCCAAACGAGCGAAGTTTGGCCAGGCAGTAAACCGGATCTGATGGAAATATGATTCGGCCATAGGACCGATGTTATATGGGAAATTCGCGCTAAAAACGTAAAGTTAGAAGGCATATGCTCGAACCTGTCAATGCTCATCAATAAAAAAGCACGTACAAGTTATAACTTGTACGTGCTTTTTTATTGTGTATAAAAAGTTCCTGAATAGTGGGGCAGCTCTAGAATCATTTACCGTATAACTGCTTGTCGCTTGGGCGCCAACTGGGGCCTGATCCGTCATAAAGGCCACGCTCATGCTCAAGATGCTAACCGAATTCAAGCTGATCGATTTCATCAGCCTCAACCCAAAAACATCATTCTGTTGAACGCTACCCGAACCCTTATCCTCTCTCTTTTACTGATTCACATTGACGCTGCCGCTGCTGGCGGTGAGGGTTACCGGAATGCCGCCACCGTTCATGGTGCCTTTGATCCGGTCCTTCTCCGTGTCGCCGTTAAAATTGTTCAGCGGAATTTTGATTCGGTTGCCGCTCAGATTTAGTGTAAGCCCTTTATTCAGGGGCATTTTTACGTTGATACCGCCCGCGCTGGTCGTCAGTCGAACGTATTCGCCCAGTTTCACGATCTCCACGTCCACGCTACCTGCGCTGGTGCTGGCGTCAATGCTGCCCGACACCTGGGAGAGACGCACCGATCCCCCCGACGTACTGGCTTTAACATCGCCTTCAATATCACTGCCGTTTACGCTGCCACCGCTGGTTTGCGCGTCAATGTCGCCTTTTAAATCGGTAAGCCGGATGCTACCACCCGATGTATGCAGACGCATTTTGCCCGTCGATTCTTTCGCTTCAATAGATCCGCCGGAGGTTTGCAGATCTAATTGCCCCGAATTTCCAACCCGGCAGCGGTCCATGTGGATCGAGCCGCCCGAGGTTTGCCCATTGATATCGCCTTCCAGATCGGTCATGTGAAGACTGCCGCCACTGGTACGAAATTTCTGGTTGCCAGTCAGCGATGCGAGGCTAATGCTGCCACCTGATGTACGAAGGTCAGTCGTCACTTTACGGGGTGTGTAGAATTTGAAGCTAATGCTCAACGATTTTTTCCAATTGTTGTCATTCCCCCGGCGTTTGGCGGTGGCAACGATCGTACTGCCTTCCTGTGCAATTGAAATATCAAAATCTTTAAGGCGCTCTTCGATCTCGGCTTTATCGAGTTTATCATTCCAGTTATTGGCACGGACGTACATTTCTACTTTAGCGTTCATATCGGTTCCGCCTTCGATGGTCAGGCTACCGCCTGAAGTTTCGGCCCGAACAGCGTTGATATTTCCCGAAAAGGTCTTGGTCTGGTAAGGCGTATCGTTGTCGAGCGGGATAGCCAGCGACGTAAAGGCAAACGTAGTAGCACTCAAAAGGGTCAGTAGAAATTGGCTGCGTTTCATGTGGTTTGTCTGTTTATAGGATAATGATGGCGTTCTGAGCAGGAAGGTTGCACGAAGGCAAACAGTTTTTGCAGATCATCGATCAGTAGTACGTCCCAATTTGCTTTAGCAAGTACTGTGCCATATTTTATAAGTATCTGTATAATAGCTACTTACCTTTTATGTGTGATTGAAAAAACGTCCATCTGCGGACATTTGCTGTTCGTTGATGGACGTTTATTGTACTAGCAGTTGATTTATTGATCTGTGAGTAGGCTTGTAAAGATTGCCTCTTTGGTTCTGTATGGCAGCATACAAACCATCTGACTACGAATTGTTACGTCGGCGATGTG
>NZ_BAAHAD010000019.1:0-51378 GCF_054777855.1 Spirosoma jeollabukense
GTATCTTCTTCGGCCAGTTGGCTATATCTGGCTAATAGCCAGATTATGTTACAACGCATTGAGACTTATTACCAAATGTGATTTCCCAACATGCTCTAAAAGTATCTAGGGTATTTTCGACTATACTATGATATTGCGGATTTTGAATTAAAATCTTTTCTATTTTATGTGGTAATTGTATTATTCCCATAATTATTATATGATGCAATTAAATATTAACTTTTAAAATCTTATTTAACTGTCTGATAATTAAATGATTATGATAATGTTAGGAATCATAAATTTCATCAAAAGTTTAATATAAAAAAAGCACTCAAATCGCTGATTATGAGTGCTTTAATTTTTTGATGCAGAGAGAGAGGGATTCGAACCCCCGGACCTGTTACAGTCTTCGGTTTTCAAGACCGACGCAATCGACCACTCTGCCATCTCTCTTTCTGGGTGCAAATATACGAACGTTCGGAGATTTGTCAACCCATGACCGCCCTCTTTCCCGCAAAAAGCCTAATTTTGTCCTATTCAATGAGTAATGAGCAAAGCGCAAACGTAGTGCCTGAGACTAGTCTCAGCTAGTCACTGCGTCTGCCACTCGCTCATTCACAATTAGATAACATGGACGCTACCGAATCGCTACCCTCGCTTGAAACCGCCCAAAAGCTGGGCCTGTTACCCGAAGAATTTGACCGCATTGCCGAAATTTTAGGCCGTCGCCCGAATTTTACTGAACTCAGTATCTTCTCGGTGATGTGGTCGGAACACTGTTCCTATAAAAATTCCATCGTCTGGCTCAAAACCCTGCCCCGCGACTCCGATCGGATGCTGGCCAAAGCTGGGGAAGAAAACGCGGGCCTGGTTGACATTGGGGATGGGTTGGCCTGCTCATTCAAGATCGAGTCGCACAACCATCCCTCGGCATTGGAACCTTATCAGGGCGCGGCAACGGGCGTCGGAGGAATCAACCGCGATATTTTTACGATGGGCGCCCGGCCCATTGCACAACTGAACTCACTACGTTTCGGCAACCTCGAACTGGCGAAAACCAAGCGGTTGTTGCGGGGCGTCGTGAAAGGCATCGGCGATTATGGCAATGCGTTTGGCATCCCGACGGTGGGCGGTGAGCTGTTTTTCGATGAGAGTTACAACACCAATCCACTCGTCAACGCGTTCTCGGCGGGTATTGTTGAAGTAGGTAAATCAGCAAAAGCGACCAGTTTTGGCGTCGGGAACCCGGTGTTTATTGTTGGCTCGGCAACGGGGAAAGACGGTATCCACGGTGCTACGTTCGCGTCGGAAGATATATCGGCCGCTTCGACCGACAAGCTGCCCGCCGTGCAGGTGGGTGATCCATTCATGGAAAAACTCCTGCTCGAAGCGACGCTGGAAATCATTGAAACGGGCTATGTGATTGGTATTCAGGATATGGGTGCCGCCGGGATCATCTGTTCAACCTCCGAGATGAGCGCGAAAGGCGAGCACGGCATGATTATCGACCTCGACAAAGTACCCACGCGTCAGCCAAATATGGCCCCGTTCGAGATTCTTCTTTCTGAGTCGCAGGAGCGGATGCTGGTTGTCATTGAAAAAGGAAAAGAGCACATCATTCAGGGCATTTTCGATAAATGGGATTTGAACTGCGCCCAGATTGGCGAGGTGACAGCTCCCGGCGAAAACGACCTGGGCCGGATTCACTTCTACCGTTACGGGGAACTCGTGGCCGACGTACCGGCCTATGACCTGGTGCTGGGTGGCGGTGCACCCCAGTACAACCGCGATTACAAAGAACCTGCCTATATTAAGGAATACGCCAAATTCGATCCATCGGATGTGGACGATCTCGAAGCTGATGAGATTCGGGACGTAGCGGAACACCTGCTGGCGCACCCGAATATCTGTTCCCGCAAGTGGGTCTATGAACAATACGATTCGATGGTGGGCACGGCGAACCGGAGCACCAACGCGCCGTCGGACGCGGCTGTTGTACGGGTGAAAGGTCCCGGCTTACCCGCCACCGAAAAATCAATTGTGATCACGGTTGACTGCAACAGCCGCTATGTGAACGCGAACCCGCGTCAGGGTGCCATGATCGCCGTGGCCGAAGCCTGCCGCAACATTGTTTGCTCTGGTGGTGAACCCCTGGCCGTGACCAATAACCTGAACTTCGGAAATCCCTACGTACCGGAAGTTTACTGGCAGTTTGTGGAGGCCGTGCAGGGCATGGGCGAAGCCTGTCGTCGGTTTAGCACACCCGTGACGGGCGGGAATGTGAGTTTCTACAACCAGAGCTCCGACGATGGTCCGGTGTTCCCTACGCCCACTATCGGCATGCTGGGGTTAATGGAAAATCCGGCGCACCGCATGACGCTCAATTTCAAAAATGAAGGTGATTTGATCTTCCTGGTCGGTGCTTCCACGAATGATATTGCATCGTCGGAGTACCTGTATTCGTATCGGAAGGTGACGGCATCACCAGCCCCATTTTTCGATTTTGAGGATGAATGGCGGGTTCAGGAAGGTATTAAAACCCTGATTCGGAATGGCTGGATTCAGTCAGCACACGATGTGTCGGATGGGGGCTTGTTTACTACGTTAGCGGAATCGGCGATGGCGGGAAATGTTGGCTTTCAGGTTGTAACGGATGATCGGCATCGGCTCGATGCGTTCCTGTTTGGCGAAAGTCAGAGCCGGGTTGTCATTTCTGTGTCGCCCGATCAGCGCCAGCACGTAGAAGGTTATCTGGACGATACCGTTCTTCCGTTCAAGTATCTGGGCACCGTTACGACGGGCGACTTCGTCATCGATGGAGCCAAGATTCTAACCGTTGCCGGGGCAAAAGATCTGTACGACAACGCGTTGGGAAATATAATGAAGTAAAAAAACGCTCCATAAGTGACCCGGCCGATGGTCCGCCAAATGCAAATGCATTGGTGGATCATCGGCCGGGTTGTTTAGTTGTCCTTAGCAGGACAAAAATGACTCCGTTATAGTCTGAAATTCGAAATTGGACTTTACTACTGCATTTTCGACCTTTTCGAATTCTTCTTGTCCGGCTTGAGTTAATCAGGAAAGTCCCATCTTTTTTGCAGACGAACATGGAATTAGGTATCAGTAGCTTTGGCGAGATAAGCCCCGACAACGTAGCGGGAAAAGCGGTCAACGCGCATCGGCGGATGCAGCAATTGCTGGAAGAAATAAAATTGGCCGATGAAGTAGGATTAGACGTGTTTGCCCTGGGCGAACACCATCGACCCGATTTTGTGGTATCGGCACCCGAAGTGATTTTAGCCGCAGCCGCGACCATCACCAAAAATATAAAATTGTCCAGTTCCGTAACGGTGCTGAGTTCGGCCGATCCGGTACGGGTGTTTCAGAATTTCGCCACGCTGGATCTCATCTCGAATGGCCGGGCGGAGATTATGGCGGGCCGTGGGTCATTTATTGAATCGTTCCCCTTATTTGGTTACGACCTGTCCGACTACGACGACCTGTTTACGGAGAAGCTGGACTTGCTGGTGAAAATTAATCAACAGGAATTTGTCAGCTGGAAAGGAAAACACCGGGCGAGTATCAACAAGCTGGGTGTCTATCCCCGGCCATATCAGGAAGCTCTTCCCATCTGGCTGGCGGTTGGAGGAACACCGGCTTCGGCGGTTCGGGCGGGAAAAATGAACCTGCCGATGACACTCGCTATGCTGGGCGGTTCGCCCGACCGGTTTGTGCCATTTGTCAATCTGTTCCGGCAATCGGCCAAAGAAGCTGGTCACGATGTAAGTCAGTTACCGCTGGCCATCAATTCCCATTTCTACGCAGCTGACTCGGCGCAACAGGCGTCTGATGAGTTATTTCCAACGTATCAGGACATGATGAACCGGATCGGGCGGGAGCGGGGCTGGGCACCGCTGGGACGAGATCAGTTTGAGTCAATGCGAAACTACGGCCCGCTGGCGGTGGGTAGCCCGCAGCAGATCATCGACAAGATTTTGCATTTCCATGAGCTGTTCAAAAATACCCGTTATCTGGCTCAGCTGATTGGCGGCCAGCAGTTTCCGCACAAGCAGACGCTCCATGCCATTGAATTGTTTGGTACTAAAGTAGCGCCGGTAATTCGGAAAGAGCTGGCGCTTGTCACTAAGTAGCACGAAGAAAGAATGGCACGGGGTTTGTAGAAGGTTTAGCGAACTTCGGGGTGAACTGATTGTTCCGGTATTAGTTAATAATTCACTGGGTTTACTAAATAAAGAAGTATATGAATATTGAAACTGCAATTCTGGCTGGAGGTTGTTTTTGGGGAGTAGAAGAACTTTTCCGCAGTTATCCGGGTGTAACGTCGACACGGGTTGGTTATACAGGTGGCGATGTCCGCAATGCTACGTATCGTAATCACGGTAGCCATGCCGAAGGGATCAAAATCACGTTTGACGCCGACCAATTGTCGTACCGTAAGTTGCTGGAATTTTTCTTTCAGATCCATAATCCGACAACGCGCAACCGGCAGGGCAACGATATTGGTACGTCATACCGTTCCGCGATTTTTTATCTGGATGAAAACCAGAAAACAACCGCCGAAGAATTGATCTCGGAAATGGAAGCTTCGGGCATCTGGCCGGGGCCGATCGTAACCGAAGTTGTGCCCGCGTCGGATTTCTGGGATGCTGAGGAAGAACATCAGGATTATCTGCAGAAGCATCCGTATGGCTATACCTGCCACTACATCAGGCCAGAATGGCAACTGGCTGAACACGCCAATCAGTAGGCGCTACTTAGATTGCCAATTTACAGAAACTGATGCCCGTACGCCCAAACTTACTTAACCGTTCGTTTGGGCGTATGCTTTCCAGACCTATCAGCTCCTGGCGCTAGTTAATACCGACCAGGTCAATTGTGAAAATCAGTATGGAGTTGGCCGGAATTTCGTTCTGCTCCTGCGAACCGTAGGCCAGACTAGGCGGAAGGTATAGCGTAATGCTACCACCGGGTGCCACAAGCGGGATACCTTCCTGCCAGCCCACAATCAGTTGATTCAGGCCAAAGCTTATCCCCGAAGCACTATCAAAGACTTTTCCGTTGGTCAGTTTTCCGCTGTAGTTGACCGTTACGTTATCGCAGGCGGTTGGTTTCGCGCCTTTCCCCGGTGATTGGATAACGTAGTAAAACCCCCGTTTGTCGGCTTTAGCCGGAATGTGGTTTGCCTCAATATACTGTTTTAACGTAGTGACCTCACTTTCGGGCGCGGCCGTGGTGACGGTGGTCTGGGTGCAGGGGGCATCCTGCCCACAACCGCCCACTATCAGCGCACAGAACAGAAGCGCAAATGGAAATTTTTTCATCATCAGTAGCTTACCTGGCGAAGCTACTTATTTTTATTGAATACGACTTTGCTACGTTACAGATCGGCTTCAATCAGGCATCGTCACTGCCTTACAAGTTGACCGCCTGGAAAACGCTAATTGCCACTTCTTTAATCACTTACCATGAAACACCTACTCGCCAGAAACTGGCTGGCAATCCTCAGCTTCTTTTTTATCATTGGCAATGGTCAGGCCAGCCCCCTGGCCGCTTTGGCTGCATCTTCAGGTATAGCTCAGCAACCGAAAAGCAGCGATAACACAGGTTGGCGACAACTTTTTAATGGAAAGGATCTGAATGGCTGGAAGCATGTGGGTAAAGGAAGTATGTCGATAGAAAAGGGCCTGATTCGTGGGCACGGTGGTCTGGGGCTGCTGTACTGGACAAAGGAAAAGTTTGGCAACTGCACCATTCGGGTAGTGTATCGAATGCAGAAAGAAAATAGCAATTCAGGCGTCTTCATTCGGGTACCCATCGAGCCGTTTGAGCAGTGGATGCCGGTTTATTATGGCTATGAAGTGCAGATTGACAACCATCCCGAAACGTCCAAAGAGGATGACTATCACATAACGGGTACGCTGTATTCATTGACCAAACCGCTGGCAAAGCCCGGCAAGCCCGGTCCGCAATGGAACACGATGGAGATTACGCTGGATGGCCCCCGTACCATTGTTTACGTCAATGGGGTGAAAGTGACAGATTACACAGAAGGCGACCCGGTCGCTCCGCGTAAATTTGATTTTGAGCCTTATCACGGTCTACGACCTAATTCTGGCTATATTGGGCTACAAAATCACGGCGATCACGATGTGGTTTATTTTAAAGAAGTTGCTGTAAAGCCGCTTTCTAAAAAATAGATTTTAAACACAGAGCCACAGAGAACACAGAGTTTTAAAACCTAATAGTAGCAATTTAAAACTCTGTGTTCTCTGTGGCTCTGTGTTTAAAATTGTGTTTCCTAAAAGTTCTTAATGCCCTATTTCCTTACAACCAAAGACCCTGAGAAGTCATCGGTTAAGTAATCTGCCAAATTTATCTCCAACCACCTAATCAATTCACAATGCAACTGAGTATCCAGCACTTATCAAAAACGTATCCCAACGGCGTCAAAGCCCTAGATGACGTATCACTCACCATCCCAATGGGCATGTATGGGCTGTTAGGCCAGAATGGGGCGGGTAAATCGACGCTCATGCGCACACTCGCTACGTTACAGGACGCCGACCGGGGCCATGTGATGCTGGACGATCTCGACGTACTGAATCAGAAAGATGCCGTTCGGCGGGTGCTGGGTTACCTGCCGCAGGAATTTGGGGTCTATCCCAAGGTGTCGGCAACCGATCTGCTCGATCACTTTGCCATCCTGAAAGGCATAACAAATGGCCGCGAGCGTAAGGAATTAGTCGAAGCGCTGCTGCATCGGGTTAATCTCCACGATGTCCGCAAAAAAGCCGTCAGTAGTTATTCCGGTGGTATGAAACAGCGATTTGGCATTGCACAGGCCCTTATCGGCAACCCCAAACTTATTATTGTGGATGAGCCGACGGCGGGTCTCGATCCCGGCGAACGCAACCGATTTTATAACCTGTTGTCGGAAATTGGCGAGAATGTCATCGTCATTCTGTCTACGCACATTGTTCAGGACGTAATGGAGCTGTGCAACAACATGGCGATTATTCACAAAGGGCAGGTGCTGTATAGTGGCTCACCGCAGGCTTCTGTGACAAAACTCGAAGGTAAAATCTGGGAAAAATCGATTCCCAAAAGTGAACTGGCAACGTATCAGCAACGCTACAATGTGATTTCCAACAAACTTGTGGCGGGAAAACCACTCGTTCACATTCTGAGTGAACTCGATCCCGGAGAAGGGTTCCAGCCCGCGCGTGCTGACCTGGAGGACGTTTTCTTTTCCACGATTGAGGCCGGAACCGTGGTGAGTAAGTAACGGATAAGCGGCTCTAAAATCATTCACTCCTAGCCACAATCACTATGTTTCGACACATATTTACCTTTGAAATTCGCTATTGGTTACGGCAACCGATGGTGTACGTTTTTCTGCTGGTTAACGTCCTGCTGTTCACCTGGGCATCCGCATCCGACGACCTCACTATTGGCGGTACGTTCGGAAATATTTACAAGAATGCGCCCTATGTTATTCAGAATCAATACGCTATCTGGTGCGTTTTTGCGCTGCTGATGACCACCGCTTTTGTGCAAAGCGCGGCCATTCGCGACTTTACGTACAAGACGAACCAAATAGTTTTTGCCTCGCCGATCCGCAAAATTGACTACCTGGCCGGGCGATTTTTCGGCTCTTTTCTGGTGTCCCTTATTCCCTTTCTAGGTATTTCGATTGGCATCATTTTTGGCTCCTGGTTCGGGCAGATAACGGGCGCTACTGATGCCGATCGCTATGGCCCGATCGACTGGCTGGCACACCTGAACAGCTTTCTGATTTTCGCCATTCCAAATACGTTTCTTTCGGGCGCTTTCATTTTTATGCTGGCTGCTCTGACGCGTTCCTCTATCACGGCCTTTCTTGGGGCGATCGTCCTGCTGGTCGCGCAGCTCATTGCCGGAACGTTTCTGAGCGATGTTGAGAATGAACACCTTGCCGTCTACTTTGACGCCCTGGGTGTGGGGCCCTTTCAACTGATTACCAAATACTGGACGGTCAGTGAAAAAAATACCCGCTCGGTGAGCCTGGCTGATGGGCTGGAGCTGTTAAATCGGGCTATCTGGGTGGGAGTTGGGTTGCTGGTGCTGGTTGTTACGTATGTTCGGTTTTCGTTTGAAGAGAAGGTCAGAAAACTGCGAAAACGGCGGGATAACGCCGTCGATGATGCCGCCGGAAAAGCCGTATTTGTGCCGCTGCAAACGTTGCCCCGCGTACAGATAAACCACGGGTTGTCGGCACAGTGGACACAGATGTTCCGGGTTTTCAGGACCGATTTCTGGGGCACTGTCAAGGGGACGGCTTTCATTGTGATTCTGTTCGCGGGGTTGCTCAATATGGGTTTTTCGCTGCAATACGCCGGGAGGTTTTACGGACTAAGTTCGTATCCCGTTACGTATCAGGTTATTCAGCTCATTCACGGGACGATTTCGCTGTTTCTGTTCGCTATTATTATTTTCTACTCCGGTGCGCTGATCTGGAAAGAACGTGATGCCGACCTGGACCAGATTTACGATGCGATGCCGCACCGGAACTGGAGCGTTTTCGTCGGGAAGTTCATTGCCATGATGGGCATTGTGGCCATTATTCAGGTTATGTGTATGGTGGCAGGTTTGACAACGCAGGCGCTGATGGGCTTTACTGACGTTGGCATAGGGCAGTATGTGATGGAGTTTCTGGTGATCGACCTGCTACGTTACGCGCCCATTATTGTCCTGTCGATGCTGGTCCATACGCTGGTTAACAATAAGTACGTGGCGTTTTTCGCGGTCGTGGCCCTTCTGATTGCGAATGCCTACGTCTGGACGCCCCTGGATGTGCAGAGTAATCTGGTGCAATTCAACGCGTCGCCTAATTACCAATACTCCGATATGAATGAATGGGGACCGTATGTGGCCTCAATAACGTGGTTTCGCGTGTACTGGTCATTGTGGGCGATAACGCTGGGTCTGGTGGCAGTTTTGTTCTGGGTACGGGGAAAAGATACCGCATGGCCCAACCGGCTTCGGTCGGCGGGGCAGGCGCTGCAGGGACAGCGCCTGATGGTTGGGGGGCTGGCCGTGGCACTGGTGCTGGTGGGTGGATTTATTTTCTACAATACGAAAGTCCTCAATCACTACGAAACGACCAAGGTTAAGGAAAAGCAACAGGTAGCTTACGAACAGAAATACAAACGCTACCAACATCGGGAACAACCACGGGTCGCCAATGTAAAATACAACATTGAGGTCTATCCCGAAGAACGAAATCTGGTGGTGAATGGCGATTATGTATTGGTGAATAAGGCCACAAAACCAATTGATTCCGTGCATATTGTGCTGCCGAACCGTCTTGATTTTACACTTAAACTAGATCGGGCTACGTTGGCGACGAACGATTCGCTGCTGCAATACCGAATCTACAAAGTAAGCCCCGCGCTGGCTCCCGGCGATTCACTGCATCTGCATTTCACAACCAAAAAACAGACCCGCGGCTTTGAGAATGAGGTCCAGTATACCAAACAGGCCAATCAGAACGGCTCCTTCTTCGACAACTTCGACATCGCTCCACAAATTGGCTACCAGGAGCAGGGCGAACTCAGCGACAAGAACGACCGCAAGAAATATGGTTTGCCCGAAAAAGCCCGGATGCCAAAACTTGAACGCAACTGCACCGGCGACTGCATGGATACGTACCTCAGCAACAACTCCGACTGGGTGTCGGTCGAAACGATTATCAGCACTTCACCCGACCAGATTGCCGTGGCCCCGGGTTCGTTGCTGAAAGAGTGGCGGCAGGATGGACCGGACAAGCAGCCCCGGCGGTATTTTCATTACAAGCTTGATCATCAATCGCTTAACTTTTACTCATTTATTTCGGCGAAATATGAAGTGGCCCGCGAAAAGTGGAACGGCATTGATGTAGAGGTGTATTACGATAAAAAGCACCCTTACAACGTCCGCGATATGCTTGAGTCGGTCAAAGGATCATTGGCCTATTATACCGAGCACTTTGGGCCATACTACCACAAGCAGGCCCGAATTATTGAGTTTCCACGTTACGCCAGTTTTGCCCAGGCATTTCCGGGTACGATGCCCTATTCGGAGAGTATTGGGTTCATTTCCCGAATCGACCCCGAGGAAGATATCGACATGGTCAAGTACGTGGTCGCCCACGAGATGGGTCACCAGTGGTGGGCGCACCAGGTCGTTGGCGCGTATATGCAGGGAGCTACCATGTTGTCGGAAACGCAGGCGCAGTATTCAGCCCTGATGGTAATGGAAAAAGCGTATGACAAAAGCCGCATGAAGCGCTTCCTGAAGTTTGAAATGGATCGATACCTGTCGGCGCGGGGGACCGAGTCGCTCAAAGAAGTTCCGCTCGAACGGGTTGAGAATCAGGGCTATATCCACTACAACAAGGGAAGTGCGGTAATGTATTATTTGAAAGAACTGATTGGCGAAGCGGCTGTCAACAAGGCACTGCAAACAATGGTTAGCCAGTACGCCTACCAACAACCACCGTACCCGGTTTCCTACACTATGGTGGACTTGTTCCGTCAGCAGACACCCGATTCGTTGCAGTCGGTCATCACTGATCAATTTGAGCGGATCACGATCTTTAATAACCGTGCTACGTCGGCGTCGGCGAAAAAACGAGCCGATGGGCAATATGACGTAACGGTGGAGGTGCAGGCCGAGAAGTTCTATGCAGACTCGCTCGGCCGCGAAACGCCAACGAAACTCAACGATCTGATCGACGTAGGGGTATATGGCAAACCAGCGGAAGGCAAAAAGCAGGGTAAGCTTCTCGCGGTTCGGCGCGAGCGAATGCGGCAGAAGAACGGTAAATATACGTTTGTGGTGAAGCAGGAACCCTTTGAGGCCGGTATTGACCCTATCAATTTCCTTGTAGATCGGGTGCCGGATGATAACCTTAAGCGGATAAGTAATTTGTAATGTCTGGCGGGGGCGTCCAAGCGGTTCAAACCCCTGCCAGAAATTAAGTTTTTCGGAACAAAATGAGTCTTTACCCGATTGTTTAAGGGTAAACGAAACGAGCAGTATGACAAAGGATTTAGCCGCCCTCACGCGCGAGATTGCTACGATTGCCACCGATGCCGGGGCGTTTTTACTTCAGGAACGTAGCCGGTTTCAGCGCGATGCAATTGAATACAAGGGCCTCAATAATCTGGTGTCCTACGTAGATAAAGAAACGGAGAAGCAACTGGTGGAGAAGCTCAGCAAGCTGCTTACCGAAGCCGGTTTCATTACCGAAGAGGGGACAACCGGGCAGGAAGCTGACCAAAATGCCCTGAACTGGATCATTGATCCGCTCGATGGGACAACAAATTTCATTCACGGCTTACCGGTATTTTCAGTTAGTATTGGCCTGGTGGAGGGCAAAACGCCAATTGCTGGTGTGATTTACGACCCCAACCGAGACGAATGTTTTTCCGCCTGGCAGGGTGGGGGCGCCCATTGCAATGAGACGGCCATTCACGCATCGACCGCAACGCAGCTCGGTGAAAGCCTGATTTCTACGGGATTCCCGTATTATAGCTTTGACAAAATGCCATCCTACCTGCACATTCTGGAGTCCTTGATGAAGGAGACACACGGATTGCGCCGGATGGGGTCGGCCGCGATTGATCTGTCCTACGTAGCCTGCGGGCGATTTGAAGCTTTTTATGAATATAACCTCAACTCCTGGGACATGGCCGCAGGTGTATTGCTTGTTCGCGAAGCCGGAGGTATTGTAACCGACTTCGAAGGGGGCGATGAATTTCTCTTTCGGGGCGACGTAGTAGCCGCCTGCGGTATCCACCCCGAACTGATAAAAGTCATTCAGGAATATTGGAAATAGTTATAGCTCGGAGGATCAGGGAGTTAAAAGGAGATAGACGGAGAAATAATAAAAACTCTGTGTATCTCCTTTTTTTCTCCATGCATCCCTTTCGACGGCCTGGTCTGTGTTAAAAACAACTCCCGCTTGTCCAGTTTCTGGAGACGTAAACTAACAATCGCGCTACGTGGCGGTTGACCTATTATTCATTTGGTACGGATTGCCTTACTAAAAGGCACATGACTTTCGGGTATTTACACCTGAAAAGTCATGTTATGTGTGAATAAAATCGTTTACGTCTTCATGTTTGTTAAAGCCAGCGTTAATGCCCTACTGATTAGCTTTCTCTTTTTTACGGCTCTGTTGCCGTCAATGGCGCAGGATACCACCCGAACGACGGATAAGTCGGCAGCCCAGACCATTCCGGATACCTTATTATTCAAAATACAAAAAGCACAGTCGGTTATCACCCAGATCAAGTCGGATGATAAGAAAAGGTATGGTCTTGCCCGCATACGGGCTGGTTTGTCGGAGGTGAAAACCAACGTAGCACCCGTTTCCGCGGATTTGCGCGCACACGGAAAATCGGTTGAACCAAAGAGCTTATCCAACTATAACCTGATTCTGAATGATGCCCTGAAAAAACTGGCCGACTGGCGAACGATACTTTCCAGAACGAACAACGATCTGCAAACTAATCTGGATCAGGTACTTGCGCTAAGTACGGACTCATTACTGACCGTCGCGGGGAATGATACGACCGAAAAGAAACTCTACTCCGATCAGTTAGTTGGGCTGAAATTTCAACTACAGGATGCGGGTACCCGCACCAGTGCCCGGCTGGATACGGTAAGCCGATTGCTGGCCGATGTATCCGGTACGTATTTAACCGTCAGTAACCTGCAGACGACGCTTAATGAGCGGCTACAGAAGTCAACGGAAAATGCCCTGCAGAAAGAATCACCTTATTTATGGGAAGCGCCCATGGCGGTTTCGGCCGACAATCTGGGGCTACTTCTCAAATCGAGTTATCAGGGGCAGGATAAAATCCTTAAATACTTTTTTGCCTCTACCTGGGACAATCGGTTTCTGTTAGTCATGCTGGCGGTCCTCTATTTTGTCTGGGTATTTACTAACTACAAAAAAGCGCGAGACCCTGACCTACAGCAAAAAATAGCCCCGTTCCGGCTCGAAAACCTACGGCCCGTACCGATCGTGGCTACGCTGATTGTGCTGCTCAACCTGACACCCCTGTTTGAGCCCCAATCGCCCTCCATATACATCGAAATTACCCAGTCTTTGCTATTTCTGGTGCTCACCCTTCACCTGTGGCCGAAGTTCTCTACGCAGGACAGACGCATGTGGGTACTTACCGGAACGATGTACGTACTACTCATTTTAACCAACGCTATTGTTGGCGATTCTGCCCTTATGCGGCTGGGGCTAATCGCCTTGAATGCCGGCTTTTTGTACATCGGCCTTGTCTTTACTGACCGATTGCCACGGCAGCACATCAGCACGCGTATTGTTCGGGCAGTACGTGTGCTTTACCTTTTATTGATGGGGCTGGCCATTGTCTTAAATATTTTTGGGCGAATCAGCTTAGCCAAAACTGTGAGTATCACGGCCGTTATCGGATTGATTCAACTGACAGGCTTAAGCCTATTTATGGTGGTCGTGCTGGAAGCTTTGGAACTTCAGATAAAAATAAGCGCTGGCACAACCGGGTTCTTTTCCCGCCTGAATGTCAGTCATATACGGTCCTCCTTCAAAAAGGGGCTCAGCGTCGTCGCCGTTGGCTTATGGCTGCTGGTGTTTTTTATAAATGTGGGAATCGTCGATGTTGTCTTTAACATAGTGATTCATATCCTCACCAAGCCTCGTTCGTTCGGTAGTCTTGCTTTCACGCTGGGCAACGTAGTGTCGTTTTCGGTGATTATTTATCTGTCAAGCCTGTTGCAAAAAAACATAGGGCTATTCTTTGGCGAGAGCCAGCTTCCAACGGCGAGCGGATCGACTGAACAGGTAAGCTCAATCCTGGCGTTAGTACGACTGGTTATTGTTATCGCCGGGGTTCTGCTGGCCGTTGCCGCTTCGGGTATTTCCATCGATAAGTTTACGGTGGTACTGGGCGCGCTGAGCGTCGGTATAGGCTTAGGGATGCAGAACATTGTCAGCAATTTTGTATCGGGAATCATTCTGATTTTTGAACGACCGTTCCAGATTGGCGACTACGTGGAACTGGCCGACAAAAAAGGCCGTATCCGCGACATTGGTATTCGGGCCAGTCGCATGATAACCTCCCAGGGTTCGGAAGTCATTATTCCGAACGGTGATTTACTGTCGAATCGATTAGTGAACTGGACATCCAGTGACTCGTACCTGAAAACGGAACTGACCCTGAAAGTGAGCGCTGAAACAGACCTTCAGACAATCCAGGCTATTATAATCCGTGAAGTAGATCAACTGGACGGAGCCTTAAAAAACAGACCGCCGGAAATTGTCGTCACTGCTATTGGCGCTGATGCTGTCGAACTGAAAGTAGTGGTATGGATAAGCAATATTTATACCGAAGTCAGTCTCAAGAGTCAACTGCTCCAGCGATTATTAGCGGCTTTCAAAGCGGCATCCATTAAACTGGTTTAGCGTTTCTGCTGGCTGCCGTATAAAAGATAAAAAATATATCAAAACAAACGATCCCGACTGCACTGCCGGTGCAGTCGGGATGACAAAATATATTACTTCACCACCTTCATTGTGCCTTGCATGATGTAGAAGTGGCCCGGTACCGAGCATTCGTACATGTAGTCGCCGGGTGTTGACGGGGCAATGAAATAGATGGTTTCGTTGGTGTTCGGCTGAAGCAGATTGGTGTGGTGCAGCACCTTGTCTGACTGCGGAATATAGTTTTTCTCCTGTCCTTCAAGGCCTAATTTCATGGCCAGCTCGCCAACCTGAATGGCGGAACCGGGCGCTACAACAACGAAGTTATGCAGCATATCATCCTCATTATTGAAGACAACCCGCACCTTGCTGCCCGCTTTTACCTGAAACTGCTCGGGTGTGAACTTTAGCCCCGGCTTGGTTCCTAACGTAATGGTATAATCGGGTTCGCCCCAGGAAGCGGGCATTTCTGTCACCCGTTTCATGGTACTGCTCACCGTCGCTTTTGTAGCAGCCGGTTTTGTTGTCTTTCCTTTGGTTGCCGTTGTTTTTGTAGGTACGGGCGGTGCCGTCGATGTCGACGCCATGACCATTGCCGAGTGATCGTGTTTTGGGGCTACGTCAGCAATGGCTAATTTTTCGCCATCAGGAATATTGTTCAGCGTATAGTAGCCAACATTATGGAGTAAAGCTCTTCCATTAGCCGACTTCACGCCATTCGTCGTGATTTCATGAATATAACCCAGTCGCAGGCTGTCAACTACCAACCGTGCTTTCATGCCATCTTTCGACACAACGACACCACGGATTGGGCAGCCACCCCGATTAATAACCGGGCTGCCATAGGTCGCGTGGTATTTGTAATTGAAGCCCGTTACTTTATAAGATGCAGGATCGGCGGCCAGTTCCTGATCGACGGGAGCTGTAAATTCGATTTCAAAACCATCCGGCATCGCGTGGATCGTCTTCATCTCGAACGGCGTCTTTCCCGTCCAGACAAGACGTTGCAAACTAAACAATTCTTTACCCGTCGACGACCAGCCCCGGCTGGTCATACCTACGAACATGGAGGCATCATGCCCCCAAACCATACGGAGCACGCCCGACGAAAAACCTTCCCGAAACGGGAATACTACGCCCTGATATTTGCCCTTGACCTTCTCCAGATCAACGCGCGAGAGGATACTTTGGCCCTGATCTCCAATAAACATCTGATTAGCAAACGGGCCGAATTTTCCGGCGGTATTATCGGTCAATAAGCCCGATGTCGAGATACCCAGAATACCGTGTGGCAACCAGACGGCGGGTGCTTTCAGTGCCGTAAACCGCTTTGCTACGTCGTAGAGCGGTTCGCCCGTATTGGGTACGTCCTGCGGTTTGATGGTTAATGGCGAGCCGGGCATACCCGTCCAGCGAAGACTTTCGGCGTTTCCGAGAAAATCACCTTTTTCTACCTGCGAAATACGGCCCGAGCCAACCCAGTCGCCCTGGTTTTCGGTGTAGAAGTAATCGCCGGCTGCGTTGAAACCGTAGCCAGCGGGCGAGCGCATGCCAGCCGCGAACGGCGTCATTTTGCCATCGGGTGTTAATTCCAGCGTCCAGCCGCGCCAGGGCACCAGACTCACGCCATGGCCCAGGCTATTGCTCCAGCCCACGTTCAGGGTAACCAGCATATTGCCGTTTGGCAAGAACGTTGGGCCATAGGAATACTCATGATAATTGCCCGATAGCGGCCAGGAGTATACTTTGTCGTACGAGTCCGCTTTTTGATCGCCGTCGGTATCGCGCAGTCGTGTTACTTCACTACGTTGGGTGACATAAATATCGCCGTCTTTATAAGTCAACCCGAGAGGCTCATGCAAGCCAGACGCAAATCGTTTGTAAACCGGTCTTTCCGTGCCGCTTATCGACGGATTCGATACCAGCCATACTTCGCCCCGGCGCGTACAAACGGCCAGGCTACCATCGGGCAACGTAGCCATACCCCCCACTTCCAGAATGATGTCTTCGGGAACGGGCAGCGAAATCAGCTTATAGAAGTCCTCTTCTTTTTCAGGATCAACTTCTGGTTTGGCTAGTCCTTTTGGAGCCGGGGCTAGCTGTTTGCTGCTGGAACTAACTGGCTTTCCGTCTTTCGACTGGATTTGCGCAAACGTGGGCAACGTACTAAAACAGGTCAGACTGGTAGCGACGAGAGCCGCTATAGCCAGCCGATTTATTGATTGATGAGATACGTTCATGAGGGTATTTTTCAAAAATTGAGCCTTACCAGACAATTGAGTAAGAAATGACGCCAACCTTATTCGTCGCTTTCACCGGCAGCAACATCTCCTTCATATTTTGCGCCGTGTTGCGGATAACGGGTTTCGCAGTGCCCGGCAACTCAATAAAATACTGCTTGTCGTTAATCGCATATAAACCATTTGGCAACACCGTGATGTCCTTGCCTTCAGCAACCCGGCACCAGATTTCTTTTGTCTCTGAACCCGGAGAGACCGTGAACGTATGCGCTAATTTCTTGCCATCGTCCGTTGACGCCAGCGACTCACGCACGCTTGCCCCACCCAGCGTATACTTGAAAACCGGTCGACCGGCTTTGTCAACGTCGTAGCCCAGGTTGTTATACGTAGCGTTGGAGTCGGGCCAGGCCGCATTTTGATCGGCCAGAAACGTAAGCGATGGCTTGCCTGGCAACTCGATCACGCTGCCCAGCGGAACGGATAACTGCGTTTCACCCCGACCGTGCCACATGGGTGTCGTATCCAGAAAATCACCCCGCCAGATTTGCAGAAATTCACCTTTGCGCAGGTCGACCGTGTAGTTTGCGTCGTTGGGTTCGCCAACCGAAATGGTATGCGTATGCTTTATGCCGTGGTGATTCACAAATCCCCGTTGCATAACCGGCTCACTGGTCGCTATTTCCGTGATTGGGCTAACGGCCTCTTCGATACGTATCACCGGATTCAGCGCAGTATATTGAACGCCGGGACCTTCAATCGTTAGCAGGATGTCATTACTGCGGGCGTACCAGAACCCGAAATTTTTATAATAGGCCAGCTCAAATGGAAAATCGCCCGCGTCCAGATTCGTAGTAATCGTCGCGAAATTGTTGTCCTTGCCGGTGATGGTCAATAATTTTTTACCCGCAATGGACAACTCGCCTGCACCATTCGGATTGGTTGGCAGCGTCTCATTTGGAATAAAGCGAAGCGTTAGGTTCAGCAGGTATTGCCCGGCGCGGGGAATATGAATCGTGCCGGTAATTTTTCCGCCGAAATTATCCCGGCTGCCTGGCACCTGATGGGCCAGAATCTCAATCGGCATTTCCCGTTTCGGGGTAAGCGCGTTGAAATCGTCCACCGATTTGAATTTGCCGTCATAGGCTTTCAGTGTCAGTTTGGTTAAGGTAACCGGCTCAATACCATAGGATTTATACTTAATGTTTCGAATCGCTACCGGACCATGATCGCCCTGAATCATGAGCGGCCCAGTAGGTTTTTCATCCTGAAATGCAGCCGCCCGCGTTGGTCCCGTTACTTCAATGTTCTCGTGGATGGTAACGCCGTTCTGAATCACCTTGATGAATTTGGCATTGGCGATTTTCTCCCCTTTTTCGTTGAAGCGCGGTGCCCGGAATACAATTTTAAAGTGCTGCCAAAGACCCGGTGCTTTGCTGACATTCTGCGCGGGCGGATGACCTTCATAACCTTTGCGGCCTTCGGGACGGCTTTCGTCCCAGCGTTCATAAATGGACCCACAATCCACGGACTTTGGATCTTTTACGCCCCAGCTATCAAAGAGTTGGATTTCATAACGGCTTTGCAGATAAATGCCTGAGTTGGAGCCTTTCTCCATCATGAAATCCAGTTCGAGTTCCATATCACCGTGTTCCATTTTGGTGAACAACTGATCTTTGCTCTTTCCCGAAAGATCGTTTACCAGAATGCCGGTTCCTGGTTTGGTACTTGCTTTGCCATCTTTGTTAATGTCGTAGAAGACATCGCCAACGATTTTCCAATTGCCCCCAGTAGGCTTAAAGTCGTTGAGATTCTGAAGGTTGAGCGTTGCGTAGGGTAATTCATTGGTTTGTGCCGATACACTAAATGCATAGAGTAGCAGGCACAAAAGAGACCAACAGACAGGACGTTGCATAAACAGTAAATAAAAAGGATTTTTCTACCTCAAAGTTAAGTTTTACTACGTTACCTACCCAAAAAGAAACTGAAGAGCGCGTGAAAATATGGGTGTGGAATACTTTCTGTTTTTGCCATACTATAAAACCTGCGCTATCTTCCGCCAATGAAGAAATCACTACGTACTGATTTAGTTGTTGTCCTATTTGCGGTGCTGATGCCGCTGGTCTCCCAGGCTCAGAAACTACCCAGGCAGCAAGGCTCAGGAACAACAGACGAGATGGCTATTCGAACCTTGCGGGCGCAGTCGAATCAGGCTATTCAGGCCCATGATCTCACTGCCTTTGGACAGACCATGCTGCCTGATATTGAGGTAACGCGGGGAAGTGGTTCACACGTATCGAGTCGGGATTCGGTGCTGGCATCTGTGGCCCCCCAATTCAAAGACGCTACGTTTCTCGGGTACGTCCGCACGACAGATAGCATCCAGATCAGTACGTCGAGTCCCCTGGCGGCCGAGCATGGACACTGGGCTGGCCGTTTCCAGCGTCCCGACGGCATTCAAACCATAACCGGTACGTATCTATCCATGTGGCGCAAAACCGACGTGGGCTGGAAAATCCGTTCCGAACTATTCGTGAGTTTAGCCTGTACAGGAAGCGCGGCTTGCGGGAAGTGAGCGTAGAAATCTATACGTTTGGAATACGCCCTATTTTCTGACTCCGCTCGATCGGCGTGCTTGATTTAAGTACTTGTCCTCCATTGCCGAGCGATGGGTTTTCGGGATTTGAGTAATAAATCGCTTTAGCCCGGTGAATAAGTTTCAGCGCAGCTACCAACCGTTCCTGTGGTGTTTTGGCCTACCAATATTCTTTATCGTATGCCGGAATATCGTCGAAGTGGCTGGATTTGTAGATGGGAGGCATGGGTGAATCAGCGTATAACAAGGAATCTTTAAGCTATAAAGTTAATCCGAGAAAGTCATTTGGCGTAATAATTGGAATGGACCTATACGGATGTAAAATACGTAAGTCCAGGTCACCACTTATCAGGTAAGACGCTTCACCATAAACCGCAACTTCCAGAAATTTATTATCCTTTACGTCCCGACAGTCGGTTATACGCAGTGTTATTGGGACAATATGTGCCACTAGTGCGTAGCGATTGATGAATAAACTGGCCTCGAATGGGGTAATATACTTAGCGAACTTTGGCCTGTGTAATACGTCGCTTAATTCATCTAAACAGGCCGTAGATGTTAGAAGTCGACATTGCTGGTACGCTTTATCAAAGGCCAGCCTGCTTACTGACCGCGCTAGTAAAGCCGCACTTACCAACCCGTTTGTATCGAAGACTATAGCGGGTGACATCAATCAACTAACAACTCATTAAGAATATCTGGCGTCAGGCCGCGTTTAGCCGCTTTAAAGCTTATGTAATCCATTACGTCTAACACATCAGTTGTTTCAGTAAGACTATCAGCAATAAGAATAGCAAGTACATTCTTCTGCTCGGCAGACAGCTTCTGGTACTGTTGGGCGGTTGAGTCCGGTACAGGAATTTGTAATGTTGTCATAGCTTTTATAAAGATAACAAAGATTTGCTGGATGTGAAGTCCCAAATCAACTTCACCGCAGCCGCCAGGATATCTTATCGTGTCTTAGCCCACCAATATTCTTTACCGTATGCGGAATGTTGTTGATATACTGAATTTATGGAGAAAGGTTATGCGAGTAATGATTTCTTAAAGACTTCCCCAAAAACTTTTACAAACCAGTCGTAACAATTACTAAAGCTAAAAACAATTACGTCTGAATCTACCTGAATATAAGTAAAGGTTGAGAGCTCAGATAAATTCAGACGTTTTTTCTTTGGATTCAGCTTTTTTAAATTTACTCAACCATATCAGCCTGCAAATAAACCTTCATCAATTGAGCCGCCGAAACAGTGGGTGTAGCATAGGGTGCTCCGTCTTTGCCGATAAATTCAAGTAGATAGTTTTCGTTCGGACCAATGTCAACAATTACCCCTATTTCTCCTCGACGTAGATTGTAATTCGGCAATGGGGTTGTAAGAGCTGCTAAATCGTGCAGATGAAGTTTGTCCATAATCCGCGATATAAACTAAAACCGTTTGTCCTTCCGACGCAGGAAAAATCTTCGGACTCTTCCTGCGTCGGAAGGACAACAACTACGTATCATCACCCCTTCTTCACTTCCTTCGCAAACGAATCTTTCAATGTAACGGTCCGGTTGAAAACGGGCTTGTCAGCCGTAGAATCTTGGTCGAGGATGAAGTAGCCTTTGCGCATGAACTGGAAGTTGCTTTGCGCACCAGACCGGGCCGCTTCTACCAGCGCCGGTTCGACAAAGGCACGTACTACGCTCAGCGAATTGGGGTTAAGCAACTCTTTGAAATCGCGCTCGTCGGCGGCCGGGTTCTCGACGGAGAACAGTCGGTCGTAAAGACGGACTTCAGCTTCTACCGCGTGCGGGACGGATACCCAGTGAATCGTGCCTTTCACGCTCATACCCGACGTATCGGAGCCGCTCCTGGTTTCAGGGAGGTAAGTACAGCGTAACTCGATAATCTCACCCGCGTTGTCTTTCACGACTTCGTCACACTTGATAATGTACGCACCTTTCAGCCGTACCATGCCACCCGGAAACAACCGGAAGAATTTCTTCGGTGGGTTTTCCAGGAAGTCGTCACGCTCGATGTATACCTCGCGGCTGAACGGTACGTCGCGTTCTCCTGCTGTTGGGTCTTCGGGACTGTTTTCAATCCGCATGATTTCCTCACGGCCCACTTCGTAGTTCGTGATGACGAGTTTAAGTGGCTTTTCGTCCAGAACGGCCATCACGCGGTGGGTCGTTCTGTTCAGCTCTTCGCGGATGCAAAACTCCAGCAAACCCACGTCGATCAGGTTATCGCGCTTAGCGATCCCAATGCGGTCGGCAAATTCGCGGATGCTGGCGGGTGTGTAGCCGCGCCGACGGATACCGGCAATGGTTGGCATCCGGGGATCGTCCCAACCGCTCACATGCCCTTCTTCCACCAGCTGCTTGAGTTTCCGCTTGCTCATGACCGTATACGTCAGGTTGAGCCGCGCAAATTCAATCTGGCGGGAAGGGAAAATGTTCAGCTTGTCGATAAACCACTCATACAGCGGACGGTGTACTTCAAATTCCAGCGTACAGAGCGAGTGCGTAATGTGCTCAATGGCGTCCGACTGCCCATGCGCGAAATCGTACATCGGGTAGATGCACCATGTATCCCCGGTGCGGTGGTGATGCGCGTGCTTGATGCGGTAGATGATCGGATCGCGAAGTTGCATGTTCGGGGACGCCATATCGACTTTGGCACGTAGCACTTTGGCGCCGTCGGGATAGTCGCCCGCTTTCATGCGCCGGAACAGATCGAGGTTTTCGTCTACGCTCCGGTCGCGGTATTGACTCATCCGGCCGGGTTCGGTTGGCGTGCCTTTTTGAGCTGCTATCTCTTCCGAAGTTGAATCATCCACATACGCCAGCCCTTTCGAAATCAGGGTTTCGGCGAACTGGTAAATCTGGTCGAAATAATCGGATGCATAAAACTCATTCTCCCAGTCGAAGCCGAGCCAGTGAACGTCATTCTTGATGGAATCTACGTATTCGGTATCTTCCGTAACCGGATTTGTATCGTCGAACCGTAGATTGGTTTGTCCGCCGTATTTATCGGCGAGTCCAAAATTGAGGCAAATCGATTTGGCGTGGCCAATGTGCAGATAACCGTTCGGCTCGGGTGGAAAACGCGTATGAATTCGCCCACCGTTTTTGCCGGATTCAATATCCTCTTCTACAATTTGTTCAATGAAGTTGAGAGACTTTTCGCCTGATGTACGTTCGTCGGAGTCTTTGGGTGCTTCGGTCATGTCGCTTAATCGCTACTGATAAAGCCCCGAAATTACGGCCTTTGAGTGGGTTTGACAAACCGGAGAGCGAGTTGTTCTGAAATGAAAGGGTAGCTGAGGAATTCCTGTTGATAAGCTACGTTTTACCGCTTCCACTACTTACTTATAACAAATGTAGTGCGTTCGCTGTTACGATTCGATTAACTGACATTTCGTGTAAATTGCCTGTGTATCAAGTGGTTTCCTTTAGTTAATTTATGCTTAGAACCTCCGGATTATTACTTAGGCAACTGATGGATGGCCGTTAAATTATTGGTTGTAAACGAACAAAACGCTAATCGGAAATAGTTGTTAGATAGTACACGTTGTTGACTAATGTTGTCGCCGTGTATTATTGCACCTCACTGTCTTATGAAGAAGAGTTGGTTTACATTACTTGTTGGGTTTTTTAGCGTGTTTGGGCATTTGGGGTTTGCGCAAAAGACGTCTGATTCACTGGCAAAACAGGCATACCTGACGGATTGCGTTCAGTATGCACTAAGTCATCAACCCGTTATCCGTCAATCCCTTATTGATCAAGAAGTTGCCGAACGTACGGTTCAAAGTTCGCTGGCGGCCTGGTATCCGCAACTGTCGGCTGGGTATAATCTTATCCATAACCTTAAATTGCCTACTACGATTTTCCCCGATCCAACGACCGGTGAAAGCGTTCCCCGGACAATCGGTGCCAAAAACACCTCGACAGCGTCCCTTTCATTAACCCAAAGCATTTTTAGCCGGGACCTGTTGCTGGCGAGCCGAACGGCTGATGCGTATCGGGCGCAGGCGACTCAAGTGACGGTACGTAATAAGATCGACGTAGTGGTCAATGTCAGCAAAGCCTTTTACGACGTCATTCTAACCCAGCGGCAGGTTGACATCCTGAGTGAAGACATTACCCGCTTGCAGCGTAGCTTACAGGACGCCACGAACCAGTATCAGGGAGGGATTGTCGATAAAACGGACCCGCAACGAGCCAAAATTGCGCTTAATAATTCCCGTGCCCAGCAGAAGCAATTTCGCGATCAGGTAGGTGCCAAAGTTCAGACGCTTAAGCAGTTGATGGGGTATCCGCCAAACATGGTGCTCAACGTGAGTTATGATACGCTTCAATTATTTAACGAAGTTTCTCTGGACACGACCTTGCTGGTGAATCCACAACGCCGTATCGAATATCAGCTTTTGCAAACGCAGGGCCAGTTACTGGCGGCCAACGTGCGTTACCAGCGATGGGCTTATCTGCCAACGGTAGGGGCCTTTGCCAATTACAACCTGCTCTTTCAGAACAACGCTTTCGGACAATTGTACAGCCAGAGCTTTCCTAATTCGTTGATGGGGCTGTCGTTAGCTCTGCCCATTTTTCAGGGTGGGCGACGCATTCAGCAGACGAAAATTGCCGAATTACAGGTTCAGCGATTGAACTGGGATTTGAGTGCGTTGACCAGTGCCGTCGATGCTGAATATGCGCAGGCACTTTCCAACTACAAAGGTAATTTGGCTAATTATCTGGCCTTGCGCGAAAATCAGTTATTGGCTGAAGACGTTTATCGGGTTATCAACCTGCAATACCGATCCGGTATAAAAACCTATCTGGACGTTACCATTGCCGAAGCCGACCTGCGAACGGCTCGCCTGAACGTATTCAATGCGTTGTATCAGGTGTTGATCAGCAAATTGGATGTTCAGCGTGCATTAGGTGAAATTCGTTTTTGACGAATCGTCGGGTTTTAGCCCCGAATGAGTTTATAAGAAATATACACGAGTTGCCTCGGTCTGGGGTTTGATTGAATACAACACACAATGAAAAAATACATCGGTATCGTTTTCGTAACGGCCAACTTATTTCTCGCTGCCTGTGGCGGCAAAAAGGATGACCAGCAACAAGCACCACCGCCACCAACAGCCGTTTCGGCAGTGAAGGCGGAGAAGGGAAGTGCAGTTTACTATGATCAATTCCCAGCTACGGTAACGGCTTTGCTTGAAGTGGAGATTCAACCGCAGGTAGCTGGAAATATTACGGGTATCTTTTTTCAGGATGGTCAGCGGGTTAGCAAAGGGCAGAAGCTGTACACGATTGATCCACAGCAATACCGCGCCGGGTACGATCAGGCCGTAGCGAATCTGAACGTGCAGAAAGCAAACCTGAACCGCGCTCAGAAAGACGCTAATCGTTACAATACCCTGGCGGAACAGGACGCTGTTGCCAAGCAATTGGTCGACAATGCCAATGCTACGTTGGAAGCGGCAAAAATGCAGGTAGAAGCCTCTCAGGCGACGATTCAGCAGGTGGCAACGAACCTGAAATACACGACAATTTATGCACCACTGGACGGTACGATCGGTATTTCGCAGGTGCGGCTAGGGGCGGCTGTAGCGCCGGGGTCAACGCCCCTCAATACCATCTCGTCGGACAATCCAATTGCGGCCGATCTTCAGGTTGACGAAACGGAGATTCCGCGTTTTCTGAAATTGCAGAACCAGAAAAATGTGGGTCGAGATTCGGTATTAGTATTGATTCAACCCGATGGGAGTCAGTATAAATATCCTGGTACAGTACGTATCATTGACCGCGCCGTCGATCCACAAACCGGTACGTTACGCGTCCGGGTCGCTTTCCCCAATCCGGATAAGCAACTGAAGCCTGGTCTAAACGGGAATGTTCGTGTGAAAAATACCACGGGCCAGCCGCAGTTGTTGATTCCGTATCAGGCGGTGACTGAGCAGATGAGCGAGTATTTTGTATTTGTCGTTGGCGATAGCAGCAAGGTATCTCAGAAGAAGGTGACACTGGGCGCACGAATCAACGATAAAGTTATCGTAAAAGAGGGTATCAAAGAAGGTGATATGGTTGTGACAGAAGGCACTCAGAAAATTCGTGAAGGCGCTAAAGTTCGCGTTAGCCAACCCGGCCAATCGGGCGGCCCAAGACCCGATTCCAGTAACAAGCAAACGGCAGCAAAATAGGTTACAGTTTATGGTATCTGGTTTACGGTTGGCTGACGCGTAAGCTATTTGTGAGCTGGTCAACCGTAAACCAGATACCGTAAACTGTAACCGTCAAACTCAACAAGTATGTTCGCAGAAATATTTATAAATCGGCCGGTTACTGCCATCGTCGCATCCATCGTGATTGTCGTGTTGGGTGTGCTGGCTTTGCTCAGTTTACCCGTCAGCCAGTATCCTGACATTACGCCCCCGGTTGTGCAGGTGACGGGTACGTATACCGGTGCCGATGCCCAAACGGTGGAGCAGACGGTGGCGACGCCCATTGAAACCCAGGTGAACGGAACGCCGGGTATGGACTATGTTCAGACCAATGCGACCAACGATGGTCGGATGACCATGAACGTTACGTTCAAAGTCGGTACCGACGTAAACATTGCCGCGCTGGACGTGCAGAACCGGGTCGGTATCGCGCAGCCGCAGTTACCGCAGGAGGTTACGCGCCTTGGCGTTGTGGTTAGGAAGCGGAATCCGTCGTTGTTTATGCTCGTGGCCATTTATTCGCCGAATGGCACGCACAACGTGTCGTTCATGGATAACTACACCAACATTTATATCCGCGACGCGCTGTTGCGGGTGCCGGGCGTAGGCGATATTTTCAGCCGCGCCGATGATTTCAGTATGCGGATCTGGCTCAAACCCGACCGGCTGGCGCAACTGGGCATGACACCAACAGACGTAGTAAACGCCCTTCAGGAGCAGAATTTACAAGTCGCTGGTGGGTCGGTAGGGGCAGCACCACAACCGGCCTCACAGGCATTCGAGTATTCAGTCTTTACTAACAGCCGACTCAGCAAGGAAGACGATTTCAGAAAGATCATCGTCCGCAGTGATCCCAGCAAGGGGTCGCTGGTCTATCTGGCCGACGTAGCCCGGGTGCAGCTGGGTAAGTTCTCCTACGCCAGCAACTCGTTTGTCGATGGTAAACGGGCATCCTATCTGCTTGTGTATCAGTTGCCGGGCAGTAACGCCCTTGCAACGGCCAAAGGCGTGTATGATGCGATGGATAAGCTGAAAAAGACCTTCCCGAAAGACATTGAATACGTAGTGCCGTTCGAGTCGGTTTCGGTTATCCAGGTGTCAATTTCCGAAGTAGTCGAAACGCTGCTCGAAGCGCTGGTGCTGGTTATCCTGGTTGTGTTTTTATTCCTGCAAAGCTGGCGGGCTACCCTCATCACGTTGCTGGCTATTCCGGTGTCTATCGTTGGTACGTTCGCGCTGTTTGTGCCGCTTGGCTTTACGATTAACACCCTGACACTTTTTGCGTTCGTTCTTGCCATCGGTATTGTGGTCGATGATGCGATTGTGGTGGTAGAGGCTGTGCAGGTGAATATCGACAAAGGACTATCACCCAAAGAGGCTACGAAAGAGGCCATGCGGGAGATTTCGGCGCCGGTTATCGCCATTGCCCTGATTCTTGCCGCTGTGTTCGTGCCGGTTGGTTTTATTCCGGGGATTGTCGGTCGATTGTACCAGCAGTTTGCCATCACCATTGCTGTTTCGGTACTGATTTCCGCGTTTGTCGCCTTGTCACTGACGCCCGCGCTGTGTACACTGCTGCTACGTCCGATGCACATCGACGAAAATGCGAAGGGATTAAATAAGTTCTTCTATAAGTTTAATCAGTGGTTCGAGAAGGTTACGAACGCTTATTCAAATGGCGTGCAGCGGCTCATAAAAGCCACTCCGCTCGTGATTGTCGGGCTGGTTGTTGTCTACATCGGAACCGGGTTATTATTCCGGGCTAAACCAACGGGATTCATCCCAACCGAAGACGAAGGGCGGCTGATCGTTACCTACGAAATTCCCGAAGCGGCTTCTACGGCACGTAGTCTTGTTGTTCTGAACAAGATGATGGAGATTCTTAAAGCGCAACCGTATGTTAACCACTTTGCTGCCTTAGGCGGGTTGAACGCCATTACGTTCGCATCGAAATCAAACAGCGGTACAATATTCATGTCGCTCAAACCCTGGGATGAGCGAAAGGAACGTAACATGCAGGCCGACTCGCTGGTCGTCAAGATACAAAAGGCGCTGGCGGGCCTGAACGATGCACGCCCTCAGGTATTGCAACCCCCGGCAATTCCGGGGCTGGGTCAGTCGTCGGGTTTTACGTTTGAGATTCAGCAACGCGAAACCAACGATGATGTAGCAGCCTTCGATAACGTAGTACAAAACTTTCTGGCCGAAGCCAACAAACGTCCAGAAATAGGTAGAGCCTTTACGTATTTTACCGCAAAATCACCCGCATACCGGGTTGATGTAGACCGTGATAAATGTAAAAAACTGGGTATATCCGTTAGTGATGTTTACACCACCATGCAGACATTGCTGGGTAGTCAGTACGTCAACGACTTCATCATTTACGGCCGTAAATTCCGGGTGGTGGCCCAGGCCGATACCATGTACCGGACTGATATTAAAGCGCTAAATCAATATTACGTGCGCAACGGAGCAGGCCAACTGGTGCCAATTAGTACGGTTATCAAAACCAGTGTCATTGAAAACGCACCGCTGATTTCCCACTTTAACCTGTTCCGCTCCGTTGAGTTGAACGGCAGCACGAAGCCGGGTTACAGTAGCAGTCAGGCCAATGAAGCGTTGCAGGAAGTAGCCGCTAAAGTGCTGCCGGCAGGGTATGCCTACGATTTTGGGGGCTTGAGTCGCGAGGAAATCAACGCGGGTGGTACGTCGATTTACATTTTTATGCTGTCGATCGGCTTTGTATTTCTGTTCCTGGCGGCCTTGTATGAAAGCTGGTCGGTACCGTTCTCGGTCTTGTTATCGGTACCGATTGGTGCGTTGGGCGCTATTACGGCCCTGATCATATTCCCGTATCTGACCAATAATGTATATGCCCAGATCGGTTTAATTACGCTGATCGGTCTGGCGGCCAAGAACGCCATTCTGATCGTTGAATTTGCGAAAGAACGCGTCGACAAAGGCGAAGATTTGCTTGAATCGACGATTGAAGCGGTAAGTCTGCGACTTCGCCCGATTCTGATGACCTCGCTGGCGTTTATTCTGGGCGTGTTCCCGCTGGCACTCGCGAGTGGGGCCGGGGGCGTTGCCCGAGCAACCATCGGACGGACGGTGCTTGGTGGTATGCTGGCCGCTACGTCGCTGGCGATTTTCGTAGTGCCTGTATTGTACGTAGGCATTACCCGACTGGCCTATGGTAAGAAAGGATTGGAAGAGCTGAAGAAGAATGCGAAGAAGGACGAAAAACCGGAAGAGCATCCGAAACTTGAACACCAGCCTGCTTTGGCCAATGGCCAGAATGGCGATGGACGTAGCGCACAGGTCAAAAACGCGTAACAAAAAAATCCCGCCAACATACTGAATGTTGGCGGGATTTTTCTTTTCATTGCCCGTGTGGAGCAAAATCTATCCATTACGCATCCAAATCACTGAGTCGGTGGGTTGTGTGCCGGTAGAAAAAACGATAGATGATCGGAAAGATCAGTAGCGTTAATATCGTAGCCGTTACCAGGCCACCAATCACGACGATAGCCAGCGGTTTTTGCGTTTCGGAGCCGATGCCCGTTGAAATGGCGGCCGGTAATAAGCCAATCGCGGCCATGAGCGCCGTCATCACCACGGGTCTGGTGCGCGACTGAACACCTTCCCGAACGGCTTCATCGAGCAACATTCGATTGCTCAGGTTCTTGTTGAAAACCGAGATCAGAATAACGCCATTCTGCACGCAAATACCCAGCAGTGCGATAAATCCAACACCCGCCGAAATGCCAAAAATGGTGCCGGTCAGGTGTAGCGCTAAAATGCCGCCAATCAGCGCGAACGGCACGTTGAGCAACACAAGTCCTGCATCTTTCGCGTTGCCGAACGTAATGAACAACAGCACAAACACGGCCAGCAGGCAAATCGGAACCACCTGACTCAACTGTTTTGTTGCCCGAATCTGGTTTTCAAATTCGCCGGTCCACTCAATTTCATAGCCACGCTCCAGGTTCACGACTTCATTCACGCGGGCTTGCGCTTCGGCAATGGTACTGCCCAAATCGCGCTCCCGAACGGAGAATTTCACCCCAATAAACCGCTTGTTTTTATCGCGATACACGAAAGCCGGACCCGTTACGGTTTCGATGGACGCGATTTCTTTGAGTGGAATTTTATTGCCCCGAATCGTGGGCACCATGAGCAGTTTAATGTCCTCCTCGTTTTTGCGGTACTCAGGCTGGTAACGTACCCGAATGTCGAACTTGCGCTCTCCTTCATACAACTGGGACGCCGTTTTGCCGCCGATGGCCATTTCGATAACCGCCTGGGCTTCGCCAACCGTAACGCCATACAACGCCATCCGCTGCTTGTCGACCCGGATACTCATCTCGGGCTGGCCGATGTTTCGTAGAATACCCACATCTTTCACGCCAGGTACGTCGCGAATGGCGCTAATAATAGCATCGGCGTATTTGTCCAGTTCGCTCAGATCACTCCCGAAAATCTTGACCGCATTACTGGCATTCATGCCTGCCACGGCCTCCGCCACGTTGTCGATAATGGGTTGCGAATAGTTGTAATTGATGCCCTGGAAATTCTTTAGTTTGGTGTCCATTTCCTCGATAAGCTCGTCGACGGAAATCTTGCGCGTCCACTCGCTTTTGGGTTTGAGATTCACCTGCATCTGAACGTAGTAGAAGCCCGACGGATCGGTGCCGTCGTTGGATCGGCCCGTTTGGGAGAGTACGCCGTTCACTTCAGGAAATGTTCGGAGTTTATCCCGTAAGGTGCTGACCATCTTCACGGTTTCGTTCAGCGAACTGCTCATGGGCAATTTGGCTTCTACCCACAACGCGCCTTCGTTTAATTGGGGTAAAAATTCGGTGCCGAGCAACGTAGCGGAAGCAAACGTAGCACCCATGAACAGGACCGATGCCAGCAGGCTAATACGCTGGTGTTTATACGTCCAGGCAAACCCCCGGCTCACGGCCTTATCGAAGAAATTGACAACCGGATTCTTTTTCTCCCGCACGTTCTTGTTCAGCAGAATCGCACACATTACGGGTACCAGCGTCAGCGTAAACAGCAACGCACCCAGCAGCGCAAAGCCCAGTGTCCAGGCCAGTGGAGCGAACATTTTGCCTTCTACTTTCTGGAAGGAGAAAATAGGAATCAGGGCGGTGATGATGATCAGCTTGGAGAAAAAGACCGCTTTGCCCATTTCGGTGCCGGTTTTTCGAATCAATCCCAGCTTCGAGAGCTTGTTGAACTTTTCCATCCCGACTTTGTGGGCTTTGTGGTCGAGGGCAACAAAAATACCTTCCACCATCACTACTGCGCCGTCGATGATGATCCCGAAATCAACAGCGCCCATCGAAAGCAGATTGGCCGACATACCACGCAAGCGCAGACACAAAAAAGCAAACAGCAGCGCTAATGGAATAATGATGGAAACGATCAACGTAGTACGCCAATCGGCCATGAACAGGAAAACGATGATCGTGACCAGCAAAATTCCTTCAGCCAGGTTGTGCAATACCGTATCGGTACAGTATTTCATCAGATTGTCGCGGTCGTAAAAGGTAACCATCTTTACATCGGGCGGCAGTACTTTTTCGTTCAGCTCCGCAATTTTAGCTTTCACACGAGCGAGTACTTCGCTGGGGTTTTCGTTTTTCCGCATCACGATAATCCCTTCCACTACGTCATCGCTCTTGTCCAGACCAACCTGACCTACGCGCGGCAACTGCGATTCTATCACCTGGGCTACGTTCTTTACGAGTACCGGAACCCCGTTGTTATCCTCAATGATCACACTTTCGATGTCGGCAATACTGGTCACCAGCCCGATGCCCCGCACGACGTAGGACTGGCCGTTTTTCTCGATCACATCGCCCCCAACATTCAGGTTATTCTCCGTAATGGCTTTGAAAACTTCCAGTGGCGTAATGTCGTATTTCTGCAACTGAACCGGATTGACGCTCACTTCGTACATCTTCTCCCGGCCACCAAATGCCACAATATCAGCCACCCCCGGTACCGTCCGCAACTGCCGGTCAATCACCCAGTTCTGGAGGGTGAGCAATTCGCGGGTGTCGCGGTCGGGGCTTTGCAGGGTGTAACGAAAAATCTCACCCGTAGGGCCGTAAGGCGGCTGAATATCCGGTTCGACGCCATCCGGCAACGTAACGGTACGCAACTGGTTATTCACCTGCTGCCGGGCAAAAAAATCATCGACATTGTCTTCAAAAATGATCTTCATCACCGACAAACCGAACATCGTAATGGAACGCACATTGGTTTTGCGTTGTACCGAGTTCATGGCCACTTCAATTGGAACGGTCACAAACCGCTCAATTTCTTCGGCACTCCGGCCATTCCACTCTGTTACTACGATAATCTGGGTATTCGTTACGTCGGGAAAGGCCTCAATGGGCGTGTTGAGGTAGCTGATAAATCCAGCGATGGCGAGGATAGCTACCAGGAAAAATGTAAAGAAGCGATTCTTGAGTGAAAAGGTCAGAATCGCTTTTATGAAACTGTTCATACGGTTGAGTTAGTCATTGAGGGCGTCATACACCAGTAACTGATTCTGCGTGATTACCTGCTCGCCTGGTTTTATACCTCGGCTTATGTACGCTACGTCACCCAGCGAGCGATATACCTGCACTTCGCGGGTATCGATATGCTTCCGATCGTGGAAAACCATCACGTAACTTTTGCTCTTGTCGAAAATGATCGCACCCGCCGGAATCGTTGCCATCTGACCGCCTTCCTCGAAATTGAGCATCACCGTAGCGTGCATTTCGGGCTTGAGTTTCAGCTTTTTATTCGGTAGTTTGATACGTACCGTCATGGCTTTGGTGCTGGCGTCGATTACGTTATAAATCTTATCGACTTTGCCCCGAAACAGCTCATCCGGGTACGTCAGCGTCTGAATGGTTGCATCCATACCCAAGCGTACCCGATTGATGTCGCTCTCGTTTACGCTGGCCAGTACCAGTACATCGCTGATTTGCCCGATGGTGAAGAGGTTATTGGCGTTGTCGGAACGGAGTTGGGTATTGCGGTTGATTTTCTTCTCGATTACAAACCCGGCAATGGGCGCTTTGACGGTGTAGCTGGCTGATTTGCCCACGCCGTAAATCCGATAAACGGCCTCCACACGACCCAGTTCAGCCTCGGCCTGCTCCACCTGTTTCTGCGCCTGGATCACATCCCGCTGCGAATTAAGTTTGCTCTGATTCATTTCCTCAGCCACACGCAGGTTCTTCTGCGCCAGCAATAAATCAGCCTTCGCTTCAATCATCTGCCGTTCGTAGTCCGCTATTTCACCCGAACGGATTACGGCCAGTCTCTGGCCCTGCTGAACGTAATCGCCCAATTCGACGAACACGTCTTCGACATTGCCCCCGACCAGCGGAAAGACCTCGATAACTTTGTTTTCGTCGGCGGCCACTTTCCCTACCAATCGCAGTTGATTCCGTACGGACTGTGTCTGAACGGGTTCCAGGCGAATCCGGCTCATCATGGTGTCTGTGAGGGTAAAAGCTTGCTTCTGAGGAGGCTCTTTTTTCTTTTCGCAGGAGAGCGTTATAGTCAGGCCAATCAGCAGCGCGATGGGCCAATATGTGGTTTTCATGGATATAATTAGTTAAAGAGGCTGGTGCCTGTTACGTAGTCGAATTCTTCGTAGGCGCCGACCCGATCGGCTTTCAGCCGGTTTAATTCGCGGACATTCTCGTTGTAGGTTTCGAAGAGGTCAATAAATTCCAGTAACGAAATATTGCGCTTCTGGAAATTGTCGATCAGGCCCCGGTTGAGCTGTTCAAACTCCTCCGTAAATCGACCGCCTACCGATTGATAGAGCTGCTCCACATCGCGTACTTTTTGCAACGTCGCTATGATTTCATTGGTGATTTGCAGCGTTTTCTGTCGTTCCAACTGCTGTTGGTAGCTGATCTGGCTGCGGGCGGCCCGAATGGCTCCCTGGTTGCGATTGAATACCGGAAGGTCGGCCGCCACCGATAGCCCAACGTAATTTGGAATGTAGCTGGCCGCCTGATCGTAGGAGCCACCCACACGCAAATCGGGCTTGGCCAAGGCTTTTTGTAAATTATAATTCAATTCAGCCTGTTTCGTAAGCGATTCCGCAACCCGGACATCACTCCGGTTTCGGAGCGCTATGTCACGCAGCGAATCGACCGACAATGTGGGGAGCCGGTATCGATCCAGTTCGGCTTCGTTGGCCAGCGGTCGAAGGGGCTGATTGGTCGACAGCAACGTGCGAAGTATTTGCCGTTCGTCGGCCAGCTGCCGCCGAATTTCGACCCGGTCATTGCTGAGCTGAAACAGCAGAGACCGTAGCCGTAGCAGTTCCCGGAGTGATACGTTATTGCGCTCGTATTCGCGCTCAAAGGCCGAAACGGTCGTTTGCAACGTAGCAATTTGCTGATCATACCGCCGAACGGTATTCGACTGAAAATACACGTCATAGAATCGGCTGTGTAGTTCAAAGCGCAGTCCCCGCAGCAAATCCCGAAACTCAAATTCCGTCAGTCGACTGGCTTCCTGCGCCAGCGCAACACGTTTGTTACGTTTCCCGGCCGTGTAAATCAGTTGTTGAATGGACAGGAATTTTTGCCCCTGTCCGCCAACGTCCAGTACACGCTTCGCTTCCGAATTATAGGCACTGACCTCGAACGTAACGGTTGGATTATCGAAAAGCCCGGCCTGGATCACCTGAGCCTGAGCGGCTTCGATCTGGAACCGCCCGGCTAATGCCAGCAGGTTCCGTTGCAGAAATAAACTATCCGCCTGCCGCAAGGTCAGCGTTAGGGTATCTTGGGCCCCAGCCATCTTGCTGATAAGCAAAATAACCAGAGTCAGGTATGTTTTCATGATACGAAATTCACAGGATACAACGGCCTGACCAAGGCTGTATAACAGCCTGAATCGAATCAGGACGTAGTGTTAAGATAAATGCCGGAGAAACTGACTAGTTCAAACAGAATAAGCCCTACAAGCCAAAGCGTTTGGAGACGACACAGGCCCCTGCTCTGAAGCAGAGTGGTTTCAAAGGTCTTTTATGTTTGCAACGGCTTAACTAAGCCAGGGCGGGGGGGATATTACTTCGGGATAACACGTAGAGAAAGTCAGGGAACAAATACTATAGGTCGCTGAATCGACAGTATAGGCCACTGGAAGCATCAGAAACACAACGGAATTGTTGGAGGAAACCCAATAGAAGAACGATTTGGTTACTTTTCCAAATTCGTCAGACTCATCATGTTCAGGAACGGCATTGGTAACGCCGAGGATGTGCTCAAGAATCCATTCGCCAACGCTTTCCATTTCGTTGACACTCAAGTTCTCTTCTTCCTGACCATATACGGTTGTACGCACATGACCATCAGGCGGATCGACACTGAAGTTGAGGACATACAACGCCATCAACAAGCAGAACAATCGGCTGTAGAAAGAAGAGGGACTCGTTTTTTTCATACTAATTACCTGTAAGTATAGCTGAATTCGGCTGCTTAGGCAAGTGATTTCTTTGCTAGTCCCTGGTTTTAATCAATTTTTAAGGCGTCAAAAGTGCAAAATTATATATTTTTTTTGTTTGTAGCAGGCTCTCATCTGTCACGCAAGCTGGTGAAGGGCAAACGATCAACCGGTGGGATTACTTGTTTTTCTTTCGTATATAGGCACCCGAACGTGATTTTTCCGAAAAAAGCGAATGTTACCCCTTTTTATATGGCAGAAGAATCCTTACGATTTCGGTATCAGTTAGAGAAAAAAGAACCCCGGTTAGGGCCGGGAGGTATCACCCGTGGGGCATCGGTACGCGATTTTCCGGCATCTGTTGGCCTTGCGGGCGTTTCGATGCGGCTGGCACCGGGTGGGATGCGGGAATTACACTGGCATGCCAATGCCGCTGAGTGGGCCTACGTACTGGCTGGTCATTGCCGAACGACAATTATTCACCCAGATGGAACAACGTATATCGACACATTTGGCCCGGGCGATACGTGGTATTTCCCCAAAGGGTATGGACAC
Organism: Spirosoma jeollabukense; assembly: GCF_054777855.1. Lineage (NCBI taxonomy): Bacteria > Pseudomonadati > Bacteroidota > Cytophagia > Cytophagales > Cytophagaceae > Spirosoma > Spirosoma jeollabukense. Next base: position 35,594 of record NZ_BAAHAD010000019.1, read on the forward strand.
TCAATCCAGGGAATCGGGCCGGGCGAATGTCATTTTATCCTCATTTTTGATAATGGGGATTTCTCCGAAGATCACACCTTCAGCGTCACTGATTTTATCGCCAGTGTTCCAGCCGAGATTGTTGCGCAAAACCTGGGTATTTCCCTGGAGGAGGTTGACAGGCTGCCTAAAAAAGAAGCTTATTTCGTTTTAGGGGACGTACCCGACGACCACTCGGCCATTTCGGCGACAAGGACGTATCCGGAATTGACCAGTATGCATCGCTATCCACTGGCTGCCCAGCAACCCAGACGGGCACCCGGCGGAGGAACGCAGCGTATCGTTACAGCTACCGAATTTCCCATTAGTACAACCATGACCGGCTCGATTCTTGAGCTACAGCCCGGTGCATTGCGTGAAATGCACTGGCACCCAAACGCCGACGAATGGCAGTATTACCTAGCGGGAACGGCAGAGATGACCGTTTTTCTGGCCGAAGGGGAAGCCGTAACGGAACAATTTGAAGCTGGGGACGTGGGCTATGCCCCCATGGGCGCCGGGCATTACATTAAAAACACCGGCACTGACGTATGCCGGATCCTCATTGGGTTTAATAGTGGCCATTATCAGGCAATTGATTTAAGCGAATGGCTGGCGGGAAATCCAGCAGCACTTCTAAAGAGTAATTTTTCAGTTTCGGATGATCTGGTCGGGAAGTTACCTTCCAGAAAACTGTTTGTCGTGCCCTAAAGACGGTTTTCTACTTTCGCCCGAAGGGGAATTTTAGCGACGAACTTTGGGGTTTATTTCGGTACGCCAGGCTCTGAATTAGTGGAGAAACTGCTGCATTTATAATCAATACATTTCACCTTTTAAAAAGACCATTCATGAAAACGCTCATTGGCATTTCTGCCGAAAACCGGGAAGTAGTTGCGCATCAACTGGCTAAATTATTAGCCGATGAATTTGTGCTTTACACCAAAACGCTCAATGCTCACTGGAATCTGGAAGGCAAGGACTTTCACTCGGTGCACCTTTATTTTGAAGAATTATACAACCAATCAGCTGAGATTGTGGATAGTGTCGCCGAGCGTATCCGTCAACTGGATCATTACGCACCTGCTACGCTGAAAAACTTCCTGCAACTGACGCACCTGACCGAACAGGACGAAGATGGAAATGACAGCCTTAGCCTGATCAAAAAACTCCTGAGTGATCACGAAAGCATCATTGAATTTATCCGCGGAAATATCGACGAGTTTGCCGATGCACACAAGGATGCAGGTACGAGCGATTTCATTACCGGCCTGATGGAAACGCACGAAAAAATTGCCTGGATGCTACGGGCGCATACCAAATAAAAAGTAAGCAACACCGGGTTAAAACCCGGTGTTGCTTACTACCCTGATAATTACTGAAGAAGCCAGCTCATCGCTTTATCCACGGCTGCGGCACCGACTAAAACCTCATCGGGTTGAACGGATGTAATATATAACCGTTTGCTACGATCGGCCATTGTGGATTGTGTTAGCGTTAACCGGGCACCGTCGCTGAGCAAAGTATCGATATTGGCCGTGGCCACGCCACAGGTATTGACGCCAAAACTGCGGGTAGCGGGTCGGCCTTTAAAGGCGATGGCGATGGCTTCTCCTGAGCTGGCTGTGGCCCGATCCGTTAACACGGCGACCCTGGGCGAAACCGTGTGAAGGGTATAAGGATTGTCGATCTTTACCCGGTCTGTCTGATCCAGTTTGGCTACGCCTTTCTGGTAAGACCAGGAAGACGTAGCGCCTTCTGGATCAATAAAATAACCCACCACGCCTTCGCCTAAAATGGGTCCAATACCCGCCAGCATGGGCCACATGTTGCCCCCCGAATTGCCCCGTAAATCAACGATCCAGCCGCGAATAAAATCGGAATCCCTTTGTTTGATGCTACTCTGAATCGATTGGGCAAAGGTGGTCGCTTCAGCATCAGATCCCGTAAAGCCAGTGATTTTAACATATCCGATAGCGGGGTGTGTTGTAACATCTGTTGGGGGGCTATCGGTGCAGGTTAACGAAGTAACTCCTTTAATAATGGTACCGTCTGACGTAATATAAGTGCTATAGTTATCGCCTAGCAAGGTCAGTGCCATCTTAATGGCTGGGTACGTATCGGCAATGCTTCGGGCACCCTGGGCTTTTGACGTTACCTGCTGTTTGAATGTCGTCCAGTTAAGGTTTTTCCGATTGATTGAATGGCTTTGCATGTAATTGACCACCTCCTGAACATACAGCTGCGCTTCTGAGGATGTGGCCGATGGTCCATCCGTTGGATTACAACTGATCAGGTAACTTAGCAGGAGCAGTGCAACTAAAGAAAGCGTCTTCGTTCTGAAAATAGCCATTGGTCAGGTTCTCGATTAAGCTGTCGCTTGTGGGTAGCGCTATACGTAACTGAAAAACAGACAGTGAGTTAAAAGTACCTAATTAAATGTGGGTTTAATTAGGTAACTGCGCGGCTCTGGTAATTTCTGGCCGTTTGACTCGCTTTCAGTAACGCCTTCCCCAGCTTCAAAACCGCGTGTGTCTTAACAAAACGTAAACGTACCTGAGCAACTTATTTTCTAAGTATAAATTACTCAGGTAAGTATTATAAGTCAATAATGATTAATCGTCAGGTCAGTTTATACCCTCGTAATTGAGCAGGGGCGTTCTGGCCTGCAACGTAGTGGAGTACTGCTTGGGGCAATAACCCAGAGGTTTTAATCTGGTCGTGCGTTAGGTACAACTGAATATACCCTTGTTAACTTTCCTTAATCAGTAGCCTGCAGCGCTTTTTTTACTTTTTCATAAAAGGCAGGCACTTTCACCTTTGGGTCACCTTTGCCCAGGGTTTCAATGGGTAGATAGCCCCGGTAGCCCGATTCGCGGACAATTTGCATGACTTTAGTCAAATCGGTGGGCACTTCCTGTCCGTTGACAAACAGATTTTCTTTGATTTGCCAGGTAGCTGCGTGGGGGGCTACGGTGGAAATCTGTGGGTACGGATCGCCCCGTTTGAAGCTCCCAATATCAAGGTTGACCGCCAGCCAGTCCGAATTTACCCGACGCACGATTTCCAGAACATGATCGGCCGTTTGAATGAAATCGGCATGGTTCTGCACCACAATCATAACTCCCCGTTTCGCTGCGTATTCTGTACAGTCACGGATCGCATCAACCACCCATGTAGTGACTTCCTCCCGGTTATAACCGGCTGCCAATTCTTTACCGGTACCGGCGAAGACCCGAATAACGGGTGCGCCCAAACGGGCAGCCACATCTGTCCAGGTTTTAACTAACTCAACTTCGGCTTTTCGGCGGGCGGAGTCGGGAAGGGTAAAGTCGTTACGTACGCCCGTGCCACTAATATCGAGGCCAAGCCGAAACGCTTTCCGCTTAATTTGATAGAGGTAACTATCGTCGGGCACGGCCGGGTATTTGGGGAAGTAATAAGCCGTTGGGTCGACGGCGTCGAAGCCAAGTTCTGCACAAAAGGTCAATACCTGTTCAAGGGTCATCTGGCCGTTCATGAGGGGTTCATTGAACGAATAGAGGTTACAGCTCAACCGGAGATGGCTTGCCTGACTTTTTGCCGGACTAGTCACTACTTGCTGGATAGCGGGTGTTTCGCCAATTGCCGCCAGGGGTAGACTGGCTAGCGTCGTTTTGAGAAAGGTTCTTCGGTCTGGCGGTGAAGTATCCATAGCGTACAAACGTCACGTAGTATACAGCTTAGCTGACTTTTGTAGTAAGCGCCTAATCGCTAGAAAATACTATATATATGAACGCGCCATCGGTCTCATGTTCTCAAACCTCTTACCATCATCCGTAATCAGTTCGGCACCAACAATGAATGATGAATCGTCGGAAGCAAAGAACAGCACGACTTTGGCAATTTCTTCAGGTTGGTCAAAGTGATGGATGGGGATTTTCCCGGTAATCCCCTGATTCACGTCTTCTACTTCCTCCGATAATGAAGGTTATTTTATCCTGAAGACGATTCATGTTTGCCTTTTTGGGCGTTCAATCTATGGCGGTAGCGGCTTTCTATCAATCAGTTACCTCTCAATGGCTTTAGGGCGGCTGTCCAGCGTATCAGTTCATGTAACATGATGTCAGCCGCTTTTCCGGACGCTTCACTGGCGTTGAAAATGCCTTCATCATCAATGTATTGCTCAAAGAAAGCCAACGTAACAGACTCCGTCAGCGGCACCATTTTCAACGTAGTAAGACTTGTTTCAGCATCTGAACGCCCCGTGTGCCGCCCGAAACACCCCCATAACTGACGATGCCAACGGGTTTATACGCCCATTCCTGAAATAAGTAGTCCAGCGCGTTTTTGAGTGGCGCCGGCATCCCAAAGTTGTATTCGGCCGTTACAATGACAAAGGCGTCAGCTTCGTCGATGGTAGCGCTCCATTTCCGGGTATGTTCGTGCTGGTATTTGCGGAGCCGGGGATGAAGGGGTTCATCCATCATGGGTAAATTGATTTCGCCCAGGTCCAGTAGCTCGACCTCGAAGTCAGGATACTTTTTGGCAACGGCGGTTATCCAGGCCGCAACAAGAGGGCCTTTCCGTCCGGGCCGGGTTGTTGCACTGATAATTTTTAGGGTAAACATTCAGGTATCTTTTTTTGGTGCAAACTAGCGATTAAAAGGAGATTGTCCAGGATCTGTAGCAACACTTATCCAATGAACTGTCGCTAATTCGTCCAATAGGTTAATCAGCCTACGTATCACTGGACTGGGCTGACAAAGCGTTTTTTAACACTTCATCATCAAACCATGTTATTCCCTTTTTACGCCAATTTACAAATCCGATGGAAACAACTAACAATGAGTCAACGGGCGGATCTACGTATGAACCAGCCGTTGAATTTGCCCTTGTCAAACTTAAGGCGCATGAGGATCCGAATAGCATTCGGGCGGTCATAATGGATCGATTTAATCTGGGGGATGCTGAAATTGATGAGGTCATGAATCTGGCCACCAGTCAATACGAGCACAAAGAAAAAAAGGTCTGATTGCCCAAAAATGCCCGGCCCTAAAGGGCCGGGCATTAATAAAAAAAACAGCCGCTACCCAAGCGAGCAGCGGCTGTAACGCATTCTTATTTATTATCTTTTTCTGTGTTCTTAACATCCGGTAAGTAGCTATGGCTGATTAAGTGAGGGAGTGGTGTACATACGTTCGATAGGCCCATAAAACAAAAATCCCTATCTCTCTAAGCGGGTAGTAAACTTTTTGTTTAGGATTGATTGTAAGTAAAGTTTCCATGTAAAAGCCTGCCGCTAAGCCGCACAATCTAAACATACAGGACTAGTATGAAGTATATAAAAACGAGTGTAATGACCGCTCTCGAATAGTATAGCGTGATAAATCGCTTATGTAAACTGATTTACCAACCCCCACACGATTATGGAACCACACAATTCAGAAAAAGATCAATTCCAACCCGATGATCAACAAAATGCCTTGGTACCCAAGGGTATCGAGATCTACAAAAAAGTACAGACCGAATTAGGAGAAACAGCTACTAGTGAAGATGTTCGATTAGCCGCTACCAATGAATTAATGACCTGGTATCATCAGGAAGTCAAAGGTCCTTTTACCGATGGAGATTTAAATACAGTCATGAATACGGTCATTGCCGCAGTGACCATGAATATTGAGAACGAGTAATATACGTGCTAAACGCTAATCGCCAGCTCACGTCCGACTAACGTTTTGGCGGGATTATTCGTGGAATTAAACCAGTTGGTCGGACGATCGGCTGGTTTTTTATAATGTTCCTTTATACACTAACATGCCATACACCAGCGCGGCCAGGGCAACCCCAAAGCCAATGATGCGCAGGATCACCTTCACTAGTGTGTCTTCACTGGGTTCCTTTTCCTGATCCTCCATCGTTTTTACTTCATGTCCTGCTTTCTTACTTCTCCGTATTGAACCCACAGTAGCGCTACACATAAAGCGATCCCAGCCGCATAATAGTGTATGTACCGAGTGTGGGCGGCCAGCTCCTCGGGACTATAGCCGCTCAACTCACCTTTGGTGATCCAGTTTGATAAAAAGTCAAACATACCAGTATATTTTTTGGCCTGCCCTTACTTTATTGACAGTAAGTTAATAAAGTCAACATAATCAACTCTATACTCCAACGCCTTTGCGAAATGAGTAGCGGCAATGAATGAACACAAAAATACGTGAGTCATTACGATTTTTTGCGCCAAAGGATACAATAATGCCGTTGATGTAGCAACGAGAGCAAAAGATCGTACAGAAGGTCACAGTAGTCAGCAGATTCCAGCTAAGTACTCAGGAGAGCTTGATCAAAAGTGTAGCTGAGTCTGCGTGTGATTTGCCGCCAGGGTTCTGGCTGCTGGTTTTCATTAGTCGTTTGCTCTATTATACATACGATCAAAACCGTTGGGTAATCACGCTTGTCGACAGCTCGGTAGCGATTTTACTGAGATTGATCGATCAGGAACCGGATTCGAATCAGCGTTCCCTGGCCTGCGGCCGTTTCAATATCCATGCTGGCCTTCAAAAGCTCACAAAAGCGCTTGACAATAAATAAGCCCAGGCCTTCGCCCGCTTTTGTCGTCTTAGTAACAGGCACTTGCTTACTAGGATACTCAGGTGGCCCTTCGGGTTGATGGGCACTGGTTAGTTGGGCTAAAGGCCGTAACTGGTTGGCTAGCAAAGCGGCAGGGCCCTGGGTTAACCCAGGGCCCGAATCCTGAACACTCAGGATCCAACGGGTATCGTTCTCCTGAGCCCAGGATACGTAGATCGCACCCTCAGTTGTATAGGTGAGGGCGTTGACCAATAGGTTCTGCACAATCCGCTGAATCTTGACCCGATCACTTTTAATGACTAACGGGTTAGGCCCTTCGGCTTTCAGCTCCACGTGCTGAGCTTGTGCCACGGGTTGGGCCTGGGCTACCAGATCCGCTAATACAACCGACACGTCAAACGCCTTGACGTCGACTTGTTCATAACCGGCCTCCATTCGGGCAAAGTCAGTCAATTGCATCAGCATATCCCGGGTGGAGAGCAGGTTACGATTGAGCATATCCAGAAAGGTAGCCTGTTCTGCTTTCGTATGAGGTAGCTGAAGCGACTGGGTAGCCCCCACCAGCGCGCTAAAATTCGCCTGTAGGTCATGAGAGGTCATCTGCAACTGCTTGCTACGTTGCTCTCCCAGTTCATTGAGGCTATCCAGGGCCTGTTGCAGGTTATTAGCCTGTTCGGCCGCGTTGGTTTGTCGTAAGTCATCGTAGTACATCACACTGCCGATATAGGTGTCACGGCTAATCTGGTAGAGTTGGCGGTGTATTTCAGCCACGGCATCGGGTAACGTAGCCGGGTGCAGCTCGATATAGACCTGGAACTCCTCTAGCAGGACCTTGTAGAGCAGGTCCAGTTCTGTCAAAAGTTCGCGCAGGGAATAGCCTCGTTGCCAGCGGTGCAAGCCATGTTGACCCGCCTGTTGAACAGGATCACTTTCGATCTTTTTTCGCTCCAGGCGTTGGGCCAGGATATTGAGGATAACCGGTATCTGATCATGGAATTCCTCCCGGGAAAAACTGGTCCGGGTGCTTAGTAAGGGGTCTGCGGCACATAAGGTTCGCCAGTGATTAAGAATAGATTCCCGCCGTAGGTAAAGGTGAGCAACCAACTGGTCAATTTGGTCTTGAAAGGTGGGGGTTTCCTGGATCATTCGCTCAGCCTGGCTAGGCTCATATAAAAACGTACTAACTTCTGTGGTCAAACGTACTTAATTACTGGCTGGATTACTAATGCTGACCGAGGTAGGTATCCATTCTTGGGAATTACATCTATCTCGCTCAATTTTCAATGCCAGGGACAGAAATTATTGTGCTGGAATGGGGCGGTAAATGGCATTCCGCAGGCGACCAACGCGCAGGGAAACCGCCGATTGACCTGGAGCGGAACAAACAACCTGGTCGATGCGGAATGCCGACGTTTTGAAGCCTTTAAAGGCAGTACGTTTTCGGTAACCAAAATTGTCTATCTGTCAGCCTTTGACCTGGCTTTATTCTCCTTCTGGGTGCACATAAAAGGAGTGAATTACCTGGTTGGCTCGATGAAAGCGGCTTCAGGCGTCAATCAGAAGACCACGCCAACCGAGGTTGTGTTATGGCGAGTGTAATTTGTTATTATGGAAAAGTCCAATGAATGAGACTATTTCAATGGGCCTATTCATTGGACTTTTTTGTGAAGTGTTTGATATCTATTGTGGCTGTTGCAAAAGTAGATCAATACAAAATAAAATTGATCAGGTATTGGCAGGGCGATTACCATTCCGCTTTGTTCAACAGGGGTAAAGCGTAGATACTTCCTCAAATTATAAGCCATGGCCGCCACATACATCACTTTAGCCGCTGCTTCTCGGCTTCTGGTGTTGATTTGACGCAACCCATAGTGTATATCGTCAACCGAAAGTGGACAGATTCGGGTGAAAACAGAAGAGAGGCTTTTAAGCGCTTTGTAATTTCTGATAAATATAATTTTTTCGTCGTTGAGCCATCGTGAACTGCTTGGTTTTTCGCCGTTCGGCTAAGATATATTCGTAACGCCCCCAGTACATATCAGCCGGTGTCACATTTTCCAAGGATTCATGATAGCGCTGATGCGGGGCCGCCCGCGCGGTTGTAATAATCTACCCACTCGGCTACTCGTTGACGCAGTTCATCCGGACTATAATAATGCTCCAGTAACAACACGTTTTTCATTGACCGATGATATCGCTCAATTTTCCCTGCGTCATCGGGTGAAACGGCGCACTACGAATGTGCTCAATGTTTTCGCCTTTCAGGTACTCCTTTAAGTACCGAGATACATAAGCCGAACCATTATCTGATAACATACGTGGGCGCTGACCAGCCGTTAAACTACTAGCTTGCAGAGCAGCCTGTACGGTTCGTTCTACATCTGCAGCTTGCATACCCGGACACAATTCCCAAGCTAAAATATACCGTGAGTAATCATCTAGCACCGTTGAAAGGTAATACCATCCCCATTGCTTGACCTTAAAGTAGCGGGGCCGCCCGTGCGGTAAAGTCGGTTTGCCAAAGTTGATTGGTAGCAGTCGTAGGATTATAGGACTCATCAGCCGCTTCCATCAATCGAAAAGCCGGTGTAGTCACCAAGCCTTGCTTCTTAAGGATGCGGTAAACGCTCGATTCCGACACAAACCGCACGGGCGGCCCCGCAGCCTTTATAATCAACAATATAGCAAGCCAACTCTCGACATGATAAATCTGGTCGTTCCAGCGCCAGTTCAACCACTTGGCTTCGTTGAGTCGGTGGCAGTTGATTCCAGCCACTATGGCGTCGGTGTGGTTGGTCAGCCAAGCCATCATAGCCATCCGTCAGGTAGCGCTTGTACCACTGGTAAAAAGTGGATCGATTGATCGATAGCTCCCGTAAAGTGGCCTTTACACTTAGTGGCGATTGCTCGACGAGCGTGATAATCTGCATTTTCTCAGACTGGGTCATACGATGATAGGGATCAGTCGTCGGCTTTAAGACTTTTTTTTAATAGCCGATTCTCCAGACTCAGCTCAGCCACTAGCTGTTTAAGGGCATCATTCTCGGATTTGATCGATTGCACTTCTGGTGCCGTAGCTTCTCGGATGGTGTCACCTGCCAACCTTCTCTTTCCTGCTTCAAGAAATTCTTTGCTCCAACGGTAGTAGATATTGGTGTTGAGGCCTTCTCGCCGACAGTTTGAAGACCAGAAATGAATAACGTATCGCTCTGAATGTCCATGCTGACTACCGAGTAATACTGGCCTCGGTACGTAAAACCATCCGACGTAGTGTGGGGAATTGACTTGGCATCCGGTTTGTCTTTAAGTGGTATCTGAAATTCAACAATACTATCAACCGAGCGGTATACCTGCAGCCGTTGCGACAGATCGTGTTCAGCTTGCCACCATGTTCCTACACACACTAGCACATAGGCTAGAATGTGCCACAGAAGCAAGCCAAGTAGACCAATCGATAGCGCTTTCTTCACGCGAATGTTGTAGGAAAATTTTTTCCAATAATAATACTAAAATCTACACAAAGAAAGGCTTTTGTAGATCACGATCCTTTTATCAATAATAAATCCATGTAGAACATGTCTAATTTATCATTTCAAAATACGCCCCATTTCTGAAGCATATATCAAACTTGCTTTTGCTCTTCGTACAGGATTCTAGAATATGATTTGATTTACCTTCATTAGCGACTAGAGAAGCCTGGAATCCCAAAAATAGTCCTCGGTTCTTACCAGCTGAACATGCTGACTGAAGTCTGGATGTTCGGTATTGATGATGTAATTATACTCGTAGATAATGATCGCTGAAGGAACCTTCAGGAGTAGACTTTCCTGGCTGGTGTACCAGTCGGACCCAATGGTTTGTAAGCCAGAATAACCCGCTAAGGTTCGCCAGTTGGCAGGAAGTTCTTTAAGCTGAACCGTTCGCATTAAGTAATCATCATCCGCAACGGAGATAACCATCACCTTATAGGAAGAGGTGGGCTGAATGACGCCCCGGTGAACTACTAGTTCTAGAGAGGATAATGAACGCGATGCGCCGGTGTAAATAACTTGCTGGCCTTTGATATTCCACCGATTGGCACTGCCTGATGAACGTAAGCTATGTGCATGAACGTCTTTACTAATTCGAAATACTTCCATCCCTTAAACATTGTCTCCGTATTCCATGGCCGTCAACCGATCATCGACAAATCTTAGCCCGGTGACCGTATTTAAATAGGCATTGGGGCTCTTGTTGTCAAAATAAAAGTTGGACCGGTTCAGCCATTGGTCGAATTCTTTCACCGAGCCAAATACAGCAATGCCGTGCTTGATAAGGGCTAACAGGAGTAAAACCTGCTCTTTGACGTTTTCCTTAAAGGTCGTTGGCGGCTTTTTGTATTCGCGGAATGTTTTAACGCTCACATTAAGCCAGTCCGAAATGATAGTATCGTTAAACTCGGTCAACGTCTTAATGGCATTGACATGCTGCCAATTGACCTCTCTGGTGTAGAGAAAGGAAAGGATTTCACTATCATTGATGTGTTCAGGCACATCTCTGAGCAGAAGATTTTCGGGTGAGGCAACTCGTTTCATTCGGTGTTTCCTTTCAGTGTTGATACAAATTTAGGCAATTTTACCTTTATCCAGAGGAACAATTTCACTTCACAAATAATTCAGTGAATCGAAAGGCACATGTTACGAGTTGAGTTAGATAGACAATAAAACTAATTTCTGCATTAAACCTCATCTGTCTCAAGTGGGAGCGTTTTATGGGACTGCTGTATAGGCCGGCCACATGCTTGTATACTACGTCTAACTACCTGGAAACAGAAATTCACCCTAGTTAGTAAAAGTGGCTTTGGTAATTAAAACTAAGCATGGCTCGTAATGGCACCAAAAGCAACAACAGAAAGCAGACCTAGTCTATAAACATCGAATAGGCGGATAATCTTTTTTATTCAGCTTTATAACCAATTAGCATACAGTAGTATACGAATGTAGGTAGTTTGATAGATAATTTACCGTTGGTACAAAAGGAAATAGATTCATCGCCTGGAGTTCATTAGTATTACTAGCTTCTCGAATCATTTTCATACTAAACACATCGGTTATGAATAAGACGCCTACGATTCGTTCACTTGGTTGGTTAATCGGGTTGATGCTGTTCTTCTCTTGGAACCTACAGGCGGAGGGCATCCTACCTCGCCATTCTGTTCAATTCACGAAGTCCTTCAATGGATCGATTCCTCCCATCAGCCTGACGGCCACCGCTGGAGTGCCCTTTAAGTACGAGATACCGGTACTCCTGGGTGAAAATAATGCGGGCTACACCTCGCCCCAGCTACCGGGCAATGGATTGAACTTGTCTTATGATACGTATCCGCCTTCCATTAGCGGCACGCCCACCGCGACGGGCGTGATGAACCTGACCATCAACGCGTCGAACATGTCGAATGGGCAGGCGCATAGGGCCTGGGTGCCCATCCGCATCACCGTTATGGCTCCCACCCCCATCAGCCTAACCGCCACGGCGGGGGTGCCGTTTACATACCACATACCCGTCCTGTTGAGTCCTAACAACACGTTCTACACCTCGCCCCAGCTACCAGCGAATGGATTGAGTACATCCTATTCGACCTATCCACCTTCCATCGTCGGCACGCCCCTCGCCAGTGGGGTGATGAACCTGACCATTACCGCATCGAATGGTAGGCCCGAATCGGCCTGGGTGCCCATTATCCTGACCGTTAACCCCAGCCCAGGGAGTGCCCTAACGCTGCTAGCCCCAACCTATAACTGCGCCACGGGCGCCTTTCACTTCAACACCAGCGGAGGGGATGGCAGCCCCATTACCTTCCTGGCCTTTGGCATCACTGGCCCGACGACCAATCCGGATCAGTTCGTCGACACCGAGCTGCGCACGGTTGCCGACGCTCAGCCCATACACCTACAGGCCACTCAAAGTGGAGTAACGGTGAGCTATGTCTGGGACATCCGCGCGCAGTGCCCCGTCAGTCCCCCTCCGTCGGGGAGTACCCTGACGCTGCTAGCCCCTACCTATAACTGTGTAACAGGGGCCTTTCACTTCAACACCAGTGGGGGAAATGGTTCACCCATCGAGTTTTTTGCCATTGGGGTTACCGGCTGGACGACGAATCCAAACCAGTTTGTCGATACCGCCCTACGGACCGCGGCTGATGCCCAACCTCTGACTTTACTCGCTCGTCAGAACGGCGTGACAGTGAGCTACGTTTGGGACATCCGGGCTCAGTGCCCCGTCAGTCCCCCTCCCTCCGGAAGCGCTCTGACGCTGCTAGCCCCGACCTATAACTGCGCCACGGGCGCCTTTCACTTCAACACCAGCGGAGGGGATGGCAGCCCCATTACCTTCCTGGCCTTTGGCATCACCGGCCCAACGAGGAATCCAGACCAGTTTGTCGATACCGAACTGCGCACCGTTAACGATGTACAACCGTTTCTGCTCCAGGCCACCCAGAACGGTACGACGGTGACCTACCTATGGAACCTAAAGGCGGCCTGTGGGCGGGCGCGACTTGCCGTAGCTGAGCCAGCCCCTGGATTGACTGTGTTGGTATTGGGTAATCCCGTGGTGGGTGAGATGGTACCCCTCGAAGTGAGTGGAGCTGAGGGCCAGCCGCTACGAGTAGGGGTGATCAACCCACAGGGTCGGCTGGTGAGCGAGGAACGTATTGGGCGGGCGTCTGCCCTCGAGCGACTTAGTATAAAACTGAGCCCTTTACCCAGTGTCTATCTGTTACGGGTGAGTATTCCTGGTCAAACGAAGGTGGTGCGGGTGCTAAAGGCTGAGTAATTTACCCCGTCTAGTTTAGGCGAAAATGCGAAAGCCCGGATCGTTCTGATTCGGGCTTTTTGGTAGAGACCCAGCATAGGGTAGGTGTAACTTCCCGTTTCGACTGGCGTTTTGTGGGTTATTTTGGGACAATAGACTACCGCTGGGGCTAGCCCGCCTGTTTTTCGTTTCCTGATGATCTGGCGTTGGCTAAGTGTGGTTGCTCGCGCGGTCGGGATGTGGTCAACTGGCAAGGGACTTGACGCCCCCCCGTGGTGATCTATAGCCGCACAATCTTCCGTCAATCGTATCATGCCTATAAGTCGCTTCATGAATGAGAAGCACTGGTCTACCGTTCCATTAAACGCCCATTTTATGAAGCAGCCGTTACTTTACTTCTTGCCAAGCTAAGTAGCGGTAATCCGTCGCTCGGCTTAAGTGAAATAACTGGCCAAGCTCTAAAATCGTATGAGTTTTAAGAGCATGCATAGACTTAACAGCCCGTGCTTTCGCTTGGGCTTCGGGCGTAAGTCCTTTGGGTCGTCCGCCGATGCGTCCCCTGGCTCGAGCCGCAGCTAAACCTGCTTTGGTTCGTTCCCGGATCAAATCTCTTTCAAATTCAGCTAATGACGCAAACAGATTAAACACCAAGCGACCTTGGGCAGTGGTGGTATCGATGGCATCATTCAGACTGCGAAAACCGATTCCTTGGGTATGAAAGTCGTTGACTAGCGTGAAAAGTTCTTTTAATGACCTGCCCAGCCGGTCAAGCTTCCAGACAATAACCGTATCATCTTCTCGCAGAATTTCCAGTAGCTTCCGCAATTGGGGTCGTTCCTTAGCCGAGGAAACTTTCTCCTGAAAGATCTTTTGACAACCTGCTTTTTTCAGGTCATCCAGTTGCAGGGCTAAATTTTGATCTTGCCGGTCCGCCGGTGCGGTTGATACGCGTGCGTAGCCAAATAACATAAAAAAGCCGAAACCGTTTCGAAGATGTGTACTGATAAAGTTCACTTTTGTGAAGATGCATCTAATAGTCAGTTGGTTGCAGCCGTATGCTACGAGATAGGGATGAGAGATATGAATTATTAGCTTTTCAACAAATAGGGCCTTTGAGGGGATAGCGGGGTTCAATATCTGCCCAATACTATTCAACGTATGCATGCCAACTATTTTCGAATTCCCTTATCAAGGTCTCTATGCCCTCAAAAGGGAACTTGCAATTGTCAACTGATTATTGTATAATTGTCAACTGATAATTGCAACTATGAAAACTAATCAGCACTTAGCTCCCCACCTAACGGGACTGCGAGCCAAAAGACCTGTTCAAATTAAACCCAACGGACTGGATATACGGCTTAACCAGTTAGCTCAACAACTCGGCGTTACTCTCAAAGAATTAGCTCCCTTATTGCAGCTCTCAGAAAGTACCCTACACCGATTACGGCGACAAACGGCTTTGAGCGGACCCACGGCCGAACGGGTTGAGTTATTGCAGCAAGTGATCCAGCATGGCCTTCGGGTGTACGCTGACGATGAGCAGGCCTTGCAGGACTGGCTGCGCTATCCACTAGGCGAGTTAGATGGTCGTACTCCGTTGCAAACGCTAACGACCATTGCTGGTTTCACCCAAGTCAATGATGTGTTAGGCAGGATTGAACACGGCATCTTCTACTAACACGCTCCTCGAATTACCCACCTGACTACATGCTGGTTTACCGCTTACTACAGGCCGCTTATCGTCATGAGCCCCTGTCTGGACAAGGAGTTGCCTTGTACGGCGGCCGTTGGAACCCCAAGGGGCTATCGCTGCTGTATACCACTGAATCCCCAGCCTTAAGCTTGCTGGAAGTGGTGGTACATCTTAATCCTAAACACATACCTCAGTATTACTTGGTCACCATTGAGGTGCCAGACTCGATACGTTCTTTTCAAGAGCAGGACCTGCCCGCTGATTGGCGAGCCACGGGGAGTGGCCCCCTGTCCTCTCAAACCTTTCTAATGGATTGGCTTCAAAGTCCGGACCGCTTAGTTGTACAGGTGCCCAGTACGGTGGTACCCATCATGGCAAACTATTTGATCAATCCCCGTCATGAACTGTTTTCCCGTTGTCAAGTCGTCAGGTCAGCAGTATTCGAGATTGATGAGCGGCTGTATGATCCTTCGCGACGCGGACACTAGTTAGCTGAAGGCCAACTAATTAAATAGGCATGATTATGAACGTTTCTCGGTCTCAAGGGGGAGCATTTAGATGAGATAACTATATAGCTAAATCAATTTGCATGCCTCCTCTACCACGGCTTTAATAAATGCCGATGAGACGGCTTTGGGACGCTGATCGGTCGTAATTAAGTTATGGTCTACGTGCTTAATTTGCCGTATTGGACGAGCCGGATTAACCGTGTTGA
>NZ_BAAHAD010000020.1:0-27011 GCF_054777855.1 Spirosoma jeollabukense
GTCAGGTCAATGGTACGTCGCTTGCCCAAAGTTCAGTCGGTTTAGCAGCAAAGAACTAAAAACAATATCTATTAAACTAATTTTGTCTTATTACTTATTATAACAAACTTAGTAGTGTAATAGGAAAGTCCAGATCAGATTATGGATACAATATTCCCTGGTTTGTGTCTGCCCCCGCAACGTACTTTTCTTATAAGAACCTGGGAATTATTGGCCTTACGAACCCCACGGTGCAAAGTGATCAGTCCAGTGTAGCCGCGTCCACTGGAAGTGGCGCATCGACCGATGGAATAGATTATCAACATCGCCATCCCGAAGACTTTGTCCATCTTAATGAAAACCCATCCTACCAGGGGTTGACTGCACTCGCCAACTCCTGGCAAAATGCTCTTGGATCTTCGGGGTACGGAGTTGCGGCTCAAACAATGCCGTCTGTTTCTCTACAATATAACAGTAGTGCTGGCACATTCACCGCGTATGCTCCATCGGGTTATTCTGACTATAAATGGGTAAACGGGAATGGTGATCTGGATAATGGAACTGGGGGAGGTTCTTCAGCCTACAGCGCGGTATTAGGGACAGGTATGCGCTGCTGGGTGAAAAACGGTAATGGCAACTGGAGCTTAACCCCCATGGTCTACCCACAAAGCTGTACCAGCGGGGCCAGAAAAGCAGCCATTGGTGAGCCTGGCGAGGCGGATTTTGGGTACAAGTTAAGTATATTCCCCAATCCGAGTTCTATACAGACAACCGTCCAGTTCGAAATACCTTACCCAGCCAACGTGGAAGTTGACTTTATCGATGTGACGGGCCAGGTGAAGCAAACCGTAGCTAAAAACCGTCATGATAAGGGAGCTTTTACGTATCCGGTGAATATAGCCTCCCTGCCCGCTGGCATTTATTATTGCCGGCTGAAAGCGGGTGATGTATCTATTATTAAAAAGATGGTAGTGGGCGGCAAATAAGGCCGCCGGGTTGATACTGGCTAAAAGACACCAGTTGAAACGTGTTTTGTCATGGCTCCTATCATCATTTAAGCATAAGAGCCATGACAAAATATAACAATGGAAAGAAGGCTTAGCTGATCGAGTTTGAACAACGAAAAATCAATTGTCTCTTTAGTAATATGAACAAGTGTCGGTTGCTTTTACTACTGCTCGGATTGAGCTTCAGTGGGTGTAAACACATCGAACCCAGTGTGGAAGAGCCAACCGTAGTCATTACTGGCTCGCTCTCCCGACCGGTCAAATCCGATGTTGTGCTGCCCCCGGTAGCCTACCAACCCGACTTACTGGGTCTGCATCGGCCAGTCGATACCACGACCACCCGACTGGTAGCCTGGGGTGGCTCCCTGATGGCCGGGTATCGGGATGGGGGCCTGTACAGGGAGGGCCAACTCACCTGCATACCGGCGCTGATTGCCCACCAGATGAGACTGGCCTCCTTTGTGTCCCCCTTGTTTGACCCGGCCGTTGGCAACGGCACGGGATACCTGGTTTATGATCAGACTGACCCGCTACCTTCCTGGAAGAGGGTAACCAACCAGACCGGGGTTATCTCTACTAACCCGCTAGTGTTCAGCAAATACAACGGCCCGATGCCAGATAACCTGGCTCTACCCTACGGCGTTGGGGCGAAACCCGCGGACTCGGCCAGAGTTGACTACACTTATCCCGCTCAGCGGAACTATTATGCCTACCTAAACCGACTTTTCCCGACTAATCAGCCGGAGCGCTACGACCTCATCACCCGGTTGATGGATGCCCGCCAAATCCATCTGCTGCTTTACGAGCCTGATTTTGACATTTATGTGGGCGTAGCTATCAATCCCGAATTGGTGAGTGATCGCCTAAGCCGTTATACGGGAAGTGGCACTATTTTTTACGCGTTTCAAAAAGACATTCTAGACAGCCAAAATCTGGGACGAAATGTGGTTATGTACAACCGGCCCGACCTCATGGATTTTCCTTACTTCCATTTATATGATGCCAAAAAACTGCAAGCGATGAATATCACCAGCGGGGTGGTTCTGGTAGACAGTGCCCTGCTGATTCCGAATGATAAAATCAAGCAGGCTTTTGCCCAGAAAGGTGCTTTGCCCATTGTGCTGGAAGACAAGGACGTGCTTTCCAAACAGGAGGTCAAACTGTTTCAGCTAAACGCCTTCATGAATTATGATTACAGTCTGCCGTATTTATCGAAAGTGACTGGTAACACGCCAATAGTGGATTTGTACAGTTTATACAAAAGAGTAATCAATCGGCAGTACACTACCGAGGATGGGTTGTTCATTGATCCTTCGTTTCCCAACGGCAATTTCTTTTCCCAGGATGGGCTCTACCCCTCGGCCATCGGCAGTGCCGTCATTGCCAATGAAACGATTAAGGTGATCAATCAGGCTTACAAAACCAACATTCCTCTGATTAATGTTCGGGAGTATGCATCCCTGCTCCCCTAAATGCTCTTAAAGGCCGTTTTGCTAAACTACCCAACACTAGATAATACTGGGGTCAGTTGCAGGGCTACAGATGCCTTCGAAATCTAACTTAACGTCAAAATTATGCCGCATACAATTGTCAAAGATCGACTTGAGACTGTATTGTGCGGGTTTTGATGATCGAATGCGACATAATCTTCCGTTCGGCATTAGGGATGTTATGCCGATATCGGCATAATGTTCATACCACGTGGTAACTCAGAAGCGTATAATCGGATAAAGTGTAAGAGTGACGGTCGGCCGCTGCCGTACAATACTTTCACTTTATCCGAATAGTGGGCAAAAGTGGTCGCCAAACTGCCCAAACAGATTGTCTTATAAAACGCTCCTGCATGAGACGAGGGAGCAGGCATGATGTCGATTTAAAAAATGGGCGATCCAAAAGCAAGAATTAAGCAGGGAAAAATGCAAAAAGTGAAATGGTGACTATCACAAGTAGAAAGATTTACTTACTGTTTGTTTTCCTTGCTTGAGTGTTCCCCGCAACGGCGGCTAATTGGTTAAAATAGGCCTTACTTTTTTTAACATCACCGGCTTTTTTGGCCGATAGCCCTGCTCCATATAGCGCATTCAACCGGTTGGGATGCCGTTGTAAATTCAGCTCATAGGCGGCTAAGGCTTCGCTGGGTTTGCCCATTTGTACCAGCATGTCGCCCAGCAGTTCTCTGGCGGGAAGAACCTCGCCCGGCGTAACCGGATGTTTCTGCGTTTTGTCTTCCAGGTCGGCAGCCTGCTGCATCAGCGCCAAGGCTTGCTGAGTTCTCCCCTCCTTCCAATGCAACCAGGCTTCCACCGTGCGCACCTGGATGGCTACCTGATTGGCTTTGTAAGCGTCCTTTTGCTCAATTAACTGCTGCCCAAGCTTATCTAATTGAGCGAGCTCGGTCTGGGCGGTTGGTAACTGGCCAATATGGACTGCCCCTAAGGCGCGGGTAAAATGGACAATGGCAGCCTGCCAGGGAAACTTTTTCCAGGGAAAATTGGCAGGCGTTACCTGAAGATGGGCCGCTTCGGCCCACCGTTTGTTTTCTAATACGTAACGGGCCGGAATGGCGGCAAACGCATAAGCTACTTTGAAGTTGAGGGGATAAACCTGCGTCATTGTTTTCAAATAACCCCACTGTTTTTTAGCCGACTCATTATCTCCTTTTTGCAGATAGGCATGGACCAGATAATCCAGGCTATGTAGTTCCTCATCCCAATGACCTTTTATGGATGCTGCTTTGGCATAGCACTGAGCGGCTGATACCGAAGCCAGGTTCGATTGAATACATTCATCCCAGAGCCCTAACCGGGTAAAAATGTGAGAAGGCATGTGTAGCGCATGAGCGGATGAGGGAGCAATGGAGGCATATTTTCGGGCGGCAGGAAGGCCCAGTTGAGCCAGCTGGGGATAATCATAAGTATGAATCAGATAGTGAACAATACCCGGATGGTTCGGCTGGCCTGGATAGAGGGCCTGTAAAATTTCACCCGCTTTTTTCTGTTTACGGAACGATGGATCATCAGCACTCGCTGCCACATCTAAGGCCAGAGCATAAATAATAGCGGCCTCTTTATCGTCAGGGTAAGTTTTGTAGACGTTTTCCATCCCCTTTTCAAACCGCTGGCAACGAGTGACGTGATCGACCGTTTGCCAGTCCTGATAAAAAGCGTTAATAGCCGCTAAATAATCCGCTTCTCGCTTCGAGGTTTCCATTGACTTGGCAACTTGGATTACCCTGGCCCCTTTTTTGAGTTCCTCTTCGGTCGGTGGCGCCCAAAGCGGATGAAAGTTGGCCATGGCGATGCCCCAATAGCCCATCACACATTGCGGATCCTGAGTAATCAGTTTCGCAAACGCTTTCTCGGCCTCCTCATATTCGAATGAATGGAGTAGCTTAATGGCCAAATCAAAATCGGGTTTAGCCTTTGGCTTGCAGGTACTTTTAAATTCGGCATCGCCTAACTTCAGGGCTTGTGCACCACATAGGATGATCTGCCCCGTTTTGAGGTTTAACGCATTAATTTGTTCCGTAGAGGGCGTATCGGTCTTGGGCTTACATCTAAGAAGCAAAGCCATTAAAAGGAGAAGGGGTGTGCTCTTTTGCATGGCAGATGGCTTTACTAAACGTCCTAAAAAGCCCAGGATTTGCCTTAAGGAACTACTAACCGAGGGTCAGCCTACGTTTACTCCGTTCCAGGGCAAAGGTTCGGGTTGACTTGTTTCCCCGTTGCAAAGGACTAAATTAATCGGATTAATGGAATGTGGGCCTATCTTCTGAGCAAGTTGTAAAAACGTTTTAAAAGGGGTAGGATACGAAAATCCTCTGCCCTTCCGAACGTGTTTGGTGGTGCAATCTCGCCAAATCTTCGTTCATGTTCAATTCAACATGGTTTTATTGGTATTCTCTTTAAACGCTCCATTTCTTGTCTTATAACAAGGCTCATGGGAGGACCAGTCAAAGACTACTATTGGAATGTGGTTGTCACCAATTCAGTATCCATATACTCGTTGATAGCCCGTAATTTACCCTCTTGAATGCAGCATACCCAGCAGTAGCGATTATTATACACCTTGCCATCAGGCGTCGTGTTATGACCAATCGCTTCGACCACAACGTACTCCCCGTCCCCTATAATACGGGTAGCAGTCGCTTTATAAGGAGGAAGTAAAGTTGTCTTCACCGCCCCCCATATATCGTTCACTACGGACCGCTTTCCCTGAAAGGTCTTTGCCCATTGCCCACTACCCATCCAGGTCCATTGCATATCGTCGGCCATCGCTTCCATAAAAGGCTCATCATTTCCTTTTGCCAAGTGGGCGAAAATAGTTTCCATTAGGTGTTTATTCTCTGAAGCACTCATTGATTAGAGGGGGATTGATTAGGGGTAAAATGTTTGCTATAATCCAACAAACTAATTTTCCCATTTTGATTGTCTAACGCCTCAAAGCTAGCCCTGCTTAACGAAAGGGAAACATGCAGATTACGACAAATTAAGGGAGATATTGCGACATCTTCTTAGCAGGGCGAGTCAAACGATTTAGTTTCGTTTTACATTAATACTCCTTTCAGTAGGCAAAGCAAGTAAAAAGGATTTCGTCTCAACGGCTTTCTCAAAATACGCTTCTAACTGAGACGAAGTAACGTTCATGAATTGGCTCCCGTCTTAGACGATAAAGTATTCATGTATCTGCTCATTAATTCGGGCGTTTCGCGGAATATAGGTCTGTTCACATAAACCACTTAATATGAGAACGTTCACGTTGACTTGTTCCGGGGAATTTTAAGTCAGAATTAGTAGAGACGGTTCAATTATCGACTTGCAAGATGCTCATCACCAGCTTTTCAACTATACCGGCCGAGGGACACGCATTATAACGTGCGCCGTTGGTACCCAGGCATAGACTACCGTTCCCAGATTGATGTCGAAAATCAGACCTCTACACCGGACGGTCGTCGACGCAGCAAGTTTATCAAACTGTTCAGGTAAGCTCTCAAACCTGAAGTGTCAGGACAAAGATGTGATGTTGAGTTTGGTTTGAAATCTGACAATTTATTTACCTACCATTGAGTTGTTAGTATACAGAAATTGGCTAATAATTGGCTTAAATGAGCGAACTTACAAGCTAATTTAGTGCGTGGTAAACCACTTTATAACTCAACTTGAAAACTGTACGCTTTATAGTATGTATACTATTCTGCCTTTGTTCGGTAGCTGAGGCCCAGCAATTTGCCGCTTCTGTACAACAGTATGGCCCTGAAAACGGCTTATCGCATCGGGAAATAAACGCCATTTTACAGGACCGGCGGGGCTTTATGTGGTTCGGTACCAAGTTTGGGCTAAACCGATTCGATGGCCTGAAATTTACCACCTACACCAAAGAACGTAACGGGCTCGATTTCGATGAGATAGCGTCTATTGCCGAGGACGCCGATGGCCTTTTGTGGCTCATGGGCGCTTATAAGGATAGTAAGGTGCAGATTACCCTGTTTAATCCGTTGACGGGCACGGCTATTTCATTTGATGAGAAATTCAAAAAGTATTCCCTGACAAGTTCTCTACTTGCTGGACAGCACGTGTTGGGCAGTCCTGACGGCACGATCTTCTTCGCCAATTATCAACCGGCTATCCTGACATCCTACCATCCCAGGTCCGGCCTTCACTACGTGCCCCTTGCCCACTATAAAAGTCTGACCATTCACCAGGTTACCGCCCGTAACACCATCTGGGCCACCGCCGATGGCAATCAATTAGTCGAATTAACCCAAGATGGCCGTGTTCTCCATAGCTTTCGACACGATCCAGGCACCATTAACGTCTGTTTAGGCCAGCCCCATGCGGGTATCGAATTTTTCTATACTGTCTACCGTTCAGACACCGACCTACAGGGAGTACAGTATAGTGTAGATCCGTTGGGGAATCGACGGCAATTACCGGCTTCATTGCGGCAGGGAAGAACTGCGTTTTTCTCCCCCGTATACTATGCGTTTGATCGGAGCGGATTGATTTGGACAGGTACCCAATTACGGAGTGTCACCACAGGAACCCTATTGGATTTGAAGGAGCAACTGGCAGGCCAGTCGATTGATAATCGTTGTTTCTTCGCCGACAGAAACGGCTGGATGTGGTTAGGGACCAGTTTTGGTGTGTACCAGGTCAAGGTAACTGAAAACTACTTTCACCGCTTCTTTTACGAGCCAACCAATATCCAGGAAAAGGCGGCATCCATTCGAGGTATCTCCGTTGTTGGGAATAAGCTATACGCCAACCTGGAAAAAAAAGGCTTGTTTAGCTGCGATCTATCAGGTGAAATAGCCAGGAAGCTATTGGTAAGTGGCATTTCGTATGGCTTAACCAATAGTCTACCTGGAAAACTAAACATAGGCCAGATAGATTTAGTCACGTATAACATTCGAACCGATTCGCAAACGCTTTCTCCATTGCCCAGTGGCGGATCGATCTGGACAATGTTCCCATTTAGTAACCAGCACTCGCTGGCGGGTGGGATAGTAGGTCTCTGGCTTGTCGAGACGAAAACGGGACAGGTTTTGCCTTTTACCCGTTACAACCAGTTTGCCGAACTAGCCAAGTCGCATGTGCTTCATATCGGTGCCGATCGACAGGGTACCCTTTGGATCTGTGCGACTACGGGTTTGTACACGGTTGATCCATCAGGGGGCATCACAGCTCGTTACTGGAATGGAGGCATAGGGCGCTTTCGGCTGCCTACCGACAGTTATCAGCATTTTTACCAGGATTCCCGAGGTCTGTTTTGGCTGGCAACGGCCAATGCGGGGCTCATTCGGTGGAACCGGCAGCAAAACACATACCGGCAATTCAGGCGTACCGATGGGTTATCCAATGACAATATTTACGCCGTCTATGCCGACCGGCGGGGCCATCTATGGCTGAGCAGTGACTACGGCATTATGCAGTTTGATCCGGTCCGATTGACAACCCGGTCTTACACGGTTCAGGATGGCATTACCCACAATGAATTTAACCGCATTGCTCATGTTCAGGCCCAGAACGGCCAGCTTTATTTTGGCGGTCTGAACGGCATAACCGCATTTAATCCACTCGATTTTGAATACGAGAAACCTCCGATCACCCTTCCGCTACGTATCGTCTCGTTTCGCCAGTTTGATAATGCGTTGAACAAACTTGTTGACAAAACCGAAGGAGTGGTAAAAAGTAACCGGATTATTGTACAGCCTGGTGACCGGACGAGTGTGCTGGACTTTGCGCTGCTCAATTACGCGGACGCCCAAAAAAACGTGTACGCTTACCAGTTTAAAGGATTGGAAAACGAGTGGACGTATCAGACCGAGCCCTCAATACGGTTGAGCAATTTACCCTATGGCGAGTATCAATTAGTCATAAAAGGGCAGGCAGCTGATGGTCAGTTGTCGTCGGCGAACCTGGCCATCCAGGTCATCGTACGACGCCCGTTCTATCTGCGCAACTGGTTTCTGATACTCATGCTGTTTTTACTGATCGGTTCGGTATGGGGTTGGGGCCGGTGGCGAGTTTGGAGGCACCAGCAGGAACAAACCCGGTTACAGACCCAGATCAAAGAGGCCACTGAGCTCATTGCGCAGCAGGCCCAGGACCTGCTGCGGCTCGACGAAACCAAATCACGTTTTTTTGCGAACATCTCGCATGAATTTCGGACGCCCCTCACCGTCATTCTGGGCATGGCGGCCAGCCTGAACCAAAAGTTCGACCCTGAGTTGCGTCAAATGGCCGGCCTCATTGAGCGCAATGGCAACAACTTACTACGGCTGATCAACCAGATACTGGACCTCTCGAAACTCGAAGCCGGGGAGATGGCCATTCACCTCGAAAGGGCCGATCTGGTCAGCTTCGTGGGCTACGTCGGGGAGTCCTTCGAGGCTATCGCTCAGGCGAAAGGTGTACACTTACAGTTTGAGTCTAAGGAAGCGCAGTGCGAAGCTGACTTCAACAAAGATAAACTCCAGGATATTTTAGCGAACCTGCTGGTCAATGCCCTGAGATTTACCCCTACGGGTGGTCAGGTAATCTATAGGGTTGCCGTTCAGAACAGCTGGCATCCGCTCACTGCGGCAGGCTACCACGAGGAGCTTATCCCGACTAGTCATCTCGATCAGCCGTGGATCCAGATCACGGTGAGCGATACCGGACCCGGCATTGAGCCAGTCAGTCTGCCGAGGATCTTCGACCGCTTTTATCAGCGGTCCGACGATTCGGTTGAGAACCCGCAGAACGCATCGGGCGGAGGTACCGGCATTGGCCTCTCACTGGTGCGGGAATTAGTGGGTCTTATGCAGGGTGGTCTGGCCGTTCGTAATCGGCCCGGCCTGGATGGGCTCGGCCTGGATCGGCCGGGCCAACCCTGGTCGAACGATTCGGGGCAGGCCCTTTACAGCCGGGGAGCTGAGTTTATAGTCAGTTTACCCCTTACCCGTCGGGCACCCCTGGCGGAAGGGCAAGCTCCCGCTCCGTCATCCATACATTCAGCCCAACCCCAGTGGGGCGAACCCCCGCTGGACGTGGCTAGTGAGCGGCCCGTGGTGTTACTAGTGGAAGATAATGAGGACGTAGCCGCGTATATTCAGATTTGTCTGCGGGATGCGTACCAGGTGATTCGGGCCGAAAATGGGCAGGTTGGTATTGACCAGGCGCTGGCGACTATTCCGGACCTGATTCTGAGTGATGTGATGATGCCACTCAAAGATGGCTTTGCGCTCTGCGATACCCTGAAGCATGACGAGCGGACCAGCCACATTCCCATTGTGCTGCTAACGGCCAGGGCAGCGGTGAGTGACCGAATCATGGGGTTACGCCGGGGGGCAGATGCCTATCTGGTGAAGCCTTTCTCCCTCGAGGAGTTGAGGGTCGTGTTGAGTAACCAGCTACAGAGCCGGCGTCTGTTACAGCGCTATTTTAGTCAACTCGCCCTGGGCATTGCCGGGCCGATTCCGAACGAAGCGCCTGAGACGGGGGAAGACCAGTTCCTGCTTAGGCTTCGCAGCAACGTACTGCCGCATCTGGATAACCCGGCGCTGGATATTGAGATGATCTGCACGATGATGGGGACGAGTCGCAACTCACTACACCGCAAGATGACCGCTCTGACGGGGCTGTCGATGAACCGATATCTGCGAACATTGCGTCTACAAAAAGCCAAAGAATTACTCCTGTTACCTGACCTGAACATTACCCAGGTCGCCGATGCGGTAGGCTTCCAGGACCCTAGTTACTTCGGCCGGGTCTTTGCCGAGGAATTCGGCCTCTCGCCCAGTCAGTACCGGGATTTAACCAAAAAATAGTCGCTTTCACGCCCGGTTGGGACAATTCTCCGAGTTTTTGGGTGAAATCTCCGACTCACTTGCTGACGAAACACCTAATCTTGCCCCAGCGATAAATGGGGCATTTTGCTTCGCTACGTCCTGTACATCCGCCGGTTTTTCTGGCTGTCTACCCCGTCCGATAACTAGGGTGGCCGTCTATCAACGTTTTGACTTAGTATATGAAAACACGATTACTTCCTGCTGGTTTTGCGCTTCGGCCTGCTCACTCTCTTTACTACACCCTACTGCTGATGCTCGTTGGTATCAGTTCCGTTTTAGCCCAAGCGGGCACCATTCGCTACGTTAAAGCAGGCGGTACAGGCAGCGGCAGCTCCTGGGCCAGTGCCAGTGGTGATTTGCAGGCCATGATCAATGCCAGTGCCGCGGGCGACCAGGTGTGGGTAGCCGCCGGTACGTACAAACCCACTACCACAACCGACCGTACCATCAACTTCTCGATGCGACCTGACCTGGCCATCTACGGTGGTTTTGTGGGCAATGAAACGTCCCTCGGCGCCAGACCAACGATAAACCCCATCACGGGTAACCCCTCCAGCACTACCCTCAGCGGGGATATCGGTACGGTAGGCGATAACTCAGATAATAGTTACCACGTCATCGCTAATTTTAATTTCCTAACGACCACCGCTATTCTGGATGGGTTTGTGATTACGGGCGGTAATGCCAATCTGACTAGTGCAAATCACAGTACGGACAGTGGCGGGGGTATGCACAACTTTACCAGCTTTCAGGGTGAACACACGAACCCCCTGATTCGAAACTGTTCTTTTGTAGCCAATTCGGCGTTGTCTTCAGGCGGGGCAGTCTATAACGGTGCCGTTGGTTGTGCCAGCGATTGCAACCCTACACTGATTAACTGCTTCTTTCAGGGAAATTCGGCCAGGCAAGGCGGGGCAATGGCCAATGATGGGTCAGCGAACGATGCGTTTTGTAGTCGCAGAAGCAGCCCTGCGCTGATCAACTGTTCGTTTGTGGCCAATTCGGCCAGATTTGGTGGGGCGATGTACAACAGCGGGTTTGGTGGTGGTGGTTATGGCGAAAGCAGTCCTACGCTGACCAACTGTTCGTTTGTGACCAATTCGGCAAATGATATAGGCGGGGCAATGTATAACGTTGGGACGAGCAAAGGCAGGAACTACGCCAAGCTGACCAACTGTTCCTTTCAAGGCAATACAGCTTCCTACCAGGGCGGGGCTATAGCCAACGATGGGAGTGATGGCGTGTGCGACCCCAAGCTGACCAACTGCTCCTTTCAAGGCAATGCAGCTTCCTACCAGGGCGGGGCCATGTTCAATACGTCTGTGGCCAACACGACGACTGGCGAATGCAGCCCTACACTGACCAACTGTGTGGTATTTGGTAATGGGGGGGCCAACACGTTCTACAATGTACAAGTTTATCCGCGAGTCTATTACTCGTTGATCGAGACCTCGGTGACGGGCTGGCAGAATGATGGCAATAACCTGACGACAACGGTCTCGCCCTTTGCTGGTACGAACACCACCCAGTTACGGGCCAACTCGCCCGCCATCAACGCTGGGGATGGCAGTGTCGACGCTGGCGCAACGGACTTAGCGGGTAATCCCCGTATCGTGGGCTGCAAGATAGACATGGGCGCCTTTGAATTTCAGTATACCTTCCTGCCAATTGCCATTAATGCCCAACCCGCCAGTAGTTCGATGGTCTGTGCGGGCACTGCCGTCTCGGTGCCGGTAAGTGTGAGTGGTACGGTCTCGGGCTACCAATGGTATAAAGACAGCTTTGCCAACCCCGTGGCCGGCCAAACCTCGGCCACGCTCACCCTGAACAATCCACAACCGGGCAATGCAGGCAGTTATTCGCTGGTGGTGACCAGCACCTGCAACTCACTCACCTCTACAGCCTTCAACCTGACGGTCAATAAATCGACGGTCAGCATCAGCCCCAGTTCAGCAACGGTTTGTCAAGGTCAGTCAGTAACCTTAACCGCCAGCGGGGCCAGTTCCTACACCTGGAACACCACCACCACAGGCAACACCCTAACGGCGACCACCACCGGCACTTACTCTGTGACGGGGGTAGATGGCAATGGCTGTTCCAACACCGCTACCGCTCAGGTGACCGTGTATAGACCTGCCGTCAGCATCAGTCCCGGCTCGGTCAGCATCTGCGAGGGCCAGTCGGCATTACTGACAGCCAGCGGGGCCAGTTCCTACACCTGGAATGACAACACCACGGGCAACACCCTAACGGCGACCACCACCGGCACTTACTCCGTGACGGGGGTGGATGGCAGGGGATGCTCTAACACAGCCACGGCCAGTGTAACGGTCAATAACGTACCTACTGTTAGCATCAGTGCCAGTCCGTCGGCCACCATCATCCAGGGCAGCTCCGTTACCCTGACGGCGGTAGCCACCGGGGCAACGGCCTTCGCCTGGGTAACGGGCAGCACCAGTAGCTCGATTGTGGTCAGCCCCACCACCAGTACGCCCTACTCGGTAACGGCCCGGAGCGCAGCGGGCTGTACTGCCAGTGCCAGCCTGACCATTACTGTTATCCCCCCTACTTGTAGCCCAATCCTATACGTAACCCAGCAGGGGGCGGGCCTACGCGACGGCAGCAGTTGGAGCAACGCGTTAGGTGCCAGTCAGCTCCAGATCGCTATCAATACGGCGGCCAACTGCGGGGGTAATAGGCAGGTGTGGGTGGCTACCGGAACGTACAAACCGACTACCGGGAGTGACCGCAATGCCAGCTTTTCTATGCGAAACGGGGTGGCCATCTATGGCGGTTTTGCGGGCACCGAAGCAGCCCTGACCGATCGCCCGGCCATCAATCCCGTCACAGGACAGCCTTCCAGCACCACCCTCAGTGGGGATATTGGTAGCCTGGGCAACACCAGCGACAACAGTTTCCGGGTCATCAGCAATCCGGCCAGTCTGAGCCTGACCACCACAGCGGTGCTGGATGGGTTTGTGATCACGGGCGGAGCGGGTGGTACCTTGGGGGGCGGGATGTTCAACGATGCCAGCAGCCCCGCCCTGCGCAACTGTAGCTTTGTGAATAATTCAGTGGTGGTGACCAGCGGTTCTACCAGCCGGGGCGGGGCTATGTACAATGGCAATGGCAGCAGCCCACAACTGACCAATTGTAGTTTCCAGGGCAACTCTATTTCGGGGTCGAACGGCAACATCAGCTACGGTGGGGCGATGAGTAACTTTACTAATAGTAGTCCGCTGCTGATCAACTGCAGTTTTGTTAATAACTCGGTGTCGGGAAGTACCAATACCTACGGCGGGGCGATGGCCAACAATGTCAACAGCAACCCGCAGTTGATTAACTGTAGTTTTATTAGTAACTCGGCGGTGGGCGGTACTACTACCCGGGGCGGAGCTATCAACAACGGGAACAACTGCACCCCTCAGCTGATCAACTGTAGTTTTCTGAGTAATTCGGTGTCGGGAGGCACCACGACCAACCAGGGTGGAGCAATCGCCAACAACACCAGTAGCACCCAACTCACCGACTGTGTGGTGTGGGACAACGGCGGGGGCAATACATTCTATAACGTGAGCAGCCCCACCAGCGTGTCCATCACGGCGAGCTACAGTTTGTTCGATGACACGGTGACGGGTTACACCACTGATCCTACCAACCTCACGGCCAGCAGTTCTCCTTTTGCCAGCACCACCAGTACCCAATTAGCGACCGGCTCGCCCGCTATCAACACCGGTAGCAACCAAGCTTATCAGTCGGCAGGTGGTCCGGCTACCGATCTGGCAGGCCACGTGCGGATTCAGAACGGCACCATTGACATGGGGGCTTATGAAACTACCTTCACCGCTCCCACCTCCGACCTGACCCTGTTACTGTTTGCCCAACCCGCCCTGGTGTATGGCCCCACCTTGGTGAGCGTGGTGGTAACGGTCTATGAGCTCAACGGGGTGGTGACTTCGGGTCCGGTGAGCGTCAAGCTGAGTGAGGATACCATGCTCGGTCTGGGCTTTGATCCGGCGGCTACCAGCGTGGGGGGCAAACCCGTGCAGAACCCGTCGTGGCAGTTTAGTGGCCCCGTGGATGGGATGTACACCTTGACCTCCACCCAGCCCCTGCCGGCGGGGGGGCGACTCAGTGTTGGGCTAAGTGGGCCGCTTACACCGGGGGCCACCAAGGGCCGGCTGAGTGTGAGTGCGACGGTGGTCGACCCGAGTGGGAGCGAAACCCGGCTGAACAACAATACAGACGCCGAAACGATTGAGTATTTCAATAAATGAGGCCGGGAACAGCCAGACCCCTGGGTTCGGCTGGCCCCTGATTTACCCGCTCCCTTTCTATCCTGTTATGGCCTGCTACTGTCTAAGCTATGGTTAGCGGCTGTGGTTACCGTTGCTGCCAGACACGCTTCCGGTGGCCAGCCGCTCTTTAAGACCTCGATCCGGCCGGTGCTGGCCCGCCAGCTGGGCTTTCTAGCAGCGCAATTTCTGACTGAATCAGGCCACCACCAGTGTCTGGTAGGGACGCGGTGGGCCAGTGCGGGCTGCTGTCAGGGGGCGGAAAGCAGCCATGCCTGTCAAAAGATGTTTCAGCAGTTGGTGGGCTATTGGGCGGCTCAGCCCACGGTGGTCTGCTCAGCCCTTCCTGTCCAAATCAGCTAAACTCGTCTGGGCAGGAAAGGATCAACGCTAGTTTATTTCGGAGTAAGATGCGTTTTGGCTGAGGCATGCGTAGGGGGTCCTGAGCCGTATGTGACTGACAGGATTTGACAGATATTAAAAATTCATTGTCTCTCAAAACGCTCCCGCCTGAGACAAAGTGATATGCCTGTATCTGCTACTCAAACAAGCCCTTTATTAAGACTGTCAACTAAACAAGGGTCAACTAGTTCCTTTCATTTTTCACCCGAGATCATCTTTTTCCGGTGTAACTCGCCCCATTTGCGCAAAGATTCAATCACCTCATGGAGCGTTTGGCTATGAGCGGTTAACGTGTAGGTCACCTTGGCAGGATAGGTATCGTATAGATGGCGCTTGACCAACCCGTTCAACTCCAGATCCCGTAATTCTTTGGACAGCATGCGATCCGTAATCCCGTGAACCTCTTTAGCGATTTCCCCAAACCGCTTCTCCCCGAAAGTAAGGGCCACAATAATAGGCAACTTCCACTTCCCATTTAAGACATCTAGGGCATCTCTGATTGGCCGTAAAGTACGGCTACATTCCTCAGGTAGTAAGTTGTTTGGCTCCATAGACTATCAGTTTATGATTAGCGGGTTACTCGTCTTATTGAAATTGTCGCTATACTTGAGTATAGTACTATACTCAAGTATATTGCTTACTAAAGTATAGCAAATGTAGTAAATTTGCAGCGGATAAGGGAACACAATCAGTACCCCTATGTAAACCAGGTAGCGATATGAATAGTCAGCGAAATCTTGCCAACATATATACACCCCAGGTCCAGCGGGGATTTTTAGGAGCGGGTCATCTGGCCAGTCCGCTCATTCAGGTTGACTTTTCCCAGAGCGATCCGTTTATCGTCTTGATGGATGAGCGACTCGAAAAACGGGATGAGCAGCCAGCCGGTGGGCCACACCCTCATGCCGGTTTTGAAACAGTTTCCCTCTTGCTGGAAGGTGAAATGGGCGACGAGGCTTACCGCCTGAGGAGGGGCGATTTACAACTCATGACGGCCGGGAGTGGCGTGATTCACACCGAAACCATTGAGCGGGAAGCGACGATGCGACTCCTGCAATTATGGTTGACGCTGCCCAAAAAAGACCGCTGGACTACACCACGGGTGCAGGATATTCCCTTAAACCATGTACCCAGCGTCACCGATGGGTCGGTGGACATCAAGGTCTACAGCGGCTCGTTGGCAGGAGTAACCTCGCCCGTTCAGAATTATACACCCCTGATTCTGGCCGATATCCGGTTGGCACCTTATGCAACGACCCTACAATACATCCCTGCGCTTTACACCGCCTTTTTGTATGCGCTTGAAGGGAGTGTGGACGTTGGCGACGCCAAGAAACGGTTGATGCAGGATCAGGTGGGCTGGCTTGACCGATTCGCAGATGATGAGCCACTAAGCGAACTTCGATTAACGGCTGGTGAAACGGGCAGTCGGGTCATTCTTTATGCCGGCGAACGCCAGGGGGACGAAATTGTCTCCCATGGGCCCTTTATTGGCGATACCCAGGAGGACATTCGTCGGCTTTACCAAGACTTTAGACAGGGTAAGCTGAAACATATTGCCACCTTTCCGAAAGGGCAACGGATTCTATACTAATCTGTTATTCGCTGGTTGAAAGTGGTAGTTCACAGGGGTTACAAACCAGAAATGATCGTTTCTGATTTGTAACCCCTGTTTTTTTGAATTCTCAAAATACCCACCCCCTTGAGACAATGGAAAGTTTATGTATGTATTTTTAGCCGGCAGGAATCAAGCAACTGAGTTCCAGCGGGAAAGTCTCTTGCCCGGCCCGGTTGAATGGATACATGGATTTTGGCTGCCGCTACAAGCGGTTAGGTACCCGGAAAATAAGTCGTTTTCAAGTACTCCCGCAGCGAAGTTGGCTTGCGGCCCAGCAGACGCTCGACGGTATCGTGCGTCCCGGCCAGCATGCCGTCTTGGGTGGCGGCACCCCACTGGGCCAAGAAGTTGGCCACAAAGTCAGGGAAGCCGGCGGCTACTTTTTGGGCGACGTATGACCCCACCTCAATGCTTTTGTAAGCGATGGGCCGACCCGCTAACGCGGAGAATTCCCGGGCAATATCGTCAAACGAATAGGCTTCGCTCCCCGACAGCGTATACGCCTGGTTATCATGCCCTACGCCCGTCAGCAGGACGGCCGTGGCGGCAGCTAATTCGGTTCGCTTAACGAAGGCTATTTTGCCCTCTCCCGCCGGGAACAGGATCTCCGTCTCTGGCACCTGGCTCCCAATCAGGTGGCTAAGACCTTCAAAGTAGTAGCCGTTTTTGAGAATGGTGTAGGTAAGCCCGGAGGCTTTAAGGTAGGCTTCCGTGGCCAGGTCGCTTTCCGTAACCTCGGGCAGCACAAAATGGGTGCTGCGCTGGATGCTGGTGTAAAATAGGTGCTTTACCCCGGCTTCCTTGGCAGCGTCGATGACGTTTTGATGCTGGTGCACCCGGTCGGTAAAGGCCACAGCGGAAACTAGCAGCACCTTATCGACGCCCCGAAAAGCTTGCACCAGGGCGGGGTAGTCAACGTAATCGGCTTGCCGGACGTCTACGCCCCGCTTCACCAGGTCGGCCGCTTTATTGACATCACGTACCAAAGCGGCTATTTCGGAGGTCGGGGTGGTCGTGAGCAAGACGTCAATGATTTGGTGGCCTAACCCACCGGTGGCTCCCGTGATTAGAATCATGATGAGAAGAACTAAAATGCCCGTATATTTACTTGCCATTTGCAAGCACAAAGGTAAATCAAATTACTTGCAAAAGGCAAGTAA
The DNA here is from genome assembly GCF_054777855.1 of Spirosoma jeollabukense. Lineage (NCBI taxonomy): Bacteria > Pseudomonadati > Bacteroidota > Cytophagia > Cytophagales > Cytophagaceae > Spirosoma > Spirosoma jeollabukense. The sequence goes on from NZ_BAAHAD010000020.1 coordinate 17,793, forward strand.
AATATACGTCGTTTTTTATGAAAGCGCTAAACCAGCGGTCTACTTGCCCCATCAGCACATCGCTCGACGTGCTGGGAGACAAGTGGACCTTGCTGATTCTGCGGGACATGGTGTTGGCGGGAAAGTCTACTTATGGGGAATTTTTGCAGTCAGCGGAAAAGATAGCGACTAACGTTCTGGCCGACCGCCTGGCGGTTCTGGAGTCGCAAGGCATCTTAACCAAAGCGGTGGCCGCCGATAAGAAATCGAAGTTCACCTACCGCCTGACCGAAAAAGGCATTGACACAGTCCCCATTATTATAACGCTCATCGTGTGGGGAACCAAGCATGGCTCGACCGTGGTTGACCCTAGCTTGGTGGAAGACCTTCAGGCTGGGCAAGAGGCAGCCGTTGCGAAGTACCAACGGCTCGCCCGCAAAAAGGCCCTGGCTTAACCCATAGGAGTGTGTCCTTCTGTATGAAAAGCAGTAAAAAGCGGTGCGATTTCAAGCCAGCCCTGGTAAACTTTCGGGGTATCTCTGGAACAGCGCTGTTTCAAGCTTTCACTTTATGCTTGCTTCCAACAGGGCTGGTAGTTACCCCATTTATAGGCGAGATGGTAAGCCACTCATCTAGTTGGACAGCTATTAAAAGCCAGCGTCTCAAAATGCGCTCCCTTGTTTTGACTACAAATCTCCTTGATTAAGCTACACACAACCCTTGATAAGCCACCACCTTTGCTACCGTATTTAAAAGACAAACGACGATGGCAAATCAACAGGAACAATCGACCCAGGAACGATTAATAGCGCTGGTTACGGGAGCAAATCAAGGCATTGGCCTAGAAATAGCCAAAGCCCTTTCGGCCAATGGATACATCGTTTTGGTGGGTTCTCGAAATTTTACCAAAGGGCAAGTGGCCGCCCAGAGCATCGGTTCAACAACCTATCCTATTCAATTGGATGTAACCGATGAAACCTCCATTCGGGAAGCGGCAAAACGAGTAGGTGAAGAGTTTGGAAAATTGGATTTACTGGTCAACAATGCCGCCATCGCACACGCAGGCAGACCTGGCCAAACAGTAGCCGAAAATACCCGCTCAAGCCTGGCCAGCGTCGCTTCATTGGATGAAATGCGAGCCGTGTGGGAAACCAACGTTTTCGGCGTATTAGCGGTTACCCAGTCGATGCTCCCCTTTTTACGAAAATCGGCAGCAGGACGTATTGTCAATGTATCGAGTGGTGTCGGCTCGTTAACCTTGAATGCCGATCCTTCTTTCCCCTATCGTCGCTACTTTGGGGCTATTTACCCTGCCTCAAAGACGGCACTTAATGCCATTACGCTGGCGCTGGCCTTAGAGTTGGAAGGCGAAAATATCAAGGTCAACGCGGCCAGTCCAGGCTTTACGGCAACCGCTTTGAACAATTTTGAAGGTACCGATTCGATTGAGATTGGCGCACGGAATCCGATTCGTGTGGCCCTTGAGCTTGATGGTCCAACCGGTACCTTCACGGGCCCTGATGGTGAGCTCCCCTGGTAATCATTTGTCGTCTATCCACAACCAACAACGGTTTCGTTGTCGGTTATAGCTTTATTAATTTTTAGGATGAACAGAAACGATTCACGGATCCACAGGCTTGACTCTATTGCCCAGGTTCACCGGTTTTTAGGCATTCCTGAACCTATGCACCCCCTGATCAGCCTGATTGACAATAGCGATAATCAGCTTAGTTTCCACGACCCACGCCCCTATCATGTGCAGCATTTTTATAAAATCGCTTTGGCAACCAAAGCGGGCGGGAAGCTAAAATACGGGCAGGGACATTATGATTTCGACGCTGGGAGTATGCTCTTTGTCGCCCCTAACCAGCTCATCGGCTCGGTGAGTGGTCAGGAGGATTATTCAGGGTATGTATTATTCCTGCATCCCACTTTTCTACAAGGTTTTCCCATGGCCAAGACGATTAGGCAGTACGGTTACTTTTCGTATTCGGCTAACGAAGCGCTGCATCTTTCAGAACGTGAGAAAACGATCATCCTTTCGGTTTACAAACTGATTCAGGACGAACTCAGCAGCCGGATCGATGAGTATAGTCACCCTGTGCTGATCGCCCAGCTCGAACTGTTATTGACGTACGCTGACCGGTTTTACAAACGTCAGTTCCTGACTAGGAAAAGCGCTGACAGCAACCTGCTACAGCAGGTAGAGCAACTATTGGACGCGTATTTCTCTAGTGAGGTATCGGTGAATCAAGGCATTCCCACGGTTAAATTCCTGGCAGCGCAACTTAATTACAGCCCTAACTATTTAAGCGATATGCTTCGCTCGCTCACGGGACAAAATGCCCAGCAACATATCCATTTCAAACTGATCGAGAAAGCAAAGGAGAAGCTGACCGCCACTAATCTATCCGTCAGTGAGGTGGCTTATAGGTTAGGGTTTGAACATTCCCAATCCTTCAATAAGCTATTCAAGATCAAGACTGGTTTTTCGCCTTTGGCATTCAAGAAATCCTTTACCCAGAACTGAGCTTGTTGATTAGCACCCGTTCTGAGACAAGTATTTGCGGGGATTCATTTGTTCATCTATCGATGAGCCTTTAGCTGTTAACGGAGCAAATTTTACTAGTTCCTACTTCCTGTCACTTTGGATTATAGAACCTCAAGAAACGCTCTCAACAAGAGACGAAGATGTTAGCCAATTTTACTACTTAAGAGCTGTTTTGTTTGTTCAGACAGTAGGTTAGGCAAGATTTATGCGTTTAAGATTGATAGAAACCGTAGATAACAAGCCCCGCCAGGATCGACTCAATCAGCCAGATGGTGCGCGTATTCGAATGCGTAAGACGTCGAATCAACCAGTGCCCCCCCAGGCATACAACCATGATGGGCAGCCCTAGCACAATCTCAAGGGGATAGTCTCGCTGTTGGTCGGGTGTTCCGTACAGCGTGTAGTACAGGCCATGTAAGATCTCGTAGAGACCTACTAAGGCACCTAGGGTCAGTGGTGTAATCCATTTCAGTAACGTCTTAAGGGTCATGTAATCGCTTAAAAGCACTTTAGCTTTCCCAATGCAATTAAGTGACTTCTCTTAGCTAAATCTTAAATACGGCTTCTAATTGAGATTAAACCTTGTTTGAGGCCTCATTTAATCGGGCGTATAACGAGACACTAAATTTAACTAGGCTTGCGCACTAGGAGTTATTTAAAAAAGTAATGGGTATCAAATCATTTCCCATACTGGGGGATGACTCCTGGTTGTCGTACGGATTGGACATTGCCATCAGAACCAACTCGATTCGATCATTAATTTTAATGGAATTTTAAGGCCGCTCCCTCGTTTATGATTGTTCCTGCACCGGTCAAATAGTACATTCGTTCTATTAATCAGGCGTTTACGGGTTAGTTTCTTTCCTCACTGCGTATGCCCATAAAGCTACTCCATCGGCCCCTTGTGGCGTTACTCCTTGTGCTGAGTGGTTGGCTGTTGACAGCTCTAGCTCATTGCGGTTGGGCACAAACCATCAATACGTTTGCGGGCAAAGAAAGCGAAAATGTGCCCGCTACCACGGCCCATTTGGCCTTTCCTAACAGGGTAACCGTGGATGGCAGCGGCAACTTGTATATTGCCGATACGGATAATAACCGCATCCGCAAGGTGAGTCCTTTGGGCCTTATCACCACGGTAGCGGGTACGGGTATTCAGGGGTATACGGGAGATGGTGGCCCGGCCACCGCTGCCCAGTTAAATACCCCTGTTGGCCTGGCCCTTGATGGAAGTGGCAATCTCTACGTAACCGATACGTATAATCACCGCATTCGAAAGATCAATCCAGCGGGCATGATCGCAACGGTGGCGGGCACGGGTATCCTAGGCTTTAGTGGGGATGGGGGTGAGGCTACCTCCGCCCGATTGTTTTCCCCCTATGGGGTAGCCGTTGATGGGAGTGGCAATCTCTACATTGCCTATACGGGAAATCATTGCATCCGCCAGGTCAATCCCGCGGGCACGATCGCTACGGTGGTGGGCACGGGTATCCAGGGCTTTAGTGGGGATGGGGACTGGCCAGAAATGCGAAGTTAAATACCCCTGTTGGCCTGGCGGTCGATGGCAGTGGTAATCTCTACCTTGCCGATCAGAATAATCATCGCATTCGCCAGGTCAATCCCGCGGGCACGATCGCTACAGTGGCGGGCACGGGCAGCCCAGGCTATAATGGCGATGGCATAGCCGCTACCTCCGCCCAATTGTATTTCCCGTCTGGTGTCACGGTGGATGGCATCGGGAATCGCTACATTGCTGATCAGAGTAACAACCGCATTCGCAAAGTAAATACGTCCGGTATCATGACGACCGTGGCCGGCAATGGCATGAGTGGCTTTAGTGGGGATGGCAGCTCAGCCACCGCGGCTCAACTGAATAATCCGACGAGTGTGGCGGTGGATGGGGGGGGCATCTCTACCTGGCTGATTATACTAACCATCGCATCCGAGTCATTACCTGCGTATCGCTCTACACCCTTAAGGCGGGCAGTTGGTCCGATGGAAGTGTCTGGTCGTGTGGGCGCGTTCCGTCCGTGAGCGATGAGATACTGCTTCGGCACGCCGTTACACTACCCGCCAGCTACGAAGGCCAGGCGTTACGGCTGCTTTACAGCGGGTCGGGTGGGCTGTTACTAAACGGAAGCAGCCGTCTGAAGCTGGGCATTAACTGATCGATGGCTAGTGTGGCTGGCTGATTTTCACTTAATCCTTCCCTTTTTTGGCTCTTCGCTTAGGGTGAATTGGTTTTGAAACGATTGGATAAGCTATTGATGATTTAGATTCACTGATTTATCTAGTCTTTCTGCCAAAAGGGCAATAAATCTCTTAAAATGCTCCTTCCTGAATCCTTTAAAGAGAGCCAGTATAAGTTAGTTTCTTTACCCTATTATTCACTGGCTCATTACAAAGGGTCCAGGACAGATTGTCCTGATCCCATAAAAGTGAGCCAGTGAAAAGTAGAGTAAAAAACTTAAATTTCACTGGCTCACTTTTATGGGATCAGGACACCTTTTCAACCAGGTAACTAATTTCTTTGTCTACTGCTTAATCACTTTCCAGGAAGCCGACCGGCCGTCCTGGGTTTCAATACGCAGAATATACTGACCTGTCGCTAATCCGTTTATAGTCCATTCTTCCCGGCGTGATCGATTGGTTACCGGCACTTTTTGTAGAATTTCTCGGCCCTGCCTATCGTACAACTGAAGCCTTGATAACGGAGCAACACCCGTCTTCAGTTCAATCGTAAGCTGATTGACTGCCGGGTTGGGGTAGACTGAAATACCATCAGCCGATAACGGTTCGTTAGCGAGAATTAAGGCACTAACCACCAACGAATTTTTAACGGTTCCTACCGCGCAATGGGCATCGCTTAATCCTGTAATAGATACACTATAGTTTGTAGGCTGGGTAGCTTTCAGTACATAGGTATACAGTGAAGCGGTGGTTTGAATAATCTGACTATCCCAGCGGGTAAATCGCCAGGGAGCCAGCCCCGTCAGCGCGACTGACACATAGGCGCTATCGCCAGGTGGAAAGGCCAGTTTATTGCTACTCAACTCGGCGGTAGGTTGCGCGGATACACTAATCTGTACCGAGTCGCGGGTGCGAACAGCCGGTTGCGTTGTTTCCAAATACAGAACGTAGCGGCCAGGCAGTACCGTGTTTGGTATTACTACCGATACGTCGGAACCTCGGGCGGTGGCCGGAATAGCCGTTGTTTGTGTACCCGATTTTAGAATCACTGAAAATCGATTGGTGGTCTCTATTTTCCCCTGCAACCCATAGCTAGCCGTCAGTGAATCACCCTGACAGTACGCATTCTTGTTAGTCCGGGCAAGGGTTAGTTTTGGCAGTACCGTCACGATCAGACTTGTATCGGCCCCGGAGCAGCCACCCACCGAGCAACGACTTCGATACGTTGTCGTCGCTTCGGGTTTAACTACCAGTTGGTTTGTCCCCCGAATGAGCCGGTTATTGACCGTTTCGCTTGCACTGGTCCAGGACCACAGTACGTCTGAACACCCACTAGCTTGCAGCGTTACACTCTCTCCCACCTCAATCGTGCGCTGGAGAGCCGATAATTTAGGGGCGACCAGTCCAGCACAGGGTAAAAAACGAGCGAGTTGAAATTCGCCCGCAAACCAAATGTTTCCGGTATTGTCAACAACCATGTTGGTTTGGGAGGAAGCGAAAAATACGTCGGTTAGTTTTGTCCAGGTACTACCATCGAATTTATAGAGGCTATGCTGGCTGTTATCGTCGAGCACGTATACGTTGCCAGCCTGATCGCTGGTCAGTTTTATTGCCTTCGTAAACGGAACTGCAGGACTCTTGAAATTTGTCCAGGTCTGATTATCGAATTTTGCCAGTGACGCATAGGTTGACCAGCTGTTGTACTGGGTTACCCATACGTTACCGGCGGCATCAAGTTCCAGATCCCGAAAATACGGTTCCAGTTGTGGCGTATTCGTGGCGGTAAAGGTCTGAATGCTTCGATCGGCTGTACTTAGCCGGATCAGTTCATTAATGTTGGTCACTGGATTCAACACGATCAGCCAGATAAATCCAGGGCGGGTCACCTTATCAAGAATATATTGGTCTGAAGGAAAATTATAAAAAGCGGTTAGCTGACCCGCTTTTTGCTCGTAAATACCATTGCTGGTGAAGAACCAGCCAGGATCAGCACTAAAGCTTGAGGGAAAGTTACCATTCAGGGCAAAACTCGTTCGTTCCATCAACTCGCCTGTTTGGTCAACAAGTTTCCCAATCTGATTAACGGGCGGAGATGAACCGGGACTGCTGGGAAAAGCCGAAAGTTGATTCGTAACCCAAAGATTCTCCGAAGCATCCTTGCTGATCAGGGTGCCAATATTGCCAATCTTACCTTTGGTCGAAGAAAAGTCGTAGATACGTAGTGTTACGTCATCTTGGTCAATACGGGCGGGCCCATTCCGGGTCACTGTCCAAACCGCTTTTTGCGTCGGTATGACTTCCTGAATACTCTCTCCCTGCGGCCAGCCAGCATGCGTGCCACTATTAACGAATGTCCACTGGGGTGAGGGTGATCCACTAACCGTTCGGAATTGCTTTACGGAACGGCTTACCATCTCAACTTGATTTTGTGTGGAATCGATCACCGTTTCCTCAAATTTCAGGTAATACTGTGTGTTGGGCGTTAGTTTATCCAGTATTCCATTAAAGGCCAAGCCATTTCGAAAGGTCTGCGTCCGGACAGGTTTGGCAAAAAGCGAGTCTGTTGCCAGCGTTAGCTGAACAGTTGTCCGGTAAGACTGAGTGTAGAAATAATAGGGAAATGTGAGTGGGACGCGATTTGCATCGTCGAAACCGACATGAAGTACATCTACTATGTTAATTGTAATGCGTCTCAGAGACGACCAGGGCCCTTTTTTTCCATTTACCACGGCCCTAACACGCCACCAGAATATTCCTCCTAGGGTGGTATTGACTATGAACACCGGTTGGGACTCAGTAGCCGTGTAAGCTGGGTAGTCGAATAGATCGTCGGAAAATATATCGGAGCCTGATGCTAGCTGAAGCTCGTAACTGGTTGCATTGGTTACTGACTCTACCTGAAAACGCTTGTCCCAATTCAGAAAAAATTGATTGCTGGCTGGCCACAGCAGTTTTGGGGCCGCTATACCATCAATGCCGTTGGTTTGAAGCCGACAGGTATTTGACCAGGGGGAAATGCCAAACGAATTCGTCGTCCGGGCCCGCACGTAGTAGCTTTGCCCTAACCGTAGTTTGTCGAGCAGATAGCCGTTAACGGGAGTTGCACTACGAACAACAAGCTTGGTGAACGATTCGTCTTCGGCTACTTCCAGGTCATATCCCTCCGCCAAGGCAACACCATCCCAATAAAGAAATGGAGTGCCGGAGAGCGTTAGCTGGGCGGGAAATGTGGGAGAAGCTACCGGCACGGCTAACTTAGCCAAGTTTTTAGTCGCATGGTCAGTGATTAGCGCCTGGCAGAGCGGGTGAAAACGTATGGATGGACTTCCATACCCGCAATAACTCATAATGGTGCCCCTGATATTTTGAAGTGATCCGGTATAACAATCTCCTTCACTGGGAGAACAGTAATCAATAGGTCCGCCGGGCCAGGAGCAATTATGGGTATGGGGCGAACCAAATGTATGGCCTAACTCATGGGTAATTGTGTTGGTATATAGTATGGACACGGCAGTGGTACCTCCAATCTCACCGATTCCCGAAGCACCAGTAACCGGTTTGGAAACTAAGTAGAGTCGTTTATCGTACGATGGATACTTAAATTGATTATTCCAGGCATTATAAAAAATACTAAACAACGTATACATACTCGATTCGCCCCGATACGGGTCTGGTTCTGTATCTTTCCAGATGTGGATGGCTACCACAACGAGCTGCGTATTGGTTTCGCGCTCGAAAACTTTAGAAACCGTATCGATCTTCTGAAGTACGTAACTCCGGATACGATTGGTATCTTTCTCAAACTTAAGATAAGTATCGGAATCAATCTCGATCGCTAAGCGGCATGTGTTGCGTTCACCAGCGGCTTTACGAGCTTGCTGATTAGCAATTAATCGAGGCAATTGACCCATTAAGCGCAGGGTGCTATCGGGCAAACGACTGTCATCAACGCCACAGGAAAGAGGCTTCTGAGCCAATGACGTAGTAAATAAGAAAAGTAAGTAGCTTAAGAGGAAAAGGTTTTTCATAATTAGTTATTCGTGTCCGTAATTTAAACAAAGAAATAGGGGGTTTGCTGCATACCTAGTACAAACGTTTCATCTATTTGATATGAGATTTAATGAGCCGACTATCATCCGCTTGGGTGAAATAAGTTTATTTTAACGGTTTGCTTCAGGTGATTCAAGGAACTCTAAGACAATAATCAACATAGTGTTTTACCCTTAATTGGGAAAGTATAAATCTAAATTTATAAATTTTATAATTTGTATTTTTCATAGTAATCGTTCAGAAAAGGCAACGATTTCAGACGTAAATGATGACGGACCTAATCGATCAGTCATTTATAGGCAATACCCCCTTTCTAAAGAGCCTAGTAGTATCCTTCTTTTTGTTAGCCTTACATCCTGATAATTCTGTACCTTCAATAGCAACAACCTGCTTTCTAGATCGACAATAGATTTCTCACCCTCATGGCAAGGACGTGAGATACATACTACTAT
>NZ_BAAHAD010000021.1:0-22883 GCF_054777855.1 Spirosoma jeollabukense
TAGTTGAGCCCATTCGTTCTACAGTCATTTCTAGGATAGCTCATCTACGATAACTCATCTACGATAACTTAAGGCTTAAGGAGCCATCTCCTCAAACTCTCCTCCTTGAGACAAGATAGCAGGGAAGAAGTGAACGCCTAAGGCTATCTCAATTTGGCTCCGGTAACCTCAAAAGGCAGCGGACTTAGGTTCATATACGCTAATTCTGGCCAAGTAAGCTAGTAACCGCTTACATAAATGGCCAGGCCGTTGTGCTTAAACTCGTCGGGCAGATTACAGGCACCCCAGGCGACTCCGTTACTGGCCACAAGCTGATAACCAGTAGCCAAGCCACCTGAAGCTTGAACGGTGACAGCCGCATCGGTTACCCGCTCAGATCGAATTGCTTTTACACTCGGGTAGCAACTTGAAGCCACCGATGGAACCTCATCTTCCTTGCAGCATACTAGCAAAGAGGTCATACAGAATAGCACCAAATAAAATCGCATAATTTCCTGTTTACTAGCAGGACCCTTTGTTACTTAAAAGAGTTGGAGACTCCTGTATCATCAAAACGCTCCTAAGCGAGACGAAGGGAGTTGCTGTTGCCTTAGCTTACTTCGACCACAAGCGGGGGTCAATTACCAGAGGCTTCTCGTCAATCACCCGTATCGAGCCATAACTACTATGGGCCGGATGCAGTAAGTAGTTATAGCCTAATGGCATCACCGAGGAGGGTACACCCAAGGCTAACACATCCGGCTTGGCTAGCCAATCAGCCAAAAGATGCTGACTCCGGTGGTAGGTGTTCTCTTGCCAGTAAGGCGGTAGGCCAACCGCGTTCACGACCCGCTGGCTATCCTGGGGTAACTCCAAACTGAACAACCGGTAGGCGGGTAGCTCATCGTAGGGTACTTGGGGCATGTGGACCAAGATCTCTACTAAAGCTAAAGCAGGATGCTCAGCCGTATAGAGGATGCCAACACCCGGTGGATTCCAACGACCTCCGTTGAGCCACGTACCGGTAACATCCAGGGGACGGTCGGCATACTTCTGCCGCACCACGCGATAAACGATGGCCATAGCTTACCCGAAGATACCATAGTCAATGCGGCCCAGCACTCGGTCGACTAATGTATAGCCTGTGACCGTATCCAGGGCCTGTAAGGGGGGTTGGTAGTCCAACTCCCGTAAGGGTGAGCGTAGCCAGCTTAGGACGGTTTTGCTACGTTCCTCGAAGGTATCCAAAGCGTGCAGGAGCAGGTTCTCCAGCAGCAGCAGCCGCTCGGAGGCATCCTGACTGATGCGCTGATCAAGCTTGAGCCGATGCAGGTAAGAAGCGGATAAGCCCAAGGCCACGGCCAATTCCTTATCGGTTAAGCCCACCAAAGCGGCCACGCGGTCGGCCTCGGCGCGCAGCACGCCTTGTCGACTACGGGATATGATTTCCTGCTCGGTCAAGAGCCGAGGCAGCAGGGCTGGGTTAGGTGCTATAAAAGGCAATGCTAAGGCCATGACAATGAAGTTTTAGACTAAGCTAACTACAAAAGTTCACTCAATCAAGTTCCTTATTCTGAAACATGAAGTCCATGGTTTAGCCTATTATGGCAAGCTGGTTGAGCACAGGGATATAAGCTCTTACTAGACCGATCCAAGTATATAAGTATGTGGCCCAAAATGGGCGTTTACGACGACGCAACCGATCTTTCGCCCTATTCTAAGAAATTCGATAATAGGTCAGGTAACCCCCTTTTTCGTACGTTTTCAGGTAAACTACAAAATGGCAGAGGGACTAAGAGAAACCTACTTACTTACAAACTAGCGAAGTGATCCATTAGTGTGTGCCACCATAACCACTGACCCGCTAAGTTCATCGTTAGATGCAATAGTAGAAAGAGCCCTAAGGCCAACGGGTACGCGGGTTGTAGCCGACCTATTCGTCGATCGTCCACCAGCAGAAACAGTAATACCACTTCGATGGCGACAAAGCTACCATTCAGTGTTTTAGCGAAACTGTCAAACCAGGGAATAAAAAATAATAGGCGGGTAATAGCCGGCGGCAGGATAATGAGGACGGTGCAAACCATATAGCGGGCATGGAGGGCCAATCGTTGCCCATTCCATAAACTCAAGCCCAGAAACAAGGAAAAAAGCAGCAAGGAGGACGCATCGATAAAAGAAAGCTGATAAACGGCTCCGGGCGGGTACGCATCGGCTGCCTGGAGCATCAGGTGCATCATCTTGACTCCCCCAATCAGCAGGGCAGGCACAAGCACAATCGTGCCGATCCAACCTAGTTTTCGATGCAAAGCCAATTGCCCACGTCGATACAAAATAGGTTGTAGAATCAGCAAACCCATCCATAATCCGGCGGAAGCCCCATGCAGATGATGATAGAGGTCAGTCTGGGTGAGTCGGGAAAAATAAGACCGGGAAAATCCCAGCCAGGTTATGATAACGGCCAGCCCAAAATACCAAGGGGCATTGGGATACAGCAGCGTCTGTTTACGGGGAGTAGATGTGAAATGGTCTTGGGTAGGCTCTTTCAATTCAGTAACTAGCTATGGTGAGGCATTTCTCAGAGTAAGATAGCCAATAAATCTTTTTAATTTAGAGAGCATGCGTTGCCAATGTACGATTTGCTCTATTGGCACAACTCGTATCGATAAAGCTTGGCTTACTGGTGTAATACCAGACAGGATACAACTAGATTAGTAACGTATATACTTCCTCGAAAGTAAAGGTGGGTTTGCTTTCCTTAGCCTATTGTTTTACACGTTGAACATTAAAGGAAGAAAACCGTCAACCTAGTACTAAGCAAACGACCATATTTCAATCTCACAAATACCCTCTTACTTGATACAAAAAACGTTCATTTAACGAAGGCTTCATTTGGGCATGTAACCGTAACCAGGAGGTCAGCTTTACCAATTGACGCTCGCTTGTCGGAACAAGCAGGTGAAATTAAATCCGTACTTATTACCTTACGTAATCCATAGAAACTGGTGGACAGTTAGTAAACAAAACGCCTTCAATAACCCCCGACCAATTAGCTAACATCTGTCACTGCATACAAGCAGCCTTAACCGTTCGTGCCCATGAGTGATCCCCATCCTAAAGCAATTAATCGCTGGCCGTTTACCCTGCTGGTTGACCCTGACCCGGACAGCTATTTGCTGTTAAGTGGCTTGTTAGGTCGCCTTGGGCTTACCCCTAGGCTAACCAAGTCCCTTGAGGAGGCTCGTTTACTCATGCAACAAGGGGAAGTTGTTGTTGCTTTTATTAGTCTAAAGCTTCCTGAAGGGGCCGCTTGGCGGTTGCTAACGGATAGCCAGCAGATGACTCCTTCACCCAAACTCATTCTTATGAATGCTTCTGGTACGCTTGAGGTAGAGCGGTCGATGGCCTTAGGGGCGAATTATTATCTGGAGAAGCCGTTTACAAGAGCAAAGCTCAAGCAAGCCTTTGCTACGTTAGGGTTTAGCCTAGACCGTTGAGAGCTTCTTTTGGGCTAAGCAGCTAGTGCAGATCCAGGTAGAATGTTAAAGCTGAAAGTCGAACAGATATGAGTGTAGCTCGTCAAGCGAAAGCGGATAAAAGGGCTAGGCCCTTGCTATAGTTAAAAGGCACAGGCGAGAAATTGAGTAATTTCTTTAAATACATGTTTAAACATAAGCGTTCATTGATTGAAACCTTTTCGTGAACGCTTTCAGCGTATGTTGCTCAATAGAGTGGACAGAGATTAAATTACTATCTCATAATTCGCTCTTTCTGAGCGACGGTGGATGCTTCATTAGTCTAGTTTTGTTCAAAAGCATACGCTAGTTAGCATGTGAACAAAACTAGACTAATACTATAAAGACCGACGTTTATATAAGATCAAAACTCATAAAATAGCTGGCTTCGTGCATTCGCAAACAGATATCCACGGCCATACACTCATGAGTAGATCAAACAAAAGGAAAGCTCATACCGAGCTTTCCTTTTGTTTGACAGAATTCTCCGAGATAGCGTTGTTATAGATTGACCATTACGCCATCTGCTAAAATCTGGGCGGCGGCTGGATAAGAAAACGTGTCAAAATCCCGTTGATTACCAGCAGCATCAATAAGTATGGCCTTTCCTTGAATCGTATCAGCGGAAACGGTCAAGGTCACATACCCATGTGAGGTATGGTCACTCGTAATGAGGTGTGCTTGTGTATCTGGGTCGGTCGTATCAGCATCAGCATTGATCCCATGCAAGTGCGCATAACCGCCGTTACCCGCAACAATGAATGGCGTCACTCCGCCTTCAATAATGGGGCGTTCAATTCGCTGATAGTTATGAACATGAGCCGTCAAAACCATATTGGGGACACGGCGCGAGTCATTGATGGCATGCTGCAAGGCGTCAGCCATTCGAGCGCTTCCGCTGTGGTGATCGTCAAACGAATAAATCGGATGGTGCATGGCAAGTATAAGCGCTTTGTCCTGCGGAGCGGTGGCAAACTCATGGGTGAGCCACTGCTGTTGAACCGAGTCTATGGAACCACCCTCAGGCACGTTACTGTACACCCCGATTATGGTTAACAAGGGACATGTGAGCGTAAAGTAGACATTGGGCAGGGATAAGGTTACCCGTGGCGCATCGTGGGAATCGGGATTCACCACAGGCATGGGGGTCATAAAATAGCGTACCCAGCCATCCAGCGATGTTTGCTGATTGTCGATGGGATCGCCATCATGATTGCCTGGGATTGAAATAATTGGCGCATCGTAATGATCATAGGGTTCGTAGAATTGATCATAATACTTGGCAATTTCCCCATTGTAATAAACCACATCACCCAAATGGTAAAAGAAACGGGGCCGCTCCGTTTCATCTCCATTTAAATCCGTTTTCATGGCTTTGGCCACAGCCCGTTGATAATCCGGATTTTTAATGCCTCCCGTATCTCCCACCGTATGGAAGACAAGTTGGCCAGTCCGATTAACCAACTCATCAATACCAAGAACCATCGTTCTCAAATCAATGTGGTAGGGCGGTTCACCCAATGGAATGGGAAGGGGCTGGAATCGTTGCGTGCGGTGCGTTAGTGGAGAAAGCGGAAAGACTCCCGGATTATGCTGGGATGTGCCCCGAGCGGGCCGGGAACGAATCGTGCCTGATCGGAGGCTGCTGGCGCTGACCGGAAGCATGTGGGGAGCCACTTGTCCGGCAGGAATTGCTGAAGGTTCTGGTTGGGGTTGATTGGGTTCAATGGCCATTATCGTCTTGGTTATCAGTGGAAAATAGGAATAATCTTCCCTGAAAGCTACCGCTCGAACGTAGCGTTTTTACTGCCAATAAATAAATTTAATAGAATTCTAACCCTGACAGTACCGAATTATAATAGGCCATAGACAATACGAGAATTAGCCAAATCTTGAAGTTTGTGTGAATGATACCCTTGGTCGAGGGCTCGGAGAAAATATGTCATGGTTTGACGAACAGGAAGCTTACACGTTCGCTCGGAAATACGCAGTGCCAATTATCAACATGGATGATCGCGGGACAATTTATTCAATAGCAGACCTGCGGGAGAAACTGCTGCTATATCTGGATATTTCAGCTAATGGTGAAATTATATCCCTAAAGCCAGACCCCGACAAAATGCCTCATTCTTGAATTGTTACTTCTCTCTTTATTTAGTGGCTACCTCCTTATTTATTCTTATGTAAACGCTCCATTTCATGTATTTTAACAAGGTTCATGGGAGGACCAGTCAAAGAATACTATTGGAAGGTGGTTGTCACCAATTCAGTATCCATATACTCGCTGATCGCTCGTAGTTTACCCTCTTGAATGCAGCATACCCAGCAGTAGCGATTATTATACACCTTGCCATCAGGCGTCGTGTTATGACCAATCGCTTCGACCACAACGTACTCCCCGTCCCCTATAATACGGGTAGCAGTCGCTTTATAAGGAGGAAGTAAAGTTGTCTTCACCGCCCCCCATATATCGTTCACTACGGACTGCTTGCCCTGAAAGGTCTTTGCCCATTGCCCACTACCCATCCAACTCCATCGCATATCGTCGGCCATTGCCTCCAGAAAGGGCTCATCATTGCCCGTTGCTAATTCAGAGAAAATCGTTTCCATCAGGTGTTTATTCTCCAGGGCGCTCATAAGGGATCAATGAATGGCGTACAATGCGATGAGTGATGAACAGACAATGGGTAGAGCTTAAGGGGCCTTTTCTAGCAGGCTATTGAGCCCCGTAATGCAGCGTCACTACCCCAGAACCGAGCGTTTTTGATTCTAATAACCTTAACTTATTCATGGGTGAAGGGCTGTCAAATAGCGGGATTCCCTCCCCAAGTATGACCGGATGCAGCGTTAATTTGTATTCATCAATCAGGCCCAGTTGCAGGAAACTTTTGGCTAGGCTAGGGCTGCCGAAAATCACCAGGTCTTTGCCGGGTTGCTGTTTGAGTTGGGTGATCTCATCGACCACGTTGTCTTTGATCAACCTCGTGTTATGCCAGTCCGCACTGGGCAGGGTAGTGGAAAAAACGATTTTGGGAATCTGCTCCACCCATCGGGCATGGTCAAGTTCGGGTTGGCTGGCCGTTGGATCGGCTAAAACGGTAGGCCAGTAGCCTGCCATTAACTGATAGGTATGCTTGCCGTAAACCGGCGCGCCTACGGTTTTTACCAGTTCATCGGCGAATTCTTGGAGCTCCTGATTGTAGGATAAGAAACCCAGGCCGCCGTGGCTGTCGGCGGCAAAGCCATCCAGGGAGATGTGGGCGAATACAACTAACTTTCTCATGTTGCTGATTGAGGGTCACAAAGCTAGGACGGCTTTGGCAAAGGTGATAGGCGGAATGCGACAAATCAAGGGGGCTATTAAGTCATTTTACTGGTCAGTGAACCAACTGTTTACCGTTAGAATAGAGGCAGGTTTGCTTTTGCATCTATCTCTCTTCACTGAGTACCCTTCTCAAGGGCTTTCTCAGAAAAGGCTCCCGTCTGAGACGAATGGATTTTCACGGGTTTGTCTGTTAATTGGGGCTTTATTTGATATAAGAAATCAATCTAGTTTCATATCATCTGAAAGTAGTATCGTCGCACAGAAAATGACTAACAGCCAAATACGTCTACCCTATTAAATGGCTGTCTGAAAGTCTATCCGATCCGCTTTTAAAATCTTCCCAGCTGATAGGCGGAATATGAGTCGACAGCCGCAAATTTTACCAACGTTTTCGTTCGTCTTACTGACAGTTGACCTCCACAACAAACAAAATTTGACCTTTATAACAAACCTCCCCAACGATTTACGCCCCAATTTTGGTCCTGTATATAAACCAGCAAACAATGACAAATCAAACCGTATTAGTAACCGGAGGTACCGGTTTTGTGGGTATTCACACGATTTTGAGTCTACTCCAAAAAGACTACACCGTCAAAACGACAGTACGCTCGTTGGCTAAAAAAGAAGCTATCGTTGATGCCTTAAATAAATCCGGAATGGTCGACTTGGAAAAGTTGTCCTATGTGGAAGCCGACCTAACCGCCGATGAGGGCTGGGAGCAGGCAGTTCAGGGATGCACCTATGTTTTGCACGTAGCCTCCCCTTTTCCAGTAGTACAGCCTGAAGACGAGAACGAACTCATCATACCGGCTCGGGATGGTTCATTGAGGGTTTTGAGAGCGGCCCGCAAAGCGGGCGTAAAACGGGTGGTGATGACCTCTTCATTTGCCGCCATTGGCTACAGTACTGACCCCAACGGGCATACGTTTACCGAAAACGACTGGACTGATGAAAAGGCTCCGGTTCAAGCCTACATCAAATCCAAAACAATCGCCGAAAAAGCGGCCTGGGAGTTTATTCGGGATCAGGGAGAGGGCTTGGAACTGACGGTTATCAATCCGGTAGGCATTTTTGGTCCCGTTATTGGCGGCATTTTTCCGGCTTCGTATGAGGCAGTGATTAAAGCGCTCGTCGAAGGTACGGTTACCCAAAGCCCCCAATTTACCTTTGGGGTGGTTGATGTCCGTGATGTGGCCGATCTTCATATCAAAGCGATGGTACTACCTGAAGCCAAAGATCAACGGTTTCTGGCAACTTCAGACGGTGTAGTCAGTTTTTATGATGTGGCACAGCTTATCAAAAAAGAACGCCCTCAAAAAGCCGGTAGGATGGCCGATCTGAAGCCTATTGATCCGACGTATTACATTGCCCTGTCGAATCAGAAAGCCAAAGATAGGTTAGATTGGCACCCACGAAGCAAAGAAGAAGCTATTTTGGCCAGCCTGGATAGTGAGATTCCGGTGTAACTTTATGCGCTACCGTCAGACTTCAAAAAATGACTACCAATCAAATCCATTCCTGTCATTTAGGGCCTGAACTTTCACCGGAGCAATTTATTTCAGACCATTACTTCCTGTTCCTACTAAAGGGATCCATGAAGGCGTATGACGGTCGAAAGGGCTATAGTATGCAATCCGGGGATGGCTTCATAGCCCGGAAAAATCAGTTGATTCGCTATACCAAGTTCAAGGAAGATGATCAGCAGGATGCCGTCAGGTGACGAAGGCGTGGTCT
This sequence comes from Spirosoma jeollabukense, assembly GCF_054777855.1. Classification (NCBI taxonomy): domain Bacteria; kingdom Pseudomonadati; phylum Bacteroidota; class Cytophagia; order Cytophagales; family Cytophagaceae; genus Spirosoma; species Spirosoma jeollabukense. The sequence goes on from NZ_BAAHAD010000021.1 coordinate 8,554, forward strand.
TCACTTTAGAAAGCCATTCACATAATCCAGGATTGTCTTTGTTTGGCTCATCAGCGACACGTGCCCTTGCCCAGGAACAATGGCCAATTGGGATTTGGGCATGGTGCCCAGATCCGTACTGCGCTCACCACCCAGGCGTTGATACGTTTTGATCAATTCCAGTTTATCCAACCCGTCATGGTCGCCAGCAATGATCAGCACGGGCGCCGAAATTTGCGCAATATTGGCATCACCCAGGTCATAGGGTGTTGATGCCGAAGCGATCATTTGCTTTACGAACGCAGTCCAGTTGCTTTTGTCCGGTGCCACTGCCTCATAGCCGACTTGCAAAGGCGTGTTAGTAAAAAATTCAGGCTTGGTTTGCTTAAACCGGTCGGTCACTTCGGGCAACCAGCCACTGCTTTTATAGGTCGACGAAATGATCACTAATCTGCTTACCCGTTCAGGGCTTTGTATGGCAAACTGATACGCTACAGAACCGCCAAAACTATAGCCCACTACATCTGCACACTCAATGTTGAGATGATTCAGGAGGCCTTCCAGATCACGGGCTAAAGTAGACCGTGACAAGGGTCTATCTGAGAGGGGGGTATGTCCGTGACCCTGTAATTCAACCGCAATGACTTTTCTGTTTTTTGCCCATTCGGGTATGAGTTGTCCCCAGTTCATCTCAATGGTCATATATGCCCCATGCAACAACACGATTGGGCTTCCCTGGCCATATACTTCGTAATACATGTGGATGCCATTGACAGGCGCATAGCCACTGTCGTCAGGCTTACTTTGTTGTTTGCTTGATTGAGATAGGACAGCCATTGTAGTTGCTATTGGTCGAATTGATTGAAGCCTATTGCCTGTTTTGAAAGGCTTCTCAAAGCAGGATTCGGATTGGCTTTTAAACTTTATCGAATACCCAAAGATAGAAAGCGTTTTAGCCTGAAGCGCTGTGTGAAAGCGACGTTTACAGGGGTGAATCACGACAAATAGTACCATCTTCACAAGAAGAGGTATTTGCTACATTTTCTCACCTTTTCTGTTCGCTATTCAATCCCCTGATCGGGTACGTTGACAAGACTCGGTAACGAATGCCATTGGAGTTGATCATAGATTCTGCCCGCGCTAGATACTGTTTCACAAAAGGCTGATTTTACTACCTACCAAATACGTTAGTATTTAACCGTGTGTCGAACTGAGTGACGAATTAAGTCGGAATTAAACGTTTGCAGTTATGCGTTCGACTCCGACTAAGCCAATAAAACTTGTAGTATGATTGCGTTATTATTGGTTGCTCGTCTTCTCGTTGTCGTAGGGATGTACTACGCGCTACGGAAAGGTCGTAAGGACTGGTCTCTGTTGCTGGGTGCTCTCATGTTTTTACTGACATTTATTGGTTACAGTTTAGATAGGAATTGGTTTTGGGCAGCCATTCAGATTGGCGTGATGTTGGTATTTCTTTACAGATGGTTAGTATATAGAAAATCAAACTAAGCCAACACTCACGTTTACGGACTGCTGCAGATTTTGGCCCCTAAGTAGTTGGTTGTACTTGACAAAAATGTTGCCTATTCAACTGTCTTATAAAAAGGCTCCATAAAGTGAAACGAAGAAGATGTCATCTAAGCAATCAAACAATGCCGATATGGCCTTTTTTAGGCGGACGCCTAAAAAAGGCCATATCGAAGAGCCAGTGAGCAGAACACCCGTAAATCACTCTTTAAGCAGCTAGAAACAAAGACGCCACTAGTCTGTTCTTGCCTAAGACTGACCCGTTTATTCGACTACACATGCCTCTTGAGTCCTTGATCATTACCTATGGCTACCCGATCCTGTTTGTGGGTGTACTACTGGAAGGCGAGGCGTTTTTGATCTTGGCTGCTTATCTAGCTCACCGAGGCTACTTCGCCCTGCCCGTGGTGATTGGCCTGGCCGCCCTAGCCTCCTTTACGATGGCCCAAATTTGGTTTGTGCTCGGCGATCGCTTTGGCACCGCTTTACTTAGCCGTCGTCCAGCCTGGCAATCGCGTCTGGTTCGGGTAGACGCCATGCTACAACGCTACGGCACTAGCTTGGTGCTGGGGTTTCGCGCGCTGTTGGGCTTACGGACCCTAATTCCAGTCGCTATTGGAATATCAGCCTACCCAGCCCGCCAATTCACGCTACTGAATGGAGTGGGAGCGCTGATCTGGGCCCTGGTGGTGGCCTTGGCGGGTAACGCGATCGCTCAAGGCTTGGAAGTACTCATCACGGATCTGCGACAGCATGAACTAGCCGCGGTCGTCGTGCTTGCCTTGATCGGTTTAGTTTGGGGGCTAATTCGTCTCTACCGCCAACCTAAGGTCCCGCTTACAAAAGGTGACTAGCGTAAAGACCAATTAATTTAGGCAGTAAGGAGTCGTATGCTATGGATGGCTTTTGAAGGTCAAAAAAGATCACTGTCTCACAATTCGCTCCCATATGAGACGAAGAGAGATTTGCGTACCCGTAATTCGGGCGATTAATTGTACTGCACAGTAATGCGATGGACGCAGAAAATGATAGCGGGTAACTTCAAAAAAGGGACAGCAACCGGTACCCCGGAGCTGATCGGCCACCGTCGTCACGCAGAGACAAAACCTTGCCTTCACAAAAATCAGTTGAGAACATCTAAATTAGCTGTATAACAGAACACCAATTTTTTTTAACTTTTCTCCCTGGTTATCATAACATCAGTGGCTGTTGCACAACCCCTATACAACCTCTTTTAGAAAAGCACACTAAACTATTCGCGTGTACAACCTACGTTTCAGGAGCTTTACAACCTAAGGTGACAGCCGCTTAGCCGAATACTAAAAACAACAGCTTTTTCTCGGCTGAGCAGACAATCCGCAGTCAATCTATAAACTATATTCATCAAAAACTTATTCCTGACTAGATAATGAAACAACTCTATGCGCTGTTAGCCTGTTGGCTTTTAGCAACTCCCCTGTTGGCCCAAGGTAATTACGTGGCTAATGTCGCCAACTCGACCACGCCCGGACAATATAATACCCTGATCGGTCCCAATGCTGGGACCAATTCAATCGGTAGTCAGAATGTTTTTATTGGCCTGGGGGCGGGTTACAAGTCAAAAGGAGCTTTTAACAGTTTTGTCGGTGCGGGAGCCGGATATAACAATGTTGAGGGCCATTCCAATAGCTTTATTGGTTACGATGCAGGCGCCTATAATACCACGGGTATTTATAATACCTTTCTGGGCTATTCGGCAGGTTGGAAAAACACCACGGGCAGGTTCAACAGTTTCATCGGCAACTACACCGCCAGCGCCAATACCACCGGCTCGAGTAACGTAGCCCTGGGAAACTGGGCTTTATCTAAAAATACGGTCGGCAACTACAATGTTGCCCTGGGCGATTCAGCGGGTCTTAATAATGTCATATCCGGCAATTTGTTTGTGGGCTTTAAAGCGGGCTATAGCACCAGCAACGGCTCTGCGAATGCTTTTGTGGGCACTCAGGCGGGTTATGCAAACACCACAGGCACGGCCAATACGTTTGCCGGAAGCCAGGCGGGTTACACTAACTCGACCGGCTCAGATAACACGTTTAGCGGTAACCAGGCTGGGTATTCAAACTCAATCGGTTCGCTTAACACCTTCACGGGTTCTACGGCTGGCATCGGCAACACAACCGGGGCCAACAATACATTCTTGGGTGGTCAGGCCGGTTACAGCAATGGTCAAGGGAGTTACAATACGTTTGTGGGGAGTGGCACGGGTTTTAGCAATAACACCGGTATCAACAACACCTTTATGGGTGCTTCCAGTGGGGGCAATACGACCACAGGCAGCAACAACACCTTTATGGGCTATCTGGCGGGCTTTAATAATAGTACGGGCAGCAATAACATTATTATTGGGCCAAACTCGGGCACGGCCATTACCAACAGTAACGACAACGTACTAATGGGTTACAACAGCCAGGCAGCGGATGGTTTACAAAATGCGATTGCTATCGGAGCCAACAGCCGGGTATTGTCCAGCAATGCGCTAATTCTGGGTCAGGGGGTCAACGTAGGCATTGGCACATCGACACCCACCGATCGATTGGAAGTGGTGAGTCCATCCCCCGATAAAAGTGGCATTCGGATGAGCCAGCTTACCAAGTCTAGCCCCGCTTCGCTGGCCACCGATCAGTTCCTAACGGTGGATGAACGGGGTGAAATCGTCAAAGCCCGTTATGCGCTACGCATCAACAAGGTCAGTGAATGGAGTGATAAGGTCTTCACTAGGGGGTATACGTTGCGTCCTCTGTCCGCCGTGGCTATTTATGTTGACCAACATGGGCATCTACCCGGCGTTCCTTCAGCAGCGCAGATAGCCCAAGAAGGGATTGATCTGGTGAAGCTGAATGCAACGCTCTTGGAGAAAGTGGAAGAGTTGACCTTGTATAGTATTCAGTTAGAAAAGACCAATCAACACCTTATGCAAAAGGACAGGCAGCAACAACAAGAAATAGACTAGCTAAAGCGGCTCATGAAACGAGTACTTAACAACAAGTAATCGATTACAATCTCATAAAATCGCTTCTAAATAAGACAGACGAAAACAGACATTTGCTGTGACGCGGGATTCATAAGGGCAAGTGCTAGTCGATACTTTTGTAGAGGGATGCAATCAACTGAATACTGGCGGCATCTCCTCAAAAAAACAAGAATAAAGACTATGACTAGCCAATCAAATCTATCCTTCTCATTCCTGCTTTGCGTTACATTTTTGGCCACTGTTCGTTTAAATTCACTTGCCCAAAGCGGACTTAATGCAGGTAACCCCATTATTACCTATAATACGTATGGGCCTTTACCAACCCTTAAAACACAGTCTCCGCCTTCATTCCCAGGCGGGGAAGACAAGCTAAATGCCTATGTTCTTCATCAAATTGAGGAAGCGGAAACGCCTATTAAAATAGCTCGAAAGACTTGGTTGACAGCTACCCTTGATGAAACCGGTAAAGTCACCCAATTAGTCCCAACGTATGATGCTGATCCTACGTTGAAAAAAGAAATAGCCCGAGTGTGTAGCTCGATGCCCCGTTGGAATCCAGGCACGATAAATGGCAAAGGGGTAGAGACTAAGTCCCAGTTCCTGGTTCGGCGATAACTTTAACTAGTTTCTGCTAGTGCTTATTCTCAATAAATGCTCAAAAAAATGAGATGGCTATGCTTTAGGCATGTTCCAAAATAAAGTCAGCATCAATCTTCAATTTGGTGCGTAAAGTCTTGGCCATGGCCAGGTTGACCCGGCGCTTGCCCCGCAGGATCTCCGATAAACGAGTTTCGGGCACTTCCAGGAGTTGAGCCATCTCGCGTTGTTTCATCTTCTTTTCATACATCTTGAACTCGATCATTTCCGCAATCGACTGCGGCACTTTGATGGGCATCAGCGGAATGCTATCTTCATAAGCTTCGGCCCATTCCGAAAGTTGAGCAAGCTCCGTGGCTTCATCTGAGCTCAACACAGCAAAGCCCCCTCCCGCTATCGATTTTTGAAGCAGGGTTTCAATCTGAGCCATCAGTTGCTGATAGTCGGCGTAAGTGGTTGGCTGTTGCATGGATGAAAGTGATTAAATAGTTGAGCAGTCCGGTATTTTGTCATACTGGGCATGGGTACCCACAAATCGAATGAATACGGTTCGTTTGTCAAAGAAAATCATCGCTACCAATCGGTAATGATTCCCTTTGATGTTAAAGACATAGTGGTCGTTACCTACATAATCGACGGAGTTGAAGGTTTGCTTGACATCGGCCAGCGATTTCCAGTCAGCGGCCTTAACGATGGCGTACCATTCGTTGAGAGCCGCAGCCGCTCCGGTGTGTTGAAGACCAAACTCGTTGAGAATGGTTTTGGTAATAATGACCATTAATGTCTGTTTGACTACAGATTAAAGATACAGCATTCTTTTTACATTATCAAATATAAACTTACACATTATGTAAAACCACATTAATAGATCAGCTTTTAAAAAACTCTACACTTGCGTAATTCTATTGTAGGTAGTTGAGATTCGAATGATACTTCTAGAAAAGATCAAAAACGTTTATGTGCTTGTTCCATAAATGGGGCGATTAAAGAGACAAACATAGTTGGGTCTAGGTCGTAAAGAACGTTCTGGTTTTAACATGATTAAAGATTAATTGGCCCTTGTCAATATTCCAAGATAGAGCCCCCGCAACCATTGATAAATAGAGCAGGGGCTTGTTAATGTATACATGTATAGTTGAGCTAACAATTAAACATGTTGTGCGTAGAAGTACATTTTTTTAATTTCCTTCCTGGAAGCTTCAGCGCCTACTTCAAGACGTCGGTTGTAAAGGGCTTGGGCAGTTTTGCCCGCAAAATACCGTAGTTGATCCTTACCATCCGTCGCTGCTTCATAGATGACGGCGGCAATCTCTTCGGGTGCAGAAGCAGGTTTAATCATGCTCACCATTTTCTTTTCCGCTGTTTCATAAAAGGGAAGGGGGGTTACAGCGGAATTATGGGTAAACAACTCTGTTTTTGTACTACTTGGCGAGACGGTTTTAACACTGACATTGAATAACGATAATTCAATGGATAGACACTCGCTCCAGCCTTCAACGGCCCATTTTGTCCCATTGTAAACACTCGTAAAAGGGAAGCTGGTATGCCCACCAATTGAGGTTACGTTGATAAATAATCCTCTTTGCTGCTCTCGAAAATAGGGAATGAATGCCTGCGTAACTCGAATTGTCCCTAAAAAATTGGTGTCGATTTGCTGGACAATTTGTTCATCGGTGAATGCTTCTAATGAACCTAGCAAACCATAGCCCGCATTATTTAGTACGACATCGATATCCGCTAGCGAAATGGCTTTCTTAACCGTTGCTTGTATTTGTTCAACATCGGTAATATCAAGCGGCAGAACAACCACATTATCCAGCTTGGTCAGCTCTGTCTCTTTTTTAGGAGTTCGCATGGTGGCGATAACTTTCCAGCCTTGTTGCTGAAATAACTTGGCGGTTGCTTTACCGATACCGCTCGAAGCACCGGTGATGAAGATCGTTTTCATTTGACTCTTATTTTTAAGTTGTTTGTGGCGTAAACTTATAGCCGTAAAGTATACCTTTGATACTTGTATACAAAAGGATACTTAAATTAATGACTGACAAAAATCGATTTCAGCAGAAAATTGAAGCCATTCAAGACACGATGTATGTGATTGGCGGTAAATGGAAAATTCCCATCGTTCTTTCGATTTACAGTGGCAATAAGCGCTTTAACGACATTAGTAACTCTATTCCCAAAATTACCAACCGAGTACTCTCCAAAGAATTGAAGCACTTGGAGGATAATTTAATGATCACCCGGACGGTGGTTGATGACTATCCAGTTAGGATTGAGTACGCCATTACAGAGTATTGTTTAAGTGTTCAACGTGTGGCGAATCCCATGGAGGAATGGGGGAGAAACCACAGGAAGCGCTTGCAGAAGCAATCAAATAATCTCTCGTCTCAATAAATGCTCCCTAATGTGAGAAGAGTAGACCACTTATTTCAAGTAGTCCAGCGTGTCTACCAGGTCAAATTCAGGACTAGCATTCAGTAAATGTTTCAGAATATACAGGTGGGTATTGCCATACAACACCAGGATACGGTCCGACGGACTACTCACTAGCCGCTGGACGTTCGAGTAGATCCGAAGGTTTCGATTATAGTACCGGGAGATAAAACCATCGGCGCCAATCGGTTCTCGGTTGGTCCCCCGCTTGGTGGTCACCAACCACCGACCAATGCTACGCGCCTGCGTGATCTCCTCGTTCAAAAAGCGTAAATAGTCACTCACCGTTGCCGTATATTTTAACGAGTCCTGTAGTGTTGAATAGGCGGTGTACTGCTTGTCCCAATAAGCGAAGCTGGTATCGGATTGATGTTCGTATTTGGTAAACATAGTCAAGGAGTCCGCTGGACTGAAGCGAACACGAAACGGTTGAGCATCAATCGGAAAAAGCTCGCTATGGCCTAACCGATCGGCGAGTTTAAACCCGATTTGATAGAGTTCATCATCCATCCTGACTCGCTTGTCCCCCTGAAAATTTCCCCTTCGGTAGGCTCTATAAACAGAGTCGATGTAATGCTTTGCGTTTGGCGAAGCCTCAATGGCAATTTTGGTAGGCTTGAAGCGGGTAATCTGGTTGAGGACTTCCTCCACTTGGGCTTGCCGGCTTGGGCTTAGGATATTGACCCGCAGCTCGGCTGGCGTGGTGTTCACATCGACTTGTTCTCCGGCAAAATGAAAGGTTCCCAGCAGCAATACCTGGGGTCTGGCAGAAGCCTGCCTAAATAAGGCGTCCATCTCTTTGCGAAGGGGAGTGGTTTGGGCCAGGGTTTCAAAAGGTAACAGGAACGCTCCCAGTAAGTAGATAAATCTCATAACAGCTATTGAAGTAGATACGAGATAAGGATACTGGCTAACGCTCAACGTTGCATGCGAGGGAGTCTATGACCTGTCCTGGTTTAGCAAAGTGATTTACCTCTGGGCATGCCATTCTTGCTAGAAGGACTACTTCCTCGATTCTTATATAACGCTCGTAGCCTGATATGAGCAAACATTATATAGGAGTGTAGCCCAGTAATAAACGATAGTTTTCGTTTCGTAATTTTAGCCTCTCATGAACTGATCAGTAAGTATGGTTGATGCCGAAACAAAACGACTTTCCCGCTTAGTGGCTATCCAAACCATTTTACAAACTAAACAACTCATTACGGCGACTGAACTGGCTAGCCGATTTTCAGTGAGCGTCCGCACCATCTACCGCGACATCAAAACCCTGGAAAGCGCCGGTGTGCCTATCCTGACCCAAGAAGGAAAAGGCTATGACTTAGTCGAGGGCTACCGACTGCCCCCTGTCGCATTTACTCAAGCCGAAGCGAATGCGCTGATTACAGTGGAGCACCTGTTGCTTAACAATCAGGATACTTCTTTGGTGCAGGCTTACAGCCAGGCGATGACCAAGCTCAAAGCCGTTTTGCGCAGCCCTACCCAAGAGAAGGCTAATTTTTTGGCTTCTCGCCTGAAGGTGTATGCCAACGCCCAACCCCAAAGCCGTTATCTATCCACTCTACAGGGTGCCCTGACCAACTTTCAGCGGGTACGCATCGACTACCGGGCCGCTTCGAACGAATTAACTTGTCGAACGGTAGAACCCTTCGCTTTGCTGATGAGCACTCAGGAGAACTGGTTGTTAGTGGCTTGGTGTGGGCTGCGCGGTGCCTATCGCATCTTTAGGCTTGACCGCATCGAGCAGCTTGATGTACTGACGGAGACTTTTACTCCGCACCCACTCACCTTGAAGCAATATTTTGAGACCTTGGGTGAATAAAGCTAGCTACCCCTGACACACCCTTGTCGCAGGGCCACTCTACTTTTGACGAGACAGCCAATAGCAGTAGCTGTTGGTCATTCTCAATTGTTAAACTCAAGAACGTTATGTACATCATTCTGGGGGCTACGGGCCATGTTGGATCAGTGGTAGCTCAATTATTATTGGACCAAGGTGAGGACGTCACCATCATTACCCACGATGCCCTGAAAAAGGAAGAGTGGCAGCAGAAAGGAGCAACCGTCGCTATAGCGGACGTGCATGAGGCCAACCAGTTACGGACGGTTTTCCAGCGGGGCAAACGTCTGTTCGTGCTTAACCCGCCCGCCCCCATCACCACTGACACGGCTCAGGAAGAACGCAAAAGTGTCCAATCGATTCTAGCGACTTTACCGGATTCAGGCATTGAAAAGATCGTCGTTGAATCAACGTATGGTGCACAGCCTGGCAATCGGGTGGGTGATCTAGGGGTGCTCTATGAGTTGGAACAGGGGTTAGTTCAAACGGGCATTCCTACCAGTATTGTTCGAGCGGCTTACTACATGAGCAATTGGGATATGGCCCTGCCAACGGCCCGACAAGTCGGTCAAGTCCACACGCTGTATCCGCCTGATTTCACCTTGCCCATGGTTGCCCCGCAGGATTTGGGGGCAGTAGGGGCTCGTCTCTTACAGGAATCGGTTGAAAAAACCGGCTTACACTATGTTGAAGGGCCCCAACGCTACTCGTCGGCCGATGTGGCCGCTGCCTTTGCCGCTGCACTGGGCAAAGCGGTTAAAGCGGTTGAAACGCCGCGAGAGGCCTGGGTAAGCACTTTACAGCAGACCGGTTTTTCTGGGCCAGCCGCTGAGTCGATGGCGGCCATGACAGCCATTACGTTGGATCAGACCTATGAGCTACCTGCTGCACCCATACGTGGGGCCACCACGTTGCAGGACTACATTTCCGCCTTGGTCGAGCACAGTCAGTAGCGCCCTTGGGGCAGAACCTACATGATACGTCAGGTTCTGCCCTGAATTGTCATTCATTTTTAAAGCTACTGAATGGGCCGTGAAGATTTAGTTTGTTGACCTATAAACGGCCATTGATTAATGAACACCCTAACGGACAAAATCTCAGTAAATGCTCCAAAGTGAGACAAGGAAACGTTTATGAATAGGCTCCCGCTACAGAAGACGAAGTATTCATGTATCTGCTCATTAATTCGGGTGTTAAAAGGTACGGATAAGCATACTGTTGGCTAGCAGTAGTCATTAAATTAGGCTGCATCAATGGTAAAAGATCGCTACAGGTACCTCTGCTTGAAACACTTAATCCAACTGCAGCTAGAGCCAATCTGCAACTATAGATGCAATGGACGCTGCCAACCAACCCCAAACCGGTGGCGGGCCTAGCGACTCCTAGTAAATTTCTCATCCTTTTCTGCTTACCAAGAAATAAGTCCCGTTTCAGGTCCGCTATCGTCACTAAAAAACTGCCCACTTGGTCCATCCGGCCCGATCAGCACCGCTTTTACAATTCGCCCCGCAGCTGTTTCGACCGTTTCGGTGCCAGCATGATTGTTTAAATCGGTTGCTGGAAAACCGGTATCCACCGCGTTTATTTTCAATGGGGTATCCCGCAGATGGTACGCTAAGACGACGGTATAGGCGTTCAGTGCTGCTTTGGAGGGCACGTAACTAGCCGGCATCACCCCATAGTATTTCCAGGATGGATCTGATTGCAGCGTCAGCGACCCCAAACTTGAGCTCACGTTCACGATGCGGGGATGGGGGGATTGTTGTAGCAGACTCATAAACGCCTGCGTAACATGGACCGCCCCTAGGTAATTCGTGTCAATGACGCGCTTATAGTCGGCGAAGTCGGTTTCCAAGGGCGTCTGGGGCATGCGGCTAGGCACCCCGGCATTGTTAACGAGCGCGTCGAGCGCTTGAATTTTATGACCTAAACTATGGTGGGCAGCCTGGATGGAGGCACTGTCAGTAACATCAAGCTGAATAAACTCAAATTGCGTGAAGCCAAGGCCTTGCAAATGGTCAATGGCCGCTTGCCCCCTTTGTGGGTCGCGACTGGCCAGGAATACATAATAACCTTGTTGCAGGAGCTGCTTCGCCGTCTCCAGACCGATGCCTTTATTTGCTCCGGTAATTAGGACAGTTTTCATAGAGAACCAGGTAGAATAAGTAATAACAAAATGAGCTCAAAGCGTTTTAAAAGCCAACAGGTGACCGGTTAATGCTTGACTCATTTGGCCGGTTGGAGAGTAGAAACCGGGGCTGTTCGGCACTAGAGGCTCTGAGCCAATCAGAATAACACGCACTCAAAGCCTGTAACACCGGCACCTCATTGGTTTCTAATAGTTGGGCAAGTCGATACCTTCTTTTTTTTCATCGGCATCATCAGCACTAAATAGACCAACTACCGTCTGAACAGGTTTGCTGGCCACCAGTCCAGCTACTGTATTAAGTATCGACACACCAAATTTCGTTTCCGGGTACACCAGCCCGGGTGTGCCCGGAGGCAGTTTCTGCACCTCCTCAACGTAAGGGCGCATCCGCTTTTCGTAGGCCGCAAAAGCCTCCTCGTACCGCTGGTGCCGCGACAGCTCACCCGCCAGCATATAAGCCCCTACAATGGCCAACGTCGTACCTTTTCCACTGATGGGCGTGGGGCAATAGGCTGCGTCGCCATGATTGGCGACCCGTCCCGCTGACCAGCGGGGGGCTTTTATCTGACCGACTTCGTCGAAATACAGGTCATCCGTATCATCGATGGCCTGACGGATGCGGTCGGCTTCCCAGCCCGCACCAGCCAGCCTGGCCTTCAGGAAGCTTTTCTGCTCGTCGGTCTGACGTAGCTTGCGGATTTCACCCTCGTCTTCCAGGAAAGCCACTGACGCCCGAATGGTGCCCTTATTATCAGGGCGAAGCATGAGCACCCGGCGGTCGACGGCGGTGTACCAGCGCCACCAATCGTTATCGGTTGACTGCCGAGGGATGGTCATGTAGGCGATGTATAGGCCTAGCGATTTGAACTGGGGCTCCTGGCCAAACATCAGTTGCCGGGTTTTCGACCGAACTCCATCGGCCGCAATGACCAGATCATACGTTTCGGTTTTACCGCTGGCGAACGTTACGGATACCCTGTTGGGGTGCTGCTCCAGGGTTATGATCGAATCGTCAAAAAGGTACTCGACGTGCTCCTTCGAGCAATCATACAGAATGCTGACCAGGTCGCCCCGCAAAATTTCCAGCTCGCGCGTTCCGGTGAGCGATGCCTCTTTGGGAAACGCCCCGGCTACTTGACCATCCTGGCCGATAATTTGCAAACCGACTTCAGTGGTATTTTGGGCCAAAATAGCGGCTTCGATACCCATTTTTCGGACTACCTTTCGGGCTGGCCCATTGACGTCGATGTTCTGCCCACCCAGGCGCAGGGCCGCTGCTCGCTCGACAATGGTGACGGCGAACCCGTATTTAGCCAGCCAGAAGGCCATCGTGGGCCCAGCAATGCTGGCCCCGGATATCAATACTTTTTTTGCAAATGAGGTAGACATGGTTAGACATTAAGGGTTGACTCTCCAGACATTGTAGCTTTACGCCATTATGACTACTGAATAGAAATATAACCATTACGTATTATTATTGTTTTTTTGATACGAAAACAAAGTAAATATGCCCTACTTATCCGCTATTCCCGTCCTGACAGCTTGGGAGCGTTTCGGTGACGATCACCCACAGGGTAGTCTGCGTGAGTTTGCCAGCTGGCTTCTCAATCACCTCGACCCGCTACCGCAAAGTCCGGCCTTGCCTAACTCCGAGCCCATGATGAAATCGGGACAGCGGCTGTCGGAAGCCTTCGACAACGAGGATTTTCTAGCTGGTTTTTTCATCGGACGACTTGGCCGGTATGCTAAATCCTACGGTAAGTCGATTATGGCCGAGCACGGTTTTGCCAGCTCTGATGAATTTCTGTTTTTGTCGCTAATTTCTCGGATGGATCAGCCAACCAAGAAAGAAGTGTGTTTGGCTAACGCCACCGAACTCACCACCGGCATGGATATGCTTCGCCGTCTGATTAAAAACGGACTAATCCAGGAAACGCCCGACGAGCGCGATGGTCGGGCTAAACGCCTGTCGCTGACTGAGCAGGGACAAGCCATGATTGAGCGGGTCTACGCCCAGTTTGAGCAGATTCCCACCAGCGTCCTAGCCGATCTAGACGGGGTAGAGCGCAGGCAGTTTATCCAAACACTGAAGTATTTAAACAACTACCACTTTCAATTTTACCAGCCCTGATGCTGGTTGAAGCTGCGCTGCATCCTCGGCTCCTGTCGGTTGCTAATTATCTCTCGAAAGGCTCCCTCATGAGATTAAGCAACCTAGTTGATTTATTTCAGAAATGGGCAGCCATTCAATAGCTTGGTTGACTATCGGCCAAACGCTGTCGGTAGTAAACGGTAGGGGCTAAGCGGTTTTCCTGAATATAAATGCCCATTCCGCTTCCAATCGAGTTAGGTATAAGATATGGGGATAGACAACGAAAACAATGATCAGCGATTGGCCTTACTTCGCCAGCATGTAGCCGAATGGAACGCCCTGTTAGCCCGAGAAGTCCCGGCCCGAATCGCCCTGGATAACAAGCACCAGGAAGAGCACACATGGGCTTACTCGGATGAGATTAATTATGTGGGTCGGGCTTGCTTAGCGACCAACCATCACCAGGCGATTCGGGACCTGACGACTCTTCACCGGGCTGCCCGCATTGCCATGCGCTTGCGTCATCAGCAAGAGGACGAGGCGATGCATCAAACCCTGGCTGAGGGGGGGGCATTGATGGATCGTGCGGACAAATTGTTCTAGTTGAGCCCATTCGTTCTACAGTCATTTCTAGGATAGCTCATCTACGATAACTCATCTACGATAACTTAAGGCTTAAGGAGCCATCTCCTCAAAC
>NZ_BAAHAD010000022.1:0-21283 GCF_054777855.1 Spirosoma jeollabukense
ATAGTAGTATGTATCTCACGTCCTTGCCATGAGGGTGAGAAATCTATTGTCGATCTAGAAAGCAGGTTGTTGCTATTGAAGGTACAGAATTATCAGGTGGTAAGAGACTGTCTAAAATTTAAAATCGTCGAATCATAATGCGGATCATGGCCAGTTGAATCATAGCCTCTGAAACTTTTACCGAGCGTTCATAATCCACACTTAACCGACGCTGGTGAGTCAACCAAGCAAACGTTCGTTCGTCCACCCAGCGTTTGGGTAAAATAACAAACATCTTGATGCCAAACGGCTTACGAATAATCTGTAACATCCACCGGTAAGTTTTCTTAACCATCGTTTCAAATTCACCACTATAACCGCCATCAGCGAAAATAACGGCTAACCGTGGAAAATTAACCCGTAAGTGATTCAATCTAGCTAGTACAAAACTGGCTCCTCGTCGTTCATCAATGTCCGCCCGGTGAACCACCACTGCTAGTAGTAAACCTAGGGTATCGACCAGAATATGACGCTTACGGCCTTTTACTGATTTGGCTGCATCATAGCCCCGTTGGCCGCCAACCAGCGTAGTTTTGACACGTTGTGAATCAAGAATAGTAACCGAAGGACTCAACTTGCGCCTGGTCTTTTGACGTAGTTTTTCTCGTAGCGCATCGTTAAGTTCTTGCCAAATACCTAGTCGTTGAAACTTTCTAAAGTAATAATAGACGGTTTTCCATGGTGGAAGGTCAGTAGGCATTTGACGCCAGGGAATACCGCCTTTGACCACATAGAACAATCCATTCAGGACAATCCGTAAATCATGTTTACATTTTCGTTGGTCGGCCAGCAAGTCTTTGATAACTTGCCATTGGGAGTCGGTCAGATTGGTAGAATACATTGGTGGTTCTTTGTTTCTACCAACTTACTGGCTCCTTATTTTATTTACAAAACCATTTTTAGACAGTTTCTAAGATTAACAAAAGTAATAATCCCTCTAAGTTTTTTAGAAAGGGGGATCACCTATAAATGACTGATCTGATGAATTAATAATCATTCACGTCTGAAACCGTTCACGAAAAGGTTGTCTTATTCGAACGATTGCTATGAAAAGTACAAATTATAGAAGAGGTTGATCGTAATTGAAATTAAGGGCATAAATCAATAAAAATTAGTTGTCCGTTTAATCACTGATATTCAAACCACACCAATCAAGTCTTGCTCTTCTATTAAGGACAGGACTTGATCTGTGATGGTCTGATCTACTGAAAGGTTACATGACTGGCTGCCTCTAGAATAAAGCGGCTACTTTCTCAGGCTGAGAAACCATTGGTACGTGACTGGCTTTAAGTGTAAGGGTCGTTGCTTTAATCTTCTTGGCTAAGCTCTGTTGTAGATCGGGGTTGATCATGCGATCTTCGCTGACAGCGATGTACCAGGAAGGCTTACTCTTCCAGGCGGCTTTGGAGATCTTATCACCCAGTGCTTTTAGTGACCAAGGGCCCTGCGTTGCGAACAGAAGACGGGTTTCGGCTTCAGGCAGGTCCTGGGCAAAATCATCTTTGATGCCTTTGGCGGTTAGTGAAAGAAAGCCGGTAGCATCGGGTCTGATTTCTCCAGTACCTGGAGCTGGTGGAGCTGCCTGACTCATTTCGTCAAATGACTGTCCTTCATCTGGCGCACCAACTGCCACATACAATAGGCCAGCTACCTTAGGATCGTTACCCGCTTCGGTGATCACTGCGCCCCCCACGAATGACCAACTAAAAGCACGGGGCCGTTCTGTAGAGCGATGGCCCGTTTTGCAACTGCTGCGTCGTCGGCCAGCGATATCAGTGGATTTTGTACTGCAATAACGGTAAGACCCTTCGCTTCCAGCAGCGGAATCACTTTGGACTAGCTTGAGCCATCGGCAAAAGCACCATGAACGAGAACCACATTTGTCACACCCGTATTTGTTGATTGAGTGTTAGCTCCCGGAATCGTTGAAACTACCATGATAATACCAGTTAGTTCGCCAAGTGCGCGGGTAAGAGTGTACAAGATTGTGTTTAGCTAAAAGTTGACGTTACCCCATCGACATGCCGCCATCTACGATCAGTTCGGCACCCACTACAAACGATGAATCGTCCGACGCGAAGAACAGGGCGACTTTGGCAATTTCCTCAGGCCGACCAAAGCGACCCAGAGGGATAGCCTCGATAATCCCCTGATTCATTTGGGCTAGCTGTTGATCCGAAATGCCAAGTTTAGCGGCACTATGCAGGGACGTATCGACTGGTCCCGGGCTGATGGCATTGACCCGAATCTGTCGGGAAATCAGCTCGGTTGATAGATTTTTAGCCATCGTTAACAAGGCGCCTTTTGTGGCTGCATACACGCTCGCACCAGGTGCACCAACGTGGGCATTGATGGATGTATTTAAAATGATAGAACCGCCATTTTTGAAAAAAGGCACCAGCGCCTGAATGGTGAAATAAGCCCCTTTGAGATT
This sequence comes from Spirosoma jeollabukense, assembly GCF_054777855.1. Lineage (NCBI taxonomy): Bacteria > Pseudomonadati > Bacteroidota > Cytophagia > Cytophagales > Cytophagaceae > Spirosoma > Spirosoma jeollabukense. Next base: position 2,474 of record NZ_BAAHAD010000022.1, read on the forward strand.
GATGTTGACACTTTCGTCAAAGATGGCCTCCGACATGTTCTCGAAGGGCGCGAATTTGGCTACCCCTGCGTTGACAAACAGTACGTCGATACTGGAAAAATTAGCCTGCACAAATTCCGACAAATGGTTCACATTGTCCGGAATACTGGCATCCCAGACAATCCCATACGCTTTTTCACCTAGTTCAGGGGTGATTTGATCTAGGGACTCCTGATTACGTCCGGTTATCAGGACAGTAGCTCCCTGAGCGATAAATTCTTTGGCAGTGGCCAGACCAATACCGCTGCTTCCACCCGTAATGATGGCAACTTTGTTTTGAAGACGATTCATGGTTTATATTGAAGTAGGGTGACCGATTTAGAACGGATATTGCCGGGCAACTTTTTGAACACTCACCCATTGAACAGTCGTCAGTTCTTCCAGAATAAAATCACCGCCAAAGCGCCCCGTTCCCGATGATTTTTCACCCCCGAATGGCGTATGTACTTCGTCGTTAGCCGACTGGTCGTTGATGTGCATCATTCCCGTTTCCACCCGACGAGCCAATTGCATACCCCGGTAAATATCACGTGTATATAGAGCGCCACTCAAGCCAAAATCAGTTGCGTTGGCCAGCTCAATGGCTTCCTCATCCGTAGCAAAGGAGACCAGCCCTACCGCTGGGCCAAAAATCTCCTCCCTGAACACGCGCATATCCCTGGTTACGCCGGATAGAACGGTGGGTTGCAGGACATTGCCTTCGGCTACGTTTCCCGTTTCGACAACCGCGCCATCAGCTTGGGCACTTTGCAGAATAGCCAGAATACGCTGAACTGACTTATTGTCGATTAAAGGGCCCACCACGGTATGTTTATCCGCTGGATCACCGTACGGAAGTTGCTTTACCCGAGCGACAAATTTAGTCTTAAACTCTTCGTACTGGCTTTGGTGAATGAGAATGCGATTAGTTGCCATACAGACCTGCCCCTGATGCAGAAATCGACCAAACACCGCACCATCGATGGCTTTGTCTATATCGGCGTCATCCAGGACTATGAATACATTATTGCCCCCCAGCTCCAGGGCTGACTTTTTGAGGCCCTCCCCCGCAATGCGTCCGATCCCTTTTCCCACGGGCGTCGAACCCGTGAATGAAACCAGTCTCGAATAAGGATGAGCCGTAAAGTAATCCCCAATGATTTCGGACCGGCCAACCACAACGTTAAACACGCCAGCAGGCATGCCCGCTTCTTCCAGAAGTTTTGCAATGATTGTTCCACCCGTAACTAAAGACTGGGAGGCCGGTTTGACGACCATTGTATTGCCAACAGCCAAGGCCGGAGCAATCGTCCTCATAGAGAGGTATAAGGGAAAATTCCAGGGACTAATAAGGCTTACAACACCTAACGGTTTTCTATATACGTAGGTTTCTTTCCCATCAATTGTTGACGCAGTGGTACGGCCATGCATACGGGTAGGGAAGGAGGACGCTTCTATCAGAATGTCATGGGCTTGTTGCACCTCCAGCAAGCCCTTTACATACGTACTGCCTGTCTCCTGGGTCAGCCAATCAATAAACTCAGCCTGACGATCCTTCAGAATCGTAGCTGCTTTTAGTAGTATATCCCTACGAATGAGCGGATTGGTAGTCGCCCAGGTAGGAGCAGCCTGCTTGGCGGCTTCAAAGGCAGTATCTACATCAGCCGTTCCTGCCGAACGTAAGGTATGAATGACTTCATCCGTAAAGGGATTCAGGTTGTCAACAATGGCGTTTTCTTGCCCATCAACCCATTGTCCATTAATAAATTGCTTATTTAACGCTGTGTAGTGGAATGAGGCCGGTTGATCATCAGGGCCAATGGCTGCTTCTAAGGTTAGCATGATAGTAAGAAGATTAAACGGTTAACGAATTAGTTCGTGTACCAACAGCAAGTTTTGGTTTTACTTACCTGGAGTCTCTTTCGAAATGGTCTGAAGCAACGTGGTTGTCTCCGTTGGCATCGACAGGAAAGGGCAATGGCTGCTGTTAAGCGTATAAGTGTTCTTGATGCCGGCCACTGCCACCATTCGTTTTTGCAGATTTAACCCAACCGCATGATCCTGTGCGGTGTGAATGTAGTACTTGGTTACTTTACCAAAGTTGGCTGCTGTTAGCGTAACTGGATTGGTAAAGGGAATGAACGGTTCGGCCCGATAGTTATCGACCACCTGTTTTTTTACAGCATCCGATCCGTCTTGAATGAAGATGGGCGTTAAATGCTCGGTCTTGATACCCAAGGTAAGCTGATCGGCGGACGGGATTAATGCGGGTCCCAATTGCGAGGTGCTATCTGTGGAAGCCAGTGCCAGCAGGGATTGCCCATTGGCCGGTAAAAATGCGCCGATATACACCAGCTTGTCGATACGGCTGGGGATTTTTTCCGCAACGGCCGATACAACCACCCCACCCATGCTATGACCAACTAGTATCACATTTTCGGATAGAGCGTTTATGGCAGAAATGACCTTATCCCGGTATACATCCATCGATAAGGTAGCGGGCGACGTATTATCCGCTCCGTGACCGGGCAGTTCGACCACCACTACATGTTGACCTTGCTGTACTAACTGATCTTTAACGGCTTGCCAGGCGTAGGGTGCCTGCCAGGCTCCATGTACCAGCACGAACGTTTGGGGGGCGGGTGCAACGGCGTCATTTTTATGGCATGACAGCAGGGTAAAAAAAAGTGATATAAGCAGTAGCGATGAAAGGAATTTCGTTTTCATGGAGACTGATCAGTTATTGGGTTAGCGGAAGGGGAATTTGATTAATCGCTTATTTTCATGGACTTATTGACCGTTTCTGATTGAGGCAGTGTCTTGTCAATCCAGACCAGAATGTAGCCGGCATCTTCTTTCCAGGTAGGCTGACCCAGCACGAAGTGATTGCGCCCGTCAAATTCTTTGTAGTCCGTGATGGAATCGGAGTGCTGATATTTGAGGTAATTATCGTAATTGAGCGAGGCTGGAATGGTGTGATCTGTACTGCCTGATGTGAGCAGTAGGGGTGCATGGGGTTGGCTAAAATCAACGTGAGCCGCTGACGTGATGGTATCCCGAACGATTAGTTTGGATTCGGGTATGGCAAACTGGTCGTAAGCGGCTTTTTGCTGATCCAGCGGCATGCCATTGGTGAATGCATATTGCCAGTCCTCAAACGGCATCAGATACGGCTCGTCGGTGGAGGTAAAAAAACCTAACGCACCCCAACCGGATTTAAGAAATGACAGTTTGAAGGTAAAAATCCCCTGCGGAGGAACCGAGTGAATCGCAACGCCCGCTGCGCCAAGACCCCGTTGCAACAAAAGCTGAACCATCAGCCCACCGATGGAATGACCAATCAGGATAGGTTTATCAGGAAGCTGTTCTACAATCCGGGCGTAATAATCCGTCAGATCAGCCAGTCGGTTGGCTGCGATCCCAGGATCCGGATGGCGGTTTCGTAATACGTCGGCTGGGGCGTCTTTGTGGGGCCACGGAGGAGCGATGGTTGTATAGCCCTTCTGGTTAAAAAAAGCTTGCCATTGTTGCCAGCAATCGTTACTGACAAAGGCGCCGGTGATAAAGACAATGGATTGGGGACGAATAGGTTTCATGATGTTATTTGGGTAAAACAAGACTAGGATTGATATTCCTAAAGGAGTTGCTACGTGTCTGGTTACCAAGTGTTATACCAAACTATTAAGCCAAATCCGTAAAGAGATGTCTTACTTCCTGAAATACGGCCTAGCCGTTGATAGAAGTGGTTTACGGGCAAAAATGAACACAGACAGTTTCCCTTATTGCTTAAATAACCGGCTAAAAAATCTTAGTGGAATCTGGATAATACTGGAGACTTTTGGAGATTCTGGTAGATAACCTATCATCATTTAGGCTGTATCTTACTTGTGTACCTTTTTTCTTGAGTTGGCATTTAAATTGAATTAAGGCTTCTCATAACAAAGGCAACTCAGCCTCGGCTGATGCATTGAGTAGGGATGATATAGGCTAAAAACAAGTTGTTTACCAACCACTTGTCGGCTATTGTGTACTATCTTGAGTCAGTTTTCAAGCACCATGAAGTATCGGCTTCAACCTATAGAAATGTACTTTTTGCTTAAGCTGCCAACGCTTTTTCAGGAGAGCCTTCTCCATGCAAAACAGATGAATACTCTCAGAAAGCTTTCCTTACTATTTAGTATCATCCTGTTCTCCATCGAGCCAGCTTATACACAACTGACGTTAAACAAACCTATAGAGCAGATACAATCACAGTATCGTACGGTTAAATCAGGTGATAAGCACGTGGAGTTTTTACTGCAAATGGCCGATTATTATATGTTCAAAAATGAAGCAACTCGTAATGATATAGATAGCGCTTTTGTATTTATCAAACGAGCCGAAAAAGAGAGTGATGAACGTCATTCGCCGAAATGGCGAGAGGAGATACTTTACTTTTTAGGGGAGTACTATTGCAAAATAGGAAATATAAATGAAGGAGAACATTACTTTCTACAACTAACAGATGCTATTAATAAACAAAAATCTATTGAAAACCAAATAAAAATATGGCATAGAATAGCCTATTTCCTCCCTAAAGGTGATACGGTTGGCTTGACAAAAGAGAAATGTTTTCGACGCATAACCGCTTTGTATCAGCAATTAAATAATACGGTAAAAGTGTTAGAAACACAAATATACATTGCTGATGTTCATTTAGATCAGGACAAACTTGATCTGGCTGAAAGCGAATTCACCCAAATCCTGTCTAAATATAAAGCGATCCATTTTCCAAACCTGCATTATGTATATAACTTCCTTTCTGTTATTAATAATCGCAGAGGTGACTATAAAAAATGTCTACATTATTCACTGCTTTGTATTGAAAGTATGGAGAGGACGAATGATAAAATCGGCGCAGTCAATCTTTATAGCCGATTAGCCAATATCTACCATGAGTTGGGGCAAGCATCGAATTGTATAATTTATTACAAGAAAGTGTTCAGCTGCCCTATATCAAATCCTGTTGACTTTTATACAGTTAGAGAAGCCGGCTTGTTTGTTCGGGAACTAATAGCGCAAAGTAGATCCGAAGAAGCATTTAATTTTATTCAAACATTTTCAAAAGAGCATCAGCCGACTGATTACTACGGGAAAGCCAGTTTAGCCCGAACATTCGCTTATTATTATACTACTATTCATAATTCACCACTAGCAGAGAAATTTACAAAACAGATGATTGAATTTGCCAAACTTTTGGGCAAATTCAATGAGATCACAGGTGATGTTGAATATGATATTGGCTGTTATTACTTCGATAAAAAACAGTTTGTAGATGCCGGTATTCATTTTAGAAAAGCTTTATTCGAAGCGGACCATGTCCATGCCTTTACAACCATTCGGGATATTCAGAAAATGCTGTTTAAGGCCGATTCATCCAGTGGTGATTATCTGTCGGCCATCGATCATTTAAATCAGGCTCAACTGATCGATAATACGTTGTTTAGCGAAGCGAAAAATAAGCAGATTCAAGAAGTACAAATTAAATATGAAACTGCTAAAAAAGACTTAGATATTCGGTTGCTGACGGAACAAGGATTAGTCCAAAAAACACAACTTCAGCAGGCAAACAATTTAAAAAATGTTACTCTGGTCTGTGTCGTTCTTTTATTATTTATAGTCGCATTGCTCTGTAACCGGTACATTATTAAATTAAGAAATACTCAACGATTAGAGCGACACCAAAAAGAAATTAACGACAAAAATCAGTCGCTTCAGTCATTAGTCAGTGAAAAGGAATGGCTCTTGAAAGAGTTGCATCACCGGGTTAAAAATAACCTGCAACTAACCATTAGTCTGTTGCATACTCAGAGTAAATACCTCTCTGATCAAGGGGCAATTCGGGCTATTGAACAGAGTCAGCACCGGGTGCGTGCCATGGCGCTTATCCACCAGAAACTGTACCGCTCCGACAGCCTATCGCAGGTCGATATGCCCATGTATATACGGGAGGTGGTCGATCAACTAGAGGAGTCGTTTAATCACGACGAGCGGATCCGCTTCCACTATCAGTTGTCTCCACTAGAACTGGATGTCTCCCAGGCAATTCCGCTGGGGCTAATCATTACCGAAGCGATTACCAATGCCTTAAAATACGCCTTCCCAGCGGGTTATAGGTCTGACGAACCAGAGGACAGCATAAACGTGTCGTTGACTAAAGTGGACGCAGAAAATTACCAATTGGTCGTTCAGGACAATGGCGTGGGCTTACCGGATGACGTTGACCTTCGCCGTCAGGGTTCTATGGGGGCCAACATCATACGTCGCCTGACGAAACAATTGGGCGCTATACTCCAGATTGAAAACAGCGGGGGAGTTAGCATATCCGTTTCATTTCCGTTAATCAAACTTCAGCCGTATTATGCCCACGATAACTAATAACCCCGCTGTTACAGGAAGCATGAAAAATCCAGTTGCTCGGGTGCTTATTGTGGAGGACGAACTGCTTATTGCCGACAATTTGGAAGACATTCTGCTGGAAGCTGGCTATACTGTCGTCGGTATTGCCGTCAGTGTGCAGGAAGCTCAGGAACTTCTGGTTGATGGTCAACCAGATGTGGTGCTACTGGATATCTACCTGAAGGGTGGCGAAACAAGCTTAGACTTTGCCCGAATGTTGCGGACTCAGCACATTCCATTTATCTATATCTCGGCCAATGCGAATGATGGCGTTCTGGAAAAAATAAAAGCCACGCAGCCACACGGCTACATTGTCAAACCGTTCCGTACAAAAGACATCCTCTATACGCTGGAAATTGCCTTCTATCGCCACGCTCACAGTTTAGAGCAGAAGCTTCGGGAAGAAAAAATGCTTCAGATTTCGTTGACGAATGCGCTATCGGAGGCCAGCGATTGGACGCAAAAACTAGTAAACGTAGCGACCTATCTTCAGCCCTTTATTCCCTTCGATTTAATTACGCTCAGTCTTGATCAGGGAAAGACCACCCGGTCCTGCAGTTTCTTCCGGATCGGACTAAATGAATACCAGACCATTCAGCCGGTTGACTTTCTGCGGATGACTGGGTTAACGGAACAGAAGTACGATCTGTTACGGGCAGAACTTCCTGCCCATGAAAGCATTAGCCTGTTTAATGGAAACGAGTACGCGGAATCCTGTCAACGCTTTCGGTTAAAGCAGATCATCGCCAAAACATTCTCTTTACAAGCTAATTTACTGGCGACCATAGCCACGACGCAGGGAAGCAAATTTACGGTCTCCTTCTATAGCCGACAGCCGGATACCTACCTGCCTGATCACGTATCACTAGTTGATCGTATGCAGCAATCGGTTAGGCTTACACTGGAGCGTATGCTGGCTTTTGATGAGATCGCCCGGCTGAATGAACAATTGGGTAGGGAAAATAAGTATTTACAAGAGGAAGTAAAGACGACGGCCAGCTTCAATGACATTGTGGGTAAAAGCCCAAAGCTCCAGCAGGTGTTCAAACAGGTCGAGAAGGTTGCGCCGACCGGAGCGACAGTACTCCTGACAGGTGAAAGCGGTACAGGCAAAGAGTTGTTTGCCCGCGCTATTCATACGTTGTCGTTCCGGAACGATAAATTGCTGGTAAAAGTAAATTGCGCGACCCTGCCTGTTAACCTGATCGAATCCGAGTTATTTGGGCACGAAAAAGGGGCTTTTACGGGAGCCACCGAACGACGAATCGGGAAGTTTGAATTGGCGCATGGAGGTACCATCTTCCTAGATGAAATCGGAGAAATGCCCATAGACCTGCAAGCGAAGCTGCTTCGCGTGTTACAGGAAAAAGAATTTGAACGGTTAGGCGGTAAAGGAACCCTTCAAACCGATGTCCGGGTGATTGCCGCTACAAACCGGCACTTAGAAAAAGAAGTAGCCGAAGGGCGCTTCCGTCTGGACTTGTATTACCGATTGAGCGTATTCCCGATTCTGTTACCAGCCTTACGGGAACGGCAGGAAGACATCCCTTTATTGGCCCATTTCTTTGCGCAGAAGTTTAGCCAGAGAATGGGAAAATCGTATCAGGGGATTAGCGAAACAACCTTAACCGAGCTCATCAGCTACAGTTGGCCAGGTAATATTCGCGAACTGGAGAATATTATGGAGCAGGCCGTCATCATCAGCGACGGCTGTGACCCCCTCACGCTGGGCCGATCATTAGCTAATAACTGGATTATTAATAGCCCACTTTCTAGTGGGCCATCAACCTATACGCTTACAACTCATCCAAATCAGATTCCGCCAGGGACTACCGAACCAAAGACGTTGTCTGACGTGAAGAACAGGCATGAACAGGCCGAACGTGACACCATCCTATCGATACTTCAGCAAACGAATGGCAAAATTCGAGGTAAAGGGGGAGCTGCCGAGCTATTGGGGCTGAAACCTACCACACTGGAATATAGGATGGAGCGATTAGGGATCAAGAAGTAGCTGTTCAATTCATACATTTTTTGCTTCTCGTTTATAAAAGCCCATATACGTTATTAGCCATCACCAATCTTAACCAGTGGGCACTAAGCCTATTGAATAAAGAGCTAAATTTTAAACACGACAACCATGGATTTACAGCTTCGTGGCAAAACCGCCCTGGTCACCGGATCGACGGCGGGCATTGGCCTGGCCATTGCCAAAACGCTGGCGCAGGAAGGGGCCGAGGTCATACTCAATGGCCGGCACAAAGACCGGGTCGACGCCCTGGTCCGTCAGCTGACGGACGAATTACCCGGCACTCGCTTTCGGGGTATTGCGGCTGATTTTAGTCAGGTGACCCAAATTAACGCCTTGCTGGCGGCATTGCCCCAGGTGGACATATTGATTAACAACGTCGGCATCTTTGATCCGAAAGAGTTTGTCGACATCCCCGATGAGGACTGGTTGAAGTTTTTTGAGGTAAACGTCATGAGCGGGGTTCGCCTGTCCCGCCACTATTTCCCCCAGATGCTGGCCAACGGGTGGGGTCGTATCCTGTTCATCTCCAGCGAGTCAGCGCTGCAAATTCCAACGGAGATGATTCATTACGGCACGACCAAAACCGCTCAACTGGCGGTTTCACGCGGTCTGGCCGAATTGACCACCGGGACAGACGTGACGGTCAATACGGTGCTACCAGGCCCGACTTTATCGGAAGGCGTGGGCGATTTTATCGCCCGTATGGCCGCTAGAAGTAACGTGTCGGTCGCGGACATGGAAAAGGATTTCTTCAAACATGCCCGCCCGACATCTATCATTAAACGATTTGCCACTACCCAGGAGGTGGCTAACCTGGTGGCTTATCTGGCCAGCCCGCTGGCCTCGGCCACCAACGGAGCCGCCGTGCGGGTAGATGGGGGCGTTACCAAGACCATTGTCTGATGACTGCTCACCCCTGAAAAAGCCAGCAGATTATGTAGCTTTTTCAGGGGTGAAAACGCGTTCGCTCTTCTCGTCCAAAGAAGCTCATCTTGCCCTTATCAAATTGGGATAAAGTAACTGTTTTCAAACTCACTGATTGCAGAGCTAATTTGACTGCAACGGAGTATACGATTCATTTGTCTCCGCTACAATCAAACTAATCATTCTCTCTATCCACAAACCAGTTATACACGACTGTAACAAAACCCCCTACTTTTTCGCCATCAAGTTCTTCATTAGTTTCAAACTCTGGACCAAAACGTTCAAATAGACTCACAAACCCCATGTCCCGATCCGGGATTTTCTGTAGGATTTTACCGATCAAAGGAAGTGCAGCTTTAGCTATAGCTATCCAAGGAACTGCGTTAGAACCAAGTATATCAGCAACTTCAGTAAATTCATTTGAGCCCAATTCATCTTTGATATCATTAAGCACATCGCCTGCTTTCCGTACAGAACTTCTAGAGTGCCGCGTATACAAATGCACATTAAGCTCCCTGGAAGCAGGTAATTTTCTGCTCAGTAAAAATAATCCTTCAGCATTGGGTCGAGTGCCTTCAAAATTAATTACGTTATTCTGACTCGGAACAACTCTTATCGGATCGTTTGGAATCACAGTAACCACCATTTTCTCTGGATCGGTAGGATGTTCAGCTACTAGTACAAAGTAGATTTTCCACCTTTTTTTGGGCCTGTCAATTCGGATCTCGTTAATCTCTAAGCTTACTGCCGTCATAATACATTGCGTTTATAGTGGAACTTTCGTTATTAATGATTTAATAAGAATCAAATAGACCATTTTTAGATGCGCTAGTCAACGGGGTAATTCCCGTATTTTTTAGTCTTTTTAAGTTACATTTTGAAGGTCGTCATATCACTGCTTGTCAACAGGGCTAACAGGCTTTACGCATTACTAGGTTAGATACTGCTTTATGTAGCGCCCAGCGCTACGTTCAATCCCGTAGCCAGTCGTAGACTTCATGATGATTACCTACAATGTTGATCGGCTTTCGATAGGGAATAAACAACTCGTCGCTTATCGGCTCGTAGTCGCTATCAGGTACGTGGCTACTCTGTTGATCGTCTCCGGACTCCATCACTGCTTCGGGCTTACCTTTTCGTAGCAAATCCACATGTAGGCAGCAGCCATAGGCACTACACGCGAGCCGATCGGTTCCCAGTTTCTGAAACTCGGTTAAAGGAGTGTCTTGGCTCAATCCCTGAGTGAATATAAACCTCGTCGCCAACGTTGAAATCTGTTATCAAACGAACCTAAGACGGAGCAACCCCGCCTTGTTTCAGACTCAATGTAACGCATCCATTAACACCTTTCGGTACTGCGCCAGTTGCTCGGCCGACAACCCACTACCCCGGCTCCCGGCTACGTTGAGCACCCGGATCGGATGGTCGATTAGCCAGGTCCGCAGCTGATCCGCGGTTGGATTCACCAGGTAGGGTTTTCCTACCCGGATGCACGTATCGAGGGTGAGTTTGGTACCGCCCGTTACGTCGCCGAAGATCACCGTGCCGTCGGACTGCTGCACGTTGGCTCGGGTGCGTTTTTCGTAGTTGCCGGAGCTATGTTCTGTCAGCCCATAGGCGCGTAGCCGTTCATCGGGTCCGTTCTCCGTCAGGTAGCCTTTAGGCGCGAGGCCACCGGTGGGGATACCCAGCGAGCGGGCCACGTCCAGACCCAGTTGGTCGATACCCGTCTGGCCACCGGAGATGATACGTTGAAGCTGATTCATATGCATGATCATTGGCTGAGTAAAACCATCGAAAGAACTCGACTGACAATAGGATTAAAATACCGCTCGTATACTTTAGCTGAACTTGGAAAACAAATGGCCCTATTGGTGTTACTAGCCATAATGAAATCGCTAACGTAACCCGATTTACCTATGAGCAAAACCCGCAAAGACCGCTCTGATATTCAGGTCGGCAATCTCGAAAAGAAACGTAAGCTTCAGCCCGGTACCCTTCGCAATACCGATCAAAGCGATGCCCGGTCGGATAAGGAACTCGGTACGCTCCAGCGGGAGTATGGAGAACAGGCACTGGCTGGCACGTTGGACCCTGATGACAAGCCACGGAACCCAGATAAACCATAGATAGCCTGCTGCTGGCTTTCGTGAGAAAAAGTGCTAAATAAGGCTCAGGCTGTTGCAGGGTGCACAATAAAAGGGTCAAACCAGCGTTTATACATCAGTAAGCGTTTCAAGCCCCGATGGTCCAGCCATTGGGGCTTTTTTGTTTAGCTGACTGTAGCCGGGGTTGATTCCTTCAGGGCAGCAACCAACCTTATCCTGATTCGGACAATTGGGCTTAAAGATGAGCCAATAATAGGCTATCGCATCCAGGGTGACTTGTCGTTAGACGATAGAGCTACGACGCTGGACTTGCGCCTACCGACAAATACGGCAGCATAAATTCGGAGTTCCTGGCTGTTAAGCCTGCTGAAAAGTAAAGAGATGTTCTATGGTTCACTTTTGCCCTTTGTTTTTTAACATACGTGAAAAACAAGCGGGCCCTAATCCGTGACCTTTGAGGCAACAAAAAACATCTCGTCATGAAATCAACTCATCAAACCAGCCGCTTCGCGTCAAACCAAGTGGTAGAAACCGCCCGTTCGCTCCGTACGCTGTATTTTACCCGCGCAGCCTTCTCAATCGTCTGGGTGATACTAGTAGCCGCGTTGGCCAAAACTAATGCAACCATCGCCACGATCCTTTTTATCCTCTATCCGGCCTGGGACGCCCTGGCTACGTTCTTCGACATCCGGGCCAATCCGCCAACGGCCAATAAAACGCCCCAGTACGTAAACATCGCCATCAGTAGCACCACGACGGTAGCGGTTAGTATCGCCCTGCAAAAAGGCCTTCCTGAAGCCTTGATCGTATTTGGCGCCTGGGCCTTGCTGACGGGTCTGATCCAGCTCATCCTGGGTCTGCGTCGTCGGAAACAACTAGGTGCTCAGTGGCCAATGATTCTCAGTGGTGGCCAGTCGATGCTGGCGGGTGTATCCTTTATCGTTATGGCCCACGCGCCAAATCAGGGGATCACGACGCTGGCCGGGTATGCCGCCTTCGGTGCGTTTTATTTCCTGCTGTCCGCCTTCCGCTTGACCAGGACCATCAAAGCGGTGCCGGTTTTCGTCTGAACAGCCAGGATACGAACGATTATACATGATTATATACCCGTTGGCAGCACCTTGTGCCTGCCAGCGGTTTGGTCAATAGCCTTGCCACCAGGTTAAAGAATCACGGTTTGTCTTGTCCTAAAATCGCATGATGGTGCGGGTCCCCTTGCCTACCCGAGACAACTGGAGTAGGCAGGACGATACCGTAGGCTACGGAGTAGGGTTGACAGTTATTGAAAATAGGCAGCACAAGCCAGTAGGATTCAGACGTTTTAATGAACGGAGTTAGGACAACTGAACGGAGTGCCTACTTTTACTGACGGCCCACTTCGATCAATAGCGTACGGCTGCCTGTTCGGCCTACAAAAATGATCAACTCATTCGGAAGACCAGATGTGACCATGAACCGAATTCGGTTTATAAGCTGGCAAGCTGGCAAGTCGATGGAGGGACTATGCGGTCAATTGAACGACTGCCGAAATTCCAGCGGAGACAAATTCGTTTTTGATTTGAACAATTTGCTAAAGGACTGGGGGTGTTCGAAGCCCAACTGATACGCTATTTCACCCACTGTCAGCGTGCTAATGGTCAATACTTCTTTGGCTTTCTCGATGAGTTTATGGTGAATATATTGCTGGGTATTTTGCCCCGTGAGCGACCGCAACAGATCGCTCAGGTAGCGGGGCGAGACCTGTAATTCGTCCGAAAGAAAATGAACCGTTGGCAATCCCTTCACCAGGGCCATTTCATCCGTAAAATAGGTATGTAGCAACAGGTCCAACTTCGCCAGCAAGGTATTATTGAGGGACTTACGGGTAATGAACTGGCGCTTGTAAAACCGCTGACTATAGTTGAGCAATAACTCCAGTTGCGAGATCAAGACATCCTGGCTGATATCATCGATAGCTGTTTCCAGTTCATCGCCGATGATTTTGCCGATAGCAGCGATAATGCGCTTTTCTTTGTCCGAAAGATGGAGCGATTCGGTAACCGAATACGAGAAGAAACCATAGGTTTTAATCTTGGTATCCAGCGGATAATGGCGCAGAAAATCGGGATGGATCAATAAGGTGAAGCCAGCAGTTGAATCACCCGTTTGCAAGCCGGTTAATGGCTGTCCGGGTGAAGTGAAAAACATACCGCCATCATCGAAGTCATAGGTGGTTTGTCCATACTTCATTTTGCAGCCTGCCGATTCATTATAGGTGATGTGGTAAAAGTGCATCATGAACGCGGGGGTCAGCATGTCAGCCGTGATTTTCACGTGGCTATAGTCCAGTAGGCTGATCAGCGGATGCAACGGCTGTGGCAGGCCAAAGGCCCGTTGCATTTCGCCAATTGAGTGGTAGACGCGTAGTTTGTTGAGTGGTTCTCCTTTCATACGTATACAAAGTAATGGCGGGTGCAAAAGGGTAACACCTTGCACCCGCCAAGTAATTCCTGAGCGGGTGGTCAGGCGTCGGCCAGCATTTGCTGAATCCCTTGCCTAAAAGCCTCATCCCCAGCGGCCAGCCGCTGGGCATACAGGGCTTTTGCATCGTCGCCACAGACATAGCGCAGATTGGTTGTGCCATCCGTAGCCGCTCCATACACAACCTGGGCAATCTGCTCGGCGGTAGAAACCGCTTTATCGGGCGTTACTAACGCCCTAAATTTATTCATCAATGGTTCGTAAGCCGGGTGAGAAGCAAAAACGGTTCTATCGCCTATTTCAGTCGCCACCAGACCCGGTTCAATGGTTTTTATGCCAATACCGAATTCCGCTAATTCATACGATAGGCTTTCGCTCCAGCCTTCCAGTGCCCATTTACTGGCATCGTACAGGGAACTGACCGGGAAGCCCATCAAACCAGCCGAAGAGCCCGTGGTAATAAAAAGCCCGGCTTTCTGCTGCCGGAAGTAGGGAATAAAGGCCTGCGTCACCCGAACGACGCCCAGAAAATTAGTATCCATCTGCCGGACGATCTGCTCATCGCTAATGGCTTCCAGGGCACCCAGTAAGGCATAGCCGGCATTGTTGAACACCACATCTATTTGGCCCAGCGCCAGCGCCTTCTGTGTCGTTTCGTTAATCTGTTCCCTGTCCGTTACATCCAGTGGAAGTAGGGTTACCTTGTCCAGCTTATGGAGCTCATTTTCGTTTTCCGGTTTACGCATGGTCGCAATCACCTGCCAGCCTTTGGTTGCAAATAGCTTAGCTGTAGCTTTCCCGATTCCAGCTGAAGCTCCCGTAATAAAAATAGTCTTTGCCATTTCTTCTCGTTGTTATTTCGAGTGGCAAAACTCCTTCACCAAGACTTAGGACACGTAGTAAAACTGGTAAATCTTGTAGTCAAAATGGGGAAGTGTCTTGCCCTGGAAATAAACCGACGTTTAATTGAACGATTTTAAAAAAGGGCAGGGGTATATTTAAATAACTAGCAGCCATCTCTGTAGCCCATTGGCCAGCAATTATTATCAGGATTTGGAAGAAAGTGATTGCTCAAAAAGACTCGCTGAAATTTATTTTGAAATAATTCAGTTATATTCCTGCAAAACTTCATAATGTTATGATAACGCCATCCGTGAAGCTATCTGGTCTTGGCTGGGGCTTTTCTACCACTGACCTAATTCTACAGGCTCGTCAAAAATTACCTCGTAGTCGGGTTGATGAAGTCGCCCTGTTAGGAGGACTAACCAAAAAACAGATGGCGCTTGTTTTGGGAGTCACCGAACGGAACTTGTATAATCATCATCAAGGGGAATTATCGGTTCCGCTTTCTGAGCGGCTATTATTGTTAGAGAAACTATTTCAGCATGGACTTGCCATCTTTGATGGGCATCGGGAGGGATTTTATACCTGGCTTCGTACACCCTTAGCCGAGTTAGCTACCCCTGAGGTAGGATTTGCTTCCTCGGTGACCGAGTATGTTCCCCGTCCTATAGCCGAGATGGGTACGAAGCAAGGTCCCCCCGATTTGTCAGCTGCAGCCCAGGCTCGTCAGAAACGATTGATCAACCATAGAGTAATCGCTGGGGGACCTATTCCGCCTTATCCAACTCCTTTATCCTTACTGGATACGGTTACTGGCTGTAAACTGGTTGATAATGTCTTTACCCGTATTGAGGCCGGGGTATTTAGCTAAGCTCGGTAGCAATCAGCAACTGGTGTGGAGGTATATCGTATATTAAAAGAGCCTTATTGGCATGACCCGCTCTCGGTAGTTGGGGCTGAGATAGCTGGTGGACGGTGGAATCCACCTGGTGTGGGCATTCTCTATACGGCCAGCTCACCCGCCTTAGCCTTGCTGGAAACGTTAGTTCATTTTCCTAAAATACCCTACGACCAACTACCAGCCTTACGCATTTTTACATTACAAATTCCAGCGAATGAAGTCCGTTGGATCTATTCTGATTTGCTGCCTGATGAGTGGGCTTATCCAACGGCTTTACCCGTGACGCAGTCGATTTTTGCGGAATGGTTGCAAAATCCGCTTGACTTGGGACTGGGCGTCCCCTCAGCGGTTATGGACATTTCTTATAATGTGCTACTGCATCCCAAGCATCAGCTTTATCAGGACATTACTATTTTGGGTAGTCAGGATCTGATTCTGGATCAGCGGTTATGGAACGGTCCAATTTCCTGAAGGGCGAATATAGCATTCAACCGGACGATTAGTTGAACGACAGCAGGGTAAATTGGATCGTTCTCTACTTAGATACCTCTTGTTTTGGTATACCTGGTCAGGGCTTGCTGGCCGGTACGTTTTTGTTACCGCCTTTATATGTTAGTCCTTCATTGTACCTAAATAAACCGTAGCCCACTCCTTCCTCATATCCCGGTACATCTTCTTTCTGGTTTTGAACGGCAGCCTCTGACAGGGGCGTGGTAAAAGGCATTTTACCTGTTGGACTAAACTTGCCCGTCACAATGTCCAGCAGTGCGTCAGGTGTCGTGCCAAACGTGGCCAGAACGCCCTTAATGGAGCGGCTGGCATCTTTCCGGTAGATTTCGTCGATGACCCAGGGATTGCTATAGTTAATTGCCAAAATGGTCGGTTTCTTAACCAGCAATGAATTGACATAGGCGACGTCGATTGAATTCTTGGATAAGGACAGATAAATCGGCGACCCATCCGACGCGAACAGGGGCTTAGCCGAAGGCTTTAGCCACAGTAGGATCACATCCGCTTCTTCGGGCGTAGCCACAAACGTAATGGGGTACTTTCCATCGTTGGCCGTAAAGCTGGCAGCCGCTGTTACGGAGCCACCAGCCCTGGCGCCATTAGCTTCGAAATACACTTTCGTTTGGGGCTTGAGGGGCAGCAGGTCCGCTTCATTGCGCAGCAGAACAATGGACTTACGATGGGCCAGATCGGCTTTCGCCTGAAATTGCGTGTTCCCTACCAGGCGTTCGGCGGCAGCTTCATCCACATAGGGATTTTCGAAAAGCCCCAGGTTGAATTTTTCCAGTAGCAGCCGAAGCACCGAATCGTCGATTAGTTTGAGGTCGACCAGCCCACTTTTGACCGTAGCCAGCAAATTAGCCGGGTCAGCCGTACCCGAGTAGAGGTTAACGCCCGCTTCCAGGGTTCGTTTATAGCGCTCCTGAATGGAGAGGTTTTCCGCGCCCCAGGGCATCATTTCAATCGGCCCTGTGTCGGAATTAATGATACCGGTAAATCCTAATTCGGTCCGTAACAGATCGTGAATAACGGCCCGGTTGTAGGCGTAGGCAATGGGTTCATACTTGGTGTTAGCCGGTAGAGAATAATAGGGCATAATAGCTGAAGTGCCCGCTTTGATAGCGGCTTTGAAGGGAATCAGGTTGTTGGTAAACTTGCCCCCTGGAAAGACTTCTTTCTTTCCCCAGTCGAAGTGAGGATCTTGTCCTTCCTGTCCCGACCCTCCCCCGGGAAAGTGCTTGGTGGTCACCGCCACCGAGCCCGGGCCGAGTGTTTTGCCTTGAAAACCGTACACAATTTCAGTCATCATCTGAGCTGCCCACTGAGCATCTTCCCCAAAGGTACCTTCAATGCGCTGCCAGCGGGGTTCGGTGGCTAAATCAGCCATGTACATATACCCTTTCCGCAGGCCGACGGCCGACCATTCCTGGCGGGCAATGTCAGCAAACTCCCGCACCAGTGTCAAATCACGCATGGCTGAGAGGCCTAATTCGCCGGGCCAGGCCGAAAAAACCGTTTTACCCACGCTGGTGCCAATGGCAGCTGCCCCGGTAATGTGGTTACGCGGATTGGATGCGATAATGGCCGGAATTCCCAAACCGTCGCTTTCGCAGAGCGTCTGGAGCTTATTGGCCCATTCGGCAGTGGTACGAGCACTCACATTCGCTCGTAAAATGAAGTGACGCAGGTGATATTGAGTAACGGCTTTGGTCGTACCCGCTGCGTTCATGATCGGCGTCGGCAGGGGTTTACGGGTAAATATGTTCTGGCTGGCCACCAAATCCTCTTCATTGAAATCGCTGGTAATGGGCTCTTTAGATGGAGCCGCTGCAAACGACTGGTCGTTTTTCATACGGGTGGTACTAATGAGCATGAAACCGACCTTTTGCTCGATTGACATTTTTGCTAACAAGTCGCGACTGCGCTCCTGAGCAGACAACCGCCAGTCTTCGTATTTGTCGAGCTGGCCATTCCGGTTCAAATCTTTAAACTTGAGGCCACCCTGCTCCAGTAGTTTTACCGATCGCACGCCCAGAAGGGGTTGTTTAGGCGCAGATTTTGACTGGCTAATGGCTTGATTCGTGAGCAACACAAAAGCCACTACCAAAAGCCTTATCCTGGGTATCGGCATAATGCTATAGGTCCGACCAAGAAAGATTCTTTCCTGGCTAGCCTTCATCGGTTTCGAGCAGATCATTAGGAAAAGTAGTTAGACGAGGGATGGCGTTCCGTACCTGGTAAGCTTTCTAGGAAAATTTAGGCACTTGACAAGTGAGAAAGTCCATACGAATCCTATTCTAACTATAGGCTAAAAAATGTTCGTTGACTCATTCGGCTAAGGAGAAAACACAACCTAATGATTCGACCACCCTAAATAACATACCCCAATGAAGTAAACTTAGAAAGCAAACCCTCTGATTTGGGAGTGAGCATAATCCGCAAATTGTAGTTAGCAGGCATTAAATTTTTTCAATGTCTTGTCCTAGGGCGTGTTGACAATTAGGTAAAAATAGGTCTGTTTGGCAACTTTGCACTATGCGACGCTATGAAATTACCGACCAACAATGGGCAAAAAT
>NZ_BAAHAD010000023.1:0-19152 GCF_054777855.1 Spirosoma jeollabukense
TAGTTGAGCCCATTCGTTCTACAGTCATTTCTAGGATAGCTCATCTACGATAACTCATCTACGATAACTTAAGGCTTAAGGAGCCATCTCCTCAAACCCTGGTAATTATTGTCCCAGAATTGAACGATGGTCAAACAACTAGAAATTGACGGAAACTCAATCAACGACATTGCCTCCTTTTACGAGGAGATCAATCGGGTATTTATGATTGGAGAATGCTGGGTGATGGCTGACAGCCTTGACGCTTTTAATGATGTGCTTTATGGGGGCTACGGCGTCCTACAAGGGACTCAATCGGTTGAGCTGGTCTGGCACCATATAGACCATAGCCGGAAGGCTTTAGGCTATCAGACTACTCGCGCTTACTATCTGGGTAAGCTGCGGCCAGGATCGCCCTACAATAAAAAGCTGTTTGCCGAAAAGCTGGAAGCACTGGAGAGTGGTATGGGCGAAATGTACTTTGACAGTGTCATGGCCATCCTTGCCGAGCATCCGAGCATTCGGGTGATCAATCCGTGAAATTAGTTGTGTTAGTCAGAAATTGAGAGCAGAGCTGACCGTATCCCTGATCTGAAGCCACGGTACCTATTCTTACAAATACGCTCCAACGTGAGACAAATCGTCATTTACTTGAATCGCGAAGCTTATTAGTGAAGTTTGGGGCTACAGTCAAGCCGTAACGTGTGTTTATGACGGACTCTACTGAGCTTTTTACAAATTGACCCGGAACTCCCCCGGCTAGAGGTGCTAGCCGAGTTTAGATCCTCAACAAAAGTTAGTTTTAGTGGCCGTTTGCGTCCTGAGCCAGCATCTTTCGTATCTTTGACTAACCCGTCTCGCCCAATCGCCTGACCGCTCAACATGGCTCAAACCACACCCCCTACCACCCCAACATTGCCCGAATTGATTCAGCAATACCAGGCGCTCACCACCGGTGTGATTAACTTCGAGCTGTATAACCAAATGGTGCATACCCATCATTCGACTGCTATCGAAGGCTCTACTCTAACGCTGCTGGAGATCCAGACCTTGTTAGAAAAAGGGCTTACGGCGGGGGGCAAGCCGCTAGAACACCACTTGATGGTCGTTGACCATCAGGCCGCTCAACAACTGGTCCTTGACTGGGCTACCCAACACGAGCCCTTGAACCGAGACCGGCTACAGGCCGTTGCCGCAGCGGTCATGCGCCAAACGGGTGGACCTACAAACACCCTATTGGGCACTTTCGATTCGAGCCTGGGCCAATTCCGCACCGTTAGCGCCATGGCCGGTAGCCGCATGTTTTTAGATGCCAAGAAGGTGCCGGCGGCCGTGGACACCTTGCTTAAAGAGATGAACACGCTGTTGCCCGCAGCTAAAACAGTCCGGCAGGTCTATGATCTTTCCTTTCAGGTACACTTTCAATTGGTCAGTATTCATCCCTTTGGGGATGGCAACGGGCGCACCTCTCGGCTGTTGATGAATTATGTTCAGCAATATCATGGCCTGCCCTTAAGCTTAGTGTATGCCCAGGATCGGACGGCTTATATAGCCGCCCTGGAAGAGTCGCGTCGGCAAGAAGCGACCAAACCGATAACTGATTTTATGTATGGTCAGCTCACCCAGTTTCTTAGCCAGGAGATTGCCCGTTTAACTAAGCCACAAGTACCTAAGAAGGGGGGGCTGACTTTACTCTTTTAGTGAATTGCTGGCAAACCATTTCTGTTTATACACCTTTCAGCCTAAGGCAATCTACCATTCATCTATCTGCGTCAAAAATGGGGCGTTTAATTGGACGGCTTGTTTTAATACCGGTCAACAACTATCAATAGCATACGAAATGGTAAGTTTAACGTTTATACCATTGTGTCGAGGAAAACTGAAAAACGGCTGACCAGCACAGAGGGGCTGGACAATGGCCCTAATGAGTCGTCCGATGGCAACTACGTTTAGTTCAACTCCTATCGCATCGGCCCCATGCTAATCTGCCGCATGGGAACCGATGGGGCTAATCCTAAACCGCTAACATCGGACGAAAATTCGAACGGGTTTGCACACTCCTCGCCCGACAATAACTGGATCGATTATATTACTTACACGACCGACGAACAGCAGGCTTATTTGGTAGGGAAACAGGGCACACGCCGGCTAATGAACCTTAGAATCTAAGCGATCAAAGACATCCCCCTTATTGAATGGTGGTCAGGGTACGATCAATGTACTGCCGGGGAGCCCCGGCAGTAGAAAAGCAGCCTTTGTCCGTTATTCTATCAACTAGCATTTTATCCCTTACAGTACAGCAATCATGAAAAAAGACAATCAGGCCTCAAGACGGCGCTTTTTGCAACAGATTGGGGCAACCAGCTTAGTCGCCGCTTCCTCGCCCTTATCCTCGCTGGCTGCTCAGGCCAAAGCTGAAGAACGCATCCTGCACTACGAAAAACCCAGCGGGCCAAATGATCGAATTCGACTGGGTGTGATTGGCTACGGCGTCCAGGGGCATTTTGATTTGGGATCAGCCTTGAAAGTACCCGGGGTTGAGCTGGCCGGTATCTGCGATCTGTATACGGGACGGCTGGAAAATGCTAAAGAACAGTTTGGCAATGGGCTCTACACTACCCGAAACTACAAAGAGCTATTGGACCGTCCGGATATTGACGCCGTCATTATTGCCACCCATGACGTCTGGCACGCCCGCATCGCCCAGGATGCCCTGGCCAAAGGCAAACACGTGTATTGCGAAAAGCCAATGGTTTATAAGATCAGTGAAGGCTACCCCGTTATAGCGGCCGCCAAAAAGGCGGGGAAAGTTTTCCAGGTCGGTAGTCAGCGGGTCAGTAGCATCGGCTATGCCAAAGCCAAGGAACTGCTGGCGGCCGGTGAAATTGGCCAACTCAATATGGTCAATGCCGTCTACGACCGGCAGAGCTCCATCGGGGCCTGGGAGTACACCATTCCCACGGATGCCGATGCGGTAACGACCGACTGGGATCGGTTTATCGGAGTGACGGCCAAAATGCCCTTCGATGCCAAGAAATTCTTTTGGTGGCGGGCCTTTAAGGAAGTCGGCACCGGCGTGGCGGGCGACTTATTTATCCACCTGTTGAGCGGCACCCACTTCATCACGGGCTCAAAAGGTCCGAGCAGCATTTATAGTACGGGGCAGTTCAGCTACTGGAAAGATGGGCGGAACTTACCCGATGTCATGTCGGGGGTCATGCAGTACCCCGATAGCCCCGAGCACGCGGCTTTCCAACTGAGTTTACAGGTAAATTTTATTAGTGGAACGGGCGGGCAGGAAGTGATCCGGCTGGTGGGTTCGGAAGGGGTGATTGATGTGATGGGTAATAACTTAAGCATCAAACACAGCCTTCTACCCCAGGCGCCTGGGTTTGGTGGGTACGATTCGCTGTTCACCTTCTCCAAGAGTATGCAGGAGAAGATGCAACAGGACTATGATGCCAAATGGACAGCTGAGCAGCGAAAGCGGCCCCTTAAGATGGATGTCACCTTCCGAGCACCGGAAGGGTATAGTGATCATGTCGATCATTTCACCAACTTCTTTGATGCGATCCGGCTGACTAAACCGGTGGTGGAAGATGCTCCGTTTGGCTTTCGAGCCGCGGCTCCCGCCCTGTCATGTAACGAAAGTTATTTTAGCAAACAGATCGTCCATTGGGACCCGGCTAACATGAAGCTAACGTAAGTGAGTGATTCTTCGTCGAGGCTATAAAGGCAACTGGAAGACTAGCCCGTATCAATTGGTTGACTAAAGCTCAGCTGATACGGGCTAGCGTATGTGATTGATTGTATTTGACAGACATTAACAAGTTAATGTTAGCGTATTATAAAAGGCTCCATTTCCGTATCGATTAGACCAGGCAATTCGTCGCAAACCACCATTTATATTGACGCTAACTCCCCCGATGCCTAAAACAAGGCTACTTTATCTTTGTGGCGTACTAATTTGATGGTTTATGACCATGAGCAACAAGCAGGTGCTATTCATTCTAGGGGGAGGCGGTCAAGACGACTATGAGGCCGATAAAAAGCTGGTTGATTCGTTGCAGCAGCGTTTAGGAGAAGCTTATCGAATTCATTATCCAAACTTACCCAATGAGTCTGTTCCGGATTATGGGCGAATCAAGCAGATTGGCAACGAAATTTCACGGATTACCGACGAACTTATCCTGGTGGGCCACTCCTTAGGGGCTTCCATGCTGTTAAAATACGTTTCTGAAAGGGAGGTCCCGCCAAAGCTGACAGGCCTTTTTCTGATGTCTACCCCGTTTTGGCGGGGTGATGAAGAGTGGAAAGCCGGGTTTAAATTGGCCGAAAATTTTGCGGATAAGTTATCAAAGGATATTCCCCTATTTTTTTACCACAGTCAGGATGATGAGGAGGTGCCGGTAGCCCACCTGGCCCTATATGGGCAAAAACTTCCTTGGGCCACTTTCCGTGAACGACCCAGGGGAGGTCATCAATTCAATAATGACCTTACGCTTGTCGCCAATGATATTAAATCGGTATAAACATTAGCACTGTTCGTAGCTCTGACTACCGTAAAACAGGCGGTAGCTAAATTACCTAGAAGCTGAAACTGTTCTCATCAATCTCTCAAAACGCTCAATTCGAGGGATGCTTATGCTTAACAACTTATCCCGTAAATTGAAAGGCCACCCATAAGCGTGACCTTTCAATTCCCATTTTTATTTCAACAGCCTTGGTCATCAAGGCCTGCAAAGTTATTTTTTCTAATTGACTTGATGAAGAAGTTAGAAAACATATCAGCAACAGGTAGGTTAGTCAGTCTGCCACTTACTTTAGTACTCGGTTCGGGACAATTAATTCGCAACCTAGTTCCTACTTGACCGGCTATCGATTCAGAATTTGCTTGAACTCCGTAAAAGAACAGATCGGTAGGGGAGGAAACCGATTCGTTTCTCGAAGCAGGTTTAGAATGTGGTGATCGTCGGATACTAACCAATCGACACCGGCGGCTATCGCACAGTCCACAAATTTGTTGTCGTCTGGATCGCCACTAACCTGTCCAAAGCGAAAGTAAGGCTCCTGCCGAAGATGATTAGGAGCCGCCAGTAAAAGTGAGGTGACCAGTTCAGCGGCTACCGGGCTATAATAGTAGCCCGTCATCTCAGCATATTCGAGCAAGATTTCCGTACTGACTACCCACGTGAACTGACTGGCTACAAAAGCATCATAAAGCCAGCGGTACGATCCGTCCCGGGGAATCGACCGGAGTAGCCCATTGGTATCGATAACCACTTTCACTGAGCAGCCCGGATTTGGTCAAGCCGTTGGGTACGGTTCTCAAAGGTCATTTGCTCTTCAAGTTGAGCAGTGGTCAGTCCTTTTAGCTGAATGACTTTTTGAGCCTCTTCTTCGAGCCGAGTCCGGAAATGCTGCATCAGCGTTTGGCGCATGGCCAACACTTCGGCTTCGCTCATCTCGAAGCTAAACATTTCAAGTAAGGCCAATTGAGCCTTGGTTAATCGTGGCGAGACAACCATAACGATAGCGAGAAAAGATAAAATGATATACAAACTTAACGAAAACAGCCGGTTCGTGAGTTCGTACACTACTGATGACGTTGGACAGGCAGTAAAAACAGCGTCTCTTGAAACGATCCTAGGTAAGTCGAGGAATATCAATAATGCGGGCGTTTTATATGACGGCTCAGGTTTGACGAATTGGTGCAACCATTTATCGGGTTGAGCTGCCTTTACCAACTAGTTCATCCGCTACCACATAACCCCATCAGTAAGTCGGATACGATTTACCCGAACTTGGAGACTTTTTTGCGACCAACGCCCACCATCTTTGTTTCTGTCATTCATCAGGCAACAACAAGATGGAAAGCGAGAAAAAAACAAAAACCTGGTTTATCACTGGCGCCTCGAAGGGGATGGGTTTAGCCTTGGTCAAGTTACTGCTGGCCAAGGGACACGCTGTAGCCGCCACCTCCCGAAACAAGCAGGCCATGAGTCGCCAAATCGAGGGCTACAGCGGTACCTTTTTGCCTCTGGAGATGGATCTAACGGCGGAGGAAAGTGTCCAAAACGCCATCCAGCAGACAGTGGAAACATTTGGTCGGCTCGATGTGGTGGTCAACAATGCGGGTTTTGCCTACGTGGGTAGCCTGGAAGAATTGACCGATAGCGAGTTTCGCTATGCCCTGGATGTGAACCTGTTTGGTACCGTTAACGTCATTCGGGCGGCCATGCCCTATTTACGTCAGCAACGGAGTGGACATATCATCAATATTGCCTCGGCAGGCGGCTACGTGGCCGTGGCCAATCTGGGCAGTTATGCCGCGTCCAAATTTGCCATGGTCGGCCTGACCGAATCGCTGGCGGCTGAAATAAAGCCGCTGGGTGTTTACGCGACCGTGGTCTTGCCCGGCTCGTTTCGAACTCAGTTCCTGGAAGACGGCTCTTTAACCTACGTCAAGGCGCCCATTGCCGAGTACGGCAGTGAGAAAACCCTGGACGGGATGAGCAAACGGGCGGGTACCCAGCCTGGTGATCCGGATAAGCTGGTCGCCGAACTCGTCAAGCTTGCCGATTACCAAATGCCCCCTGTCCATTTGATTTTGGGTCCGGACAGTTACCGCATGATCATGGAAAAACGGGAAAAGGATCTGGCGGAGTTTGAGGCTTATAAGGAAACTAGCCTGTCGACCAACCTCGACTAATCGTTACCCATCAGCCGAACGCCACTGGATTAATTTGTTTGCTTTTCTATGAAAGAGACACTGCCTTACCCCATCCGCTCCATTGCGGAATACCACCAGCTCTTAGGACTGCCCAAGCCCAGGCATCCCCTTTTCAGTGTGATTGATCATCAGGACGTTACCCAGTTTTCGGACGGACGTTTGCGGACCAAAACCTACGGATTCTACACCATCAGCATGAAAAAAGGGTATGTGGGTACCATGAAATATGGGCAAACCTATTACGACTTCGACGAAGGGGCGATGGTCTTTCACGGTCCCCGGCAGGTCATCACCTCCGAGCTGACCGATGAGCTGCAACTCAGGGGCTGGAGCCTCTTGATTCATCCCGATTTCATCCATCCCTATCCGCTGCTCAATCGGTTGAAAGCGTACGGCTTTTTCTCCTACGCGCTCAGCGAAGCCCTGCATCCCTCCGAGCAGGAAGTCCAGCTCATCGAAACGCTCATGGGCACCATACGCTACGAATACCAGGCCGGCATTGATAACTTCAGCCAGGATATCCTCATCAGCCAGCTGGAACTGCTGCTCAACTATTGTAACCGGTTTTATCACCGGCAGTTTCTCACCCGCAAAAAAGCCAATCACGATGTACTGTCCCGATTGGAGGCCTGGCTCCAGGATTATTTTGCCACTGATAAAGCCGCCCGCTTGGGCGTGCCGACGGTGCAGCAGGTAGCCGACCAACTGCAGCTGTCGACGGCTTACCTAAGCGATATGCTTCGGGTGCTGACGGGGCAGAGTGCCCAGCAGCACATTGCCGATCACGTTATTGATCGGGGCAAAGAACTACTGGCGACCACCTCCCTGACAGTGGGCGAAATTGCCTTTCGACTCGGCTACGAGAATCCGCAGGGCTTTCATAAGCTGTTTAAGGCCAAAACCCAGCAGACACCCCTGGCGTTCAGGGCTTCATTTCATTAAGCAGTGCGATCAGTCAAAACGGTATCGAGTATAATTCACGGCTAAGTGAAACCTCTCAACTAAGCATTGTGTATCTCAACAAACTGTTAGGTTCGCTACTGAGACAAAACCCAGATTCATGGCTGGCCTTTGTCGCTAAAAACCAAGACCTTTCAATAGGTAGCGGGGCGAGCTAATCATAAAACTAGGTATAGACCTATCGATGCGATACAGACCCCGCTACCCTTTGAGTGCAGAACAGGGAACTCATAGGAATTGAGGCACCAGGCCTACTATCACAGTTTCGTTCGCCATTCTGCTTATTAATAGTCTGTAACGTAAATCCGCTAAACCATGACTACTTACAACTACTTCATTGGTACCGATATTGGCAAGAAAACGAATGCAGTTTGTGTCTTCGATGCACTGGAAACTCGGAAACTTGAACTGATTATACCTAACACCAAAGCGGGGATGGATGCCTTGCTCAAACAACTCAATAAGCTACCCGACTTCGAACTGGAAACAACGCTGTTCTGTATGGAACACACGGGGATCTATTGCCAGCCAATGATCAACTTCTTTTATCCTATCGGCGCTAATTTATGGCTGCAATCAGCAGTCCATATTAAACGCTCATTAGGTTTAACGCGGGGGAAAACCGATAAGGCTGATGCCCGTTTAATTGCTAAATACTGTATCCGCCATCAGCGTGATCAGAGGCTCTTTAAGCTGACTGACAAAGTGTTAGCTGCCGTTCGCCAGCTTGCCCAGCAACGGGAAAGGTTGATGGAGATGGCCAAGGCCTTCACGGATTTAAGTCAGGATTACCAAGCAATGGGCCTTTTAGCTGAACTGAAGCTCCATCAGCAGACTAGTGAGGTAGCTTTAGTTGCCATACAGAAACAGATCAAGCTGGTAGAGGCACAAATTGAAGGTCACATCAAGGCCTCCCCAGAGTTGAAATCGAACATGGATTTACTCATGAGCATACCGGGAGTGGGTCGACAAACGGCCTTGTTTATGCTCATCTTTACCGGCAATTTTACCCGTTTTACGGATGCAAAAAAGCTAGCCAGTTATGCTGGTGTGGCGCCTTTCGCTTATGAGTCAGGTTCATCAGTAAGAGGCCGAACGAAGGTCAGTCGGATGGCAAATACCAAATTGAAACATCTTTTGCATATGGCTGCTTTAGCCGCTGTTAAGGTAAAAGGTGAATTGAGGGATTATTTTGAGCGGACAGTAGCGGCTGGAAAGCGAAAGATGAGCGTTTACAATGCTATTCGCAACAAATTGGTGCATCGAATGATATCGGTCATGGAGCGGAGAACGGCTTACATGGCGATGTATGAGAAATAGAATAATTTTTAGTTGACAGGGCTTGTTTAGTTCATAGGAATCGCTCCTATCTGAGACGAAGTTGATTTGGCTGTCCATAACTCAGCATTTATATACTGGGTTCAACAGGAGTTGGGACACTATCCATCAAACTTCTTAAGGGCTTCTGGGGTAACTGGCGTAAAAAAGTTCACTAGATTGCCATCTGGATCTCGAAACAGCAAGGAACGATTACCCCACGGCATGGTAGTCGGCTTCTGAATGATCAGGTCACCTAAAATGTCAACTAATTTTTGGTACTCACCATCAACATCCTCTACCCGGAATTCGATAATGGCGGAGTGGTTACTGGCGGCCTTAGCGATATGATCTCCTCCGAACAGTGGCAAGGTGCGTGTGCTGCCAATGGCTAAGGTAGCCGAAGGAGTCTATAATTCGGCGAAATCATCGGTATACTGAATCAGGGGTAGGCCGGTAACCTGCTCGTAGAACCGGACGAGAGGATTAATATTGGCAGTAATAATGCGAACGGAGGCAAAAATCATGGCGCTTGTGCGTTTGTTTTGAATCACACAAAATAAAGTAGGTCTACTGACAACCGTATGTCAGTAGAGTTCTGCTTAGTACTAGCATATTATCCGTCTCTTCAAATGCTCATTGATGAAACTAGGTGCTTAAAAAGTATCTGCTTTTGAAACGGGGCGTTAATCGAGATAAGTAATGAGAAGTCAATTGAGGGATTGACACTAAAAACCTGACCCGTCCTGAAAAGCATTGACCGTTTTGTTGTTAATCCCTCTCATGTTAACCAGTCTAAGTTAGGCCGGTTTTTCATTGACCACAAAGCTTTCTAAAACTCTCTTGGTATAATAGTTTTTCCACCTTCGCTTCAGTTTGCCCTCCTGCTGGTGGGCTTGCTCGGGGACCAACATATCACAACTTAAGTGAGGCCGTTTGTAGTTATACAAAAAGACAGCTTGCTCAAGGACTACTCGGGCATGGGCTAAGGAGTGCACCGAGTGATGGGCTAAATATTCGTTTTTAATGATCCCATTGACCCGCTCAGCGATAGCGTTCTCCAGTGGATCACCACTCTCGGTCATACTGATCTGGACAGCAAACGAGTTTAATAAGCCAATGTAGTCGGCACAGCAATACTGAAGCCCTCGGTCGGAATGATGAATCAAGGTTTCGCCGATCTGGGGGTTGATACGCTCCAATGCCATTTGAAGAGCTGCTTTTGAATGTACAGCATGTAAACTTTCGGCAACCTCATAGCCCATAATCCGCTTTGAATAAGCGTCAGTCACAAAGGAAATATACAGACATCCGTAGTTGGTGAACCAGTACGTTATATCCGCTACCGCACCGGCGGCCCGGCCACAATTGGTTGGGTCTGTTGATCACCAATTCCTTGATTAAATTGGGGTACTTCCTGAACCGGTGGCCAGAGAAGGTGGTGGTTACCCGCCGTCTTCTCCTTCTGATTAACAGGCCCTTAGTCGCCAATAACTCAAAAAGAGCATCCCGTCCTATTTTGATGCCTTTTTTAGTCAGCTCTTCTTTAAGCAGGTCGTATAACTTTCGCCCACCCATTTTGGGATGGTCCTTGCGCAGTTTTTTAACCCACTCAATCACGTCGGACTCGCTATCGATCTGGCCGGCTTGCCGCTGCCAATACTGGTAATAGGCCTGTCGAGAAAAACCAAGCCATCCTTCTAACTGCCGCATATGCAGCTTAGGATAATTCATGAGCATGAATCGGATGGCTTGGTAGCGGACTTTTTTTCGATGTCAACGCCTAGCTCCTGTTCGGCAACTTTAACGATGGTCGAATAATACAAGGCTTTGAATTTAGCCACTTCCAGTTCTTGTTCAAGCGCATGCACCCTGGCTCGTAGTTCACTAGCTTGCTCATTACCCTGTGATGGCAAACAGGGGGTTGCGGTTTTCTTTTGGGTGGGCGGCAGGTTGGGTTGTTCGTCAACCGTTTGTCTGCCTGATTCAGCTTCTTGTTCTACCTTATTCACCCAATGTCGAACCGTCTTGCGATTAACGTTGAACTGAAGAGCGGCCTGATCCAGGTTGAGTCTGCCCAAGTGAATTTGCTGCACCATTTGGCGCATGGTGAGTTCATGCTGTTGCATGGGTGATAGTCGGAGTTGATCCATAAGTTAACCAGTTTATGGTCAACATTTTTCCGGACAAGTCACAGATCACATGTGGCGATAAAATGGGTAAAATAAGACGAGATCAAGCGCCGATTCGGTCTATAAAGCTGGAAAGCCTATTAGGTGTTGGTGGCGCGAACCAAAGGATTAAATAATTACGGCGGGAAGTAGGAGTATAGGAAACAAGGCCTCTATTTCAATCACCATCGGACACGGCCATCGAAATAGTTGGGTAACCCAAGGCGGTAATGCTAGGGGATGACACTAGACTCTTATCCTTTCCCAAACCCAGTTGGCTTACCTTATCAATGAATTGATCAATGATTGAAATAATCAATTCTGGCGGCTGCACTGTTATTGACTATATTGGTTTCCCCTCCGCTTCCGCCAACGATGGCTACCCCCACGTTTACTTGACCTTTTGTATTGCCCGGGGTAATTACCCCCGCCAAGCCAATTTTGGAAAAGGCTCCCCCAGCAATAACCGTGGTAGAGGTTAGAATATAAAAGTTGGGATTAGTCGCATCGAAGCTCCAGTTGGCGTTTTGAACTGCCGTTCCGCCCACCAGAGTAGCCACTGGATCAAACGTAAAACTTAATATAGGGTCTTTTGTGATGTAGACCGTTATGAGCCCGGCAGTGGGCACGGCTTCAATATCATACACCGAGACAAAGGTGGTGATCGGCGTGGTACCATACGTCGTGCTGGGGGTAACGTTGAGCAGGGGTATCAGATCCGGCGGGGGCGGGATACGCCTGACCCGATTGCCATTGGTGTCATAGGTATAGGAAATCTGTGCGTAAGTACTGTAGCTAAGCAGCAGGCCGAAAAACAGGGCGAAGTAGACTTTCATAGGGTCGTGTCGGGTAATGTATGAAAAGTAGTTTTTTGTCATTTTTTGAAATCGAATGTTGATACTGTCATAGGGTATTATTTATCGGTGATATGGGTATTGCCTGCGGTGCGACGTTTCGCTGATCGGACAAAACATACTCGTAACAATAACTACTCTCCGTATTGTAGGCCCACCCTTCTTCCTTGTAGACGGCTTTAACCACATTGTTTTTGAGCTCGATGCTCCCCAGATAATCCTGAATCAATCTATCATTACCAGCGGTGATGACGAATTGGCAGTGTTTGCGTCAAACCATCATTACAATAAATTAATCTGAACTTCCAAATTGGAATTAGAACTCATCTTTAGATTCAGCATCTTGGCGTGTGAGTGTTAATCAAAGCTCTCATACGTCAAGAAACTAAGTTCCAAGTATCAAAAAGGATAGAATACTGTCATTTTTATTAAAACCTTGCCAAACGGAGATAAACTTATTTTACTATCAACAAATCACCAATCTTGATTTTGTCGAAAAAACTATAGTCAGAATCATTGACATTAAATACCAGACCAATAGTTGTAGTTTCAGCATCAATAAAATCCAGACTATCAATTGTTCTCGAATAATTGATAGTCTGGATTTTCATGCCAGATTTAATTTCTCCTTTTATTATTGAAACTGCTAATACCATTTTCTTTCTGATAGTAAGTCTGAAAACGTTTTCAACTTTTACGGTACTTTCCATTTATTTAAAAAGGCTAAATGCTCGTTCTGCAAAGCTTGCTGCTGCTGCAGTCTCTTGTGTTACTGCAGCTTGTGTAGCTCCTGAAGTCGGTATACCACTTGTTTGTAATCTATATAATTCATGCAATATTGTCTTAATTAGTTCAGATCTAGAAGCAAATGCTTCCCGACCTATTACAAAAGCTTTTTCTTCAAATAAAGTCATACCAGATAAAGGTGCGCCTGGCTCAACAATGATTGTTCTTCCTGCGATTTGTAACTCGGTCCCAATTCCTGATTCAAAGGCTTTCTGTATTATTTTTTCATTACTCAGTATTTTCTTGGCTTCTTTAATTACTGCGTTTTCTATAGGTGAGAATTTGGCAATTTTTGATCCAATTCCTAACCAACCTAGTATAACTTCACCTGCTCCGACAAATTCAAATCCAAAGGATAAACCTATACTGGCTACTGTAGCAATTTCTTCCGCAGAATATTCAGTTTTTATTGGCACTGCCTTACCCAATTTTGCCATGGCAAACGGATTAAGCTTATTCATGGGTACTTTCGTACCCGGCGGATCACCACTTGCACTTTCTTGTTCAGGATTGTCTACGTCATCTGGCTTAGCTTGATAAATCGTTTTTACATCATTCTCTCCAATTTCATGCTCTTTCCCGTTAAAATCCTTGATGACCTGCATTCCATCCGGATCAATAAAGCGTAGCGGATTATTATTGCTAAATACATACGGACTCCACCGTCGACTAGCTTCCGATAGTGGATCAATCTGCCACCAACTCCCCATGCCCGGATCATACCACCGCGCTCCGTAAGCGTAAAAGTTCAGATCAAACTCGTCACTGAGTTCCTTGCCATTGTACAAATACCGGTACTTGCCTGCACTCGCATCACTGTACCAGGCTCCGTCCATCTTCCGGCCAAAGGGGTAATAATGGCTCTCCGAGAGAATCTCCGAATTATCAATACTCCCACTGCCGTCCTTGTCGGTGAAGACTAATCGCGTGTTGCCCAGATGATCCCGCAGCACGTACTCGTAGCGGTACCCACTCCCAGTATTATAGGCCCGGCCTTCTTCGTTATAGACCGCTTCGACCACGTTGTTCTTTAGCTCGATACCCCCCAGGTAATCCTGGGTCAGCGTAACGCTATCCGCCGTTTTGATCGTCCGGCGCAGTTTGGTGCCCAGTCCATCGTATAACAGCTCGATGCTGTTGCCCGCGTTGAAACTAAAGCTGGTGGGCTTCGCTGTTACTCAATTCTTTCGTTTTCGTATTTTTTTGTTAAATACTTGTAAACGAGAAGCCAAGTGACGAAGAAAACTACAATTTGAATGTATAAAACAGTTTTCTGAGCATGAGAATCTGCATACATAGCACCAAAACTTATAATACTAATTGGAAACGTAGCTAAAATTCCAATTACAACCCAGTCCCCACTTAGTGGCGAACTTGGATAAACAGATAGAACAGTTACTGTTGCTAAACCGACGTATAATATGGAGAAAATTAGCGACGTTTTGAATGCACGTTTTTGTAATTCGTTCACGAGGTTAAGGTTTAGACGGCGAATTTGTTACCCCATAATTACTTAAATTATACCACAGCTTTATTTCCTCATATCCACCAGGCTGATAAAGCTTATATAAAGTTTTAGGCAAAGAAAATAACCCTAGGCCTATTCCCACAATCCCTGTTCTTATTTTTGCTATTGGATTTGTTTGATAAGTCATTACGACCATTTCTTCTGTTACAAACCGCCAGTCTGCTCCGATAGCACGTGTATCCTTAAATAAACCTTCCTTACCGGTGATGCCTAGACGATCATACCGACTATCGTGACCTATAGCTGGATAATCTGCCCAATCGGTAGGAGTATAGGAATAGTCATAATTGCCACCATACGTTCTGGGATTTTTTGCTCCAGAATATGTTAATCCCAAAATGTTTCCGCCGATTGTCCTTGGGTCAAGAGCGTCAGGCGTTAAATCGCCTTGCACATCATGCCAGGCATTGGCCACTGACGCTTTGTCTGCTTGCCAATAGATGGCTCCTCCATTTTGATAGCCACGATCCTTTATTTCCGAAATCAACTTCCCGCCATTGCTCATCGTACCCAAGCCTGTTCCATTACCACCCATTTCGCCACTAATAAAGCTGTCCATTTGCTTTAGAGAAGGCGAATTGCCCAATGCCTCCGTTTCAAACCTCAAGTAGTTGGTATAACGCCTAATGTCATTCTGATCCGAGGTGGTATAGCCGGTGGAGGTGCGCTCCCAAAGCCCAAAGGGATCAATATAGCGAATCGGATTATTAAGAACGTACTGATAAGGTGATTGATCATAATGGTTTTCTCCTATTGGGTCAGATTGCCACCAGTTCCCCATGCCCGGATCATACCACCGGGCCCCGTAATCGTAAAAATTCAAATCAAATTCATCACTCAGCTCCTTGCCATTGTACAAATACCGGTACTTGCCGGCACTCGCATCTGAGTACCAGGCCCCGTCCATCTTCCGGCCAAAGGGGTAATAATGGCTCTCCGAGAGAATCTCCGAATTATCAATACTGCCACTGCCGTCCTTATCGGTGAAGACTAATCGCGTATTGCCCAGATGATCCCGCAGCACATACTCGTACCGATACCCACTGCCCGTGTTGTAGGCCCGCCCTTCCTCATTATAGACGGCCTCCACGACGTTGTTCTTCAACTCGATGCTCCCCAGGTAATCCTGGGTCAAGGTCACACTGCCTGCCGTCTTAACCGTCCTTCGTAGCTTGGTGCCCAGCCCATCGTACAACAGCTCGATGCTGTTGCCCGCATTGAAGCTAAAGCTGGTGGGCAGGTTCAAAAAGTTATGGGGCACCGACAGCAGGATATTGGCGACGGGAATGCTGCTGGCCCCCGTGGCCGTGGTGGTCTGGTTGGTCCCACTCACGATCCCCAGCGTGGGCGCATCCAGATCGGGCTTGACCGAATAGTAGATGGCTCCTTTCACCAGCCCGTTCCGGCTCTGATTCGTCAGGTTTCCTCGCTATAATCAATCCCCTTGAGTTAGGCGGACCGCACTCCCGCGACCGGACCACGCGCCTGCACCCAACTCAAGGAATTGCTAATGATTTCATTCAAATGTCAAAGAACTAGTAGCCGGGCTTGGTACTGAGCCACGGTGAGCCAAAACTGATGCAGTGGCTTATGTTTATCTAATTTAAGCCCGATGAACCCTATTATTGATCCATGCCCCTTTGCGCTAATTGTTTCCAAGGCTTAGTGGAAAAACTAATCATCTGCTTAATTAGGAAAGGCATTACCATAACAGTAAATGTACTCGTCTGTCTTAGATTTCATTATTGAACCGAGTTCATTAGCATCTATTTTTCTAAACTTCAATTGAGGGTCTTTTTCTGTATCCAACCAATCTCCATAAGGAGAAAGAATTTCCGCTCCCTCCTCACCGCACCAGTGGATATAGCACAAATAAGCATTGTCTATATCATGGATAGGTGAGATAAATGATGCGGGTACTTTGTTTTTATTGTATCTACCATTGGTAAAATAAAGTCGTTTGTTATACCTCATGAGCGTGATCACCATTCCGTTATCGGGGGAAGTGAAATACTCAAATGGTGGCTCTGATTCACAGCCCATAGCTCCTACCATACTCCAAAAAATCAATAACTTCTTCATTATTCCCTTATTTTTTGATGTTGGTTATGCCATAAAAACCAGTGCCCTGAAAACAATCCGCTGTTATCCATCCCCGCCTGAATACCAAGCCCACTTTGTCTATCTTCTCCATAATGAGGTGGCTGAAGTAGGGATCCTCCTGAAGCGTTAATAATCATCTCATTAAGTAGTACCTCTGGTACATTTCTAAAGTTATTACCTGAAGCATTGAATACACCAAAACCATACATTACCAACTCATTAGGGGCAAACGATTTATCAGCTTTCGCACCAGCTAAAAAATTACCCGCATCTCTGGCAGAGGCATAGACATTTTCGCCATTCTGAGTAAAAATGGTACTGCCATTGTAGAAACCACCCGCTCTACCTTGCCTGACCGCGCGCTCTTTTAAATCAAACTCTTGTCCATTACCTGCATTCAATCCATAATTTATCAAACCATTAGATTGATCAAGACCCCATTGAACACTAGTTTCAGCCCAATTGGAGCCAAAATCAATGTGCCCGGTAGGGACGATTTGGCCTCTTTCTAATGAGGCTCCCTCAACAAAAGAGAAGGTGTGTAATGTTCTGCCCATTCGTTCTCCACCTGCTGATGTATTAGTATCTTTATTATACTTCTTTTTTACTTCCGCACGGGTTTGTTTTTCATTCCCTTTATGGCGATATACTCCAAGATCCCCATCATCAAACACATTTGTTACATTACCATATTTATCGGTGTGTGTTGACTGCCCTTCCCGTCCGTCAGGGTCAATAAACCGAACTGGATTATTGAACGCATACACATACGGACTAAATCGCCGAGACTTTTCGGCCAACGGATCAATCTGCCACCAGGAGCCCATCCCCGGATCATACCACCGAGCCCCGTAATCGTAAAAGTTCAGATCAAACTCATCATTGAGTTCCTTGCCATTGTACAAATACCGGTACTTGCCCGCACCCGCATCCGAGTACCAGGCGCCGTCCATCTTCCGCCCAAACGGGTAATAATGGCTCTCTGAGAGGATCTCACTGTTATCGATGCTGCCACTGCCGTTCTTATCGGTGAAGACCAGTCGCGTGTTGCCCAGATGATCCCGCAAGACGTACTCATAGCGATAACTGCCCCCGCTGTTATAGGCCCGCCCTTCCTCGTTGTGGACCGCTTCCACTGAAACTCGCAGATATTGACCTTTATAACCCGCCTTGATAAAGGACATAAATCAATCGATAAATCCAATAGAAACTAACTAACAAGTACATGATACCCAAAAATCTATTGATTTGATTTCTCGTCCTAAGCATAATGATACCCAAAATCAATAAAAATGGTCCTGCTAATAGGCTAGCAATACCCGCCTTGTACTCGAAAGAATATGAAGGTACCTGAATACCAAACATCTCTCCAATGCTATGCATAAAAGGGTATAAAAAATAGAAGCCCGCAAGGTGAGCTAAGATTAGAGTTACAATTTTAATTGCCCTCATTTATTTAACTTTTTACGAAACTCATCCCCACTTAGCGTTTTATTACCTCCTTCTGGAGTGCTATTAAAAACTTGGTTAATGATATTAATTGCATCACTCATTGTGGACTCGTCAATATTCATGTGATCTATCGCTTCTTCATCGTAAGTTGCCTTAGATTTGTCAATATTCGTAACATTACGCCCGTGGTTGGGCCCGCCTTTGGAGCCTGTAATATCAGAAACCTTGGGATCTAATTCGTAGAAATTAAAGCTTTCGATGTAATCTCCCACATTTCTATTGATTTTATCACTGGATGCTCCATTGGCGGCATCGACGGTAATCAAGGTAGTTTTCATTTTACGGTTGTTTAATCGAGTCGCCAGTTCTAAAGCAGCTACTCCGCCGTAACTGTATCCATAAATCACAATTTTAGCATTAGGATTATTCTGTCTTTGTTTTTGAATTTCCTCAAAAGCCGCTTTGGCCTTGTCTGTGGCGTAACCATAGTCCGTGCGATAGACAACTTGAGTAGCGTAGTTTGTACTAATAGAAACTGCACTTCGAATATTATTTATTACATCCTTATTCCCGGCGACTGAAGAAAACGCTGCACCTGTAAAATAGATGATGATGTCACCTGGATTCCTGCCATCGGGATCGACAAACCTCAGCGGGTTATTATTACTAAACACATATGGACTCCACCGTCTGGATACTTCAGCTAACGGATCAATCTCCCACCAGCTCCCCATGCCCGGATCATACCACCGAGCCCCGTAATCGTAAAAATTCAAGTCAAATTCATCAATCAGCTCCTTGCCATTGTACTGGTAGCGATACTTGCCGGCACTCGCATCCGAGTACCAGGCCCCGTCCATTTTCCGACCAAAGGGGTAATAATGAGCCTCCGAGAGAATCTCCGAATTATCAATACTCCCACTGCCGTTCTTATCGGTGAAGACTAATCGCGTATTGCCCAGATGATCCCGCAAGACGTACTCGTAGCGGTACCCACTGCCCGTGTTGTAGGCCCGCCCTTCTTCGTTGTAGACCGCTTCGACCACGTTGTTCTTGAGCTCGATGCCCCCCAGGTAATCCTGGGTCAGCGTCACACTGCCCGCCGTCTTGACTGTCCGATGCAGCTTGGTGCCTAACCCATCGTACAACAGCTCAATGGTGGTTTATGATAGTTTAGAGCATGTTGGGAAATCACATTTGGTAATAAGTCTCAATGCGTTGTAACATAATCTGGCTATTAGCCAGATATAGCCAACTGGCCGAAGAAGA
>NZ_BAAHAD010000024.1:0-14727 GCF_054777855.1 Spirosoma jeollabukense
GGTTTAACTCGCGCTGGCTGGGGCTTAAAATCACCTGATAGTATTTCTCCTCCTGCTGACCTAAATTCTTCTTGTTGGCATCAATGCTGGCCACCACGTCAGGCATAGGAAGCTGTGTCTGATCATGACTAAACCACTGCCCTTGGGTTTCTTTCTCTAGGTATTCCGCTAAACCTCGACAGCTGCCCCCGCTGCCGCCTGAAATCTTGGCTACCATGTGGGAAAGGGAATTAAGATTGACCCGGTTTAACTGGGCCTGGCTTGGTATTCTTTACGTCTTCGTAAACCTTTTTAAAGGGCTCGGTCAGTAGCTCAGGCCGTATGGCTCCGCCGATCGTACGAATGTGGGACAAGCGAATGTTCTTCAGTAGGTCACCATCTAAGGCCTCCGCAATGGCTTTCATGTACGTGTTGACGGTCGCCATTTGCTCCTGACCACTATTGTTCAGGATCTGCATGTTGTCATGCATGGGTTTAAGGATCTGCTTTTCCTGTTGGCGTATAAAGGAGATTAACCGCTTATCCAGAGCTTTAATGGCATCGGTCGGATTATCACTTTTGGGGTCTCTGGGGTCAGCTTTGGTTGCCTGAAAGTAACGAATCATCGTTTCGAGCAGGGCTTTGTTGGTCAATCCATAGCTATCAGCCATCCGTTCAAAGTCGGCAAACAAGGCGGGTGAAACCGACACTTGCTTATCTCTTTCTTTCTCCTTCTCCATAAAATACAGATAATTATACAGAATTTATATTTTGATTATCAGATAGTTATACTCACTATACAGATATATATCTGTAAAACACAAATATAATCAGTTATTCTATGAAGTAAAATTATCCTATAAAATACTGTATAATAGACTATTATGTTTTTAAAAATCCCGTAGGGCGGGCGGAAGAACAGTATGCAGCGTAGCAAAATACTGTTCCCGCTCGCTCTTTGTAAGACCGTATCACGCCGCACTCCGTAGGAGGGCATACGCCACGCTTCCGCGCTTTTGATGGGTTGTTTTACTTGACTGCTCTTATAGGCTAAAACCTATTTTGCTATGCGAAGCGTCTGAGTTTTCCCACTTAATCATTTCATCAAGAAACTTTTCCACCTGCAAACGTATAAAGTCCTCTGTGATCGAGTGTGGGGGCACTCGATCAATGACCTCAGCGGGTTTTTGTGTTACCCACTCCTCGATGAACGGGTACGTAACAACTACAGCAATTTCTCCATTAGCTGTTTGACCAAAGAGTAAACTGGCACCCTGTTTCACAAAATGTCTGTAGCTCTGATTTATATTATCATTCTTAGTAATGCCCGACTTCTGCGCTCCGAACTGAATGTTTATGTTCTCCAAGTTCGTAATCTGGCTAACAGTCTGGACAAGCCAGCCAATTTTCACCTCATTTTGAATTGAAGTGAGAACTTCAATCAACCGGGGTTTTGTAGTATCTTGCCACTCCTGCCTGTATGAATCGGTCTGCTTGTAAAGTAGAATAAGCTGCTGGGCTTTCGATTTAATAGTATCAAGCTCCATTCCCGTTGTTTTATTTAAGGTTGGTTATTTTACATGGTGGCCACTAATCCGGGCGGCTTCACCTAGTTATATTCGGCCCTGCATCAGGGCAATGTTTCGGTATATGGTAGGTCGATACTCAGCTTCCTGCAAATCCTCCTCTGTCTGCTCCTGGAATAAATACATATGGAAAAGGGATTAAATAGGTGCCGTTGCTAACAGGCTTTGTTCATATGTATTGCTACCTGTCTCTATGCGACTAAGATACTATCAGAATACTGCTTAGTAAAAAAATTGTTGCTAACTAAAAATATAGTTGCGGGCCCGGTGCCTATTTTTAGCAAACGCGCGCTCCTTTTTGTTTTTTGTTTTTTCGCTCCTCTCTACTTCAATTTTTTTAGTCTTTTCAACCTTATCCACATTTTTTTAGCAACGCGCGTTGCACAACTATTATAGTAGGAAATTTCACTATTATAGTTAATATATATACGGAGTGAAAGCTAATAAACCGACAAATACCCCCAGTCAGATGCCTGAATAAACCGACAAATACCCCCAGTCAGAAAGCTAATAAACCGACAAATACCCCGCCTTTTTCAGACATATATTTTATAAGTCTGTTTTTTTAATTTTATCTTCGTTCTATTGCCTGCAAGAAGGAACAAAAACGGATGGCTTCGGCATCCCGGTTATGAAGATGGAAGACAAGCGTAGTACTCAATTAGTGTTACCCCTCGGCCTAACGTATGAGCCGAAACACAAAGACATTATCAAACAGCACTGGAATGTGACGTTCGCCCGTCAAGGCCGTATGAGCGTGGCTGCCAAACGGATTATGGCCCGCGTGATCGACCAAATCCGAGACGACGATTTTAAACTACGCCCTTACTATCAGTTTCGTATTGCGGACATCATTACTGATTCCGGAATAACCAAAGAAACTGCTTATAAAGAGGTGCAGGGAGCGCTACGTGAGTTACTGGCTGCTATTTGGGAATTTGAAAGTATAGATAAGTCAGAGTGGTTCGCTCGGCACCTACTCGACTCGACAAAGGAACGGGCGGTAGGGTATAAAGATGGAGTTATTACGGTGCTGCTCAATCCCCAGCTAGAGCCATACTTTATTCAGATCGCTCATTACTCGACCTATCAGCTTAATAATTACATGGGTTTGAAAAGCTGGTACTCGATGCGATTTTTTGAAATCCTTTCAGCTTTCCGAGATACGGGCATGTGGTGTCCTACTATTGAGCAGTACAGACAGCTTATGGACTGCGCTCAGGAGAAAGACAAGCGAGGCAAGGTCAAGCGAGATAAAAATGGGAACGCTAGAATGAAGTACCCTGATACACGAGACTTGATTAACCGTACCATTACTGAGCCGTTGGAAGAGTTAGCCAGTACAAACCTGGCGTTTAGCTATGAGCCGGTTTATGAAACTGACCGCATGACGCGGGGCCGCAAGAAGATAACAGGCTTCAAGTTTACACTAAAACGTAAGCAGGATGGAAAAATACCGGAGTTCTGGCTACAACATACTGTTGTATCTCAAGTAGTAGCGAATCTCCGAGCATGGAAAGTAGCAGACAAAAATATTGCTCTATACTTAGAAGATATTGGCACTAAAACTGCTAATAAATTGATATACGATTGGCAATTAAAGGAAAACTCAGATAACAAGATAGAGAACCGGGTAAAATACTGTAATTCTGTATTCGTCAAAATGGGTAAAGCCGCTCAAGAACAGCTAAAACAAGAAGTTCAAATTGCGCTCAACCCTTAATAATTATGTAATTATTTATATCAACTTTAATGAAAATTATCTAATTTATACAAAAATAGAAATTAAGTCACTTTTAAATTTAACTATAGTTTGAAATGTCTTGATCATGCATTCTCCAAACGTGTAGTTTATATTTTTTTCAAAACTTAAATTAGCAATTGTGAATGCAGTACTTAATTTATTTATTGAACTCTGTTCCTTATCAATATTCCTTAAACTCTTATCTTGAATAACTTTAACAATAAATCTTAAACAATCAACTTTACTAAGATTTTGTTTATTATTTAAAGGAATATATATAGCACTCTTAGAACTAACTAAATTATCATATATCACTAAAGCTGGCAGAACTGGATGAAATTTATTATCGAATATTTTACTGATAATTTCCATGCAAGGATTAGAGTCGTTTCTGATAGTCAATAAAGAAGATAATTCTTGACTAGTTACTATTGACGCAGATGGCATACGACAATTAACAACATACAAAATCAGCAATTTATCACCACTCTCTGCGGCCAAAGCTCCACTCTCAATATAATCAAATATCTCTTTATCAACAACAGAATTAAAGGCCAAGAAGCAAAACAATCCATTATGTAATCTTTGTAAGTTTTCTATTGCTTCAGTATTTATAACGCTCTCCCAGTTTTCCACAAGTCCTGTGGCATTACGAACACCATCGCTTAATTGACGTGCAGAGATTAACAATTTCGTAAAAGGTATTATGTTCATCATATTTATGATTCTAATCTTGCAATAAAACTTGCGATATGTGAATCTTCTTTATAGGAAAGATTTGATAAAATTATTGAAAAACTTTGCCATAGTAATAAATTATTAAAATCTAAAATGATGGCTTTAATAATTATAGACAAAGCATC
This sequence comes from Spirosoma jeollabukense, assembly GCF_054777855.1. Classification (NCBI taxonomy): domain Bacteria; kingdom Pseudomonadati; phylum Bacteroidota; class Cytophagia; order Cytophagales; family Cytophagaceae; genus Spirosoma; species Spirosoma jeollabukense. Next base: position 4,173 of record NZ_BAAHAD010000024.1, read on the forward strand.
ATTATGCATTTTATTTTCATCTAAGAATATTGCAATATCATGCATAACAGATGAATTATATGGATATAAAACTTCGTATTTAGCATAATTGTTCATACGTTCATCTAAACTTCTCCATTCCAGCTGGCTACTAAATATAAGAGTTTTGATCTCGTCATTCACTAAGGAGATATGTGTATTCTGTATACTTGATAATTCTTCTGAGTCTAACTCTTTATAATTATACATATCTAGATTCTTATACCTCTCATATATTTCATCAGAAAATACACCATGCTTATTAAACTCTGACTCAAAAGATTCTTTATCAAATGATTGACTTCTCATACAGCTGTATGAGATTCCAGCTAAATAACTAATAGGTAATGCAACTCTATAGTCAACATGACTAAATAAAATATCAACTTCCTTCATCAAGATATCTCTGTTATCTATATTAATTTCTTTTTCATTTAAAAAAGAAATTACTTGATTTGAAAGAAATATCCTTTCTTTTCTCAATTCGCTTAAGCTCTGAATATTACAATTATCTGGATATAATGTAAAAACATTAAGTAGCCAATGCGAGTATAATGGGGTTAATAATAATCGAATATCATTTAAATTGAATGTAAAACAATCACATGACAATTCTTCAAAAAACTGAATGTAATAACTTAAAATGATATTTTCTGACAAGAAAGGGAACAGCGATTCTAGACGCCTTATAAGCTTCACATAGCCACTTATTTTCGCATGAGACAAATATAGTTCAGTTTCATCATTACTATTGATAGAATCATGAAACTTATGATTACAATAATCAATTAAAGCTCTAAACGCATCAATAACAGTATGTTTATTTTTTTCTTCGTAAAGATTATCTACATTAAATAACGTGTCATAGAAGTCGTTAACACTAATTTTATATATAGGAATATTATTTGCTCGATTTTTATCTAATAAAATATAAAGTCTTGTATAACTTAAAAATAAATTTATTAACATATCATTTTTCAATATATATCCATTATAATATTCATTAAACAAATGGTGCAAGAATTCCTTGATTGATGTAGAATTAGAAAAAACATTATATAATCTAAACATTGAATAGTTTAAGGCTTTTTGATATTCTTTTTTTCCATCTTGAACCCTTAAATATAAGATTCTTATATTCATTAAATTATACCAGTATAACATGTATTCATGCTGAATAGCAGCAATTGAATGTTCACCATTTTTGCATTCCATTTTAAAACCCTTAAATTGGTTCTGTATATCTAAAAGATTATTACATTCTTTATCTTCTATAGTTTCCTCCAAAAATCTTGTATTCAAAATATCATTTTTATTATCAATAATTGTATATTCAAAATTTTCTTCTACTAATTTGCATAATATTGAAAACACTTTATCAGATTTAACAAAGTCTCCAAAATCAAAAAACTTTTCATCTGTTTTGTCAAATAGTAAATTATATATATTTCCTATGTAGCCTGTTTGATTTAGATAATTGGTTAATAAAATAGCTATATTGGGAGCTTTAGGAATTTTAATCTCAATCATATCTGCCAATGTTTTGAGTACATATATGATATTCTTTCTGATATGCTGGTGCGCAAACTAACACAGGTTCTTAATTGAACCTTGTTTTACACCTAATTCTAGGTGTAAAACAAGGTTCAATTAAGAACCTGTGTTGTATTTCTTTTTTTCTCTTTGTATCTTCTCCTCAATAGCTTCAATGATCCAATCTTGAAGGGAAATACCCAGCTTAGGACTTGTCGGCTTACGTGGCCGTTTGGTTCGTAATTGATCAACCTCTGTAAGCTGGCTGGACATGATTTTGATATTGAAGTTCTTGATTTGATCCTGCGGCTCAGACTGGCTAACAGTTGTACTACCCCGATTTATAATTTCCTCTATTTTCTTTTCCTGTCCCCTAGTTGTCTGTTGCTCACCAGATTTAGCGGATGTTACTTTCTTAGGTGGTGGTGATACTGCCATAGGATTTATTTTTTAATGCCTGTAACATGACTAAACAATGCTTCTACTTCGGTAACTGCTTTTTCATCAATTGGCACCATTTCAAAAACAGATAACCCTTTACTAGCTGCGGTAGCAAAAGCCTTGCGGTTAATAACCGCATAATCCACAAAATTCAGTCCTTCGTTTTCCCGTAAAACCTCAGTTGCTTCATTGTTATCGGCTCCACGTGTATCAGCTTTGTTTAAGAAAGAATAAACCTGTAGTGGCGTGGATCGGCTTCCTTGAATCTCACTTAACAGGGTTTGTACTTTGGAGAGCGTCCAAATCTCGTAACTACGGGGAGCAAATGGAATTAAGTATATATCCGAGACAAAAAGTGCAGCTCGTTGGCTGGCTGTGTCACGTCCTCCAGTATCAATAACAATGTGATCGTACTTAGGTCGTAACTGCTCTATTTGTCTGCGAACGGTCGGCCCATTAAGCTGCACAAGGGTATAACCTAACTGGCCTTTTCTAGTCTCCTCTCGCCAAGCAGTAAAATCACTTGCGCTTTCCTGCTCATCAGCATCTACTAATAAAACGTCAGCTCCTCGCTGAGATAGCCACACTGCGAGGTTTGTTGATATTGTTGTTTTACCCGTGCCTCCTTTTATGCCCCCAATAGTGAAAATCATACAGTTATCTATAATATAAAGGTGCTTTTTTTAGTTACAAACAACACCTATTCTTAGGTGTAAATTTACACCTATATCCCAATAATCATTCTAAACGCTTTAAGACTGCATAAACATTCGGGATATGCCATTTGCTACCCACTCTGTAGGTGGGAATCTGTTGACGGTTCAATTCATCCCGAATAGCCCTAACAGTGGTAAAACCAGCGGCTTGTAAGTGTTCGATAGTTGGGCGTAAACGTGCAGCAAACTCTACCGCTGCGGTTGCATTCTCTTGGCTTAATACCTCTTTTCCATGCTTACCAAGTTGCACACCACGCCGTTTTGCTGCGGCTAATGCATCCTTAGTCCGAATGCTGATCTGCTCCCGCTCATGCTCGGCAAAGGCTGCTAATAAATGAACCATCAACCGGTTGGCGTGAGGGTTATCAACTGCTTTAAAATCAACTCGGCTTTCCATTAGATTGGAAATAAAGGCAACGTTACGGCTCAGCCTATCCAGCTTAGCGATAACTAACGTAGCCCGTTCTTTGCGACATTGAGCAAGAGCGGCCAATAATTCGGGGCGTTGGCTTTTCTTCCCACTCTCAGTTTCCGTAAAAGTGGCCACAACCTCATAACCCTCGCGCTCGGCAAAATTGCTGACTGCTTCGGCTTGGGCTTCTAATCCCAAACCACTTTTGCCTTGGCGATCTGTAGACACCCGATAATAGGCAATCGCTTTTTTCATAGTAGATAAAGGCAAAATGGTTCTTTTGTTACTATACAAACGAGCGTTTATATAGTAACAAAAGAGCTCTTATCTATGCATAGACGCCTTGGGTGCTCTATAATAGGTAAATAATAAAATTTCGGACGAACTGTGACTTACGAGTAGTATCTTCGAACACCAAATCAACAACGTGTTAAAAACAAAAAACCAAAACTATAACGTGCTTAAAGCCATACAAACAAATGTATTTGGTAGATTTTAAGCGAGATTAAAATGGACTCACAAAATATAGATATCATATGATCAATAAGCTAAATATTGAAAATTTCCGTAGTATTTCTAACGTCAACTTAGATTTGGGGAAATTTACACTACTTACAGGGGCTAATAACAGTGGGAAATCAAGTTTTATATATGCATTACTCTCTTTAAAAAATATTTTATCAAACCCTAATCAGTCGATTGACAATTTCTTTACATTCCCGTTTATTAGTTTAGGAGGCTTTACGCAAACAGTTTTCAAAAAGAGAGACACATCTAACATATCGTTAGGAATAACTTACTCGGATGAATCCTATCCAAACTTAAATAATACGTTCACCGCATCAATTGGTAAACAAGAATCATTTTTTCAATTAATAGGAGATTTTTATCCTAAATTAAAATTAAATATAAGCTTTCCATTTGCAGGAAGCCAAGTTGTAAATGAAACAGTTAATTACGATGATGGAGGAGAACTTGCTATTAATTGGTATGGAATAAGCGGTAACGTGGTTGTTAACAAACCCTCTTCAAGTGCAAATGAGCATGTTGTTAACATCCAAAAACAATTAGTAAGTCATTTAAGCGCATTGTCATCTGTTGATGGAGTTTCAACCCGTCGAAACTTTACTAAACCTTTCTTCGGAGCAGTTCCACTACAGCCACAAGTATGGACTGAAGATGAAATTGCTACTCTACTCTCTACTGACCGTGACTTAGAAGGTAGAGTTGCCCATTATTTGGAAAAAATAGTAGACAGAACATTCAGTGTTAGAGTAACGCCAGGAACATCTAATTTTTATCTTCAAACACGAGATAGAGATACTGCTTTTGTATCTGATTTGGTTAACGAAGGTTTAGGCACAAACCAATTAGTATCTTTACTAGCAAAAGTTTTAAACAAAAATAGTCGTTTAATTTGTATTGATGAACCTGAAATACATTTACATCCAACTATAATAAATAAATTAGTAGATACACTTGTCAATATAGCAGACGTAGAAGAAAAACAATTTATTATTTCAACGCATAGCGAACATTTTATAAATGCGTTACTGAGAAATGTTGTTGAGAAAAAAATTTCTTCGGAAGATCTAAAATCATACTACTTAACGAAAGATCAGAAAGGGGTCACTCAAATTGAGATACAAGCGATTAATGATAAAGGGCAGATTCAAGGTGGACTAAAGAATTTTTATGAAGCAGAACTTGAAAACCTTAAAGATCTATTTAGCTTACCTGATTAATTAAATGGACTTTATAGTAAATGAATGGCTACCTGAGTACCTAAAGCCAACAGCATCCAGAGAAGATCATAATAAAGTACTCAAGTTTTTCGAAACACTTCTCAAGAAAGAGAATACGAGAATTATAGTTCGCCGCCCTAGTCCTTTTTTAAGCAAATTATTTAAAATAGAAAAGGATTTCCAAAATAATCCTTTGGCGTTACGACCAGTAAAAGCATTTATTAAATTAGTATTATTAAATTCAGATAAGTGTCTCTTCGTCGAAAATAATGAGATTGAAACTTTACCTGTAGTATTAACTGAATTACTAGCTCATGGTAACTATTCTAGTGATACTTACTTATTTGAAGCGGCATATACCTTACCAAATAATCGTATAATTGTAACTACAGATAGTCGATTGATCCAACAAGTATCAGGTAAAATTGATTGTCAATTAATCTTATTAGACGAATTTCTAACGACTTTTAATACCACTTAATATACGGGTAAAGTATAAAGGTGATACAATACTTTTACTTAGAATTATAAATACCTGTAATTAAGCTGTTTACAAGCACTGGTTGCTCTTCACGGCAGTCAAATTAATCAGGAAAGGGGTGAATTTGAACTGCGCTTCAAACGTAATATGTTAAGGGACTTAAACAAGATTCTGCACCAATTCCAATAGGCCTTATAGTTCCCTTTTCAAGCTTTGTACTTAGGTAATACATAGTATTATAGGTTGCCGAAGCTACAACAGCACCCTCAATAGAACCAACGCAACTATGGCTAGTATAGCACTGGCGATACCAGCTGTAATCTCGGTCTCATGCCTAAATACTGCTTCAATCATATTATAAGCAGACCCATTGATGGTGTATACAGCTACCAATTTGTCAGCTCATTCAACACATCTTTATCATTGCTAATATTTATCTTCTTTAACAGTTCTTTAGCATAATCATAATTAATAGAATAGGCAATAGATAACAGAGAAGTAGTTATATTAAACATATGTATATCATTCAAGGAATTGCCATCATCGTAATTTAAATGAAATATTTTATTTAAATGTAATGATATCTTTCCTTCTACAAAGTTTTCAAAAGATTTTTTTATCAAAAGTAAAGGATGTCTATGCGATATAAGTCTTAAAAATTCAAAATTTCGATTTTTTAATTCTACTATGCACACAGCTATAGCTTTAGATTCTCGAATCTGTTTTACAAAACATACAGATTCTTCTGATATTTTATATGCTTTGTCAAAGCTCTGAGAAATAAAAGGAGTATCTTTATAATCAGGGTGTTTTTTCTTGAAAGTTTTTTCAGAAAAAAATATTACACTAAAGTTGTGAGTAAAGCTTCTTTCTATTCTTTTCTTCATTAGTTTATGAGGAATGTTTTTTAATTCTTCACAAGAATTACTATATTCTTCGAAATCTTGTAAAAACCATAACAAAATGCTATTCTCAAAAGCATTAGTATCTAGCTCATAAAATAAATCTAACAAAACTAAGAACCGTGAATTATGAGAATCGTTATAAATTTTTTTCAATATTTTTATTTGATTTTCTTTGGAGTCAACCCAAATAAATTTTGCAGCAAAATAATCTTGCAAAGATTTATGTGCCCACTTTATATATGCTCCATCTTCTCTAAATAGCGGTACCGTTTCTAATAAATCTTTCAAGAAGTCGCTTGCTTTAAAATCTAAATCGGGCGTATATTTTTTCGCCTTATTAATCATATTGAGTATATAATCTTTATCGTACTCAACTTTATTTTCAATAGAGGTCAGGTAACCTATGTGTCTTAATACTCTATCAAAGTCATCGGAATGCAGCCTGCTATGTTTATCTCTTCTTAGGTAACCTTCCTTTGATAGATCGTGAGCTTCAAACAAAGCATCAAACACTTGTCTGTAAAACTGACTTCTTTTTAGAGGAATATCTTTTCTATAGTCAAAAGATTTATACAGCAATGACACCAAAAAAGGATTAGTAAGATAATCTTTTAAAGATTTTTCAGTATTATCATTTAGTTGTTTAATTAAATCGTTGGCGATAGGTTGAAAACTGTAGTAGTCATAACGTTTGATTAAACTAAAAGCTTCATCATCGTTTAGTGGTCTGACATGAAACTTCTGAAAATCACCAAATGATGCAATTGAATTCTCTGGTCTAGAAGACAATACGAAATAATTATCTGCTGCATTTTCTATAAATTTATGTAAATCGTTTATAACGAAATCCCTATCTGAGTTAGAAATTTCGTCAAATCCGTCAAATAGAAATATGAAGTTGCCTTGTTTGAGCAAGTCATATAGTACATCAGTTTGTATTAAATTTCCTGTTATTGACAGCTGATTCTGAAACTCAGTTATAAAATCATTGTCTTTATTAATTTGCCTCAAAGGGATTAATATCGGTACACCTTTCTTTTCTTCAATAGCTGTTCTAAATAATTTCATTAAAACAGTTGATTTCCCCATTCCAGCAGTATCTTCTATAATACACCTATAATAGTTTGAAAAAATTTCATCAGGAAATTTATTGACTTTTATATCAACTTGTTTATTTCTCTTGATGACTGTCGTCAAAGTTAGTGGCTCATATAGTTGTTCAAATAAGGTCTGTTTGTTTGGAAATGTGATAGTATCTATGTAAGAATATTTTAAATATCTTTTACATAAATAAGCACTAAAGTCTGTAATTAATGATTCAGATTTTGTATGTTTATCTGTATCATTTTTTAAAATTTTTTCAATTATAGGGAGTATTAAATCTTTTACTAATGGCAAAAATAGATTTGCCATTAGAACTTCTTCTCCTTGTTCCATATCGTATCTTATGATTGTTAAAGAAATATTCTTTGCTCTATTGTCTTTTTAAATACTGATGTCATTTCATGTAATTCATAAAATATTTTTTGCCCTACATTTTTCTCAATAACCTACTTCTTCGTACTTGTATGTCATACATAATGTATGATATATAAGCATATGGATGCTTAAGACGGTATGACAGAAAGTAATTTAAGCACTACACCTACCGAAAAGCTGGTTAAAAATGGGCCGACCAGCTCGCCAAACTACTGCACCAGTTTCTTGGTCAGTTCGAGGTATTGAAGCAGATACCCAACGTGTGATTGAGAAAGCTGCCGAGCGAGTTGGTAAGACCCCAGGACAGTACATTAACGAAGATGTTCGTGGATTTGCTCAGCGGGGTGTTTTTGCCGTTTCGTACAAAATCCGTCACTTGACTAATTTATTCGAATCAGCGGCTTTCAGAAGTCAAGATTCAAAAAGTCACACCTTTCTGAACTACAGGCAATTAGCGATTCAAATGCGCGAAATAATTCAAAAAACAGGCTCATAAAGTAGGTCCATTAACTATTCTGGTTTTCATTTTATAAACCCAACTTTCTAGATCCATTCAATTGATAATCAAACTATTATAAGTTTGGTGCCGCCCAAGTGACGGATTTTGTACGAAACGGCAAAGCGACCCAATTTTGATGCTCTTACCCCTTTAAACGACGTTAAGACCATCTAAGCCCGAAATGAAGCGGTTAGCAACTCGAATTCACACGTATTACGAGTATTATATTCTACTTGCCGAACTAGCCCCCGTACTGATCAGTTAAATCAGTATAACTAATTGATTAACAAAACTTTATAGACTTTACGTGGCGGATATACTCTGAATGTGTTAGTTAACCTTATACAGTGGTAATATAATATTTCAAAGGCTCTATGACTTAAGCAACCCCAAACTCTATCTCAAATTATTCACATCACATAATGCCCATTATACAATAAACTTGGGAAAGTACAACATCTGACTACTCCCTCATTAGGAGTTCTATGTTGTATTTTTTTTAGTTGTCACACTTCTACTTAGTTTCTTTTTTTACTGTGTATTTGCAAACTCTTACTGACCCTAGGTCTAAATATTGTGAACAGCCAAGTAACTGCTTGCCATTTGCTGTTAGGTGGTATACTTTAGATGATGTTTTAATTATTGAATTTGTAATACACTCCGTTTCGATAGTTACGTTATACGAATTCCCTTTGTCTGTATTATAGGCATACATCTGAATTGAATATGGGTCACTGTTGCCGTAGCAGTTACCACCAGCTACTGGGCGGATTTCGGTTTTATATTTTGGAGCTGTAGGCTGGGTTGGGGCTGTAGGTTGAGTTGGGGCTGTAGGTTGAGTTGGGGTCGTAGGCTGAGTTGGGATTGGTCTTCTAATAGGGTAACAAGGCACAACTTCTAACTTGTTAGGTAATTCTTCAACACTAAATACTGAACCTAAAAGATAACGGCCAGTAGCTTTATTTTTAATAGACCATCTGCCATTGCCACCTTTCTCTTCAAAAGTCCACAGTTGATTAATTGCTCCAGTCCATTTTTGGTGAACTATCTGGTTACTAACATCAGCAATGGCTGCATCACACTTACTCAATATTTTGAAGCAACAGTATTTACCTGTAGCATCTGTCTCGCCTGATGGTTCAATATGCCATCTCTGATATATATCACCCACCCAACTTGTTAATTCAACAGGTCTATTTAACTGATAATCTTTACCTTGAACTTGCAGTGCGTCTTTCTTATCAGGTAGTTTAACGATTTTGTAATCTCTATAAAAGTTAAAGTTTTGGCTGAAAACTTTGGAGGTGCTTACTACAATAATGAACAGTAGTAAAAGACACTTGCGCCAATTTCGTGCTTTAGACTTAGACATAATTTTGATGTTAACTTATTAATATACAATAGTTTAACTCATTGGCATGTTCTTTCTACTTAATTGTGGAAATAAATATCTAATCTGATTTTACTCTTAGTTTTAGGCAAGTGTACCAAAGACTTTCAAGTTGAGCAGCCTACCCCCGTTACAAACTAGGGCCATTTTGCCTTAGACGCTGCTGCTGGGGTGAGTCTAATTTTTCTAGCATTTGCTTGATCAGTTCCTCCCGATCGGACAGCTTTGGACTTACTGGCTCGATTGTCTGAGGCTGTAATGTGTTTTTCTCAGCTACAGCCTGGGTTTTCGACATGTCTACGTGTTGACCTAGTTTCTGAGCAAGCTCTCTCTCTTGTTGTTGGGCCGCCTGACGCATGGCTAACCGCTCGGCATTGCTGCCTTTATCCATTACGTTCGCGTAGAGAAACATTTCCGTTAGAGGGCGATCATAATTAAACTGACGATCGAACGTTTGCTCAGCGGCCTGTTTGAAGGCCGTACGATCGAATCCGCCCTTTACCGCGCCCTGGTTGGTGTTGCGGTGGTGTGTCGCTGGGCTTAGCTTTAACGGATTCTTCCGATCCAACTCGCCGGCCTGCTTGCGTTCCTGATATCGGGTTAAATTCTCCGTCCGGCTGACAATGATATGCACATGGGTTTGCGGCCCTTCTTTCGCTTGGCCTTTAACTACTTCGCCGGTTTGTACAGCTCGGTCCTGATAGGAGTGGCTACGGCCCTGTTCAATTTTGGCAAACCAAACTAAATCCTGACTTTTTATCCCCTTTCCAAAATTTTGGGCGTAGCCTTCCATCACGGATCGTGTGTAGGCTTCCAACTTCCCTTCGTCGCTACCAATATGGTTTAACTCGCGCTGGCTGGGGCTTAAAATCACCTGATAGTATTTCTCCTCCTGCTGACCTAAATTCTTCTTGTTGGCATCAATGCTGGCCACCA
>NZ_BAAHAD010000025.1:0-13388 GCF_054777855.1 Spirosoma jeollabukense
AGCGAGCAGAAAGCCCGCCTTGGTGAAAGTCTCTCCAAAGCCAGCAAGTACCCGGTTGAACAAATCGCCCGCGAGTTACACATCTCTAAAACCACCCTGTATAAGTATCTCCGTCTACGCGGGGTCGATATAGGCGCTTCAGGTGAAATCCCGATTGCCACAAAGTAGAGAATTGTAGATATGCTGGATTTAACATTATTAAAGGAACCTTTAACTAAGGTTACGCTTGTCGCGTCTAGAAGGTAACTGATACTAGGAATTCGACTGGACAATCTTCTGTCACTGTTTCAAGTAATGAAGCGCCACACTGCCGGATTTGAACGCCATCGTTTCAACCAGCTTTAAATGAAGCGTTTCCTGAAGGCTTCCCCTTTAAGCAAAGGTCTCCCCTGCCCCACCATCACCGGATGGACAATTAACTGAAATTCGTCGATCAGACCGGCTTGGATCAATTCTGGCAGTAAGCTTACACTATCTACCGAAATTTTGTTGCCCCGTTGCGGCTTCAGTTTTAGGAGTTCTTCGGCCGGGTGGCTCCCAACAATGCCTGTTTTATCATCGACGCTGGTTAATGAGCGTGACATAACCACTCGATCGATCGCTGTCAGCCGCTCATCAAATCGATTTTCAGCTGCTGTGCCGGAGTGAGTTTGGCCCACATCAGCCCAATAAGGAAACATCAGCTGATACATAACACGACCGAAAAAGAGCAAATCTACTTCGCTTAACGTTGCTGTGAAGTACTCCAGCACCTCTTCACTGGGATTGAACATTGTGTGATCGCAATAGCCGTCCAGACTAATATTCATGCTAAATGATACCGTTCTCATGTGGTCAGCTAGTAGTTTACTGTTTTTACAAAAGTAAACTGGAAGAGCTACGTAGATGAGGGTAAATCGCGACAATATGAGGGCGTTTTTGTGGCCATATGCGCCTTATAAAATCCATCATCTTATGCTCCTGACCAAATCTATCTAGGGATACCTATTGACGCTTTTTCTACAGTACCTAGATCGCGGGGAGCCAGGTAAAGTCGTTTACCAACTTATTGACGGACTAGTAGTGGGCGTCACGATAAACATCCGTTAAGTTTAGCGGGTGAAATGCTCAACGGCTCCTGGATGCGCAACTGGGGATAAGCCGTATTACAAATAGGCCGAAACGTTTTCTCTTTTTCCTCGGGTGAGTCAACACCAAATAGGATCCGAGTTCGCTCGGCAGTAGATACACCTGCCTGGTTGACGAGTTGAGCGTTGAACAAGAGTGCGGCCATTGATCGTGGAGATATTACCGAAAGATAGCCGAAAACCTGGTCGTTAAAAAAAGAGAAGCTCTCTAAGATGTATTTATCTGTTTGTAACATTTTCACAACGCTCCTCCGAAAAGGCTACAACTATGCGCTGGAGTCAATTTTACATTTTCTAAACGGCCGTCTGCCAAACATATCACTAAGTTGTGAATTAAGTTGTTTATAGAGTGCTCAGGCAGGTAATTTCCTGACAAGTACTGGAGCTACTTTGGCTGCCCTGCTAGTTGGCGCTTCAGTTTAGGGATCGGTAATCATTGGGCGTAACCCCTGCTTTTTGTTTAAATAACCGGGTAAAATGCTGCGGGTATTTAAAGCCCAACTCGTAGGCAAGTTCACTCATCGATTTACGGCTGTCAAACATGCGCTCTTTGGCCACATCGATCACTTTGGATTGAATGTATTCCTGAGCCGATCGACCAGTTTCTTTCTTCACCAAATCACCAAAATAGTTGGGGGATAAATGCAGGACTTCGGCGCAGTAAGCCACTGAAGGCAAGCCTTCAGTCTGCGGTTTATCGGATGAAAAATAGCCGGTCAATAAGGATTCAAACCGTTCCAGGATGCCTTTGTTAGCCTGGTCACGTGTAATGAACTGGCGATCGTAAAAACGGATGCAGTACTTGAGCAGCAACTCGATGTTGGCCGCAATTAGTCCTTTGCTGTGCTTGTCTATGTACTAGTCGAGTTCATACTCGATTTTTGCGAAGCAGTCAATCACCATACGCTTCTCTTTATCCGACAAGTAAAGCGCTTCATGGACATCGTACGAAAAGAACGAATACACCTGAATGTGCTTGCCCAAGGAAGTGCCGGCCATCAGGTCGGCATGAAAGAGTAAGGCCCAACCGGTTGGGGCAAATAGGTCAACGCCCGGTTGCACACCGACAACCTGTCCAGGCACTATGACTATCAGACTGCCTTCCTGATAGTCATAGTGCCTTCGTCCATAGCGCAATGGGCATAGTTCCCCTCTTTTAGACCCACCGCATACAATCCAAAATTGAATGACCCGGCAGGCATCGGTTGTGCCTTCGAGAGGTCAATCATCGTAACCAGCGGATGTTTGGTCGGTATGCCCCGCATACTATTGTATTGGGCAATGCTGCCAATTTTGACAATCTCTTCCATCCCTTATCCATTTATCGCTACAAACTTACCCGTTCCAGCCAGTCCTTTTTATCCCGGCCTTCCCAATCGGTAATAGTGGTAAGCAAACCCGTAATCTGTATACGAAACGGCTCGCCCTTACGCCCCAATTTTGCCCCAAAAACATTCAACATGAAAACACGAAAAGTAGGAACCTCCGGATTAACCGTATCCGAACTAGGATTTGGCTGTATGAGATTAAGCCATGGGTATGGGCCAGCAACAAACGAAAACGATGCCATTGCCCTCATTCAAAAAGCGTATGAATCGGGCATTACGTTTTTTGATACCGCCGAAGTGTATGGACAAGGCGCCAATGAACAGTTGGTCGGAAAAGCATTACACCATGTCCGGCATAACATAGTCATTGCGACCAAGTTTGGCTTAAAAAACGGCCGGAATACCGATGGGTTAAATAGTCTCCCGGAACGCATCCGGCAGAAAACTCGCTCCGGTATCTGCAAACCGATTATATCGACTTGTTTTATCAACACCGGGTGGACCCGAATGTACCGGTTGAAGACGTAGCCGGGACCGTAAGCGAGTTGATTGCCGAAGGCAAAGTAAAACACTTCGGTATGAGTGAGGCCAGCGTGCAGAGTATACGTCGAGCGCATGCGGTACAACCCGTAACCGCCCTGCAAAGCGAGTACTCGATGTTTTGGCGCGAACCGGAAAAAGAAATCCTTCCTTTACTGGAGGAATTGGGCATTGGCTTGGTTCCGTTTAGTCCATTGGGCAAAGAATTTTTAACGGGTAAGATGACGGCGGCCACCCAATTTGACCCGACCGATTGGCGGAACGTCATGCCTCGTTTTAGCCAGGAAAACCGCCAGGCGAATCAACTCATTGTTGACCTTGTGGTAAAGATTGCGGCCGAACATAAGGCCATCCCCGCGCAGATTGCCTTGGCCTGGCTGTTGGACCAGAAGCCCTAGATTGTTGCGATTCCGGGAACCACCAAACTGACTCGCTTAGCCGAAAATATGGGCGGTGCAGCCATTACCTTAAACCAGGATGATCTGGCCACCATCCATCAGGCTTTAGACACTATCAGCCTTCAGGGAGAACGCTATCCCGCCAGCCTGGCAAACCTGCAAGGCAGGTAAGCCTATCATACGCTCGGTGATACATCTTGGTCGGGCTTCTCCATACAAATAAGTATAACCTGATGAACGTAACACTAAATAACAGTAGTCGCGGTTGACTTTAGGGGCGAAATATCTTTTTTTGTGAGCATGTCGTCGACATAAAAGACCTCCTTTCTGGCTTTGGCGTTGTAGTGATGCTCAAAGCTAAGAAAGGAGGTCTTTTATGTCGACTCCCTAAAATTCGGGATGACTCATGTTTCTTCGGTCGAAACAACTAGAACCACGGCTAAGGCGTAAATAAGACGGCTCAGGTGTAAATAAGTAAGAAGGAGTGATCGAAATTAGCTACCCGAATAATTTTAAATAAACAGGAATTAATACTAAAATCAAACTAGTCAAAACTTGATGACAGGGCTTACGGTACACTATCAACCAAAATAGTTATCGATATCTGACATAACTAGGTAAGTAAGCTAAAAGACTGCTGCTTTAAAACAACTAATCAATAGGTTCCCTAAGTTCGCTTAACTGAACCAGTTTAAACCAGTACTGGCAAAACGTTTCTATAGCCTCGAACGCATCTTGTTTTAGCAATATTGAATTAGCCCCCGCCCGATAGTAGCGCTTTACTTCCCGGCTTGATACTTCACCCGTCCAAACGACAACGGGTATATGCTGCCAGCCCTCTGAATCCATAAGCCAGACTAATAATTCATACCCATCCATCTGGGGCATCTGGACATCAATAATAATCAGGTCGGTTTGTAAGCCATCGGTCAATTGTTGAGAAGCCTCTGCTCCACTAGCAGCATACGTTAAGGCTACATTTTGATGACATTGCTTAATTTTTGCGGCTAATACGATAAAATCGTCTTCGTCATCATCGACTACTAAAACCGAAAAATTCATATCAGAAATAAGAAAAAGTCAGAGGCAATAGTGCCCCTTTCTTTATAATTAAATTATGAGGCCAACTAACCTCGTTACTAAAATTAACTTACTGTAATAGATAAAGTTTTTTTAAATAAACAAAGCCCTGTTAAATAGGTATTAAACAGCACTTACCTCTTTTATTATCCTCCAGAATCCATTAACATTGTAGACTTTGTTTAGTTTTATCAATTTCACTTCGTCAATGGCTTTCTCTCCTAGTGCCCCTTCTGTTTGGCTAGTCGATGATGATGAAGATGACCAGCGATTGATTTGTGCGGCCTTTTTGGAGGGAGATCCCTCAATTCAGATACGAACCCTCAACGATGGAGAGGAGCTACTACCCGCACTGGTTAACTGCCCGGAATTGCCCCTGCTGATTTTATTGGATATTAATATGCCGCGCCAAAACGGGTTTGAAACACTGGCCCAGTTAAGAAATATCCCGGCGTTCTCCGATCTGCCGGTCATTATGCTGACAACATCATCAGCCGATGAGGACCGTCAGCGTTCGCTGGCCCTAGGAGCTAATCAGTTCTTAACTAAACCCCTGTCATATAAACAGTTACGACACATGGCTCAGGCATTAAGCCAGGAATGGGCCTTGTTGTAAGCAGGCGTATCAAAATTATTTATTCCCCGCTGTTGTGCTAAACGAATCGGGCGGCAAGCTAACCAACTGCCACCAGTAAGCCCGAAATGTATAGAAAGTTGCCTTCCATTGATGAAACGTAATCGGCTTGCGAATAAAGGAGCTACCGCCTAACTGATAGCAGGTTTCAATATCGGCCTGATCTTTTGACTGGCTTAACAGACAGACCGGTATGGCCTGGTAAGCTGGATTTTCTTTGATCGCTTTTAATAACGCCCACCCATCTTCCCGACGGGGCAAGTAGAGGTCCTGCAAAATGAGTTTGGGCAGTTGATGCGTTTCAGAGGAGCAAGCCTCCAGATAGACTAACGCCTGGCGGGGGTCAGCCACCCATATGGGAGTTATTTCGGGAAAACATTCTTTTAAAACAGACCGAATCAGTAACCAGTGGTCGGCATTATCTTCCACCACTAGGACCGGCATTTTATCTACTTTTTTTCGTTGAGCATTTGTTACCTGAGACATTAAAACGACGCAGAGGGTATATATGACAATAACATCACATACGCGGCTATACGTCACTCAGATTGGTTTTAATTGAATTTCAAGTAATAAATAAGGGAATGGTCCACCTAAAACGAGACGAAGGCTTGTTTGCCTGAATGCGCCGGTTAAAAGTGGATTAAAAAGGGTAACTGATAGGACCAGCTTCCTCACACAGTTGTAAATTTATATACTACGTAAGCTACGGCTTGCTAGGGTGTGGATAGAATCGGAAAGCCTGGCTACGTTTGTAGCTGGGATTTTTTTTGCTACACGTCTGACAGGCCACTAGAACCTATAAGTACCCCACTAAATAGTATGCCCGCTTCGGGTGCTACCGGGGACGTGAGCTCCACTCATGCAGCCCCACTTTGATAAACCAGGGCTTTTGGCCTATACATTGGGGGTAATGAGCCGTAGAATAGCGGGCCTTCATCAAAGACCTTTAGGCGGGGAAGATTACTTTTATGACCGCCACGCAGATAATGCAACAGATAAAACAGGATTTTGTGTCTGTATAATTGACCAGTACATCTCAACTTCGAGTTGCATCGTTCAAACCACGACCCTACTACGTATATGGCATATCCACTACGCTTCATACTGTTCAGCATGTTCATTGGCGCACTGCTGCTACTGAACGCTTGTCAACCCCATCAGTCCGCAGATCCTCAGCCAGCCGGTGAACCGGTTGACTCGCTCATTACGCTTAAGCTTATTACCAACGTCTCGGATGGCAACCCCAGTAGTCCCACGATCACCCTGAAGCTACCTCGTTTCGAAGCCATAGTTCGCCAGAGTCAAACACCCGTTGGACAACTCGATAAAGTCGTGGGTACCCTGACCGACCCCAAAGCTGGTACACAATACCTCTACAACCAGCAGGGGCAACCGGCTGGATTTGCCACGTTTCCACAAAACAAAACGTGGAGTGGTACGACCCGCTGTTTTGAATATGCAGACAACCGCATTTACCGCGTCTTCACTAAAGTGTATGAAGGTGAGATGGCTAAAGACTTTATCTACTTCTTAGACGAACTGCACTATGCAGCTGGCCGACCGACAACTCTGTACAGTTACTATCTGAATCTAGCCAAAGGCGAAGCTTACTTTAATAGTATCGCTGATTTTGAGTGTGACTCACAGGGACACGTAACAGAGATACGGGATCGAAGACCAAATTCAGCTTACCCCAGATTTACATGGCAGGGTGACGATATTATCAGCCGCCAAGATTACAACGGTGATGATACTCCCATAGGGTTTGGCTACACCTATACGCACGATGGGAAGCTCAATCCTCTGAAAAAGTTTGAACTACCTTATCTGCCCGTTAGTGGAAGCAACGAGCTTAGCCAAACGGTTCGGTATACTAATGTAAACCTGGTCGATCAAACCATTTATGAGCTGAGTTATAACCCATCAGGGGCGTTATCGAGCAGTGTCACAGTGCAATTGGGAACTGCGTCTCCTCGACAACCACCTGTCTTTTATTTCTATAAGTAGACGTCTTTTTTAGGGGTTTAAACCTACCAGCAACGCTAACTTGCCAACTTGATTCGTCAGTCCAAGGCCGCCCTTTTTGAAAAGGATCGCTTTTATAGTTTATTGACTTAGGTTAAGTGACTGCCGCAGAAGTAGCATCTATCAGGTGCTGGCTGTAGATCTTTCTAACCAAACGTGAATTACGAATGATTAGAATAATAAACCATAGGCGATTTTGTCATCCCGACGTCAGGACAACAAAGCTAACCTACTTAAATTCATGCATTTAACTATAAATGCAGCATAATTAACGTTAACCTACAAGGAACCTTGGGGAGCAGTAGCGTATAACTACCACCAAAGGCACTACCTCGGCATGGTTCAGCAAGGTTACTAAATCATGAAGCTTCCAGGACACTCCTGTACTTCTTATAGTAAAAACAGAAATACCCATACCATAGCAGTACAGCCAGAGTTGGTACCGTTTGGTTTTGTCAGGCAAGTACGTAGCGTTCAGGCTCAGAACTTACATCGGCCCTGGCTAAACCGATCAGGACTAATTTGGCGAAAGCTACCTTGTCCGATTTGCGATACTGATTGGGATCTGTTCTTCCGGAAGGGGCCCTGAACTCTTGACTAACCTGCTGGCAAATTTGCCAGGGTCTGGGATTCATTTTTATTTTATTACGGCGGATAGGGGTGTCTTCAGCAAACCAAAGATCAATCACATTCTTTGTAGTCGGTTTCATCTTTATACGCATCTGAAATAGCTATACGTATATACGTATGAAAAAGACTTTGGATCACAGCTTTGTTGTTAAATTTATTAAAAGGTAACATACAGGACGCATAGTGATGAACTCTTACTATATTCCTGAGCTTACCAGCAAGCATTCACTCTGGTGTTCCACCGAACTAGCTGGCCTGATGGCTCACCCCTTCCACGATAGTCCTGGAGCCTTCGTTTTAGTTGGCAAAGACTTTAAAGTCCTCGACTGCCGTCCTATACCAGCTAACGGTCAACGTACTAGCCTGCTCTTCCACCTGTTCCTGGCGGAAGACCAAACTTGTAGAAAAACAGGGCTTGGGTTGATCAATTAAAACGAACTACCACACATTACGAATCGGCTCGTAGAAGGCGTTCAATTTCCACCGCTCTGGCCTGCAATCGGCTGAGCGTTGCGTCCCGCTCCTCGATAGAGTCGGCAAGGGCTTCGGTTGACGAAAAGTACAGTAAATCTGCATCGCTTGCCTGGTGGGCTAGATCATAGGCATCCACCTCTGCCTGAGTTTGCGGATTGGGGTACACCGGAAGTTCATCAGCAAATACCTTTATGGGAGCGAATAGGGTGGTTATGGTTTCATTGTCTGCAGTTTGATCCAACTTAAGAAATTCGCTGATGGCTTGATAGAGATCTTGCTTAACGGTTTCGTTATCCATGACGTTGACGTAGTATTTTGAGTAAGGATTGGTTTGCTTTAGTGTTTTGGGCATACGTTCGTTTAGCCGATAGTATCGGCTAAACGGTTCGAAGTAGTTCACAAACATCAGCGGCTACGTGTTTGAGTTGAATTAAGGCCTGTTCCTTCTCGTCATGATGGATTGATTCGTTAAATTGTTTATACTCGCTATTCATGGCGGCATCGATACGCGTTAAGGCTTTAGTATAACTCTCCATTTCCTGAGGCACCAGGCTTCGCAACTGGGCAACGTGGTCCCGAATGGATCTAAATTTATAGTTGACTACCTCCTGATTGTCAACCTTTAGGGGCAGAAGTGCCAACGTCTCAGCCTCAATTTTCTGTTTAATTGGTTCGTTTTCCATAGACAATAAGCGTTTTCTTAAAAAAATCGCCTATCTCTTAACACATAGTATCTGGTAAGGTTTGTCCATGCTGAACGAAAAGGCCTGCTTAAGTCTGGCCGTGGTAGCTAATGAACTAACAGAAGGTAAGGTAATCAACAACGATTGTTTAACCCAGTTGAGGTACGGCCAATTTCAATCTGGGTCATTCCTAACAACCTGATTGCTACGTTATTCGATCAGATCATTTTAGTCATTGGACATCTATAGTCGGTATACTACTATAAACAAAGTCAGGTCACCCTGACTACATTAACGTAAGGATATATTGATGTAAGAAGTCAATAGACATTAAAGGAAGATTAAAAATTAAACGGTGTCCCTACCGCTTGTAAAATAAAAATCCGGCCAGTAAACTTATTGTTACTTATAAAAATAAATTAATAGTTTGTAGCACCTAATTAAACTTGACGATATGGTTATTATTGTACCTGGAACTGACATTCAAATTGGCAAATGGTATCACGCCACCCAGATACCACCTAAATTAACTGACGAAAGAGGAAGAGAAAAATATAGCCTGCTGTTAGGGGTGAAGGATCTTGGTATGATCCCAGGCCACTATTCGGAGAGCCGCCAATCGTATGAATGGGACTGTCAACGATATGCCGGTCCCCCCCGAGCTGGCTGGCTTAGTAGGGCTGAGATCAACACGCGGCTGGAGTGGGTGCTGGAAGCGGCCAGGGGCGTCTCGTGCTGGATGGTCATCCCCGACTTCGACAATAAGATAGCCTCGATCGACGGCTTAACCGGCTTCGGTCTGGAGCAAGAGGAAGGCCCCCAGGATCAGAAGACGAACCTTGACACTGAACAGAAGCGACTCAGCCGATCTAGTGATGAGCCCTACACGTAAATTGACTACCGTAGCATCGTAGATAATCATGATAGACCACGATGGCTAACGTGAAAGTAACTAGCCTACCCGATTTCGCTCGAGTCCGATGCTTTATTACTTTTTTCGCCATCTAGTTTTATTTCCATCACTCGCTGAACGTTCGACAGACGGTTATCCCCGGGTTGCTTTTCTACCTCATCGACACGAACCCGGTAATTGCTCTGGCGCCTTCGCTCGTTGCATGCTTGCCTGGCACTGTCGACCCGGCCAAACCGCAATTACCTGCATTTGCATACTGATCCGTTTATATCATTTGATGCTACCGCCAGAACGACAATTACCTTCCAGAGCGCAGTGGGAACACTTAGTTTTCCACCCACAATACAATTAGCCTCACTAATGTCGCTTTCGTCACCTTTACCTGCTGTTCCCGCAACAACATAGCATTTATTTCCCTGAACGACCAGCGTCCGGGCGTAGTACTCCAGTCGTAGCCAGGACTTCCGGTTGAATGGAGAAATCTGGAGTGCAATGTTGGATAGAATAAACGTCGTCTTGTTTTCATAGGCCATACTATCCTGACCATCCGACAACCAGTGATGGCCATAAGTTAAAAACGGCATTGGGGTGGTTCGCATGTTTGGCCATGTCACAACCGGCTGGCAGAGCGTTTCGGGATAAAGTGGTCAGCGTAGCGCGTGGCCCATCCTTCTCTAACACGACTTAAATGCCAGCAACAAGCTCCCTTCAATACGTAGTAATCTATCAGGCTATGATACGCGGATTCCCTATTCTCTTCGCAAGCCATATAATCCAACGATTCTCAATTTAATTGAAATTGCAAAAAAAGATTATCATCAGATCGATCGAGTCGCTTCTGTTCAGTGTCAAGGTTCGTCTTCTGATCCTGGGGGCCTTCATCCTGCTCCAGACCGAAGCCGGTTAAGCCGTCGATCGAGGCTATCTTATTGTCGAAGTCGGGGATGACCATCCAGCACGAGACGCCCCTGGCCGCTTCCAGCACCCACTCCAGCCGCGTGTTGATCTCAGCCCTACTAAGCCAGCCAGCTCGGGGGGGACCGGCATATCGTTGACAGTCCCATTCATACGATTGGCGGCTCTCCGAGTAAATTCCAGGAATCATGCCTAAATCTTTTACGCCCAGTAATAAACTATACTTTTGCATTCCCTGGCCATCAGTTAGCCGCGGAGGAATTTGTGTGGCGTGATACCATTTGCCAATTTGAATGTCAGTTCCAGGTACAGTTCTATTCATGTTTTTATAAGTACATTTACTAAACTTCTAGCTACCTAATTATTCAAAGGGAAAACACGAAGTCTACGTAATTAGTAGGTTTAATTTTTATCTTTTGGAATCAACCCTAAAATAAAACTAGGGAGCTCACTTTTCCGTATTAATTAATTGTGTGGGTGTGTTTCGCAATAATTCACTCATACCCTACAGTGGTCAGGTCGCTACGGATTCGGAGCGGCCTGATTTTGTTTATACTAATTACCAGTAAAAAGCCAAGTATTTATACTCAGCCTGCGCCCGATATACGTTGACATTGGAACATTGGATTTAGTTAAGTTAATTTTTTGTCAAACATTGAGCAGTATAGACAAATTAGTCACGGATCGCGTTTTTTTTAGCACGTGCTTACAACGTAGCTTTAGTCTGATAAATAGATTACCAGGCTACTAAATTACCCGTGATCAGGTCATGGACTAGTGCTTAGTGTTAGCGTGCGAAACGCTGAATACCCCTGCCTACTAGCAACCTTAGGAAAGAATAAGCCCCACGTTGCACTTGCAGGTGGGGCAGATGATTAGTCGGTTTCAAAACCTTGCGGTATATGAACCTCTATTTTACATTGCTCAAAATAGGCTTTAGCTCGCTTCAGGCTCAAAAACAAGTCGCCCTCCCGTTTACTCAGCCCGTTGGCCAGGGTATATATGTGCTGACTTCTACCCTTAACTTTCGTACTGCAAATAGCTTTAATCTTATCTTTCGCTAATCTCTGGTCAGGCGTGGTATAATACACCACATCGCCGACAAAAATCTCCAACATTGTCACAAGAAAAACTAGGTAATGATATAGCCTAACTTTCTATAACAAAAACAACATGGGGCTGCCAATAATTCACTCGCTGCACATAAATAAGCGCTATTTTAATACTCAAGCATTTGCATTTTATCTATACTCGTCTGACGACTGAATTGAATTTTTTCTTATCAATGTATCCTGAAATGAACGTACTGGTTTACATCCGTATATGATTCAAAATAGAACACCACGGGCTTAATCACTTCCTCAATGAATCTGTAACATCTGGCAATTCGAGGTAAAGATTATCCCTGTGCCAACCCTGGCTAATTCATAGCCACAACTGGCTGGCGACGAACAACTCCTTAAGCCATTCAATCAGTTATTACCTCCTGGTTAATCAATAGCTTAACCAATTGGGTTAGGTAGTAAAGTTTTAAATCAACTCCGGACTATGAAAAAGGGAATCCTATTAGGTGCTTTACTGCTCACCGTAACCAGCTTCACAATTCAGGCGCAATCTACCGCTTCTGGCAGCAGCAACACGGGCACACCAACATCAGGCGCTACACCGGCCCAAAATGGCTCAACAGGTCCTACGGTTTCGACTAAAAAGGCGGGGTCGGGTACCATGAATCAAAATGGCACGAAAAGCAGTGGCAAAAAAATGAAACGTATGAGTAAAACCAGCAAGAGTAACTCTCACACCTCGACTGGCCAGTAATGCTTTGATAAACGGATTGTACCTTGTGAAAGAACGTGATAGCGGCTTAAATTGACGCTATGGCAGGAGACGTACAACCTGTTTACGCATAAAGAAGCGGTCTAAGGAAATATTCATCTATACAGTCAATAAGTAAATCCTCCGTGACTAACTTAGGGCCACTATTGTTGAGCCATATAGGCAGTATTACGTCCAAAAAGTGCATCAACTGAGGATGCCCATCCAATTTGATCAACTCTACAGAGTCAAACCAGCTTATATCAATAAGTTGAGCCGCTTTGTGATTTCGATGATGCGGGTAGCTAACATATGCCTGTTGCTGGTCAGGAGTCAAAAAATGAATGCAGATTTGTTGGGGGGTATCTACAAAGGTGGGGTATATGTATTGATAAAGACCAGGCAGGGGATATATAGAAAACAATGTCATATGTTTTGCACAAGTTGTATATGACAAATATATAGAATATTAAATTAGTAAATAAAATTTTTAATTATTTAACTTATTTATTAAAAAATAAATATTACTCTATTTAAATGAGACATTTCTTACCTTCTGGAAACATAGTGATAGGTAACTAGTCATTAAATCTTATGTCAAGATAGCACCTTAAATCACACTTTTGACATAAGATTCAAGTAAAGCCAAAGAAATCGGAGACGGCTAAAAGTTTGCTTTAGTTTAATCTTTTACATAAAAAGTATATTTTTTTATATCTTTTTCTACCGTCTAGTAAATCTTAGGTGACTTAGGGGGACAGCTAGAGTCTGGGATACAAAATACGACCACTTCTCTTGCCATGCCAACCCGCCAACACCTCCC
>NZ_BAAHAD010000026.1:0-11490 GCF_054777855.1 Spirosoma jeollabukense
GTCAGTGGTTGCCACTGCTTGGTCATTACTTTGTTTCTTGGTCGATACAAAGTTGACTCGGCTACCAGTCCTTATCAATTCCCCAACAAACTCTTAGACGAACCTAATCTACGTCCCTGAATTCAAGCATTCCATATTTTTCTAATTGCTTTTTTTTACCTTCAAACACTTCTTCATAAAGCGGTCCTTCAACAATGTTTTTAAATAGTTCTGGTTTGACATTTTGGCGCTCATGAATATAGTAATTCGTAATGCTGTTTTTTTCATTCTCTTCCATAATAGGGTGCTGTTTTGCGACAACATACTTTGTATTATAAGCTACTGAAAATGTGGAGCTCGGCGTTATGCATATGTAAGCCCCTGTCTTGGTAGCATAACTTAAACATTTTTCATTTTCAGAATCTGTAGCTATTATATAGTAGTTTCCAACTATATGTTCTTCAACAGCTAAATCCTGACAACTAATTAGCAGTATTGCTAAGAGCCAAACCCGTTTCAAAATCTTCATTTTATTTGTTAAAAAACTTCTTATTATCAATTGGAACAGATAACCAATAATATTGATACATATTTCCACCAGGACGCCATAAATTTCTACGCCAAGACGGAGATACACCGTACAAAAATGACCTCATGCTTGTGTTATTTATTAACAAAATTGAAAGGTTTTTACCATCTTCGGATTTTATGTCAATATCATAAGTACCAACAAATTGCTCAATTGGATCAAAACCTGCTCTAAATAATCCTTGTATTCCAAAAGAACCTTTATAATTGCTCACACCTGTGCCGACTAAATAATTTTTACCATAACGTAAAGTTCGTCTGTAGGCTTTGAGATTTTCCGGCTTGCTATAGTAGTAAGCAATAGCTTCTTGAACTCTCCATGCATCTGACATGGCTTTAGATTCATAAGAATTCTCTAGAAAACCTCGGCTCTCAAGGCCAACCCCAAAAGCCCATTGTAAAAACATAACTCCCACTTCTAAGGTCCCGTCAAGATCATTTTTTTCTCGCTTCCCCGGCGTTCGGCTATAACCACCTTGAGCAGGATCTCTGGTAGCTTTATTTTTCCCTGGTGGGTCTCCATTATCGTCACCCTGCTCAACCCCATCCAGTTGTGTTTGCGGAGCCTGATAAATCGTTTTTACATCATTCTCTCCAATTTCATGCTCATTACCGTTAAAATCCTTGATGACCTGCATTCCATCCGGATCAATAAAGCGTAGTGGATTATTATTGCTAAATACATACGGACTCCACCGTCGACTAGCTTCCGATAGTGGATCAATCTGCCACCAACTCCCCATGCCCGGATCATACCACCGCGCTCCGTAATCGTAAAAGTTCAGATCAAACTCGTCACTGAGTTCCTTGCCATTGTACAAATACCGGTACTTGCCTGCACTCGCATCACTGTACCAGGCCCCGTCCATCTTCCGGCCAAAGGGGTAATAATGGCTCTCCGAGAGAATCTCCGAATTATCAATACTCCCACTGCCGTCTTTATCGGTGAAGACTAATCGCGTGTTGCCCAGATGATCCCGCAGCACGTACTCGTAGCGATAACTGCCCCCGTTGTTATAGGCCCGCCCTTCCTCGTTGTAGACCGCTTCCACGACGTTGTTTTTCAGCTCGATGCCCCCCAGGTAGTCCTGGGTCAACGTAACGCTGCCCGCCGTCTTGACCGTCCGGCGCAGCTTGGTGCCCAGCCCATCGTATAACAGCTCGATGCTGTTGCCCGCGTTGAAACTGAAACTGGTGGGCAGGTTCAGAAAGTTGTGGGGCACGCTCAACGGTACGTTCACCACCGGAATACTGCTCACCCCGTTAGCCGTCGTCGTCTGGTTGGTCCCACTCACCACCCCCAGGGTAGGCGTGTCCAGATTCGACTTGACTGAATAGCTGCTAGGCTCTTTTAGGAATGTATATTAATTGTTGTTAATGAATTCTCATCCATGTCTGGATAATAATATAGAGTATTATCTTCTATTTTCTCCAAAAAGAAAAGATTCTCTTTCTTAGTGATTATTATTTCCATACTCTTCGTTTCGATATTTATTCGGGCCAGTTTAAAGCCAGAACTGAAAAAATTATTAAAATACAGAGGTATATATATATATCCTCTTTCATACAAGAAAGGGCCACCAAACAAATCGTTCATTGAAATAAGTTGGTTATCTATTTCTAATTTTCCAATCATAGGGCTCCCCTGACTTATTTCCATTAATTGCCGGTAAATAATCGTATGGCCTTCAACAATTTTTTCAGAGGGAAAATCTATCGGTGTTTCAAAATCTGATCTCATCTTACAACAGTTTTCGATGTTTGGTTTAATACATTCCGAGAAGGTACAATAAACTGTGGAGAGCCACCGGGGTGTTTCCAACCTTGTGGACCAATTATTCCAAACTTTACAGGTGTGCCTTTAGGAATAATACCTTCAGTGTATTGTGTTAAACTATTCCATTCAGGTTTAATAGCGGCAAATACTCTATTAAGAAATTTACTTGTTCCAATCTTTAACCCCCAAAAATCTGGTTTTCCTAAATTCATATTCCCAAATCTCTGAACAGGTATATCGAAAGGAATTTTTATATCAACCCCTTTAAATAAAAAACCGTCCGAGGTTGTAACTTTTATACCATTGACAGCGGTATTTTCTGCACTTAATAATGGACCGGCTAGAGTCATCAAACCGCCAAGGCGCGTTTTTATTTTATCATCGTAACTATCAAATCCTCTTCCGCCCACATGATTATCAGCAAACATAGAATAAATGCCATCTATCAAGCCATAAGCGAACCGTTGGCCAATATTTCCATCTCGCCAATTATCTGCCATATCAGGCTCGTAGGTTGAAACAGTTGCTTCTTCTACATGTATTTTCTTCCCTTTTATTGGTGGATCTCCGCCATCTTCACCTTGCTCAGTTCCATACTGAGCTGCAAAGCCTAACGTACCGGTAGCCTGATCCGCAAATTGGGCATCTTCCACCCGCCGTTGCAAGGCTTTGGCCGCATCATCGGCGGCATCCATCCCATCGGGATCAATAAAGCGTAGCGGATTGTTGTTGCTGAACACATACGGACTCCATCGCCGGGATACTTCGGCTAGGGGGTCAATTTCCCACCAACTCCCCATGCCTGGATCATACCACCGCCCCCCGTAATCGTAAAAGTTCAAATCAAACTCCTCCGATAACTCCTTACCGTTGTACAAATACCGATACTTCCCTGCCCCCGCATCACTGTACCAGGCTCCGTCCATTTTGCGGCCAAACGGGTAATAATGAGCCTCCGCCAGAATCTCACTGTTGTCGATGCTGCCGCTGCCATTTTTATCGGTGAACACTAATCTCGTGTTGCCCAGGTGATCCCGCAAGACGTACTCATAGCGATACCCACTCCCAGTATTATAGGCCCGGCCTTCCTCGTTGTAAACCGCTTCCACGACGTTGTTTTTCAGCTCGATGCCCCCCAGGTAGTCCTGGGTCAAGGTCACGCTGCCCGCCGTCTTGACCGTCCGGCGCAGCTTGGTGCCCAGCCCATCGTATAAGAGTTCAATACTGTTGCCCCCATTGAAACTGAAACTGGTGGGCAGGTTCAAAAAGTTGTGGGGCACCGACAGGGCCAGGCTGGCTCCGGGAATGCTGGTAGCCCCGGTGGCCGTGGTGGTCTGGTTGCTGCCACTGCCCTGCGCCAGGGTGGGGCTGTCCAGGCTGGGATTTACCGTGTAGGCACTACTGCCCCTGACCAGCCCGCTCCGGAGCTGACTGGTGATATTGCCCCGTACATCGAAACTCTGGCTCTCGTTGAAATAATTACTATTGACAATACTGCCCGTGGCGTTATACTCCGATGAAACCGCCCCCGTCAGCCGGTCAAGGTAGTCATAGCTCAGCCCGTAGGCCTGGGTGGTGCGCCCCTTGACCTGCCACAGCAGCTGGCCGATGTTGCCACTGTTCTGGCTACTTCCCCCCAGCCCCGGTGTGGGGTTGTTATACTCCAGGACTTGCCGGAATAGATCATCGGTCGTCGCGCCAAAGGTCGGCGTACTAAAATTACTCAGCATCTGGCTCACCGGCTGCGTGCTGTTCGTCAGCGAAGCTGTCCCGTTGATGCTGCTCAGCAGTCCATTGGTCAGGTAGCCGTAGTCGATCTGCTGGAGACCGTTACCCAGCTGCTTCCCCTTCAGCTGATCCTTGTCGGTGTAGCTGAGCTGACTAAGGGTTGTAGCCCCGGCATTATTGAGGCTCTGGCTCGTCTGGGTCAGCCGCCCCCAGCTGTCGAAGAGTCGGGTATTGGTAATAGTAAGCCCACTGCTGCTGCGGGTTTCGGTCAGGATGTTATCCCCGTTATCGTAGCTGTAGTCCGTACTCTCGGCCGTAAAGTTAGACAGGTTGAGGTGGTTGTTGCCGCTGGTATGGCTAATGCGCCCGTAGGCATCATAGGTAAAGTCCGTTTGCAGCAGCCCGTTAGCAGCCCCCGGACTCACCACCGGATCGGCTACGTTCAGCAGCATTGTTTTCCGTTGGCTGAGTTTATCGACCGTAATGCCCGAGGGAGCCGTGCTGTAGGTATTAGCCACAATGGTGTTTTGCAGGCTCAGGCTACCGTCACTGCCGGTGTTCCATACGCCCTTGGCCGTCAGCCGACCGTAATCATCGTACTGGCTTGCCATCCACCGCCCGCCATTGTTAGCCATAAACGCATCCTGGAAGCGCTCGGGCAGTTCCCGCAGGTTGTAGACGTACTGTTCAGCCGCTTTGCCGGGCAGTTTTTTGGTCTGCACCAGGTCATTGTCAAAATAGCTGTAGCTGTAGGTTAGCTCGCTGCTGGACCAGGTGGCCCCCGGCGGAATGACTTTGACCAGCCGGTCCTTGTCGTCGTAGACGTAATAGGTATCACTCCGGCTGCTTTCACTACTATTAGCCCGGCGGCTGAGCAGCATCCGCCCTTTTTTGTCGGTGAAGGCGATGGTCTTGTTGCCATTGCCGTCGGTAGTGGTGGTTTTGGCCAGCAGGTTATCCCCAAAGGTGGAGGAGCTGCCACTGGCGGAGTCATAGTTCAGCACGCCGTCGCCCGCACTGTTGCTGGCGTAGCCCGACTGGGTGGCCGCCCAGCTGGGCGGGGTAACACTGCTGACCCGGTTTAAAGGGCTGTCTTCGTACTGGGTCAGCGTAAAGGGCGTCGCCCCCGGGTCTTGGTAGGAACCATTGCTCTGTCCACTGGCGAAGGCTTCAAAGGTCTTAGTTACCCGCCCCTGGCTGTCGTAGCCTACGGCCCGGATCTGGTCATTGCCCGACGGGGCTTTGCCCTGATAGACCGTTTGGAGGCTGCGGCCCAGTCCATCCAGGTAATTATAACTGGTCTGGAGGGAGAGGCCACTGCCGGGTACGGACGCAAAGTTCGTGCTGGTTTTGACGTAGCCCCGACTGGCAATGCTGCCCGGACTATTCAGCGTGGGATAGGCGTAGGTATAGCTGGTCGTGACCGCGCCATTGCGGGCGCTTACCTGCTGGAGCCGCATCAGCGGATCGTAGCTATAGCTGGTAAACTGCCCATCGGGATTGGTCATCTTGCTGACCAGCGCCGTACCGGGGGTGTACTCATAGCTCCAGGTGAAGTTGAGGAACTGCCGCTGCTGAAGCAGGGCCGAGGGCGTCCACTGGTAATATTCGGGCTGCCAGCCCACTTTGGTAAACTGGCGGGGCAGGCCGGGAGCACCCGTGGGGGAGGTGGTGCCGTGGTAGGCATCAAGGGTGCCTTTGAGCACCCAGCTGGCCCCCTCCCGGTTATAGAATTTATAGGGCCGGATAAAGCTACCAGTCGGCCCGCTGCTCAGATTGCCCGAGCCGGTATCAAAGAAAGCATACTCGGTCTGGGTGCCCTTTACCATCGTGCCGGTCGTGACGGTGGTTTGCAGGGGCACCAGCAGATTCAGGCTGGTAAAGGCCGTCACCTGAGCGGCTGGCAAACCACTCAGATCGGCGGGGTATGTATACTCGGTAATGGTCTGCTTGTTGTCGGAATTAGTGAGGATTTCCTGGGTCAGCTGCAGGTGGCCATTGCCGCTGTACTGCCGGGTGGTAATGGTTTGCTGCCCATCCTGCACGCGGGTAATGGTCTGATAGCGGAACGGACGGGTGGGCACCTGGTAACGTTTCCAGAAGGTAACGGGGTAAGCCGATGTGGGTAGGCCAATTCGGTAGGTAACCACCTTGAGTGCCAGCCCCTGCCCGTATTGAGGAGGATCATTTTTAGCGGTATAGCTTTCGGCTACGGCATCCAGCCCACTGGCATATTTCTGAACACGGTCGGTGAGCTGGCCTGATGCAATGCGGGGCAGGGAAGGTAACACAGGCAGGCCGGCAAAGGGCTGTACCGGCTCATTGGCGTATCGATAGATCGTATAGGAACTCGTATTGGCAGGGCCGTTATATTCCCGAACGACTTCATACCCGATATGGTACCCTTCGAAGGAGCCCAGCGGTACCAGCGTGTGCTCAAAGAAAAACGCATTCCGCAGCCGCTGGGAACCCGTCGGACAACCGCCGGAGGTAGAGCCATCGGGCTGGCAACTGCCCACACAGCCATCATACACGTAGCCATAAATGGGCTGGTTATACAACTGCCCACTCGACGCCCCCGGTATCGGCGAGTTGTTGGCATACTCATAGCTTTTGACCACATCGTTGGCCGGATTGAGTCCGTCGTTGCTGGTAATGGTTTTGATGCGTAGCCCACCCACCTTCCGATTTTCTGAGACGGTGTTACTCGAGACGATCCGCAGGGTGAAGAGGGAGCCACTACGCGCCCCCACTAGCTCAAAGCGCAGGGGGGTATTGGCGGGCAGGCCCGACAGTAAATCGGTTAGCTTGCCGCCCATATCCTGTATCGGATTGCCTTGGCAGGTGGCGTAACCAGGCCTTTCGAACAACAGGGTGTTGCCCGAATAGACCCGCAGAATGGCATAGGGGTCACCGTAGTCGGTACAGTTGCAGGTTGGATTGCCCGTATGCCGCACTTGCCAGCTGTAATAGGTGTTGGCCAGATCGCTGGCGGACAGGTAAACGTCTGGGAAGCGCCCGGGATGGGGTAGGTATAACTATCACATTGGCCCCCGGGCCAGTAGTGGTTTAAGCTGCCCAGCTCGGTGGCCGTGGTCACCACCCGGCTGCCGTAATACGTATTGGCCTCGTAGGCAAAACTCGTCGAGCCGCCGGTGGGGTAGGTGATCCGGCTGAGCGTGCCCCAGGTCATGGTGGCCTCATTGGTCTCCCGGTTGGCATTGCCGTAGACGATGGTTTCGGGGTTGCCGCCCGTAATGGGCACATAGGTCAGCGCCGTGGTGGGTATATTCAGACTCCCCGACACGGGGTTGGTGGTAGCCCCATTGTAAAAGCCCCAGTGGTCGGTGGCCGCCGACAGCCGGGTGGGCAGAAAGTCCGGACTGCCCGCCTGGCCGTAATAGTCCAGCGTGTAGGGCTGGGCCAGTACATGGCCGTCGCAGGATTTTTCCTGGACACTGGTTAAGCGGAGCCGCTTGTCGGCTGCGACTCCGCCCCCGTTCAGGCTCGAGTTATCCGAGAAATAGCTGTGGCCCAGCGCAAACGTTTTACAAAACGATCCCGGCCCGGCGGGTCCCGACTGAATCTGAATCTCGGCCAGTTCTTTAGTTTTGGCCGCGTAGGGATTGACCAGATCCTGACGGTCAGCGGTGGCAACCAGGTTGACGCTGGCCGTTGGGGTGGTGATGGAGCTTAGCCGCAACCCATTAATGGTGACGACATGGGCCTGGTAGTTGTTGCGGGTCGCATCCCCTTCCTGGGTATTACTCACCCGGTAGTCATACTGATACTGCTCGGAGACGTAGTTCAGGTTGATGCTGTAGGCCTGGTCGGCGGAACTGATCCGGCGCAAATACCAGCCACTGATATTGGGTGGGGCATTCAGGCTGGGTTGACTCTGTTCTGCGCCCAGAAATATATTCGTTTCGCCCGGCAACAGGCCATATTCATAGCGGGTGCCATCGGGCAGGGTCAGTACGAACCCTTTCAGGGGAAACGAGGTGCCGCCCTGATAAACGTAGTCGATGCGAATATCCTGCTGGGGAATCAAAATCACCTTGCCATTGACGACCCCGTCGTTGGTCTTATCGGCATCGATGTAAAACTTGCCCGAATAGCCGCCCATAGAAAACGAGAAAATGTCAGGCTCGGGATCTTTATTGCCCATGGCCACATATTCCTGGTTCTGCTGGGTGGGCAGGCAGCCATTGGCATCCAGGGTAATATCCTGGCCCACCGACATATAGCCCTGGAAATTGCCGGTTTCTTCGTCGGCGCGGCCCTGGACGGTGCGGCTGATGAGGCCTCCAGCCTGCAAACTCCAGCCCAGGCCCACCCAGCTGACGGGTTCGCCCACCTTCATGCCCCCCGCATGGTAGCTCAGGGAAATGGGCAGCTTCAAGGGGCCCGACGTCAGGGTATAGATGGGGATGCCCACCGAGGGCACCCCCGTGTAGTAACTGACGGGAATATCGCCGTATTTGCCCAAACTGGCGGCCGTAGGCGAAGGCATCACTACGTCTTTGACGTAGTTATTGACGGGTTGGGCCCGCAGCGCAGCCGCGCCGAAGAGGGCCATGAGCAGGGCCAGCAGGCCAGCCCCAAATTTAGTCATCACAAGCAGGAAGGAACAAAGGAAACGAAAACGGGATAGCTGGTAGAGAAAAAGGGGGGTGAGCCTAGCGCTTGATGAGGCCCGCGCGCAGGCCGTCGGGAGCCAGCATGGCCCGCATGCGGTCTTTCTGGCCCTGGGTAAACAGCAGCAGCAGGCTATCCTCGGCATTGTCCATGTAATTGATGTACATGGCCAGCGGAGCCCCCGGGCAGAAACAGATCTGGCGGGAGGCTGGCCCCCCCAGCACCTGGGAATTGGGGCCCGAGTGCAGGGGGGTATCGGCCACGCCATCATCCTGGCAGGGATGAGCCTCATCCCACAGGTCGTATAAGCCCAGGTAAGTGCCCATCAGGTGGACCAGCGTTTTGCCCTGGGTATAGGGGGCCTTGGCGGTCCCTTTGTCAGTGCCGAAATAGTGGGGGTCGATGACAATGCCGTCCAGTTCGCCGGGCGCGCCGGGCAGGTGGGCATAGCCCGCATTGGTGCCCTCCAGCTCCCCAATCCAGATGTTGAGGAGGTGGGCCGGGTCCACCGGAGCGATGCCGCCCTGTTTGGGGTCCTGGATCTGGTTGAGCAGCTCCCAGCTTTGGCGGTCGGTCCTGACGCGTTGAATGGCCGATCCTTTTTGGGCGTCGGCGAGTACGAACTGGATGCCGACCTCGACGCCCTGGGCGGCGTAGGCTTCCAGGCCCTGGGTGGGCAGCTCTTTGGGGGGCGTGTAGGCTCCGAAGGCCTGGTTGAGAATGGCCAGTTGGGCCTGAACCTGCTCGTCGGTGGGCGTGGTCTGGCCGTCCGCGGCCAGGATGTGAAGGACGACCGGGATCTGCAGCGTCTGCTGGCCGGTCCCTTTGCCAATCAGGGTGGGCAGCTGTTCTTCGAGCTGGGTGATGGTTTTGGCATAATCGGGAAACTGCTTCAGCGTGGCCGTCCGCACGGCTTGGGTATTGAAGTGGCGGACTGGTTGTGGCTGAGCCCAAGCCGGGGCCCACAGGGCAAGCAAGAGCGAGCCAGCCAGCAACGGCCGACTCATCAGGGAAAGAGGAGGCATAGACAAAGGTGAACGGGGTGGGTCGGTAGTTCCTTTCAGGTTAAAACAAGTAACATCAAAGGATCACTGCAAACCAAAGAATAATATTTTATAAAACAAATATTTAATTAGATTATTTCTATTATATTTTCCTATGCATTTTATCAGAAGCTACGTACAGCGGCTATCGGGAAATCCTGTACAACTGGTACCGCTATGGCGGACGAGTAGAGGTCCACAGCCCGCGCCTGGGGGACCAACCCCGGCCGATTGCCCTGTCGGGCTACACATCTACTGGCTCAGGAGCGCAATGGGGCAGTTGACTTTGCTCTACACCCAACTAAACCGGTTGATTTTAGGAGCCTCATGCATTGGTTAAACGAGCGATTGGCTTGATTAAGAGCCGTGTTTTGTACAAAGGAGCGCTCGATAACCTGCCTACTTAGGGGGTGTTCCAACATTCGTACGAAATGTTCCATGGATAATCTATCATACTCTTTATGCGCAGATAATCAGACAATTAAGGACAAATATTGGAATCAGTAAAAGAAACGTTCGATTTCTTTACTGGGCCAAGGCTTAGCAAATTAATATCATTTGAGCCTGTTTTCTCGACAATAAACTCAGTCAATCAATCAAAGTAAGCTATCTATCATAGCTACATGAGTTATTTAACTGTTCAGAACGGGCCGATGGAACATTTCGTACGAATGTTGGCCACCCCCCATCAAATCACCAACAGCCTGTACCAAGCCGCTATTGACCAGCAGCGGTTTTTCATTTCTCAGCTCTGCATTTTGGAAACCGCTTTCACCTTACGAAAGCTGGGTCAACAACCGGACGATATTGAAGCGATGCTGGATGCATTCTTGGCGTATGAACCCGTTTCCTCGACCTTAGCAGAGATGAAACGGGGCATTGCTTTAGCGAAGCTGATCGGCTTCCAAAACATCAGCGATTGTGTGCATCTGGCCATTGCTGAATCGCACTGCGACGAATTTTGTACTTACAATAAATCCGACTATAAGCGGCTTCAACAGCATACGAGATTGAAAGTCACGTTGCTTTAAACCGGTTAATTGAATCCAAAAAGGCTGAATCAAAAATTAGCCGTAAAATTTGTAGGCTTGATTCCACACCCAATGAAAAAGTAAAAAGGTTGGGAAAAAGTAATTGTTTTAGATTTCGTATATGTCCCGTCTGATTTTTTGCAAATCACAAAAAATTTGTAAAATCCGTTATTTATATCCCCCAAATAGTACATCCTTTTTATTGGAGGAATCGACGGATCATTCAGATAGTCCATGCTGTAGTAATTATAATAATTATTAAGATTTTGGCTTGAAGAAGGCGGATATGTGATAATATAAGGAGCCATTGCTCCTGTTATTAAATCCGTTTTGACAGAACTACTGCCCACCATTAAAAAGCCATCTATATATCCCGTTCCATCTTTATTAGGCATTGTAAGGCAAAGAATTGGATCTGATTTTGCTTCTGTGAGATGAGCGCTGAATATGAAGCCTCCATCTGCTCCTCCTGTCAGCGGATTGATTGCAGTAGTGCATGCAGTGTTTGTGATAGTAACTTCACCTGTTGGTGGTGTGTCATTAGCAATTGGAGTCGCATTAGTTGGAGCGCTAAAACGTATAATGCTAACATATTTAACTGGTTCCAGATTATAGACGCGTGAGTTAGTCCGTAAAGAATGCTACCTCCTTCTTCCGAAAGAAACAGCTTATGCGCGCTCGATCAGCCTGTAAGTAATTCACTTCC
>NZ_BAAHAD010000027.1:0-10014 GCF_054777855.1 Spirosoma jeollabukense
ATCTTCTTCGGCCAGTTGGCTATATCTGGCTAATAGCCAGATTATGTTACAACGCATTGAGACTTATTACCAAATGTGATTTCCCAACATGCTCTAAGCTTGCCCAGTGAGCAACTGAAAGCCCAGGTCAATCGCTTACATGCGCTTATCCCTCATTGGGCTGACTTTGGAGATTCTGGCGTTTTATCCAATAATTCTCTGTTTTATGACGCGTTTGAATATACAGAAGGAATAAGGTTGAGCACTTTCGACGAATGGATAAAATATCAGGGCTTTGTAACACAAAATCTTCCAACTGGTAACAATAAAATCTATTTGCGTAAAAAATTTTATTTTACATTCTTTGACTTTATATGTTCTAAAATCAATGCTATACAACAATTAATCAACGGAACTGGAATAACTCCTGATCCATGGGTTACCCATGGTGGTTCCAAAAATAAATCACCATTTGTTGGAGCGCAAATCAATATCTTAAATAATGATATTCCTATTGATGTTTCAATTTCAATAAAAGATACCACGCCCCTTCTAAATAATCCCAAGTTGTCCTTGCGTCAAATAGCATTGCTCTATATCTACCAGGACAAATCAATAAGTCG
Source organism: Spirosoma jeollabukense (assembly GCF_054777855.1). Lineage (NCBI taxonomy): Bacteria > Pseudomonadati > Bacteroidota > Cytophagia > Cytophagales > Cytophagaceae > Spirosoma > Spirosoma jeollabukense. The sequence goes on from NZ_BAAHAD010000027.1 coordinate 603, forward strand.
AGGAAAAATTGCGGATTCTATAGCAAAAGAATATGGCAAAAGAAGTGGAGAAAGATTATATAGTTTATACACTAAATTTTTGCAAACTAGTAAAAGAACAAATATTGATGGTAGAATGATAAAGCAGTTTATTGATGATATTGAAAAAGTTATTCCGCATTTGAGCGATCAACAACGGCAAAAAGCAGAAACCGAATTAAAGACTATTAGTGCAAAACTTTAAGACTAGTCTTGACTAGTCACGCTATCTTAGGGAATTCAATTTTGCCTGTGTCAAATTAATGTAAAGACGACAGGCCATGAATAACCCTTTTGAGTCAATCAACAATCGGTTAAGTAATTTAGAAGCGCTGGCTTTAGAAATGCTACAATACATGCGCAATCCAGCCAGCAGCCAGAGGGAAACAGATGGAGAAACACCACTCACTGTTCAGCAAACTGCAGACTTTCTTAGTATTTCACAGCAAACGGTCTACCAGAATATTGCCAAGATTCCTCATCGAAAGAGACATGGTCGGCTTTACTTCTTCAAATCAGAATTAGCTGCCTACCTCAACCAAACAACCTAGCAAATATGACTATGTTGGATGGAATCGAAACGTCTAGTATCGCGGTCAACGAACGCGATCTAGTTAAGCGACTCAATATGAGCCAGCTTTTCTCGTCTACGCATGGAGACATAAGGTACGACATGCCTTTAGCTCCAATTAACTACAAAGGCATGAGATTGTATCCAAAGTTACGTGGCCAATATGATCAAGATTCGAACCGGCACTGGTTTTCTTTGCGGGGATCACTCATTAAACTTGCCAATAATGGGCTACATAATCATGATGCCAAAGACCCTTTTCAGATTTTGTGTGCCTTAGACAACCTGTTCATAGAATTACGAATCGATCCATTTCGAACAGCGCTTAGTGGCCTTGAAATGTCGGCCACGATTAAAACGAATAATCCCGAACAGATATGTGCCAGCATTCTATCCTACATAAACCGGCCCCCCAGCCGTAGTACACTAAATCGAACCGATTCAATTTTACCTTATATTGAAATTGAAGCTGGACAGCATAAGTTAAAAGTGTATGCACCGCAGCCGTACACATTACGGGTTGAAATAAAGGTCGACAGGATGCAATTCTTAGGCAACAACCGCCCAATGACCTTTGCGGATCTGGTTCAACCTCAGCATGCCACCCTACTTGCTACTATTTTATTGACCGCATTCAAGAAAATTATGTGGAAGTGTCCCAGCTTTGATCCTGACCGTCTGGCAGAGGAAGAACGTACATTATATCTGCGCGGATTGGACTATGAATACTGGCACGTACAGCGCAGTAAATACGCAAATGAGAGCGAATTTAAACGCATTGAAAAAGACCGCAGCCGCAAAAAAAAACAGTACAACCAAATCGTAGCGCAGAACTGGGTACAGGAATCACCCACCGAAATTGTACGTAGGATTGAAGAACAGCTTGACCGTTCGATTGCGTTAATGCATACGGACATTTATCAAGCATTACTAAATATCTGCTTGGAACGATGGCAATATGTCGGAAATCTACCGGGTATCCTTAGGCTGCCTAAGCACCTTGAATTACCCCATTTGTCGGAAATCTACCCTTTATATTTGGGTAGATTTCCGACACCCCTTTATACACCCCAGACGTACCCCATTAAACAAGACTTAGTAGTGGACGAACTTGACCTATTTTCAGATTACACAAACTACACGTCACAACAAAATCACCTTGAAAAGTCTAAAGTTAAAAAACACCAGTCGAGTTCAGCTACCCGATTTACAAAAGGTCAATTGACCCATATAAGCAAGACGATGAATGCCGCAGGCGGGCTAAACTATCCTATTGATGAAGTGGTACCAATTCTGTCAGCCAGAAGTAAGTTAGCCTTGGCTTACTGCCAACAAACGCTTAATGAATTAACCTATTCGGTTACTGATCATAGGCCTACTTTGCTCTGGCTAACTCCATAGTCTGACAATTTGTAGATTCACCTAGTGAAAGACGTATGGTCATAAAATTTCGAATAGCTAATCCATAAGCAAATTAAGTATGTAGAAAACGGTAGTGTCTCAATTTGAATTTCTTCGAAGACTGTCAACCACAGATGAAAACCCTATATATCGTTATTAGGAAGGGTAAGGTGTTTAATCATGAATCGAATGGCAAACGCTGTATAAATGAGGAGTGCCAACGTTTCATAAAAGACTTCCCAGTGCTCAAGTGAATAAACTGCTGTTTTGTAGTCTTGTATCCAATCAATTAACGCCTAACAGTAACCAGCAAAACAAACCAACGTATCCCCCAAAAAAGGATTAACGATAAGTGCTGTTTCATAGTCTTTATTTACTTTAAGTACAACAAAATCTAATTATAATAAATAAGTAGTTTTCCTTATTTATTTATACGTATAGTACCACACTATAGATTTTAATAATACTTAAAAGTTTAACGGGTGTTATCAGTTACCAACTAATCAGGATTAAACTCGTTATAAATCAGATTGTATACCCCTTTATTTATAGGTCAGTTCACCGATCTCGCCGATCAGCATTAAACATTTACCAAGGCCCGTTTCCATCGCTGGCTTTACACGTAGCGCTTGATACATCTTACTTGAACGGTCAAGCATAGAAAAAATCAAACTGAGACACTACCTAGAAAACCGTGAGCTACAAAAATAAACGGATTTATTGAACGCAAAAAGTTTGGTTTCTACCATTTCCTTTCAACCCTCTCCCCATTAAATTAAACGTCCGAATAAAATCAGGACAAGACAGTGTTGTATCATCATAAAATCATCCGCTTGTGCAAGCACCATTGAATACCTAGGATAAATTGAAATGGGGCCTGGCCGCAGGGTCCCTGAACAGGAAGCAAGCCCAGATCGTCTAGGGACATCCTGCCAGGCAAAATACATGGGTATAAGAACGTGTTGGGGAATTGAGAAAGGTTGAGAGTCGTGCCAACTTTGTATCGACCAAAATGCAAAGTGATGACCAAACAGTGGCAACCACTGACCGACTCCCAATGGGCCGTAATTTTGCCCTTTTTTGATGGCTCCGGCCACCCGGCTAAAACGCAAACGGAAGCACGATTTACGGCAGATTATCAACTGCATTCTCTGGCTCTTACGAACCGGTTGTCAGTGGCGAAACCTGCCCGATGGCTGGCCACATTGGCAAGCCGTCTATTACTACTTTGACCAGTGGAAAACTACTAATCTGTTCGAACGAATTAACGCGACGCTCAACGAAATGGATCGTAAACGAGTCAATAGAATGCCTACACCCTCATTGGTATGCATTGACTCACAGACCGGGCCGCCGGAGCGGTGTTAAGTTGAGTCCAATGATTTATGAAGAACGCGGTCTCGATCCCAACAAACGAGTAAATGGCCGCAAACGACAGTTCATTGTTGACACCGAGGGCCGTCTTTTGGTAGTACACGTTCACGCGGCTAATGAAGCGGATGGTCCTGCTGGCCGTACACTGGTAAGCAGTATACTATGGCGAGTTGGTGAACGATTAGAAAAAGTGATGGGCGATCAAGCCTATAACGGGGTATTTGCGAAGGAATTAGCTCAATGGAACATTGAGTTTGAGAAGGCTTCCCGGCCCGAATCCGCTCAAGGTTTTGTGCCAGTGGCCAAACGATGGGTGGTAGAAAGAAGCATTGCTTGGACTAATCGCACGGGCGACCCCGTTCTTCCGGCGGATCGTCAAGGATTACGAGTATACGGTATCTTCTTCGGTAAGTTGGCTTTATTTGGCCAATAGTCAGATCATGGTGCAGCGGATACAGACACAACACCAAACTTAATTTCCCAACACGTTCTAAGGGGAAGTACAAGTAAGTGTAAACTCCTCGCATGGCCTGAAGAAAAACCACGGGTGGGATAGTGTCTCCGTTTGAGTGAGCCTTATAGATTGTCCACACCCGGGTTATCTTTGATAGATTAGGTCTTCCCATTCCTGTTGCAGCAGTCCTTCATTGGCGATCCGTCGAAGGCTTCCATGGGAAGCCAGATGGCGCTATCTGGGCCTTCTACCAATTGTACCCGTAGAAGTTGCCAGCCTTGGTCAAACAGGGCTCAGGGCTTATCCAGACAGAATGCCAGATCCTGATCGCCAAAACTACCTTTCTGGTAATGTCCATTTGTATTGCGAATACAGAAAAACACAAGTACCATAGCAAAAGGGGTTTAGATGGGTCTTTTATCATTATTCGGTTCGTTTATACGACAGTAAGATTACAAACCCCCGCAACGCTGCCTGGCCCATCGGGGCTAATACTGGGCATGGGTTTTAAAGTAAGCATCAATTTTGGCACGGCTGCCCATCCTCTGAAGCCGACCAATCTCCTCAACACTGCCCCTTCTTCGTACTTCAGTCCTAGTAGGGCTCGCTCTTTAGCCGGTAGTGTGGCCAGCGCATGTTGAAGCAGTTGCCAGGTTTCAGGGTGAATATCCCCCTTCCGGGTCCCCTACGTGCTGGGCTAATTCCTCATTCAGCCTAGCTATCGGTAAGCGTTTATCCCGCTTGAGTTGGTCTATACAGTGATTGTAGGCAATCGTACACAGCCAGTGCGAAAAGCGGGAGCGATGTTCAAAGGCGTCCAGTTTCTGAAATACTTTGAGAAAAATGTCCTGGGTAAAGTCCTGAGCCTTTTCGAGATCACGGGTGATAGAAAGGCACTGGCCATAAACTTTGTTCACGTAGCGGGTATAGAGAGTTTCAAAACTGGGGCTGGCTCAGGCCGGCCAGTAAGAAGGGGTTCATCGTCCGTGAGGCCAAGAGACATGGTGATGATTATGGAGTATCCAGCGGTTGTATTCGTTCTGGAGGGGCTTAGGACGAAGTGGGTATAACCTAGTCACGGTAAATTTTTTATTCGGTAGATACCGCTAGCTCACCAAGGTAAAGACAGTCATTAGGTTGTCCATTCGTTAATGTCATACGGCATTGTTCTTAAAAGCTGGTTTGTTATCACCATCAGCCTGCGTAAAAGGCCATGCCTGTTCAGGCTATTTGCGTCTCTTTATAGGCGATTAGCGTCCTGTTTCCTACGGCAGATATGGGATGTGGGAGCCTTTCAGGAGCTATTTACGAGCGGATTGAAACTGGACGACTTCGTAGGGATTAATCTCCCTTTCAGTTGGAATCATGGGCCATTTAGATTGTGCGGACTTCCACGCCGATCAGTGCGCCTTTAAATAAAAGAACTCAAGTAAGCTAACAGCGGGTAATCTCCCAATGAACCGTCACCATACGAAAGTCCCAACGAGTCGAGGCTCTACTACACCAAGTAGGGCGTATATAATGGTATTGGTGGCAAAAATTCATGGCCGAGTTCGTGATGATAACGCATGCCTGAGAAGCGGCTTATAATCTAGCTAGTTAGGTTAAGTGGCTTTGTAGGGAGGTTTAGTAAGTCCTCCCGCTTTTGCTCTAGTGGCCGACGTGGCTGTCTTGATCGAGCACGTATCCCTGGGCTCATCGACCCTTATGTCCGACACGGTGTATGGCGAGGCCGGTGAAGAACAAGCGTACGCTAAGTCCTTCACCGGCCTCAACCTACCTACTATATTAAACTGATGCTAGATTTGACTATTAGCTAGTTGGATCGCTGTACCGGTAACGCTTATTTCTGAATAACTAATCGATAAGGCCGGATCTGCCCCCTCTCCTCCACCTGTAGCAAGAACACGCCTGCCGGTAGAGAATCAAGCACCTTTACCTCCACCTGGGTGGCGCTCAATACGCTTCGTTCGACCCGTAGCTGACGACCATCATTCATATAAAGCCGGATCTTGGCGGTTTGCGGCTCATCCAGGTTTAGACTAAAGCGACCGTCACTCACCGGATTGGGATAGATCTGATAGGTCTGGCCACCCAGGACGACCGACACGGCCGGGAAATCCGTGAACCGCCCGCTCAGATCCACCTGATGCAACCGGTAGTAGCTCGTACCTAGATAAGGCATCGCATCGATATACTGATACGTATGGCTACCTTGAGCACCTTCCTGAGGCTGCACCCTGGCTACTGGCTCAAAAGAGACCAGATCCTTGCTGCGTTCGAGCTGGAAATAAGCGTTATCTCGCTCCATAGCGGTCACCCATTTGATCTCTACAGTCTGATTAGTCCCCGGCTTAACGCTGAACAAGATCAGATTGACTGGCAACGGTCCGCCACAATTAGCACTATTCAGCGTTACACTGGCCGTGCGAGCGACGCACCCACCACCTAGGGTGATCACTACCTCGTAGGCGCCATTGTCGTAGGGCTGAAACGCGGGAAAATTAATCTGCCGATCGGTGGAAATTAAACTACCATCTTTGGTCCAGGCGTACGTAGCGCCTGGATAATCTGGGGCACTTAAGGTATACGGCTGGTTGAGGCAGGGTTCCTGGGTATTTTCTACCCGCTGGGCCTCCAGGGGCCGAATGGAAACGGTCGTTACCGTGGATTTACCGCAATTATCACTCAGGCGAAAATCGTAGGTGCCACTGGCGGCAAGGTTAGTGACGGCAAAGGTGCTGGAACTGATGCCCGTGGCGACGGCAGACCAGGTCGCGCTGCCCGTGGGCCTAAGCTCTAGCCGATAAGGAGCCAGCCCGCTAAAGTTGAAAAAGGCCTGACCACTGGCAGCAGGATTGCCACCCGTCTCGCAGACAATACCCACTTTTTTGGTAATCTGGGGTGTGGTGTCGCTCACGGGCAGGGTAAAGGATTGAATCTGGGTCAAACTCACTCCACAACCCGGCGAAGCCGAAGCCGTTACGGTATAGACATCCGCCACCAGGTCGGTGAAAAAACCGCTGGTGTTACTGGCAATCAGTTGATTGGCCGCATTGCGGAGCTGATAGGTAACGGGGGTACCGCCATTGTAATTAAAGGAGGTCGACAAACTGGCGTTACCGCTGCAAAGCGGAGTGACCGATCCCGTTAGACTGTAGCTTAGACCCGGCGAGCTAGCCGAGTTGATGGGCACGGTGAACGTAAAGCTGCTGGGACTACAGTCGTTGGTTTTCGGGCTGAACTGGGCTGTATAAGTACCCGGTGGGAGGTTATTCCAGTAATAGGAGGTGCCAGAGGAACCCGAAGCGGGCAGCGCGGGCGAATAAGGGCCTTCTGGCCCTGATACCAACTGCACACTCCCGCCCGATTCCAACAGGCCCGTCACCCCGCCCGATAGATTGACATTGGTACGTTTGGCTCCCAGCGCATCGGCGCAACTCAGGTTCGTACTGACACTGGTTCCTATGGGCGAGGCCCCAGTGGGCGGATTGGTCACCGTAAAGGAGCGTACCTGGCCGCAGGCATCTTCCACCTGAACCGAGTAGCCCTGGGCCACAAAGGAGAGCGAATAGAGTTTACTGTTGTTGTTAGGGAGTTGATCCGTCAGCAGCACGGCATTGCCGGGGGCCTGACTGGTAATGGAAACACTCAGGGGCGTCGTAAAGCGGCCCGGCTGCAGGAGCATATCCACCCCATTCTGGCCGCTAATCAGCTCACAGGAAGGCGAAATAATTCGGCTCAGGGTGGGGCCGAAGTTACTGCTCAGGTTATAACAGCGCACCTCCACTTCGCCACAGGGGCTGGTGGTCCGAATGGCCACCTGGGCATGAGTTTTGTCCAGATCAAACCGTAGATCGGCGGGCGTGGTAGCCGTGATAGTCTGAAAGGGAGTCGCCCCAGTTGGAAGGCCACACGGGTTAGTAGTCGTGACATCGAAGAGTTCAATTGTATAGGGCTGAGCAGGACTGGGGGTTAAGCTGCTTCCTCCGGCGGTAGGGTTTAGCGAACCACTGATAGCATACTGATCACAGTCCTTATTGGACCCAGCGGGGTTGAAAAAGGCTTTCACCACGTTAGGCTGAATGTTGACCGTATGGGTGGTAAAGACCCCGCAGGCGTCGCGGGCCCGCACCTGAAACAGACCAAAGCTGGTCGTGGTGGTGCTGGACGTGGGGCCATAGGTCAAGAGCGATTCGTCCACATTGGCCGATTGGGCTTGAATGAAGGCATACTCAATGGGCGCTGTTCCGCCCGTGGAGCTGGCCGTGATGGTCCCCCCTGGCTGGCCATTGGCACATTGGTTAGAGACGGTCGCCGTCAGACTGATGGGGGAGTAGGTGGAAGGAATCACCAGACCGGACCGGATTATATCCGGACAGCCGGGTTTAGTGATCGTAACGGTATAAGTGCCAGGGGGTAAACCTTCGAAGCGGTTGGCACTCTGCCCCGTAGTCTGGAAGCCGCCCGAAGCAGGTCCTACCGTCAGGGTATATACCGCCCCTGCTACACCGACGCCACCGACTGTGGGCTGATCGGCGGGATTAGCCAATTGCAAGACGCCATTGGAGGGACAACTAGCCGTAGTCGTTGAGGCCACATAGGAACTGGCCGCGGGACATTGGGCCCAACTGGAACTAGCGAGAAATAAAAATAAGATTACGAATAAAGCGTGTTTCATGAAATCAATTGGGTTGTCGTTATAAAAAGTTGGGACACTGTCGACTAAAAAATAGGTATAAGGCTTACTTAATCAGACACCGGTAAAACGGAAATCTGTCGCTTGGTTACGATGGCTACTTGGGTTGGGCCTTAGCGTAAATTCGTTGGACTTTGACCCGGCTACGCTTAAGCCGCATCTTAACGATATCAACCTTGAGCGCATACTGCTTTGCCAGCGCCTGTAAGCTCCAGCCCTGTTCGTATTTTAAGCGCAGCAGCGCCTGTTCTAGGGGGGAAAGCTGCTCGATAGCCTGGGCTAGCCCCAGCAGGCGGACTTCCTGATCCAGCGGCTCAACGGCCTCCGAAAAGGTCCACTCGAAGGTATCGTCGAGCCAGACCGTTCGGACCCGTTTGGAGCGATGCAACTGGTCAACGCAGTAATGATGGGTGATGGCAAAGAGCCAACTGGAAAAGCGGGCACGATGGCTAAATTGGCTCAGTCGGGCCAGGGCCTTAATAAAAATATCCTGGGTATAATCCTGAGCTAGGTCGGGGTCTCGTGTCATGGACAGACATTTGTAATAGACTTTATTCCGGTATCGATGATACAGGAGTTCATGGCAACGACGGGGCTGCGTGATTAGGTACTGACCAATCAGTTCACTGTCAGTAAGGGAGTGTTCCATAAAATAATTTGGCAATTTGTACGCTAAGAAGTGTTATACTGAGTGGAAGCGGTTAGGTCCAACCGGGATAGGAGCAGACCTTTGCTGGTGGTTTTTGCCTACAGTACAGCGAATTCCGTTATAGTAGTTGGATTATCCCCAACTTTCATCTGGGCCAATATGGCTGGCGAGGCGGATAGCAGCGCTACAAACGTAGCGGCCGCTGACAGAGCTTTGGTTAATAGACTTGGCTTCATGATTAACTTC
>NZ_BAAHAD010000028.1:0-8887 GCF_054777855.1 Spirosoma jeollabukense
TCAACACGGTTAATCCGGCTCGTCCAATACGGCAAATTAAGCACGTAGACCATAACTTAATTACGACCGATCAGCGTCCCAAAGCCGTCTCATCGGCTTTTATTAAAGCCGTAGTAGAGGAGGCATGCAAATTAATTTAGCTATGTAGTTATCTCATTTAAACGCTCTCATACGTGTTACACGGATTCTTTTAGGCCAAGTGACCACAACGGCGGACCGTGGATTCTGTACGAAATAGCAGACCCTTCTAACCTCAAGCGTACGGTCAGCCCTTGATTGGCTACATACCTAGGTAGCGTGATGATCCGGGCCGGTGAATGGAATGCGTTTGACGCTGGTTTAGTAAATAACCTACGAAATATTTCCCCTATTTTTCATTCCCATCGGCGGGAATGAGAAATACCGGCGGTAATTCGTTTAATTTAATAAACCCGGTGTCACCATATAAAAAGCTCGTTCAGGGATGAACGAGCTTTTTATGTTCAACATTTCAATTGGTCCTCCCTGACGTTCTACCACTCTCGAAGAAAACGAACCGTTCACGAAAGATTTAGCGGGTTGCCTCGCCTAATGGCGCAATTTCTCGTCCGTATTCCATCCGAAAAAAATCGGTCTCTGCCCGTTTACGACACCCAGAACTAACTCCAACCCTTTAATTTGACGTTTTATGAAATCGCATTATGCTGCAAAGTCTTTTGCCTGCATCCTTTTAGTTACACTCCTATTGACGGGCTGCTCTAAAAAGGACTCGACGCCAACGCCGACAGTGGATGTAACGGGCAAATGGGAGATGGTCGCCTTCGTCGTTGATCCACCCCTGGCCGACGGGACCCGAGATTACCTGGCTTACCTTCGGCAGCTCTTCTCCTACAACTGCTCCGACATCACCTTTTACTATACGTTTAATAATGATCAGACCTTCTCGGAGACCGACGAAAGCAAATGCATGTCGGGCAACACTACGGACGAATTAGTTACCGGGAAGTGGGCCGTGTCGGGGACCAAACTGACCTTGACATCCGACGATGGGACAACGCAGGCTATCAATATGGACTACCAACCCGGCGGAACGGGGCAGTACACCCAATTAATCCTAACCTGGACCAATGCCGGCCAAAACTTTACCGTGACGTTAAATAAGGTGTAAGTTTTTGTTTATCAGTCTTTGATGTAACGTTATCTATTAAGCCAAATTAGTCGCCTTTCACTAAATGAATCTAGACCCCTTTATGCATAAGCCGTAGTTTCGCACAATTCAAATCAACGTACTTATCATGATAAACACCTTTAAAGTAACCGTCTCCCTATTCCTTCTACTTAGCGCTTTGCTTTTGTCCAGCCAAGCCCAGGCCCAGTTTCAAGTAAATGTGAATGGCAACTACCTAGCGCCGACTGAATCGGGCTCTTCATTCTCGGATGGTCTGTGGGGAGGGGGCGTGACGCTGCGCTATTTCGTTAGCCCCAAGTTGGCCGTTGGCCTAAACGGGCGTTATTTTACCAAGACCAACTCGGCTAGTTTTGATCCTGGGACAGGTGGTGGCTTGGTCAAAGCCTCGTTGAACATACTGATGGTGACTGGTCAGGCCGAATACTTTTTCTCTGAGTCCGCTTTACGACCCTATGTGGGGGTTGAAGCCGGGTTGTACCGGGCCGGGGCCAGCCTTGAAATAAGCAGCGGGGCTCAGGGCCTAAAATCATCCGACAGCGATAGTAATTTTGGCGTAGCGCCCAAGGTAGGGTTGCAGTATGCTATTTCACCGGCTTTTGGCCTTAACGCCGATGCGGGCTATCATCTCATTTTTGGCGATGGTAGTACGGGAAAGTGGCTTTTGCTGGGAGCCGGCGTTTACTTTAGGTTCGGTCAGCCCTAATAAGACTACTATATAGCTTGATACAAAACAGCCTGCATCTGTGTGGGCTTTTTTTGTAGCTAAGGTATCAGTTGTGGATGAGCAAAATATAGGCACTGCTTTAGCAGAACCTGAAAATGGTGTCGCTATGTCGTGATAGACTAAAAGCTAAGAAATAGTTGGCGAATAGAAGGTAGAAACTACACACATCCTCCCCTTACTGGAGGGGCTTGGCCTAAAATCCTTTCTTTAAAGGCGCTGCTGTGTGAAATATATTAGGCAAAAGAGAACGAATGGCCTTGTTTGAAGTGCCGTCGGAGGAGTTGATCCGGGCGGTCAGGATTGGGAATTTGTGAGGGGAAGGGGGAAATGAGTGTAAGATATTGGGGAATGAGCTTTGTTCACTGTCTCAAGCTCTGGCAAAACCAAAAAATACTTGAAATTCAAGACTACCCGGCTCATCCGTGCCTTTAGAAACAAGCTGGCCGGATGAAACTGCTCGGTTACAAAAAGGCACCTACCTAACTACATGTTGGTGCCTTTTTGTAGTACAGATAAAAGGAGTAGATTATTTCTTATCGACCACCTGCTAACCATTTGTCTTAACTCGTCAATCTACTTTTGTTGCTTAATACTGTACAAGGTCAGCTCCTCTACCTTCTAGCAGATTGAATGGTTTGAAAATTATTGGTAACTTGTTTGTAGTTAGCTATAATTCGCTTAATGAGCTATCTATCAACACCTATTCTTTTTATGAAGTACAGTTTACTCGTTATCCTGAGCTGCTTTTGCTTTTGCACTTTTGCCCAAACCGTTAAACGAGCTAAAACGATTCCAGAAGCGGGCGTTAACGGCACGGCTTATCACCCTAATGTTGGGCTAGCACTTATTCATGGAGGGGATCATATAGGATTCCCCGCTCAAAATGCTCAAGTTGTCGATAAACTTACATCAGAACCTTTATCCACTGAGTTTCCTTTCCTACCTGAGGTTAAAAATGCAATCGCTGATGGAAAAGGAGGGTGGTATGTTTCAGGTAATGAATTTCGAAATAGCGTCGATCAAACCAGATTAGCGAAATCCTCCTACGGTATCCTCCACATATACCCCGATAATCGAATTGATACTACATTCCGAATCCCTCAGACAGCCGCTTCCCTGACTATACAAAGCGTTCGTGAACTTATTCTTTATAAGAATACAATCTACTGCTGGGCGCAAGTTTATACCAATTCAATATCGCAGTATCAATTGCTAGGTTTTGACGCGATTTCGGGAAGTTTTTTATGGAATTCAAATACAGCATCTACTAACCTTACGGCTGCACTTTCCTTACTGATAGCGGACAATAAATTATTTCTATGCGGGGAGTTTACCAAAATCAATGGAGCGAATGCTGCAAATCGTAAAGCGATCGCCTACAATTTGATCGATGGCCAGTTGACGAGTTGGAATCCCTCTCCATTGTTCTCAAATACACAGGTGGCCGACTTTACCGTAAGTGGCAATAAGATTATCCTTGCTATAAAGAGTCCCAGTAAGCTGATTGCGGTTGATCAGAATGCTGGATCGACAACAATCTGGCAACAATCACTTGAGGGAACTCCTTTATCCATAGCAGCGACAGAAAATGATTTGTTCGTGGTAGCCGAGTTTTATGAAACGGACGGCATTACTAAGTATAGTAAAATTGGCCGGTATTTAACTAGTAACGGTATGCCAAATTCGACCTGGACCATACAAACCGGTTCTAAACAGACAATCAGTAAGCTAGTGATTGACGACTCTGATCTGTATGCCTTCGGCAAACTAGTCAGTTTGCTTGGAGTCAACACAAAAAATGTCGCGAAGGTTAACATTAATAACCGGACGGTACAGGACTGGAAGCCTTTTAACACCCTAGACGATAATAAACTCGATCAAACAATCTACACCCTGGTTGTTGATGGTCAACGGGTGTTTATTGGAGGAAGATTTATCAACGTAAAACAGCTTTACTATCCGCATATAGCGATCGTGCGCCCAGAAAGTGAGCGGGTTGTTGACTGGAAACCCTCAGGAATTAATATCGAGTATTCAGCTTTTCAGGCGATTGCCTTCGAAAATGATTCAACGCTTTGGACTATTGGCACACTAAACATTGGCAATAACCAGTCTTTACCTAATAGCCTGGCGGCCTTCAGTGTAAAAACGGGTAGCTTGTTACGCCGGTTTACTATTAATACTAGTAACCAAACGATCCGTAAACTACAGGTTAAAAATGGAGTTGTTGCCTTTACAACGCAAAATAGTAGCGTAGCTGGATCCAGTGGCAATCTAAAGCTCTTGGATACGCAGACGGGGGCCCCCTTATCCTGGTTTACGCCAGGCAATGTCTCCCAATTTGAACTAGTCGACTCGCTTTTGTACCTCGCAGGAAACGTAGCCGTGAATGGGGTCTACACTAGCACCATAGGAAAAATAGCCTCTATAGATTTAAATAAAAAAAAGTATTCATCCTTACGCATTACGCAGCCAGCCTGGCGCAGTGACTTTTCGATTTTGGATTTTACAATTACAGGTAACTCTATTCTGTTTTCCACCTACAATTCTAATGATAAGGCCTATTATCAGTTTGACCGCTTTACGGGCCACCTCATCGCTTCTTTCGGCAGTAACAGTACAGATCAGTCTCAATGGATAATGGCGGCTGAGAAATATTTGTTTTTAGCAGGCTCTCCCCTATTAGCCAATAATTTCGCAATTCCCCGGTGCGGAAGAAATATGACCTTAAATGGCTTACAGCCCACTAATACATCCGCATTTTATTATGATCTGGAGTATAAACGCTTTAGCGATAGTTGTTTTTATAAAACATCCTATGCCAATACACTGATCAAAAGTCAGCTTTTTTTAGCCCAAAGTTTTCTTTACTTTAATATAGACTGGAGCGGAGATGCCTTTAATAAATATTCCAATCATGCCAACTTTTTACGAGTAAGTTTTCCAAGAGGTTTTTTTAAAGATGAGATCAATCCCGCCTTTTTTCCCAAGTCAGGTGGAAATGGGGGCCAAGTGACCGTCAATTTTTATGGGTACAGTATCGTTGCGGGTAGCAAGGTTAGACTTAAAAAGACGGGACAGGCCGATATTGTTGTGCCGGATTCACTGTTGAAATTCCCGGAAAACTTCCGAATGGAAGCTCAGTTTGATCTTCGTAATAAAGCACTAGGAAGTTGGGACGTTGAGGTATTACTTCCATCAGGAGTAAAACTGTTCTTCCCGCAGGGTTTTGATATAACAACGCCGGTACCAGCTAACATTAAGGTACAAATCACAACCCCTCCGGCAATTCGTCCAGGCCGTCCAACTCGGATCCTAATGACCATTAGTAATAAAGGGGGAATGGATGCGTATGGGGTACCGCTTTGGATTGTCGTTTCCCGAAATACAAAAATTGTATCTCCTTCAGTATATATAAGTGATACGACTTACGTTAGAAGCGATACTACCTTTACGACGCTAATTGATAGCTTACTAGGAGAAAAGTTTACAGGTAATGGGTATTGGTTTTTACTAAGCAAAATCAAATCTGGCGAAACGTTAGATATACCACTAGAAGTTCAGTTGACGGGTCGGGAACGGTTTGAAATTCATGCGTTTGCGAATCAGCCAATGTTTACCGACAACGACCTTAATCAGCAGACTAACGGTAGTCCAAAAGGTGGAAGGAAAAGCACTTCTCCCACTGGGTTTGATTGTTTTATTGGCTTTGCCAGCGAAATTATTCCAGGTTGTCCAGGCGCTATTCTGAAGTTAACCAATAGCATTTATAGATATAGTGTTCGAGGAATTAAATGCGAGTCACCATTTATTATAAATCTTGCTGCTTCCATTCTGAAAACAGGTGTAGAATGCACGACACCGAATGGGGTATTCGAACGCAGATTTCAAGATTTTTTTGAAAATTCTTTCACTGGGCCAGGCGACCTAGCGGATATCTCGCAAGATTGCCATGGCTACATCATGAATCGGATGAAGCAAACAATGGGAGGTAGCCCGAATATTGCTTCGTATGATCCAAACGATAAATTGGGGCCAGTCGGAGTCAAAGCACAACGCTTTGTCAATATGCAAACGCCGTTCAACTACTTAATTCGTTTCGAAAATTTTGCTTCGGCAACGGCTGATGCCCAACTGGTGCGCCTAGTGGATACGCTCAGCAAAGACAAGTACGATTTAAGTACCCTTCAATTGGGATATTTCAATATTGCTGACACTACTTTTTATATCCCTCCAGGTAAGAAACACCATGTGGTGGATTGGGATTTGCGTCCCAGTAAAAATTTAATTGTCCGTATGGAAGCTACGTTTATCGATAGCACGGGCGTATTAATAGCCACCTATACCTCCCTGGATCCTTCAACCATGAAATTAACCGAAGATCCAATCTTGGGGTTTCTACCCCCAAATAAACTAGCTCGTGAGGGGGAGGGTGGTCTGTCGTTTAATGTTGAACCCAAAGCAACGCTTCCGAATTTGGCAACCCTCCGTAATACAGCATATATCTATTTTGATGGTAACCCAGTTATTCCAACGCCCCCCTGGACTAATATCATTGACAGCCAACCTCCAACTAGTGCTATCCTAACTTTACCGACCGCGACTCAGGATACGACTTTCACCCTTCGTTGGCAGGGCAGTGATAATGAATCTGGTGTGAATCTGTTTGATATTTACGTGGCAGTCAATAATAGTCCCTATAAATTATTTCTACAGGGAACCTCGTCGTTAACAGCAACCTTTACCGGGAAAATGGATTCAACTTATAGCTTTTACTCGGTTGCCTACGATAGTTTGTATAATCAGGAAGCAGCGCCCGTAAGTTATGACAAAAGAATATCGATTAATAGACTTTCCATCGTACGTTCCCTTAAAACGGGGGATTGGAATTCAGTTGCAACCTGGGATTGTAACTGCGTACCCTCTACTCAGCATACAGTAACAATAAGCAGTGGACATAAAGTGACTATTACTCCGCAGATGGGCCCACAGGAAGCTAAAAAATTAGTCCTGGAATCTGGAGGCACTTTGAATAACATGGGCCTTTTGAGACTAATAAGGTGAAACGTATTGATTGATTAACAAACGGTTGAAGTATGCCTTTGCTCCATTGATAAAGCATAAATTGCAGTATAGAGCTCGGTAAATCAGATGTCCTGTATAGAATGTCATGGATTATTTTCTAAATAGTCCACATTTTCACTACCAGTTGTTAACAAAAAACCGAACTAAACCAATCGTCTAGTCTGGTTAAAGTTGCTACTTAATTCAACTGTTTAACATGGTTGTGATTCTCGGCTCAGAAAGGGATGCACTTACTAGATTTGCGGTCAGGACAGCAGCAACAAGTGAAGGTGCTTAAGTTTTTGTTGGCTAATCAGCAATCAAACACCCGGGCTAAGGATGGTTGAGGTGGGCTGGTTTAGGGCGGGACAGCAATCCTATGGAGACAGTTGCTGTTTCAGTAAGCGCCCATTTTCTAAGAGGGGCAACTAACTTGCCTAAGCCTAGTCAGAACAAGCTGGCTTAATTTCTTAGTAAAGATTCGTGCGTTTTAGGTCTATGCGTCTATCTAACCGCTTATTACTACTATTCTCCAAATAGTTGATTGAAGGGGGAAAGGTATAGATAAGGTGTACCTCTACATTGTAGCTAAAGGGTGCTCCAGCTTATAGAGGGAGGCCCCTGCTGGGAAATGCTCACCTTTCCACTCCACCTGATATTGACCGGCTTCCTGGTATTGGTTATCGACGAGTTTTGACAGTAACTGGACTTCCGCATTCCAAATATGCAAACTGGTGCCCCCCGCTCTGGTGAGGATATAGGAGATGGTGGTGACCGATTCCAACGGGTTGGGATAAACTACAAGCATAAGCTGCTTCCCGTCGATAGTTCCTGAAACCACGCCCGTGTGCGCGGTGAAGACCGATCCTGCTCTGACTTCAAAACCTGGTTGGAGAACAACCGCCTGCCCTGCTTTATACTCAACTGACATAGCGCTGGCATTAACTTTGTTACTAGCAGTCAGGATTTCAGCCGCTTCTTCAAGGGGCTGGGCTTGATAGCCACTAGTCAGCAAGCGAGCCTGTTCCACGGTCTGAGCCGTGGCCAGGAAAGCACTCAGGCATAAGCTTAAAAGAATAAAGCTCGTTTTCTTCTCACTTGCGTTTGGCCTTGATCAGTGTGTTGACTAAGTGTTCTAGCTGAATTTGTTTAGCCTTGACAGCTTTTAACTCATCAATCTCTGCCTGTTGTCGTTTTATCGTTTTGTCTTGCTGAATACTATACAAAGTCAACTCTTCAATTTTTTCCAATAATTTAGCATCCATCTTGGCCACATCAACACCCTGTTCAACCACCTCCCTTGCAGAAGGTATGTCTGGCAAATGACCTACCTTTTGGATGTGTTGCTCAACCTCGCCCAAGCTCTTAAGCTTATAGCCAGATTCAAAGACCTTGTCACTCCAATCACTGGTACTTTTCACGGCTACTTTTACTTTCTCCGTCAAGATACCCTCCGCTACGTAGAGTCGGTACCCCGTCGGCGTCTTGCTAACGCCTGGTCCAATAACTACGCCACCGACATTGCTATTCTGGAGATTGTCCCCGCTAGCCTGCCACATACTCTCCGTGTCAACCCCTACTCGGCCCGATCCATTGATACTGGCCAGGATGACATCGCCTTGAGAATTCACTGTTAGAAATTTGGTCTGGTTCAGAACCGTCGTTGTGTAGGAAGAGGTCAGGTTAGTCAACCGAAGCCCGCTATTACCCGTGGTGCCCTGCCTAATTTCCAGTTTATTGGCGGGTGTTGACGTACCAATTCCCACATTCGCATTGTTGCCCAGCACCAGTGCATTCGAGACTGACACCACTGCGCCAGATCCAATCGCACTAGCTGTATGTCGTCAGCCAAAAGTGGACAGATGCGGGTAAAAAGAGAAGAGATAGTTTTACGAACTTTGTAGACGCTGAAAAATATGATTTTTCCGTCG
>NZ_BAAHAD010000029.1:0-8511 GCF_054777855.1 Spirosoma jeollabukense
TCCCCACTGGCACTGGTTTACTCTCATTCTGAGAGCTTTCCAAGGTAGGACATTCTTGGAATTTTACACTGGCTCAAATCTAAAGGCCGAAGCGGCCGCAAAATCCTGGATTGGCTGTTCCAAGGCACTATTCGTCAAATCGACTTAATCAATCTTTTTCGACGAATTAACCAGGGCCATGAACTGAAAGGCGTCATTCTGCGCAATGATAACGGCAGCCAATTCATCGCCCACTCTGTACGTAATTTTTTGAAAAGCTCCGAGATCAAGCAGGACCGGGACGCCGGAGCGTTTTACACACGTTGCTACCCCTGAAGAGAACTCGTACATCGAAGCGTTTCACAGCATTCTGGAATATGATGTCATCGAACGAAATGAGTTTGGCAGCTATTATGAATCGGACGGCCGAAGCCGCTAAAGACCTATTAAAGCGTTATTTTTCCCATTACAACCGCACGGGCGGCCCCGCATCACCGGCTTCATCGTTCGATTGGCTTCGTAACCGCACCGACGGCCCGGACCTCAACAGAAATGAGAGGAAGCACAGGTAGTTTACGACACAACAGCAGCGGCTGCCGCCTTTTCAGAAAATCTGTCCAGTTAATAGGGGACTAAGACAATAGACATGTAGACTCGTTGACAAGTTCCCTGTACTCATCGAACTTGATACAATTTCGTCTAATGGGAACGTCGGAATAACTGACACAGTTGGGACGGGTCCATGGCTAAAAAATCCCGTGGCCTTAGGACACGAAAAAGGGCTCCTCTAGAAGATTAGCCCTTTCAGTAACCATACTTTACTAAATTTTTTAAAGCCTCGGATAGCTTCAAATTATCAACCTGGGGCTAACATATGCTAGTATGTGGTATGGCCTATCCCTAGGGAGATGTCGTCTCTGGCAGAGATCGATGGGGATAGGCCAATATCTTTCTTATCGGTCAAATTTTAAAGTGTCTTCTTGAAAGAGGTCTAGTTGGTTGATGTTTTGCTTCTTTTCATCTTTCTTTTTTTGCATACATTTTGGTGAAAGTTACTCGATCACCATTAAACACGACTTGCCCCAAACCCCAAGGCTCTTGTTGGTCATGGACCTCCCAACTGTACGAAAAGCAACCATATAAAGAAATATGACAGGAAAAAAATAGGGTGGTGACATACGATGTCACCACCCTATTTTTAGCGAGGGAATACAGCTCTTCTAATTTCTTTAAAAGACCCGTGCTCTTAAAGAAAGATGGCAGACAGTTTACTACTGGCTCCTTTTTGATTAGAAAATTGATAACCTATATCATAATAAAATCAATCATTTTATTAAAAGCTTCGACGCATAAGTTTTCCCGTCCTTTAGTAATATTTGCACGCTATAAAGTCCCTTTGAAAGACTTTCGGTATTTATCCCACTTTCTGTAACCTTTTCCTTGGATAAAACCAATTTACCATCCAAAGAAGAGATATTCACTTGACTAATTTCGGTTAAATCAATACTCTTAAAACTAAAAACGCCATTTACAACTGGATTAGGATACACTGTGAAACTTGGTTCAATTAAATTATTGACGCTTACAATACGACTGTATGTGAACTTACTATCAAGATCTATCATTTTCAATCGATAGTATGAAACACTAGAAAAAGGGTTGTTGTCATAAAATACATAATTTGATATTGACTCACCAGAGTTAGTAGCTTTAAGCCCACCTATAGGCTCCCAGCCTTTTGTATCGTTACTTCTCTGAACTTCGAATCGATCACTGTCAGTCTCAAGGCTTGTTGTCCATTTTAGTGTTACAGGTCCTCCATCTTTATTTGACGCTGAGAAAGAAATCAATTTAACTGGCAGTGGGTTTGTGTTATAAACATAAACCAAACAGACCCCAGCGTTCCCTTGAGTAACTTCAGAACTGGATGTGTTCCCTCCACTGGTAGTTATGGTTTTTGAAGCAAATGCCTCTACATTGAAAGCTACAGATCCGGTACCCGTATAAGCCACTGGTGGTACACCCGGAAATGTGTAGGCTGAAGTAGTCCCCGAAGAAATGTTGTAGTAGTTAAGACTACTTCCACTTTCAAGATTAATATTTTGTGAAGCTGTAGGGCCAGCAAATATCTTCTCAGCCATTATATCGCCTGAATAGCCCCCTGGTCCACTTAAAATAATTTCAGTACCTATCCTTAAATTCCTGATTGTTGAGACTGTAGTAGCCAGAACGTCAATGGTAGGATTTTCTGCTATTGCAGAGCTGTAAACTATCACTTTTGTAAGCGTATTTGTATTGCCTAGTATAGGCTGAGGTTTATCAACATTCAACGTAGCCGTCCAATCGGTTAGCCTTTTAGGAAGGACATTGCAATTAGTAAGCGTATTGGGTACTCTTTCTAAAATAATCTCTCCTGATGGCGAACTTTGTGTACCAGACGTGGCGATAAAACTGCTAGGCGTATAGGCCGTTGTAAAGCCATCGACTGGATATTCGACTCGAACCTCATAGGAGTCCCCAGAATTACCCGAAAGCGTGTATTCTCCTGTTGCACTGGTCAGATCGTAACTAACCTGGCTAGAAGTCCCTACTTTGATTAACTTAACCAGCATGGCAGAAATTCCAGTGCCATTAACAGTGACTTTTCCTGTAATGAAAGCATTGTGGACTTTGTCATGATCAGGGCTAGGTAAGACAGGTAACGTTTGCGCAGGAGATATTTGAGAAAATATAAGTACGAAAATTAGCACTCCAAACAAGTCCGAAAAGGATACCATTTTATGAACGCTACTAAGCGACCATAAATAATGAATCTTATTGGGAATCGTTGAATTAAGGTTTGAGTAATTTGATAAAACATTTTTCATAAAAGGAGAGATGGTTTTTTAATGTTTAATTTATTAGGTGGTTTTATTGTGAAATTTATAATTTAAATTATGGAATTTTAGCCTGGTTAAGTATAATATACTGACGTAGTATTTTCTATCAACTTTATAATATTAGAACCATTTTTTTTATTTCTACTTCTTTTCTTTTTTAATTCTTAATAATCATTATTTATTATGGCAAAGAATTTTGTGTTTAGGTAAAACTATATCCTTCGAATTATTGAGGTTTGAGTAAGTTGCCATGCTTGGGGAAGTGCGTGTCATTATGAACTACTGGCTTCCGAGTACTATGTTAAACTTGCCCATCGACAACTTCAGCTCATCATTGGCCGCCGTCGAGAAGAAATTGGCCTGGTGGCTACGACCCTGACATTGGGCTCCTGTGGCTGGTCAGGGAATGAGCTACCCATGCTTAAAATTAAATTCTGTACCCCTTGGGCATAAGCAATGGCTAGCTATCCATGCGTTTATTGCGCATGGCTGGTTTACAAATACCTATTCTATGCAGCGCTCTTTTCTTCATCAAAAGTCCGTGATAGAAATCTATATTGTAATAACCTGGGTAGTATAGATGTTGGGTTTTAATTACGATTATCTTCGGTGAATCTATTGCTCTAACATCGATTGAGTGAGCTTATCGACTGACTAAACCCAGGTTAGCTTTGATAGAGTAGCTCTTCCCATTGCTGTTGTAGCCAGTTCATGGATTCCTGTATGGGCGCTCCGTCAAAGGCTTCCACGGGTAGCCAGATGGCGCTATCTGGGCTATCTACTAGTTGTACCCGGAGAAGTTGCCAGCCCTGTCTGACCAGGGCCGAGAGCATATCCAGACTGGAGGCCAAGTCCTGATCACCAAAACTACCTTTCTGGTAATGTCCATTGGGACTGCGACTAAAAAAAAACACAAGTACCATAGCAAAAGGGGGTTAGATGGCTCTTTTTCACCGTCGATCGGTACGTTTAACCTTGGTAATAATTCCCTACCCGCGCAACGCTGTCTGGGCCGTCAGAACTAGTACTGGGCATGGGTTTTAAAGTAGGCTTCAATCTTAGCGCGGCTGCGCTTTAGCCGCATCTTGACAGCACTGCTACCTAGGCCCTCAAGCTGACCAATCTCCTCCACACTGACCCCTTCTTCGTACTTCATCCGGAGCAGGGCCTGCTCTTTCGCCGACAGCGTGGCCAGCGCTTGATGAAGCAGTGGCCCTATTTCAGGGTGAATATCTCCCGCTTCCAGGTCTCCTATATGCTGGGCCAGTTCGTCAGTCAACCCCGACAGGGGAAAGCGTTTGGCCAGCTTAAGCTGATCCATACAGTAGTGGTAGGCGACGGTGTAAAGCCAGTGCGAGAAACTGGAGCGGTGTTCAAAAGTGTCCAGCTTCTGAAATACTTTAAGAAAAATATCCTGGGTAAAGTCCCGGGCTGTTTCGGAGTCCCGGGTGATGGAAAGGCATTTGCCATAGACTTTGCCCACGTAGCGGGTATAGAGAGTTTCAAAACTGGGGTTGTCTTGTTCGGTTGGGCCCGTGCGAATGAGGGCTTCATCGGTGAGAAAAGTAGACATAGTAAGTGTTGATTCCGCTTTAGGAGTCTGTTTTTGGCTGATTTGGGTATAAGATGAAGTGGGTTGCCGTTAGCAACCGACTATTTACAAACCGGTAGGTAAGTTTGGCTTCGCATCATGAAAATGGCTACAAAAACCGGTAACGTACGCTTATAACGTACCAACGATCGTTGAATTTGTATTTAGTCAGCGTATCATTTTTGCCGAAAAAACAAGTCTCCAACACTGATAAAATAGGTTATAAACCTGAGCTAATCCAACTAACGATGCCCTATATACGCCGAATCAACTGGATCTAATTACAACATTAGTAGTAATAACTAATCAAGCTAGTATACTGCTGATTTAGCTGATTGTCTTATCTAGTATTGTAATTTATCTATGACTTTAAGTCATAAATTCGGCTAGTAAAGCCCATCCATTTAGCAAAAAAAGCATCAAAGTTTTTACCTAGGCGTATATTTTTCGCAAATAGAGTCATAGCTGTGCGAGGTTGATTCATTTTGTTAAATACATCTGTAGTTCTGCAAGAAGTAACTATTTCCGGTATACCTATATCCAGCAGGTATAATCATATGGCAAAAGAGATAATAAGTAATTTAAGAAAAAAATATATTTGACTGAGACGGGCAAATAAGAGATTGAAGCGGGCAAAAATGGTAAAATATATTAAATGGTGTTTCATTTTGTAGCGAACCGTTATTCTTATTATTTCCTGTCTTAGATTGCTATAAATACAAGTTAGCAAAAACATGATCATCCAATTAAATTCATACATCGTTATATGAGAGGATTCACCTCCGCTTTGTTCTGTGTATTATTGGTAAGTAGCTTCATTTCAGTATTCGCTCAAACTAAACCAGCTTCTTCCCCCGTTCGAAAAGATTCTATCCTTACCAAGCTAACTCACCAGCTACAGGCGGCACGCCAGGACACTACTCAGCTTAGTTTACTAACACTGCTGATAAATCGATGCCGGGAATTGGAACAATTTGATTTGGGTTCCCACTACATGCAACGGGGATTTCAACTAGCTCATCGAACGAAAGATCCCATTTATTTAGCCCGTTTCTATTCTCAGGCGGGGGATTTCACCCAACATCAACAAAAGTATCCACAGGTCATTACAATTTTAAAGCAGGCTATTTATTATCTGCAACAAACTTCTCTAAAGAAAGAGACTGCTTTGGCCTTATATAGGCTGGCACGTGCTTACGCTCACCGGGATATGCAGGTTGAAGAATATAAACAAATTCAGCAAAATCTGGCCTATGCCAATCACATTAATAATCATTACTACGATGTATCCAACTATGCCATTCTATATACTTATTATGCTAAAAGAGGAAATAAAAAAAAGGCTTTTGCAACATTAGAAAATATGCTTTCATTAGCTCAACGATACAAAATTCCCAGCGATTTAATTTTAGTCTATGCTAACTTAGGTGAATACTACGACTTGCAACAGAACTATATTCGTGGCCTTATTTACCACCAAAAAGCGCTGGCAGGCATCTTGAGCCAAGGAAATAAAGATGTGAATTACGTAAGTCAAAGTTACTATGCTATTGCCAACAATCTATTTCAACAAAACCGGTTCAGCGAGGCTCAGGCCGTTTTGACTCACGCTATTGAACTTAATAAAAAAGCAGGTATTATTTTGCCTGGTAATTTATTTCGCGTCCAAGCCCTTCTATTAGAACGCCAGCATCGATTAGGCGAAGCCACTCAATGGATCAATAAAATCTTGCCTAATTTTCGAGCGGCAAATCCCTCTGAATTAACGGATATCCTTGAGATTTTAATCCGTATTCAGCAAAAGCGGGGGCGGTTCCAAAATGCTTACTGGTTGTTAAAAGAGCAAAAATTGGTCAGCGACAGTCTGAAACAAGTTGACAAAAACATAGCACTGGCGAATCTTGAAGCCCGGAGTGAATTGCAAAGGCAAAACCATAAGATGATCCTCCTCCAAAAGGAAATGACCCTTAACCACCTTGAGATGGTACGCACACGCCAACGACAATGGATTATCGGGGGCTTGGCTTTTAGCTTGTTACTACTGGCAATTGGTAGTGTATGGGCCGCTAAAACGGCCCATAAGCATGTAGAGACCCTTCAGAAACAAACCCAACAAATTCAACAGCAAGCCCAGCATCTGCGTGATCTGAATAATGTCAAGGACACGTTGTTTTCTGTAATTGGCCATGATCTGCGCACGCCCATTCTTTACCTTAGGACCACCCTTAGGCAGTTAAGCCAACCATCAATTGATCAGCGGCTTTTCAATCGCCAGCTGACTCAGCTTAATCTTAGTGTGAATACCGTATACGCTACCCTGGATAATCTATTGCACTGGTCAGTTATCCAGCGGAATCATCTGTTGGTGACAAACCCAAGCAGAGTGGACATGGCTACGCTGATTCAGCATGAATTGATGCTGTTTGAGCCGATGATCACTCAGAAAGCGCTGGAAATTGAACTGGGTGAAGGACCGCACTGGGCCTTTGTCGATCAGATGCAGGCACAAATCATACTGCGCAATATCATCCATAATGCCTGTAAATTCACTCCTGTGGAGGGCCAGATTACGATTGATTATCAGACGATTGATCATGAGTCGATAGTTAGGATAGCAGACACCGGAATTGGGATGAAGACGGTAGGAGATGCTCCGTCACCACAAGGTACGGGACTTGGATTAGTCGTAGCCCAGGAGTTTCTTACCTTAAATGGAGGCCGAATGGCTGTTACCAGTCAGCCTGGTGAGGGGACAGCCGTGGAACTCTTCTTTTCTCGACCAAATACTGGTTCAGTTTAGATCTTGATTAATATCCTGGGATAGGTCAGCTTGATAAATTGACCCTTATTTTACAAACTGTTTTATGACCATTATTATTCTGGAAGACGAGCCGAAGATTACCCAACATTTAGAACATTTGATTCACCAGCTTCCCTTCCCCGTTTATATACAGGCTAAACTTACTACCGTTCAGGCGGCTATTCGTTGGTTAGAGTGTCAGCCAGCTCCCGACCTGATTCTTGCTGACGTTATGCTGAAAGATGGCATAAGTTTAGAAATTTTTGACTACCTCCAACTACCCACCCCCGTCATTTACTGCACGAACTACCAAAATTATGCCTTAGATGCGTTTAACAGTCACGTAATTGATTATATTCTCAAGCCCATTACAGCCCCGAAGTTAATCAGTAGTCTGGAAAAGTTTGCCAAGCGAACAAATTATCCTGGTCCTAGTTCGTCCCGTCCTAAACAAATTGATTATATAACCGTCAGTAAAAGCACCAAACTGCTGACAATTCCTACTGTATCCATAAGGTATATTTACCTAAAGGAAGAACTTGTTATACTTCAGACCCTAAAAAATACATATCAACTTTCCCAAACGCTCGATGAATTAGAGCACCTACTAAATCCCATCACCTTTTATCGAGCTAATCGTCAGTTTATAATTCATCGTCAAACTATAGAAAGTATAGAATACTTAGCTGCTCGAAAGATCGGTATATGGCTTAATCCATGTATTGGTAGTCCTGTTGTGGTTAGTAAGGCAAAATCCAGTGATTTTCTCCGCTGGAGTGGATTCAAGTGAGACTCTATTCACGATATAGGTATCACATTGCTATCAAACTTTACTGGAGATATAGGGGTTCTTCTTCCAATAGTGCACAAAATCACGGTCGCTTCGGCGATCCGATTCAAACGATATTTATAGTTTAACGTCTGGATGTGGGAGTGGACGGCGATGGGTTGAATCAAAGAGCGTTTGGTTAATGAACGAATATTTGCCTAACCGATTGAAAAAATGTTTATTGCCAACACCCCACTTGGTCGCCGAGGCCAGCCCAAAGATATTGCGAAAGCGGCCGTATTCTTGGCTTCCGATGATGCCACCTGGATTACGGGCGAGCAACTTTCGGTTTTGGTTGGTATGTATGGTTTTTAAGATGGTGGTTTATTCACCTGGGTCCTAGGGCGTGTTGACAATTAGGTAAAAATAGGTCTGTTTGGCAACTTTGCACTATGCGACGCTATGAAATTACCGACCAACAATGGGCAAAAAT
>NZ_BAAHAD010000030.1:0-8304 GCF_054777855.1 Spirosoma jeollabukense
GATCATGATGAGTCGCATCCACCAGGTTTCGTACCAGCGCGGGGGAACCACAATGAGAATGCGTTTGTAACTATAATTGCCAAGCCCAAAACCATTGACTTTGCGGACCACCAATTGATAGTGACCAGCGTTTAAGCCCAGTAGTAGAATGCTTGGGTCGCGAGGATTGATACGTACCCATAAACCTGGCTCAGCAGGAGCCTCTCCTGTAATTAACTGATAAGCCATTTGCAGATTTTGGTTGTTCCCAAAATAAGAAGTGGTCAAGTGAAATCGGACTTGCTGTGGTTTTATGGGTAAGCTAATCGTGTCGTTTCGAATCCGCTGGAGAGTCTGGTTTATCTCCATTCGGTCAATAATAAGCGGCTTATTAGGCAGAACGGGGTCTATTTGTTCTGGGCAGAACCAAACTAGTCCTCGTAAAGAAGGTATTGACACGTATCCATTTTCCAGTCTGATAAGGCTAGGTTGACCACCTCCATTAAATTCATTGGTCAAAAAGCCCTGTTCTTTGGTATAATACAGGTAGTAAGGCCGATCGCTATGTTTACCCTGGGCATACTCCAGTAAATCACGATGGGCTATTTGAAATAAGCCTTTGTTGGTGGGTATCCAGAAGTACCCTCGCTGATCCTCAAAAATGCCATGGCTAGTAGCCAGATACTGGTTATCATCTAGTGGAAATTGGGTTAATTTATTTTTAAAATACAAAAAAAAGCCATCGCCATACGTACTGAGCCAGATTTCGCCAGATCGGGAACGATAAATATGGCGAATGTTGAAGTTCTGGGTACCATTAATTAGCTTGACTTGTCGGGTTGGAATATGCACTCGATATAACCCATTACGAGTACCCACCCAAAGAATATCCGGGCTTTCCTGAAGAAAGTAGTTGCTTTTCTTTATGGGAGCAACTATTTTAGGTTTAGGTATCGAATCAAAGGGATCAAGACGATATAGTCCTCTAAATTCAATACCAATCCAAATGGGGGCTCCTTTAAAACCTTTATAAAATTGATACGCATCGTATAGGTTCCAAGTATGACGTAACCGTTGCCCACTCGAATCAAACTGCATTAACTTACCATTCTTCTTGGTCCATATGCCTCCCTGCTCGTCACTAAATAAATTAGTTTGGTCAGCTTTGATCACCGCCATACCAGCAAGTCGGTGAGAAAAAACTTTACCCATAGGTCCGTCTTTTCCAAGTACAATACCTGATGGCAACAAGACACTATTGCTGGTATAAGGAATTTGGCTATAGAAGTTATTGTCTGTTCCTTGACCCTCAGCAGTCAGGGTTTGAAAAGGTTTGGGGGTAAATACAAACAATCCTTGAGTGGCACTACCCATAAAAATCCGTTGGCTGGCTGAATCGTAATATATCGCTCTAATATTATTTTGTTTCAGATCAAAATCCTCTAGCAACAATTGTGTAGAAAGATGACCTGTTGATTGGTGCACAAGTCGAAAGAGTTTTTTATGCCGGTACAGCAACACCTCATTAGTTACGTTGTTCCAAAAAAGCTCGCCAGCTGCAGGCGCCTGGATAGAAACTGGTAATTGATTAACTGCTCCAGTAACTATTTGACTAACCGGACCGGTTTGATCAATGCGGACAATGGAACCGTCTGCTTTAAAATAATACAAGTACTTATCCAGAACGAAGAAATTCCTGAAAATAGGGGCTTTAAAGGGAACGGAATAAATTTTTCTCCATTGCTCATAATAGGTTAAATGATCCCGATTGCATATATAAAAGCAACCATTATAATTACCTATTTGGACAATATAATTGGTCCAATTGGGGTCGTCGAGCACAGCATTAGGCAAGCCCGATGAGCGTACTGTTGGTCGATTCGAGTTATAGGGTTTGTCTAAAAAAGAGAGTGGGGTCAACGTCTTTAAATACAGCGAATCAATGACAACTTTTCCGTCTTGTATTCTGATCAGATTGTCCAGCTCATCGGCCCCATAAAAAATTCCAGGCGCCACTAAAGAATTTTTCGACTGGGCATTACCCAGATTGGGTTCAAGACTGTAAAACCGATTACTGGGTAAAGCCGAATTTGCTTTTGTGAAGGCATAAAAATTTTGCCCATCAAAGCGTACTAACCCATTTTCGGTGGCCAGCCAAATAAATCCGGCACCATCAGGGGCAATACTTTTAACACTATTCTGTGGCAGACCCGTCTCATCCGTATAATGATTAACCGCGAAGTTTCCAATTGATTTGTTTTGGGCAATGCCATAATTCTGCAACAGAATTAAGATAATGACTAAGAAAAAAGATACGCCTTTTTCCACACTATAAATCAAATTAAAACTATGTATTTTATGTAAAGATAAGTGTGTTATGAGGGACACGTATACCAACTAAAAAGTAAGAAAAAAAATATAAATTATCAATTATACCGTGTTTACAAATAGAGTATAGCAATTGATAACCTAAATCCGAGCATGCACTCGCACTTGAAGATTAAGGGCTCAGGTTTCTCTGTGATGTATAAATAGTCGACTAGTTGTATACCATTGGTATAGAGCCTATACAAGACACATTGGTTCTTTTAGCCAAAGAATGGAGAACACTAGATAGCCGGTGTATAAGTTAAATCCTTAAATATATATTACTTCAACCTTGTACCGGCTTAGTTGGGTTGTCCTATAAATGTATTTTTATAGGATACGGGTAATTCTATAAACTACTGGCAAGTGGTAAAAACAAAGCCTTAACTAAATGGCTAAGGCTTGTATTACTTCAGGTATTTATAGGTTATATGGATTGTATTCGATGCTAAATCATTGTAGAGTAATTTGTTAAGTATATAAGGGCTGCTATTTGAAATCTAAGTTTGATTACATCAGCTTGCACACATTAGAATCCGAATGGCTTTTTTTAAGGTGTCCCGCTCGGCTTCTACCTGCCGGAGTTGATATTCTAATTGAGTTATACGCTCATTCATCAACTCGTCATCCTTTACAATGTTGAGCGTTGGCTGCTTACAGCCGATAAACTCGTGCTTGTGTGAGTCACTACTCAAAGGTTCAGTTATGAAAGCGGCCTGTTTACGCCATTTATGTAATGTCACCTCAGAGACACCCATCTCTTTGGCTAATTTCCGAACGCTCACCCCCCTATTAATTTGTCTAAGTGCTTCATCCTTAAACACATCGTCATACAAACGACGCCCATCCACTACACTTTCTGTAGGGTCAGTTCTCCGGGTTAATATCCACCAACGACGTATCAGTACAGTAGGTATAGCTAATAAAACAGCAACCTGGGTAATACTTTTCCCTGATATTAATAACCCAAGGGCTTTCGCTTTGTCCTCATCAGTGTAACTTGGTGATGGGCTATCTATGGTAGTCAGTGACGCCTGAGCATCCGCCTGATTTTTCCAACGTGGACTGGTCGTGCCCACCACCCCACTGGTAGAGGTCACTAACCCGGGCGGCTGGCCATTGTCCAGCACCTGATGGGCTACTCCATGAAAATTATCCGTGTAGTGCGGCCCCTTATTGACTGCATTCTCGAGAAAGTTCGACTCCGACGGTATCTCAGTCGCTTGCCGCTTCCACTGCACCAGCGAGGGGACCGATACACCCATGGCCGAAGCCACCTGACGCAGACTCTGCCCCTTTGCCAGCTTTTTCAAGGCACGCGTCCTAAATTCATTATCAAACCGCTCTTTGGTTGGTCCAACCGCTTTTTCACCCTCGGCCTGACGTTTCCAGCGTAGCAACGTTGTTGCCCCTATACCTAGCTCGTGGGCTACCATGTGTAGATTTCGCCCGGAATTCAGTTGCAGCAGTGCATTTCGTTTGAAGGCGTCAGTATAGATTCTACGCTGACCGGCGGCTCGTTGAGGGGTATCCATGTTCCTTTTAGTCTAAGATGAACCTGCTAAAAGGGGTGATATCTATAAGAAATCACCCCTTTTACAGACTATTTCTTGAAATAATCGATTTTATCGGCATCCATATTGTTATCAATCCGGACTTCACCCCCACTACCACCCACAATGGTAGTGGAGATGGTTAAGGTACCCTGGGTGTTGCCTGGCGTTAGCACGCCCGTTAATCCAATCGATTGACGTCCTCCCCCCGCAATGGGTTGCGTCGTGGTAAAGATATACGCGTCTGGATTTGAGCTATTTAATGTCCAGATACTGTTTTGCACCTGCTTCCCGCCTACAAAGGTGGCGGTTCCATCGAAGCTTAGATTAACCAACGGATCTTTCGATACGTAGACCGTAATGAGTCCAGTAGAAGTCGTCGTTGCTAAATCATATACATCGACCACGACGGTGCAGTTTGTCGTACCATACTGGGTAGCAGGTAGAACATAGACGATCGGTGCCAGATCGGGTAACGCAGGTATTACGGAGTTCGGACAGCGAGCGCCATCGTTACCAGCCGAAGGTGTGCCAGCCGAGTTAAAGACAGCCGTACGATTTCCAGTCTGGGTAGAGGAAATTTTGTAAATAGTGCCCGATGTATTGTTATTAACAAACAACGTACCGTCCGGGTCCATAAAGGCAGCGCCAAATCCACCCGTTTCGTTAAGGATACCACCGCCCGAAATGGCACCTACCACCGTTTTAACTCCCGTCGTTGGATTGAATTTGATCAGATTCAACGCATACGGGCTGTTGCTGGCCACCTCAACGGCATAAATCTGGTTATCGACCGGATTGACGGCAAAGTCAGAAATGTTACTACTGGTGGTGGGCAGCGGAATGGCCTGCAGGTAAGTCGCCGAAGCCGGATTTAAATCGACCTTGTAGATCGTGGTGGTCAGAACTTGATACAGGTATAGAATACCATTTTTATCTACATCGCCTACGTTGATGTTATCGGCTGGTAACCCACTCACGGCAAAGGTCTGCACCGACCAGTCGCTACCTACCCGGACAATTTCGTTCGTACCAACCCGATATCCCCAGATGTAGTTGTCCTTTATGTTGTAGCCAATGGCATTGATAGCGTTATTGGTCGAGCCCGCAATCAGTGGCGATTTTCCTAACGTAGCAACCCCTGTATTCAGGTCATAAGTATATGATGCGGTAGGGCCAGATACCGATTGAAACAGGAAGCTCTGACCAGGTGCGCAGGTGAATGCAGGCTGAGCCACCGCTTCGGTTGAAGGACATCGGGCGCCATCGTTGCCCGACGAAGGGGAGCCGGACGTCTGCAACGTAGCTGCCGTATTGTTGGACTGGGTAGCCGCGATCTTGAAGATGTTGCCGGAAGTATTGTTGCTGGCATATAAATTACCATTCGAATCCATAAAGGCTCCCCCGTATCCTCCTGTCTCACTCAGGATGCCCCCACCGCTTATAGGCCCGATCACGATTTTGTTGCCCGTAGTCGGATTGAAGCGAATCAGACTGAGCGTATAGGGACTGGTGTCAGTCACTTCCACCGCGTAAATAAAATTATTCACCGGATTGATGGCCCAGTCGGCAATGTTAGACGCCGTTGTATTCAGGGCCACCGCCACCAAATAATTAGCCGAACCCGGATTCAGGTCTATTCGGTAAATCGTGGTGGTAAGGGTAGCGTACAGATACAAAACACCACTCAACGACACATCCCCTACGTTATAGTTACCCGACGGCAGGGTAGGCACGGTAAAAGTCTGAACGGAATAATCGCTACCCACCCGCACGATTTGATTCGTACCGACCCGATAGCCCCAGATGTAGTTGTCTACTACGTTGTAGCCAATGGCGTTGATAGCGGTATTGGTTGAACCCGAAATCAACGCAGCTTTTCCTAACGTAGTGGCTCCCGTAGCTAAATTCAGGACATAAGCGTCGGTAGGACCTGACCCGGTTGACTGAAACAAGAAACTCTGTCCGGGCGTACAGGCAAAAGTAGGCTGTGTCGTTGCGGTGTAGTTAGCAAATGTATAGGCCGTATAGGTACTGGGCGCAAGGGCCGACGTACTGGTAATGGACCCCGCCGTCAGATCGCTCGTTCCACCCAACACCGACGTAGCATCAACCGTAGACGGAATACGTACCCACTGCGTACCATCCCAACCGGCAATAGTGAGCTTGCTCAGATCACTACCTGTTAAGCCAGTAATGTCACTAACGCTGCTCCAGCCCAAGGTGATCGCCGTGGCCGTCGTGCCATTGATATCCCAATATTCTTTGGTGCTCACCGCCGACAGGCTTGTCTCCTTCGACGCGGTACTAAACGGACCTCCCGCGGGTAATGGCCCATAATTACCACCGCCCAGGTTAGAGGTCACCGCACTATTGGGATCAACGAAAAAATACGCACCGTTGGTGGCGTCAGCCGCTGCCCCGAAGGGACCATAGTGGCCGTTGTCGCCCGTAGGGAAAATAAACTGACCGGTACCGTACTTACGGACATAGCCGTCCACGTGGTTAGCATCATTTGCCCCGGTATATGTAGCCCCCGATGCGAAGTTGAGCAACCCAACGGGCGCAGTACGTACCGTACCAATAATACCCGGTTGGGTGCCCTGACCGCCCGTGAGGAAATTATGAGCCCCAAAGAAGGTCATCTGGGCACCGCCAAAAATGGTCGTGTTGCCCTGGGAGCCTTGCTGGGCCCGGGCCTTTAGGGTCAGAATAAGCAAAACCAACACAAGTGGTATGCTCATCCAGACCCACTGCCAGCGGGATGGAGGATTATGTGATTTAGTCATTTGAGCGCTTTTTATAATGAGATGAGGATGAATTCGTAACAGAGTAGCCTGGGGCTACTTATTTCGCTACTACTTTTTGAGTCACCTCTTTACTCACCCCTAACAGGGCCTTGATGCTGGCCACTTCTGCTTTCAGGGAAGCCACGTCCGACGCTTGGGCTTTAAGATTTGCATTTTCAGCCTTCATGGCAAGATTGGCAGCTTTCAAGGCCTGAATTTCCGCCTGTTGCTTCTCAATAATCGCCTGTTGATCCTGCACCGCTTTTACGATCAGCGGAGTGACTTTGCCATAGTCGACCGTCCAGGGATTCTTTTTCTCATCTTTCCCTCCAACGGTAACCGCTGCCGGATAAACTTTGTAGAGGTCCTGGGCTAAGAAGCCGGTCGTTTGGGTTTTCTTTTGGTCGGACTTGTAGTTGTAATCGGCTACTTTAATCTTCATCAGATCGCCCAGGCCGTAGCGTGTAGCCTTGATATTTTCTTTTAGCCGAATGTCCGAAGCAGCGTTGTAAGAAATACCACTGGCTACGCGTGTAATATTGCCGACAACCTGACCATTAAGTGCAAAGACCGCATAACGATCACCAACAGAAGCCGTTGTTTTTGTCAGAAATAAGTTCGAACCAGCATCCCGCTGAACAGCTATAAACCCATCGTTGGCGGCTGAATATATTTCAACACCATCTACCGTTGAGGTACCACTTGATAACTGGCCTGTAAAACTTCCAGATATGGCTCTTATTATACCATTAACATGCAACCGGGCAACAGGTGCTGC
Source organism: Spirosoma jeollabukense (assembly GCF_054777855.1). Lineage (NCBI taxonomy): Bacteria > Pseudomonadati > Bacteroidota > Cytophagia > Cytophagales > Cytophagaceae > Spirosoma > Spirosoma jeollabukense. Next base: position 7,467 of record NZ_BAAHAD010000030.1, read on the forward strand.
GACACCTGTTCCAATACCTACGTTACCATTTTGCAGAACGGCCATTCTAACGGTGCCGTGATCCTGAAAGGTAAGTGCTAAATCGCCTAAGCTAGCATCACTACGCATCGATATGCGCATCGGGTTTGGATCGGACGGGGTATTCGTAAAGTCAATGTACCCGTTTGTAGTCGGCGAATTAGCGGCTGGGAGGGTGCTACTCCGATACAGGCGTATGCCACCATTAGGCGCTAAAAGACCATACATGGGTAAAGTAGCGTTTCTGGCAACTATAGCACCATATCTAGATATAGCGGATACCTTATTGCCTCCTGCATCATTGGTTGTTCCATTAGTGTAAAAAGGGGTTCGGTTGGGGGCTGTATAGCTTACCCAGGAGCCCCCGCTACAGACAAATTGCTGGCCGACAGTGGGGCTCGTCTCCAGTGTATCGGTATATAAGTCACCACTATTACAGGAACCGGTAGGGGCTCCACTGCCAAAGGTGTAGTTATAATTTGGCTCAGATGACGATCCTACCGTCGCTACCCATTTGGTGCCGTCATTGTAGTAGAAACCGGGGGTAACGTCATTGGCCGTGGCGGTGTTAAAAACGGTCATACCCGCTACGTGTGCGGCAAGCGGTGCCGGATTGGTGGTAGCGGTAAGTCCCAATCGGGGCAGCAGCAGGCCTTTGTTGGTACTTTCCACCTCCAATGCCGAGTTGGCATTTATGGTAGTTGGATTATCCCCAACTTTCACCTGGGCCAATATGGCTGGCGAGGCGGATAGCAGCGCTACAAACGTAGCGGCCGCTGACAGAGCTTTGGTTAATAGACTTGGCTTCATGATTAACTTC
>NZ_BAAHAD010000031.1:0-7065 GCF_054777855.1 Spirosoma jeollabukense
CTGCTGACGTAACTCCGGTTTTGTATTTGCATCGATTGGGTCCATAACAGTTATGTCAGACGTTTTGTCGGACACATAGTTAAAGGATTTTTCAGGTATATACAAAACCTAGGTTTTGTCAGCGCAAACAAACTTAGGTAATCAACTTGTCATAATTCAGATTATACAACAGTTTGATCGAATGAAACAGACTGAAGGACTTTCCAAATATCTTTCGACAATTGAAGAATACTACCCTTTGGAGTTAATTCCCGATGGGATCGCATTTAAGATCAGTCGGGAGCAGTTCTTAGCCCCGTTTCCGGCTCAACTTAAAAGAGCCTGGCAAGAGGCAGAAGCCGCTGCGGGGGAATGGACTATATTGATCGAAAAGATTAGGGGAAAACCTTGGGTTCAATTTATACGAAATCATGAATTAATGACCCCTCAGGCTTACAAGCTAGTTATTGGAATTAAACAAGAACATCTCCAGCCTAGCTCCTCGCTTGTTGTTTTCTTAAGTTTCATTGACAAAAAAATTGGGTTGCTCTACGTCGATCACAGTGCCAAGCTAAGCAATCAGCATCCAGTTTATGACTATTCGCGCAACCCTAACCAGCAACGACCAATTCCTTATGCGTCCTATTTGCCATTCACTGAATCGCACGAGCGCTATACACCCGAGTTACTAACCGAAATCGCTAGTATTTTTCCTGGGTTCACCTTATTTGATAATCACTTGGCCGATTATAAAGTAAGTGCCATCCAGACAGAGGAAGACTCCTACTTCAATATTGATTTGTTTATGGTCTTTTTTGAGCGTGGATTTCCCGCGGGCTTACCTGCCTAAAACTGTACTATTTGGGCAGCATAGCTTGCTAGATTAACATATTGGCACTTATACAACACTCTGCAATGGCTAGATCTTTTCAAACTTACGTTGTTATCCTAGTCATACTAGCTTTACCTATTTTCTATTTTTATGGTTCGAGGTTTTCTATATTTTCACCCGTAATGAACTGGTGGATAATTTATTACACTATTTTTTGTTCAGGCCCTGTTCTACTTGCTTATGCTTTATGGCTTCGATTATCAACTAGTGAAAAAACTCTTTCGTCTGTCACCTTCCTATTAGGTAGTGCATGGATCATTTCTGAAATATTCATCTTTACTAAGGCAGCCTTTTAGATAAAACATAGTCTTCGAATTGAAGACTCATAAATGATTTCTAAAAAAAATCTCTTTACATAAAATCAGTTATAAAACGGGTCTGGGAATAGTACAACTCACTGCCCCACAGCAGGTTAGTACTATTCCCAGACTCGTTTTATAACTACCATTATGTAAATAGATTTAAGATAGAAAAAGTCAAAATAGAAGAAAGTATAAACCTTAGAATATTATTAATAAATTAGCGGGATTTAATTTATTAATAACTAATAACGCCTAGTAGATGCAGTCCAGTAGTTGCTGCCGAATTTGCCAAGCTTTATTGAGCTGTCGTTGATAATTCTCTAAAATAATTCGGTAATTATCGAAAAGAGTGTTCTTTTCATTATATGCTGTAAATGAAGATTGCTGCTTGTCTAGAAATTGATAGGTTCTTGTTATTCTGCCTTCTAGAGCCACAATCTGCTCTTCACAAAAAACCAGTTTCTGCATTTTAATTGAGTTAGTTGTCAAGAGCTTCTGAGTGGCCTCCGTTTTTACTGTCTCCAGAAGAGCGATCCACTGGTTTTCCAATTGCTGAATAGGCTCTTGAAACGGGCTTCCATCAAAAGCTTCTACGGGTAAGTCAATGACCTTGCCTTTCTCAATCAGATGCGCTTTCAATAAGGCATGACCTTGAGCAGTCAGTTTACTCAACAGTTCAAACCCGGTTTCTAATGTGTTGAGTTGACAGAAAAACTCCCTTCTCTGTAAAATCGAATCGGTTGTGACAATTGATAAAATCATTGGTGCTTTTTAGCTAAAAGAAAACGCCAATGATTTAGTTTATGAAAATGATAATGTGGTCGTCTATCAGTGTTACATAAATGCGCTTATGTAAAGTATAGCCTCCCTAAAAAGACAGAAATCCTCCCTCAAGCCCCAAAAGCTATATACTAAAGTTTGAGGGGCCTGGACCTACCCTCTTTTATGAGCATTCATTTCGATTTGGTAAGCCAGTCTTATATCTTTGATTACCGTACTTAAAGCTTAATCTATGCATACATATTCTACCCATGATTTCGACCGGATCGGACGTATTATCCGGCTGATCAAGATTCATCGGCAAGCCGAAACACCCATGGCCCTGTGCCTGAATCGAGAGCAGTATTTGAAGTACTACTTACACACGAGTGACTGGGCCTTTTGGCAGGCCTTACAAGCCGACGAGTTACCTCATTTATCTTCCCCTAACTGTTAGTGGGATTGGGCGGTTAATCTTGGAATATTCCCTTAACATAAGATTGCTTATACAACAACCCTAAGAAAAGTCCAACTATCGCTTCTGACTTGGACCTTTCTTTTGTTGCTGGATGGGAGTCTCAACGAGTTGCTTTAACTCCCCCTTTTTGAAGCCTAGGGCTGCCGTCGTCGCTTGTCCGTTTTTGTCCGAATAGAGATACTGACCATCGGGCCCTGGACGACGGGTGATGGGCGGATTGGTTTGGGAAGCCGACTGGAGCCGGTTGGTAAACTCAGTTAAGTTACTGGATGCCTTAGCGGCCTGCCGTAAACGATGACCCATACTGGCCACCCAATCCTTATCCAGTCCTCTAGACCCCTCAACAGCCGGTTTGGAAGCGGGCGAAGCAGGGGCGACGGCCGGGCTTATCGAAGGCGTAGGGGATTGGGCCTGACGGCTTTCTTTCAAGGCGTTGTAGCGATTCACCAGCGCATTGTATGTCTCCATGTGGGCCTTCCCTTTCTCGGCCATCTCCCGGTAGCGTAGCCGCTCCTGTTCCAGGGCCAGCTCAAGTTGGCCCAACTGGGCAGCTAGCCCATCATACTGCTGCCGCAAGTCCGCCAGGGTATCCACCAGATCGGGCAATTTTTCGGCTTTCTCCTTTTGCTGTACATACGCCTGGTAGGTGCGCTGAAGCTGTTGTTTCAACTGCTCAATCTTGGTCTGATCAGCCGGATCGGGCTTGATAACCTCTTTGATCACTTCAACTTCTTTAATGACCGTTTTAGGCTCGTGATTTAGCAAAGCATGCTGCATGGCATTCCGCTTCTCATAGGCCACGTCCCGCTCATGCCGTAGTCGATTGATTTCGGCTTGCTGGCCAGCGTCAGGCGTTTGAATCTCCACCACCGCTGGCTTCTGTTCCAGTTCGTGTTTGAGCCGCTCAATTTCGGCCTGGTATTCGGCTCGGTTGGCCTCGAGTTGGGTGGCCAGCTGCCGGTATTTGTAGCCCACCGCCGATCCTTTCACCGGCTGGCCATCTCCTTGCTGAAAGCTGATGCCATAGATGCCCTTGCTATTCGTCGCTAGTTGGGTGGTAATCCCTTTCTCCGCCAGATCGGTGGTTAATTCAGCTAAAGTCGTCGGTTTTTGCTCGGCCAACACCTGGCTTAGGATAGTAGCGATACCAGTTCGGTTGGCCTGGGTCTGCTCGCTGTGGTCCCGTAGACTCGTCCGCTGCTCGGGTAAGGTCTGTAAGCTCAGCGCCTGCTCGATCTGACGCGTTGTTTTGACATTGCGCGCGTAGTTATGACTCGTATCCAAAGCCGGACCAGCATCCAGCCGGACCCGGTTGATGTAAATGTGTACGTGAGCGTGGGCGGTGTCGTGATGTTGGAAGATGGCCACCTGGTGCTGGGCGGGATCGGCCCCCATCGCCGTGCAGTACTGCCGGGCAGCGGCTCGCCACTGGTCGGCACTCAGCTGCTCGCCGGGTTGGGCCGATAAGGACGTATGCCAGACGGGGGTGCTACAGCGGCTGCCCTGCGCCACCGCCGCCATTTCAGCGGCCATCCCTTGCCAGTTGTAACTGATCAGATTGTAGCTATCCAGCAAAGCCACTTTGGGCTGTTTGTGCTGGCGCTGCTGCACCGTCAGATCCGCGGCCCCATAGCCCAGGGCGCTATCAAAACTACGGCCGGTGGTGGTTTTGGCGATCATACCAGGAGCTGGTTAAGTTGGGTGATTAATGCCTGAATGCCGGCCAGATCGAACTGGCCCGTGTGCGCGTAGCGGGTTAACTGGTTTAAGTTATTGGCGATACTGGCCAGCTGCGCCCGTTCGGGTTTGGTCAGGATGGCTGGGCCTTCAGAACCGGCAGCGAGCGTGGCGGCAGGCTTGGACCCCAATGCCGATCGGCGCAGATACTCGGATACCTTTAACCCGGCGGCTTCTGCCTTTTGTGCAATCTTTTTGCGTTCCTCTTCCGTCACGCGCAGATCCAGACGATGGGTTTTAGATAGCGTTGTTTCCATGTTGTGGGGTAGCTGGGGGTGTCGGGGCCTGCCCTGACCAGGCCAAGCCCGGTAGCGTAGCGTGAAGCCGGGCGGTGGACATTGGGCGCGCAACAACCGACGATAGGAGGGCAGTTGTGTGTACAATGTCATGGCTTGCTTTGCTACCGACAAACCAAAAATACGCACAACATCGCACAATGTCAAGTCGATTCGAAGAGTAGACGACGGGGCCGAAAAAAGCAGTTAGGAAGTACGGGTAGCAGCCAGGTATAACAGGGGAAAGACAGGTGGCCTATTTTCCCCTGTTATACTAAAGGATGGAGGAGGAAAGGGTAGACAATAATGAAATAGTACAAATTGTGGGGCATTAAACTATAAACGTAGTTTCGCGCCCCCGGTGCGGGTTTTAGTTTTTGCTTTCTTTTCCTCTTTCCAATTTGACAGTCTTGTTTGCTGCTTTTTTGGGTGTGGATAACTCGGTTTTTTTACCCCTTTTTACCTCTCAAAAGCCGTTTTTTTGGCATTTGCACTTTATCATATATTACTTTTGCAAACTTTACGGCTCCGTAACTAATTGATTTTTAGCAGGTTATGGGGGTATTTTATGCGTAATTGACGGAGTTTTATGCGTAATTGACGGAGTTTTTTAGGGTATTTTATGCGTAATTGACGGAAAAGGAGGCATTATATTTATTAGTTATATGCTTTTTATTTATTTTTACGCATAAAATGAATTCTATGGTACAGATTGATACGTTCAAACAGACTAATGCTATCACTGGAGCTCGCTATGACTATACTACAACAGAAAAGCGTTTAGTGTATCTGTCTTTGATTGAGGTTATGAAAACCGTCCAAGATGGTATAACAAATGACTTTTTTAACAGAGATCTCGACCTATTCATCATGGAAGATCAAATGAAGAAGTCAGATCCTAATGACAATCGCTATCGGGACTATCGTAAAGCGGTTGTTAGTTTGCGTAAGAAGGACTTTTCGATTGATGAAACGGATGGAAGCTGGACAGAAACTGGCTTTGTAACAAGAGGAAAATATAAGAAAAATAAAGGTTTAGAGGTAAGCATTTCTAGAGACGTTTTACCCTACTTGTATGAACTTACAAAGAGATTTACAGTACTGGATGCTACTGTTGTCATGACTTTAGCGAGTAAGTTCTCTCAACGGTTTTATGAGTGGTGTTGCCAGTGGCGATCCATTGGCAAATTTGAGTTTACACCGGATGGCCTTCGGGATGTACTTTGTATCAAGCTCGCTACAGCTCAGCTAAAACGAGATGTTATTGAAGTAGCTCAGGCTGAGCTAATGAGAATGTATGAAGACGGGATAAGTGACATATATTTCACTTATAGCGAAGAACGAGGGGGACGCGGACGGGGAGGATCTGTAAAGCGGTGGACTTTTCAAATCCACACTAAAAAGAAGCAAATAGCTCAGGAAAGGGCTAAGAACGAGGATGTCGTCTTCGTCATGCGGTTTTTAGGGCAAATCTTTGGGAAAGACTCACCACTGATAGATCAGGCTTTAGAAGCCCTTAAAACGCACGAAAACGTCAAGATATTTGCTGACCGAGTAGACGGACTGCAAACGTCGGGCAAACTTGATCGAACTAAGAATAAGCCTGGTTATATTCGTTCAATTCTTCAGAAAGAATTTGGCCTCGATAAGAAGTAAAAAAGCGTAGTAAAGCTGTCATGTAACCAATAAAGGATAAGCAAATGAATGCAACTGCAATTCGTCAAGGCATTAGTTACGTCACTAACAGCAAGGGGGAAAAGACGGCTCTGCAGCTAGATTTAACCAATGAAGCTGTACAGGAGATCGTAGAAGACTTAATGGATACCCTTGATGCTATAGAGCGACGTAGTGAGCCTACGCGCCCTTTTGAAGACCTGAAAAACGAAATTTTGGCAAGCCGTGGTTTATAAGATTGTCGTTACCGAGTCAGCGGCTAAAGAATTAAAACGGATTCCGGCCAAAATGCAGGACCGGATATTCGAAAAAATACAGGACCTATCAGAGGAGCCCAAACCACATGGCCATAAGAAGTTGAAGAACTTCGATATGCCAGGCAGCGACCAAGATGACTATTATCGGATTCGAGTAGGAGATTACCGTGTCATCTACACGATAGAAAATGAGCAGGTAACTATCTTAATCATGAAGATAGCTCATCGTAAAGATGTTTATGAGTAGAAACGTTAGCCAAACAAACGCTGGAAAAAACCCCTTTTTTCTTGTACCGGTATCCGTTCAGCAAGCTGAGTAATCATGCCTTTGATATCATCTAGTTCAGTACGCAGATCTTCCTGTTTCATGGGTGACTGATTCCCTTTTTTTAGCTGTTCTTGAGCATACTGGCGTAGATCTTCATTCATATACTGACCAATGGTCTTGCCTGTTCGTGTCGCGGCCTTTTCTATAGCCGTTCGCGTTTCCAAATCCACACCTCTAACTGTCCAGGGTGTTACATCAGGAGCTTTACGAGGACGTCCACCTCTATTTTTGTCTGTTTCGGGTTTTGTCTGACTTAACTCTGGTTCTGTCAGCGCTACTTCTGTGAGCTGCTGACGTAACTCCGGTTTTGTATTTGCATCGATTGGGTCCATAACAGTTATGTCAGACGTTTTGTCGGACACATAGTTAAAGGATTTTTCAGGT
>NZ_BAAHAD010000032.1:0-6794 GCF_054777855.1 Spirosoma jeollabukense
GAAGTGAATTACTTACAGGCTGATCGAGCGCGCATAAGCTGTTTCTTTCGGAAGAAGGAGGTAGCATTCTTTACGGACTAACTCACGCGTCTATAATGAGCAAATAGAGCCGTTTCGTATCAGTAAAGACATGATCTTGAACGGTATACAAGTGAAATCATCTGTGTTTGAGAATGGAGCTGATGCCACTTTATGGATAACCAACGGCATTATCTCTTCATTAGGAATTTTAGCTCTGGGAGGAGATTATCCTACAACTGAAATTACCAACTATGAATTAGTTAAGGTTTGGCAGGATGATTAGAAAATTACAATTTTCTAATCATACATTAGAAGGGCAAAATTGACTTATTTCTAGCCCCGTTTTATAACTAATTTTGTGTTAAGAGAATATTCTAAGATATTACCCTATTTATCTACAAGTAAGGGCACGCTAAAATAAGCTTAACTGAACGTAAATAGACAACGAAGATAATTATGCTAGTTTTAGTCAAAATTTTTTATTGCCTATTTTTCGGACTATTAGATTTACTGATCAACTCATTCTTGACAGGGTCTTTTAAAGTTAAACCTTTTTGGGCAATACCTGCTATTATCTTAACTCTGCTCTTAACATATTTACACGGTCAAGAGGTTATGTATATTTTCATGCTAAGACCTGAAGTTTTTAATATGATGTTACTATTCAGTTTCTTATTAGTGTTCTTTTTCTTTTCGGGAAAAATTCAAGATCATTTAGCTAGATCATACGGTACTCAAAAGGGAGACATTAGTCCAGAATTTCAAAAAACCTTTACTGATTCATTTATCTTTATAAGAGATAAACTCATCTATGTTATGGTTTTCTTATATCAAGTTTTATATATTTTTTATATATCAGAAGATTGAATAGGCAAATCGCACTTGTGACCATATATCCGAATCTTTCAAGGGCTGTCAGGCTAACTAAAATGTCTATTTGAAACTTGTTGTATAAGTGAGGTGGCTGTTGCAAAAGTAATCGGATCATATAGTAAGCCGAACATCAACCAATATCTGACTCGATTGAGATGGGAAACCAATGCCAAAAGGCGCGAAAGTATGCCTGTCCCGACTTTTGCAACAGCCACTGAGGTTATTTTAAGAGATTAAAGATATATACATCTTACTAGTAAATTCTCCTAATCTTGAAAGATTACAAATTTCTGGACACTATTGATAATACTTCCTATCAACAATCTGGCAATCTGTCTTAGATACTTTGATTTCTCCACCACCACCTATCATACTCGTTTTTAATCGATATATGATGTATATATAGCTACTATCTTCCTCAACCGTAGTCGTTAAATCGCCTAAATTTTTATGTGCTTTTTTCATTGAATTGTTAGCCACTGTTACAGCTTGTTCTTTAGTACAAGCTGTAAGTATCTGGGTTTGATATTGCCTGTTACAGCTCCCTAAACCTAATGCTAGACATAACACTGGCAGTATTCTCATTAGAAATTTCACCTAGATTACACAATTAAAATTCGATTGATTTTTTGTTGTATAAGTGCAATTATGTTAGCCTAGTGTTATTCAAGGTGACACAGAGCCCCAATTTGTAAGAACGCTCTAAGCGCACTTTGGGAATCTTCAAGGTTCTCTATCGATAAAGCGAAAGCTTTTCCCTTCAATAAGTCATCTGTTTTCTCCTTAGCCTGTTTTAGACCTAAGCCAAAGTGTTCTTGAAACAGCTTGGTAGACGATACCTTGAGAAACCTGTTTTCCCATCCGTCAAATACCATTTTTGTCATGAATTTTCAGTTGTATAATTTGCTTTATGTTAATGGATCATTTAATGAGCAACGTTCTATAATAAGGATTGAGCAATCTTACTATATTATAACTTTTAAAATTTAGTAACAATAATGCTTATTAATTGATAATAAAACACGGCACCAAACATAAATTCTGTAAAAAAGAATTTCGCAAATTTCATATATGAACTCAGAAAGTTTTGATTGAGTCCTTTAGCCTCCATCATATTATTAAATAAATATAGCAAAACTCTCGTCATATAATAGAGCATAATCATTGCAAAACTAAAAAACAAAATACCATTAAATTTATCAGAAGGCATCAAGTAATTATCTAATAAAGAGCTTAGATGAAGTATAAAAAATACAACAATAAAAATTATAGAAAGACGCAGTAAATACTTATCCAACTTGAATGATTGAGTAATTGCCCAAACAAGTATAAGATCAAGTAGGCCAAAAAATGCAATGTAAAATAGCTGCATAAAATTGCTGCATAAGTGCAAATGTGTTAATCTCAATATAAAGACAAATCAATATTAGTTCAAGGTATTTTATATTTGCCAATTATTTTTCTTTGCTTCATAGTTGGGAAGAATGCAAGATTTGGTTTCGTCTATTCCTGAAACAAAAAGTTTAAGTTTATTATCAACTTTTATATCTTTCATCACCACGTAATCAGTTACTTTGGATTCCCCAAACAACTTCTCTCCATTAGAGTTTAGATAAAAATAGCCTACAAGGATTCTATATGCGGCATTTGGTCTTAGCGAACTTGTATTATCAATTAAAGAGATTATTGTTCCTTCTTTAATGTTGCCGTTTTTATGCAAATCATACTCTCTCAAAGCAGGAATTAATCCATAAAGAAAAAACGGAAGGCCAATTAAAAAAAATAATAATGGAAAAAGATAAAAAATATTATATGGAAAAACGTATGGCTCTAAATTTTTGATTTTTGATTCATTTCCAAGTACTTTTATCAGTATTTCACTTCCAATTTTCATATCATTCGTCTTGTCTAAATCGAATGTTTGAAACCTGTCTAATTTAGTTACACCATCCATTGAGTATTCATAACGTATTCGTAGCGGATTTTCTCCATTTATGGTCACGTTATAATATGGTCTCAGGTCAACGATTTTTGCTTTTTTTTCAATGCCATTTTGATCAATCTTATCAAAATTATATTTATCGTACGACTCTATTTGTAAGTTTATTAGCAGCATTACGCTTGGCAGTAAAATAAAAATTGAAGAAAAAACGAATATAATCCCTAGAATTGAATAGGGTTTTCTATTTTTTATTAATTTGACTAAAATAGAAAAAGTGACTTCTCTTTTATTCATTTGATTGTTAATTAGTCCTTGAGCAAAAATATTGCCGAAGCCATAAATTAATGCTTTTCCAGAGGTTTAAATTCCTTACATTGTTCAACTTTATTTCAGTAGCTTCATAGTTATATAAGTGGCATTATGTTTAGTGTAAGTTTACTTGACCAATATAGCTCCTGTAGTATGAACTTTGGTCCCATCATTCAGCCATAAATCTAAATCATGCAGGCCGGGTTTTAAGCTAAACGTTCCACTATAACCCGCTAAGGGAATTTTTAAGCCGTTTAATAGCTGATACGCCATTGGACCACCACCGGGGCCAATCCATCGGGGTGACAAAGCACCGGTTTGGGTAACTGCAATAAACTCAATGAGGGGTGTACCAAACACATTCTCAGCGGGTACGATTACTTGAGAAATCCCACTTAACTCATAGATTGTTGGTGCTGGTAGGGTCTTAATTCGCAAGGGCCCTGCCCGCTTTAGCATGACGGTGTAATGACTACTCTGGCGTTTATTATCGACTCGATTCACCAGCTTCACCAGAACCCGTTCCCCATTGGTAGCCGTGTTCCCGATATAGCCATCGGAATTAGTCCAACAACGGAAATTTATATCGAGATGAAATACCCATTCGTCGGCTAACTTAGCTTGGGGGGAGAAGGTGAAATGAGGTTTTAAATCCAGGGAGGGCAAGGTGGGGGGTAGCACTAGCGTAATAAGCTTTTGCTGCTGGTCAATGGAAATATTCTCTTGGGGGATGCCCTCGATGCTCATGCCCAGAATCTGGGGTTTTTCGTCGATAGCAGGTTCTTGACAACTTACCAACAGGCAGACCAAAATAGCTATTAACCACCTCATAGTTTGTTGCCTAATTTGCTTTATGTAAAGTAACGGATTGACTTTTCTGGCCTCTAGCGTACTTTGTAAGTGGCGGAGGGATCTTTAAACCATTTTATACTTCCATTATAAGGACCACTGGTCACTCGACTTGAATCAACTTGATTCAGCGAGGAGACATAAATCGCCTTTAACTGTCGACTGGCATACGTCCAACAAATGCTTAGCTTTTTATTTTGACTTAGGTCCAACTCGGTCAGCGAGTTTTCCAAACAAATCAGTTCACGTAAAGCAGGCAGATTTGTTAAGTTTAGGCTTTCCATCGCATTCTTCATACAGCGAAGTATTTTCAGTTTGTCGTTGGCGGGTCCAAACACCAACTGCTTGATCTGAGCGGGTGGATAGTAGCCCTCCCCATTGGCTGGATTGGTTGAACAGTCGAGATACTCAAGCTGCGCATTGTGGCTTAGGTCCAACTGGTCAATGGCAAAGCCTGAGCAGTTCAAGTACTTCAAATTAGTGAAATGTTCAATGCCTTTCAGACTGGTAATAATGGGCAAGTGGCCCATAACGATCAGCTGTAAAGAGTCTACCAGCTTTATGTCCCCGTAGCGAACGGTTCCATTCGGGGCTTTATCCGAATCGATGCCTAAATAAATGAGGTATTTCTCGAAGGCAGCATCTGGAATCGGGATGGCCGTCTCATCGGAGATAGGAACTTCAACATGTTTGCAACTGGTTAAATAGCCAACGAGTGCTAAACTAATGAGTAGTTTTTTCATACAGTGAAGGGTATTACGACCAATATATGATATCTCAGAAGCTATTTTCAGAAGTACTTTACTCGCAATTGATAGGGTCAATCTACGGATATTCCATTAATATACTATTAGCCTTTTCCTGCCCCTTTCAAAAGGACAATTGAACCTCTTTTCAGGACTTGTATACGGTGAGTTATCTTAGAATATTTCCTTAACATAACAATCCATATGCAACTGTACTATGAAAAATACAAAATAAGTTCTATTAGTGTAATCTCAAAATACGCTCCCGATTGAGACGAATAATTAATCATATTTCATTCCTAGCTGCGTTGTTGTTGCCTTTTTCCCTATCTTACTCCTGTGGTGCAATTCAAAGCGATGAAAAGGAGAAATCGATGAAAACCTATAAATCTAAAGTAGGACTTGAGCTAGCTATTCCCTTAGCTGGCTTATTTGTTGGTTTGGGTAGCTTGATGGCCTACCAAGGGCTTTGGGCAGGGGTCGGTACTATCCTGGTGGTTTCACTACTGATTCTGCACTTGTTTAGGACAACACGCTATAAACTGGACAAAAACACCCTTAATATTCAATCCGGCTTTTTCTTTCACAAAGAGATGCCCATTGCTTCCATCAAAAAGATCATCGAAACCCGAAACCCAATTAGCTCCCCCGCTCTCTCGCTAGATCGAATTGAATTAGTCTATAATCGATTCGATAGTGTGCTTCTCTCTCCTGAGGACAAAATGGACTTCATCGCTGAACTGCTCCATCGAAATCCCGACATTGAAGTTCGGCTAAAGAGGGTATAAGTATAAGCATTGAGGAAGAGCTTAGATTAACTTTGGCGATAGCCGTATCACAAATCGCTCTGTTGTTGTTACAGCTTATGCAATGGCGGATCAAGTTTTACCTACCGAAAAGACAAAATAAACCCAAGTGACGGCAGGTCGTGCGCGACTCCGAAACCAACCGCTCAGGCGGCCCTGCGTGAATTTGGCGGCCGTCGCTGTGCCAAGCCGCTGGAGCGGTCCGTTTCTTAGATTTACCCAATTACTGGAGCGGAAGTAAAATTAAGGTAGCACTTCCTTTCCTTTTGAGGGAAGCGGTTGAGGCTTCCACCCCATCGATCTATAAAGAAGACATAGGCATGTTTATCCCAAAGAGCTACTCGGAAATGACACTTGATGAACTCGTGTCGGAAGAAAAAAAGATGACCGCCCAGAAAATTCCGTTTGCCTTGTTTGTTGGTCTCTTGGTTGGCTTTGCCATTTGGTCAGCCACCCATAAAGGCGGTTTTATGGTGACCTCTAGTTTGCTATTTGGGGCTCTTTTAGCGGGTAGTGTGTACGCAAAAAACTTGAAAAGTGTTCAAGCGGAAATAAGCCGCAGAAACAGTTAACTTCCCACCCCTGGGTAGGATATACTGCTTATCCCGGCAAGCTAACGCCTAAGCGCCCGGCCACTTATCACTAGTGGCCGGGCGCTTCGTTTTCTGCCACGTTGAAATTAGCTTATTTGTGGGTTGCTATTCAGCGAATAAATGCGCTATTTGTAAGCCAACAACTATTTCTCTTAGTAGTATGAATCAGTTCTCCCAAATGAGTATAGAGAAGCTCCAGCAGCAAGCCAAGACAATCAAGGTAGCCACAGGTACGCTGGCTGGCATGCTCCTGGTGCTTCTAGTGATGGCCGTATTCCTATCTATCAAAAAAGGATTCAGCGCCCTAGTTATAATTCCCTTCGCTTTACTGCCTATTTTGATTACAAACGTGAATAGTCTAAAGCAGATCAAGAAAGAGCTCGAATCGAGAGGGGAAGCGATTTAAGGTAGCCCATGGTCCCTATAGCAAACGCCCGGCTACAATGAAGTAGCCGGGCGTTTTATTATAACGCCAAACAAAAAAGCACAAAAGCACGCTTATATAAATAAACCCTCCAACCTGAGACGAGTAAGAATTACGTATCGATAAATGGGGCGTTTTTTAATAACTGTCAACAACTATCTGTAGCATACGCGTTGTATTTTTCGGTTTTTTGTTGACACAAAGCTCCGGTGCCACCCCCCTAATAAATAA
>NZ_BAAHAD010000033.1:0-6671 GCF_054777855.1 Spirosoma jeollabukense
CATTAAGAGCGAGTAAACATCTGATTTTCGGAATCCTTGAAGCAGCAATAGCGGCAATAGTCGCTCCTTCACTATGCCCGATTACTCCAATTCGTCGTGAATCTACCGCTTTATGGCTTTTTAAATAACTAAAAGCCACTTGTGCATCGGAAGCCAATTCTGTAGTAGTAGATTCTTCGATTGGCTTTCCTGGTGATCGCCCTTTAGACCGATTATCATAGCGTAACACAGTAAATCCCTTTTTGACTAATTCGTTCGTCATTACCTGGAAGGGCTTAAGTCCCTCTACCTCCCCATCTCGATTGCTAGCCCCACTGCCCAAGACAATAAGCACCGCCGGATGAAGGCCCCGTCCTTTAGGGATCGTGAGTATGCCAGCTAATAGCTGATTATTGTTGGTAAAACTGACGCTTTGTTGAGTTTGGGCCAAGCAAGGCCCCCCTATACATAGTAGGAAAAGGATCATTCCAAACCGCATGTGTCACCAAGTTCATGTTTGCTGTGGGAAAATAGAGGAAATTAATCAATCACCCTAAACGCCTCCTTTACACAGCATCTATTTGAAGATCACCTCGTCTCGTATGGGAGCGTTTTTCTGAGACCATAGAGACAGATAGCAATTTTGCCCTTCCGCGTAAGAGCGTCGCTTCAGCGGGTATAACTATTTCCTGCACACTCCGTTGAAACAAACGCAGGCAAACTCAGCCCTGGTGCAGAAGCCGGGGTAATACTATTCGGCCAGCAAGACCCTCACAAACCAAAACGGCCATCCCAACCGGCATGACTACCCTCGACCAAAGCCGACGCCTTCGCTACGCAACCTTCTTCTACTTGTATGTGATGCAGGGCATTCCCTCAGGCCTGGCCCTGACGGCCCTGACTAATTATCTAGCCGCCGAAGGCATCGACGCCCGCCGGCTGGCCACCTTCGGCACGATCGTGGGGCTGCCTTGGGGGATAAAATTTGTCTGGGGACCCCTGATCGACCGGTTTCAGCACGCCGCCATGGGCCGACGACGCCCCTGGGTGTTGGGGGCTCAGCTCATGGCGTTCCTGGCCTCCCTGGGGCTGCTCCTGCCCACCGACCCGGTTCTCGACATCGATCAACTGATGTGGTCATTTGCCTTACACGGCGTGTTTGCCTCCTTGCAGGATGTCAGTGTCGACGCCATGGCCATCACCAGTGTTCCTACGCCCGAACGGGGTCGGATTAACGCCCTGATGAAGACCGGTATGGTGACGGGGCAGGCCATGGGAGCCGCCGGGTTAGCCCTGGTGATTCACCGGCAGGGGTTCCATACGGCAGCATTGGCCCAATCAACCATGTTAGCCGGCTTAACGATACTAACGTTTTTTATTCGCGAACGCTCAGGGGATGTGTTGTTTTCCTTTCGGCAGCTTCCCCTGGCGGCCAGTCCCAACCAGCTAGACTCCATGCGGGGCTTGATGGGCAAGCTGGTTGGAGCCTTGCTGGAGCGGCAAAACCTGCTCCTGTTCGGCGCAGTGGCGGTCGTCTTCATTGGCGAGCGACTGTTTCAGCGGGTGTACGGGCTATACCTGATTCGAGAAGCCGGCTGGACCGACACGGCGGTTTCGGTGCTGAGTGGTACCTATGGCACCCTGGTTGCCCTGGTGCTGGCGCTGATTGGGGGCTGGCTGTCGGACCGCCTTGGCTCGACACGCCTGCTGGGCGGCATGGTCCTGACGATGGCCGCCCTGCACATCGGCTTTTCCCTGGGCCATAGCGGGTGGGCCAATCCGGCTGTCGCCACGAGTGGATTGGTGGTGCGTCAAACGCTGGAGCCGTTATTCAGTATCGCCGCCCTGCCCGTGCTGATGGGGCTGTGCCGCCCGCAGGTGGCCGGGGCGCAGTTTGCCTTTTATATGGCCCTGAGCAATCAGGCCGATCTGGCGGGTATCTACCTATCAGGCATACTCTATGGTCAACTATCTAGTTGGATTATCGGGTTAGGCTGTGGGCTAGCGATGCTGCTGGCGTGGCTGGTGGTCAGGCGATTTAGTGGCCCTTTGCCCCGCCTTGAACAAGCCCGTCAACAGGTGGTTTAGGTAAAAACACCCCGGCTTCTAATCGCTTTGTCCTATAGCCAGCCATCTCATGTTCGATTCAGTTTCGCCTCTGGTCTTAGGCCTGGTTTTCGTGGCAGCGGCCATCGTGGTCTGGCGGGCGGGCATCGCCTTGTCAAACACCATTGATGCACTGGACAAACACTTTGGCCTGGGTGATGCCCTGGGCGGGATCATCGTGCTGGCGATCGTGACCAATTTGCCCGAAATTGCCATCACCGTAAGCGCGGCCATGACGAATAAAGTCGAACTGGCAGTGGGAAATATTCTGGGAGGTATCGCCCTGCAAACGGTAGTGTTGGTAGTCCTTGATGCCGTTGGGGTCGGGAAACAGGCCACGCTAACAGCGAAACAGTCCTCACTCACCCCCGTGCTGGAAGGCTCGCTGGTGATTGCCATGTTGACACTGGTGATCATGGGGCATCAGTTACCTAAGGATCTGGTTTTCGCGCGTCTAACGCCGGATAGCGTGTTACTGGTGGGTACCTGGGTCGTTGGGGTATGGCTGATTGGGCGAGCCCACAAGGGCCTCCCCTGGCAGATTGAACCGCCGGTGAAGTCGGCTCAACAAGTGCCTACCGCCGCTAATGGACGCAGTATGAGCCAAACGCTATGGCTGTTTAGTCTGGCGGCACTGGCGACGCTGGCAGGCGGGGTGATGCTGGAAGAAAGTGGGGATGCAATGGCCAAACACCTGGGGATGGATGGGGTGCTGTTTGGGGCCACGGTACTGGCGGCGGCCACTTCCCTGCCCGAAGTCTCAACGGGCCTGGCTTCGATCAAAAACCAGAATTACACGCTGGCTATCAGCGACATCTTTGGCGGCAACGCCTTCCTGCCGGTCTTGCTGGTAGTGGCAACGGTTGTGTCAGGTAAGCCCGTGCTGCCCACGGCTCAAAAAAGCGATATGTATCTGACTGGCTTAGGGATTCTAGTCACACTTCCCTACCTCTACGGGGCCTTGTTTCGCCCCAAACGCCAAGTTGCCCGAATGGGCTTGGACTCCTTGGTTGTACTGCTGCTTTATCTGTTTGGTACCCTCGGCTTATTTATTATCGCCCGCTCGGGGTCTAAGTAAGCAGGCGATCGACCATGGCGGTGGTATTAGCAGCACGTGGTAACCGCTGATAGGCGTCTGGCCATACTCCTTCGTCTTATGAGGGAGCGTTTAGATGAGATTCTGAAAAGAAATTGACTAGAGGTTGGTGCCTGCGATCCGGGATAAAAGTAAGTGCGTCTTTGATCATTTGTTGGCGATTGGAAAGCGTTTTTATGAAACCATTGTGGCTAAATGACTCCCGCTTGCGCTCGTTGCCTAGGACAATTAATAGGCAACAGCAATGGCCTGATGCCAGTGGGCCTTCGTTTCCAGTTGGGTTAACAGACAATCCGCCACGTCGGCCCGCGAGATAGAATTAGCTCGGGACAACTCCCCCGACGAGCCTATCTGGTAATGACCACTGTGCGGACCATCGAACAACCGGGATGGACGCACAATCGTCCAGGTCAACCTACTCGCCCGAATTATCTGCTCCATCTGCTGCATATCCTTATAGATGTTCTTCAGTAAAGGCTTGATGAACCAAACGTACCACCAGGGGCCAACCGGTTTGTCCAGCACGCCCACGCTGGTCATACAAATCAACCGGTCAACGCCCGTTTTCTCCATTTGCTCGATGATGTTACGGGCTGATTGGCGGTAGAAGATCATGGGCCACAATGAACTCTGGCCCACCACCGACAATACGGCCTCATGTCCGGGCAGCGTCCTGGCCAGTGAATCGGGTTGCATTACATCGCCGCTGATCACCTGCAGGCGGGAATGGGTCAGGGTAATCGCATCGGGCTGTCGCACGATAGCGGTGACCTGATGGCCTTTGTCAAGTGCCTGTTGCACCAGCGCACGTCCGGTGCCGCCGGTAGCCCCTAAAATAGCCAGTCGCATAGATTCGTCATGTCGTGCATTGTCATTGCCTGTCCTGGCCGATAAGGCAGGGAGTGAGGCCATCCCACGCTCGCTGCTGATGCCTGCTGGTCCTTGTCCCGACCTACCGCGCAATGACGGGTAAGCAGTTGTTTCGGCTCGGCAGAGTCAATTTCAAATTGGGCTGACATCGTTGCTTTGCTCTGGTTTGCTTCGCTAAAGTCAGAGCAGGGGATTCCTGTTTTCTTTAATGCACTTTGCTAACCCTGTTGTGAGGGAATGGTCTGGCCAACCAGCGTATACGGATTGTTAAGCCAGTGCCTTTCGATAAGCTGCCATGCTAGTGCATAGGCTAACGGTTCGTATTTACGCTAGTTCACTATACGTCTTATGGGTGAACAAAGAAAGATACGCAGCCTTAGAAAGAAGCGTTTTGAGGTTTGCTTTCTGTTAACGCGAAGCCGCCGCATAGGCATTTTAATTGGCTATTGTTGTCCCTTTGAGCGAATTAGGACGGGGTATTCGCAGTTAGTGCGTTCCGCCAGAGCTTGGATCATGAATGCAACTATTTTTTCCCGGCTTTAGTCTGTTCCGGTCCCGACAGCGTTCGGCGCCAGGCCAACAACTTTCCTTTCATCTCGGTCACCCGGCTAGCGTACCGGGCCGCTACGTTCGTTGTTTCGGCGGCATCACTTTTGAAATTATATAACTCGGTGCCGGTGCCATCATCATTTACCAGTAGTTTCCAGTCCCCCTGCCGCATGGCCAGGTTGGGACTTCGGTCGCGACCCACGGGGTATCTGAACGAAAGGTTGTTGCGACCATACTCCCAAAAGATCGGTACGGATCGCACGCCGGGCTGGCCCTGCAGGATAGCCACTGCGTCGATGCCGTCCCCTGTCGCTTTCGCTCGCTGGTCCACCAGACTCAGGAACGTGGGAAATAAATCTGTGGCACATAATACGGAAGTCGAGTCAACGACACCTTTGGGGGTTCGAGCTGGATAGCGCACGATGAAAGGCATGCGGATGCCGCCCTCATAGAGGGAGAGTTTGCTGCCCCGGTAAATGGCTGAGCGCTCGCCCTCGAAAGTGGGCAAGGCGCCATTGTCAGAGGTGAAGACGATGAGCGTGTTATCGTCAATACCTAATGCTTTTAAGCCAGCCATCAACCGGCCAATTTGCTTGTCCAGCTCAGCCAGTACCAGCTTAAACTCGCGTGGCTTCTCGGTCCCCCCGGGAAATTCATGGAGGCTCATCTCGTCGGGTACCCAGGGCGTGTGGACGTCGTCGGGCCAGAGATTGATGAAGGCGGGCTGACCGGGGTTCCGTTTGAGAAAGTCCAGCGTCTTGTCGACGAAGTAGGCTGTCCGTTTCCAACGTTTTATACTGTCGGTTCGGGCCCAGATCCAGTTGGTAGAAGTTAGTAATGGATCGGGGTCGGGACTCTCGTAGGTGCTGGCGTATTCGTCGAAGCCATACTGAGTGATGCCCGGCGCGTTATCCACATCACGCCCACCCCCCATATGCCATTTACCGAAATGAGCCGTTTTGTAATCCGCCTGTTTAAGCTGCCGGGCCATGGAGGGGGCAGTCGGGTCGAGAAAGTCGGCCTGCTGGCAGGTGCGGTTGTGCTGGCGGTCGCTGAGATAGGAGGTGATTTTCCATTTACCCGCTGCCATGCCCGTCATCAGGCTCACCCGCGAGGGAGAACAGATGGGGGCCGCGCTGTAGTAGTTGGTGAATTTTATGCCTTCCCGGGCCAGCCGGTCAATGTTGGGGGTGGGCGGTAAGCGGCTGTCGGGGGTGCGGTAGCAGCCAACGTCACCGATGCCCATATCGTCCACCAGAATCAGGATAATGTTGGGTCGGGTCGGTTTACGTTGGGCAATGGGCTTTGGGGCCACCGTAAATGACGTAACTAGGGTGATTAGGATGAGGGTCAAGAATACAACAGGCTTACTGTTCATATAGGTATTTCGAGTAGTTCTGAGGAAAAGAACGGCACAGGCCGCCCTAATAATTCAGCGTCCGCTGTGTGACCACTTGGCTCATCTAATCGAATGAACTACCCAAATTAGACCAGACGGACTTAAAGTCCAAAGAGTTGTGACAACTTGAGCCAAGTGGTCATCATTCGGGAAAGACGAATTCCAAAGAAAGGGCAATTTAACCGTAACCTTGTCTGGATCAAGAACGCTGTTTTACTATTTATGGCAGCTCGACAACAAACCACCCAGTACCATCAGCACAAATACGAATCGCATGGGTTAAGCAATTTCAACAAGGACAGCGAAAGAGTTATCTTGGTGTGATCAGGAATGAGTCGGCTAGTGGAGTTTCTTTGCATACAGGGTTATAAGTTATTTCCCTAATCATGTGCCGGTCTATTTTTAAGAGGTTGACGTTTCAAACCAGCGTTATTTTGAGAATATGATTGGATAGAGAAATGAGGGTAGCCCGTTCATCAAACGCCCCACCGCCGTTCCGTCCTAAACCCTACTCCTGGTTCAAGCTAGGCAGGTAGAGAGTAAAGGTGGCTCCTTCCCCCGGTTGACTCTGCGCTGTAATGGCGCCCCCGTGATTGGTGACTACTTTCTGGACTACCGCCAAGCCAATGCCCGTGCCGGCGAACTCATTCTTACCGTGTAGCCGCTGAAACA
>NZ_BAAHAD010000034.1:0-6522 GCF_054777855.1 Spirosoma jeollabukense
CAGCAGAAGTTGAGGAGTGGTCCGCTGAACGTTTTGGTTGGGATTTGACTGATTTGGACATAACTAAGGTGGTTTGGGTGAAACAATTTAGAAAATTATCTCTTCCCATTTTCACCCTATTTGTCCACTTTTACTTGACGACGTACACCGTCTGGATCTAGCTGGAGAATGGCTTGGGGTAAACGCTGAAGCAGCCAGTGGTCATTATTGGTCATTAGCAATCCGTAAAAAGAACTAGCGGGTTGGTAGTCAGCCACCAAACGGCACTGACTAATTGGGTAATCGAAGAGCCCTACCATTTATCGATTATGGAGGTGAAGGAGTAGGCTAGCGGTTTGATTTTCTTCCGCAAGAAGCCTGTCAGGCACAAGGGTGGCCAACCAATTTTATGACCTATCCAGGGAGGCAAAGCTACTACGGGTTTAGCTGGCAGGGAGGGGTTACCCTATGAGTATAGATTTGTCTTTGGTTGAACTCGCCAGGCATCTATTTGTTCAAGAAATTTGTTTGAAATCTGATTGAATGGTTGCCCGTGTTTGTGTATTAGGGGGTGATTGTCTGCTAACGTTGTAAAGCCGTAACGTACTTCACTTACCCGTATGCGACTAACTAAGCCTGACAGAAATGAACAAGTGAGTGTCTCGTGAGTGTCTCGCCAAAACGCTGGATAATGTGACACCGACCGAAATGGATTGGAGACGTTATGAGCAAATCCTAGCCGAACGGTACCAAGCAAGTCACACCAGCGCCCTGCTGCTAATGGTGGCTCAACGGCCAATTAGCTGTCCGCACTTACCGTAATCAGAAATTACAAAGCGCATAAAAGCCTTTCTTTCTTTTTCACCCATAGCTGTCTACTTTTGGCTGAGGTATACACTAAAGGGCTGCTTCCTGGACGGATTCAAGGAATCTTAAACGGGGTACGGTCTATAGTAGTCCAGGCACTAGGGCACCAAGTCACTAGCTCCCAGAATTTGCTTATCCCGATTGAAAGCTACTGTATTGATGAACCCTTACCGACTTATTGATTAGTCAACAAGCATTCGCCAGCCTGCCAACTATGACAAATGATACCCTACCGCAGCCCTCAGTCTTTTCACCAGACAGCCACTTAACTAGTCTCTTCCTGCAGTTTCCAGCAATGGTGGCCATTTTCAGCGGACCCCTGTTGCGCTGCACCTACGCCAATCAACTCTTTACACAACTGTATGCTGGTCGGCCCATTATTGGCAAAACACCCCCGGAAATCGCTCCCGAACTAGAAGGAAAGGGCTATTTCGAGATGATGCACGAGGTGTGCCGGACGGGTAAACCCTTTTATGGCTATGCCGATGCGGCCACCGCTGACTGGAACAACAGCGGTCAACCATCTACCAAATACTTCAACTTTGTTTATTCGCCTTATCAAGTAGACGAAAATGCCGTTGGTCTTATTGCCTTTGGGCTGGAGGTAACCGATCACGTACTGGCACAAAAGGAAGCCGAGCAACGGCAAACCTTCATTAACACCATCTCTAGGGCGGCTCCCACCGGACTTTGGGTCTGCGGACCAACGACAGACGAGTGCATATTCGTCAATGAAACCTGGATTAAGTGGACCGGTAAACCGCTGGACTATCACTTAGGCACGGGCTGGGGCAACAATCTGCTGGAAGAAGATAGAGAAGGGGCTTATCAGGCGTTCCTGCATTGTTATGAAACTAAAGAACCCTATCGGTATGAGTACCGGATCCAGTCGGCGGATGGTTCGGTCAAATGGTGCCTTTCTTCGGGTGGACCCTGGTATCGTGCCGATGGGGCATTTGGGGGCTTTGCTGGGTCAGTGGTTGACATCTCCGACCGAAAGCAGGAGGAAAAACGGATTCAATCGATGGTCGAAGCGCTGCCGCTTATGGCCTGGACCGCTAAGCCGGAGGGTGCGCTGGAGTACGTTAACAAACGCTGGTACGAGTACACCGGCCAGACACCCCAGGAAGCCTTGGGTAGCGGCTGGGCCAGCACCCTGCCTCCAGATACAAAGGAAACTGTTTTGACCAAGTGGCAATACTCGCTGCGAGACAAAGTCCCTTACGAAGTAGAATGCCAATACCGCCGGCACGATGGGGAATACCGGTGGCACATTGCCCGGGCCGAACCCATTAAAGACGAAGCGGGTCAGGTGTTGTACTGGCTAGGCACGTCGACTGATATTCATGAGCAAAAGTGCCTGACGGATCAGTTGGAACGTAAAGTTCAGGAGCGTACCCATGATCTGATTAGCGCCAATCTTGCCTTGCTTCGGTCGAATGAAGAACTGGAACAATTTGCCTACGTGGCCAGCCATGACTTACAGGAGCCCTTGCGGAAGATTCAGTCCTTCGGCGATCTGCTGAAGACGCAACACGCTGAGGCCTTGGGTGAGGGGATAGGGTATTTGGAGCGGATGCAGTCGGCGGCCGGCCGTATGTCCACGCTGATCAAAGACCTGCTGGACTACTCACGCATATCCGCCTTGCAGGACGCCACCGCCTCCATTGCGCTAGGGGCGGTGGTGCAGGCGGTTTTGTCGGACTTAGAGATCCGGATTAGGGAGACTGGTGCCCAAGTGGTTCTCGAGCCGTTGCCGACCGTGCCGGGCGATGGTTCCCAACTGGGCCACTTGTTTCAGAACTTGTTGAGCAACGCCTTGAAGTTTCGTCGCCCCCAGATCCCTCTCCTGATTCGGGTCAGTTGCCAACGCCTGCCTGCCGGAGCGCTGCCGCCATCAGTGCGGCCCAGGCGGGCCGCCTCGAGTTATTATCACATTGAGGTGGCTGATAACGGGATTGGTTTTGAGCAGAAGTATGTGGACCGTATTTTTCAGATCTTCCAGCGGCTACACGGCAAGAGCGAGTACGCCGGTACGGGCATCGGGCTGGCCATCTGTGCGAAGGTAGCGGCCAACCACGGCGGGGCCATTACGGCCAGGAGTCAACCCGGTCAAGGGGCTACTTTTACCCTCTACCTGCCGGCGTAGCACAAGGCGTTAGTCAAGGGTTTGTTCGGAATTGGGTCGGGTGATCCGCCTACTTAATTAAAAGCCCATTCTCAGTTAACCCTCCTGTGCGAGACGAAGGAGTGTTTATGTATTTGCTTGTTAACTAGGCTAGCCGCCCCTGCTGGCCTCTTCTAAAAGGGATACAACAGGGACTAGAACGTTATCGATCAAACTTCTCAAGAGCTTCTGAGGTAACCGGTGTGAAGAAATTCACCAGATTGCCATCCGGGTCCCGAAACAGGAGCGAACGATTTCCCCAAGGCATAGTTGTCGGCTTCTGAACGAGCCTATCGCCAAGGGTGTCGGCTAACTTTTGATACTCTGTATCAACATCATCAACCTGAAATTCAAGAATGACAGACTCATTACTGGAAGCCTTAGCTATGTCGTCTCCTCCAAAGAGTTGCAGGGTGCGCGTGCTGCCGATGGCTAAGGTGGCCAAAGGCGTCTGTAATTCGGCGAAATCATCGGTATACTGTGTCACGGATAGGCCAGTGATCTGCTCGTAGAAGCGAACCAAGGGCTTTATGTCCGCCGTGATAATTCGAAGGGAAATAAAATTCATGGAATCGGTGAATTTGTTTTAATTCATACAAAGTACAGTGGGTATACTGACAGCCGTATGTCAGCAGAGATTGCCTTATCACTCATGGTACTATCCGTCTCGCAAAACACTCCCATATGAGACGAAGGGAGTTGCTGTTGCCTTAGCTTACTTCGACCACAAGCGGGGATCAATTACCAGAGGCTTCTCGTCAATGACCCGTATCGAGCCATAACTACTATGGGCCGGATGCAGTAAGTAGTTGATCCCGGATGGCATCACCGAGGAGGGTACACCCAAGGCCAACACATCCGGCTTGGCTAGCCAATCTGCGAAAAGATGCTGACTCCGGTGGTAGGTGTTCTCTTGCCAGTAAGGCGGTAGGCCAACCGCGGCCACGACCCGCTGGCTATCCTGGGGTAACTCCAAACTGAACAACCGGTAGGCGGGTAGCTCATCGTAGGGTACTTGGGGCATGTGTACCAGAATCTCGACTAAAGCTAAAGCAGGATGCTCAGCCGTATAGAGGATGCCAACACCCGGTGAATTCCAACGGCCTCCATTGAGCCACGTACCGGTAACATCCAGGGGACGGTCGGCATACTTCTGCCGCACCACACGATAAACGATGGTCATAGCTTACCCGAAGATACCATAGTCAATACGGCCCAGCACTCGGTCGACTAATGTATAGCCTGTGACCGTATCCAGGGCCTGTAAGGGGGTTTGGTAGTCCAACTCCCGTAAGGGGGAGCGTAGCCAGCCAAGGACGGTTTTGCTGCGTTCCTCGAAGGTATCTAAAGCGTGCAGGAGCAGGTTCTCTAGCAGCAGCAGCCGCTCGGAGGCATCCTGACTGATGCGCTGATCAAACTTGAGCCGATGCAGGTAAGAAGCGGATAAGCCTAAGGCCACGGCCAATTCCTTATCGGTTAAGCCCACCAAAGCGGCCACACGGTCGGCCTCGGCGCGCAGTACGCCTTGTCGACTGCGGGAGATGATTTCCTGCTCGGTCAAGAGCCGAGGCAGCAGGGCTGGGTTGGGTGCTACAAAAGGCAATGCAAGGGCCATGGCAATGAAGTTTTAGACTAAGCTAACTACAAAAGTTCACTCCATCAAGTTCCTCATTCTGATTCATGAAGTCCATGGTTTAGCCTACTAGGGTAAGCTGGTTGAGTACAGGGATATAAGCTCTTGTTAGACTGACCCAAGAATATAAGTATGTGCCGCAAAAGGGGCGTTTAAATGGACGGCCTTTTTGAATACCTATCAACTCTATTGCCTGGCATACAAGCAATTTTTTAACCCCTGTCAACGACAATCAATCGCATATGTGGACAACGACAGATCAACCTGTTTGGTACTATAAGGTGATTGAAGGGTAGTTCCATGTACCCGGCTATAAACATGTACCCGGCTATAAATCAGATACGTATGAAGGGTATGAAATAAAATAAATAGAAGGGCCATTAATAGAAAATACCAGCGACGAAAAGTCAGGTTGATACAAAACGAATGACCAATTAAGCCAATACCGATTAACCATACGAAAGGGGTATAGGCAGGAGCCATAAACCCTGGCCAGCTTTGGCTCCAGCTACTGGCTGGAAAGTAGATCAATGGGACCCAGGAAGCGAAATAAGTCAGCAGGCCGACGCTGTAAAAAAGAAGCCCTTTCTTCTGGGTGTCAGTTGCCAAACCAAGGGGCATTAGCAGAGCGAGTATGAAAACGATTGACCGGAATGTAGTTTCACCATACGTTATCCAACGAGGAATAGAATGCCCGAATACGTTCGGCTGATAGGCAGGCGGTAGTTTAGTGGTTAGACTGAGATTCCAGATTAAAACAGGTAGGGTCAGTAGGAAGCAGTTTGCCCAATAGGGCTTAATCGAGTTTATGCTCATGGGGTAGAAGGCGTAATTACGTCGTGTTGGTTAAGCACAGGAGTCCGTTCACGGAGTGTAGGTAGCAGCTAGCTGCTTATCTCAGGAAAGATAGATCAGCACTATCTCAACCGGACGATTCAGTGTATGAGTCATCAGCAGGTTTGACGCTATGACAATAGACAAGGTTAGTGCGATATAGAACTTATAGCTGATCAAAGAAAGTTTATTATCCATTACTCGTCCATGAGTCAACTCAGTAGTTGATCTGATTGTGGTCAGGTTAAGGAACTGAATGGTGGCCTAACAAGATCTCATTGAACTTTCATGTCAAGTAATACTTGTCTTAACCCCCTGAATGGCTGGACAAAATTGTAAAAACAGCCGGGTCGCCGGTGCAATTAGTCCTTTTACATTCAGATATCATGAGCAAAATCAGGCGGAGTTTTACTCCCGAAGACCGCTACTCCATCGTCCAAGAAGCCATCCGCGACGGCCATGCTGAGACGTGTCGCAAGTACAATGGCACGGGCCACCCCGCTATCCCCTTCGTTGCTGCGTAAATGGCGATTGAAGTATTTGAGCAAAGGCAAAGAAGGCCTCAAGGACTCCTACTCACGTGTTGATCCCCAACTGCAAGCCCTCGAAGAAGAAAATGAACGCCTGAAGCGAATTGTGGCAAAACAGGCTTTGGAAATTGAGCCGCGGTGGCGGACCACTTAAAAGTGAACTGCTAAAAAAACGCCTATTCGGTCTCATAGAAACTTGTGCTAATGAAACAGTTCGAATCTCGTGTTAACCGCACTCTATTATGCCAGTGGCTAGGCCTTCCACGGAGTGTATATTATTATCAGCCCCAGTCCGGTACACCTGGAGCACGACCCAGCCAGGTAACCATGAAACTGGATGGATCGTGGGTAGGCAATCAACTGGTAGTGAGCAGTATTCGGCAATTACTATCTGTTGAGTGTCATTGATGTTTATATCGGACCGATTTCTATGATTCAAACAACAACGGGGAAATAAAAATCTTTATATTTTTCCCTCCTTTGGACACAGGCATAAACGCGATGGATTAGTT
>NZ_BAAHAD010000035.1:0-5770 GCF_054777855.1 Spirosoma jeollabukense
GCCGGGTGGCGACTCGTTATGAAAAGACGGCGATCAGCTTTGCTGGCTTTGTCTACTTAGCCTCAACTATGATTTTACTACTTTGATTGTCCACAGATCCTAGTTAAAATACTGTTTCTTCGGATTATTTACGACATCTTCTTCTGTCCTACAGTTGTAAGACAGGGCTTGTTTTTATCTAACAAAATGGAGTACTTACCTTAAAGGAACCGGCCCGATAAAAGGGTGGTCTTAAGCCACTACTGGTATATAAAAAGAGTGAACGTATAAAGTCGCTCAAGGGCAAAATGTGATCCAGTTCACTCCCCTACGACAAGCCTTAGTCAAATCTCTGGCCTCTGCTTAAGGTTAAAGAGATCTGGCCCGCATGATGCGCCGTGTGAAACAGCACATGACCCAACAGGCTGGTTCGGCAGACTCTACCGAAGAAAGGCGTTTCAATTGACTCCTGCCAGGCATCGTCAGCAGTGGTCTCAATATAAGCTTGAAACAGTTGATACCCTTCTTCGACCAATCGCTTACTAAGTTCGGTATCCTGGCCTTGGCCTGTATCGGTGTGACCCATGGTCGTATTTTGCACTGCCACAGGAAGACCAAAAAACAAGCCAAACAGATTCATCATTTCGCCCGTGTGCCGATAGATAAAGCCAATCGAAGCTGTATCTGGATTGAGTCGAAGCGTGGCATTTTGGGGTGTAATCTGATCGAAGGCAAACGAACAAGTCGTCTGGTTTTGGGCTACCATGTCAAGAAGAACTTGTTTTTGCATACTGCTTGGTTGAGGTTGTGCATTTGTTTATAGACCTGCGTAAATCTAGGCGTCTTTCACGTACTTAAGGGGGTTCTATTACGACAAAAGAAGGGGGTAATTTGCCCTTGATATCCTTAAGTTTACCATATCTATGTATAGTAGTTGACAACTAGTAAAAAAAGCACTGTCTTAGAAAACCCTCCAGCATGAGACGAAGAAAGTCAGATGTACCTGCTTCAAGAAATGGGCGTTTTTTGAGATTTTCAAAAGTCACTTTCAGTACTTTCAAAAACACCTAAAATTAGGTCAAAATTCTATTAAGGCCTGCTGTTTATTAAGGGAGAAACGCCTTTAAATTCATGTGTGCCGATGCACCCTGGCCGTATGTCAGTCGCAGTCCAAAAGCTGTTTAAAATCGTCGGGAAAATTTGTTTGTGAAAATATTTTCCTGCTCCTTTGTCATGGAAAATAAATTAAGGTTTAAATTTTCCATAGCCAGCTCTTATGAAGGACGAAATCGTACAGGCCTCCCTGAACCTGTGCTTACAGTATGGCATTCGGCAAATGTCCATTCAGAAGCTTGTTGAGTCGCTCAACATCTCCACCAAAACAGTCTATAAGTATTTTAAAAATAAAGAAGAGCTTTTGGAAGCCCTCCTGTATCGCTACCACGGCGAGCAATACCAACTGCTGGAACACCTCCCCGCTGGAGAAAACGCGGCCTGTCTCTTGTATACGATCTGGCAAACGGCCCTAGACAAAGAGTACCAGATCAATAAAGTCTTTTACGAAGATCTGCACTATTACTACCCCGAACTGGAACAGAGCGTAAATGCCGTGATTGGGCCAAAATTTGAGCAGTACTTTTTGTCCGTCATTCACCAGGCCATAGATGAGGGGGCCTTTCGAGTCGACATTCTTCCCCCCGTTGCTTTGCAAAGTGTGCTGGAGCTTCACCAGGCTGCCGTTCGGGGCGGGGCGTTTAACCGGTTCGGTTTATCAGCCCAGGACCTGATGCTCCATACGATCGGCCAGTATATCCGGAGCCTTTGCACGCCCAGCGGGCTTCAAGCCCTCGATGAGCATATACATACGTTGCTGGCAACCCCTGTAGCCACATTGCCAATGGATTCTTCTCACTAAATCAAACCTGCAGAAATTTCAGTACCTATGCCATCAATCCGTTTTCGTAACGTCCTGTTTTGCCTGGCAATGGCTGCTGCTTCGGTTGGCCAGGCGCAAAACAATCTGCCCCAGCAAAGCGCGGCACTCGCTAAACAATACACCACCCAAGACACGCTGTTTAGCCAGCCCTACGTGGATCAGGACGAGTGGCGGGACAAGCCGGTCCGCCACCGGTACGTACACGGTGGTTTTACGGGGACGGATGCCCGTTTCTCGTTTTACTTCCCGCCCAAAGAATCCTACCAGGGCCACTTTTTTCAGTATATCACGCCCTTCCCCGACAATGAAAATTTGTCTCAGGGAGCCACTGGCGAGGAAGACAAGATTGGCTTTGCGGTCTCGCATGGGGCCTATTTTATTGAAACCAACGAAGGCGGCAAGATCGACTTTGCCAAGCCACAAGCCCGGGATGCCAGCATTGGTGCCTACCGGGCCAATGCGGCATCAGCGCAGTATTCGCGGGTGATCGCGGGCCAGCTCTACGGGGGGAAGCGTCCGTTCGGCTATGCTTTCGGGGGCAGCGGGGGCGCTTATCGGACGGTAGGCGGTATCGAAAATACGGAGGGGGTTTGGGATGGTGTCGTGCCGTATGTGCTGGGTTCACCCATGGCCATTCCCAACGTCTTTACGGTTCGGATGCATGCCATGCGGGTATTGCACGATAAATTCCCTCAGATCATCGATGCCCTTGAACCCGGTGGCAGTGGCGACATGTATGCGGGGCTGAATCCCGAAGAAAAAGAAGCCTTGCAGGAAGTAACGAAAATGGGTTTCCCTCCTCAGTCGTGGTTCGGTTACAAGACCATGGGGATTCATGGATTTCTGGTGCTCTACCAAAGTATTGTCGGCATCGATCGGGCCTACTTCGAGAAGGATTTCTGGAACACCCCTGGCTATCTGGGGGCTGCCGCACCGGCCTCCCTGCTGAAAGCGCGGATTCAGCAAAGAAGTACCATCAAGGCCGGTGTCACCCCTGACCAGGCCGTAGCGTTAGGCTTAACGAAGGCGATGTCAGTCCAGGACCGGGGCACGGCCGATGCCGCCTGGAAAAGTCTGGGTGGAGTGGAAGGAGCCATGCCCGTTGGATTTCAACTGCAAAATGGATTGCCTGACATTGACTTTTTAGGCGGAGACCTGCGTATCAAAAGCGGGGCCGCAGCCGGTAAGACCCTGCAGCTGACCAAGATTTCGGGGGACAAGGTCGTTTTTGGCCCGGTCGATCCGGCCTTGCTGGCGCTGGTAAAGCCGGGTGACAGCGTACAGGTCGACAATTCAAACTTCCTGGCGGTACAAACCTATCACCGTCACCAAATACCCGGCAAAGAGTATGTAGTTTACGACCAGTTCCGGGATGCCGTCGGCAAACCGATCTACCCCCAGCGTCCCATGCTTTTAGGACCCATCTTTACCCGGGGAGCGGCTGGTGTATTACCAACGGGCAAGTTCAAGGGGAAGATGATTTTACTCGAATCCCGCTGGGATCGGGAAGCGTTCGGCTGGCAGGCGGATTGGTACCGGGCCCGGGTACAGGCGAATTTGGGCGACCAAATCGATCAGCATTTTCGACTCTGGTACACCGACCACGCTCTGCACGGGGATGTGGCCATTGAAGATGACCCCACCCGGACTGTGAGTTATCTGGGCGTGCTTCAGCAGGCGTTGCTGGATTTGAGCGCCTGGGTGGAGAAAGGTATTGAACCAGCCGCCACTACCCGCTATACGATTGCCGACGGACAGGTTGTCATTCCCCCTACGGCAGACGAGCGGGGAGGTATTCAGCCGGTGGTTAACGTACTGGCCAATGGCGGCAAACGAGCCGTGGTAAAAGTGGGGCAAGCGGTTACCCTCACCGCCGAGGTAGCCGTACCAAAAAACAAGGGTAAAGTTGTGAAGGCGGTCTGGAATTTTGAGGGGTTACCCGATGGCTTTACCATCAGTAATCTTCATGGCTGGACCTTTGACAGCTCGGATGTCTTCCCCGTATCGGCCCAACTCAAGCCGTCCGATAAAACCGGTTCTCATGCCCGGGTGTCGTCTACCTACACCTTTACCAAACCCGGTACCTACTTCCCAACCCTTCGCGTCGCGGCTCAACGGGAAGGCGATGCCAAAACCCGGTTTACCCGCATCCAGAATCTGGACCGCGTCCGGGTCGTTGTCGAATAAACAGCTTACTAACGCGTACGAAATACATTTCGTACGCGGCCTTTAGCCGATCAACCAATGATCCAAATCCAGAAGGTAGTTATAACTGGCTTTTATTGGCTTGGAGTCTTGCTAAGCCTCTCCCTTTCAGCTGCAGCACAGCCCGACAGTCGTCAACGGCTAATTGTCATTACCGATATCGGTAATGAGCCTGATGACTCTCAGTCGAATCATCGACTAATGCTCTACGCTAACCAAATCGACCTGGAGGGAATCATTGCGTCGACGTCTGTGCATCAGAAAAAATATGTCCGTACGGAGCTTATCGAAAAAGTTATTGCGGGCTTCGCAGCGGTTCTTTACTTGGAGCATCAATGCTTCAGTAGTGAGCAAGTCGAAGTGAATTCCAGTAAAGCATAATCACAAACGTGTGTTGCTCGACTAAGATTGAGCCATAAGTTGTGAATGTGCCAAATGGCGCTTATCTTAGTGACATTAAACTAATAAGCCGATGGAGCTAAGCACAGATACAGAATGGACAGGTGATGGCTTTGCCATTGTCGAACAGTCGCGAGCGGGCTTAAGCCGGGCCAAAGCTGATGAGGTAGCCAGACCTATCGGACTAACTGACAAAGAGATGGCGCGTATTCTGAACCTATCGGAGCGTACCTTACATCGGCTTCGCCCTGATGCTCGATTAGATAGCAATGCTTCAGAGCGACTACTCTTACTAGAGGTGTTAATTAAGCACGGACTAGATGTATTTGATGGGCGTACCGACGTACTGGGCCGCTGGCTGCATGGTCCTTTACCGGAACTCCGTCGCCAGGCACCCGTTACCCTTTTAGATACCACCACTGGATTTAGTATGGTTCACACCGTGTTGGGGCGGATTGAGCATGGCATTTACTCCTGAGATTTGGCATGACCTCCACTGAATCGTCGGTGCGTGTGTATCGGCTTATTAAAGAACGCTTTCTGAGTACGCCCCTCTCGGCAGAAGGAGCGCGACGATTAGGAGGTCGCTGGAATCCGCCTGGTGCGGGTATTCTCCACACCTCCGCTAGCCCTGAATTGGCCTTGCTCGAACAGATCGTCCACTTACGGTCATTACTCTATAGCGACTTACCCCGACTCGTACTATTGACGCTGGTACTACCCGAACAGCCAGGTCTACTCGATGCGTCAGACTTGCCGACTGGTTGGCGAGACGAAGCGGATTTTAGTGTGAATCATCAGGCAATAGCTACCTGGTTGGCCAAGCCTAATGTGCTAGCGATTGGTGTCCCTTCTGCAGTTGTACCGGACTCTTTTAACTATCTGCTTCACCCGGCACACGCATCATTCGAACAAATAATCGTAGCCCGAACGGCGGCTTTCCCAATAGACGCTCGGTTGTGGAAAGATACCGACAGCCGTTGATGTGTGTACTAGATAGATTGACTTAGCTCGAATTGGACCAGTGTAGCCTTACTTAAGAGCTCCTTTAATAAACGTTAAATAGCCCTCAGCTACAATTTTCTACGTTGTGGCAATCGGGATTTCACCTGAAGCGCCTATATCGACCCCGCGTAGACGGAGATATTTATACCGGGTGGTTTTAGAGATGTGTAACTCGCGGGCGATTTGTTCAACCGGGTACTTGCTGGCTTTGGAGAGACTTTCACCAAGGCGGGCTTTCTGCTCGCT
>NZ_BAAHAD010000036.1:0-5751 GCF_054777855.1 Spirosoma jeollabukense
GTCAGGTCAATGGTACGTCGCTTGCCCAAAGTTCAGTCGGTTTAGCAGCAAAGAACTAAAAACAATATCTATTAAACTAATTTTGTCTTATTACTTAAGGTAGTCGAGGGAGCAAACAGAGCCGTACCGCATTGGGAGCCGTTGCTGGTGGCCACAATGCGGTACGGCGTACTACTTAGATTGACCATGTTACGATAGTCATTATCTAAAAACGTGTTGGTGGCCGTGCTCCCTGTACCATTGGTGGCCCGAATAATCAGTAATTGATTGGTGGCCGGGGCATCAAACAAACGAAGCGACTGATCTAATTCTGGAATCATGTCCCGGACGCTGGCATTACTGACCGAGTTACCAAATATATTATACGAAAAATTGATGCTACCTGCCAGGCGGGCTGCCATCTGAACGCCTAACGGTACATTCGCTCCCCGATGAGGACTATCGTGGGTAATAAGCAGCCGCGTTTGCGTATCGATGTTGTTCCGGACCATTTGTGCCAGCGCGTAACGTCCAATCAAACCACCCATGCTTTGACCCATCACCACATTTTGCGAATCGCCTGATTGCTTTTGGCCGTTTACCCACTGAATAACTTCCTGTAGCAGCGCAGCATTGCGCGGAATATCGTCCGTACCGTTGTTATAGTCCAGAAACACCAGATCGTAGCCTGCATTATCTAAAGCAGCATTAAAATCATACGAGTTGGGACTGGCACCGCCTAAATTATTAATGGCGGCAATGAAATCTCTAAACGTATAATTATCAGCTAAAAGTGGGGCTACGGTATGGGGATCGTAGCCCTCAGCCACAATAAGTGGTTTAACAATTCGACGGGGTGAGGAGGTATTATTTTGGCTATAATGGATGAAAGCTACTCCTCCCGAATGGCTACCGGAAGGAAAAAAGGTTTGTGTCGCATCAAACAGTTGGCTATACCGGCAGCCTACACATACATCGATATCAAGCACTTGCAAATCGAAATGACTCTCGACTGTACTACCCACGGAAGGAGTAACCCTTACCTTGACTCGTTTGCCACCGGTGCTGGAAAACGTATGGCTTATAGGCGTTCCCCAACTGGCAGACTGATAACCAGCCCCTTCGCCAAAATCAATCTCAATGGCATTGATCGATGGCCCATTCCCC
Organism: Spirosoma jeollabukense; assembly: GCF_054777855.1. Taxonomy (NCBI): domain Bacteria; kingdom Pseudomonadati; phylum Bacteroidota; class Cytophagia; order Cytophagales; family Cytophagaceae; genus Spirosoma; species Spirosoma jeollabukense. The sequence continues at coordinate 1,147 of NZ_BAAHAD010000036.1, forward strand.
CAAACCAGTGAAGAATTAAAGACAAACGAAAGTTGATTCGACGAAGAAAATGATTTAGCGGGGGCAACGGCAAATAGATTACGTTCCTCATAAGGACTTTGTGGCCGCCCGGGTACGTCATAAAGCTGGTCGTTTGACACACTCAACAAGTTATTGCTTACGGCATCCGATTTTAACGTATTATACTTAGCCAGTAAGGTTGAAATCGGAATAGTTGACGAACTGCTCAAGGCGTTCTGAATCGCCGTATTGACTGAACCAGGAGAACTGCCGGGAATACTGGTCGGGCTAGGTAGGCGCTGTACCAGGTAGCATAAAGAAGCTGCCAGATTTGGGTATTCGTTACATTATTGCTGTTGAGACCGCCATCAAAATTTTCGAGTGGCATCAAGGGATAGGCATATTCCGATAGATAACCCGTAGTGATGTCAGCCTTGTTAACATTGGCAAACACACTGTTCATTTTTGTCCGGTAGTCATCGGGTGACTGAGCCTTTATTCTGACTGTTGAGACAAGCAGGACAAGCAGGAAGATGTGCAATTTCATAGTTTTTAACCGTTAAATGGGAATAAAAAAGTTAAAACGTCATGTCAAAGCGGCCATCGGTTATTCTGATTATCTTAGGGCAACTGGGCATTGAATCCTTTTTGGTTATAGTAAACTCAAAGCGACCCGCCATAATACGCTTGGCCATATCCAGTTTCGTAATTGTTAAGCTACCCACGCGGGTATCACCTGTTTCGTTATATATGCACGTAGTTTGTTTTGTTTTATCACGTTCATCCTGGGTGCCGGTTGAATAATCGCCGACACCAGCTTTATCCACTGTATTGAGCGAATACTGACCTGGTTTCACCAGTTGGCCAATCGCCACATCGATGTAGTCTCGGGTACTAATCAGCTGATCCTTCGCATCGCGGTACCATCTTGTGGCTTTTAGACTCATCGTTCCCCCATCGAACCCAGGGTCATAGGACAAATCCACACCAGAAGGTATAGCCAGGCCAACACTGGCTCGGGGCAACCAGACGTCTCCATTGACCCGGCATCCAAACGTATTTTTGCCTTCCTGCGTTTCAGCCGGTAATTGGTCAGAAGGAGCCGGCTCAGGATTGCAGCTACAGCGACCTAAACTAAATACTAACCAGAGAAGTGTAAAAACATGAATAGGCTTCATAAGAGGTGAAAGTTTTTATTTACATAAAAAGTAGCTAGTCGAGCATATGAGCCTAAGGTATCGGCTAATTTCTATTTGGCGGACGAGCCAAAAAGTTAATACTTTTCATAACAGGCTAATTACCAGTAGTATTCCCTATTCTTTACCACAATAAAAAAGCCTTACTACTCCCTATTGCTTGACTTTTCATCTATAGTTTAACGCCAATCCATTTGCAACGGGTACCAGCCCTACTTTGAGACTATATATCGTACCAAGCCCTTCAACTCTCTATTCTTTTGTTACCGCTTTTTAGATTCCAAAATAAAGCGGAAGGTTGTAGTGCTTACAAAATAATATTGAGTAAATAAAAAATACCAATTGTGTTTTTGAGATTTAGGGGTGCTCTTATGTTCGCCATCGTTGAAGGCCAAATAACGTGGGAGACCGGTTTGAAAAATGTCTGACTACTCGTTGAAGCCCCAACTGGACTTGCGACAAAACACTGGAGGTGGTCCCCGGGACAAATTTTAAGCAACATTTTGCAGTTGCCCATTATAATAATCAAAAGGGGAAAGATAGCCTAGCGCCGACCGGGGTGGCCACTGCGATGCCGGAGCAGTTCCTTCGTTGACGATTATACCGCACGGGTAGCCCCGCAGACTTCAATGTATTCAAAAACAGCCTATTCAGCTATGGCTTGAGTTTGGAAATCCTGCTGGTACACCAATTCCGACTTTAGGCTTTTGAATCGGATCGATTTCTAGGATTAAAGCTCTATTCCTGTGACAGTTATCTTAAAGGCGGGTCGTAAATTATCCACTAAAAAGGCAAAAAAACCAAGTAACGAATCTAGGGACCACCCTAGGATTTGTAGCTATAACTCCTTATCTGTAATAGACAAGGTAGCTGAAGGGACCAGTCCTGTCCGAATGCCAATCGGAAAATCGTACACCATACAGCACGCTCGAAACACCACGATTTCATGCAAAACGATAAAGGGGAAAGGGAGGGAGCTATATTGCTCATTAACAGCCACTAAGGCCAAGGAATCCGGGGGGGGATGCGTAAATTAATACTACTAGCAAGCCCCCCTTATGAAAGTTGAATTACCTATCCCTGGGCAAACCCAACAGCTCGTATGCCTTTAGGTTTGTGCCATGATATTATTCCAAGGTTCACTTTTCGATTGTAGTTACCTTGTATACTCACAAATGTGAGCTACCCCTACTGCTTCGGCAGGCCCCGCAGAGTTGCCTTAAAGCGTATGCCAGGTAAGACCTATCAGTAGATCTAAGCCTCTGTGGGGTTCTTGAACACCAGATCCAACGGGGTGGCCCGAGCCATAGAAATGCGGGCTAACGACCCATTAGAAAGCGGGGCGCCCCGTGGCGTAATGGCTTTTGTTCAGGATGCGGTTTATTGTTCCCTTTTAATCTCTACAAAATAATGAACCAGGCCTGTCAGTACCGCTACTTTATTGGAATCGATGTCTCAAAAAGCGAACTTGATTTTGCTGTAGTCGAGTCGAATCAGTTGCTGTTTCACCTTGAAGTGAGTAACGATCGTAAGGGTATCCAAACCTTCCTTCGCCAACTTAAGGCAACCACGAAAGCTACTATTCACAATAGCCTTTTCTGTCTCGAGCACACGGGTATTTACAACAACCCATTATTAACGTTTCTTTTACCAAAGCAAGCCTCTATTTGGGTTGAGAAAGCCACTCAGCTTAGGGAAAGTATGGGCGTAAGCCGGATTAAGAACGATAAGGTCGACGCGATTAAAATCGCCCGATATGCCTATAAAAACTGGGAGGATGCCCACTTATGGCAACCCAAGCGTGAAATAGTTGAGCAACTTGATCGATTAACCGCCATTCGCAAACGCTTGGTTAGTGCCATCCATATGCTCAATGTCCCGCTGACCGAATCAACCGGCTTTGTTAGTAAAAGTGATTTAAAAAACGATACCAAGACTTGTACTCATTCACTGACTGCTCTCAAGAAAGACTTAAAAGGAATAGATGCTGCCATCCGGGAAGTCATCAATTCAGATCCAGAACTGAATAGTTTGTTCGAGATCGTCACCTCAATTAAAGGTGTTGGGGTAGCTGTGGCGACCGAAATTATCATCACGACCAATGAATTCAAGGATTTCAAAGATCCTAAGAAGTTCGCTTGTTATGCAGGAGTGGTGGTGCCTTTTGAGCAGAGCTCTGGTCGCAAACGAGGCAAACCTCAAGTGAGCCGAATCGCGAATAAAAAGGTAAAAGCCCTATTGCACTTAGCGGCCTTATCAGCCAGTCGCCATTCGGATGAGTTTCGGGCCTATTGTGATCGTAAAGTCGCCGAAGGCAAAAACAAAATGTTAGTCCTCAATAACATTCGCAATAAGATCGTGTTACGCATTTTCGCTTGCGTCCGGCGCGGGCAGAAATATGAAAATATTTATTCTTCCCCTCTTGTATGAATCATAGAAATCTACTGATTAGATTGGACAGATATTAAAAAGTAAATGTCTCGTAATACCCTCCCATTTGAGACGAGGGGACGAATTTTTTGGTGAACTCTTTCGAGCAAGAGTCAGACTATCTCTGTTAGAGATATACGGAATTTAAGCTCTTAATAGCTTCAGACCTTGACTTTCGTAAAAGGGAAAATTACCATCGTGGCTTATAAGAATCAACCGCTCGGCAATGGCCTGGCTAATCAGAATATGGTCGAAGGGATCATTGTGTATCGGGATCAAGGCTTCCAATTTTGCTAGGTGGACGATCTTCGATGGCAGAAGTTTCACGCCTAGCGTTTCGCGTAACGCATTGGCAATGTCGGCAATGGTAATCCCATTTAATTGAAAATCAGCCCGCTTGAGCTTAGCCTTGATGACAATCTCACGAAGGCTTTCATAGCTGACGTAAAATTCATTAGCCCGTTTTGAAGAATCATTTTAACTGGGGCTTGTAAATCGGGCGAATCGGTTAGCCACCAGATCAGGATGTGCGTATCCAGTAAATATTTCTTCATTTCTTAATCGTCACGCGCAGGTCATCCACCCAAGCCGACGACTCGCTGACGATTTTGTCCTTGAATAAGCCTAGCCCTGCCTTCATATTTGACTTGTTGGCAAGCTGGCCACTGGCAGAGGACTTTTTAACTGACGTTTTGGAGGTTTTGGTATCTGTTGCCATTGCCTGTAGGGTTGCTTTACAAATATAACGTTTTTACCCCGAAGTTAAGTTTTGATAGCGCAGGGCAACTGTCAAAGCTTATTAAGCTCATCCTCCTGAAGTTCGGCTAGCTCCCCCAAAGCGAGACGAATAAGGCTTCACGTATCTGATTCTTAAAACGGGCATTTTTTAATAACTGTCAACAACTATCTGTAGCATACGCGTTGTATTTTTCGGTTTTTTGTTGACACAAAGCTCCGGTGCCACCCCCCTAATAAATAA
>NZ_BAAHAD010000037.1:1652-4815 GCF_054777855.1 Spirosoma jeollabukense
CGAGTAAGAGTGTGGTCAACACACAGCAAAAGGGCGTCTGGGGGATGCCTAAGGCTTCTGATGGCGAGGAAGGACGTGGCAAGCGACGAAACATGACGGGGACCCGCTGGCAGGGGCTGATCCGTTGGTATCCGAATGGGGCAACCCGGTGGTTTGAAGAACCATCACTCCAGTAATGGAGAGCAAACGCGGAGAACTGAAACATCTAAGTACCCGCAGGAAGAGAAAACAATTGTGATTCCGTCAGTAGTGGCGAGCGAACGCGGAACAGCCCAAACCCATCACGTTACGGCGTGGCGGGGGTAGTAGGACCTGACATAAAGTTAGGAAGCGAACGGAAAGTCTTTGGGAAAAGACACCACAGAGGGTGAGAGTCCCGTACCGGTCAGCGGACTAACGGGTTGGGATTCCTGAGTAGGGGGGAACCGGAGAAATTCCCTCTGAATCGGCCGGCACCATCCGGTAAGGCTAAATACAATCAGAAGACCGATAGCGCAGAGTACCGTGAGGGAAAGGTGAAAAGTACGGGGAGTACCCGGGTGAAATAGATCCTGAAACCAGGCGCCTACAAGCGGTTGGAGCGTCCAGTGTGGCGTGACAGCGTGCCTTTTGCATAATGAGCCTACGAGTAACCGTCACTGGCGAGGTTAATTGACTTGAGTCAAGCAGCCGAAGCGAAAGCGAGTCTGAACAGGGCGTCCAGAGTCAGTGGGGGTTGACGCGAAACTTGGTGATCTATCCCTGGCCAGGCTGAAGGGGTGGTAACACACCGTGGAGGGCCGAACCGATAAGCGTTGAAAAGCTTCCGGATGAGCTGGGGATAGGGGTGAAAGGCCAATCAAACTGAGAAATAGCTCGTACTCTCCGAAATGTTTTTAGGAACAGCGTTACGTGTTACTGTCTGTGAGGTAGAGCGACCAACAGGATGCGGGGGAGTCACATCCTACCAACTTCTGATGAACTCCGAATGCGCAGAGAGGTGCGTGGCAGTGAGGGCTTGGGTGCTAAGGTCCAAGTCCGAGAGGGGAACAACCCAGACCATCAGCTAAGGTCCCTAAGTGTGTGCTAAGTTGAACAAAGGCGGTCCGGCTGCTGAGACAGCCAGGAGGTTAGCTTGGAAGCAGCTATTCCTTTAAAGAGTGCGTAACAGCTCACTGGTCGAGCGGGGCGGGCGTCGATAATAAACGGGCATCAAGCACATCACCGAAGCTATGGACCTATACTTGGAGTATAGTGTGGTAGGAGAGCATTCTGTGGGGGGTGAAGTTGGGGCGTGAGCCCTGGTGGACCGCATAGAAAAGCAAATGTAGGCATAAGTAACGAGAATGAGGATGAGAACTCCTCACACCGAAAAGCTAAGGTTTCCTCCGCGATGGCAGTCATCGGAGGGTTAGTCGGGGTCTAAGGAGCAGGCGAAGGCCGGGCTTTGAGGGGGAGTGGGTTAATATTCCCACACTATCCATGCAGGTAGTCTCATGACGGAGTGCCAGAGATACTACGTCCTGACGGAATAGGGCGTTGAGCGGACCCTTCGGGGAAAGCGAAGTGTTGACGGGGCTTCCAAGAAAAGTGAGGGTGCGTCAAGCGTATGGATACCCGTACCGTAAACCGACACAGGTAGCTGGGAAGAATATTCTAAGGTGCGCGAAAGAATCATGGTTAAGGAACTCGGCAAGATTACCCTGTAACTTCGGGATAAGGGGGGCCGTCTGGCAACAGCGGCTGCAGAGAAGAGGCCCAGGCGACTGTTTACCAAAAACACAGGACTCTGCCAAAATGAAAGTTGACGCATAGGGTCTGACACCTGCCCGGTGCTGGAAGGTTAAGGGGGGAGCTTAGTCGCAAGGCGAAGGTTTGAACTGAAGCCCCAGTAAACGGCGGCCGTAACTATAACGGTCCTAAGGTAGCGAAATTCCTTGTCGGGTAAGTTCCGACCTGCACGAATGGTGTAACGATCTGGGCACTGTCTCAACCATGAGTTCGGTGAAATTGTAGTAGCGGTGAAGATGCCGCTTACCCGCCACGGGACGGAAAGACCCCGTGCACCTTTACTACAGCTTAACATTGAGTACCGGTCAGTCATGTGTAGGATAGGCGGGAGATTGCGAAGCGGTGTCGCCAGGCATCGTGGAATCAACCTTGAAATACCGCCCTTGGCTTACTGGTGTTCTAACTGGGGAACCAGGACCGTGTTTGGTGGGTAGTTTGACTGGGGTGGTCACCTCCGAAAGGGTAACGGAGGTTTCCCAAGGTTTGCTCATGCCGGACGGTAATCGGCAGGGGAGTGCAATAGCAGAAGCAAGCTTGACAGTGAGGCCTACAAGCCGATCTGGTGCGAAAGCAGGGTATAGTGATCCGGTGGTTCCGCATGGAAGGGCCATCGCTCAAAGGATAAAAGGTACGCCGGGGATAACAGGCTGATCTCCCCCAAGAGCTCACATCGACGGGGAGGTTTGGCACCTCGATGTCGGCTCGTCACATCCTGGGGCTGGAGAAGGTTCCAAGGGTTCGGCTGTTCGCCGATTAAAGTGGCACGCGAGCTGGGTTCAGAACGTCGTGAGACAGTTCGGTCCCTATCTGTGGTGGGCGTGGGAATACTGACGGGATCTGTCCTTAGTACGAGAGGACCGGGATGGACTCACCGCTGGCAAATCGGTTGTTTGGCCGCAGGCACGGCCGAGTAGCTACGTGGGGATCAGATAAGCGCTGAAAGCATCTAAGTGCGAAACTGGCCTGAAGATGAGTGTTCCGGTATAAAGGGGTGTTGTAGACGACGACGTTGATAGGCGGCAGGTGTAAGCGTGGAGACGCGTTAAGCCGAGCCGTACTAATGACCCCGGAGGTGTGTTGACAAAGCAGGTTTTACAGGATCGATACCGATCAAAAAGCAGGAAGAAGAAAGCAAACCAATAATCAGGGTCTCTCTCTGTAGGAAAAAAGACCTACCAAGACTTTTTGATCAAGAAGCTGCGTTAGTCAGCTGGTCAAGCAAGAGTCCATTAGGTTGGTGCTGGTAAGGCGGGTGGTCACCTCTTCCATTTCGCACAGAGCCGTTAAGCCCCGTACTGCCGATGGTACTGCTGTCACAAGCGGGAGAGTAGGAAGGTGCCACCTAAGGAAACCAGATCCAACGCCGTGTTCTACCCAGAGCACGGCGTTCGGC
>NZ_BAAHAD010000038.1:0-4556 GCF_054777855.1 Spirosoma jeollabukense
CTATTAAATATTTTTAAAAACTTTAAAATTAAATAAAAATTTAACAACATAACATAATAGCCTTTTAGTATATATTACATATATGAAAATATACATATATATTTCATGTTTTTTCTTAATAAAAGTCCTTTAGACCAATTTGCTATAAGAGATTTATTTAGCATTAAGGCTGCCGTTTTTGAAAATATTAAATTATCTTTAACAAATATAGGTTTATATTTATTAATTACAACAATTATAATATTTATGTTGTATATATTAGCAACAAATTATAATATAGTTACACCTAATAAATGATCAATATCGGTAGAGTCTATATATGCTACAGTCTTTAGTATAGTAATAAACCAAATAAATGCAAAAAAAGGTCAAATGTTTTTTCCTTTAATATCTGCTTTATTTATATATATATTAATAAATAATTTAGTAGGTATGGTGCCTTATAGTTTCGCACCGACATCTCATTTCATTTTAACATTTTCAATAAGTTTTACAATAGTAATAGGAGCGACAATATTAGGTTTCCAAATACATTCTCTAAAGTTTTTTTCATTATTTGTACCATCTGGTTGTCCATTAGGTTTACTACCATTATTGGTATTAATAGAATTTATTTCATATTTATCTAGACCTGTATCACTAGGTTTAAGATTGGGTGCCAATATATTAAGTGGTCATATGCTTCTTAATATTTTAGCAGGATTTACATATAATATAATGAAAAAAGGAATTATATACTTTTTTTTAGGATTAGTTCCATTATTATTTATTTTAGCTTTTTCAGGATTAGAAATAGGAATAGCATTTATTCAAGCACAAGTATTTGTGGTATTATCTTCATCTTATATTAAAGATAGTTTAGAATTACATTAAAAAATAAGATAATAAAAATAATTTATATTACTATTTTAAATATAGGATAGGAAAGTTAGAGCTAATAAAATATATATTAAAATAAAATTAATAATGGTATAAGCTTTTATTACAAGTAGAAAATAAATAAAAAACGAAAAAAAAAAATATATATTTAGCTGTATTTAGGATATGTATAAATTGACAAGAGCTAGCTTACATTAAATATTTTAAGATATTTTACTAATATTTTAGTAATAAAATAAGAGTATATAGTAGATATGAGCTGAGTTCAATTTTTAGTGCTCTTGTCGACTTTTAAGAATAGGTCCGAATATGGACTTATTAAAACTTTAGTATAATAAATTTAAATTTTGAGTTGCTTATGGAATGCCACAACTAATACCATTTTCTTTTGTAAATCAAGTTACTTTCAATTTTTTATTACTAGTAATTATAATATATTTATTTTCTAAATATATTTTACCAAGATTTGTGCGATTATTTAAAACTCGAACATTTTTGAAAAATAACCTTTTTTAAATTTTCAAGGACTCAATGTTAGCTTAATAGATAAAAAATTTTTTTTTCACTATTATTAAAAAAAAGGAATATGTTGCAAATGGTTTTGCCTTATGATTGCAGATCAATAAGAAGGAGTTCGAATCTTCCATATTCTTTATTATCAACTTATTTAACATTATAAAAAATAAATAAAAAGAGTATGATTTAATAAATATTTATTTATTAATAAATATAATCTAAATAAAAAGATACAATAAGTCTAGTAGATTTAGTATTCTATTAGTAGTATAATAAATATTTTTAATTGATAAAATTATCAATTAGTATAAAAAGAAATTATTATGAGTAAAAACAAGCTATAAACCAAATAATTTATTAAGAGAAATCTTGTAAATAAACAAGGTGAAAGGAAAAATCTGAATAACCTTAGGAAAATAAATCAAACGAGATTCTATATACAATGAGAAGTAAGATAGAATAGCCTATAAATATATAAGTAAAATGGATTATTTGTTTGAATAAAGGGGAACCTTCCTCTAAGGCTAAATATGGTATTATACGCAATAGTGAACAGTACCGTGAGGGAAATTTATTTAATAGTAATTTTATAAGCAGCTCGAGAAAAATTTTAATAAATAACAAGAGTGTACCTTTTGCATAATGGGTCAGCAAGTTAATTTTAGATGCAAGAAACAAGATTATGCATTTAAGATGATAATCGCTTAGTTTCGTAGAGAAATCGATTATGAAAAAATGATAAAGTATCTAAAATTAGACCCGAAGGCTAGTGATCTTACCGTTATCAGGATTATAAAAGTCCGAACGGGTTATCGTTGTAAAGATATCCGAAGAATAATGGTAAGTTAGTGAAAGACAAAACTGACTAGCTGAGCTGGTTTTCCGCGAAACCTATATAAGTAGGTAATTTAAACAACATCTTGGCAGGTACAGAACTGTGATCTCGGTCAAAATATTTATAATGTTTTTTCATTATAAATTTGTATATATCGGGGGATCGTAAAGATTTTATCGGAGAGTATTTGCACTCGGAAGGGCTAAGATGAATGTTAAAAAATCGGACATAGTACGATAAGGTTGTATGTCAAAAGGGAAACAGCCCAGAACAAGAGTTAATAAGGTTCCAAAATTATTGTTGAGTGAAATTAAGGATGTGTCTTTTAATACGATCAATTAATAGGCTTGGAAGCGGCCACATTTTAATGATCTCGTAACAGAGCATTGATTTTTTAAGAAGATCACACCGAAAATATAACGGATCTAAACAATATACCGAAACCTTGTCCATATATAGTTTATTTTTTAACAAAATATATATGGGGTAGCGGAACAATGGATAAATCATAATTATTTTTTTTTTAATCTTAATTTTTTATTTTCCATGTGATAATGCTGACATGAGTAACGAAAAAGATAATTTTCGCCTTAAGCTTATGGTTTTGAATTAAGCCGGCTTCTAAGCAAATAATTTTTTATTTATTTATTCCATAAAACAATATGAGATAAAAAAAATAAAGACTTGTTATTGCGATGAAATAATCTGAGATATAAACTAATTAAAGTTAAATTAGTTCAGGAAAAATAACTCAGGGATGAATAAAAGGGAGTATTAGGCGCAATACTGTGAAAAAGCTTATATTCATTATATTTGAACCGTACCTAGAAACTAACACAAGTAAGCTAGTAGAGAATACGAAGGCGTTTGAGTGATCAATCATTAAGGAACTCGGCAAAATGACTCGCGTAACTTCGGGATAAGGTGAGCCATTCTTTATAAGTTATCGATTAAGTAGAGGGGGTAACCCTGCTATTTAAGTATATAACTAAGAGAATAGGAGGCATAGAATAGTGTTGTACGACTGTTTATTTAAAACAGAGCACTCTGCTAAGATAGACATCGATATATTGAGTGTGATGTCTGCCCGGTGTCGGCTGGGTGACGGATTTGCTTAGAATTAAAAAGCTAGGTTTTGAAGAGATCCCCGACAAACGGCGGCCTTACCGATGAGGGTCCTAAGGTAGCGGAATACCCTGGCCGTTAAATGCGGTCTTGCATGAATGATGTAACGATACAACAGCTGTCTCGATGATTGGCTCAGTGAAATTGGAATAGCAGTGCAGATACTGTTTACCTCTAGATAGACGAGAGTGCGACTAGAAAGTACATAATAATAATATGGTGAAAACCCATCTTACAATCCATTGTATGAGCTCATGCGGTATGCAAAAAAAGTAATTTTTTTGTGTAAAGCCCGTAAAAATTCTGCCTATTTGGGGAGATGAGCTAGATTATTATGAATAAATTATTTGAATCCATGGTTAAAGCGTAATCTAGAAAATTTTTTTAAGAAATTTCTTGTTGATTGTATAAAAAGTTTCTCGTCTTTTTGTTAATGGATCATATGTCAACATACGTGTAGTGGAATTCTAAGATAATCATTAAGGTATTATTATGTAAACTAGGTAAGCCCAATAATGTCCTTTAAAGGAAGTTTAATTGTAAAATTAAATATACATTAGTGGGTAAAGGATGTTCTAAAAAGCAAAAGTCTTATTGTAATAATAAGAATAGATTTTTAATTGATTCGAAAGAATGCAGACTTAGAACTAGGATTTAACATTATATAAAATATAGTAATAGAGAATTGGCTGAGTGGTTTATAGCGATAAGCTTGAAACTTATTTGATTCAAAAAATCACATCCGTTCAAATCGGATATTCTCTGGTATTTATGATATTTATAATAATATAATTATTAAATCTTTGAGCCGTATGCGATGAAAATTGCATGTACGGTTCTTGAAGGGGGAAATTTTAGTAATAAAATGACCTATCTTAACAGACCCTTTGCAGCTTTACTGTTACTACTTTAGAATTTAATATAAGAATTACAAGAGTATAAGGTAGTTATTTTATAAAAATAACAATGATGTGACACCTTTATTTACTTTATTACATTCGGTTGATTAGAAGACAGTTTATGCGGGGCACAGATCCCAGAAAAAGTACCTGGGTATATCCAAAGTTCATATTGTAAATTTGTAAATTTATTTACAAATATTTTAATTTGTTATTAATTATGTTAATAATAATACAGTTATTGTTAGATTAAATTCAGTATATTTTTTATTTTTAGTAAGATTTTAACTATATGGTGAATA
>NZ_BAAHAD010000039.1:0-4439 GCF_054777855.1 Spirosoma jeollabukense
TGTTTTATGCCGTCTGGTTAGCACTAGGGGCAGTTGGTCACGAGTTGTTCATTCAATTCAGCCCGTTTAAATGAAACTAAATGTGTCCCTATACTTAATCGGAATTGTAGCTCCCATTTGTTGCATGGGCGTGATCTGTTTCAGCTTCTCCCTGGTGCCACAGTACCCCTCTTGCTCCGAACAAGCTGCCATAATAATTTAAGGCATGTTTTAATTTAAGATAGGGTAATCCTGAATTGTCGGGAAGATTTTTGTTAGCTGCTGGTGAACAAGGCCAGCCAATACCAGCCATACCACTCACTGGGTTACCATCCGCGCTATTCTTCCAGGCAGCAATGTCGGTACCGCCGTAAGCAACGTTGAAGAAAGCTACCGGCGCTCCGGTATTATCGACTTGTAGATTGCCAAGCCGGGTATAAGCCCAGTTATTATAGCCTGTAGGAGCAATCTTATTTCCATTCCACAATCTTTGGAATACAGGGAACAAGGGTAAAGGTATATAATTGGGCGAAGTGGACGTTACCCAATCACAGTCACCAATCCAGTTGTTGGATACCACACAATCGTAAGGCGTATCCGATGGTAAGGTGGCATTTACGGCTGGACTTCCAGAGTTTATAATACTCTGCGCATTGGACTGTCCAGCGATAATGAACACATTACCCACGCCAAATCTAACATCATTGATGGCCACGATACCCCCACCCCCGTTAATGGCTTTGACAATAATGTGATACCAACCACTGGATAGATAGGCTTCTTCGCGATATAGTCCCATCCCGCCATTGTCCCGGGAAATATCCGTATAATCCTGAACTAAACTTGCGTACGAGCCATATTTGTCTAATCGCTCAATCCGCATCTGTAATCTGTCGTACCCGTCGGGACATCCTACGAGCTGACCAGCGACGTAAACGCTGCCATAACCTCCGGCTTGCTGAATCACCGAGCGATCCAATGGCCAGGACAGAGAAAGAAATTGCGCGAAGCTACTTGTCGAATGAAGGCTGCCCAGTAGCAGCGTTAAGAATAAAACGAGCTTTTTCATGGGAGTAAGAATTAGTATTGGTTGAACAGACTTATTGCGGCAAACTTAGCTTGAAGCGTTTCAGATCAATAAGGGGAATTTTGGTAGCGTAGTGTTGATTGATCACTTTGATCGTCTCATTGGCAATGACCGCCTGACCAATGGCCGAAGGCGACCGGCCATCTGAGGAGAAAAAGTCACCTCCCGGAAACGTGCCTGACACCGGCGTCCCATCGTCAGAGATATATCCATTACTCAAAATCTTTTGGTAGACTTTATCCAGATCCACAAGAGGTATGTTGTGTTTCTTAGCCGCTCGGCGGATGTAGTACTCGTTGTAGAAACTTATTCCTGCCCGAAAGTCTGTAGCCTCATCAGCTGAGATAACGTCTTCGTCCGCAAAGGGATTAGCATTGGATAGTCCCTGATCCGACTGGCCTAAAAATGTTTTTCGGATGGCTTCGGTAGGTAATAGCAACGTTGTCCGGTCAGCCTTTACTGGATTGATATGATTGTTTTTGTAGCGAACAAACACCTCCGGATTTCTGTCCAGTAAATCGTTTACTGGGAAAACATGAAAATAGGGCAGGTCTAAAATGGGAGGTACGGTGAATAATACCAGTTTTGTGCCCTCGTTTTTAAGCAGAAGGATATTCTGATCTACCACGCCCTCATCCAGACTGCTCATCAGATACGTGGTTGAGAGATTAATGGGTCGTTCAGCCAGGCCCATAAACTCATCGGTCCGAATCTCGAAGGTGCAGAAGTCCGGCTTTTTCTGGGTGATTATTGACAGCAAGCCGACTCTGTTCTCCTCGTTAGGCGTCAATATTCGCTGATAATAAGCAAGATAATCACGTTGTGTTGGATAAACACTAATCATGTTATCAGGCATAGCCGCCACAAAGCTCGGCCCTTCCGGGAACGCCAGATTATCTGGAATACCATTCGCATATTTAACTAACTTTAATGGTTTTTCTTGACTAATCGCCCGATTATTTTCAACCTGTTTCCATATGGGATATGGAGATTTAGTAGTCATAACCGAGTAACCAGTCCCATTTCCCTGAGCAGGATCAAAGAGTGGAGACTGAAACGAATCAATTCCCATCTGGTGGGCTATCAAATTCGGAAAAGCCGTCAACTGCCCTTCTCGATACAGACCGCCATCGCGAAAGCCACTAGATAGTTTTCCACCGACAGCTACGTATTTAATGGTGGTCTTGCCAGCTTGTTTACTTAAAAAGGATAAATCGGGTACTACTGAAACAGGGGGGACAACTATATCAGGCTTGACTGGCCGATATACGGTATCCGCAGCTTTCCTGACTAAGGATACAGGACTACCATCTACGGTTTTTAGGGGTTGAGTTGGGCGATCGCTCATAGTACCAGAGGTACTTGAGGCAATCAGTAGGGAGATAAGGATTGCTGAGTTCATTGTTATTAAGTTTTAGGATTAAAGGAAGATAACTTATAAACAATGAAGCGATATCATAAAATTGTGTAGCTCTAAAATGCAATTTTATGCTTTATTGTTTATCAATTTATGGAACGGTATATTTAGATTAGGTATAAGTACTTAGAAAACACAGGAGCACTCGCTAAAAGCTGATTTAGAGGCATTTACTAACCAACTACAAACGGGAAGCCTTATAGAAGTTGACAAACCATTAAGGTGAGTCAAGCCCGTAATCAGGTCTGGAGCTGAACCCTGACTTGCTGGTTCCGAGTGTTTACAAGCGATTAGCGAGTAAGTAATAGCCATAAAAAGTAGACAATTTCTGATCGTAATAGCTGTAAGATAAGCGGATGAATAAGGCCCTAGCGGTAGCGCTGCATGGGTGGCCACTTTTTACGGCCTTATTCATCCACTACTTTTTTCACGTAATGAAGTAGATTCCTCTTTTACTCAAGAAGGATTCGAATTGAATCGGTCGATTTATCCTTTCGTCGGCTATTTACAACGTGTAAATAATAGGTTCCTCGCGGTAATTCCTTAACGGTAAACTCAAGGATATTCCCCTGTTTTAACGCTTTCGACCGATATGCATCCTGCACGTCAATCGACTGAATGGGTTTGGTAGCATGTTCGCGAAACAATTCCAATCGGTCAGGCAGGGATTCCGCCTGTTCGGCCTTTTCAAACTCGACGGAAAGATAATTTTTGGCGGGGTTAGGGTAAATTTTATACGCCGAGAAGCAATTGTTAGCACAGATCGATACACCATCCGAGGAGGTACCACATCCATTTGACATGTCTAGCGTTAACCCATAGCAATCGGCCGTATACGTGTTAAAGGAAGCACTTCCATTGCTATAATCCGTTAAATAAGCATTGCCCGCATTCCCGCTGCTGATAAACCAATGGAAGTAGGTTGGTGAGCCTGACGCATGGGTTTCAATGTATTGGCTATTGCCTAAACACATGGAACCAATACTGGTCTGACTATTGGCCGTGAAGTAATCTACTTTGGGAGTTCCCACCCATATCGCTTTAGTGAGCCCGCTTATGGAACAACCGTTAATGCTCGTTGAGATCGTGGCCGGTCCTCTGCTTACGAAGGCTGCCGCTCCGGAGCTGGCATCAATCGATGCAACGCTCCCATTCGAAGAGGCCCAGGAGAAAGCAGCGCCAGCTAAGGTTGGACTGATGGCATAGGTTGCGGTACTACACAGTAATTCCGGTCCACTAATACTGAGTCCGGATACGGGGCATTCGCTGGTACAATGCACCGTATTCGTACCCGGATTTTCCATTTCATTAAAGATCCATTGCCCATTCCGGGCTGTATAGCGGATGTGCGCTTCATTATAAACCGTTGTCGAAGTATTTGGCCTACTAAAGGCTTCCTGAGCAATGAATTTGCCTAACCGGGAGGGATTAGCGGGACTAATGGCATCCACATAAACGGCTGTCAGGCTGGAAGCATCAAACGTCGTTACATCAAGGGCGCTGGCAGTGGGTACAAAACAAAACTCGTTGACTAAACTGATCGAATACCCAGCCTGAAGAAACCATAACACCTTAAATGTCCCTGATGGATTAAAATTTGTCCCTATATATGCGGATAAAGGATAGGTGCCTCCGGTAGCACCGTCATATGCCGGGATGGCTGGGCCATTAATTCCCTGATCGAACAAGGTGATATTAATAGTTATCAGGGAGAGAATCGTCCAGGAAGAATATATTTTTAAATGAATAAGTTGGCTTGTTTGCTGATTCGCTGACGCATTAATGTCTAAATCAGTCCGTATCCGATTATTGGTAATCCAGGGGATGGGGGACAAAAAGCCATACGCATTAAAGGAAGCTAAGTATAGGGACACATTTAGTTTCATTTAAACGGGCTGAATTGAATGAACAACTCGTGACCAACTGCCCCTAGTGCTAACCAGACGGCATAAAACA
>NZ_BAAHAD010000040.1:0-4112 GCF_054777855.1 Spirosoma jeollabukense
GTAATAATTTGTATTATTAAACAAAAAGCTAGTAAAGATCCAAAGTTTCATAAATAACTTATGTTAGATGGTTGAGGTGAATCAATTACATAAGAATTTACCATTTTTAAAAGTGGATGACTTTTTAAAATTCTCATTTATTAATTAAAACTTACCTAGGTTAATATTTAAATGATAAATCTATTATAAATTTTGTTAAAAATTAACGTTCTTGCAAAAAGATGTGTATAAAAACTATACAAAAATTAAGCAACATATAAAAGAAGGAATGCCATCATTAATGCAAATAATCCTGTTGCTTCAGCGAAAGCAAATCCTAAAATGGCATATGAAAATAGTTGACCTCTTAAAGAAGGATTTCTAGATACACCTATTATAAGTGCACCGAAAACTACACCTATTCCTACACCGGCCCCTATAAGACCAGTTGTAGCTAAACCTGTACCTATTATTTTTGCAGCTTGTATCAAAATTATAAAAAAAGTATATAAAACAAATTATAAAAACAGTTTTAAATATACTAAAAAAAGTCATAATATATAAATAACCTTTATAAAAATATAATACTTTAATATAAAGGATATTCAAAATTTTTTATATGTACTATTTACTGTAAAATTAGATATACAACTTTATTAGATATATTATTTAAACATTGTAATTAATTAAAGTCATTAAAGTCAACAATATATTAAAAATAAATTTATAAACATAAATTTAAGGTAAATTATAATTATTAAATTATTTAGTATGCTCACTATAATCTTGTAAAAGTTAATTAACTTATGTTGGAGCGGATCGAACACTCAATAGTAAATACCAAAAATTTATGACTTACCAATTAGTCGACAACATATATTTTTAAATTATATAGATGACAAGACTCGAACTTGTAAAGTTATTAACTATTCCGTCCTAAGCGGAACCTGGTTACCAAATTTCAGCACACCTATCAAATGCTCGAGATAAGATTTGAACTTATAGCCTAAACATCTTCAGTGTTCCGCTCAACCAATTGAGCTTCTCGAGCTTTTTTATAAAACGAAATTATAAGATGTAAATTAATTCATGGAGATATCAGGACTCGATCCTAAATTAACGAAGTGCAAATTCGCTGTTTTACCAATTAAACTATATCCCCTTTTTTTATATTAACTTCTTGAAAAGGGAGGGGTATTTATCTAAAGCATTATACGAAAAATAATTTAAAAATTTCTGATTATGGTAAAAGCTATCCGAAAAACGATTTGAACGTTTATGATTAAAATCAACGAAGCTTAAGTTCGTCCTGTCTACCAATTCCAGCACTCGGATGAAGTAAAATAAAATAAGCAGGCTAAACAGATATAGGATTCGAACCTATATGGATGTGGCCGAAACACATTATTTTACCCTTAAATTAATCCGTTTTTGTAAGGCCAGAGTGACTTGAACACTCACCTTAACTGTCATGAGCAGTTGGCTCTACCATTAAGCTATAGCCTTTCACGAAGTGACACGCCTCTAAGATGATTTGAACATCTAACCAATATATTAACAGTATATTGCTCTACCATTGAGCTATAAAGGCTTATTTTTAATAAAGGGAGGATACCTTGATTTGAACAAGGATAAACTATGCCACAAATAGTTGTTTTACCTTTAAACTATATCCACCTATATGATTAATAGATATATATAATTAAAGATAATAGTAAATTATGGGAAATAAATGACTTGAACATTCAACAATCCGTGTGTAAAACGACTGCTCTACCATTGAGCTAATTTCCCTAAACAAGCGGGTTGAGGATTTGCACCCCAATCTTTTGGTCATGAGCCAAAAATGTTAACATTACACTAACCCGCTAATAACCCAGAAGAGATTTGAACTCTTGTTTTAACAGTGAAAATGTTATGTCTTAACCAACTTGACCACTGGGTCTAAGCCCAGTGTAAGTATCGCACTTACTTCTACCGATTACAAAACGGTTACATTACTTTTATGTTAACCGGGCTTTAATATTATTCCTATAATTGTATTTTTTAGTAAAATAATCATTAGTACTTTATACCTGAAGACATATATGTCCTTACAATTAAAGCCTAATACGTATTATTGTAATACGTTTATATGAGTATAATAAAGTAAGATTCGTGCTTATATGCATTCAGCTCTTATCTTTAATTGACGTGGCTTTCTTGCTATGCCTATTAAAATATGGTACTTTAGTTAAAATACTTATTTAATAAACAACAAGTAAACTATAGGTCAACATACCCAATTCCTTTCGTACAAAGGGGATATTTTTATTTTACTCAAATTTCCTCTAGAAGATAGAAACCATACTGTCTCACGACGTATTAAACCCAACTCATGTAGCTCTTTAATCGACGAACAGTCGAACCCTTCATGATTTTTGCATTCATGTGGATGAGCTAAGCCGACATCGAGGTGCCAAACCGCGCACTCAATTTGTACTCTCTTGCGCTTATTAGCCTGTTCAATTTGTTAACAAAAAATTAATATTTTTTTCCATAATTTTCATTATGGTTCAGACTATGTTTTCATTTTTAGTATATATATGCTTTTCATTTTTCAGTTAATTTCCACTTACTCAACCTTTTAATCCAAATGAACCAATACGAGTTTTAGAATTTAATTTTGTATATTGTAAATTTGAATTTAAATTATTTCTTAATAATACAGAAAATAAACCTTTATATGAAGAATCTATATTTAATAAGTTTCCTTTATATTTAACTTTATTTATAGATTTAGAAGCTGTATATCTTTTAGTTAATCTACCATTTGCTTCTAATCTAAACCCAGAAATATGTTTATATTTAAGATTTTTTATTATATTTTTATATAATAATCTATTATTATAAAAGTATTTTTTTGTATTTAAGTTTTCTTTTTTAATTAATTCACCTATTATAACTTTTTTTTTTCTTATTTTTACTTTTTTTTCTAAGTTAGATAAATGTTTTATTAATTTTCTTCTATTTTTTCGTATTTTTAACAAAATAGACTCTGAAAGAATATCACTATTTAAATAAAAGTATTTTAAATTTATAAAATTAAATTCAATGTTTTTATTAAATAAAACTTGTAATTTATTTTTAATATATTGTAAATAAGTATAGTTAAATCTAGATTTATTAACATAAATTAATCTTCTATAATAAGTATATATAAACAGTCTTCTCAAAGATTTTTTCATAAATTTTTTATAAAATTTATTAACATATTTAGATACAATTTTAAATTTATTTATTTTTTTTTTTTGATGTAAATCTTTTAATATTCTTACGATTTTAGGTTTGAAAAGATTAGCATCTATTAAAGCTAAAGTACCATTAATACTTATTTTTTTTAATTTTTTTAATAAAATTAATTTATTAGATAATATATTTTTTTTAGATGATAAGGATTTAATAGTATTACTTTTTTTAAAACTAAGAATATTTATTAAAAATTTATTTATATATCTTTTTTTTAATTTTAGTAAATAATTATCTTTCTGTTTATTATAAATATATAAAGTAATTATTACTTTATTATTTGTATGTTTAAATTCACCTTTACTAAGAAAAATTTTATTTATAGATAATTTTCTTCGTCTATTATATATTTTTTTTCTTCTTATTTTACGTTCAATAATTTTATTATATAAATAAAAATAATTTCTAATAAACTTTATAGCTAACCGACTAATATTAGATGTCAAAGATAAACTATTATTATTATACATAAATATACTACTATCTCAATATCTAGTAGAAGAAGGAAAATGTTTTAAACTATCTGTATTATCGAAATTATAAGGTTTATCAATGTTTGTTTTTTTTATTATAGATAATAATTTCATTTAATTCTAATATAAATTGTTTAATTATATTAAATCTATTTCATTAATAAATATATTAATAATTATTATAAATATATATACATATATGATGGATTTTAACTAGTCGTTGAACGTTCTTATTAAATATAAGTTTCGCTTCAAATTAACTATATGAATATAGTGTTTTTTGAAATTTACCCATTCTACTACCAGTATTTACAAATACTGGGGGGACTAACAAATTATCCCTAGCGTAACTTTTTCAAAAATACAAGACCT
>NZ_BAAHAD010000041.1:0-3973 GCF_054777855.1 Spirosoma jeollabukense
TTTCCGGTGTATTTATTGAGCAAATCGGTCAGATAACCAGCCGACAGATTCAGCTTTTCCGCGAAATACGTAACGCCGGGCAAGCCCTGTAGCGTGGGCCGATCCTCCGTAAAATACTGGCGGAGCAACTGCTCAAACTGCTGTACCATATCGTGGCTGACTTTCGCCCGGGTGATAAACTGCCGGTCGTAAAAGCGTTCGCTGTACTGGAGCATCAGGGCAAGGCTACTGACCAGCAAACCCTGCGTATGTTTGTCGATACTCCGTTCGGATTCGCGTTGCAGTTGTGTTACGCATTGTTTCAGCAGCAGATTTTCCTCCTCCGATACGTGCAGGGCTTCGTTTACATCGTAACTGAAAAAATGATACTGATGGATGGTTCGGCCCAGTTCGGTGCGGTTCAGCAGATCAGGGTGAAAAAACACCCCCCAGCCTTCCTGCACGTCGAGATTACTGCCCGACGTAATGACCTGCCCCGGTGCGGCAAACATCAGCGTGCCTTCGCTGAAATCGTAGGGCGACATGCCGTATCGCATCTCGCCCGTAATCCGTTTGCACACAATGCTGTAAAAGCCAATCCGGCGGTGTACCTCCACCGAGGGCCGCACCTGCCGGACCTGACCGTAATCGATCACCGTAATGAGCGGATGCCTGGGCTTGTCGTAGCCATAGAGGGCATTCACTTCGGCAATGGTACGGATGTCGATAATGGAAGTAGCCATAGGGCATCAACTTACTTTATCCCCGCATGATTTGCAATAACTCCTGTTCGTCATGTTTGGCTTTGGCATCGATGTAAAACTGAGCATCTACGCCGATGACGTACCGCAGTTGGCTGGAGCCATCGGTTGCCGCCGTATAAATTGTCTGGGCCACCTCTTCTGCCGACACTTTGGGCAAATGGGCGGTACGTTGGGTGTAGCGAGGCATGAACGACTGCATCTCAGCCGTATAGGCATCAATGCCGTTCTGGATCATCTCCATGCCACTGCGGAAGTTGGTCGATACGCTGCCGGGCTCGATGAGTTTCATGCCGATGTTGAGAAAAGCCAGCTCGTGCCACAAGGCTTCGGAAAGACCTTCTACGGCAAATTTCGAACTGTTATACAGACTGGCAAAGGGAGAGGCCGTAAACCCGCCGAAGGACGACAGGTTGATGATTACCCCGCTTTGCTGCTGCCGCATGATCGGCAATACGGCCTGCGTGACGGCCATCAGGCCGAATACGTTGACGTCGAATTGCTGGTGAATCTGGCTTTTTTTAGCGGACTCGAAGACGCCGAACAAGCCGTACCCGGCATTGTTGAGCAATACGTCGATGGTGCCGAATTGATGGATGGTTTTTTCAACGGCATCCTGGACACTTTGTTCCTGGGTCACGTCCAGCGGCAGCAGTAACAGATTTTCAGCGGGGATAAGCTCCTGTTCGCTTTCCGGCGACCGCATGGTGGCCGCTACGTTCCAGCCGTGTTCCAGAAATAAACGGGCGGCTGCTTTGCCGAATCCCGACGAAGCACCGGTAATCAAAATGGTCTTTTTCATGTCGTTCTATTTTTGACAAAGTTCTGGAATCGGTCAACCGACTACGTGTCGATTTCCCGGCAATACTTATACAAATTCAGGATACCGATGAGCCAACAATCGGGTATGCCGGGACAATCGATAATCAAGCTGCAGCAAAGGGCGAGGTAGTGCCTTGGCTTTTCGGGATCGATCGTTGAAACAGGAAAATCGTGACCAGCAGACCAGAATAAGGATCAGGTTCACTCCGGCCAATGCTTGGGTAGTTTTGATACTGATCAGATGGATCAGGCCATACCCAATGACCGAACTAACGACATAAATACCCTCCAGTCAAACCACTGGCCGTACCCGCGTGGCTGGTAAACCGACGCAGGTTATACGCATACAGATTATTGAAAATGAATCCCAATAGCAGATGGGTACTTCGGACAAATTGACCACCTGATTTCCCAACGCCAGAGCAACCGATTTCGGCAGGGATTGACCATGCTATTTTTCTTTTCATCCGCGCGACGTCCGCAGCCAGTTAGCTTCTGTTTAAGGTAGCATGTGAGGTGATCTGTTGGCGGCGAAATAAGGTGGTCTGAGGTAGCAAAATCTCCAATAGACAACCATAAACCTGCCGTTTAACGTGAAATTCAGCGGGTAGAAGGGCCGACAACTATGCTTTACGAGCATCAGCCTAGTGCGACCATCAAAGAGCGAATCGTCCCAACCCATACACCTACCTGGCGTTGACTATTGTCACAATAAACGCTCGATTGAATAAGAGCCGCCAAGCAAAGGCTGAGGGACCGCCATCGATCGGCCATCGGTCTGATCCCGACTTACTTCCTGCCAAGAACCTTTTAATCATTTTAAAAACAATTTTACTGAACAAAGTCCAACTAATCAGTTTACGGGAAAATCAATCCCTACTCCATGACCTCTACCTCTCTAATTTTCGTGGTAGACGATCAGGCAGATTACTGCTTCATCCTTCAGCAGCTATTTGGTCGCCACTGCCTCACTTCTCCCGTCCGCTTTTTTGCCGGGGGGAAAGCCCTCTTAGAGGAGTTAGCTCGGGTACAGCACCAACCAAGCTTGATCCTGCTGGATCGGCACATGCCGGGCCTGGATGGCTATCAAACCTTGCTGGCCTTGAAAAGTCAGCCAGCCTATACGAAAATTCCCGTGGTGATGATCAGTAGTGAGGTGTCTCCCCCTGAGATCAACGAGTGCTATGAAGCGGGGGCCCATTCATTCCTCCGTAAGCCACTAGATCTGCCGGCCACCAAAGTGATGGTTGAGGCTATTTGTCACGACTGGATCGAAACGAATCAGCGACTACTGTCGGGTTAAGTGGTCAGAAGTAGAGGTGTTTAGCGAAGGGCAGGAGAAAAATCAGCCGCCGGGTGATCGGCATACAGGTTTTAATTAAGCTGGAAGTCATCCACTCAACCTGAGGGTAAGCGAGCCGTTGACGCCGGATAAAATGGATCAGCCACGGCCCAACGAATACGAAATGGCCTACTTCCTGTTGTCACCCGCCAGCCCGGCCCTATTTGTTTGCTTTTGGCTGACGACATCCATCCCAAGCTTAACAATCTGACTGTTTAGCATAGAACGGGAGTTGAACCGCACTAAACCAGCAATCACACAGCTGTTGAATGACGCGTTCCAGATCCGGTTGATTATCCGACTTGATGACCACCGAACTGGCTCCCGCCTGATAACACTGGTTCACCTGTTGGTCGGCCAGTGATCCCGACCAGACCACCACGGGCACATCGCGCAGATGCGTAGTCTGTTTTAACTGCGTTAAGATGCTCATGCCGTCCTCGCCCCCAGATGCATGTCTAAGAGGATCAAGCTAGGCAGGGTTTTGGCACTTTGTAAGGAAGCCAACAGGGTTGTGTGGTCTGTCAGGTGATGGAGCGTTATCTGGTCGGAGTAGGCTTGAAAGGCCCTTTTTAAAAAGAAGAAGTCGTCCTCATCATCATCCAGCAGAATGACTTCACAATGTTGGTTAAGCGTTAAGGGCATAGCGGTAGCAAATATCAAATGGTGTAGTGTGATTAATCAATATGCGGCTAGTTTGTTTACTAAGCACCTACAGAGTAGTCAATCTACCCAAAATCACAGTCAACCGTATAACCCCCCTAAATGTTGATTCAATAAATAATTTTGCATTAAACCGGCTCAGCGCTGCTCGCTTCAGCCCCTAAAGGTAAAACTGCCAGTAGATGGAGAGGTAGCCAATCACACCTCCGTACAGGCCCTGGTTTAAGTTAGTTCAAACACTCACTCCTAAAGTACGGTTTATCAGCAAACCCCTAAAATCCCCCAGACCCCACCTACATGCCTGGTGACCAACAACCCACTGAATTGGCGCCCAATCTATCGCAACGCCTCAACGTGGAGTTAGCCCTCGAAGCGGCTGGCTTGGGCCTGTGGGAATTTGACCTGG
>NZ_BAAHAD010000042.1:0-3512 GCF_054777855.1 Spirosoma jeollabukense
TGTTTCAGCGGCTACACGGTAAGAATGAGTTCGCCGGCACGGGCATTGGCTTGGCGGTAGTCCAGAAAGTAGTCACCAATCACGGGGGCGCCATTACGGCCCAGAGTCAACCGGGGGAAGGAGCCACCTTTACTCTCTACCTGCCCAGCTTGAATGGGACGTAGGGTTTGGGATGGTCCTGCGGTGGGGCGGCTAATGATCGAGATGTTCTCATCTCCCCATCCAATCGTATTCTCAATATAACGCTCCAAAAGGAGACCAAATACGTTTCCAGATTGATGCTTCTTGATGAGTCATTTTAAAAAACCTCTCTGACAAAAATTACAATACACTTCGCGGAAAATGGCTAACTGAATCCGTTAGCCTTTAGCTAACCATTGGCAGGGGCTATAGGCTCCGTTCTGGACTCAGCCTGCTCGAGCACAGCTTGATTCAAGCGAGTGAGAGGTGAGTACAGGTAGCTGCACAGACTATTCTTTTTTAGCGGCTAGCGTCGATCCGGCTTGGATGACAGCCTGATTGACGGTTCGCATTCGATCTGTGTCCATCTTTTCTACCTCCCGGTCATAGGTCAACACCCCGTTTACTTCGTGTTCCACATCCGTAGTTTGGGTGTAAATCGCGACGCTCAGCCCCCGGTAGCGCATCAATTGGTCAACCTGATCCAGCAGGAAAACGTAGCGGTCGGTCAGGGCAGTTTTCGTCGGCTCATACGCGTAAGCATTATTCTCGACGGGCCACATATGCCCCCGCACAAACAAACCCACACCCCCAAATTCGCCCAGCGAAGCCGCCCGCTTTTCGTCAGGCTCCGAGGCTTTGGTGGGCCCCACGTAGATGTGGGTATCCACAAAATCACCGTTCTTAGGATCGCCATAGGCTTTCTGATAAGACGGATTGTTATTAAAACCCGAGTTGCCATTGACCAGTCGGGACGGATCATACCGCTTGACCCAGTCCGTAATAGCCACCACATCGAAAGCGCCCCAGTTTTCATTGAAGGGCACCCAGGCAATGATGGACGGGGAATTGTAATGGTCGTCCAGGATGGCTTTGAGCTCGTGCCGAAACCGGGTCCGGGTGGCCAGGGTGTCTTCGTTGGGATACCAGATGGCGGGCATATCCTGCCAGACGAGCAACCCCAGCTTATCGGCCCAGTAATAAAACCGTTGGGGCTCGGTTTTCATGTGTTTACGAATGAGGTTATAGCCCGCTTTTTTGGTATACTCCATATCGAATTTGAGGGCCTCTTCGGTGGGGGCGGTCAAAATGCCATCGGGCCAGTAGCCCTGGTCGAGCAGGCCCAGCTGCATGACAAACGCTCCATTGAGCAAGGGTCGGACGATGCCATTGACCTTCCCCAGCTGAACGTCCCGCATGCCCACGTAGCTCATCACCTCATCTGATACACGCCCGTTGGCCGCCGTCAGGGTTACTTTAACATCATACAGAAAAGGGGTGTCCGGCGACCAGGGTCTGGGCTTGGCAATGGGCACATAGAAAGCGGTTCCAGCCGTTCCTTCGGCCCGGGCTACTTCTATTTTGCCCTCCAGCACGACGGCCGTAATCCGGGCTCTCCCACTAGCCTTGCCATTGACCTTCCCCAGCTGAACGTCCCGCATGCCCACGTAGACGTCCAGTTTTAACCGCTGGCCCGCCAGGTCGGGTAGCAGCCGTAGGGCTTGGATGTAGTCGGGGTTGACCGGTTCGAGCCAGACCGTTTGCCAGATACCGGAGGAGAAGGTGTAATCCCCCCGGGGGCCGTTTTTTCCCGAAGGCGTGCGTCCGTCATTGGCATCGTAAGCGGCCACCACCAGGCTGTTGGCCCCTTTTGCCAGCCAGGCGGTGATATCCAAGCAAAAGGCATCATACCCCCCCGCATGGCTGCCCGCTGGCTGACCATTGACAAAAACGGTAGCCTGGTGATCGACGGCCTCAAAGTGGAGCAAGATCTGTTTGCCCGCCCAGGCAGGGGGCAGGGTAAAGGTCCGCTGATACCACATGTTGATTTCCTGCTTTCGCTGAATGCCCGACAGGACCGATTCAGGACAATAGGGCACGCGTATTTTTTCGGTTGTCGCCGGGAAGGCGAGTACGCGGGTAGGGTTGTTGGCTGAAGTGACCGTTTTTCCCCCCTGGTAATTCCAGGTGCCGTTCAGGCAAAGCCAGTCGTTACGCTGCAACTGGGGTCGGGGGTATTCACCCAGGGGGATTGGGGCGGCCAGGGCAGCTTTCGTCCAACGAGTTGGCAACTCAGCGATCTGGGCCTGAGCACCTTGCATAGCGCAAACAAAGCGGATCAGCAGCGGGATAGTGACTGAGTAGTGGTATTTTAGCATAAGAAGTCTGGCACCATGGGATTGGGTTACCTTGTCAGCCAAAAGTAGGCAGACAACGCTAAAAACAGAAAAGGTATCGGGTGACTTGAGCGATACAGCCGCGTTAATATCTTTTCATGGCCCAGCGACGGCTGTGCCCCCCTGGCTAGCTGATGTTGGTTCTAACCAGTGTGACAGGTGGTTACTGCCTCTAATCCTACTTCTCAATTAACGCTGCTAAACTACTCCTCTAGGGGAAATTCGAGTATACTAAATTTTTTCGTTGAAAACGGGCAATAGTTGTGGTTATTTCTTTATTCGTAACGTCCATGATTCGCTGACCGTCACACCGAAAAAGATACATGGCAAGCCCCCCACTCCCCATCATCATTTCAACCATGAAAACCGGCTGATCTCTGAAGCTTTCTAGATAAATTTTACCAAGGTAATTTCCTTTGTAGGCCATCGTTACTTTGTCTTCATCGGCTTTGGTAATGATGTCTTTCAGCCAAGTCAGTTCTTTAGCCGGATCTTTAACTCCACAAGTTAATTCGGCTGACTCAGGATATGGGGTTGTCTGTTGCTTTTCGCATTGCAGAGCCAGACAGATCAGAGTGATTAAAATAACAAGCTTATTCATGGTTTAGGATGTTACTATTCTAGTAGACTCTGGCAGGCTGGTAAGGGTTGTGATTGCTGTTGTAAAATAGCCGCTAGGTTAACCGATTCGAGAAGTTTTTAGAATAAAACGCTATAGTAGATTCTCAAATAAGGCTCTTAAAAATAAGACGAAATGATCTTTTGGTTTTACTAATTCTGGCGTTAGAAGAGGTGACAGCTGAACTTTGACAAGATGTTCTATTACTGCTGTCAATTTCGTAGGCCAGTTGATCAACCGACCCATATAAGGCACATACCTACCTTTAAGATTAGTAGTTAGATGAGGTACAGAATGATTATGTTTTTATTTTTTGCTTTGCTTCAATCTTGTTCAATCGCAGCTGAATCTGATTGTAAAAACCAACTACTAGCAACCTTTAAACGAGTCGATAATAAACAGCGGCTTGTACTCTTCACAAGAGACTGTGGTGCTACTACTGTATGTCGTCAGCCAAAAGTGGACAGATGCGGGTAAAAAGAGAAGAGATAGTTTTACGAACTTTGTAGACGCTGAAAAATATGATTTTTCCGTCG
>NZ_BAAHAD010000043.1:0-2578 GCF_054777855.1 Spirosoma jeollabukense
GAATGTATTACATCAGCTGCTGAAATAACAAATCTTGTATGTGTTAATTCAGGTATAACTACTCTATTATCAACTTCTAACATTCTAAATCTACCTTCTTCTAAATCACTTTCAGGTATTATATATGAATCAAATTCAACAAATTCACCTTCATCATTAGTAAAATCTGGATATTGATAACTTCAATATCATTGATGACCTTCGGCTAAAATAGTCATAGAAGGATCGTTTACTTCATCCATTAAATATAATAATTTAAATGATGGGAATGCTATTAATATAAGTATTAATGCAGGTGTTATAGTTCATATTAATTCAATAAGTGTTCCGTGATTCATATATTTATGAGATATAGGTGATTTTGAAGCTATAAAATTTCTTACTACAGTTATCATTATTCAAACAACAGTAAATAATATAATTGCTAAATAAAACATTATATTATTATGTAACTCTTCTAGTCCTTCCATTTGCGGTGTTGCATTATCTTGAAAAAATGTACCTCAAGGCTCTGGTGTATCATTCTTTATTATATTAGAAAATATTATTTCTATCATATTTTTAGTAAAAAACCAATTATATAGGTAAGATTAAAGGCAAATATGTAAATTTATATAAATATAATGTATATAAGTTATAAACAATAAATAATATCATACTTTAGAGCATAGATTATTTTTACATAATCTGCTAAATTTACCCTTTGTCTAGCATTATATTGAAAAAACATCATTAATGTTATAGGTCTATTCTTTTATATTAAAAAATACTTTTTTTTTATGTATAAGGATTACATAATAATTTATATATAATAAATATTGTATAATAAATAAGTTGTATAATAATGTAAACCATCTAAAATAATACTAGGATATATACCAAGTATTATAGTAAATAAAACTAAAATAAGTAACATGAAAAACTCTCTTTTATTTAAATCAGGTATATATTCTAATCAGTATTTATAAAAAAAAGAACCTGCGAAAAATATTCTATTAAACATAAATATAGTATAGGCAGCAGAGAAAACAATAGATGTAGAAGCCAAAATACCTGCAAGAGGTAATCTTTCAAAAACACCATATAAAGACATGAATTCTCCTACAAAGTTAAGTGTAAGAGGTGCACCACAATTACCTAAAGAAAGCATGAAAAATAATATAGATAAAATAGGCATTACTTGAACTATACCTCGATAATAAGTTATCAATCTCGTACCTGATCTATCATACAATATTCCTCCTGCTGTAATAAATAAACCAGAAGATACAAAACCATGAGCTAAACCTAAACAAATACCACCTTGTATACCCTGTAAAGTATTACTAAAAACACCTGATAAGTAAACAGCAGCATGTGATACAGATGAATAAGCTATTAATTCTTTAACATCTATAGTTCTAAGTGTACTTAAACTAGCATATATTATAGTTAAAATTCCTATAAGAAAAACAATATAAGTATAATATAAAAAAGCTTTAGGGACTAAAGGTAATATTAATCTAAAAATACCATATAAACTTAATTTTAAAACTATAGCAGCTAAAATAATACTACCAGACAATGGTGATTCAACATGAGCTTTTAATAATCAACTATTTAAATAAATAGTTGGTGTTTTAACAGCAAAAGCAATGAATATACCAATAAACATAAATACTTGTGTAATATATAAAAAATTCGTTTTAGATAAAACATTAAAATCAGTACAACCTATTAAAGATTGCATAGTTATAATAGATAGTAACATAAATAATGAACCTAGAAATGTATATAAAAAAAAATAGAAACTTGCTCTTATTTTAGCACTAGATCCAAATATACCAATTAATATAAATAAAGGTGCTAAAATACTTTCAAAAAATATATAAAACATTAGTATATCTAATACTAAAAAAATTAATAATAATAAAGATTCTAATAATAAAATTATTACTAAAAAATATTTTACCTTATTATCTATAGATTTTCAATTAGATATTATTGCAATTGGCATTATTAATGTAGTTAATAGTATAAAATATATAGATAATCCATCTATACCTAAATAAAAATCATAATAACCTATTTTATAATGTTCTTGTACAAATTGAAAATGTTTGCTACTATTATTAAATAACAATCATATTATTAAAGATATTACTAAGTCTACTATTGTAAAAGCTAAGGCAAATGTTTTAAGAATTTTTGAATTTTCATTTAAGCCATAAGAATTATATGATAATATAAAAAATATACCAAAAAAAGGTATTAAAATTAAAGCAGATAATAACATTAAATTATAAATTAAAAAAAAAATTTTTTTACTACAAATTATAAGTTACATAAATACTAAAGGGATATATATATATATAGTAAAACTATAAATTAAATATATAATAAATTATAGTAAAAAGATAATTTTTATATTTAAATATATTATACTATTAAACAGTTAATAGTTACCATTTAATGCTTTTTTCAGAAGAATTTCTAGTATTAATAATTGCAAATATAATAATAATAAATAATAATGAATCATCATTGTTTTTAGTTAAATATAATATAGATATATAAAATATAAGACTTACTAATATAT
>NZ_BAAHAD010000044.1:0-2484 GCF_054777855.1 Spirosoma jeollabukense
TACTTATCTGAGGGATACCGACTCTCTGAGGATCTGAACCCAGCCCTTCAGGACCTGCGGGGGGGCGTTCCGATCCAGCAGGGCATAGTGCACCGTGGCCTGGTAGTAGTACAAGCCCG
The DNA here is from genome assembly GCF_054777855.1 of Spirosoma jeollabukense. Taxonomy (NCBI): domain Bacteria; kingdom Pseudomonadati; phylum Bacteroidota; class Cytophagia; order Cytophagales; family Cytophagaceae; genus Spirosoma; species Spirosoma jeollabukense. Next base: position 120 of record NZ_BAAHAD010000044.1, read on the forward strand.
TGGGCATATCCGCCCCCTCGTTGCTCCGCCCATCCCAGGCCAGACTCGCCCCACTACTCTCATAGACCTTGGCCCCCCACCGGGTGTAGACCACAAACTCGATCCGCTCCACAAACCGCGGGCACTTCAGGGGCACAAACGCATCGTTCTTGCCATCCCCGTTGGGGGTGAACACATTGGGCAGCACCAGCGAGGGGCAGGCCTCATTGCAGACCGTGTTGGAAGGCTTACTCTCCAGCCCCCGCTGACTGACAGCCGTCACGTAGTAACAACCCGCCACCGTACTCAGGCTGGTGTGCTCGAAGGAGGTGGTGGGGGCGGCCAGGCTGGTGAGCAAGGCCAGCGTGTCCTGGGCGTAGCGGGCGTAGTAGAGCTTGTAGGCAGCAATCTTGCTATCGCAGGTGGGTCCAGTGGTGGGGCTCCAGTTGAGTTTGTTGGTAAAGCTGGTGGTGTTGCAGAAGCTCTCGGGGGTCAGACTGGCGCAGCTCAGCGAGTCCAGCCGCAGGGTGGGGGGACAGGGGCGGGTCGTGTCAGCGGGGCTGGCACAGAGCACCTGACTGTAGTTGGTCAGCGGCCCCAGTCGAGCCAGCTGAGGGTCGGTGTAGATACCCGTGGTCATGACCCGGTAGCAGTAGCTACTGTCAACCGAGAGAGCCCGACTGGTATTGCCATCGGCCAGGAACGTATCCGATCCATCATCGGTAAAGCTGTAGGTGGGTGTCATCACCTGCACCTCCCGGATCTTGTTGAAGGGGCCACCGGGGCCACTGCGGCTGCGGTAGATGTCGTGTTTCTGCCCGTCATTGCTCCAGGGGACGTTGGCCTGCCAGGTTAGAACGATCTGGCGGTTGGCCGGGGCTGCCCCCAGCCGCACGGAGGAGGCCGGGTCGGTCACGTCCAGCCGGGTAAGCACCCCGTTGAGGGTGTAGTAGAACTCCAGCCGGTACCGGTAGGCATTGGCCACCGTGTTGAGGGCGCTGGTGGAGCTGCCCCGGTCGACGTAGATCGTGTCGGGGGCCGTAGCCGATAGGGTGGTGTTGATGGTGGCAATGGGCGTGAAGTTAGTGCCCCCCAGCCCATCCGCCCGCTGGAGCCGGTACTGATAAGGGCCGGGCAGGTCACCGGGGTTGAGCCCTAAAGGTCGTGTCCACTTGACGGTAATGCGAGGATTGCGGGGGCCATCGGGGCCGGTAGAATCAACCGTAACCTGGGTGATGACGGGGGCCAGCAAGGCCAGCTCGACGCAGGCCTGTTGGGAGGCAATGCTCTCGCCCCCATTGAAGCCCCCATTCCGGTCCGGATACACCGCCACCAGCCGGTAGGAATAACTCACTCCTCGTCTCAGGCTGGACGTATCGGTGTACGTAGTGGCTGTGCTGGGCACCTCCCCGATCTTGGTGTAACCCGCCGGAGCCCCCGTTACACAGGTCTGGGATTCGATGGGAGCACAGCCTTCCTTGCGGTAGATGCTCAGGGTGGTGCCTGCCGCCCCACAGCTGTAAGCGTCCCAGCTGAGCTGGATGGCCCGCCCGTTGGCCGTGGCCGTGGCCCGGGCCGTCAGGTTCTTCACCGAGGGACCCACCAGCCGAATCCGGAAGGTCTGGAAGGAGACCAGCGCAGGGGTGGGTTTGGGAGGCACATCGCTGACCTTGAAGGTCACATCGTAGGGAGCCTCCCGGAGCTGGTTGCAGTTGGTCTGCCAGCTGAAGGTGGCCGTGGCGGGCTGAGCCTGAGCCAGTCCTGCGTTGAGCAGCCGGGCGTAGGCGGGCTGGATCAACTCGCCGGGTGCCAGGGGGGCGCCATCCTGGCCCACGTTGAAGACGCCCCCGAAGCCGGTGATGATGACCCGCTGGCCATCGGGATCGGTGGCCGTGACGGGCTGGTTGATCAGGGTGCCGGCCTCCACGCACAGGTCCGGGATGGGGGTCAACAGGGGGCGTTTGTTGAGGTTGTCAACCACCACAATTTGCATATCGCGGGTGATTTCCCCGATGAGCACGCCGTTTCGCCACTCTTCGATGATGAAGGCGAAGTTGTACTGGCCTTCCTGGCCGGGGGCGTCCCAGCAGAGTTCACCGGTGGCGGGGTTGATGGAGAAGGTGGGGGTACCCCCGGTTTCGCTGGCGGTGCTGAAGCGGGTGGGGTCCTGATACACCGCAATTGCTCGACCGTCGCAACCTGTCGACGTAGTAGCTTGTTTTGGAACGCTGAGTCGGAAGGCCAGGCTGTCGCCATCCACATCGAAGGCGGCCGGGTTGTGGCAGAACTTCTGGTTGACGCGTCCGGAGTCCAGGGGTGGGTTGAGCATGACGGGGGTAGAGTTCAAGCCCAGGTTGGCATTGATCAGAATCGTCGTCGAGACGAA
>NZ_BAAHAD010000045.1:0-2319 GCF_054777855.1 Spirosoma jeollabukense
CTTATGGTCAAATGTCTTTATGAGGTGCAACAGTTATAACTAATTTAATGAGTGCAATACCATGAATAGGACAAGATATAGTGCAATTTATATGAGGAGGGTTTTCTGTTAATAATGCAACATTAAATAGATTTTTTGCATTACATTTTGTATTACCTTTTGTATTAGCTGCTTTAGCTTTAATGCATTTAATAGCTTTACATGATTCTAGTGGTTCAAGTAATCCTTTAGGTGTTTCAGGTAATTATGATAGATTACCTTTCCATCCTTATTATATATTTAAAGATTTAATTACAATATTCTTATTTATAATAGTATTATCTATTTTTGTATTTTTCATGCCTAATGTTTTAGGTGATAGTGAAAATTATGTTATGGCTAATCCTATGCAAACACCTCCAGCTATTGTTCCAGAATGATATCTTTTACCATTCTATGCAATATTAAGATCTATACCTAACAAATTATTAGGTGTTATAGCAATGTTTGCTGCAATTTTAGCATTATTAATAATGCCTTTTACAGATTTATCAAAATTAAGAGGTAACCAATTCAGACCTTTAAGTAAAATAGCATTCTTTATATTTGTAGCAAATTTTTTAATATTAATGCAATTAGGGGCAAAACACGTTGAATCTCCATTTATAGAATTTGGACAAATTTCTACTGTTTTATATTTTGCACACTTTATAATTATAGTTCCTTTTGTAACTTTATTAGAAAATAGTTTAATAGATTTAAGTCTTAGTGAAAGTAAAAAATCTATTTAATTAAGCAGTTAGTTTAATATAAATATATTTTAACAAATGATCTGTGGTTATAGTACTAAGTGGTGAGTAGAGGGAGGAGGAGGGTTTTCAGTAGGCAAAAAAAAAAATTTTTTTTGCTTAATCATAATAAACATATTTACAACAGTTTTTACTTTAAATATACGAATAAATATAATAATGACAAGTTTAACTTTTTTCTTTATATTCATACCAATATTAGCATTAATATTATTAGGTTTAAATATATTATTATCACCACATAACCCTTATCAAGAAAAGAATAGTGCTTTTGAATGTGGATTTCATTCATTTTTGGGACAAAATAGAACTCAATTTAGTATATCGTTCTTTATTTTCGCACTTTTATTTTTACTATTTGATCTAGAAATATTATTAGTATATCCTTATATAGTTAGTGCATATACTAATGGTATTTATGGTTTAATTATTATGTTGGTATTTTTCTTTATATTAACTCTAGGTTTTGTATTTGAATTAGGAAAAAATGCATTAAAAATAGATAGTAGACAAGGAAATAATATTCAACTAAAAAATTGAAAACAATTAGTCTATATAAATAGTTAGATAAAATAAATATTTTAAAAGTTTAATAAAAATCCTTTTATTTTATTAGATATAGCTGTTAACAAATTTTTAAAATAGATTGTTAAATATGTACCTCTATATTTTTTCTTACTATGCATTTTTCTTTTTATACAATATTTATTATGTATAAATTACTGTATAATTATTATACATAGTCATAAAAGGCGTATAATTCCGTATGTAAGTAATAGGTATAAAAAAATTCTAGGCGAAACTCACCTTATGGTAAGAAAAAGTATAGTGGGTATATATTTAGTTCAATGCGGAGGGAGCACGACACGTATAAATACTATTATTAATGAAACAATAGCAACTAGGCTAATAAACGCTAATTATAATCAATTAATTGAAATATCTTCTTATTTTTTAACTTAATTAAATAAAACGTTAATAGTTTTATAATTATTATAATATATGTTAATAACATATAATGTACCTCAATTTTATGATAGAAGTATTTTTATGGCCAATAGTCTTATATTTTGAGTATTTTATAGTTCAATGTCAATAGCAAACATCTTTAGCAAAATTTTTACTATTGTACATTTATATAAAAAAGTAATTAATAATATTTAGTTAATTTTTAAGTTTTACGATAGAATTTATCAGTTTAAATAAATGAAAACCAACTAATTTAACTTAATAATAATTCAAAAAATTTTTTTTTATTATACAATTTCATAATTTAATCTAAAATATTAAATGAGTTTTTCACTAATCCTGTTTTTGATTGGAATATTGGGTTTCGTTTTAAACAGAAAAAATATAATTTTAATGCTTATTTCAATAGAAATAATGCTTTTATCTATTACATTCCTAATATTAATAAGTTCATTAAGCTTTGATGATGTATTAGGTCAAACTTTTTCTATATATATAATAGCTATAGCTGGAGCAGAATCAGCTATAGGATTAGGTATTTTAGTAGCATATTATAGATTAA
>NZ_BAAHAD010000046.1:0-2129 GCF_054777855.1 Spirosoma jeollabukense
TAAAGGACAACCAGCGGGTACTAATAAAGAAAAGAATTTTAAACCATGGTTTAAGAACCCTAAAATTGTTGCACCTAAAACTATAGTGAAACTTAAAGAAAATGTTAAAATAAAATGACTTGTTGAAGCAAAACTATAAGGTACCATTCCTATTAAATTATTTATTAATATAAAGATAAATAATGTATAAATAAAAGGAAAATATATTTGACCTTTTTTAGGATTAATTTGATTTGTTACTATACTATGAATAGTAGCATACAAAGCTTCTTGACTAATAGATCAATTATTACTTATTAATTTATTATAATTTGTACTTAATAAATTTAAAGCTAATATTATAAAACCACCTATTGTTAAATAAAATCCTATGTTTGTTAAAGAAATATGTAAATTTCCTAATAAAGGAGCATCTATACTTAATAAATCTCTTATTTCAAATTGAGTTAATGGACTAAGTATTTCTAAATTTATTGTATTAAAATTATTACTGCTTAAAGTATTCATAATCCTCTAAGCTATATAATATGTCTTGAAAAATCCTTGTTAAATACAATTATATTATAATTATTTATTATCAAAAAGTTTTGATATAAATGTACGTGATAAAAATAAACGTACGAATCTAGGTAATATATATTTAGATGATAGATATAAAATGATTGTAATTATAGTAAAAGTAAATACTACTTCATTTAAAAAATAAAAAGGTACTAATTGTGGCATTGTTATTTTTTTTTTTAATTAAATATTTAAATATTAATCTTAATTATTTAATTGAAAATCTTATGAATAATAAATTAAGTTTGTTACAGAATAATGTAGACCATCTAATATAAAAGAAGGATATATACCGAAAATTACAGTAAATAATACTAAAATAAAAAGTAAGAAAAATTCTCTTTTTGTAATATCAACTATATTTTCTAGGAAAAATTTACTAAATGTACCTCCAAAAGCTATTCTATTAAACATATACATTGTATAAGCAGCTGAAAATATAATAGATAAACTAGCAAATACCCCTAATAATGGTAATCTTTCAAATACTCCATAAAGAGACATAAATTCACCTACGAAATTTAAAGTTAAAGGAACACCACAATTACCTAAAGATAATATGAAAAATAATATAGAAAATAAAGGCATAATTTGAGCTATACCTTTATAAAAATAAATAGATCTAGTTCCAGATCTATCGTACAATATACCTCCTGCACATATAAATAGACCACTTGAAACAAATCCATGAGCTAACCCTAAAATTATACTTCCTTCTATACCTTGTATTGTATTACTAAATACTCCTATTAAATAAACTGCAGCATGAGATACAGAACTATAAGCTATTAATTCTTTAACGTCTGTAGTTCTTAATGTACTGAAACTAGCATAAATTATAGTAATAACTCCTATTACATAAACAATATATGTAAAATTAATAGATGCTTTAGGTAATATAGGTAAAATTAATCTACAAATACCGTATAAACTAGTTTTAAAAACTATAGCAGCTAGTATTATACTTCCACCTAAAGGAGATTCAACGTGAGCTTTTAGTAATCAGTTATTTAAAAAAATTGTAGGAGTTTTAACTGCAAATGATAAAAATATTCCTCCGAATAAAAATAGTTGTGTAATATAATCAAAATTAGTTTTAAATAATGCATCAAAATCTGTAGTACCCATAATTGAAGACATAGCTAGTATACATAGTAATAAAAACAAAGATCCTCACAATGTATATAAAAATATATAAAAACTAGCTCTAACTTTATTACTAGATCCAAATAAACCTATCAATAAAAATAAAGGGGGTAATGTACTTTCAAAAAAAACATAAAACAATAATATATCTAAAACTAAAAAAATCGCTAATAATAATGTTTCTAATAATAACATTATTATTAAGTAGGATTTTATATTTTCTGTTATTGAATTTCAATTAGATAATATAGCTATTGGCATTATTATTGTAGTTAATAATACAAAATATATAGATATACCATCTACTCCTAAATAAATATCAAAAAAACTTAAATTATAATGTTCTTGCACAAATTGAAATTGATTAGTATTAGAATCAAATAATATATATACAATTAAAGATATAATTAAATTTATTATAG
>NZ_BAAHAD010000047.1:0-1833 GCF_054777855.1 Spirosoma jeollabukense
ACTAATATGTATAAAGCATAAGATGTAACTACACCAGTACTTAACTTATTAATAGAATTACTTATATCAGTAACACTTTTTTCTAAACCAAATGGCCCAAATTTTTCTACAGATCCTTTATCCATTACCTTTGTAGTTTGAGCACCTAAATCTAAAATAAGTCCTGATATATATTTATTATAAAACATTTCAACTAAAAAACGCTGATTAAAAAAACCAAATATATTATAACCTAAATTAGATAATTTAAATTTTATAAGTAAAGTAGGATAAAATTCAGTGAATAATATAGAAAGAATACTAAGTGAAACAGTAAAAAATAAAGGTAATAATTTATAGAAAGTGGGAACAGCAAATTCCGTATCTAACATAATCTCATGTTTAGGATGTATAAATAAACTATTATCAGAAAAGAAATCAGAACCTAAACCTATAAATATATCTTTAGTTATATAACCAAAAAATATAGAAAATATAGCTAATATAATTAAAGGTAAACTCATATAAATATCACCTTCATGTGCAGCATGGGCTTGTTTATAATTAACTATAGGTCCATTAGGATTACTTAAAAAGGTTAAATATAAAACTTTAACTGAATAAAGCGTCGTAAACATAGCACCTATAGTGGCAATATAATAAATTGCTATACTAGATATATAATATTTACCAAATGCTGATTCAATTATAAAATCTTTAGAATAAAAACCAGTCATAAAAGGAAAAGCTACTAAACTAAGAGAAGCAATTAACATAACTGAATAAGTAAGAGGTAAATAGGATATTAAACCTCCATATTTTCTAAAATCTTGATTATCGGCAACTGCATGTATTACTGCACCTGCACCTAAAAATAATAAACCTTTATAAAAAGCATGATTTACTAAATGAAACAAAGCTATATTATATGAAGATAAACCAACCGCTATAACCATCATACCTAATTGACTCATAGTTGAATAAGCTATAACTTTTTTTATATCTTGTTGAAATAAACCTATAAGTGAACTAAATACTGTTGTTATTGCACCTAATCACAAACATAATAATAAAACTAATGAACTATATTCTATTAAAGGAGATACTCTTATTAATAAATAAACACCAGCTGTAACCATAGTAGCTGCATGTATTAATGCTGAAACTGGTGTAGGACCTTCCATAGCCATAGGTAATCATACATGTAAACCAACTTGAGAACTTTTAGCCATAGCACCAATTAATAAGCATATACCAATAATAATAACAACACTTTCACTATAATATGGTGCTAATGAAAATACTGTATTATAATCTAAATTACCGTATGATCATAATATAGCAAACATACCAATAGTTAAAAAACAATCACCTACTCTATTAGTTAAAAATGCCGAAATAGAACTTTGATTTGCAGCTATTCTTGTAAATCAAAAACTCACTAATAAATATGAACATACTCCCACACCTTCTCAACCTACAAACATTAATAAGAAATTATCTGCTGTAACTAATATAATCATCATAAAAGTAAATAAACTTAAATAACTAAAAAATCTCTGATTATGTGGATCATGACTCATATATCCTATTGAATATAGGTGTACTAAAGAAGATACTATTAATACAGGTATTAACATTGATACTGTTAAACTATCAAAATTAAAACCTCATTTTATATCTAATGATTCTGCATCTATTCATCTAAATAGTTCTATTTTAACTGGTATTTGATTTAATCCAACTTCAAAAAAAGCGATTATTGCTAGTATTGTTGTTATTATTACACATGTACATGTTATAATTCGCCCTCCACTAACTCCGATTTTTCTTCCAAAAAAACCGGATACTATT
>NZ_BAAHAD010000048.1:0-1767 GCF_054777855.1 Spirosoma jeollabukense
TAGGAACATTATACTTAATGTTTGCAGTATTTTCAGGTTTAGCTGGTACAGCATTTTCAGTGTTAATAAGATTAGAATTATCAGGACCAGGTGTACAATTTATAGCAGATAATCAATTATATAATAGTATAATAACAGCTCATGCCATAGTGATGATTTTCTTTATGGTAATGCCAGCCTTAATAGGAGGTTTTGGTAACTTTTTATTACCTTTAATGATAGGAGGTCCAGATATGGCATTTCCTAGATTAAATAATATAAGTTTTTGATTGTTAATACCAAGTTTAGCATTATTTTTATTTGCAGGAATGATAGAAAATGGAGTAGGTACAGGTTGAACTCTTTATCCACCTTTATCAGGTTTACAAAGTCATAGTGGACCTAGTGTAGATTTAGCAATATTTGCTTTACATCTTTCAGGGATAAGTAGTTTACTTGGAGCAATGAACTTTATTACAACTATATTAAATATGAGAAGTCCTGGTATAAGACTTCATAAATTAGCGTTATTTGGATGAGCTGTTATAGTAACAGCGGTATTACTATTATTATCATTACCTGTATTGGCTGGTGGTATAACTATGATTTTAACAGATAGAAATTTTAATACATCTTTCTTTGAAGTAGCAGGTGGTGGAGATCCTATATTATACCAACATCTTTTTTGATTTTTTGGGCATCCAGAAGTTTATATATTAATTATCCCAGGTTTCGGTATAATAAGTACTACAATATCAGCTGGTTCTAATAAAAGTGTATTCGGTTATTTAGGTATGGTTTATGCTATGATGTCAATTGGAGTTTTAGGTTTCGTAGTTTGAAGTCATCACATGTATACAGTTGGTTTAGACGTGGATACAAGAGCATACTTTACAGCCGCTACATTAATAATAGCTGTACCGACAGGTATTAAAATATTCAGTTGATTAGCTACTACTTATGGAGGAACAATTCATTTAACACCTTCAATGTTATTTGCATTAGGTTTTGTAGTTATGTTCACTATAGGAGGATTAAGTGGTGTTGTATTGGCTAATGCTTCACTTGATATTGCTTTCCATGATACTTATTACGTAGTGGCTCATTTCCACTACGTTTTATCATTAGGTGCAGTTTTTGCATTATTTAGTGCATGATATTATTGAATACCTAAAATAACTGGTTTAAATTATAACTTGTTATTAGGAAAAGTACATTTTATGATTTTATTTATAGGTGTTAATGTAACGTTCTTCCCTCAACATTTTTTAGGTCTACAAGGTATGCCAAGAAGAATAAGTGATTATCCTGATGCTTTTGCTGGATGAAATTTAGTAAGTAGTATTGGTTCTATAATTAGTGTAATTGCTACTATATTATTTTTACATATAATTTATATGCAACTAGTTGAAGGTGAAGTTACATCTAGATATCCTTGATTGGTACCTGAATTTTATTCTGATTTATTTCAAACATTATTTAATAGAAATTATGTTTCTTTAGAATGAACTTTAGATAGTCCACCTAAACCTCATGCTTTTGTAAGCCTTCCAATGCAAAGTGTTGTTGGGTATATTTTTAATGGAAGAAATTAGGTAAAGTATTAGGGTAAGGAATTATAATAATAATATATTTTAATATTTACTTTTATAATTAGTACGTATTGTAAATATATTATTTTTTTTTGGTTTTATTAAAAAATTATTATATATATTTATAAGTTTTTTTTTAAAGGAATATATTGCAAATGGCTTTGTCTTATGATTGCAGATCAATAAGAAGGAGTTC
>NZ_BAAHAD010000051.1:0-1528 GCF_054777855.1 Spirosoma jeollabukense
CTGTATGTCGTCAGCCAAAAGTGGACAGATGCGGGTAAAAAGAGAAGAGATAGTTTTACGAACTTTGTAGACGCTGAAAAATATGATTTTTCCGTCGCTTAAGCATGGTTAACTGCTTAATTTGTTTCCGCTGAGTCAAGATCTGGTCTTGGCGACCCCAATAGGCATCGGCTGGTCGGACATTGTCCAACGATTCATGGTAACGCTGATGGTTATAGTAATCCACCCACTCAGCTACACGTTGACGCAGTTCATCAGGGCTATAATAGTGTTCCAATAATAGGACGTTTTTCATTGACCGATGATAGCGCTCAATCTTGCCTTGCGTCATGGGATGAAAGGGAGCACTACGGATATGTTCAATGCTTTCCCCTTTCAAATACTCTTTGAGATACCGAGATATATAGGCTGAACCGTTGTCCGATAGGATGCGTGGTCGCTGACCAGTAGTCAGGCTACTGGCTTGCAGAGCCGCTTGCACCGTTCGCTCTACGTCCGTCGCCTGCATGCCGGGACAAATCTCCCAGGCTAGGATATAGCGTGACCGGGCCGCCGGAGCGGTAGTCGTCCAATACGGTTGATAGGTAGTACCAACCCCAGTGCTTGATCTTGAAATACCGGGGCCGCCCGTGCGGTAAAGTCGGTCTGCCAAAGTTGATTGGGGGCCGTGGTCGGATTATAGAACTGATCAGCCGCTTCCATCAGCCGGTAAGCAGGAGTTGTCACTAAGCCCCGACTTTTCAGAATACGGTAAACGCGGGGCCGCCCGTGCGGTAGACTCCGAAACGAACCAGCCCTCATTATCAACGATATGCCAAGCTAACTCCCGACTAGAAAGATCTGGACGTTCCAAAGCTAACTCCACAATGCGGCCCTTTTCAGCCGGTGGTAGTTGATTCCAAGCACTGGTGCGTCGACAAGGGTGATCGGCCAACCCGTCGTAGCCATCTGCTAGGTACCGTTTATACCATTGATAAAAGGTCGAGCGATGGATACCTAACTCACGGAGCGTTGTCTTCACACTCAAGGGTGACTGCTCCACCAGCGTGATGATCTCCATTTTTTCCGATTGGGTCATACGATGGTAGCGGTTAGTCGTCGGCTCTAAGGTTTTTTTTAATAGCCGATTCTCCAGGCTCAATTCGGCTACCAATTGTTTAAGGGCTTCATTCTCGGACTTGATCGATTGTACTTCGGGCGCGGTGGCTTCTCGGGTGGTATCACCGGCCAATCGCTTTTTACCAGCTTCCAAAAATTCCTTACTCCAGCGGTAATAAATATTGGTATTGAGCCCTTCTCGTCGACAGATTTCAGCGACCGACTGTTCGCCTTGTAGACCTTCCAAGACAATACGAATCTTTTCTTCGGCCGTATACTGGCGTCTAGTTTGTCGCTGGATGTCTTTAATGATGGATAGGGCAGGTTTTCGATCAGCAGAAGTTGAGGAGTGGTCCGCTGAACGTTTTGGTTGGGATTTGACTGATTTGGACATAACTAAGGTGGTTTGGGTGAAACAATTTAGAAAATT
>NZ_BAAHAD010000052.1:0-1469 GCF_054777855.1 Spirosoma jeollabukense
AGTTATTGATCCTGCTTTAGTTATATATGGTGAAGGTCATCAATGATACTGAAGCTATCAATATCCAGATTTTATAAATACAGATGAAGAAACAGTTGAGTATGATTCATATATAATACCAGAAAGTGATTTAGAACTAGGTCAATTAAGATTATTAGAAGTAGATAATAGAGTAATAATACCAGAATTAACTCACACAAGATTTGTAGTGGCTGGTGCAGATGTTATACACTCTTATGCTTGTCCATCATTAGCTATTAAATGTGATGCTTATCCCGGGAGATTAAACCAATCATCTGTATATTTAAATAGAGAGGGAACATTTTACGGTCAATGTTCAGAGATTTGTGGAATTTTACACAGTTCTATGCCTATAGCAATACAATCCACTTCTTTACCTAAGTTTTTATTTTGATTGTACGATCAAATTGAAGGCTAATAAAAATTTAATATGTATATGCTAATAAACTTTTATAATTAAACATTTTATTTATAAGTAAATAATTTTAAATTATTTAATATATATATATAATACAGTGTAAATGTATATAATATTAAGATAAATATAATAAATAAGAAAAAAAATGTATATATTTATATCTATTATTGAAGTTATTTTAGTAGTGGTACCAGCTTTATTAGTGGTAGCTTTTACTACTATAGCAGAAAGAAAAACAATGGCAAGTATGCAACGTAGATTAGGTCCAAATATAGTAGGATATTATGGTTTATTACAAGCATTTGCTGACGCATTAAAATTATTATTGAAAGAATATGTAGGTCCTACACAAGCAAATCTAATACTATTCTTTTTAGGTCCAATAATAACATTAACATTTTCATTATTAGGTTATGCAGTTATACCATATGGACCCGGTTTATCTATAGGAGATTTAGGTTTAGGTATATTATATATGTTGGCTGTATCATCTCTATCTACATATGGTATATTATTAGCAGGTTGATCTGCTAATTCTAAATATGCTTTTTTAGGTTCATTAAGAAGTACAGCTCAATTAATTAGCTATGAACTAATACTTAGTTCAGCTATATTATTAGTAGTTTTATTAACAGGTAGTTTAAATTTAACTGTTAATATGGAAGCACAAAGAGCTATTTGATTTATATTACCTTTATTTCCTATATTCATAATATTTTTCATAGGTTCTGTAGCTGAAACTAATAGAGCTCCCTTTGATTTAGCAGAAGCAGAATCTGAATTAGTTAGTGGATTTATGACAGAGCACGCTGCTGTCGTATTTGTATTCTTTTTCTTAGCAGAATATGGTAGTATTGTTTTAATGTGTATATTAACAAGTATATTGTTCATAGGAGGATATTTATTTATAGGTAGTTCTCTGATAAATTTAACTTTATACTTATCTGGTACTAATTTTATAATCAATAGTATAATAAACAGTCCAATATTAGAAGGTTTATTATATGGTTTAAGTTTAGGAATAAAAAGT
>NZ_BAAHAD010000053.1:0-1467 GCF_054777855.1 Spirosoma jeollabukense
GGATGAGAACTTGGCAAATAAAGCTAGGCTTCTCATCGTTTCTGCTTTAAGAGGATAATAAATATCTTCGAGATAGGTAGTAGTTAAGGTGATGACTTAACTAGCCTTAAACTCTCGTAGTCGAATCTGAAAGGTTGATCGACCACATTGGGTCTGAAAAAACCCCAATGCAAGTTAGTACAGCAGTGAGGAATCTTGGTCAATGGCCTAACGGCTGAACTGGCAACTTGGAGAAGTGGCAAGTCTTCCAGTATGGGGAGCAAAACAGCTATGGGTCAAGTCCGATATCTTTAGGAGGGGCGAAGCTCCTCTTATTGTGAGGGCGAGTTTTATAACACCATAGGACTGGCCGTCCCATATGAAAAGATTATATTAGAATTGAATGAAGCTTTGTTTATATATTGATAATGACAGTATATATATCGTGTCTTGACTAATTGCGTGCCAGCAGTCGCGGTAATACGTAAGAGACTAGTATTATTCATCATCAATAGGTTTAAAGGGTACCCAGACGGAAGAAATTACCTAAAATAGGAATTATTTCTATCTAGAGTTTAATATGAAAAGGTAGTATCTACGGAGTAAAGCAAGAAATAAAATTCTATGATCCCGATGGAGACTGGTAAGCGAAAGCAGCCTTTTATGTAAAAACTGACGTTGAAGGACGAAGGCTAAGCCAATGAAGAGGATTAGAAACCCTCGTAATCTTAGCAGTAAATTATGAATGTCATAAAAAAATATTATTTTTTTATAAATGAAAGTGTAAACATTTCACCTTAAGAGTAATGTGGCAACGCAGGAACTGAAATCACTAGTCCGTTTCTGACATCAGTAGTGAAGTATGTTGTTTAATTCGATGATCCACGAAAAACCTTACCACAATTTGAATTATTTATATATTAATTACAAAATTAGTATATAAATAACAAGTGTTGCACGGCTGTCTTAAGTTAATGTTGCGAAACTACAGCAATAGTTGTAAAATTGATATGAACCCTTACCTTATTTATAAAATTTGTTTTAATATTCAATTTTTTATAAGGTTTTTTAGTCTTTATTTGATAAAATAAACAGGGACTAAGGCAAGTCATCATGGCCTTTATATTGTGGGCTACAGACGTGCCACATGTATCTAGACAAAGAGATGCAAAAATTAAAATTTAAGCTAATCTCTAAAATAGAATAAATAGGATAAGGATTGTAGTCTGTAACTCGGCTATATGAATAAGTAATTACTAGTAATCGTGAATCACCATGTCACGGTGAATTTCATCTCGGTTTGGTACTAATCACTCGTCGCATGCTGAAAGGAGTGTGTACAATAAGTTTGCTTACTTATTTTAATAAATTAAAAAACAAGGTTTTAATTTTATAATAGGTTTCTTCATATGTACACTTCTAATTAGTGTTAAGTCGAAATATGGTTCGTGTAGCGGAAGTTGCACGGGGAATATGGCCCATCATGAT
>NZ_BAAHAD010000054.1:0-1331 GCF_054777855.1 Spirosoma jeollabukense
GTAATATATGTGTTTATGTTTGAACATCCGAAAATAAATAAGAGGCTTTAGTTTAATTGGTAAAACATGCGACTTTTAATCGCTATAATAAAGGATCGAATCCTTTAGGCCTTAAAACTAGGAGAGTTCCTTTATTGGTAAGAAGGGTTGAGCTGTAAACTCAATAGTAGTATGCTTTTAAGAGTTCGAGTCTCTTCTTTCCTATATTCTTATTAGCTCAATGGTAGAGCACGATACTTCTAATATCAAGATTTAAGTTCGAATCTTAACTAAGAATCCATAAGCCAGGATAGTTTAATTGGTTAGAACATTAATTTCATGCATTAACAATGAGAATTCAACTTTCTCTCCTGGTAAACGGAGTAGAGCCAGGTTGGTTAGGCACTTCATTTGGGTTGAGGATTTTCTATGTTCGAACCATAGTGCTCCGAAAATTTAATATACAACGGCTATAGGTTAATGGTAGACCGTTCGTCTTCCAAACGAATTGTGCCATTTCGAATTTGGCTAGCCGTAAAGAATTAGTAATAGTTAATTGGTAAACAGTTTCCTTGTCGAGGAAAAAGATGCCGGATCGAGACCGGTCTAATTCGTATTTAATAGGAAAAGTTGCCATTGGTAGGGTAAGGTATTTGCTAAATATTGTGTTTTACATCTAGGTGTTCAATTCACCTCTTTTCCGACTTATTAAGAGTATAGTTTAATTGGTAAAATAAGAAGCTTCAAACTTCATGTTTTCAGTTCAAGTCTGAATGCTCTTGTTTCCATATTTTAGGTTCCTTAGCTTAATTGGTAAAGCGTATTCTTGATAAGAATATCTTCGATGTTCAAGTCATCGAGGAATCATATAAGTTAAAAATAAAAATTCATATTTTAGTATAATAATATATATTTTTATTTTCGTCTTATTAATAATATATTTTGTACATCATATTATATGTACAAAATATATTATTTTTGAGTAAGCTATAATTTTGTAATATAATAAAGGTTTTTGATACTAAAAATATATATATATATATATATTTAGAAACAAATGAAAGTAAAAACTTTTTCTTATATATTAGTGTAAGTATATATTTAAAAACAAAAAAAAAAATAATAAATTGGTTACAAAGATTTTTCACAGCCCCCTAAATATATATGATAGGATAAATATATAAAAAAAGTAATATATTTTATAAAAAATTTATTGAGTAGCAATTTGAATAATTTTAAAAGCTATTCTACAAACACCTCTAAAATTTCAGAGTCAAATCTAAAAACTTTAGGTTTAAAAACAGAAATAACTATGTGAAGAGAAAGATGATTTTTATCTTGTAATGCTAAAG
>NZ_BAAHAD010000055.1:0-1294 GCF_054777855.1 Spirosoma jeollabukense
CCGCTTCGGCCTTTAGATTTGAGCCAGTGTAAAATTCCAAGAATGTCCTACCTTGGAAAGCTCTCAGAATGAGAGTAAACCAGTGCCAGTGGGGATGCCCTACCGTCTTCGGCTGAGTTGGCGACTCATGGATCGATTCAGGACCCCACTGGACTACTGAAGCATAAGACTCAGATAGAAATTCGGGCTAATGACCCATGAGCAAGGTATTGAGTGTGCAACAGGCTACTGGCTTATTTACTATCATTAACTGATTCAAAAATATGGAAAATCTTACGGTTTTTATCGGTATTGACATCTCTAAAGCTACGCTGGATTGGGCCGTTGTCATCGCGGGTAAGTTGTTATTCCACTATCAATCACCGAATGATGCTAAGGGCATTGAAAGCTTTGTCAGTCAGTTACAGCAACAACACCTGCAGGCAACTTTTAGTAATAGTCTGTATTGCATGGAGCATACGGGGATCTATAATAATCACTTACTGAATTTCTTCCAGCACAAACAGGTCAACCTATGGGTGGAACACCCCATTCATATTAAAGAAAGCTTGGGCATGATTCGGGGGAAAAATGACAAAGTCGATGCACAACGAATTGCTTTATATGCATACAAGAATCGGGAGGAAGCCCGTCTCTGGACGCCCAAACGGGAAGTTATTCAACAACTGGATCGGTTAACAGCCACTCGCAATCGGCTGGTCAAGGTGCGTAAGATGCTTCAGTCTCCATTGACCGATTCGGATGGTTTCATCGCCAAGAAAGATCATAGCGCTCAGAAGAAGGCATGTCAGAAAAGCTTAGATGCTCTTGGTAAAGATATCAAACAAATCCAGGCCGATATTACTGAGCTTATTACTAGCGACCCTTATTTAAAGGAGCTGTATGAGTATGTCCAGTCGGTCAAGGGGGTGGGCCCAGCCATCGCCACCGAACTGCTGATCATTACAAATGAATTCAAATCCATCACTGACCCTAAGAAGTTGGCTTGTCATGCGGGAGTGGTACCTTTTGTCTATTCGTCGGGTCAATACCGGGGCAAAGCTAAAACCAGTAATAAAGCCAACAAGCCCCTAAAAGCGCTGTTGCACAACGGGGCCATGTCAGCCATCCAGCACTCCCAAGAACTTAAAGCTTACTACACACGAAAAACGACCGAAGGCAAAAACGAAATGTTAGTTATTAACAACGTCTGTAACAAACTAATCCATCGCGTTTATGCCTGTGTCCAAAGGAGGGAAAAATATAAAGATTTTTATTTCCCCGTTGTTGTTTGAATCATAGAAATCGGTCCGAT
>NZ_BAAHAD010000056.1:0-1228 GCF_054777855.1 Spirosoma jeollabukense
ATTACTGTTTATATTATAGCTGTAATAGGTGCTATATTCACTACTTTATATTCAGTTAAAGTTCTTTATTTAACTTTCTTAACTAATCCTAATGGACCCTTAATAAATTATAATCATGCTCATGAAAGTGATATATTTATGAGTTTACCTTTAGTTATATTAGCTATATTTTCTATATTTTTTGGATTTATAACTAAAGATATTTTTATTGGTTTAGGTTCAGGATTTTTTTTAGATAATAGTATATTTATTCATCCTAATTCTGAAATAATGATAAATACAGAATTTGGTGTTTCTACTTATTGAAAATTATTACCTTTTGTTTTTACTGTTTCTTTTAGTATTATAGCTATAGTATTATCTGAACTTGTAGTTAATTTCAAGTTATCTATAATTGGTAAAACTATTTTTGGATTTTTTAATCAAAGATTCTTAGTTGAATTCTTTTACAATAAATATATTACAAATTTAGTTTTAAATTTAGGAGGGCAAACTGTTAAAATATTAGATAAAGGAAGTATAGAATTATTAGGACCATATGGACTAGAAACAGGTTTAATTAAAGTAAGTAAAAATATATCTTATTTAAATCAAGGAATAGTAACTAACTATGCTTTATTTATTTTAGTTGGATTTATTACTTATAATATAGTTACATTATTTGTAGGAAACATTTCAATATTAATAACATTAATTTTATTATTAATATTACTTTTACCTTTTAATTTTATTAATTCTAAGAATTAATAATTGATTATAATACACATAGTATCATATAATTATATTTTAGTATACATTACATAATAATACCTAAAAATAACGGTCCTTATCGCAAATAAAATAAATAAAAAACTAAATGAGAATAGTAAAAAATAATTCGATTTTAAAATTAGTGAATTCTTATCTTATAGATGCATCTCAACCTAGTAATATTAGTTATTTATGAAATTTTGGTTCATTATTAGCAGTATGTTTAGGAATACAAATTATTACTGGTGTTACATTAGCTATGCATTATAGCCCTAGTATATTAGAAGCTTTTAATTCAGTAGAACATATTATGAGAGATGTTAATAATGGATGATTAGTTCGTTATTTACATAGTAATACTGCATCAGCCTTCTTTTTTTTAGTTTATTTACATATAGCTAGAGGTATTTATTACGGATCTTATAGATCACCAAGAATATTAACTTGAACTATTGGTGTAATAATATTTATACTTATG
>NZ_BAAHAD010000057.1:0-1214 GCF_054777855.1 Spirosoma jeollabukense
CAACAACCCACTGAATTGGCGCCCAATCTATCGCAACGCCTCAACGTGGAGTTAGCCCTCGAAGCGGCTGGCTTGGGCCTGTGGGAATTTGACCTGGCCAAGGGAGTCGTCAACTGGGATGAGCGGTGCCGGGCCCTCTACGGCTTCACCCAGGGTAGCCAAATTGCCTACCAGCAGTTTATTAAACGGGTGCATCCCCAGGATGTCGTGTTACTGGGGGAAGAACTGCAGCGCCTGGCCGCGCTGGACTCGGATGGCCGCTACGATGTGACCTACCGCGTCCATCCTGTGGGGGATAGTGGCCTGCGCTGGGTACGCTCCTATGGACAAGCCACCTTCGCCGAGTCAGGCGAGTTGATCCGTTTTGCAGGGGTAGCTCAAGAAGTAACTCAACAGGTCCGGATTCACCAACAACTCGAAGAGCAGGTGCAGCTGCGCACCCAGCAACTGGCCGCCACCAATGAAAAACTAACCACCACCAATGAGAAGCTGGTAAGCAGCAATCAAGCGTTGGAAAGGGCTAACTCGGATTTGATCCGTTCGAATCAGAATCTCGAGCAGTTTGCCTACATTGCCTCATACGACTTACAGGAGCCCCTGCGTAAAATTCAACAGTTCGGCGATCTGCTCCGTAACCGGTTTACCGACGTCGGAGAGGAGGCGTTGCTGTACCTGGAGCGCATGCAAAGTGCCGCTAAGCGCATGTCGTTGTTGATCAAGGACCTGTTAGCCTTCTCCCGGATTGCGACCAGTCAGGTCATCGCCCGGCCCGTCGCCCTGAATCAGGTGATGGATCAAGTGGTGGAGGACCTCTCGGTGGTCATCGAGGAGAGTGGGGCTCAGCTTGCCGTTGACCCGTTGCCCACCGTATCGGGAGATCGGTCCCAGCTCAGCCAGCTGTTTCAGAACCTGCTGGCCAATGCCATCAAGTTTAGTCACCGTTCTAGCGGGGATCAGCGGGTAAGCCCCCGGATCCATATCCGGGCGAGTCAGGCAACCCGCCATGAGCTTCCTGATTCGTTGGCAGGCCCCCGCTTGGCCCCGGTTTATCACGTCATTGAGGTGATCGATAATGGCATTGGCTTTGAGGGAAAATATGCTGACCGGATCTTTCAGGTGTTTCAGCGGCTACACGGTAAGAATGAGTTCGCCGGCACGGGCATTGGCTTGGCGGTAGTCCAGAAAGTAGTCACCAATCACGGGGGCGCCATTAC
>NZ_BAAHAD010000058.1:0-1183 GCF_054777855.1 Spirosoma jeollabukense
TCGTCATTCTCTTTATTTTATCTAGAACTTTATACGACTTTCATTTTCCATTCTTCCAAGTTGCTGGTTCAGTCTTTCGACTATTGACCAATATCCCCCACTGCTGTACAATTCTGCCCTGGGCTTTTTTCAGACCCAGTGTGGTCGATCGACCTCTCAGTCTCGACTGCCGGATCTCGAGCTAGATTTTTTTTTTCTATTACTCATCCAGAATATCTATTAACATCTTAAAGCGATAATTTATTTATCTTTTTTTTATAAGGGATCTTTTTTCCTCCTTACTTTAAGGTAGTTATAAGATAATGTACTCACCTGTACACCACTTCATAATTAATCAATAACTGAATATTAATTAAATTAGACGTTTGATTAGCATGTGTCAAGCATTTGGATAGCGTTCATTCAGAGCCATCATCAAACTCAAATTTTTTATACTACTAGACTTATTGTATCTTTTTATTTAGATTATATTTATTTGTTAATAAATATTTATTAAATCATACTCTTTTTATTTATTTTTTTTTATTGTGTAAATAAGTTTTCTATTATAAAGGGTTTTATTCAGTTATAATGTTTACGGACCTATACCAATATCCTGACTTTTATAAAGGTATTATAAATTATTTATTATTAAAGAATATGGAAGATTCGAACTCCTTCTTATTGATCTGCAATCATAAGGCAAAACCATTTGTTGCATATTCCTTTTTTTAATATAAATGTATTTGAAAAATTTCTTTACAATACTTAACATAATTAAATAAATTATAAATGGTTATTATGTTTTCATAAAATTTTATTTATTTTATACATATTCCATATATACTTAGAATAGCTTAAATTTTATTTATATTCTGCTTTTTAGTTTTATATACAAAGAAAAGTTACAAATGTATAATAAGATAATGGAGAATTATTTAAGACCCTCAGTAGTATACGGAAATATATAAAAATAATCATACAACATCTACGAAATGTCAGTATAATATAGCAGATTCAAAACCTAAATGATGATTTTCAGTTAAATGATAAGCTAACATACGTCAAAAACCTACTGCTAAAAAAGCAGTACCAATCATAACATGTATTCCATGAAATCCTGTTCCAAAATAAAAACAAGATGAATATGTACCATCTGATATAGTAAAAGATGAAACTGAATACTCAATACCTTGTAAAGCAG
>NZ_BAAHAD010000059.1:0-1117 GCF_054777855.1 Spirosoma jeollabukense
CTAATTTTATACCTCCTAAATTTTTAAATTCTATAGAATTAAATATAATTTTTATATTATTATGATTTTTAGTATTATATAAATTTTTTATTATTTCATTTAAATTAACATCTTTTACTAAAGTATTAATATTTATATTTCTATCTCTATTTTCTATAGTATCATAATCCACATTTATAAACCCTTTATTTAAATCTAAATTTTTAATTTTTTCTAAATCTTCCATTTTTTTTAAAAAGAATTTTGTTAAATTTAAAATATGAGCCTTTCTATAGCTCAATTTTCTTCTTAGTATATCTGTAAATATACTAGGATTATATTCAAAAGAATTTAAATTAATGATATTAAATTCTACTTTTTTTTTATAAAATTTACTTAATAATTTACTTAATTTATATAATAAAATATCTTTAAATTTTAAATTATTAATATCAAATCTTAATTTAGTTCTTTTTATAAAAGCCAATTGTTTATCAAAATTTATTTTTAAATTTTTACTTAAAATACCTTTATAAATATAAAAAATATTTATAATTTTTTTTAAAGGTATTCTTAATTGTTTTAATTTTTTTTGTAAAACAATTCTTTCTCTATTAAAAACATATATAGTAATAATAACTTTAGAACTAGTATGTTTTAGTTCAGCTTTACTAATAAATATTTTATTAAAAGATGAATATTTTTTTTTAGTTAATAAATCATTTTTAAAATTTAAATATAATTCAAAATAATTTTTTAATAATTTATTTATATTTATATCATAAACAGGTAAATTTTTAATATAATTAGAATTAAAATAATAAATATTATTAGTTCATTCTTTAGATTCAGAAGGATAATATTTACTTGGTTTAAAAAAACTTGAAGATTTAAGTGGTACTAACTTATATTTATTATTAATATATTTAGTAAATATGCTACTTTTATTTAAATTCAATGTATTTTTTAATTTTATGTTATTACTATTTTTAATTTTTAAGTTACTAATATTAAAACTAATTTATTAAATAAAAAAAATGTTGGGTATTAAAAAAGGATTATTGTTATATAACTCACCTTTAGTCGTTGAACAATTTTATTTTTAAATTAAAAATAAACTTCGCTTCAAATTTACTTT
>NZ_BAAHAD010000060.1:0-1116 GCF_054777855.1 Spirosoma jeollabukense
CTATGAAAGTAAAATTATATTTATCTTTTACCACTGTATTATTAGTATAATTTTTTTCATTTTGTTTTAATAAATTTAATAACAAATTATTTAAAATATCAAAATCTTTTACATTAGACAATTTATTAAGATCAAAAAAATAATTATTTATTATTTCATTAGTTTTTTTTATTTTTACTTTTCTAACACAAGCTTTTAAATATCTTAATAAATTTCTTTTTTTTCTTAATTTTAAAACTAGAGGTTGTGAAGAAATATCACTATTAAAATAAAAATATTTTAAATTTATTAAATTTAATTCTACATTTTTGTTAAAAATTTTTTTTATTAAATACATTAAACCTTGTAAATAAGAATAATTAAATTTATTTTGATTAATATAAAGCAATTGTTTATAAAACATATAAAATTTTAGTCTTTTTAAAGCCTTTTTAATATACATTTTATAATAATAATTTTCTAAAAAAGATAATTTATAACTATAACTAGGAAAAATTCTAATTAAATCTTTAGTTAATTCTTTTTGTTCTTGTAAATGATTTAATCATTTAGATTTAATTAAATTTAATTTTTCCAAAAATCTAGCTTTAACAAATAATTTTACATATCTTTTTTTTAATTTATATAAATAATTGTATTTTTGTCTATTATATAAATACAATGTAATTATTACTTTATCATTTGTATGTTTAAATTCACCATCACTTAAAAAAATTTTATTTGTAGATAATTTTATTGATCTACGACGTAATCTTTCTTTTCTTAATTTTCTTTCTAATTTTAAATTTGATAAAGTAAAATAACCTTTAATCAATTTCATAATATAATTACTTGCTACTGGTATTAAACTTAAAGTATTTTTATTATAAACATAAATACTATTTTTTCAATCTCTTATAGCAGGTACAAAATTTTTATAATCTATAGCAACATTTTTATTATTACTATCCTTTTTATAAGAGATATTCAATTTAGATTTTATAATATTTAACATATTTTTATTTAATGTTATTATTAAAATAACAAGCTTGACATTATATCAAGTCTATTTCATTATTATTTCATAATAATAATATTTATACTAATTATAATTTATAAAGATGTTGGGCGTATCTA
>NZ_BAAHAD010000061.1:0-1107 GCF_054777855.1 Spirosoma jeollabukense
TAAGTAATAAGACAAAATTAGTTTAATAGATATTGTTTTTAGTTCTTTGCTGCTAAACCGACTGAACTTTGGGCAAGCGACGTACCATTGACCTGACTCCACTCGACCGACAAACCCTTGAAGACGCTTTTCGCACCGGCTCCTCTCATGCCTTCCGCCAGCGTTGCCAAATCGTGCTACTCAAAAGTGAAGGGCGTTCTTCCAAAGAAGTGGCCGGTATTGTTAAACACCATTATGTATCGGTCAATACCTGGTTAACCCGCTATCAACAGAGTGGACTCGATGGATTACTAACCAAACCGGGACGAGGCCGTAAACCCCTACTCAACAAAGAAACCGACGCCACGCTGGTGCGCAAAGTAGTTCAGAACGAACGACAGCGTCTAAATCAAGCTAAAGTTGAATGGGAGGCTCAAACTGGACGAACGATGAGTTTAAAGACATTGCAACGGTTTTTAAAAAACTTGACTGCCGTTACCGACGCATCCGATTAAGACCTAAAGGTAAACCCAACATGGAGTTGTACAAAGTTCGTTATGATGCTCTTAGCTTATTAGAAGAGCAAAGCCGAAGGGGTAGAATTGAGCTGCTTTATGGGGATGAGTCCAGTGTCAGCGAGGAGGGATACGTACCCTATGGCTGGCAGTTTAAAGACGAATCAATAGGGATTGAGGTAGCTAAGGGTCAACGCCTGAACTGTTTTGGCTTGATTTCTCGTCAGAACCACCTGCATTTTGCTACCACGAGTGGCTCGATTACGGCTTCTTTTGTGGTCAATCAGTTAGAGGAGCTCTCCTGGCAGCTTACCAAACCAACGGTAGTGGTTCTGGACAATGCTCGTATTCATACGGCTGATAAAGTACGCCAGCGCCTTGCAGACTGGCAAAAACGAGGGTTGTATCTTTTCTATCTGCCCCCTTACAGTCCGCATCTGAACTTAGCGGAACGACTTTGGAAAGAATTGAAAGCCCGTTGGTTACGGCCTGAAGACTATGCGACTAGTAGTACCTTGTTTTATGCCGTCTGGTTAGCACTAGGGGCAGTTGGTCACGAGTTGTTCATTCAATTCAGCCCGTTTAAATGAAACTAAATGTGTCCCTATACTTA
>NZ_BAAHAD010000062.1:0-1087 GCF_054777855.1 Spirosoma jeollabukense
ATTTCACTGAGTCAATCATAGAGACAGCTGTTGTATCGTTACATCATTCATGCAAGACCGCATTTAACGGCCAAGGCATTTCGCTACCTTAGGATCCTCACGTTAAGACCGCCATTCACCGGGGATTCTGCAAAAACCAAATCTATAAAAATTTAGTTACTATTGTTAACCTTCCGGCATCGGGCAGATATCACACTCAATACTTAGATTTCTCATCGTTATGCAAAGTGCTTTGTTTTAATTAAACAGTCGTACAACATTATTTTATGCTTCTTCCTTTATACTTGATATTAATCAATATAAATGAGCCCTCCTTATCCCTAAGTTACGGTAGTCAATTTGCCGAGTTCCTTTAAGATTGTTATCTCATGCGCCTTCGTATTCTCTACTAGCTTACTTTCTATAGTTCCTAGGAACGGTCTAAATATTACTAATTATTTCCTGAACACTTTTCACTTAAAAATGTTGTCATTGATAGCAATTAGCATTTTCTCATCGTTTTAACCTTAAGGTTATAAACTTAGAGGCCGTTACTTAAATTCACCATAAGCTTTAGGCGAGTTAATTAGATTGTAAATCTAATTATACTTTTTAGTTACTCATGTCACCATTCTCACTTGAGTTATAATATACTTTTTTTAATATAAAAAAATACCAATATTTACTCAACGTTCTGCTACCCCATAAATAATTATAATTATTTAAAGACAAGGTATCGGTGTATTATTTAGATCCGTTAAATTTTCGATGCTTTTAACATTTAACAAGTGCTCTGGTACGAGATCTTTAAATTATGGCTGCTTCTAAGCCAATCTCCTTGTCGACTTAGAGAAAAACCTTCTTAATTTCACTTAATAATAACTTTGGAACCTTAACTCTTGTTCTGGGCTGTTTCCCTTTTGACATACAACCTTATCATTCTATGTCTGATAATTTAAGATTCATCTTTGCCATTCCGAGTCCACAAACTCACCGGTAAAATCTTCATGATTCCCCGATGTATACAAAATAAAATGTATTTTTATTTTACATCTTGTCTGAGATTAAGTTCTGTACCTGCTAAGATTTAACATAAATTGCCTACTGT
>NZ_BAAHAD010000063.1:0-1058 GCF_054777855.1 Spirosoma jeollabukense
TAAGCACTCCACCTCATGACTAAGGCGGAAATGCACAAATTGAAATCATTAGACCGTTTCTGAAACCAGTAGTGAAGTATGTTATTTAATTCGATAATCCGCGAATAACCTTACCACGTTTTGAATAATATTATAAATATTACAAGCGCTGCACGGCTGTCTTCAGTTAATGTCGTGAGACTTTGGTTAATTCCTTTAATTAACGAAAACCCTAGCTTTATTTATTTTTAGAGTGTTTTTCTATAAATGGAAATAATAACAGGGACCAAGACAAGTCATCATGGCCTTAATAGCGTGGGCTATAGACGTGCCACATATACCTCTACAAAGGGATGCAATATTGTAAAATGGAGCTAATCCCACAAAATTGGATATAACTATTTGTGGATTGTAGTCTGAAATTCGACTACATGAATATGGAATTACTAGTAATCGTGAATCACCACGTCACGGTGAATTTTTTCTCAGATGGGTACTAACCACTCGTCAGGCGCTGAAAGGAGTATGCGCAATAAGTTTGATTACTTTTTTATTTTTTTTTTACTTAATTAGTTGTAATTTTTTAAATTTGTAATCTTCGTATGCGTGACTTTTATTGGTGTTAAGTCGAAATATGGTTCGTGTAATGGAAATTGCACGGGATGCATTAATATTAAAAATTAAATATAGTATTATATTTGGTAGACTTTTGTCTACATTATTATCTAAGATTTTTACTTATTGATAATATATCTTTTCTTTACTTTAAATTTATAACCTAGTTTGATGGGCAAAAAAAATTAAATTATATTATTTTTATCTTATATATTTCTATAAACTTATATATAATACTAAATTTTTAGGTCTACTATGGTTTCTATGTAGGTTCGAATTTAATAGACAATATACTTTTCTTTTTAAGATTTATTTTTTTTTTTTTTTTTGAATATATCTTTTATATCTAATGAATTTTATGGCTTTTTTGTTATATTTTTAGATGTTATAATTGTTTTATGTATATTTTCTGGTATATTTATAATAGTAAGTAAAAATCCTATAATATCTGTTTTACATTTGAT
>NZ_BAAHAD010000064.1:0-1053 GCF_054777855.1 Spirosoma jeollabukense
CACCTAAATATAAAGTAAATCCATTATTAAATAATTTAAATTTTAATGGTAATATATATAACAAACAAAATATTTTAATTAAATCTATTACTTTTAAATATAATAATATTGCAATATCTAGTCCAATAGCTATTACAATATCTGTAATAACTTTAATTATATTATTATTTATATTTGTAAATAAAGAATGATTAAGTATGAGTACCATATTGGTACAATTCTTATTTAATTATTAAATGTCTAGTTTAAGTATATTATTTATATTAGTGCTTATTATTGCAGCTCTTTTTTTAGTTATTAATTTAGTATTTGCTCCTCATAACCCTTATCAAGAAAAATATTCTATTTTTGAATGTGGATTTCATAGTTTTTTAGGTCAAAATAGAAGTCAATTTACTATAAAATTCTTTATATACGCACTTATATTTTTACTTTTAGATTTAGAAATATTATTAATATTTCCTTTTGGAGTTAGTAGTTATACTAATGATTTATACGGGTTAATTATAGTTTTAGGTTTTATAACAATCGTTACAATAGGTTTTGTTTATGAATTAGGTAAAAATGCTTTAAAAATAGACAGTAGACAATCTATAATTAAAACTAATACAAAAAATATAAAAATATTTACATTATAATAAAACATAATTTAAATTATATTTTATATTAAATATATTATCATAAATAATATATTTAATGCTTTATTAATACCATAGTGTATTTATAATTAATTAATATTAAATAAATATTAACAAAATGAATAAAAAGTACAAGATAAATAAAAAGGATGTACTAAAAATTACTGATTTAAAATAAGATGTTTATAGACTACCTAAAGTTATGGTTCAAGTTGCTAAAATAATAGGAACAGGTTTAGCTACTACAGGTTTAATAGGAGCTGGAGTAGGAATTGGTGTAGTTTTCGGTGCCTTAATATTAGGAGTTGCTAGAAATCCTTCTTTAAGAGGACAATTATTCTCTTATGCTATTTTAGGATTCGCCTTTTCAGAAGCCACTGGATTATTTGCCTTAATGATGGCTTTCTTACTACTT
>NZ_BAAHAD010000065.1:0-1035 GCF_054777855.1 Spirosoma jeollabukense
CTGGGCCAATATGGCTGGCGAGGCGGATAGCAGCGCTACAAACGTAGCGGCCGCTGACAGAGCTTTGGTTAATAGACTTGGCTTCATGATTAACTTCTGGTTTTAAATAGGACTTGAAATGATTGACTTATTGTGATTTTTTGAAAAAAGGAAGCAAGCTATGATTACCAAGACGTGTCGTAAAACACGATTGATCAGACACCAGATGCGGACTATTCCTTGAATGGGCTACACTAGTTGCCAGTCTGCGGTTAGGGCAAAACCTGTTGTTACTTCCTGCCTCAAACCTAAAAACTATTCCCCAATTTTGAGGTAGAATGTTGACTATCAAGAATATAGAATATTTAGTACCCTATAGGATATAATTGCTCGACATTGTATGTAGAATTAGTTCACTTAATAGTGTGCTAAATAGTCTGTTATACTTAAACCAAGAGAACTAGTAGTTTTGCCCGCGCTACCTTAACCCTCCTCTATCTCATGACCATCCTAGCGGCTGATGATCATCCACTCATACGCATGAGCTTCGAGTGGTCTATCCCAGATTTGATCCCACAGGCTAGACTCATACAATGTGCCTCCTTTGAGGAGGTGTTGACTACCCTGGAGCAACAGCCCATTGACCTCATTATTCTCGACATCGACATGCCTGATACCCAGAATAGCCAGATGATGACCTTGATTCGGGCCAAGCAGCCCCAGGTACTGATCCTGATCTATTCGGGCTTGGATGAGTTGGTGTTTGCCCTGCCCTATATCAAAGCGGGGGCGGATGGCTACCTGGCCAAGAGCGCTCCGCAGGCGGACTTGAAAACGGCCATCACGGCGTTGTTAAACAAAGGCAAATATGTCAGCCCGTCCGTTCAACAATTGGTGCTCAATAATCTGGGGAAAAAGGACCAGAGCTGGGGAGAAAACCCCTTGCAAAGCTTATCGCCCAATGAACAGAAGGTGCTTAATTTGATGGCTGAGGGGAAATGGACCAAGGACATTGCGGACATCCTCAAACTCAAAGCAACCACGGTGAGTACCTAT
>NZ_BAAHAD010000066.1:0-1029 GCF_054777855.1 Spirosoma jeollabukense
TCACTATACTTACCACAGTTCCTCGGATATCTTTGCAACGATAACCCGTTCGGACCTTTATAGTCCTGACCATGGTAAGATCACTGTACTTCGGGTCTAATTTTAGATATTATTCATTTTTTTTATGATCGGTTTAACTACGCGTTTGCTCACACCTAAAATTAACTTGGTGACCCATTATGCAAAAGGTACGCTCTTGTTTAAACTCGAGCTGCTTATAAAACTACTATTTCTACTTTTGTTCCCTCACGGTACTGTTTTACTATCGCTTATGTATTATATTTAGTCTTTGAGGAAGGTTCCCCATAAAGTTCAAACAGCTTTATGTCCATTTTACTTATTATTTAGACTTTTCTATTTTTACTCACGCTAATCATAGAATCTCTTTTGATTTCTTTTCCTGAAGCTAATAAGATGATTCAATTCACTTCGTTTATTATTTGATTTCTCTTAGAGTTTATTAACCTTATTATTCGGGTTTAAATTTTTTATACTCTTTAATACATAGCTAAATTTCCCTAATAGTCTCTTTATATACTTACATAGATTTATGTATAAATTTTTATTTCGTATCATTTATATTTCTTATAAATTTATAATTTTTTTTTCGGGTTACTATGGATCGAACATAGGATCTCTCTGACCCAAACAGAGTGCCTTACCAAACTGGCCTTAACCCGTAAATTATTCAGAAGATATTGGATTCGAACCAATGTTATTTTATATAATTAACATATTTCAAGTATGCCTCCTTAAACCTCTCGGACAATCTTCCTATTTATCAATTAAATATATTTTTTTAATTTACTTTAAAATCTTTAATTCCTCAGCGAATCGAACGCTGATAATACTCTTATCAAAAGCACACTTTACCATTAAGTTAAGGAATTTAAGGAATAAGCGGTTCGAACGCTTAACTTTCTGTGTGTAAAACAGATACTCTACCAATTGAGTTAATTCCTTTTTTTTTATATCACTTTATAAAGTAATATTATATTTAGTTTTTTTGTTTTATAGTTATAACTATAG
>NZ_BAAHAD010000067.1:0-974 GCF_054777855.1 Spirosoma jeollabukense
CCCCATCAGCCGGTGAACCAGCCGAGAACACCGCTTCCGTAGCTTGTGGCTTTGCTTGAGCACCAGCCGCTGCCACCCCTCCTGGGCCACATAACCCTGCCAGGGCGTCAGGCCCAGATACCGGTAAAACTCCGCCTGATAGGCCTGGTTGAACCGGTACGAAGTGTAGATGGGCTTGGTGCCAATGAAGTGGATCAGATACGGATGGGCCTCGTCCGAAGGGGCATAGCAGTTCCAGCGCCGGTCCAGGGGCTGCCACCGGTTGGCCAGCACCACATTCAGCCCATACTGGTCAGGAAACACCGCATAGTTAACATGCTCCTCAATGCAGCGGAGGATCTGCTGGGTGAGCCCCTCCTGACGCCATCGGATGGGATCGATCACCAGCAGACCCGAGTTGAACACTTTGGTCTCCGGGGCCAGGCCCAGGGCCGTATAGTTAGCATAGCCCCCCCAGGAACTGCTGACCGTTTCGGCCCGGTCCAGCACCGCCCCCAGGGGGTGGTGGCCCAGCTCCAGGGTCCACAGGGGGGTGATGTCCCGCTGAGCAATCATGTCCACATCCAGGTAAACCACCCGGGTAAGGTGGGGGGGGATGAAGTAGGGGATGAACAAGCGCACAAACACATTGAGGGGGAAGCCCGAGCGGTCCCGGGGCAGGACGATGTTGGGGGGCAGGGCCTGCTGGAGGCTCAGCCAGTGGACGGTGAAGACGGCCGGGTTGATGGCCTGTCGGAGTTTGGCGCGGGTAGGGGGTCGGAGCTGGTCATCGACCAGGTAGAGCTCGAAGTGGGCGGAGGTGGTGAGGTTGACTTCGATGGATTTGAGCAGGGCGGCCAGCAGGAGGGCAAAGGCCTCATCGCAGATGGTGACCAGGGGGAGGTGTTGGCGGGTTGGCATGGCAAGAGAAGTGGTCGTATTTTGTATCCCAGACTCTAGCTGTCCCCCTAAGTCACCTAAGATTTACTAGACGG
>NZ_BAAHAD010000068.1:0-933 GCF_054777855.1 Spirosoma jeollabukense
ATTCAGTTATCTATAAAATTAGTACTTAGTATCTAAAAATCTCTAAATTATTACAATCTAAGCCTATTACGTAATATTATTTTACGTATATTTAAGAAATATCTTAAGGTGAGCTTCGTACTTATATGCTTTCAGTACTTATCTCTGGCTAACTTAGCTTTTCTGCCATGCCTATGTTATACATTTACTTAAGTGAAAGTAACATCCCTGTATAATAATTATTATACCTAAATTAATATCTGGGCACATAAACAACAGATAAACCAGAGGTTAACAAAACCGCTATCTCCTTTCGGAGATAAGGCGTTGCCCAGGTTCCTTTCGTACAAGGTTAATCCTTATTATATTCTAATTCCCTCTAGAAGATAGAAACCATACTGTCTCACGACGTATTTAACCCAGCTCATGTAACTTTTTAATCGACGAACAGTCGTACCCTACATAGTTTCTGCATCCATGAGGATAAGTTAAGCCGACATCGAGGTGCCAAACCGCGCACTCATTTTGCACACTCTTGCGCAAATTAGCCTGTTCAACTTGTTATCATAAAATTTTATTTCCATTTTTCACAAAATGGTTCAGACTATTTCTTCATTTTTTTTATTATTTTTAATTAAATATTATTATTATTTTCCATTAATTCAACCTTTTATTGCAAAAGCTCCAATACGACGTTTAGATATATCAATTGAATATTCTAAGTTAGAATAAAAATTTCCTCTATAAAGCATAGATAAATTTTTAGGATTTTTAAAAGTTCCTTTTACACTTATTTTAGATAATGATCTATCCGCTCTATAACGTTTAGTTAATCTACCTTTAACTTCTAATCTTATACCTCCCATATTTTTATATCCAATAGACTTATAAATTATATCGTGAATAATAGCTTGCGCTCCGCCAGCTACAAAATTATCCGATTGACTAGCTTTG
>NZ_BAAHAD010000069.1:0-927 GCF_054777855.1 Spirosoma jeollabukense
ACACAAATATTCCAAATATTTATATTAATAGTATGTGGTATAATATTGTTAATGACAGCTTTTTATCCTAGAAAAAAATATATAGGAGATTCTAATACAATGATAGATGTATTATTTAAAAAAGTAAAAGAATATACTAATATAATAAATAAAGTGTCAGAACAATTTACATTAATAGAATATGCTTTAATAATAATATTTGTTATAAGTGGAGCAACATTGTTATTAGCAAGTGGTGATTTAGGATCTATATATTTGTGTATAGAGTTACAAAGTTTTAGTTTATATATAATATCATCAATGCATAGAAATTCAGAATCTTCTACAGGTTCTGCCTTAACATATTTTTTATTAGGAGGTTTATCATCTTGTTTTATATTATTAGGTATAGGGTTAATATATGCTAATTCTGGACTAACTAATCTTGATGGAATATATTCCATTATTTCTGATTCAGAAAAATATGTTGACTATTCAACATGATATATGCACAGTTATGTATTTTATAGTTTATTATTGATATCAGTAGGGTTTTTATTTAAAATTGCTGCTGCACCATTTCATTGATGATCTCCGGATGTGTATGATGGTGTTCCAACAATAGTAACAACTTTTATAGCTATCTTAGGAAAAATAGCTATATTAGTACTGTTGTTAGAGTTAGTACAATATAGTAGTTGTTTATTACAATCTACTATACAATATTATTCATGAACAACAAGTTTATCTATAAGTTGTTTTTTATCTTTAGTAATTGGAACAATTTTAGGTTTAACACAAACAAGAATAAAAAGATTATTAGCATATAGTACAATATCACATATAGGTTTTATATTATTAGCTTTAATAGTACATAATATAGATTCATATCAAGCATATATTTTTTATATAATTCAATATATTATAACAAATTTAAATGTCTTTTTA
>NZ_BAAHAD010000070.1:0-914 GCF_054777855.1 Spirosoma jeollabukense
ATTGAAATAAGCATTAAAATTATATTTTTTCTGTTTAAAACGAAACCTAATATTCCAATCAAAAACAGAATTAGTGAAAAACTCATTTAATATTTTAGATTAAATTATGAAATTGTATAATCTATAAATTATTGTTAAGTTAATCTTAAAACCTTAAGATTAACTTAATATTATTAATTACTTTTTTATATAATGTGCATTAGTAAAAATCTTGATAAAAATGTTTGCTATTGACATTGAACTATAAAATACTGCAAATATAATAATATTGGTCATAAAAAAAAGGTTATTATCATAAAAACAAGGTACATTATACCTTATTAACATTTAATAATTGTAAAACTATTAACCTTCTATTTAATTTAGTTGAATATAAGAAAATATTTTAATTAATTGTTTATAATTGGCGTTATTAGCCTAGTTGCTATTGTTTCATTAATAATAGTATTTATACGTGTCGTGCTCCTTATGAACTAAATTTATATATGCCTTACGCATATATGCTATATCTACTTTAAAAATATATATATCTAGAAACGTAAGGCTATTCAATTATTATTATGTTTGTACTTATTTATTTTTTTTTATTACTTACTATTAAAATATATTAAAAAAAAATAGATACTTATTAAATAATTAATATAAATTTATTTATGTACATTAACTAAGTATAATAATTTATATATAATAAGGACTGTATAAAAAAATGTATAGTAAGAAAAAAAAAGAGGTTTATATCAAATATTTAACAATTTATTTTTTAATGTTAACATATAATAAAATAAAAAGATATATTCAACTTTAAAAATTTTTATTATTTATCTAACTATTTATATAGACTAATTGTTTTCAATTTTTTAGTTGAATATTATTTCCTTGTCTACTATCTATTTTTAATGCATTTTTTCCTAATT
>NZ_BAAHAD010000071.1:0-913 GCF_054777855.1 Spirosoma jeollabukense
ATGCTCCCCACTAAAAACCAGGTGAAAGGCGGTGATGTCCGTTTGCTCGACGTAAAGCCTAACATTAATCATGGCCGCCATTTCTTTCACAATCAGTAGGCCTGCCCCGTTTTTATTCGTTGCCAATAGCTTCGTTACGCTTTCCTGTTCATCATAGCCTCTGTTGAACCAAGCGATCGTTTGGGGTGCCATTGCCCTACCCGGGTTGGCGATAATCAACTGGGGCTGATGATTGACGTAACCAACAAACACCCGTATCTGACCTTGCTGGGTGTATTTAGCCGCATTGTCAATCAAATTGTGAATAATGATACCCAGCAAATGATGATCTGAACTGATCAGGAAGTCTTCTGGGACATCATTGACGAACGTGTTGTGGTTCGCCACGAACATACTACGGAAAACTTCAGCTCGGTTTTTGACTAAATCGTATAAGTCGATAGGGCCAAGCTCCTTTCGATCTTCATACACTTTTGTCTTGGTATAGGTCAGTAGTTCTTTTAAAAGGTCATGAGTCGTTTCGCTGGTACTGGCAATCATCTCCATGATCCGGGATAAAGCACTATTATTCATATTGGCCAACAGCCCATGGGCCCGTCG
The DNA here is from genome assembly GCF_054777855.1 of Spirosoma jeollabukense. NCBI lineage: Bacteria > Pseudomonadati > Bacteroidota > Cytophagia > Cytophagales > Cytophagaceae > Spirosoma > Spirosoma jeollabukense. The sequence continues at coordinate 601 of NZ_BAAHAD010000071.1, forward strand.
GGATGTATAGGCTAAGAACTGTAAGGGGGATTGAATATCATGGGTGATGGAGGCCATCAGTCGGGATTGCAGGTGCAGTTGACGGCTCAATGCCTGCTCCGACTCTTTCAACTGGTTGGTTCGACTGGCAATCACTTGTTCCAGCTTCTGATTTTCCCGAATGATATACCGAAATCGAAGTCGAATCACCCCCCAAATAACCGTGAGTGCCAGCAGGATCATGATGAGTCGCATCCACCAGGTTTCGTACCAGCGCGGGGGAACCACAATGAGAATGCGTTTGTAACTATAATTGCCAAGCCCAAAACCATTG
>NZ_BAAHAD010000072.1:0-911 GCF_054777855.1 Spirosoma jeollabukense
CACGGTGCACTATGCCCTGCTGGATCGGAACGCCCCCCCGCAGGTCCTGAAGGGCTGGGTTCAGATCCTCAGAGAGTCGGTATCCCTCAGATAAGTAGCGAAAAGTATTGGATTGAGTCTTTATAGAATGAAAAGCCGCCCACAAACGAGATTGGTTGTGGGCGGCTTTATTTTGTATAATTGACGTTCGGCCGTCATAAAAATCCCTAACTGGCAACATGGAAACCCACTCTTTACCAGCCTGGACTTAAAATAGTAACGATACGGTCGATACCCTTCTCTCCCGGATTTCATGACGGAAAATATTACCTATATTTATTCACTTACTTGCCAACTCAGCACACGATTTGGATATACTTTTTAGTAGTGAAATCGTTGTAAATGAAAATGCAACAACTTTATGCGGTTAGTCTATACGATTGGGCTGTGGAGCCTTTTTTTGGGCGTGGTGCTGGTTCCCACCAGTAGCCAGGCCACTCACGTGCGAGCGGGCGAAATTACTACCAGACGCATCTCGGCCACTTCGCTTACGTACGAAATTACCTTTACCGCTTACTTCGATGAAGTAAAAGGTAAGCCTGCTGCTGATCAGGCAGGGGAATACACTATGTGTTTTGGAGATGGCACTACAGCCATTGTTAAACGTCAGGAACCACGTACTTATATTAACAGCCGTACGTCCTCGATTAACATCTACAAAACGGTTCATACCTATCCCGGGCCAGGGGCTTATACCATTGGCATAACCGTTCCTAACCGTAACAAGGACACTAAAAACTTACCTCCTCCCGGTGATTCAGACAACCTCCGATTTTTCGTCTCGACGACGATTCTGATCAATGCCAACCTGGGCTTGAACTCTACCCCCGTCATGCTCAACCCACCCCTGGACTCCGGACGCGTCAACCAGA
>NZ_BAAHAD010000073.1:0-886 GCF_054777855.1 Spirosoma jeollabukense
TATAGATTCACCTACACCATCTAACTTAAGTTATTTATGAAATTTTGGTTCGTTATTAGCTCTTTGTTTAATAATACAAATTGTTACAGGAGTTACATTAGCTATGCATTATACACCTAGTGTAGCTGAAGCTTTTAACTCTGTTGAGCATATTATGAGAGATGTAAATAATGGTTGATTAATACGTTATTTACACTCAAATACTGCGTCAGCTTTTTTCTTTTTAGTATATTTACACATAGGAAGAGGATTATACTATGGATCATATAAAGCACCAAGAACATTAGTATGAACTATAGGAACTGTGTTATTTATAGCAATGATGGCTACAGCATTTTTGGGATATGTTCTTCCTTATGGTCAAATGTCTTTATGAGGTGCAACAGTTATTACTAATCTTATTAGTGCTATACCTTGAATTGGTCAAGATATTGTTGAATTTATTTGAGGTGGTTTCAGTGTTAATAATGCAACTTTAAATAGATTTTTTTCATTACATTTTGTATTACCTTTTGTTTTAGCAGCTTTAGTTTTAATGCATTTAATAGCACTTCACGATACAGCTGGGTCTGGTAATCCTCTAGGAATTGCCGGTACTTATGATAGAGTACCTTTTGCTCCTTATTACTTATTTAAAGATTTAATTACTATTTTTATTTTTATATTTGTTTTAAGTTTTTTTGTTTTCTTTATGCCTAATGCGTTAGGAGATAGTGACAATTATATAATGGCAAATCCTATGCAAACACCAGCTGCTATTGTTCCTGAGTGATATTTATTACCTTTTTATGCTATATTAAGATCTATCCCTAATAAATTATTAGGTGTTATAACAATGTTTGCAGCTATATTGGTACTACTTTCTCTACCTTTCACTGATTTAGGT
>NZ_BAAHAD010000074.1:0-878 GCF_054777855.1 Spirosoma jeollabukense
AAAATAGTAGGAGTTTTTACAGCAAAAGCTATAAATATACCATAAAATAAAAATAATTGTGTTGTATACTCAAAATTAGTTTTAAATAAAGCATCAAAATCAGTAGTTCCCATTATAGAGGCCATTGTTATTATAGATAATAACATAAATAACGAACCTAATAAAGTATATAAAAATAAGTAAAACTTGCTCTTACCTTATTACTTGATCCAAATAAACCTATTAATAAAAATAAAGGAGGTAATATACTCTCAAAAAAAATATAGAATAACAATATATCTAAAACTAAAAATACTGCTAATAATAAAGTTTCTAAAAGTAATATTATAACCACAAAAGATAGTATATTTTTAGATTGTATTGAATTTCAATTAGATAATAATGCAATAGGCATTATTATTGTTGTTAATAATACAAAGTATATAGATAAACCATCTACACCTAAATATATATCAAAATAATTTATTTTATATTGTTCTTCAATAAATTGAAAATGTTTACCTGAAAAATCAAATATTATAAACATAAATAAAGAAATTATTAAATTAATGATTGAAGTAATCAACCCTATAGATTTTATTTTCATATTAGCTAAATGTAAACCATAATTAGACTCTAAAACAATAAAGCTTATACCGATTAAAGGTATTAATAATAATAATAAAGACATTTTTTTTTTTCTATTTACTGCATATATATATAATTTAATATACATTTATACAACTCACATACGCTGATTTTTAATACACATAATAAAATTTTAAAATTTTATATATTTTATATTTAAATTGTGGTATATATTTAGATATATGAAGAAAAAATTTTTTTCGTCCTTAATTTTATATTAAAGCTATATTTACAGGTATCATATCTAATGA
>NZ_BAAHAD010000075.1:0-869 GCF_054777855.1 Spirosoma jeollabukense
GAGCGTGCAGTTTCGTGGAGGTGGACGACCACTATGAACCCCCCGCTGCCGAGGCCGGAGCCTGCAAAGCTGTACAGAGGGACACGCAGTGGAAGTCTGCAAGATCAGGTACGAGAGGTTGCTCGTCCGGTTTTCCCTCGCCCTTTCAGGCTCGGCCGGATTTGCTCCCTTCTCATATACCCTCCGAGACCGTTTTAGTGGGCCGCACGCCAGAACTGCCTCGTGGGCCACTTTTTATTTTCCGCAAAATTCATTTGTATGGGAAAACAAAAAAATCGACTCACGGCCACCAAACCACAAAACCATTTTGCACGCATTTTTTCAAAAGTGCGTATACCGACTATTTCGACCAAGGCGAATGCGATGGAGGTGGTCCCATCTTCGTGCGAGGTCCGTGGCGGCCGTGAGAAGCGATTGAAGTTGACTACCGGGTAGGCAGCTTTGAGGTGGGAAGTTGCCTACCCTAGACCAGACTTTGGCCTACCCTAGACCTGTCCCGCATATGAAGACGAATCGACGGACGAGGTGAACGGGTCGTGGGTGTGACTACCTACCCTATACCTCTGCATTTTCTACTTATCCCGCCCTGGACGGACGCACAGGAGCCGTGCAGACACGTGGGCTGTACCGTTGTGTTCGGCTCGGCGAGGCGCATCTTTTGACGTCTCGAACGTGCTCTCATCTGCTCGGGAAGTCCGACTTTCCAATTTCACACTCACTTTTCCAGAGTCACATACAGTTCTGCCTTACACTTTTCTGCATCTTCCGAGCAAAATCACTTCTTCACCGATTCCGATCAGATTTGTATGGTATTTTCGCCTACCCTAGAGCAATACAGCTTATGTAATCATAGATTCAGCCTACCCTAG
>NZ_BAAHAD010000076.1:0-864 GCF_054777855.1 Spirosoma jeollabukense
AGAGCATGTTGGGAAATCACATTTGGTAATAAGTCTCAATGCGTTGTAACATAATCTGGCTATTAGCCAGATATAGCCAACTGGCCGAAGAAGATACTGTGTGCTCATAGTCTTTGACGATTCTCCGAAAGTAGTTCGTCCAGGCAATGCTCCGTTCCACGACCCATCGTTTAGCCACCGGCACAAAACCTTGTGCTGATTCAGGACGCGACGCTTTCTCAAAATCGATACTCCAACGGTCAAGGTCTTTGGCAAATATTCCATTATAGGCTTGATCCCCAAAGACCTTCTCCAGTCGTTCACCCATCCGCCAGAGAATGGTTACAACTAAGGCTTGACCCAATGAGCCATCAGCTCGGTTGGCCGCATCTACATCGGCTACCCAAAGTCGTCCCTGTGTGTCCACGACAAAGGTACGTTTACGCCCATTGACTTTCTTATTGGCATCCAGACCTCGCAATTCTCCGATCATGGGGGCAAGTTTAACCGATTGTGTATCAATGCTTACCGCCGAAGGTAAGGGCTCACGGTCTGCTTGTTGTCGATCGAGCTGGTTGAGAGCCGCGTTGATGTGTTCAAAGTGGTCGGCCTTGCTCCAGCGATCAAAGTAGTAGTATACGGCTTGCCAGTGGGGGAAATTTGGGGGCAGGTTTCGCCACTGACAGCCGGTGCGTGACAGCCATAAAATAGCATCCATAATGGTACGTAATTCGTGTTTACGTTTGCGCTGAAGGTCAAAAAAAGGCGAAATTGCTGCCCACTGGTAGTCGGTCAGTGGTTGCCACTGCTTGGTCATTACTTTGTTTCTTGGTCGATACAAAGTTGACTCGGCTACCAGTCCTTATCAATTCCCCAACAAACTCT
>NZ_BAAHAD010000077.1:0-835 GCF_054777855.1 Spirosoma jeollabukense
GTCCTAGGGCGTGTTGACAATTAGGTAAAAATAGGTCTGTTTGGCAACTTTGCACTATGCGACGCTATGAAATTACCGACCAACAATGGGCAAAAATGGCTCAGCTCTTACCGGGTAAAGCTGGCGATGTAGGACGAAGTGCAACCGATAACCGGCTCTTTATCAACGCTGTGCTTTGGATAGCCCGCGGTGGAGCTCCTTGGCGCGATTTGCCTGAGCGCTTTGGCCCTTGGAATTCGGTCTATCGCCGATTCCGACGGTGGGCAAAGGCCGGTGTGTGGCAAACTGTCTTTGAAGAATTGCAAGAGCCCGATTTAGATTGGTTGATGATCGATTCGACGGTCGTCAGGGCTCATCAACATGCCGCCGGTCAAAAAAAAGTGACCCCGCCAGCGAGTGTTTAGCCGGGCCGCCGGTGCGGCCAGTCGGTGGGTGGCTGGAGCACTAAGATTCATGCGACGGTGGATGCCTTAGGCAATCCATTACGGATTATTCTCAGTGTCGGCCAACAGGCTGATATTACTCAGGCGGAGCTTTTACTGGCTGATTATGAGACGAAGGCTGTAGTGGCCGACCGAGGGTATGATGCCAATGCATTGATTAGATATTTACAGGTCCTTGACACAGAAGTCGTTATACCGGCTAAGAAGAACCGGCTTGAGGAGCGGGTAATTGATGAAAATTTGTACAAAGACCGTAATAAAGTGGAGCGCTATTTTAACAAGTTGAAACAGTATCGCCGGGTGGCGACTCGTTATGAAAAGACGGCGATCAGCTTTGCTGGCTTTGTCTACTTAGCCTCAACTATGATTTTACTACTTTGATTGTCCACAGA
>NZ_BAAHAD010000078.1:0-822 GCF_054777855.1 Spirosoma jeollabukense
AGAAGAGGATACAAGATACCAGAGATATTGAATTATTATATTATCAATTGAAGATGATTGTGTAAGAGAACTTCATCCTCAAATTTTTAAAGTGAGACAAGAAATTCGTATAATGCAAAATATTATTGATAGAGTTCCAGGGGGTTTAGCGGCTATGCAAAGTAGTATGCATTCTAATTCATATGTGCATGGATCAGGATTTAATAGTAATTCTTTAGGTTCTTTAATAGGATATAGTTCTAGTACACAACCTTTATTAAATCATATGGGATTACAAACTCCATATGACCAATCACTATTACATCCTAGAGATCAAGCTTCTAATAGACCAGGAGCTCTTCCTTATGAAAGAGCTGATGGATCTCTTAGTTTTAATCGTCATAATCTTCAAGGTATTTATAATATTAGAGCAGGTACAACACTTGGAGAAGAATATACTTATAAAATTGCACAAAGAGTACATTTTGAAAGAGAATCAAATGAATGAAGAAGATTATCTCAAAATATTAGAATAGCATTCCCAAATATAGTAGACCCAAATCGTAGTTATGAACCAATTAATACTAATAATAATACTAATATTGTTAATATTAACAATAATACTAATATTGTTAATACTAATAATAATAATTAACTAAGATTATTATATATAACATAAATTATATAGGGGTTTTTGTATAATGGTAATACATATGACTTTTAATCATCAAATTGTTGGTTCGAATCCAACAAACCCTAATATAAATTAAAAATTTACTTTTTAATTAATAAAATAACAACTATAATATATATAACAATAAATAAATTTATTTATGTTTAACA
>NZ_BAAHAD010000079.1:0-831 GCF_054777855.1 Spirosoma jeollabukense
TAATTCACATGTAATTGATATAAATATTAATCAATATATATATAATGAACAAATACAATATGCAAGTAGTAAATCATGAGATACTTCTTTAGTAGATATAACACATATAACGGCTATAGGTAATGTTATGTATACAAATTATGCTATTTTACTTATTATAGCTTCTATTATATTATTATTAGCTATCGTAGGTTCTATTGTGATTACAAAGAAGGGAGAAAATAAATAATATATTATTAGCTAAATTCTATAGCTAAATAATTACAAAGTGTATATAAGAGTTAATTATGTTTTTTTTTTATTTATATGGGTTAGGATAGGTAGACAAAAGTTTTTTAATTTTTAATAATAGAACTTTTTAATAATCTTTTTAGAGATTTAGGTTGTATAATTATATTTATATATTTAATGTGAGTTCTAGAAATAGATTGAAATGCTTTTGTCGCTGATGCACTTGTCCAAGCATCAAATATTTTAGCTTTTAATGCAGTTATGGCTGTAAATACCTCTCAAGGTCTAGTTTTTGTAAATCATATTGATTGAAATTCTCTGGCTATTATATTTATAAAAATTAAAAATATGAGAAAAAAATATACTAGTTTTATTGACAATGTTGAAGAAAGAATACCCGAACAAGGAGAACGACCAAGACCTGGAATGACTAGAGAGCTCATTAATGAATATGAAAATATTAAAAATGAAGGTTACAGGCTTCTAGAAATGGGAGATGCTAGGCTCAATGCTTTCAATTGGGATTGAATTACTACTAATAGTCACGTTCAATTAAATCAGGAGCAAGCTATTGAAATTTTAATGAGAATAACTCAGTAT
>NZ_BAAHAD010000080.1:0-800 GCF_054777855.1 Spirosoma jeollabukense
GAGCTTGAACAGCTGGCCAATGCCATTGGCGCTGGCCGCGTCGCTGATCGTGACGAAGCCTGCGCGACGCTGATGCGCGGCAGCGTGCTGCTGCCCGATTACCTGGAACGCCTGCAGAACGGCCACCGCGATATTCCGATCGTGCTGATGCCGCTGCTCAACGAGATCCGCGCGGCGCGTGGCGAGGACGGCGTGCACGACAGCGTGCTGCTGGCGTTCGCACCGGACAGCGTCACCGCCACCGAGGCTGAGCTGGACCATGCCCGTGGCAGCCTGAGTGGGCGCAACCGCGAACTGCTGGATACCGTCGGCAGCGCGGTGAAGGAAGAACTGCTGCGCATCAAGGATGCGCTGGACCTGCACCTGCGTACCGGCGGTGCACCGGAGCAGCTGCAGACCCAGGCCAACGAACTGGGCGCGGTGGCCGATACCCTGGGCATGATGGGCCTGAGCGTGGCCCGTGGCGTGGTCGTGCAGCAGCGCGACGCGCTGCGCGGCGTGGTCGAGGGCCGCCAGCAGATCGACGAGAACCTGCTGCTGGATATTGCCGGCGCGCTGCTTTACGTGGGTGCCTCGCTGGACGACCAGGTGGCCCATCTGGGCGCCGGCGGCAGTGGCGAGGACGACCCGAGCGCGGTCGAGAACCGGCGCACGGTCGAAGTGCTGGCGCATGAAGCGATCGCCAACTTCGCGGCGGCGCGCGAACACTTCGTCGCCTTCATCGAAACCAGCTGGAACCATGCCGAGCTGCAGGACGTGCCGCGCCTGCTGGGCGATGTGGCCGGCGCACTGCGCATGCT
>NZ_BAAHAD010000081.1:0-766 GCF_054777855.1 Spirosoma jeollabukense
CGGGTTTGACACCCAAACACTCGCATAGATGTTAGACTCCTTGGTCCGTGTTTCAAGACGGGTCGCTGACAACCATTACGCCAACATCCGAGCCGAAGCGCGTTCCTCGGTCCCGAGAGGCCGCATGACACCCCGGTCTATAAGTCTACCCGTGGGTAGGTACATTCCCGGGGCCTTTGACCGACCCTCAGAACCGATGTTGGCCTGGACACGACGGAGTAACCTAGCCAAAAGGCTAGGGGAACCGTCGCGCTCAAGTCTGGTTGCAAGCGCTTCCCTTTCAACAATTTCACGTACTTTTTAACTCTCTTTTCAAAGTGCTTTTCATCTTTCGATCACTCTACTTGTGCGCTATCGGTCTCTGGCCGGTATTTAGCTTTAGAAGAAATTTACCTCCCATTTAGAGCAGCATTCCCAAACTACTCGACTCGTCGAAGGAGCTTTACAGAGGATCGGTGTCCAACCAGACGGGGCTCTCACCCTCTATGGCGTCCCGTTCCAGGGAACTCGGAAGGCACCGCACCAAAAGCATCCTCTACAAATTACAACTCGGGCCCGAGAGCCAGATTTCAAATTTGAGCTGTTGCCGCTTCACTCGCCGTTACTGGGGCAATCCCTGTTGGTTTCTTTTCCTCCGCTTATTGATATGCTTAAATTCAGCGGGTATTCCTACCTGATTCGAGGTCAACATTCAGAAGTTGGGGTTTTACGGCATGGCCGCGACGATTACCAGTAACGAGGGTTTTACTACTACGCTATGGAAGCT
>NZ_BAAHAD010000083.1:0-722 GCF_054777855.1 Spirosoma jeollabukense
GCCGAAGCGGCTGTTTGGCGTCAGTTATGATCCTTCTCAAATAGGCCGATTACTGAAGAAAGCGGGCTGGAGCCGGCAGAAGCCACAAAAGCAAGCACGTCAGCAGGACCCTCAAGCTCTACAACAGTGGCGCGAACAGAGGTTACCCGAACTCAAAAAAAGCGAAGACTGAAAGACGTATTATTCTATTTTTAGATGAGGCAGCCTGCTATTTATTGCCCTTACTGGCTCATACATGGGCACCTTGTGGACAAACACCACTACTCCTTGAGCAAGCCGGACGAGCCCACTTAAGCCTCATTGCAGCCATTGCGCCGAACGGTCGCTTGTATTTAGCGGGCCAAGACAAACCTTTCGATAGTGAAGACATCACGTGGTTTCTGAATAAATTATGCTGGCACTATCGACGCCAGAACCTACTGGTCATCTGGGACGGGGCGGCCATCCACCGTTCGCAGACTGTTAAAGAGTGGCTTCATAAAAAGCCGGGCCGGGTTCACCTGGAGCGTCTACCAGCCTATAGTCCCATGCTTAATCCGGTAGAATTAGTGTGGAGCCAGCTTAAAAGAACCTTGAAAAACCGAGTTTTTACTGATCTAGGATCGTTACAAAGAGCTATTCTTGAGGAAGTGAATTACTTACAGGCTGATCGAGCGCGCATAAGCTGTTTCTTTCGGAAGAAGGAGGTAGCATTCTTTACGGACTAACTCACGCGTCTATAA
>NZ_BAAHAD010000084.1:0-704 GCF_054777855.1 Spirosoma jeollabukense
TGAGCTGGGTTTAATACGTCGTGAGACAGTATGGTTTCTATCTTCTAGAGGAAATTGAAGTAAAATAAAGATAGCCCCTTCGTACGAAAGGAGTTGGGTATGTTGATCTATGGTTTACTTGTTGTTTATAGTGCAATATTTTTGTCGCTTACTTTTACTTAAGTAAGTTGTATATAGGCATGGCAAGAAAGCTACATCAATTAAAGATAAGTGCTGAATGCATTTAAGCGCGAAACTCACTTTAAGATACTTATAAACGTAGTAGAACACTACGATTTATTATAAAAATTTTATTTTTATAATAAATAGGTTTTAGTTGTATATAATATATATTTTTATATATTGACATAAAGTACTAATTTTTTTTTAAGCTAAAAATTTTCCATAGTTATGGAATTAAATATGGCCTGGTTAGCATAAAAGTAATGCACCCGTTTTGTAATCGGTAGAAGTAAGTGCGATACTTGCACTGGGCTATAAAGATCCAATGGTCAAGTCGGTTAAGACATAACATTTTCACTGTTTGGACGAGAGTTCGAATCTCTCTTGGATTATAAAAGAAATTAGCTCAGCGGTAGAGCTGTCGCTTTACACGCGAAGGGTCAGGTGTTCAAATCACCTATTTCTTAATGCGAATTAATGTAATGGTAGCATATTTGGCTCATGACCAAAAAATTTAGGTTCGAATCCTAAGTTCGCTAATT
>NZ_BAAHAD010000085.1:0-662 GCF_054777855.1 Spirosoma jeollabukense
GTAGGAATTATATTAATAATAAGTTATAGTTTATTAGCTACTAATAATAATAAAATAATACCTAATAGCTGATCATTAAGCCAAGAAACATTATATTTTACTGTACATGGTATAGTAATTAATCAAATAAATTCAAATAAAGGACAAGTATATTTCCCTTTTATATATTCATTATTTATTTTTATTTTAGCCAATAATTTATTAGGAATGATACCATATAGTTTTGCATCTACATCTCATTTTGTTTTAACTTTCTCTATGAGTTTTACAGTTGTTTTAGGTGCAACAATTTTAGGTTTTCAAAAACATGGATTAAAATTCTTTTCTTTATTTGTACCTTCTGGATGTCCTTTAGGTTTATTACCTTTATTAGTTTTAATTGAATTTATTTCTTACTTATCAAGAAATGTTTCATTAGGATTAAGATTAGCTGCAAATATATTATCTGGACATATGCTTTTATCTATTTTAGGTGGATTTACATATAATATAATGACAAGTGGTTTATTATTTTTCTTCTTAGGATTATTACCTTTAGCATTTATAATAGCTTTCTCAGGTTTAGAGTTAGCTATTGCTTTTATACAAGCTCAAGTTTTTGTAGTTTTAAGTTGTTCTTATATTAAAGATGGATTAGACTTACATTAATTATAATCTTATAT
>NZ_BAAHAD010000086.1:0-649 GCF_054777855.1 Spirosoma jeollabukense
CTAAAGAAATTTTTTAATGAATAATTTATTTATTATAAATGAAAGTTTTACAAATGGTTATAAAAGTGAAGTATTAGATATTATTTATATATTAGTTATATTATCAGGTATATTTGTTATTATAAGTAAAAATCCTATTATATCTTTATTATTTTTAATAGGATTATTTGCAGGAATATCTTGTTATTTATTAATAATAGGTCTAAGTTTTTTAGGTTTATCCTATTTAGTTGTATACATAGGAGCAGTATCTATTTTATTTTTATTTATTTTAATGCTAATTAATATTAGAATGAGTGAATTACAAAGTAATACAAATAACAGTATACCTTTAGCTATAAGTATAGCAATATTATTTAATTATCCTATATTTCAATTATTACCTTATGATGTTGCTATATTAAGTAATAATAATTATCTAAATAATATATTATATAATGTATCTTTTAATAAAATAAATACTATCTCAGAAAATAATTTAAATATTAACAACAATGATATATTGTTTGTTACAAGTAAAATATGAGATGGAAATTTAGCAGAAGTTGGCCATATAGCAAGTATAGGTAATATAATGTATACAAATTATAATATGTGATTAATTATAACTAGTTTCATACAAGTCGGATCGTAGCCATGTCGTTCTGTG
>NZ_BAAHAD010000087.1:0-641 GCF_054777855.1 Spirosoma jeollabukense
CTAAAACTTATTAAAACTACCACCATGGCCAAGCCACCGCTCCGGCGGCCTGGTTTTTGCCAAATGTAGAAGGGTCTTTCCGGATATTCCAGAGCACTTCTTCCGAAATTTATTGCTGGTCTGCTCGGCCATTGTTCTGGCCCGGTCTACCAATCTGAACGTCCTTAAAGATTATCTATCTCAACTGCTGGACAATGATCATACCAAAGCCGACTCGCCTTACAAGCGGCTTATCCGGTTCTTTCGAGTAGCAACTCCCAATCGATTAGTCATCTGTATACTTCAGTTCGTTTTCCGGCTTTTTCATAGCCGTTTCACCCATCTAATCTTGGATGCTACCACCTGGCGGGTGGGTAAGAAACCCATTCATTTACTAACCCTATGTATCCTTTGCCGAGATACATCTATCCCAATCTATTGGGTTTAACTCCATAAAAAAGGGCATAGTAGTGAGGTTGAACGCCAACAGTTGATGACTGAAGCCCTAGTCTATTACCGCCTAAATGGTAAAATCTTGTTGGCCGATCGGGAATATATTGGCGAGAATCGGACCGATTTCTATGATTCAAACAACAACGGGGAAATAAAAATCTTTATATTTTTCCCTCCTTTGGACACAGGCATAAACGCGATGGATTAGT
>NZ_BAAHAD010000088.1:0-641 GCF_054777855.1 Spirosoma jeollabukense
ATATAAATAATGTATTTAACTATTATATCTTTACCTTTATTAGGGTCTATAGTTTCCGGTTTTTTTGGTAGAAAAGTTGGAGTACACGGAGCACAAATTATAACTTGTGCGAGTATAATAATTACTACTATGTTAGCAATCGTAGCTTTTTTTGAAGTAGGTTTTAATAATATTGTTTTATCTATTAATTTATTTAGATGAATAGATAGTGAATGATTCAATATTATATGAGGATTTCAATTTGATAGTTTAACTATATCTATGTTAATTCCTGTATTAATTATTAGTTCTTTAGTTCATCTTTATTCTATAGGTTATATGAATGGAGATCCCCATAACCAAAGATTTTTTAGTTATTTAAGTCTATTTACATTTATGATGATTATATTAGTAACAGCTAATAATTATTTATTAATGTTTGTAGGATGAGAAGGTGTTGGAGTCTGTTCTTATCTTTTAGTAAGTTTCTGATTTACTAGAATAGCTGCAAATCAAAGTTCTATGTCTGCTTTTTTAACTAATAGAGTAGGTGATTGTTTTTTAACAATAGGAATGTTTGCAATATTATGATCTCTAGGTAATTTAGATTATAGTACTGTATTTTCATTGGCACCTTATGTTAATGAAAATATTATAATAAT
>NZ_BAAHAD010000089.1:0-635 GCF_054777855.1 Spirosoma jeollabukense
GGGTGGTTTTAGAGATGTGTAACTCGCGGGCGATTTGTTCAACCGGGTACTTGCTGGCTTTGGAGAGACTTTCACCAAGGCGGGCTTTCTGCTCGCTGGCTTTGGAGAGCCCTTTACGACGGCCCAAGAGTTGACCTCGTCGACGGGCCGAGGCCAAACTCGCCAGTGTCCTTTCTCGAATTACCTCCCGTTCAAACTCAGCCAGACTGGCAAAAATGCGAAAAACGAGCCGACCTTGCACCGTCGTAGTGTCGATCGGGTCGTTCAAACTGACTAACCCAACGTGTTGCCCTTCGAGCTGCGTGACAATCTCGATCAAGTGATTCAGGGAACGGCCCAGTCGATCCAGCTTCCAAATCATCAAGGTGTCCCCCTGCCGAATGATTTCGAGTAATCTGTTTAATTCAGGCCGTTCGGTTTTGGACCCACTGGCTTTTTCCTGAAAGATTTTCGAGCAGCCTGCTGCATTGAGGGCATCAAGCTGAAAGGCCAGGTTTTAATCTTGGGTAGAGACGCGGGTGTAACCTAACTTCATGATATAGTAGTATGTATCTCACGTCCTTGCCATGAGGGTGAGAAATCTATTGTCGATCTAGAAAGCAGGTTGTTGCTATTGAAGGTACAGAATTATCAGG
>NZ_BAAHAD010000090.1:0-630 GCF_054777855.1 Spirosoma jeollabukense
GACTAACATCCCTAGCGTAGCTTTTCCAATAATCCAAGATCTTTCCTTATTGCATCTTGTGATCTAATGCCCCGCTTACGCGACTGTAAGATTTGTTGTGAATCAAACAGTAAAGCAAGATTAAGCCATTTAGCTTGGTAAGTATTAAACATGATTATTAATAATTTAAAATTATAATAACTAAAAAAAATATTATTTATTTATTAATATCTTTTACTACAACTAATTTCTCAATAGGGAAAATCTTACCTAATTATAATGTAAATAATATATTTTTTACACAAAATATATGATTAAATATAACAAAGTTAAAATAATTACAAACAATAAAAAATAAAATTAACTTATATTAATATAAGATATATTTTTAGATACACCCTTTTACTCTTTAAGGGGTCTGTGCCCCACATAAACTGTCTCCTAACCACTGTTCCTTTTTTCAAGGTTTATACTATAACACACAAATAAAGGTATTTCATTTTTATCTAATCGATGAACCTTCTATACTAAAAGTTGTTAGAATTATATTCAATAATTAGTAACAGTAAAGCTGCATAGGGTCTTCTCGTCTACCTAGAGGTAAACTGTATCTGCACAGTTATTCCAATTTCACTGAGTCAATCTTAGAGA
>NZ_BAAHAD010000091.1:0-629 GCF_054777855.1 Spirosoma jeollabukense
ATAATTGATTATCAGCTATATATTGAATACCTGGTCCACTAAGCTCCATTCTTATTAATACTGAAAAAGCTGTTCCTAATAAACCTGAGAATAATGCAAATATTAAGTAAAGAGTTCCAATATCTTTAGCATTTGTAGATAGGAATCATCTTTCTGTTGACATAGAAATAGAAGAATTTAAAATATATTTTTTAAAAGTATTGATGGTAATATAAATATTTAACTAAATAGTACTAAATTTTGAAATTAAAAATTGTAAAAATGAAAATTCTTATTCTAGATTCGAACTAGAATCAGGATATTAGAAGTATCTTGCTCTACCATTAAGCTAATAAGAATTTAAAAGATTAAGGAGGAATCGAACCTCATACTTTAGATTTGCAATCTAAGTGTAAACCATCTACATCATAATCTTATTTTACAATAAATATTTATTGTAAAATATTGTAATTCTAAATTATAATTCCAGATATTCAATTAGTATTATGAAATATTGTTTCTACATACATTGTAAAATTAGCCTGTGTTATTTCGTTAAGTCTATTGAGTTCTTTTTCGTAATAAGGTAATAAACCTACAGAATTTAATTCTATATTATACATTGAATTATGCACTAATTCATTCATAAC
>NZ_BAAHAD010000092.1:0-628 GCF_054777855.1 Spirosoma jeollabukense
GTAGATAATTCTGAATTTCTATATATAGTACTTAATAAATATAAACCATAACTTTGTAATTCTATAGAAAGAAATACAGATATTAAATCGCTAGTTGAAATCAAAAAAACAGCTCCAGTGATTATAAATAATAATATTAAAGGATATTCTATAATTCTTAAATGTTCTCCCATTTTATTAATAATTTTAGTTCTATAAAAAACAAAATTATTAAATAATAATTGTGTTAATGAAGAATGTTCTGGTACCCAAACCTTTCTAGGATAAAAACTAGTTAATTGTAAAATTAATATACTAATTAAAAAGATAAAAATATCAAAAATTTGTGTAATACTAGTTATATTAAGTAAACCTCCGTGTAAACTTATACCTTTACCTATAATAAATATAGTTATTGTACTATGTAATATAGAATAAACTAAGGAAATTATAGCTACTCTATTAAAAAGTATAGATATATCTCGTCGTATAGTAACGGCATTTGAAAGTAATAAAGATAATATTGAAATTAAAAGCATTTTTTAATAAAAATAGACATTATTTATAGATGTCTAGCTTGAAAGGTGAATCGAACACCTATCTTTATCGTATGAAAATAAGGTTTTACCTTTAAACTATTCAAGCTTAT
>NZ_BAAHAD010000093.1:0-617 GCF_054777855.1 Spirosoma jeollabukense
CTATATATTGTACACCTGGAGCAGATAATTCTAATCTAATAAGTACAGAAAAAGCTGTTCCAATTAAACCAGAAAATAATGCAAACATTAAATATAATGTACCTATATCTTTTGCATTAGATGATAAAAATCATCTTTCTTGTCATTCGCTTGGGTTTTTCAAACTAATAAAAGAAGTATCTTCATGAATTGTAGAAAATTGTCTTTGTAAACTATTATAAGCTTCTAAAGGCGACAATTTTCTAACAAACTACTGTAGTAATAAAAAAAAATCATAATATTTATTATAAAAATTACATTAAATTTATATAAGTGATATAAATATAACACCGAAATGATTAAACAATAAAAAAAAAAAGATAATTGGATAAAAAAGGGAGGATACCTTGATTCGAACAAGGATGTACTATGCCACATACAGCTGTTCTACCATTGAACTATACCCACCTTAAGCCAAGAGAGAAATTCGAATTCTCATTCTTAATTCATGAAATTATTGTTCTACCCTTAAACTATCTTGGCTACATAATTTATCTCGGAGCGATTCGAACACCCATAAATAAATACCAAAAATTTAGGACTTACCTATTAGTCAACGAGATATTTACAGATAATAA
>NZ_BAAHAD010000094.1:0-614 GCF_054777855.1 Spirosoma jeollabukense
CTATTACCTCGGCGACGATTTCTTCCGCATGGTGGTCAACGCCTCCACCCGCGAGAAGGATCTGGCCTGGCTGCGCGAGCAGGCCGCGCCGTTCGGCGTCAGCGTCGAGCAGCGCCCGGACCTGGCCATCCTCGCCGTGCAGGGACCGCAGGCACGCGACATCGTGGCCGGCCTGGTCGGCGGCGCCGACCGCGACGCGCTGGCCAAGCTCGGCCGTTTCGCTGCCCTGCAGGTCAAGGCCGACGATGGTGTCGAGCTGTTCGTCGCCCGCACCGGTTACACCGGCGAAGACGGCTTCGAGATCCTGCTGCCGCAGGAAGCAGTGGTCGCGTTCTGGAACCGCCTGCTGGCCGCGGGCGTGAAGCCGGCGGGCCTCGGTGCGCGCGACACCCTGCGCCTGGAAGCCGGCATGAACCTGTACGGCCAGGACATGGATGAAGAGATCAGTCCTTATGAAGCGGCACTGGCCTGGACCGTGTCGCTGGACGAAGGCCGCGACTTCATCGGCCGCGACGTGCTGGAAGCGCAGAAGGCCGCCGGCACCGCGCGCCAGATGATCGGCCTGGTGATGGACGAGAAGGGCGTGCTGCGCCACGGCCAGGCGGTGACCACGG
>NZ_BAAHAD010000095.1:0-603 GCF_054777855.1 Spirosoma jeollabukense
GGCAGGGCTGGCTGTTCTCGCGGCCGCTGCCGCGCGACGAGTTCGTGGCGTTCCACAACAAGCGCCAGCAGCGCTACGGCGCAGCGCGCGAACACATGCAGAATCCGCGCAGCGTGCCGATCGAGCGTGAGGGCGTGGAGTAGGACGGCGAACGGCGGGGCCCCTCGTGGTGGGTCGCGTACAGCTATCCCGGAGTTGGCCGGGACGGTCGGGTTCGCGGGGGACGCCGTAAACGCATCCATGGGGGCTTGGCCGCGGCTTGCTCGCGTGCGCAGTCCTGCGCACACGGCAATACCGGGGTTGAGCGTCCTGCCCAACCCGCCCGAGGCATGCCTCGGGCCCATGCGGCTGACACCCCGCACTCCGACACCGCCCCACCTCTGACAGATTCCCGTGGCTGTTGGTGGATGTCGACCTTGGTCGACACATCCGTCAGATATCGATAGTCAAACTTTGATCAGATCTACCGTGTCGACCAAGGTCGACACCCACCAAGAGCAGCCATGTCATTCCGACAGATCGCAGGAAACTGTCGAAGGCGGGGTGGGTCCGGTTGCGGGGGGGTGAGCCGCATGGATGCGGCGACCAAGCCCCCATGGATGG
>NZ_BAAHAD010000096.1:0-602 GCF_054777855.1 Spirosoma jeollabukense
GCCGATGAGACGGCTTTGGGACGCTGATCGGTCGTAATTAAGTTATGGTCTACGTGCTTAATTTGCCGTATTGGACGAGCCGGATTAACCGTGTTGAACACTTTTTTGAATTCGAACAGTCGCTTAGAGAGCAGACCTGCCACTTCACTATCTGAAAACAATAAACCGATTGGGCAACTTAATTTCTGGTAATAAACAGTAGGGTTTAAGCTTAAGTAGTGCTGCTCCCAACGAGATAGCACCTCATGCAGCTGACTATTTACTGCCGATTCGATGTCGGCCTTTGTGATCTTCGCTCGTTGGTCAACAGGTAGTCTGTTCATCTCAAACCGAACCATGTGCTGGGCGGCTACTCTTCTTTTTTCCAGTGGAGTAGATGCAGAGCGACTTAAGTAAAGCCGCATGTTGATTAGATAGGAACGAATCGTATCGTCGGCTATACCTGCTTCTCGTAGCCGCTGCTCGGTGGTGAGTAAAATGTCTTCGTAGCCCCGCAAGACAGGCCCATTAAGAGCGAGTAAACATCTGATTTTCGGAATCCTTGAAGCAGCAATAGCGGCAATAGTCGCTCCTTCACTATGCCCGATTACTCCAATTCGTCG
>NZ_BAAHAD010000097.1:0-602 GCF_054777855.1 Spirosoma jeollabukense
GGTGCAGGTGTAGGAATTGGTATAGTTTTTGGAGCCTTAATTTTAGGTGTATCTAGAAATCCCTCATTAAGAGGACAATTATTTAACTATGCTATTTTAGGGTTTGCTTTTTCTGAAGCCACAGGTTTATTTGCATTAATGATGGCATTCCTTTTATTATATGTTGCTTAATATTTTAAAGAAAAATTAAAAATAAGGGGGGGGTAAAAATTATAAATTTTTATCTTTATATTCCCAGTAGGGATTTAGTTTAATCGGTAAAAACGTATATAAATAAGTTAAAACTTATATATATATATATATAGGTTCGACTCCTATAATTCCTGGCTTAGAATTAGGTACTAAGCGGTATTTAATTTATATTTTTATAAAGTTAAATATCTGAAATCCTTAGCATTACAAAATAATTTACTTAAAATAAACAAAATAATTTCCAACAAAATTTAAATGTAATAAACAACAACAACAAACCTTATATATATTTTTTAATGACAACAACAACTTTTTTTTTATTTTTAATACCTATTTTAGCTGTTATATTATTAGTAGTTAATTTAATTCTTTCTCCTCATAATCCATATATAGAAAAAGATAGTGCTTTT
>NZ_BAAHAD010000098.1:0-601 GCF_054777855.1 Spirosoma jeollabukense
ATTCGTATAAGCTTCATATTTACTTACTTCATTATATAATCTTTCAGCATGATCGTTCATTCCTTTTATGTCATTTAAATTAGCACTAGGAAGATCATTTAAACTTTTATGATAAATTCTTCTCATAGCACGATTTACATCTAAATTACTTTCTCTAAGAATCCACATAATATCTCTACCTATAAGTCCATAATCCCGAGCACTTATAGAATTAACCGGGTAATCTAATATAAAATCCATTTGCTCTTGTGTTATAGGATTACTTAATTTATATGCCATTAATAATAACTTCAGCTTAATTTCAGGCAAAATATTTAAAAGTATACCTGACGAAACTATTATCATTCCAATTGTACTAACCTTAAAAGGATTATTTAGAATTTCACTATTATATTGAAAAGCTTCTAACATTGCTTTACAAGTATCTTCTGTAGGTACAAATCTGATTATATCTACTGCTTGACTTGTTTTAAAAACTTTACAACCTTCGACAATAGGAGGACCTACATGTAAATCTATAGGATGTCAATTGTAAACTGCTGATTCTACTATATTAGATGTTTTTTCTAAAGCTGGTTTAGCTAATTCTTCTATTATCTTT
>NZ_BAAHAD010000099.1:0-592 GCF_054777855.1 Spirosoma jeollabukense
ATAGAAGAAGGTTTTGTTCGTTCAACTATAAGTATACAAGACCGTTACATAATTCGATACTTCCTCGCTTCATCTTTTACTATTTCAGATGGTGTTTACGGATCATGTTTTTATTTTGGTACAGGTTTTCATGGGTTACATGTTATAATAGGAACAGCATTTTTAGCCGTAGGATTATGACGTTTGATGGCCTATCATTTAACTGATCACCATCATCTTGGATATGAATCTGGTATTTTATACTGACATTTTGTTGATGTAGTTTGATTATTTTTATATATTTCAGTATATTACTGAGGTTATTAATTGATACAAATTAAAATTTTTTTTTTCAACGTGTTAATTCAATGGTAGAATATTATGCTACGGACATAATTATATAAGTTCGAATCTTATACACGTTTATTAATAAATAGTTTATTAAAGATCTTAATAGAGACCTTAGTTTAACGGTAAAACATGTGACTTTTAATCATTATCTTGTGGGTTCAAATCCCATAGGTCTTAAAAATGACTATAATTTAATGGTAGAATCGTCGACTTCCACTCGATAAATGCTGATTCGAATTCAGCTAGTCATATATTTTTTAAT
>NZ_BAAHAD010000100.1:0-575 GCF_054777855.1 Spirosoma jeollabukense
TAGAAGAATTAGTGATTACCCTGATGCATTTTATGGTTGAAATTTAATAAGTAGTATAGGTTCTATAGTTAGTGTTGTAGCTACTTGATACTTCTTAACTATTGTATATAAACAATTAACAGAAGGTGAGGCTGTTTCAAGATATCCTTGATTGACACCTCAAATGTTTAGCGATACATTCCAAGTGTTATTTACAAGAAATAATAATTCATTGGAGTGATGTTTAAATAGTCCTCCTAAACCTCATGCTTTTGTAAGTTTACCTTTACAATCATAATTTGTTGTAATAAAAAAAAAATACTTGTGTATTTTTTTTTTTATTAATATTCTTTTTGTAAAAAATAATTTAAACAAATAAAGGGGTTTAACTTTAAGTTTAAACCCTAAAAATTTAATTTTCCTTAATAACTAAAACATGTATAAATATAGTGCTATTTTAGTTATTAATAGTTTATAATATAAATTCATAGCTATTATATTTTTAATAATCTTTTTAGAGATTTAGGTTGTATAATTATATTTATATATTTAATGTGAGTTCTAGAAATAGATTGAAATGCTTTTGTCGCTGATGC
>NZ_BAAHAD010000101.1:0-572 GCF_054777855.1 Spirosoma jeollabukense
GGCGCCGAAACGGTGCTTGAGGTCCGTCACTGGACCGATGCCTACTTCAGCTTCACCCTCACCCGCGACAGCGGTTTCCGCTTCGAGAACGGCCAGTTCGTGATGATCGGCCTGGAAACCGAGGCGCGGCCGCTGCTGCGCGCCTATTCCATCGCCAGCGCCAACTGGGAAGAGCACCTGGAGTTCTTCAGCATCAAGGTGCAGGACGGCCCGCTGACCTCGCGTCTGCAGCACATCAAGCCGGGCGACAAGGTGCTGGTCGGCAAGAAGCCTACCGGCACCCTGCTGATCAGCGACCTGCACCCCGGCAAGAACCTGTACCTGCTGGGCACCGGCACCGGCATGGCACCGTGGCTGTCGGTGATCAAGGACCCGGAGACCTACGAGCGCTTCGAGAAGGTGATCCTGTGCCATGGCGTGCGCTACGAAAAGGATCTGGCCTACCGCGATTATTTCGAGAAGGAACTGCGTGAGCACGAGTTCCTGGGCGAGATGATCGGCGACAAGCTGCTGTACTACCCGGCCGTCACCCGCGAGCCGTTCGCCAACCAGGGCCGCCTGACCTCGCTGAT
>NZ_BAAHAD010000102.1:0-569 GCF_054777855.1 Spirosoma jeollabukense
TATAAGTTTTTGATTGTTACCTCCTAGCTTAATATTATTAATATTTTCAGCATGTATAGAAGGTGGTGCAGGTACAGGTTGAACTATCTACCCTCCATTATCTGGAATACAAAGTCATAGTGGTCCTAGTGTGGATTTAGCTATATTTGCTCTTCATTTATCAGGAGTAAGTAGTATATTAGGTGCAATTAACTTTATAACTACAGTAGTTAATATGAGAACACCAGGTATAAAATTACATAAATTATCTTTATTTGGATGAGCTGTTGTTATAACAGCAGTTTTATTATTATTATCTTTACCTGTTTTAGCTGGTGGTATTACTATGGTTTTAACAGATAGAAATTTTAATACTTCTTTCTTTGAAACAGCCGGAGGAGGTGATCCTATTTTATTCCAACATCTTTTCTGATTTTTTGGTCATCCAGAGGTTTACATTTTAATTATACCAGGTTTTGGTATAATTAGTACAACTATTTCTGCTAATTCTAATAAATCAGTTTTTGGGTATATAGGTATGGTTTATGCTATGATGTCTATAGGTATATTAGGATTTATAGTTTGAAGTC
>NZ_BAAHAD010000103.1:0-560 GCF_054777855.1 Spirosoma jeollabukense
GGCACATCTGATAGGCCCGCCAGCACGGCTTGTCGCAGGGCTCGACCGGCCCTGCCACCGCCACCGAACCGGTGCAGGCCAGCGCGAACACCGCACCGGCGACCATCTTCTTCAATGCACGCATCGTCATCACTCCTTGATAAGCCTGGTGAGCCCAGGCCGGCCCACCGTAGCCGGGCCGCCGGGAGGCGAGGTGAACACCCGCGTCACGAATCCTTAACCAGTTCATAAAATTTCCTTCACGCGACTGGGGGGCATCGGCCTGCCTTGGCGTTAACGGCGTTGTTGTCCGTCAACCAAGGAAGTTGTCCGATGAATCACCCGCTGCACGGCCGTTCGTCCCGCTCCCTCCCGCATCGCCCGCTGGCACTTGCTGTTGCCAGCTCGCTGCTGCTGGCCACCACCTTGCCGGCCATGGCCAGCGAATCACTCGATGCCTGGCAGCATCAACGCCAGCTGCAGGCCGCGTGGGCACGGCCCGCCCCCGATGTGGCGTCGCCTTCCACGGCCCCCACCGCCACCGCGCCTCCGACGGGAAACAGCGCCCTCCTCGGCAAACC
>NZ_BAAHAD010000104.1:0-556 GCF_054777855.1 Spirosoma jeollabukense
TATATTTTATTTAATACAATATAGTATTTCTAATGTTAACGCATTTGTTATATTGGTGGCTATAGGTTATAGTTTATATAGTTATAATGATAGTAATATAAATAATAAACAAATAGTTGATAAAAATAATTCACCTATACAAATGATAACTCAATTAAAAGGATATTTCCATATAAATAGTATATTAGCTTTAAGTTTTGCTATTACTTTATTTTCATTTGCAGGTATTCCTCCTTTAATGGGATTCTTTGCAAAACAGATGGTATTTTCTTCTGCTTTACAGGAAGGGTTTATTTTTTTAACTTTAATTGGTGTATTAACTAGTGTTATTAGTGCTGTCTATTATTTATATATAGTAAAAACTATGTTTTTTGATTGACATTCTTATACATATTTAAATAAATTAAATAATTTAAGAATACCTGTTGTTTTAACTAATAAAAATAAAAAAATAAAAGAAATTTATTTAAAATCAGATTTTACTTTATCTAGTTCTTTTAGCTTAACTATTTCAATTTTAACTTTAATAATATTATTATTTATTTTCATGCCTAAT
>NZ_BAAHAD010000105.1:0-556 GCF_054777855.1 Spirosoma jeollabukense
CCCAAGACAGCAATGCAGTCTACGGCTTCTACTCAGCACACGACAAATTCTTCCAAGAATTGATGCGGGAAGAAAGAGCGCTGAACGATCACTGCTTCTTAGAAGAGTGTGTCGCATGACCGCCCTTTTCCAGGAAATGCCAATCCAGAGGCTTTCTTGCTCGCTACCCAGCGTTCGCATGCACGCAGGCCTGGACGCGGATCTACGAGCTTTGGCAGAGCTTCAACAGAAGCCGTTAGTGCAAATCATGCGCAACATCCTTTATCACTACTTGCAGATCGAGGAGGAACTGATGCGGTTGGAGATCGAAGACGCGCCAATCCGGCGTTCTGCCAAGTCTGACCAGGTGATGAGCCAGAAGGTGAGCGTGACAGAGGAAGTCAAAGATGCTTTTGTTGAACGTGCCCAGGGTCTTTACCTTCCACAAACGACGATGCTTCGCATGATCTTTGAAGCGGGGGTAGAGCGGTGGAAGCGAACGCTGTGAAGTCTTACCCGACGAAAAGGCCCCGTTTCCGGGGCCTTGTTGACTCTTAATTCGACTGTTCTTGTGCTT
>NZ_BAAHAD010000106.1:0-552 GCF_054777855.1 Spirosoma jeollabukense
GCTCACCGATGGTGTGGGTGCTGCGGCATATCCGGGTCAACGGCCGCCGCCGTACGCTGACCAGCCTGTTGCACGGCACGATGGCCAACGCGATGCCACAGGCGCTGGGCCTGCAGAAGGCGTTCCCGGGGCGGCAGGTGATCTCGTTGTCCGGCGACGGCGGCCTGGCGATGCTGCTGGGCGACCTGCTGACCGCCGTGCAGGAAAACCTGCCGATCAAGGTGGTGGTGTTCAACAACGGCTCGCTGAATTTCGTCGAGCTGGAGCAGAAGGTGGAAGGCCTGCTGGACAACTACACCGACCTGAAGAACCCGGATTTCGGCCGCCTGGCCGAGGTGATCGGCTTCCACGGCCGCACCGTCACCCGCAGCGAGGATCTGGAAGAGGCGGTGCAGGACTTCCTGTCCCAGCGCGGCCCGGCGTTGCTGGATGTGCATACCAGCCGCGCGGAGCTGGTGATGCCGCCGCAGATCGAGGCGAAGCAGGTCGCGGGTACCGCGCTGTATGCGGCCAAAGCGGTGTTGAACGGCCGCTTCGACGACGTGAAGCATC
>NZ_BAAHAD010000107.1:0-552 GCF_054777855.1 Spirosoma jeollabukense
CCTAACGCCGTCGTCTCGGGGGGCGAACAACAGACTGACCGGGTGAGTGTACTACCCTATGAAATTACCGTCCGGGCGCCACACACAGCGGTACGGGCACCCAGGCACTAAAGGTTCGGGGGGTTGCCTTTCTCAGACGAGTAGCCTCGAGCCTAAGTTGGGCGGAGAGTCCAGTCGATGGGGCGGGCCACATCACTGTGGCCGGCCTTACGCCGTCGTCCCGGGGGTGAACGGTCAGTGCCTGAGCGCCGGTAGAGCTGAGCGCGGGACCGGGAGAGTAACTCCACGTGCCTCCACGTCTTCCTGCCAGTCTCGAGTTCTGGGGGGGTGGCCAGGCCCGACGCCGGCACCGCAGCAAAAGTCAAACCAGTTGACTGAAACTGCGGGGTCTTCGTCGCGTTCAGCTGTCCTTGGGATGCCCCCCCTTCATATATTCACCGGGCTCCAATCGGAGCTTTTTTCGTCAGGATATACAAATTGTCTAAAACTGGTCGAAAAGGGGGAAATTTTGTATGGGCCTGCGGACAAAAAGGTCCGATGGCGGGCCCGCGG
>NZ_BAAHAD010000108.1:0-552 GCF_054777855.1 Spirosoma jeollabukense
CTGGTTTTAGCTGAGTTTTACCCCTGCCGCGCTAGCTTGGAGGGACTTCAGTTTGTTGAGAACATGCGGTTTTCACCCCCTGCCAAAAAAAATCACTTGCCGACAGCCCACATTCTCTCCACCGCCCTGCCCTTTGCACCACTTGCTGGCCTTCCATTTCTACGATAGGGAAGCAGCGCCCGGTTGCTCACAGTTGACTCCTCTGCTCTAAAAGCCCCGTGGCCATGCAATATCATTTATCTTCCTCGAGCTGAGAAATCCCCTCCCTCTCCTTGATCTGGCCCAGCGGCAGTCTCAAGCTTCAGCCCGCACCACTCTCTCGGAGACACTCTTCGCCCTCTTCCCACTACCTCCAACTTAACCATCAAGCACTCATCAGCCTCTCCTCTACCGCCGAGTAAACCATGACTACCACCGCTTTGCCTGCCGAGGCAGCGCTTCGCCGAATGGTTACCACCGATTCAACACCCGCCTCGTCCGCCAACATCTCTCCCCTCGATAGTCCGAGATCCTCCCCATCTTCCTCCTCACTGTCCTCCCTTGCACCTGAAG
>NZ_BAAHAD010000109.1:0-549 GCF_054777855.1 Spirosoma jeollabukense
GTGCAGGGTAGGCTACTCAGTCTTGGTCGATTCGAGGATCGATTCGAGGGCTGAGCGTCGACTGTGTGTGAGGGACGGGGTCTAGGGTAGGCCGGTTTGTCTTGGTCGAATTTGATGTCGGCTCCCGTGTAGAACGGGGTGAGGGTGGTGCAGGGTAGGTACAGGGTAGGCAGCTCAGACTTGGTCGATCTGGATGTCGGTTCTCTGGCTGACGGGTCTGAGGTCGTCGAGACGAGATGCGGGTGGTGCAGGGTAGGCAACTTCCAACTCTGCCGGGAAGCGATCCGAATTGCGATGTGTGTGGTCTAGGTTAGGTACAGGGTAGGTAGGTTTCCAATTTTGCCGCTGAGAGATTGCTGCGGGTGTAGGGTAGGTACAGGGTAAGCAGTTTTCTCCCCCGGCCAGTACTTGCATGTGCGTGCGAAACGGTTTTGTGGTCTGGTGGCCGTGAGTCGATTTTTTTGTTTTCCCATACTGATGAATTTTGCGGAAAATAAAAAGTGGCCCGCGAGTCCGGTCTGGCGTGCGTCCGACCAAAACATCGTCGGT
>NZ_BAAHAD010000110.1:0-544 GCF_054777855.1 Spirosoma jeollabukense
GTGATACGCGGCGGCGGCGTCGATCAGTTCACTGACCAGCACCGACGGCTCGCGCACGCTGCCATCGCGGGGATCGGCACCCAGGTAGCTCAGATAGAACACCTCCTGCGCCGCGGCAAACAGCTGCAGGAACAGGAAGCGGTCGTCCTCGCGGGTGGAACGGTCGCCCGGGCGGCGGCGCGGTGTATCCAGTTCGGCGGTGAGCTGGTTGAGGCCCGCGGCCGGGTCGCGGCGCGGGAAATCGCCGTCATTCAGGCCCAGCACGCAGATCACCCGGAACGGCAGCAGGCGCATCGGCACCATGCGGCCGAAGCTGATGCCACCGGTCAGCAACGGTGCGCGCGTATCGGCCTCGCCCAGTGCCCCGGCGAAGTGCGCACGCACCACCTCCGGTGGCACGCCTTCGTTGAAGCCGGCCTTTGCAGCGTCCTCGGCAAACTGGTTGAGCAGCTTGCGCAGGCGCTCCAGCGCGCGCTGGCTGTTGGGCGAACTGGGCGCGGTCGGCAGCAGCGCGTCCAGCAGCGACAGCAGGCGCTGCCGCCAT
>NZ_BAAHAD010000111.1:0-538 GCF_054777855.1 Spirosoma jeollabukense
CTGCTGCGCCTGTTCCAGGTCGCGCATGAAGTCGCCCATGCGCTGCAGGATCTGGTCGGAGCGGCCGCCGATGCGCACGCTGACGCCGATCACCACCGACAGCACCTTCAGTACATCCATGCGATAGGGCTGTGCGGCGAGTGACAACGCACGATCCAGATCCATGCCGCTGCGGGCATAGCGCACCGTGGTGTCGAGCAGGCCACGCAGCGGCGCGCTGGTCTGCATCGACGCAACCTGGAACGCCGCCTGCAGGCTGTTGCCCAGGGCGGTCAGGCGCACCAGGTTGTCGAGGAAATCGGGCAGCTGGTGCAGCAGCTGCGCGCGCAGCCGGGTGGTCCGGCGCATGATCCACAGCCAGCAACCGAGCGCGTACAGCAGCAGGGTCAGCGGGAACATCCACGCAGTGCCCAGCCGCAGCATGGCCGTCAGTGACAGCACCAGCCCCGGCACCAGCAGCATCACCGGAAGTTTCCAACCCGGTTGCAGGCCTGCACGTTGCAGCAGTCCATTCCAGGGCAGCGGCCTGCGCCCGCTG
>NZ_BAAHAD010000112.1:0-538 GCF_054777855.1 Spirosoma jeollabukense
CTCCAGCGACCAGCGCTTGAGCGCCGCGTCATAGACCTCGGGAGCTGCTGCTTCTACGAGATGGCCAATGCACCAGGTGACGGTGACGCCGGAGCCGCTGAGACAGCCTTCACCGCGCTGCGTCGCGCCGAGAATCCGGCCAATGTCTTTGCCCTGGGAGGGCTTCTCGCACAAGAACAGCCGCATGTCAGTCCATCCGATTTCCATGGTTCATTGAGTTGCGGGAATCGAGGATGCCGAACACCACCAAGGGCAGCAGCAAACAAGCCGCATGCGGCAGCGACCGCTTTCACGCCGATGAAATGGCGAGTGCGGGGAAGGTGCGTGGCCGGAAGTGTGCGGGCCGAGAGCCGCGATTTCCGGGAGCGCGCGTGGAACTCGGTGGACGTTGGTGGAGCTATCCCCTGGGGATAATTCGCAGCGCATGGAGGGCGGCGAAGCACTGCGGCAGCCGCCCTCCATGCCCGATCACTTCCTGCGCTTGGTCTCTTTCGGCGCCGTCGATTCCTGGGTGGCCTGGGGCTTCGGCTCTGCCTCC
>NZ_BAAHAD010000113.1:0-537 GCF_054777855.1 Spirosoma jeollabukense
CTATATTGGTACTACTTACTCTACCTTTCACTGATTTAGGTAGATCAAGAGGTTTCCAGTTTAGACCTTTAAGTAAATTAGCTTTCTATTTATTTGGAGTAATTTTTATAACATTAGGTCGTTTAGGTGCAGTGCATGTAGAAGATCCATTTATTTTAATGGGACAAATATATGCTACAGCATATTTTGGATATTTTTTAATTATACTACCTATCATTAGTATATTAGAAAATACTTT
The DNA here is from genome assembly GCF_054777855.1 of Spirosoma jeollabukense. NCBI lineage: Bacteria > Pseudomonadati > Bacteroidota > Cytophagia > Cytophagales > Cytophagaceae > Spirosoma > Spirosoma jeollabukense. The sequence goes on from NZ_BAAHAD010000113.1 coordinate 239, forward strand.
AATAGATTTATCTATAAAAAATAAATAAATTTATTATTTTAATAATTGGTTTGAATTTTATCTTAAAATTTATAAGATTCCAACTGATTAAAGTTAAATAAATAATGAGTTTTCAAGAATATTAAAAATTTGTCAATGTTAGATATGAATTATTTAAATAGTTTAAGTTTGAAATGAAAATTAGGTAGAGGTATTCAAGGGGACGATTTTTTTCAACGTAAGGAATTATTAGCGCACAATTTAAATAGAAATGTAGGAAGTGGTATAGGAAATAATAATGTTCCATCAATGTCAGAGGG
>NZ_BAAHAD010000114.1:0-537 GCF_054777855.1 Spirosoma jeollabukense
ATGTTCTCGTCGAGGCGCGTCGATTGGTGCGCCCCAATCGGTGGTGGGGGCTGTGGTTGGCGAGATGTACTTGTTGGGTTAGCATTTTCAGAAATTCAACTGACGATTGCTTGAGTTGTCAGCCAGATCACAGACCAAGAGGATTTTCCTGATTTTCCCACCTACCCGGGAGCAGAATCGACCTACCCTGTACCAAATTTCACCAAATTTCACCTACCCTGGAGCAAAACCGACCTACCCTATGCTGGATTCTTTTTCACAAAGTCCAACCCGTCCACCCAGCACCAAAATCAACCTACCCTAGACCAAATTTCACCTACCCTATACCAGAATTCTTTTTCACAGTCCAGCCCGCCTACCCTGGACTAAAATCAACCTACCCTATACTGATTTCTTTTTCTACCAAATCAGACCCAGCTACCCTGCACCTGGCTGAGATTCTTTTCACCAAGTCAGACGCGGCCGTCGGGTTGATGGTCCCCCTGTAGAGAGACCCTTAGAAAAAAAAAAATCTCTCTGCCAAGACAAGCACAGCGC
>NZ_BAAHAD010000115.1:0-536 GCF_054777855.1 Spirosoma jeollabukense
CTCCACAGGCGTTGAAGACCCTTGAAGAACATGTGCAGCAGGGCATCCTAGGACCGAAATCGACGGTTCGAGGGTGTGAGCCCGGGTCGAACGGCCTCTAGTGCAGATCTTGGTGGTAGTAGCAAATACTCAAATGAGAACTTTGAGGACTGAAGTGGGGAAAGGTTCCATGTGAACAGCAGTTGGACATGGGTGAGTCGATCCTAAGCCATAGGGAAGTTCCGTTATAAAGTGCGCGCTTCGCGCCGTGTGGCGAAAGGGAAGCCGGTTAATATTCCGGCACCTGGATAAGGTTTCTTCACGGCAACGTAACTGAAAGTGGAGACGACGGCGGGGGCCCTGGGAAGAGTTCTCTTTTCTTCTTAACGGTCTATCACCCTGAAATCGGTTTGTCCGGAGCTAGGGTTTAACGGCCGGCAGAGCACTGCACCTCTGCAGTGTCCGGTGCGCTCTCGACGTCCCTTGAAAATCCACTGGAAGGAATAAGATTCTTGCCAGGTCGTACTCATAACCGCAGCAGGTCTCCAAGGTGAACA
>NZ_BAAHAD010000116.1:0-535 GCF_054777855.1 Spirosoma jeollabukense
GTCACGATTTTCGGAAAGATCTTGTTGAGCAGTCGAGGTGGCACCATGGACATCAGGATCTGGATCAGAACCGTGCAAAGCATAGTGCCGATGATGGCACCCCATGCATCAGGGCACGGCAGCTGTGTTCCGTCGTCGGCTACGGGGCATGTCCCGTTGTTGTACCGCAAGCTGGTGTAGGAGAATGCGATGGGGATAATGTCGAACGTGGGACCCACGACGGACAAGAGGCCCGTGCCGATGAAGAAAGGTGTGCCTCGTATATGTACACGGGTGACTTGGATGGCCGTCGCAATACCGGTTGTGATGAACGACGCGGCAACCAGGTACGACACCTGTGCGGGCTGCAGGTTGAATGCCCCAGAAGCGATGGCCAAGGGTGGCGACACGATCGATCCGATCATAGTCAAAGCGTGCTGCAAGCCGAGGACGATGGTCAAGAAAATCGGCACCTGGTCGTGGAGGCCATAGAATGGGATGGCCTTGTCCTTGTACTTGCGGTTGAACGGCGGCACGTTCGGCGTGACGAGATACC
>NZ_BAAHAD010000118.1:0-532 GCF_054777855.1 Spirosoma jeollabukense
ATCATACAGTATGTGACGGACGCTCGCCGTCGGCATGGCTCCGGTGGACAGGGCCACGCGGCAGAACGTTAAAGAGGCAGCTGGCAAAAGGCCGACCTCGGTGTCGCATTCCCGCGTCCTGGGCGTCTCGAAAACGAGTCAGTTCACGTTATCTCGGACTCGACAAGTGGCCGGAGGCTGCCAACCTTGTGATCAAGCAGCTAGAAAACACTGGTGCCAACACCTGCCAAGCTGACCAAGGTTTGCCTTAAGTCATGCCACTGGTGCAATTAACATTCGGGAATACGCCCACGCATGCATAAAGCTCGGTCGGTCGAAGGAATAATGACAGCTTCTCGGCACGAGAAACAAGGGATTTCCGAGGCCTCGATCATTCGACGACTACGCCCTGACGCTGACGGGACGTTTGTCCAATCCCATGCAACCGGTTAGGCTCTCAAATTCCCGATAGCAGAGACATACTCGCAGCTCCGTGCCCTACGAACTCTGTTTCTCACGAAATTGCCCATTTTGAGTTTATGGCCTCCATTCC
>NZ_BAAHAD010000119.1:0-531 GCF_054777855.1 Spirosoma jeollabukense
AGCCGCGAGCAAATCGAGGCTCTGCTCGTGGAGGTCGTGATGGACCTGCTCCGGACGGAAATTACGTTCGAGACCACCCTCGAGTACACGACGTTCCGGAATCCCATGGTGGTTTTTTTTATCCTCCAGTCGACAAATCCGAGGGACGGTTCGTTTAAGTCGGAGGCCGTGATATCGAAGTTAGCGTCCCAGATCATCTATGGTTCACGGCTGTTCTTCCTCGGCTCGATTTGGACGAAGGAACGCCAGGCAAAGCAGAACCCAGGCTCGACCTTTACGGTCGCGGACTATTATCGAACGAACCTCCACTGGGTGACGCTGTCGGACGGCCACAACTACTTCGAGGAGGTCGCACGGATTCGACGATATCTACTCAAGGCTCTCAAAGACCGAGTCTCAGACAACAAGCCGATCATCGACCTGGGGCCAGATACCTATCTCGTGTACGACAATAAATACACGTTCCTCGGGATGTGCGAGCTGCACACCCAGGTCGAACAGGCCCTCCGCGATCTTCTCTTTAATCGACTG
>NZ_BAAHAD010000120.1:0-527 GCF_054777855.1 Spirosoma jeollabukense
GGTAAAAGATAAATATGATTTTAATATATTAAAATATATAATATTAAATAACATAAAATATAAAAGAGTATCTGGTGTTAGATTAGAAGCTGCAGGTAGATTAACTAAACGTTATACTGCATCAAGATCTCGTAATAAAGTTATTTATAAAGGTAATTTAGAAAATACACTTTCTTCTGTTAAAGGTTATTCATCTGTATTATTAAGAGGAAACTTTAAACCTAATCTACAATATACTAAACTAAATTCTAAATCTAGAATTGGTTCTTTTGGTGTTAAAGGTTGAATTAGTGGTGAGTAAATTATCTGTATATTTTAATAAAATTATCCTTATTTATATAAAGATGAAGAAATAGTCTGAACCATTTTTTGAAAAATGGAAATAAATATTTTATGGTAACAAAAATTAAACAGGACAGGATTATGGGCAAGGTATGTCCCGCTACCCTTTCAATTATTCTTTACATTACTGACATGGATATAGAGCGACTACGTGGACGATCAGATTGCCATGAACAGGGCCAGAT
>NZ_BAAHAD010000121.1:0-527 GCF_054777855.1 Spirosoma jeollabukense
GCAAAGGGGTCGCGCGCCAGCGATGGGTGGGCGATGGCCGCGAACGTGGTGCCGCTGCGTGCGGAGCCCAGGATCGCCACGAGACTCGTCGTCGACGCCTCGACCGACACCCAGTTGCTCGCCGGCACGCCCTGCACGTACTTGTAGAAGAGCTCCTTGGACGTCTCGATGCTGTTGGCCGACCAGTAGCCCGGCACCACGCCCCAGTCCAGGTCGCTGTCGGCGAGGTCGACCAGCCGCGGGCTCGCCAGCGACACCCAGCCCGCCCCCGGGGCCGTCCACATCGTGTTCACCGCCAGCAGGTCCCAGCTGCGCGTCGTGTCGACCGCCCAGACCGCCGTGTACGTACCGTTGCCGCCGTCGGTCGCCACGGTCGTCGTAGTCGTCAGTGTCGCGCCGTCGGCTCCCAGGACGACCGTGTCCGCCCCGAACTGGTGCAGCGTCCCCAGCGCGCCCGCCTGCACGAGCGACGCCGACTGCGCCGCCGTCGTGTAGTTGGTCAGCACGCTGTACTGACCCAGGCCCGA
>NZ_BAAHAD010000122.1:0-518 GCF_054777855.1 Spirosoma jeollabukense
GCATGGTGATCCAGAAGTCCGGCGACACGTTCTCGCGTGCACTGCTGGAGTTCAGCTCGGACACCATCACCAATTCGCTGTCCAACATCGGCTACGCGTTCGCCAAGGTGAACCCGATCCCGACCACCAACCGCCCCGACCAGACCGTGGCGATCAACATGCAGGTCGTGCCGGGCCCGCGCGTGTCGGTGCGCCGCATCCTGTTCCGTGGCAACACCCGCACCTCCGACGAAGTGATGCGTCGCGAAATGCGCCAGTTCGAGAACAGCTGGTACTCGCAGGCCGCGATCGACCGTTCCAAGATCCGCCTGCAGCGCCTGGGCTACTTCGAGTCGGTGGACGTCGAAACCCCGGCCGTCAGCGGCAGCAACGACCAGGTCGACGTCGTCTACAACGTCAAGGAAACCACCTCCGGCAGCTTCGTGTTCGGCCTGGGCTACTCGCAGTCCTACGGCATGACCACCTCGGTGCAGCTGTCGCAGAACAACTTCCTCGGCGGCGGCAACCGCGTGTCGGTC
>NZ_BAAHAD010000123.1:0-518 GCF_054777855.1 Spirosoma jeollabukense
GTAGGTGAATCTATAACATAGGAATTAACTAATCTTAATAAAGGATGACTTTTAAAAATTCTCATAAAAAATATATATATATATAAACACTTTAATATACAAAAATATATTTTTATTAACTTTCAAACCTTTATAAAATAATAATTAATTTTTTCACACAACACATTAATTTTTTTTTTTGTAACTTTAGCCTTAATTTGTTCATAATATAAAACAACCATTATCTATAGAAAAAAAAATAGTTTAAATATATAATAGAAGAATTTGACTTTCTAACACGCCTTGAGATATGGGATTCATACCTACTATGATATCCAGACCGCAGTCCAGAAGAAAAGCGTCCCCCACAAGCAGTTCGGCTTTTAATTGTTCTAAAACCTCTGAGGTAATAGGGTTTAAACAATCCAAAGTTAATGAAGATAAAAATTCTTCAGTAAATAGATAGTGTAAACTATTGAATTCATATAACATACCTTCAGTTAACCTACATGGTGTTGTTATATCAGGGTTATCTACAA
>NZ_BAAHAD010000124.1:0-515 GCF_054777855.1 Spirosoma jeollabukense
CCGATGTAAACAAATATTATATAAATAATATTGTCCGAGATCACAGTTCTGTACCTGCTAAGATGTTAATTAAATTACCTACTCACATAGGTTTCGCGGAAAACCAGCTATACTAGTCAGTTTTATCTTTCACTAACTTACCACAATTCATCGGATATCTATACAACGATAACCCGTTCGGGCCTTTTTAGCCCTGATCATGGTAAGATCACTAGCCTTCGGGTCTAATTTTAGATACTTATCATTTTTTCATAATTGGTTTATCTTAGGTAGTTTTTAATTAATTATACCACTTGCATCTAAAATTAACTTGCTGACCCATTATGCAAAAGGTACACTCTTATTTATAATTTTAATTTTTACTCGAGCTGCTTATAAAATTACTATTTCAAATTTTACCTCACGGTACTATTCACTATCGCTTATATATCATATTTAGCTTTAGAGGAAGGTTCCCCTATATTCAAACAGATATTATCCATTTTACTTAAACTAGGCTATTATTACTTAGTATT
>NZ_BAAHAD010000125.1:0-514 GCF_054777855.1 Spirosoma jeollabukense
CGTCATGTTTCGTCGCTTGCCACGTCCTTCCTCGCCATCAGAAGCCTTAGGCATCCCCCAGACGCCCTTTTGCTGTGTGTTGACCACACTCTTACTCAATACCTATCAAAAACAGGCTGCTCAACGGCAAACCTAGTTCTCTTGACTCACGATCATCACAATCATGAGTCAGTCTCTCCCTGTAGGTCAAAGAACATATGAACCCGAATGGTTCAAGTGGAGAATAACGGATTCGAACCGTTGACCCCCTGCTTGCAAAGCAGGTGCTCTAGCCAGCTGAGCTAATCCCCCTTCATGCTTGTTACTGTGGGCCTGCGTGGACTCGAACCACGGACCTCTACATTATCAGTGTAGCGCTCTAACCACCTGAGCTACAAGCCCAGACTTTGCATATTGACATCAATGGTTATTCATAATGGCTCCAAAAAGGAGGTGTTCCAGCCGCACCTTCCGGTACGGCTACCTTGTTACGACTTAGCCCTAGTCACCGAGTTTACCCTTGCCCGGCTGTCAC
>NZ_BAAHAD010000126.1:0-511 GCF_054777855.1 Spirosoma jeollabukense
GTTGAGCAGGGTGGTGGCGAAGTCCGGTGACAGGCCGCGCACGCTGATCACCTGCGCACGGCCGGCCACGCGCTGGGCGGCCAGGCCGGGCAGGCGCGAGATGGATTCGGCGATGCTGACGTCGGGCAGCTTGCCGATGTCTTCGGCGGAGATCGCTTCGACCACCGAGGTGGCGTCCTGCTTGACCGCGATCGCGCTCTCGATGCCGCGGCGGATGCCGGTGACCTGCACCGTGTCCAGGTTGGTGGCGGCGGTGCCGGCCGGCGTGGTGGTGTTCTGCGTGGACTGTGCCGACGCCAGCGTCGGCGCCAGCACAACGGCCAGCGCGAGACTCAGCGCACTGCGCTTGTGGTTCAACATTTTCCCCTCCCAGGCAATGTTGCAGATCGATTCGTGGACGTCCCGGAGTGACCGTGGACGTGCGACGCGGTGGCCGCTGTCGTCGCCGCTATGGTAGGCAGCGCGTTCTTCGCGGGAATCACCCTGCATACGTATTCAATGGCGTTTGCAG
>NZ_BAAHAD010000127.1:0-511 GCF_054777855.1 Spirosoma jeollabukense
GGGAGAAGTTGTGTCAATGCAGACAATCCTGACGGGGCGGTTTCCGATCCATCTCGCGGCCTCGCTCGGGGTCTGTTGCCTCCCATACGATGTACTGTGAAACCAGGACCGCCGCCCATATTGAAAACAAACTGCGGTCCACCACCTGTTCCAGTCAGCATCCGGAGCGGGTTTTGAGGATTTCTGTCTAGACCTACCAAACTGAAACCCAGGGCCCATCCCTCCACCGAAGAACCTGTTGAACAACTCCTCGGGCGAAATCTCGTCCTCGTACATAGGTCCTCTACCGGGAGACCTTGCGAATCCACTGAAAGGACTGGCTCCAGCAGATGCAGCACCGCTGCTGGAGAAGCGGTTGTCGGGATCACCGCCGAACTGATCATACCTGGACTTCTTATCGGGGTCTGATAATATTTGGAATGCGCGCGAGACCACTAGCACTCGTCAATTCCGTGCTCGCACATATGCAGCAGTTGTACTGACTCTTAAAAGCCTCGTCAGCCCCATCGTG
>NZ_BAAHAD010000128.1:0-508 GCF_054777855.1 Spirosoma jeollabukense
ATCCGAGTGCTGGAATGGTAGACAGTGCAAGCTTAAGTTTTGCTGGTTAATAGCCGTGAACGTTCGAGTCCTTCCTCGGATAAGTATAAAATAAAGAAAAATTATACATTTACAATACTTTGTATTATAGCAACTGTAATTTAATGGTAAAATAATCAGTTTCCACCTGAAATTTATCGGTTCAATTCCGATTAGTTGTATAGGGGGTATAGTATAATGGTAATACGACTGGGTTGCATTTAGTCAATTTAGGTTCGATTCCTAATGTCTCCATTAAAAAGCCCGAGAAGCTCAATTGGTTGAGCGAGACACTGAAGCTGTCTAGGTTGTAGGTTCGAATCTTACCTCGAGCATAAAATAGTTTATCAATATTGAATAGGTGTGCTGAAATTGGTAGACAGGTTCTGTTTAGGCCAGAATGGTTTAAATACCATGCAAGTTCAAATCTTGCCATCTATATATTTAATATGTTGTCGACTAATGGGTAAGTCATAAATTTTTGGTATTT
>NZ_BAAHAD010000129.1:0-507 GCF_054777855.1 Spirosoma jeollabukense
TGAGCGCGTGATCACCGTCGAGGACACTGCCGAACTGTCGCTCAACCACCCGCACGTGGTGCGTCTGGAAAGCCGTATCGGCGGCGCCGAAGGCCATGGTGCGGTGAGCATCCGCGACCTGGTGCGCAACAGCCTGCGCATGCGCCCGGACCGCATCGTGGTCGGCGAAGTCCGTGGCGCCGAGGTGCTGGAAATGCTGCAGGCGATGAACACCGGCCACGACGGCTCGATGGCGACCATCCATGCCAATTCACCGCGTGATTGCCTGTACCGCATCGAGATGCTGGCAGGTTTCGCCGGCTTCCAGGGCAGCGAGGACAGCCTTCGCCGCCAGATTGCCAGTGCGATCGACTTCATCGTGCAGATCTCGCGACTGGGCAGCGGCCGCCGCGTGCTGGTCTCGATCACGGAAATCACCGGCGTCAGCGACAACCTGATCACGACCCAGGAGATGTTCCGGCACGAACTGCAGATCGACGCAAACGGCCGGGAGATCGACCGCTGGGT
>NZ_BAAHAD010000130.1:0-506 GCF_054777855.1 Spirosoma jeollabukense
TCTGAGATGTCGACGTCGTCGGACAGGTCTTTCACGTCCTTGGCCAGGATGACGCAGAGTTCCCACTCGTAGTCCATCTCGGATTTGGCCACTGGCGGGACGGAGATGTCTTGGTACGGGTCGGCAAGCATATCTGCACTCGTTTCAGCCACCCTGGTTGATGCGGATCTGGGTACAAAAGGTGCTCACCACCGAACTTGGTGAAGACAACGGGATATGCTGGAATTGGAAGCTAAGTTCTCACCATTAACCATTTTTCTGCAGTATTGAGTGGAAAGGAATATTTACCCCAGCCTCCTCCGCATGTGATTTATAATTGAGTCCGATGGCGTACATGAGAGGTGTTGTCGCCAGTGGACATAGGATCTCAACCATGGTCAGTCAACACATAGCCACAAGAGATCGGTAACTTCTACAACCTTGGCCACTTGAACATGATTTCCAGTCAGATGAAATTCAGAAGCCCATGGGTCCGAGATATCGTAGGTTGGGACAGTCTGGCCATG
>NZ_BAAHAD010000131.1:0-505 GCF_054777855.1 Spirosoma jeollabukense
GCAGCGAAGGCATCCAGGAGCCGGCGGCGCGGGGTCGGCTCAGGCACGGGCCACCGCCCAGCGGACACGCGATCCGTCATCTGAGAGCTTGTCCGTCAGCCTGTATCTCTCGCCGTCGACCTCGACTACTGCGTCGCGCTCGCCAACTACTTCCGCGCGGAACAGGCTGATCACAACCTCGTATGCGGCCACCGGCATTGGGTCATCCCCGAAGGCTTGAGTGCCGCGATCCACCATCACCGAGCACGGAACCCCGGGACCGCCACCACGAGGCGTGTACACAGCACCGGAGTCGGCCAGGCCTGCCGGAGCGAATGCCGTGATGGCAGCACGGTCGAATTCCTGCAGGAACGCTTTCTGGCTCACTGGCGCCCCCTGAACTTCGACGTTTCCAGCGCCTTGGTCAGTTCGCGATTGAAGTGGAACGGCATCAGCCTGTCCCACGCCCGCTGTGCCAATCCGAAAATGTTGTAACGCGGCGTGTAGGTCGCGGTGTTCGTGAAGA
>NZ_BAAHAD010000132.1:0-502 GCF_054777855.1 Spirosoma jeollabukense
ATCTAGTTCGTAGTAATTTCCAATCTCACCCTTATCATTTAGTATCCCCAAGTCCCTGACCTTTAAATACTAGTTTATCTTTATTAACATTGACTTTTAGTGCAGTGTTAGCATTCCAAAATTTTAGTTTTGGAATTAATAACATAATGTTTGCTTTACTAGCTTTAATTTTATCTATGTCATTATGATTTAGAGATGTAATATCTGAAGGAACATATTTAGGTAATCATACTTTAGCAGTACAAAAAGGACTTAATATGGGAGTTGCTTTATTTATAGTATCTGAAGCACTATTTTTTTTAGCAATATTTTGAGCATTTTTCCATAGTGCTTTATCACCTACTATAGAATTAGGTGCAAAATGACCACCTATGGGTATAAATTCAATAAATCCTTTTGAATTACCATTATTAAATACTGTAATTTTATTATCTTCTGGTGTAACAATAACATACTCACATCATTCTTTAATACAAGGTAATAGAAGCGGAGCATTATACGG